>PMOS01000024.1 GCA_003161435.1 Vulcanimicrobiota bacterium
AAGCCGAACGAATAGAAGTGCGCGGGGTTGAGTCCCGCAGCCGAAACGTAGACCGTCGAACCCGAGGCGAAGTCGTTCGACTTGGTCGTGAAGCCCGCGTTCGAATACGTCGTGAAGTTCAACGTCCCCAGCACGACCGAGTACGCGACGGCTTCGTACTGGTTCGTCGCCGTGTTTTGCACGGCGATCGCCCAGACGCCCGAGTAGGGATTGTCGTACGGAGGTCCGGCCGTCCGGGTCGGACCGATGCCGGTTATCGGATCCGGTGAGGCCGCAAGCGGTGTCTGAAGCGTGATTTCCGCATACCACGGATACTGCGCCCCGCCGCTGACCTGTTCGCAGCGGCCGGTGGCGTCGGTGGTGAACGTCGCCGAATAGCCCGCCCCGGCGTAGTTGCGCGACTGCGCCTTGTACGCCGTGCCGTCGGGCGGGAAAACCAGGTACTGGTAGGTCGTCGACGGCTTGAGATTCTCGCAGAGCCAGTACACCTGCGCGCCGTACGACAGCGTTTGATCGTCCAAGTACGGGACGGACGACGTCCCGGTGAGCACGATCGTGCCGCCGCTGGCCGACTGCCGGAAGCGCGCCTTGTGGTGCAGCAGATCCGACAGCTTGGGGATCGGCGGGCGCGGCCCGTGGTACGGAACGAAGCGCGTCGTGCGGCTCAGACGCAGCGCGGCCGGAAGGCGGGCGAACGCGCTCAGCTCGTCGCCGTTGCGCCCACCGATGACGCTTCGCGAGCCGAGCGGACGCGACAGATCGCCCAAAGGCAGCGGCGGCGGGGTCGGAGCGGGAGCCATTGAGTTGGCGGCCGCGCGAACGCTGCCTGCAGAGCGCGCGGCCGGCTGCGCCGACGTTTGCGCGAGTGCGACGAACCCGTCGGCGCCGAACACTGCGGCGGCGACAATGGCGACAAGCGCCACCGTTCGCGTGAGATGTGTCATTGAATCTCCGGAATCCGTTCCGTGTCGGCGCGCTAGCGCACCGTGAGGTTCGCTTGACCTGCGACGAGATTCGGACCCCCGTAGTCGACGAGCGCGACCACGGAGTACGAACCCGGCACTAATTTCTTTCCGACTGCATCGATCAGCCGCTTCCCGGATCGTTCGACCAGCATCCCTTGCGGGAAGGTGACGCGATCGACGACGGTACCGCCCTGTTTCACCTCGACGCGCCCGCTGAGATAGACGTGCGCGTTGCCGGTATTGCGGAAATCGACCAGATAGTGTTGACCGTCGGAGAGTGACTGCGTCTTGACGTCGTCGATCTCACCGCCGATTCGGGTGGAATCGGGGATGATCACGTAGATCTTCGACGCGATCCGCTCCACGATCGAGAGCCCGCCGCCCTTGCGCGTCGGACGCGTCGTGAAGAAGACCAGGTTGCTGTACTCGCCGGCCGCGCTCGCCGGAACATCGACCGAGAATCGGACTTGAGTGAACGATCCCGGTTCGATGTCGAACTCGCGCGGGTTGATCGAGATGTCCTTCGAGAGCGAAAACGGCGATTTACCCGGTGCCGTGAACGCGTAGTTTCCGGTCGGCCCTACCGCATAGTCCGAGAGCGACGCCACGATGTGCACCGCGGCGCCGCTCGTGTTTCGGACCGTGATCGGGAAGGTCTCCTGCTTGCCGGGCTGCGTTGTCAGCTCGTACTTCGCCGGAGAGACGTCGACCGAGATGTCCGCCGACGACGGCGTGGTCAGCGCGAGCCCGAGGGCGGCGAGCAGACCAACGACAGTGAGAACACGCGATATACGCATCACTAAGTATTCTCGGCGTTTCCGTCGGACGGATTGAGGTGGGCTCTAGCTCGGGATCAGCGCGATCGTGATGACCTGCGTGTTCGCGCCCGACGGCGCCGCCGGACTCACGTTCATGCTGACGTCCTCGCCCATGTAGTTCCACCCCGCGGGCGGAGCCGCGGCGGTGTTGTACAGCGTGAGGCCGCCCGCCGTGTAGGTCGTCGCAGTCGGCGTACCCGCCGTGACGACCGTGGCCGGCACACCGGGGTTACCCTGCGCACCGAAGCCGGCACCCGCCGTCACCGCGCCGAGGCCGGTGAGCGCAGTACCCGCGCCGGGTCCGCCGGTAGCGGCCGGGCAGACGCCCGAACCGGCGATCGCCGTCGCAGCCGACTGGGTCGGCTTGTTCTTGGGCGTCGCGTCGATCGGATAGGCGCAGATCACCGTACCGGCCTGCACCGCATCGACGTACTCGACGACCTTCACGCCGGCCGAGTCGTTCGAGTTCACGCCGACCGAGAGGGCGTTCTTGTAGTAGCAGCTGGTATACGTGCCTGCGCCACCGGGTGGTGTGATGCCGCCGTACGTCAGCGTCGCATTCGACGCTTCGGCTACGCCGGCTGCGCAATTTCCGGCGGTCGACGCCAGAATCGATGATGGCACGGCGGGCTGAATCGCGCCGTTCGCATCGTAGTTGACGGCGATCGAAATCGACGCCGTCGCATTGACGGTGTACTTGAGCTGAGCCGATCCATAGACCGTCGGGGCCGCGGAGCTGGGCGCTGCCGTGACGGTCGCGATCCCCAGCATGACGAGAGCAGCAACTGCTCTTTTCACGTTCGAATCCTTTCGAGTGAGGGACGCTAAATGAGAGAGGCGGTCGACGCCCCTAAACACGTCATCGACCGGATCGATGCGAACGCTTAGCTGCTTATCGGACGACTGAAAGTCTTAACGCAGACTTAGCGGATACTGCTGGCCGCGCTTGGTCACCAGCGTCGCGCCGTAGGGCAAGCCCTTGCGCCAAAGGCGGATGTCGAAGGTGAACACCCGACCGGTGGGCTTGGGCAGCGTCACCTTGTAGCCGTCCTCGAAGAGCAGCGCGTCGCCTTCGCCGACCGACGCGATCGCCTTGAGCATGACGCGCACCGTGTGGCCGGCCTCGGGATCACGCGGGCTCATGCGCACGGTGAAGAGCGGGACGCGCGGGTCGACCGGGACGAGCGCGGCGGCGTCGGTGACGTCGGTTCGGTGCGCGGTCACGCTGAAGGCGTAGTCGCCCTTGGCGAGCGGCGGCACGACGACCGAGCCGATCCAGCGCCCGATCCGCGGGTCGAGGCGAAGCGGGAACGAACCGAACACGTCGCTCTCGACGGCGAGCTCCTTGACGTCCTTGGCGGCGGTTTGCGCGACGATCCGCAACAGCGCGCCGGGCGGTGCGATTGCCGGATCGGTGGTGACTTGGATCGGCATGCGTTTGCCGTCGTTGAACGTGTACACCACGTCCTTCGCGCCGGCGCCGAGCTTGAAGACGATCCCCGCGACGGAGACGCCGCCGGCGACCGCGACCGGCCCGTCCGGGCCGGACAAGACCGACAAACCGTCGGGGATCGTGTCGGGATCGACGGTCAGCGTGTACTGGCCCGGCGGCATGTTGTCCATGACGTACGAACCGTCGTCGTCGGTGATGACGGCGTGCTCGCCGGGCTCGGCCACGACGTAAACATTGTGCAAGCCGACCAGCGATCCGAAACCGCCGTCGGCCGGCGCCATGACGTTGCCCGAGATCGAGCCCAGCGGCGTCGCGCTGAAATCGAGTGGGGTCGACGTACCCGCCGAGACCGTGACCGTCTTCTTCGTGTCGGACAAGAACGCCACGCTCGATGGCACCGTCGATTGCACGATCTCGATCGTGTGCGCGCCCGGCGTCAGGCGGCCGACCGAATAGTGGCCGTCGGGCGCCGTCATCACGCTCTGCACGCCGTCGATCGAGATCCCGATCCCGCCCAGCGGACGCTTCACGCCATTGGCATCCGTGGCGACGATGCTGCCCGTCACGCCGGCGAAGTTGCCGACGGCGAACTGGACCGTCGCCGTCTGGCCGCCCATCACTTGCACGCTCTGGTACTCGCGGTCGGCGATCAGCCCGGGCGCGATCGACGCGGGGTCGAGCCGAACCGTGTGGGGCCCTTGCGCAACGAACCGGAACTCGAACTCGCCGGACGAGTCGGTGCGCTGCGAGACGCGGCCGTCCAGGATGATGATCGCGTTGTTGTAGCCGCGCGCGCTCGACGCGTTGAACGCCAACCCGTTCGCTGCGCTCGCGAACGTCACGACGCCGCGGATGACCGCCGGCAAGTTCGGGTTCGAGCGTCCCGACGTGCTCGGCGCCTCGCCGAAACCGAACGGGCCGATCAGCGACGCGCTGAACGCGGTGCCCTTGCCGGCGCCCAGGCCCGTCTGCCGGAAAAATTCACCGCTGACCTGAACGGCGACGACGGCCGACAGCCGGCGCACGAGCGAAAGCGTCGTATCGAGCAGCCGCGACGGCGTTCCGTTGTTGGACGACGTCTCGATCGTCTGACTGATCTCCGCGTCGAGCTTACGCCCCAGCGAGCGGCGGTACGAGAACGTTTGCGCGCCGCCGTCGCCGTTGCTCGCGCCGCCCCCGGTCGAGGTGCTGCGGGAGAACTGATACGCGGCGGTGCCGCCGAACATCGGCCGGCTCACGCCTAGCGAGAGCTGCTTTTGCATCGCGGCGCCCGTTCCGCCGGCCACCGAGCTGGACTGCAGCGTCTCGAACAGCGACAGGCTGTGCAGGCTCTCGGTCAGGGTGAGCGCGGCGTTGCGCTGGATCGACGTCGTGCCGTCGGAGTGCAGGCCGTCGATCCCGGTGACGTATTGGAAACCGAAGTTGGTCCAACTCTTGTTTCCCGACAGCGTGAGGTGATCGTCGTGCTGCACGTCGGAGTCGATGCGCTCGTCGCTATGGCCCACGTCGAGGTCGAGATCGCCGAGCTGGTCGGAGTGCTTGCGGATCGCGAGGTCGCCGGTGAAACCGCCTTGCAGCGCGCCGGTCAGCGTCTCGAAGCCGCCGGGCGAGAACTGCAGCTGGAGGCTGCTGAAGATCGACTTGCTCTGCCAGTCGGCATGAAACGCGCCGGCCACGTTCGCCCCGTCGGGGACGTTGCCGACCGAGTGCACCGACGAAACCGCGAGCTCCGTATCGGTCGAGAGCGCCGCCCCGAAATGATGGAAGCCGAAGTCGGTGATCGCCTCGCGGCCGAGCCCGCCCTCGCCGGAGCCGAGATATTCAGAGGCGGACAGGAACCCGCCGAAGGCGTTCCAGTTCCGCCGCACGCCGTAGATGCGGTAGTCGGTCCCATCGGTCTGATTGGCGGTCGAGGTCAGGAACGAGAGGTCGCCGTTGCGCTCGGGGATGTCCAGGCTGATCCCGCGCGCGAAGCCGCCGATCTCGAGCTGACTGTCGCTCGGACCGGTGACCTGACCGTACGTCAGGCCGTACTGCGGCGTCCGGTAGCCGATGATGAGCGAGCCGGCGGCGGCGCCGCCGGCACCGTACCCGAACGCGTTCGACACCGAGAGCGAGGTCTGCTCCGTGCGCCGCTCGGCGACCAGCGATAGCGCGGTCGAATAGTTGTCGATGCTCTCGCTGAACCCGTTGCGGCTCGAGCGATTGAGCCCGAGTTGATAGGTCCCCGTTCCCTTAAAGACGATGGGGCCGTCGCCCAAGAACGAGCGCGGCCGAGGAGTTCCCGAGGGCCGCGGCCCCGGGGAAGCTGACGGCGCGGCCGACGCCGACGGTGCGGCCGACGGCGACGGCACGGCCGACGGCACCGGCGCGCGCGGCAGCGGGCCGACCGACGGCAACGGCGCGAGCGACAGCACGGGCGCGGGCGAGGGCACGTTCAACGCGAGCACGGGAACCGCGATCGGAAAGTCGAGCCTGACCGCGAGAAGCGGGGCCGCTCGCAGCCCCGTGTCCGACGCCAGGAAGATCGTCGAGAGGGTCAGACAAGCGGAGCCCGCCGCCGCTATCAAGCGGCGTGCATGGGGTCGCACATCCGTAGCATCGGCGACGCGCGGGTGCCTCTGTAGCGCCGCCGTTCAGATGTCGTTAAGGCGCCCACAACCTAAGCTGCGGCGGTACGATGCCGATAGGATTCATAGGGGACCTGGGGTCCTCACGCCCACGGACGCAGTACTTCCATGGAGGGAAGACCGCAAAGCCAGCATGGACGTCTTAGGCCTCTCCGGGATCGCGCTGAACGCGAGCCTGAAGACACAAAGCGCGCTGATGACGGAGACGGAACGTCTCTCGTCTGGTTTGCGCGTGAACACGGCCGCCGACGATCCAAGCGGACTGGCGATCGCGGAGAACCTCGCGACCAAGGTCGCCGGCCTCGATCAGGGCGCCCACGAGATTCAAAACGCGAACAACGCGCTGTCGGTCGCCGACGGCGCGCTCTCGACGATCTCCGACATCATTCAGCGCATGCGCGCGCTCGTCGTCGAATCCCGCAATGGCCTGCAGAGTGCCGCGGACCTGAGCAACACGCAGGACGAGCTCAACCAGCTCACCCAGGAGATCAACCAGATCGCGGCGAGCACGCAGTTCAACGGACGGCAGCTGCTCGACGGAAGCGCGTCGAGCATCCTCGCGCAGCCGACGCGCGCGCTGCTCGTGCTCAATCCCGCGGCCAGCGGCGGGGGCAACATCATCGACCAGAGCGTCGACCCGGCCGCACCCTACGTCGCGCCCAATGCGCCCCAGATGGTGCAGCAGGTGTCGGTGGATTCGTACGATCCGGTTTCGAACTCGCTGAACGTCACGGTCACCCTGGGCAGTCAGGAGTCGGCGTTCGGGCCCGAGCAGACGTATACGCTTCCGGTTGCGAACGGCACGAACTTCCCGACCGGCTTCAGCGCGCCGACCCCGGGCAATCCGACCTTCGTGCAGCAATCCCAGAACGGGGGCGGCCCACAGGTCCTCGCCTTCAACATCGGCACGCTCACCCCGGCGGACGTCGGCAGCGTCGGGCTGCTGGTCACGCTTCCCGCGCAGAGCAAGGCGCCCGGTGCGGCACTGGACGTCAACAGCGGCGACGGCGAAGGGTCGATCGTCAGCGTCGACATCCCCGGCGTCAGCGCGGTCAACCTCGGCGTCAACGAGGTGATCCTCGGCGACGACCTCGAGGACCAAGGCGCGGAGTATCGGCTCGACAACGCGATCACCACGCTCGGCGGGATCCGCGCGACGGTCGGCGCGCAAATGGTTTCGCTCCAAGAAGCGGTCACCAACGGCAACACGGCCGCGGTGAACACGCAGATGTCCGAGAGCGCGATCCGCGACACGAATGTCGGCGCGGAGACAACCGCCTTCACCCGCGATCAGATCTTGAGCTCGTTCCAATCTAAGTTGGTCGCGAGCACCGAACGGATGTCCGCGATCGTCGCAACCCTGGTCGCCGACTCGATCGTCCGCTAGTTCAAACTACGATTTCGTAGGGGCGTTGTCGCGTTCGGCCGGCGGCGGGATCGGCGCGATGATGCTGTTCTGCTGCGGATCGTAGTGCTCGCCGTCGGCGGCGTTGAGGACGCGGAAGACGACGTACTCGTGGCGCTTCTTTGCCGCTCGGCCGCCGGCGTCCAGACCCTCGCCGTCGTACACGACGAGGTGCGACCGGCCGTCGTCTCCGGTCGCCAGCGCGTAGCGCAGCCGCGCGCGCTCGGCCGGCGGGACCTTGGCCTCCGTCGCGAGGACCTCCGAGCGCTGGGCGGCATCGAGCGGGACCTGACCCGGCGCACCTGCGCGCGAAACCGGCGAGTTCATCGGCCCGTTCGAGGACGCGGCGGACGGCGAGGCGCTCGGGCCGCCGCTGGTGCCGTCCGCCCGGGTCCCGGAGCACGCGCAGAGCAACGCCGCCGCGGCAAACCCTGCCGCGAGTCGGATCGACATGGCTCGGGAGCTTCACGCTCGCGCCGGGCCCTTCCCGTACGGGGTGCGCGAAACGTGCTTGACGCCTGAGGGTACACTTGAGGTGGATTCCTCGTTAGGTGAGGCGTCCACACGCAGATACGCCGCTGCCCGGAAAGGTCGAGAGACCCCGACGTGGTGACCAGGCTCCGCCGAATCAAGGCGGCGCTTAATGCGGCTGAACCGGAGAAACGCTCCGGTTCGATGGCGTGTGGTGCTGAAGCTCGACGTTGAGGACGTGACTCCGGCGCCGCGGCGCCGGTGGACGCCATCGCGCCGAGCCGCCGGACGGGAGAGATCCCAACCGGCTTTTTTGTTGGAGGGGGGTGCGGTCGAATGGCGTTCCACGACGGATTCGTCTCGCAGCTCGTCGGGCGCACGGCGGTGATCGACCGCGACGGTGCGCGCACCTCGGTCGGCCGCGTCATCGACTTCGTGGTGGAGCATCCCGAGGACACGTTCCCGCGGGTGGACGCGGTTGCGGTCAAGACGCGCGACGGCCGCAAGCTCGCGCCGATCGCCGACGTGATCGAGATCGAAGACGACGGCACGCTGCTGCTCTCCGCCCCGCCGACGATCGACGCGCCGCCCGACGACGAAACCCTCTATTTGGTCGAGGACCTGTTCGACAAACAGATCGTCGACGTCGACGGCCGCAAGGTCGTGCGCATCAACGACCTCGAGCTCGCCCGCACCACCGGCGCGATTCGCGTCGTCGCCGCCGATATCGGCGTCGGCGGGCTGCTGCGCCGCTTGGGCGCAGGGCGCCTTGCGCCGGGTTTGGTTGCGCGCATCCCGCGCATGCTCATCGCCTGGGACAACGTCGCGCCGCTGCACGATCTCAATCCCCTGCGGATCCAGCTCTCGGTGAGCCAGGGACGGTTGGCCCGAATGAGGCCTTCCGATCTCGCCGACATCATCGGCGAGCTCTCGGCGCAGGACGCCGCCCGGGTCGTCGGCTCGCTCGACGACGAGCGCGCCGCCGATGCGCTCGAGCATCTCGATCCCGAGAGGCAGCGCGCGGTCATCGATGATCTCGGCACGGAGCGTGCCGCCGACATCATCGAGGAGATGGACTCGGACGATGCCGCCGACTTGCTCGGCGACCTTTCCGCCGACAAGCAGCAAGAACTGCTGGCCGAGATGGATCCGCAGACCGCCGAAGAGCTGCGCGAGCTGACCACCTACGACGAGGACACGGCCGGTGGTCTGATGACGACCGAGTTCGTGTGGATCTACCCGCACCGCACGGTCGAGGCGACGATCCAAAAGATCCGGCAAATCGCGCCGGAAACCGAGTTCATCTACTACCTTTACGTCATCGATCAAGCGAAGAAGCTGCTCGGCGTGCTATCGCTGCGCACCCTGCTCCTCGCCGATCCCAGCGCCGCGATCCATTCGGTGATGGAATCGGACCTGGTGAGCGTCTCGACCGACACGTCGTCGGAAGACGTCGCTTCGACGATCGCCCGCTACGACTTGTTGGCCTGCCCCGTGCTGAGCCCGACCGGGAAGATGCTCGGGCTGGTAACGGTCGACGACGCGATCGACGCGATCCTGCCTGAACGCCTGAAGCGCAAGCTGCCGCGCTTCACGCGGCATCACCAGCGCAACGCCGAGAAGGTCGGCTGAAGGATGCCCGAGATCGACAAGCCGCGCGGCGCCGCCGCGCGGCCGAAGCTCGTCCGCACGCTGCTGATGTTCTTCTCCGTCATCGGCCCGGGAATCATTACCGCCAATGCCGACAACGACGTCGGTGGGATTCAGACGTACTCGATCGCCGGCGCGCAGTTCGGTTACTCGATGCTATGGCTGCTGATCCCAGTGACGGTCGCGCTGATCGTCACGCAGGAGATGTGCGCGCGAATGGGCGCCGTAACGGGGAAGGGACTCGCCGATCTGATCCGCGAGAACTTCGGCGTCAAGGTAACGACGATCGTGCTTCTGCTGTTCGTGCTGTCCGATCTCGGTAACACGGCGGCGGAGTTCGCCGGCATCGCGTTCGCCTCACCAGTGTTCCAGCAGTACGTGCCCTTTCTGACCAAGTACCTGCTCGTGCCGGCGGCGGCGATCTTCGTCTTCACCATGGTGACGCGCGGCAACTATCGGGTCGTCGAGAAAATATTCTTCGTTTTCTGCTTCGTCTATCTGGCGTATGTGATCAGTGGCTTCGTGGTGCATCCGCCGTGGGGTGAGGTGCTCAAAGCCACGGTCTTCCCGCATTTCACGCCGACGCAATCGTACCTCACCACCGCGATCGCCGTGATCGGCACGACGATCTCGCCGTGGATGCAGTTTTACATTCAGTCAGCGGTAGTCGAGAAGGGTGTGCGCATCAAGGACTATCCGTACTCGCGGATCGACGTGATCACCGGCGCAATCATCACCGACGTGATCGCGTTCTTCATCGTCGTCGCCTGCGCCGCGACGATCTACGTGCACAATGCGCACCTCGCGCCCGGCGCGCACCCGCTGGGCGTAAGCACCGCCGGCGACGTCGCGACCGCCTTGCAGCCCCTGGCCGGGAAATACGCCTCGCTGCTGTTCGCGCTCGGCCTGCTCAACGCAGCGATTTTCACCGCGTCGATCCTGCCGCTCTCGACGGCCTACTATGTTTGCGAAGCGTTCGGGTTCGAATCGGGCGTGGAGAACTCGTTCCGACAGGCACCCGTTTTCTACGGTTTGTACGCGGGCCTCATCGTGATCGGCGGCGGCATCGTACTGGTCGCGTCGGATGCGTTCCAGAACGTGATCATTTTCTACTCGCAGGTGCTCAACGGTGTATTGCTGCCGCTGGTTCTCGTGCTGATGCTGCTGCTCATCAACAAACCCCGGTTGATGGGGAAGTACACCAACAACCTGGCCTTCAACGTGATCGCGTGGGGGACCGTCGTCACCGTCGGCGGGCTGACGGTGCTGTCGACGGTTCAGCTCATCTTGGGCGGAGGCGGCTAGAGGGCGCCGGCTCCGTTGGGCGAGCCGTTTCCGGCCGGAGCGCTGTAGCCGGTCCCGGCTGCGCACAGGTACGTGCTGCACGCGCCGTTCCTGCCGGACGTTACCGCGTTGAGCGCGGCGGCGTGCGCGTAGATGTACGACGCGTCGAGCAGCGTGCCTGTTCCGTTTCCGGCTAGCGCGATCGCGCCGGCGACGATCGGTGCCGCTGCGCTCGTTCCGCCGTAGGTGCGCCAACCCGGCGATTGCGAGAGATAGCTGTCGTAGACCGCGACGCCGGGGTTCGGGTCGGCGAAGGCGGCAATATCGTTCGACGTGCGGTTCGCGCAGTCGGCGTCGTGCTGCCATGCGGGCTTCGCGATGTACGCGCTGCAACCGCCGCCGCTGCCGCTCCAGACCGTCTCCGACCAGCCGCGCGCGCTGCCGTCGCGGACCAGCGAGGTCCCGCCGACGGCGATGACGCGCGATGAGGACGCCGGCCACTCCGCGGCCGCGCCCGTATCGCCGGCACCGAACACGAACGGCACGCCGATCGCGTACGCCGCGTCGTTTTCACCGCTCGACTCGCTCAAGGTGTAGCTGTCGCTGACGACGGTCGCGCCGCGCGCTACCGCGGTCTTGGCGGCAGCCAGCAGGTTTGCCGCGGAGTCGGACGTGGCTTCGACGACGACGATCTTGCAGTTCGGGCAGACCGCGGAGGCGAGCTGCGTGTCCATCGACGACTCCTGGCCCCAGCCTTGATTGCCTCCGAGCAGCGTGCCGAGCAGACCGGGACCGACCTTGGTGAAGCAGCCGTTTGCGGTGGTGCACGGCGGGAGGCCGAACTTCGCGCGGTAGACCGACAGGTCGGATTCGAGATCGGGGTCGTCGTACGCGACGGCGATGCCGATCTTCTGACCGTGGCCGGCGGTAGCCGACGACAAGCGGTACGCGCTCTGCAGATCGGCCGGATGAAGCCCGGGCAGGGCGGACGCCGCCGTCCCCGCCGGCAGCCCTTGCGGTCCGGTCCCCGGCAGCACGTGACACGTGATCCCGGCGGTGACGCCGCAGGCGAGGCCGGTCACGGCTCCGAGGAGGCCGCCCACGATGCTCACCGGTGTCGGCGAAGGCGACGGTTGGATCGGAACCGCCTTGAGCGTTTGGGCCTGTAGCAGGCCGCCGCCCGGGACGACGGCGCCGCCGGTTTGCGCGCATCCGGCCGCCGCGAACGCGACGGCGAGGGTAAGACACGGGAGCCCGAGCTTCATGAGGTCCTTCCATGGAAACAACGAGCGCGTGGTGGGGCGCGCTCGTCCACGCTTCCAGCGTGCGATGCTGGTCCTTACCCGATATTAGGTCTTTTGTCCTGCTACTAACGCAACCATTGCATCAACGATTTCGGGATCGAACTGGGTCCCGCGGTGGGCATTCAGCTCCGCGAGAGCCTGGGACGGAGCCATCGGCAAGCGGTAGGGGCGCCGCCCGATCATCGCGTTGAAGCAGTCGGCGACCGCGACCACGCGCGCCATCACGGGGATCGCCGACGCCGGCAACTGGTCTGGGTAGCCGCGGCCGTCGAGGCGTTCGTGGTGGCTGCGCACGGCGGGCGCGAAGGCGCGCAGCGCCGGAATCTTGCGCACGATCGCCTCGCCGGCCGCCGCGTGCGCGCGCATTATCGTCCATTCACGCTCGTCGAGCGCCCGGGGCGCGTTGAGCACGGCCAGCGGCGTGGCGACCTTTCCGATGTCGTGCAGCAGCCCGCAGCGGCGGGCGAAGGTGATGCCGGAAGCATCCAGACCCAGGCGCCGCCCCAGCCGCGCGCACCACGCCGCGACCGCCCGCGAGTGCTCGGAGGTGAGCGGATCGCGAGCCTCGAGCTGGCCGATGAGCGCGTCGATGCGCGCGTCGACCTCGTCGAGCGGTTCGTCGGCGACGCGGGTCAGCGGCCGCCACGCCAGTTCGACGACCTGTCGCACATCATCGGCGAGCGCATCGACCGCCGTTGCCGGCGGGGACGCTCCACCAAGGTCACGGGCCGTGCGCGCGAGGGCTTCGGGAAGCTCTAACAGCGTACCGCGCAGGGCCGTGACGTCACCGTAGGAAGCGCAGATGTCGCCGAGCCAGACGAGCAAGTCGGCTCGACCGTCCGCGGCGGGTTCGCCGACGACCCGGCGGACGAAGGCGTCCACGACGGCGCCCGAGATCGTCGGGGCATTCGAACGCAAGAGGCGGCGGCGCACCGCTGCCGCGAGGGGCGCCGCTTGGTCGGCCGGGACGTGCCACGGCGTCATGCGCGCCGCCCCGGTAGCGCGGCGAAGAGCTTCGCCATCCCGGCCAGCTCCTGTCGACCGAGGTCGTCGAGAGCGTCGAGCAGCGTCGCCGCCTCAGCCTCTCCGCGCCGGTGCGCGACGACCGCATCGACCGCGCGCGCCAGCGTCCCCAGCCGGCCGGCCGGCGTGATGACGCGTTGCGGCGCGGGCCGGCCGATGAGCTCGGCCGCGAGGCGCCCGAGGATCGCGCCGCGGACGGCATGGTCGGTCGCGTCCTCGTCACGCCCGAACGCGTCGTCGAACCGGTGGAGCGCGTCGGCTGCGGCGTCACGCAGACCGGCCGCGCTCGCGTACAGTGCGATCTCCGCCCAGCGCAAGGCTTCGCGCCCTGCCGGCGTCTGATGCGGCCCGCTCGGCGCGAGGATCTCGTACGCCGAGTCGAACGCTCCGCTCCACGCTTCGACGAGCGCGCGCGACGGAATCAACCCTTCGAGGGCGGCCGACGCACCGTAGTGCACGTCGAACTCGCGCAGATCGCGTTCCAGCCGCTCGATCGCGACGAGATCGCCACGCTCGACCTGCAGTTCGTACGCCGCGGCCAGCGCGTAGAGCTGAAAGTCGAGATTGCCCGACCGCACCGCGCATTCGCCGAGCCGTCCTAGACACTCCAGGCTCTCGGACGGCCCGGCATCCTCGTACGCGATGTTGTAGAGTACGCTGTACGCGCCGAACGCGACGACGTACAAGCTCGTCTGCTCGGCGAGCGCGCCGCCTTCGGTCGCGTACTCGCGCGCCCGCTCGCGATCACCCGCGTACAGCTCGACGTACGACGCCCGCGTCAGGAGAGACGCGCGCGCCGCGGCGTCGAGTTCTCCGGCGCGAGCCAGCGCGCGTCGCAGCGCCGCGTGCGCGTCGTCGGGCCGCTGTGCGATCAGATACGATTCGGCCAGCACCGCCAGGATCGCCGAACGCTGCGCCTCCGCCAGCGTTTCGTCGTCTGCGTACGGCTCCAGGAGCTCGACCGCGTCGGCGCGACCGCGGCGCACGAGCTCGCGCGCGAGCCGGTACGCCGCTTCCGCCGAGATGGCGCGCGATTCGGCGCGCGCGATCGCATGCCTGAACCACGCTTCCGACGTATCGGTGCGGCCGAGGCGCGACTCGCGGGTCGCGCGTAACAGGACGACGACCGCATCGTCGATCTCAGCGGGCAGCAACTCGAGTGCGGCCTCGACGGCGTCCGTGTCCCCGCGGTCTTCGAGATCGAGGCCATGCAGCCGCAAGAGCTGGTGCACGCGGCCCAACAGGTTCGCGGTGCCGGCCAGATCGAGCGCCTCGCGAACCCGTCCGGTGAGCTCCAGCGCGTCGACCGTGCGCTCCGCGGTGCGCCGGTACGCTGCGGGATTCGCACGGAGCGCGGCTTGCGCGCGGACGCGCAGTGCGTCGTCGTAGCGATAGCCTTCCGCTTGCGACCGCACGGCCAAACCGCCGAGCCGCGAGCTCGTGCCGAGCAGCGGGTTGAACGGGATCCCGATCGCCACGAGCACACGGTCGTCGAACGACGGCAGCAAGCACGTCTCGAGCACGTACGCGCGCTCCTCCGGCGTCAAGCTCTTGAACAAGGTTTCGTCCGGATCGTCGTCGGACGGCGGCGCACCGGTGCGCAACGCGTAGAGCAACTCGAACGCTCGCCCGTTCGACGCTTCGACGATCCGCGCCAGCGCGGATTCGTCGCCTCCGAAATCGAGACGTCGGGCGGCATCCCGCACCTCCGCCGCCGTCCAGCGCAACGCGTTCGCGTCGATCGGCAGCGCGATCACGTCATCGGCGAACCAACGCGGGATCGGCAGGTCGGCGTCGTCGCGCGTACCGAGCACGAGATGCGGCGCAGCCGTCCCGGACGTCGCCAGCGCCTCGGCGAACTCGGCGAAGACGCGCGCGTCGTCACCCAGCCGATCGATCGAATCGATGACCAGCGTGACGCCGCTGCGTTCGAGGTGCCGGCCCAGCCAGTGCGCCAACGACTTGGCGCGATCGCCGCGTTCCGCGGCGCGCGCGTACGCTCCGGCAAAGGTCAGCCGGGGACCCGGTAGGACGAAGCGCAGCGCTTCGCACAGCGCGCGCACCGCACCACGAAACGTGGCGGCGTCGCGGCCGATATCGACCAGCACCGCCTTTTCGTGCCGGGCCGCGAACGCGCGCAAGAGCGCGCTCTTGCCGAATCCGGCAGGCGCGACGACGACCGCGATCGGCCGCCGCGCCGCATCGCGCAGTTGCGCCAAGGCGCGCGGTCGAATCGCCTTCGCCTTGCGAACGGCACTTGCGTGCGGCTGTCTGCGTGCTCCGAGCATCCGTGTCTTCCGTCCCTGGTGGCCAGGGTCGATAGTACCAAAATGCACGGTCGGGGCGGAGATCCCGCGCAGCGACTTAACCGAGCCTTCGCAATCGGTTCGCGCCTTCGGCGCTCCTAGATGCCGGCGTACCCGGCCCGGACCGCCCCTTGGCCGACCGCGAAGGCGATCAGGAGCAACAGCGACGAGACGCCGGTCACGAGCAGGATCGTGCGCCGCTCGCTGCCGCGGCGGGCCATCGCGTTGGCCACCATGTAGCCGACCCACGCCAGGATCGCCAACCCGTAGTGGTACCAGGGGACCTTGAGGCCCTCGACCATCAGCACCACGCCGAGCGCCAGTTGGAGCGTCACGACGTACAGGGTGATGCGCCGGCCTGGTCGCTGCCAGACGGCCAGCACCGCCAGCGCCACGACAACGGTCCCGATCCAAAGATGCAACGTCAGGAGGTTCACGCCGAGCATTTTCGCTGCTCGGGCACGATCGACTCCCGGGCCGGAAGTGGCGAAGCGACACCGCGCTTTTGTGCATATGGCTAACCGGCACTCGGTGCACCGATCGGTGCCGATCCTTCCGTCCGCAGGAGCGGGGCGCCGGCACGGAAACCTTCGGAACTTGCAGGACGACATTGCGGTCCCCGTTCGGCCGCTGCGCCGCGATCGCTCGGAAGCGTTGCTCGCCTTCGCCGAAGCGCTGGCCCGCGTCGCCGCGAGCGGCGGCGGAGCGCAGGCCCTGGCCGGTCATCTCGCCGCTGCGATCGACGCAGCGGTGCTGGTCGAGGACGCGCAATGGCGGCACCTCGCCGTCGCCGGGACCGGCGAGCGGGCGATCCCGCCGTCGGTGCGCGACCTGCTGCCCAAGGATGCCGACGGCGAGGAGAGCGTCGCGCTCGCCTCGCCCGGGATGCCGCGGGCCCGCGCCTATCCGTTGCGCGCCGGTGAGGCACGGCTGGGCTGGCTCTCCGTCTTCCCGACCGGCACTCGCAGCCTCGAGGAACGCACCGGTCTGATCCGGCTGACCGCCTTGCAGATCGCAGTCGAGCTCTCGCGCGACGCGGGCGGCGGACGCGGCCGGCGGCGCGGCTTCTGGGATCGCCTGCTGGCCCGCGCCTACGAAGATCCGCTCGAAGCGCGCGAGGACGCGCAGGCGCGCGGCATCGCGCTCGCGCCCGGCTACGTCGCGGTCGCCGTCGAGGGCGAAGGCCTCGACGAGACGGTCGCCGCGCAGCGGAACGCCGAGATCCGGCGGGTCTGCCTGGACACGCTGGGATCGCGTACCGGCGACGTCGTCGTGGTAGAGCGTGGCGGCGGGTTCTTCTTCCTCGTCCCGGCGCCGCTCGAGGTCGACGCCGCCAACGCGCGCACCGCGGCGACGATGATCCCGCGCGGGATGCACCGCGCCGGTCTCGACGTCAAAGTGGTCGGCGGGGTCGGGCGGCACGCCGAGATGATCGGCGTGGCGCGCAGCGTCGACGAAGCGCACGAGGCGATGATCATCGCGCGCCGCATGTTCGGCGGCGGCCGCGTGATCCCGTACGACGACCTCGGCGTCTATCCGCTGCTGCACCGCACCGGCGCGACGCGTGAGGACTGGCGGACCTTCGCGACGCGCGTGCTCGACCCGCTGCGCGCGTACGATGACAAACACCAGACCGAGCTGGTGCGCACGCTCAAACTGTTCTTCGACGTAGGGCAGAACATCAAAGAGGCCGCCGCGAAGTTGAACGTGCATCGGCACACGGTGTTCTATCGGCTGCGCCAGATCGGCGAGATCGGCCGGCTGGACCTGGATTCGCCGCACGATCAGCTCACCGTTCGCGCCGCGCTCGCAGTCGATGAGCTCGACGGCTAGCGGCGCGTGCTGACGACGGTGAAAGATGCAGCTGCGGCACGGCGCCACGCCTTGTCGACCGCCAAGGAACGCGGAGTGCGCTGGGTGCGGCTCGCGTTCGTCGACGTGCTCGGCATCGAGAAGAGCGTATCGATTCCGGTTTCCGAGCTCGATCGCGCGTTGGCCGGAAACGTGACGTTCGACGGCGGATCGATCGACGGCTTCGTGCGCGGTGAAGAGATCGACATGGTGTTGCGGCCCGACGCGGCGACCTTCACCGTGCTGCCGTGGACGACCGACGGCCAAGTCGAAGCGCGCGTCTTGTGTGACATCGAGACGCCCGACGGAACGCCGTTCGAAGGCGATCCGCGCTCGACGCTCAAGCGCGTGCTCGAAGACGCCGGCGACGTACTGCAAACGCTGCGGGCCGGCCTCGAGGTCGAGTTCTACTTGTTCGCGCTCGACGCCGACGGAATGCCGTCGACACGCACCAGCGACGCCGGATCGTACTTCGATTTCTCGGCCAGCGATCGCGGCGAAGAGGCCCGGCTGGCCACCAGCGTCGCGCTCGAGGCGATGGGGATCCCGGTTTCGTCGGCGCACCACGAGCACGGCGCCGGTCAGCACGAGCTCGACCTCGCCGCCGCGACCGTGCTCGCCACCGCCGACCGGCTGGTCACCGTGCGCGGCGTCGTCAAACGCATCGCCGAACGGTACGGCCTGCACGCGACGTTCATGCCCAAGCCGCTCGAAGCGCAAGCCGGCAGCGGGCTTCACATCTACTTCGCGCTCGGTGAGATCGACGAGGTCGTGCGGCTGCACGCGGTCGCGGGACTACTCGAGCACGCCGCCGGCTTCACTGCGATCTGCAACCCGACCGTCAACTCGTACAAACGTTTGGTCGCCGCTTGGGACGCGCCTGTATATACGGTGTGGTCGCACCACAGCGCGAACGCGCTGGTGCGCGTCCCGCCGGCGTTCGGCGGCGAACCGCCGTTGATCGAGGTGCGCAGCCCCGACGCGGCCTGTAATCCGTATCTGGCGATGGCGGTGCTCGTCGAAGCGCTGGCCGACGGGGTCCGGACGCGCAGTCTGCCCGGCGATCCGTTCACCGGCTCGACGTACGAGCTGGGTGACCGCTTCCGCGCCGAGCACGGGATTCGCCAACTTCCCAAGTCGCTGCGCCAAGCGCTGGCTGCGCTCGAGGAGGACCTCGTGATCCGCGGCGCGCTGGGCGATCACATCTATCACGCCTTTCGCGACGCAAAGCTCGCCGAGTACGAGCGCTACCGCCGCGCCGTCCACCCCTGGGAACGCGAAGCCTACCTGCGCACGTTTTGAGCAGCGCTATCAGGGTAGCGGTGCTGGTTCGCGAAAGAAACGGCCTGTCGGCCCTTCGACCAGCTCGGGGACGACAAACGCGAGGGCGCGGTCCTCGTTCGACAAGCTCACCATGACGACGCGACGTTAGCGGCAGACGATTTCTAAACGGTTGCCGTCGGGATCTTCGAAGAACGACGCGTAGTAGGGATCGGCGATCTCGGGGCACGGCGCGGGCGGTTCGTACGCGCGTGCGCCGGCGCGCTCCGCGATCGCGGCGAGCCGGTCGACCTCGGCCGGCGACGCCGCACAAAACGCGAGGCGCGTCGCGTTGGGACGGTGGCCGGCGTCGGGAATCAGCGCGATCGCTTCGCGAACGACGCGATCTTCGAGCCGGTAGTAGACGCGCGCGCCGTCGGGTTGCGCTTTGCCGCGGAAGCCGAACGCGCGTAGTAACGCATCGTAAAACGCGCGACACCGTTCGACGTCGGCGACACGCAAGTCGACGTGATCGAACACCATCATCATGCGTCCGGGTGCTTCTGCAAGTAATCGAGATAGACGGGGCGCAAGGCGTGAACCAGGTTGGGATCGCGCTTCACGGCGTCCGCGACCTGCTGCGATGGATGAAGGATGTCGGCAATAGCTTGCTTTGCCTCGCCCTCAACCGCCTCGGCGGCCGGCATCATCTCGATGAGGTTCCAAAAGAATCCCACATCCAGATGACGCTCCGCATACCTGTAGGCCCGGTCGTGGAGCTCTTGCGAGCTGAAGCGGTCGAGTTCTTCGAACGAGCTCATCCCTTCGTGTGCGCCCTGGGTGCTCGAAATACCCTGCCCGGCCGGATGCGTGCACAGCCCGTCCACACGTCGCCGGCGAAGTTCCGGAAAACTTTGTAGAACGCGAGACGGCGCGGCGCTAGGATCATTGGCAGCGATGCCTTCGTACACCGTCTTTCTCACCAAGGGAACCTACGTCGTCGACGCGTCCGACGCCGAGCGCATCCGCTCGGCCGTGGCGTCGCGCACACCGTTCGTCGAAGTCGGCGTCGATCTGCGCTGCGACGGCGCGGCCGCGCACCGCGCGGAGATCGCGACCGCGCACGTGGTCACGCTCGTGCGCGTCCCGGATGCGCTCGAGGTTCCCGCCGAGGACTCGCGGCCGGCGAACGTGCGCCGGCTCTTCTCAGCCTTCTAGGGCGCTGGGAAGCTCGTCGAACCGCAGCGCGATCGCGTCGTCGAGCAGCGTCCAGCGCACCGGATCGGTCATCTGCGCGGCGAGCATGTCGCCGTCGAAGAACCACTCAGCGTAGCGTCGCCGTATGCGCGCGAGCGTCTCGGGTGTGCGCGCGCGCTCATCGCGGCACTGCGCGCAGACGAGCGCGACGAAACCGTCGTCGACGAACGCGCGCAACGCATCGCTCGCGCCGGCGAGTGCGGCCGGCTCGAGCGCGATCCCGTTGTCCGGCCGAAGCTCGGACCGTTCCCACGCGAGCGCCGCTTCGGCCCGCAACTGCGGCGTCAGCAGCGGGAACCAACGTTCCGGCCGCGCGTGCAATTCGGGGTTCTTGCGAAAGTAGTCGCGCAACTCGGCTGCCAGGCGGGAACGATGCTCGATGATCCAGGCGCGCAGTGCGAGCTGATCGCCGAACGCCGCGAACGGCGGCGTCTTACAATCGGCGCATCGTGCGGCGACGTCGCGCAGTTCGTGCTCGAGCGTCCGGCGACGCGATGGCGAGATCGGCATACGCTCGGTCTTGTTCGAAACCGGCTGGGCAGCTTTCGAACGCGCGTTCGAAGACCAAGGCGTCGTAGTCGAACGGGTGTTCGACGCTAGATAGCGGTAAAGGTTCGGTAAACCGTCACCGCTTCTCGCCGCAACAGGTCCCACGCGAGGGCGACGTCGGCTTGGGTGGTACGTTCGTTGCCGATCGCGATCCGCAGCACGACGCGGCCGTGCAAGCGGGTCGAGCTCAAGAATACCTCGCCCGTCGCGTTGACCGCGTGCATGATCGCGACGTTGAGCTCGTCGACGGCTGTTTGCTCGAGCGCAGGATCGGGCTCGTATCGAAAGCACACGACGGAGAGTGGGTGCGGCGCAGCGATGCTCCAGCCCGGTTCGGCTTCGATCCACGACGCGAGCTCTTGTGCCAGCGCGATATGCTTGCGCAGCCGCTCTTGCATTCCGTGCACGCCATAGGTGCGTAGCGCGAACCACAGCTTGAGCGCGCGAAATCTCCGGCCGAGCTGCAAGCCGTAGTCCATGTAGTTGTGCACGCCGGCCTCGTACGTGGTGAGCACGTCGGACGTCAAGCTGAACGTGCGCCGCAGCAGCTCAGGGTCGCGCACGTACAGCACCGAGAGGTCGACCGGGACGAACATCCACTTGTGCGGGTTGACCACGATCGAGTCGGCGTCGTGCGCGGGATCGAGCAGCCAGCGGAACTCCGGCAGGATCGCGGCCGGACCACCGTACGCCGCGTCGACGTGCAGCCATACGCCGCGCTCGCGGGTCACCGCGCGGATTGCCGCGACCGGGTCGGTCGACGTCGTCGATGTCGTACCGACCGTCGCGACCGCGCACATCGGCATCCTTCCGGCGGCGCGATCGTCGTCGATCGCGCGCGCCAACGCGTCGGGCAGCATCGCGAACCGGTCGTCGACCGGAATCGTCACGACGTTCTCGCGGCCGATTCCGAGCGCGATTGCGCCCTTCTCGATGTGCGAGTGCGTGTGCTCGGTGAGGTACACGCGCAGCGCCGGCAGATCGGCGCGGCCCGCCATGCCGCGCGCGCGTATGTCGAGGTCGAGCGCTTCGCGCGCGGCGGCGAGCGCGGTGAAGCCTCCGATCGACGCCGTGTCGTACACGATGCCGGCAAACGCGTCGGGCAGCCCGAGCATGCGGCGCAGCCATGCCAGCGTCACGTCCTCGAGCTCGGTCGCGGCCGGCGACGTGCGCCACAGCATCGCGTTCACGTCGAGCGCTGCGGCGAGCGCTTCGGCGAGGACCGTCACCGGCGCCGCGCTGATCGCGAAATAGGCGAAAAAGCGCGGGTGATTCCAATGCGTGATCCCGGGCATGACGAGCCGCTCGAAGTCGTCGAAGATGCGGTCGAACGGCTCGCCGTCGAGCGGCGCTTCGGCCGGCAGCGCGCGCACGAGGTCGCCGGGCTCGGCCCGCGAGAGAACCGGATAGCGCCGCGTGTCCCGGTAGTAGTCCTCGATCCAGGCCGTCACGCGCGCGAACGCGTCGTGGAACTCGGCGTCGGGAACGATCGCGGGGGCGTCGGTGGGCGAAGACACGGTGCCTGCGAAGTTGGTCGGCGGGGCGGCCGTTCCCCGGTCCCGAATCGTTCTCGTGTCATGAAATACCGCACGCTTCCCAACACCGATGTGACGGTCAGCGAGGTCGGTTTCGGCTTGTGGACGACCTCGACCGGTTGGTGGGGTGAGACGAGCGACGACGAAGCCGTCGCGCTCTTGCGCGAGGCGCTCGAGCTCGGCGTCACGACCTTCGACGCGGCCGACACCTACGGCAACGGGCGCAGCGAGGAGCAGCTGGCCAAGGCCTTCGGCGGGCAGCGCGAGCGGGTCGTCTACGCGACGAAGTTCGGATACGACTGGTACAACCACGCCGGCGAGCGCAAGGGCCAGAACGAGATCGAACAAGATTTCTCGCCGGCGTTCGTGCGCTACGCGCTCGAGCAGTCGTTAGCGCGGCTGCAGACCGATTACATCGACGTCTATCAGATGCACAACGCACGGATGGAGCAGATCCTCGACGGCGCGCTGTTCGAGCTGCTCGACGCGTTCAAAGCGGAGGGTAAGATCCGCACCTGGGGGGTCGCGCTGGGGCCCGCGATCGGCTGGCTGTGGGAAGGCGTCGAAGCCGCGCGCCGCAACGTGCCGATGGTCCAAATGATCTGGAACCTGCTCGAACCGTTTCCCGGCGACCGGATGGTCGCAGCCGCCGACGAGTTCGACGCCGACACGACATACTTCATCCGCGTGCCGCACAGCTCGGGGATGCTCGAAGGACACTACACCAAAGACACCGTGTTCCCGCCGACCGATCACCGCAGCCACCGCCCGCGCCAGTGGCTGATCAACGGCGTCGACAAAGTCGAACGATTGCGCTTCCTCGAACAGCCGGGCCGCACGCTGGGCCAAGCTGCGCTGCAGTGGCTGCTGGCCGAGCCGCGCGTGATGACGGTGCTGCCGAACATCTACGACCGCGCGCAGCTGCGCGAGTTCGCCGCCGCGCCCGAGACGCCGCGGCTCACCGCCGACGAGCTGGCGAAGATCGCCGAGCTGGCCAAGGACAACTTCGGCGTCGGCCCCGAGCAGGCGCGCTATAAAGGGACGATGACTCCGCCGGGTGCCGCGCCGCCGCTCGCCGAGCCGACCCGCGCGTGAGCGCGCGCGAAACGATCCACACCAGCGCGGCGCCGCAGGCGATCGGGCCCTACTCGCAAGCCGTCGCGGCGGGGCCCTACGTGTTCACCTCCGGTCAGATCGGGCTCGATCCGGCCGGCGGCACGATCGTCGACGGCGACGTCGCCGCGCAGACGCGCCAAGTGATGGCCAACATCGCGGCGGTGCTCGCCGCTGCCGGGCTGACCTTCGCCGACGTCGTCAAGACGACGATCTTCCTCGCCGACATGAACGACTTCGCCGCCGTCAACGCGGTCTACGCCGAGTCGTTCGCCGCCGCACCGCCGGCACGCTCGACCGTCGCAGCCGCCGGCCTACCGCGCGGCGCGCTCGTCGAGATCGAAACGATCGCGCTCCGCCGCTAGAACTGGATTGCGCTGAAGGAGAACTGTGAGTTCTGGCTCGCGGTGAGCGTCGGCCAGTTCGAGGTGACCTTGAAGACTTTGTTGGTGGTGTTGTAGTTCGCCGGGAACGACGCCGAGCTCGTTGCGTTGTAGTAGTACGTCACCGTCGTCGGCGCCGTGCCGGTCGACGAGTAGCCCGGCGTGTTCAGGTAACCGCCGTCCTTCGCCCAGGAGGTGTTGTTGTTCGTGCCGTCGTCGCTCAGCAACAGGCTGTTCGCGGTCAGCGTCGCCGAGGCCGGCGTCGTGCCGTTAGCGGCGACTGCAATGTTGCGCACGTCGATCGTGTACTTGAGCGTCGCGCCCGGGCACCACGTGCCGGCCGGAACCCCACCCGAGCAGTTGGTCGCGGTGATCGTGTACGACTTCGTCTGCACGACGTAGCCCGAGTACAGCTCGTCGTGGACCTCGTTGTTGTTGCTCGTGTTGCCGGAGTCGATCACGGCGAGCAACGCGTCGAAACGGTTGAACGCCTGTACTCCGCTCGGTGCGGCGTACACCGTCCAGACGAAATAATCCGCGCCGGCGCCGGCCGCCTCCGTGGTCGTCGTCTGGTAGGTGTTCGAGCTGGCCGTGCCGCCGATCTGCGCGCCCAAGACACCCGCGTTGTCGATGTTCACGCTCACCGTCCAGCCGCTCGGGGCCTGGACGTAGAAGATCACGTTGGACGTCGCGGCACCGTAGTTGTGCACTTGATGCCGCAACGAGATACCGCTGACCGCCGACGTGTAGGTATTCCCGTTCGGGCTGCCGACGGTCGTCGAGCTGTTGATCGCGTTGAAACCGGCCGGCGCGAACGACTTCTCGACGAAATCGTCGTTGTTGGTCGTCGCGACGTTGCCGTCGTAGCTGCCGGTCGCGTTGGGCGCGCCAACCGGCCCGATCAACAGCCCGGTTGCCGACGACGATCCGCACTCGGCGCCCGATGACGCGCCCGGTATGCTGCTGTAGCCGATCGTGTACGTCTGACCGCTCGCGCCGGCCGCGGCACCGTAGTGCGCGTCCGGATCCGGACTGCCGTCGGTGACCCCGGCGACGCCGCCGGTCAGCGTGGTCGCGAGGCCGCCGCTCTGCACGACGACGCCGCCGCCGCCGCCGCCACCGGGGCCATGCGCGGCACCGCCGGCATTGAGCACGTCGGCGTCGGTACCGTTCGCACCGGTCGCCGTCACGGTGATCCCGGTCAGCGTCGCGAGGCCGGTGATCATGACCGTCCCGCCCGCGCCACCTCCGCCGCCGCCGTCGTTGTCCGGGTCGACGCCCATCAGACCGTTGGCGTTGATCGTGACGGTACCGACGACGCCGGCGACTCGCATCATGACGATCGCTCCGCCGCTGCCTCCCGACGCCATCGATCCGCTGCTGTTGTTGCGCACGCCGGCGCCGCCGCCGCCACCCATCACGACCTGCGTCGCCGATGGCGTGAAGGTTCCGCCGTGACCGCCGTCCGCGATGTCGGAGCTCCACGACTTGCCGCCGCCGCCGCCGGCGCCGCCGTTGCCGCCGCCGCCGCCGCCGGTGTTCTGATCGTTGGCGGAAGGATCAGCATCGGAGCCGCCGCCGCCCGCGTTGCCGGGCGCGCCGCGCCCCATGTCTCCGCCGGTGTAGCCGTCGGCGGTCCCCGAACCCGTCTCGGTCGCCGTCACCGATGAATACAGATAGGTCGGCGTTCCCGCCGTCCCCTCGCCTTTTTGGCCGTGCGCGTTCTTCGCGTTCGAGTTGACCCAGTCGCCGGCGCCGGCCGTCGCGTCGCCGCTCAGCTGGCGCGCGCCGCCGCCACGAAATCCGTGCCCGCTGGCGTTTACCGTCGCGCCGCCGGAGTTGACGAGGTTCGACGCGTCGATCACCAGCACGCCGCCGGCGGTGCCGGTCCATGCGAGCGGCGCCAAGCCCGACGCGATCGTCGGCGCGGCGTACTGCGGGACGCGGATCACCTGAAAGTGGGTGCCGCTGCCGGTCGTGTACGCGTTGATCAGCCCGTTGCTCGTGCCGGTACCTTTGATCGTGACGCTGCCGCCGGTGTTCGCGACGGCGCTCTGCGCGACGACGTACTCGTACCGCCCGGCGGTGGTCGAGATCGCGCCGCTACCCGTGCCGGTTCCGTCCCCGTACGACGACGTGTTGGTCGTGTTGATCGTCGCGCCTTGCATCTGGATGACCAGCAGCAAGTCGCCGCTGGCGATCGCCGTGCCCGCGTCACCGGTTGCGTGCGCGCCGACGCTGATCGAGGTCGCGCCCGCGGCGGCGTTCGCGCTGCCGGTGTAATACGTGTCGACGACGGTGCTGATCGTCGGGCTGCCGTCGCGCCCTGGTGTACCGCACAGCGCGGCGGCGCGCGCCGGCGCGCGAACCGACACGACCAGCGTCGCAGTGAGCGCGAACGCCGTCAACGCGGCGCCGAGGCGACGAATCACCGCCGGCCCCAGCCGAAGAGCCGATCGACGACGGTCGTCACCGTCGTGTAGAAGCCGCGATGGGTCGGCGCCGTCGCGAGGGACGGGTCGGCCGTCGCGCGGAGATTGTATCCGACACCGATCCGAGTGCTGTCGCCCAAGCGCACGCCGCCTTCGACGGCGAGCGCGGTTGCGCTTGCCCCGTCGATGCCGCGCACGTCGGCCCGGCGTACCTCGGCCCCGATATCCAACCGCGAGCCGACCCGCTGATCGATCCGCAGCCCGGCCAGCGAGCTGCGCGCCGCGTAGAACGCGTCGCCGTCGACCTTGTATGCGTAGCGCGCGATCACTTCGGTGCGTTCGCGCACGCGCAGCACCTGCTCGAGCGACAGGACGCCGCCCTCGGTGTTGTCCAGCACGGCGGTTCCGTCGGTGCGCTCGAACTGCAGCAACGTCACGCCGGCGTCGCTGCGCGACGGCCGCCAGGCCAACCCGACCCGTTCGTCGGCTTGGTCGGCGCCGGCCGCGCGTGCGTCGTTGACGCTGGCGAAGGCCGAGATATCGGGCGAGAGCGCACCGGTCGCGGCGAGCGAGATCGAGACGCCGGCGCCGTTGCCCGTGCGCATCTGCGCCGATCCGCTGGCGCGGAACTTGTTCGCCGGGTCACCGTAGGTGAGCGAAAGCCCATAGAGATCGAAACCGCCGCCCCCGCCGGTGTCGGCGTTGCCGATCGCCGTTGCGTGCTGTATGAACGCGTCACCTTTGACGCTGCCCAGCGACAGCCGCTCGCGCACGCCCATCGCCGCGTAGACATCTCCCCCGTTGAGCGTATGGTCGACGAGGTACGACGTGTCGACCGTCGTCGCGCCACCGAGCGGCCGGGCCAGCCCGATCTCGGTCGTGCGCATCCCGCCGGTTTCCGCGGTCAGCGCCTGCGTCGAGGCGGCGAAGCTCGCGATCGGCGACGAGCTCCAGCGCTCGCGCACGTACGCGCGTCCGCCTTTGCCCAAATCGTACGTCAACTGCGCGTCGGTCTGCGTCGGCTGCACGTCGTTTTCGCCGCTGAGCGTTTGCACGCGGTTCACGCTCAGGTCGACGGTGTGCGTCGCCTTCCAGTCGACGCCCATCGAAGCTTGCGTCGACGATTGGTTCGTCAACGGCACGTACGGTGTGGTGAGCCCGTTGAGCGTGATCGGCAGGGGCGTCGCACCCGGCGACGGCAGCAGGTTCACCGTCTGCGGCCCGAACGTCGGGCCGTTCGCCGCGCTGGTCGCGATGCGGCGCTCGAGCGATGCGGTGAGCGTGACGCGCTTGCCGAGCGTCCGGTGCGAGCGCAGCGTCGCGGTCGTCTCGGTGCTGCCGGGGATGCCGATCCCGGCGTTGGCTTCGTGACCGAACTCGAACGCGGTCTCAGCCTGCCCGTTCTCGTACTTGTGCGCGTACGTCAGGTGTTCGTTGAGCAGACCCGGCGTCGCCAAACCGCCGAACGGATCGTAGTAACCGGCATCGGTGCGGTCGTACACCAGCGAGAGCCGGTTCGCGCCGACGGCGCGGGTGAGCTGCGCGTGCAGCGCGCTGCCGCCGTCGCCGGCGATCGGAGCGTCCGACGACGTCGCCAGCAGTGCGCCGTGGCTGGTGGCGTGCGCGATCTGCCACGAGCCGCCGGTGATCGTTCCGTTCAGGTCCTCGGTGGCCATCGCGATGTTCCCCGCACCCGAGGTGTCGTTGACGTACCCAAAGCCGAGTTTGATCGCATGGTTCGGGCCGAACGACGTCTCGGCACGGCCGCCGATCGTGCGCGCGGTGTTGCCCGGCGAATCGAACTCGTAGGTGATGATGATCTCGCGCGGGTTGAAGGCTTCGTCGAGCGGCAGCGGGATTTCGATGAACGCCAGCTGTCCGGTTGCGTACTCGATCGAATAGTCGACGCCGCGCGTCATCACGGTCTGCATGACGATCGCGCCGCTGCGAGCGTCGAGCGTGGCGAGCGTGACGACCTCCGACCCGACCACGATGTCGGGGCGCAGGATCACGCCGTTGGCGAGCCCGGTCGGCGCGAACACGCGCCGGTCGTAGCCGACGTCGTTGCGCGCGGCGAACACCGTCGCGTGGCCGGTGTTGCTGCCCAGCTCCACCCTTGCACCATCGACGAGTTGATCGAACGCGCCCAGCGTGCTCGCGTCGCTGCCGGTGCGCGCACGGAACTCGCCCCACTGCGCGGTGCTCTGACCGTTGTCGATCCGCGCGAAGAGATGATCGCGCGACAGGGCGTCGTCGCGGCGCAGGCTGGTGTCGCCGGTCGTGTCGTACGGCTTGTCGCTCGGATCGCCTTCGTACGTGCCGAGTGCGCCGCCGTACTCCGAGCTGCGCTGCAGCGTGTCGGCCGTGTCGTAGGCAAAGGTCGCAAGCGAGTTGCCGACCGCGCCGGTGCCGAACAGCGCGACGCGTCCGCGCCGTGAGTTCGTTCCGTCGGGCTCGCCGGGGTCTTCGTCGGGGATGCCGGGGACGGCTCCGGCGCCGGCGGTCACCAAGCCGCTCACGAACGGTTTGCGCAGGTTGGGTGCGAGGAAGAAGCGCGTCTCACGGCTTGCGTCGCCGCACTCCGAACGCAGCACGACCGCGCCGGGGGTGATCCCCGGGACGAGCCGGAGCGTCGCTTCGCCGTCGGCGTCGAGGACGACGTCGACCGCTTGGCGGATCACGCCGGCCGCCGCGATCCCCGGTGACGACGACGCCGACGGGACCGGCGTAGGTGCGCTCGGCGCCGCGACGGGACCGTTCGCGTTCGTTCGTTCGATGTGCGCGTCGCCTTGCAGCAGCGTGACGTGGACGACGCTCCCCGATGCGGCACGATGCCCCCAAGCGTCGTGCCCTTCGATCTGGATCCGGTCGACGCTCTTGCCGTCGGCGCGGAACGCGCCGCTCCCGATTACCGCGAGCTTGGTCGGCCGGCCCGGCGCGAAGATGCGGTGTGCCGTCGCCGCACCGCGCGCGTCGCCGGCGCCCAGCGGCGTGAGCGTCACGGTGTTCGGTCCGGGTTGCAGCGCCACGCCGTAGTACGTGTAGCGCGTCGTGCCCGTCTTCGCATCGACCGTGCGCTTCCCGATTCTCGAGAACGGGATCACGCTGTCGCCGACCCTGAGCTCGACGCCGGCGCCTTTGACGGTTTCGACCTCGACGCTGGCCGAGATCGACGACGCGACGTCGTCATCGACGGGGTCGACGAGCGACGCGACCAATCCGTCCGTCGCGGTGAAGACGAGATGGGTGAGGTCGCCGCCTTCGGGCTCCTTGACCGCGGCGCCGACGGCGACCGCCTCGGGTGACGCGGCGACGGTGTCCGGCGCGGCGACCGGCGGTGCCGACGCCGGCGGTTCCGGCGGCCGGCTCGCCGGCGGTTCCGGCGACGGGCTCGTCGCCGCGATGCGCGTCTCGTCGGCGAACGCGCCGGGAATCTCGCCCGCCGGGTTCACGTCGGCGGTCGACAAAACCATCCCCATCATCACCAGGGCCGTGCCGCTGCGGCGTACGCGAGCGCGCCAGCTCATGCCGCAGGTTCGACCGCAAAGTTGACGTCGTGCATCAACCCCGCATCGTACAGTCCGTGCAGCAAGCGCTGCAGGCTGCGCGGGCTGTCGTAGCGCCGATCGTCGTAAGGACGCACGCCGGCCGGCAGCGTCGTCGTATCGACGCGCAGGACATGCTGCCCGGGATGCACCGACGGAAACGTGAAGCGGCCGTAGTTGTCGGTCGCCACCGACTCGCCGTCCTCGAGGTACACGCGCACGCCGGCGAGCCCGTGATCGCCGGCGCGAAAGCGACCGGTGCCCGCGACGTCGACGAAGACGCGACCGGTGATGACGATGCGGTTCCCGAGCGCCCCCGCGACGACGCGCGTATCGGCGCTCGCCGACGCGCGCACGCGCGCGCCGCCGCCGCCCGACTGTGCGTCGACGTCGACCACGTTGATCAGCGTCGAGCCTTCAGGGGTGAACGGCATGACGACGCAGGCGTACACGATCGTGTGCTGCGCGCCCAGGGTTGGAAAGTTCCAGCTCAGGATGCGCCCGTTGCGCTGCGGTTCGGCGGCCACGCCGTCGACGCGGGCCGTGCCCGGCGCGTAGACGACGCCGGCCGGAAGCGTATCGACGACTTGCGTCGCGCCGAGCTGCGCGCCGCTGTTGCCGACCTGCAGCGTGTACAGCAGACGATCGCCGCCCGAGGCAACGTCGCGGTCGACGGTCTTGGAGACGGCCAACGGGTGCGGAGCGAACATCGGTAAGTTCCCGAGCAAACCGAATACCTCGGACAGCGAGACGGAGTTGGTGACCAGCGAGAAACCACCGGGCGCGGCCAGCAGCATCTGGTCGAGCTCTACGAGCGTAGCGTTGTAGAGCAGCCCGCTCGCATCGGGGCTGATCGTGACCTCGATCCGGCGATCGCGATAGCCCGGCGCCGAGATGTCGAGCTCGTACTGCGCGGCGAGCGACTGCGACCCGAGTTGGCTCGCGGCGAAGACGAAGCTGTACGCACCGTCGCTGCCGGTGGTGAACGGGTTGGCGTTCGCGTTGTTCGGCGCCAGGCCGCCGGCCGGCACGCCGATCAGCGCGTCGAGCGGCGCGCGCAGCAGCGAGGACTGTCCCGGCGACGTGACCGACGGCAGCGCCACGACGGCCTTGGTGTGGAAGTCGCGTAGCGTCAGCACCGCACCGTTGACCGGCGAGCCGGAGCCCGAGTATCCGTCGTACACGACGTTCCCGAGCCCGACCAGTACGCTGGCCGGGGTCGTCGTCACCGGGGCCAGCCCGTCGGCCGTGAGCGACGCGACGTTGACGAACGACGCGCCGGCGATCGTGCCGCTTTGCACCACCGCGTCGAAGGTGAGCGTGCCGACCGCGCCGATCGGCAGCGTGCCGACCTTGACGGTGAGCCGCTGTCCGACGAGCGTCGCGCCGGCCGACGCGTTCACGGCATTGAGCGCGACCGTTGCCGGCAGCGCGGTGATCCCAACCGGAACGTCGTCGACGATCGCGACGTTGGACGCCGGCGAGCCGCCGTAGTTCTTGAAGGCGATCGAGTAGGTAACGGTCTCGCCGGGGTTCGCGGTGTGCGTTCGCACTTGATCGACGAGCTTGCTGATCGCCGTGTCGGGGCCGAGCGGCCCGGCGATCGCGGCGCCCGCTTGGGGCATTGCCCATTCCTTGCCGCTGTCGCTCACCAAGCCGTTCGCGACCGACGTATTCGTCGACCGCGCGACGAGCGAGATCGGAAACGCCGCGCCGACGGCGATCCCGACGGTCGTGATGATGACCTGCACGCGAATCGAATCGCCCGGCTGCAGCGGCGGCGAGATCGTCGCGCCGACCGTCACCGGAACGTTTCCCGAAGCGGTGAGGAACGCAACCGACGTCACGGTGCCCGCGCCCGGCGCGACCGACGCGATCGTGTACGCATCGGCGGCGTTGCCGGTGTTGGTGATGGTGAAGGTTCGCGTGATCGGCGAACCGGCCGGATACCCTTCCGCGGCCGGATCGACCGCCGTTTCCTTCGGAGAGACGACGACCGCGCCGACCGCCGCGACCGAGACGCGCAAGGTGTTCGATTGCGCGCCGTACGTGAGCCCGTGCGCGTCCGTGTACTGTGCGGTCACGGTGTTGCTGATGACCACGCCCGCCGCGGGAGAGGCTTCGCCGCTCTCCGCCGCGGTCGCGAACAGAGCCAAGGCGAAGCCCATCGTGCGCACGAGGCGCGCGAAGACTCCCGGCATGGGGTACTACTTGACCTGGACTTTGAACGTACACGTCCCCGATGAGCCGGCCGCGAGCGCACCGACCGTGTCGGTGAACTTCGACGAGCCCGCGGCACCCGGACCGGGGTTGTAGCCGCCCAGCGTGCCGCCGTTCGAGTCGACCGGCGCCGCGTACAGACCGTTCGAGTTGACGGACCAGTTGTTCGTGTACACCGTTCCGCCGCTGCCGCCCGAGGCCGTTCCGTCTTCGGTGATGACGAACGTGCTCGCCGCCAGCGTGATGTTGTTCGTCCCGCCTGACGGCGCGACGTTGACGTACGCGATGCTGTACTGGACGCAGTCACCCGGGTTGACGCTCGCCGAGCCGGGGGTGAACACGGTCGCCGTCGCGCAGGGCTGTAACAGCGCCACCGACAGCGACTTGGTCAGCTTCACGAAGCCGCCCACGAAGATCTCATCGATCGTGTTGTTGGTCTTCGTGTTGTCGTTGGTCGACGTCGCGGTGACCGCGTCGCCGTACGGCGCGTACGAGTTGAACGTCGTCGCGCTGGCCGGCGGGGTGTAGATCGTGCGGTAATTCTGCGTCGCGCCCGACGGGACGCAGACCGACGTGATCACCGTTCCCGCCGTGACCGCAGCGCAGGTTCCGCTCGCGCCCTGACCGGCGCTCTGGAACGAGACCACCCAGCCCGCCGGCAGCGCCGTGAGGCCCGTCCCGGTCGCCGCGGTGAGGTTGTACGTGTCGTCTTTGTTGCCGGTGTTCTGGAGCGAGTTGACGACCGTGAGCGCCGCGGCACTCGCGGGCACCGTAACCGTCGCACCGTTCACCGCCGCGAGGATCGTGCCGGCGTTGGTGTACGAAACCGCGGTGTAGTCGGTGTTGGTCGTCGTGTCCGGACCGGTCGCACCCGGGAAGCCATTGGGTCCGTTGAGGACCGAGTTCGCCACCGGCGACGCGGCCGACACGATGAACGCCGAACCCGTGAGCGTGCCGGTGGTGTTGGCCACCGCCGGCGCCGTTTGGGCGGTCGTCGCCGACGCGCTGTTCGTCACGATCTGATACGTGATCCCGGGACCCTCGATGAAGCCGCTCTGATCGGCGTAGATCGAGTTCACGACGTTGGTGATCGCCGTCGGGTTCGCTGCACCGCTGGCGGTCGAGCCGTTGATCGTGTAGGTGAAGGCAGCCTGCGCTTGGCCTGCGGTCACACTGCCCTGCGACGAGCCGGGATTCGACGCGCCGAAGCTGCCGGTGATCGCTGACGCCGGGATGAACGCCCCGACGTAGACGGCGCCGGTGCTCGTGTTGGTCCAGTTGACACCGTCGGTCGAGTAGATGAAGACCGCACCCGTCGGCTGCGTCACCCACGACGGCGTGCCGTTGAGCGTGAGCTGCGTCGCGTTGTACGACGGGATCTTGTCGGTGAGCACGATGCCGCAAGCGATGTTCGACGGACACGAGGCGCCGTACGATCCGGTGGGCAAACCGCTCCTGAAGACGGCGGCCATCGCACGGCTGCCGCCGTTGTTGGCGCGCACGGTGTACTGCACCGTCGGCGCGACGACCGTGCCGCCGACCGTCGCGAGCTTCTGCGCGTCCATTCGCGCGTCGGCGACGACGTTGTCGTTGTACTGGCCGACGGTGTTCGGCGTCGACGTCGCCACGGTCGTTCCGGAACCGGCCGGCTGCGTGATGTTGGCGGTAACGTTAGTCGTGATCGTGCCCGACGCGCCGGACTGCGCCGCGTAGGTAACGCCGATCGTGATCGTGCCGTTGATCGCGGTGAGAAACGGGCCGCCCGCGTTTCCGGTCGACAGGTAATTGTTCAGCGCGGCGACCGTGGCGAAGCTCTGATTGCCGCTGCCGGCGTTCACCACAAAGGTGGTGAACGTTCCCTGCCCGGCGGTGACGCCGTCGTTGGTGCCCAGCGTGCCGGCCATCTGGAAGTAGCCGGCGCCGTTCCCGGTATTGGTGAGGGTGTAGTTGTCGGTGATGCTGCCGCCGGGGCTGACCGTATTGGCGCCCGGGGTGCTCTGCGGCGGGGCGATCGTCATCGCCGGAGCGTTCTGTACGGTGGTGGTGACGGTGTTCGACTGCGAGTTGTAGCTGTTCGTACCGTCGGAGTAAGTCGCCGTCGCGGTGTTGGAGATCGCCGTTCCGGCGGCGGTGGCCGCGAACGCCGGAGCGGCGGTCGCGAGCCCGAGGCCCACGACCACCGGCGCGATGACGGCGGCGGATAGACGAATCAGGGTGCGGATCATTTGACGCGCACCTCATAGCTGTAGACAGCGCTGCGGTGCGCCGGGAGCGCGCCGTCGCTGATGAACCGCACGGTCGTGTAGAGTGCGGGATCTGCTTTCTTCACCACCGTCGTGCCATTGGGTTCCTTGACGGTCACGGTCGGCGACGGCGACCACGTCTTGCCGCCGTCCAGCGAGAACTCGGCGTGCGCACCGACGGCCTTTGCCGATCCGCCGACGTACGCCGTGCCGGCCGGTACCCTGCCGACCGGGACGAGATGCAACGCCGGCGACGTGCCGGCGTTGCTCGCGGCGATGTCGTACTGGATCTCGTCGCCCGATTTCGGCGGCGCATCTTCGACCGGGGTGAGCGTCGTGTGACCGTCGGCGGCCCTGGAGACGATCGCTCCGGTGAGCTTGAGCGTGACGCTGGGTTTGGCCGACGCGATCCCCGGAAGGACCAACGCAAGGACCACGAGCGACGAAGCCGCGATGCTACGCTTCAAGATGGACTCCTCGTGACATAGGGAACGCCGCTGTCAATGCAGGCAGCGGCCGACGCTTAGCCTAGCAGCGCCCGCCGGTGGGGAGTCGAAACCAAGCGGGCGCTCGACATAAAGTAAACGGCGCCCTGACACGCCGTTTACAATCGAAACCATTTTCGGCGTTGGGTGCCGCCGAAAGCGAGGACAGCTTTACACGGTCACTGCGTCGGGAGCAAGGCGAGCTCTGCCCGCGCAGCGCGCACGACGATCGGCTCTTCCGAGGCTAGCGCGTGTTGGTACTGGTCGCGCGCGAGCGCGATCTTGCCCTGGACGTTATAGGTCACCGCGAGCAGGTAGTGGAGGCGACCGTCGTCCACTGAGACGCTCAGTCCGTTGAGGTAGGCGGCCTCAGCCAGCGGGAAGAGCCGGTGCTCGTTGTAGTCGTAGCCCAGGTCGATGTACGCTTCGGGGCGCATCGGATCGGAGCGAATCGCTCGGTTGTAGTATGTGATGGCGGTTTTCCAATCGCCCAGTGCGTCGTAGATGAAACCGATGTCGACCAGCGCCTCCGGACCCTCCGGACGCAGCGCCAACGCGCGCGCGAGATACGGCCGCGCGGCTTCGTAGTCGGCCTTCTCGAGATAGGCTTCGCCGAGGTTGACGACGGCCGGATAGCAATTCGCATCCACCGCGAGGCAGGCTTTGAGGTGGACGATCGCCGGATCGATCCGGCTCAGGTCGACCAGCGCGTTGGCGACGTCGACGCGCGCGGCGCACGACGAGGGCCGGATCGCCGCGACGTGGTTGAAAGCCGCGAGCGCGAGCTGAGGATTGTGCAGCGCGCGCTCGGCCTGGCCGAGCTCGGCCCACTTCGCGACATCGAACGGGTGCTGATCCGTTTCGTACTGGAGGCCGGCCAGATATTGCGGCAGGTCGCCGGTGCGCTTGTGAATCATCACCAGGCCGACGTAACCGCTGCGGCTCGGCAGGCTCGACTGGAACTCGGCCATCGAAGCGCCGATGCGGTCCTCCACGGCGTAGAGCGCGCCCAAGCGGCTGTGCGTCTCGCGATCCTCGGGGGTCGCGGCGACTAGGGCCTTCCAAATCTTCTCCGCCTTGCGGTAATCAGGGACTCGGAAGTACAGATCGCCGAGCAGACGGCCTGCAGCGGCGTCGCCCGGATGGGCGGCGACGTACGGCGCCAAACCGTCGATCGCGCCTTTCGTGTCGCCCGCGGCGACCTTCGCGCGGGCTGCGTCGAGGACGACCGGGTCGCCCTTGGTCGTCTCGGCGTCGGCGGGAGTCGACGGCGCGGGGGTCGCCGGTGCGGCGAACGCCGGCCCGGTCTGGACGACGACGAGAGCGGCAATGAAGGCAAGGACGTGCGGCAGACGCATGAGCGACGCTCCTCCGGGTGGGATGAGTATACGAGAGATGGCGTGTCGGCGCAAAGCCCGGTGCGACGTTTCTCGCGGAGTGTCCGGGTGCCGGGCCGCCGAAGCGTGGCACGCTATGGCCAACACGCAGACGAACGGCTCGATCGGGCGCTCGCGCGTCGAGAGCGACTCGATGGGCAAGATCGACGTCCCCGCCGACAAGTACTACGGCGCGCAGTCCGCGCGCTCGCTGATCCACTTCGATATCGGGGACGATGCGACGCCGCGCGACGTGATGCCGCGCGAGATCATTCGCGCGATGGCGGTGCTCAAGAAGGCCGCCGCGCTGGTCAACCGTGATCTGGGCAAGCTCGACGACGAGAAGACCGAGCTGATCGCGCAGGCCGCCGACGAGGTGATCGCCGGCAAACTGCAAGACCATTTTCCGCTGCGCGTCTGGCAGACCGGCTCGGGCACGCAGACCAACATGAACGTCAACGAGGTGATCTCGAACCGCGCGATCGAGATCGCCGGCGGCGAGATGGGCTCGAAGAAACCGATCCACCCGAACGACCACGTCAACATGTCGCAGTCGTCGAACGACACGTTCCCGACCGCGATGCACATGGCGGCGGCCGAGGCGATGGTGAAGATGCTCCCGGCGGTCGCGAAGCTGCGCGACGCGCTCGACGCCAAAGCGAAGCACTGGAAGGACATCGTCAAGGTCGGGCGGACGCACTTGCAGGACGCGACGCCGCTCACGCTGGGTCAGGAGTTCTCCGGCTACGTGAGCCAGCTCGATCGCGACCTCAAGCGCTTGAATCAGTCGCTCGACGATCTCTATGACCTCGCGATCGGCGGAACCGCCGTCGGGACGGGGCTCAACGCGCATCCCGAGTTCGCCGAGCGGGCCGCGCGCAAGATCGCCGAGCTGACCGGTCTGCCGTTCCGCTCGCACCCCAACAAGTTCGCCGCGCTGGCTTCGCACGACGAAGTCGTCGCCGCATCGGGTTCGCTCAAGACGCTCGCCGCGTCGCTGATGAAGATCGCCAACGACATCCGCTGGTTGGCTTCGGGGCCGCGCGCCGGGATCGGCGAGCTGATCCTGCCCGAGAACGAGCCCGGGTCGTCGATCATGCCCGGCAAAGTCAACCCGACGCAATCCGAGGCGATGACGATGGTCTGCGTCCAAGTGTTCGGCAACGATGTCGCGATCGGTTTCGGCGGCGCGCAGGGCAATTTCGAGCTCAACGTGTTCAACCCAGTGATGATCTACAACTTCCTGCACTCGTGCCGGCTGCTGCAGGACGCGTGCACGATGTTCCGCGAGCACGCAGTCGAAGGGCTCGAAGCCAACGAGCCGGTGATCGCGAAGTACTTGGCCGAATCGCTGATGACCGTCACGGCGCTCACGCCCAAGATCGGCTACGACAAGGCGGCCGAGATCGCCAAGAAGGCGCACCACGAAGGCACGACGCTCAAGGAGGCCGCGCTCTCGCTGGGCTACATCGGTTCCGACGAGTTCGACGCCTCCGTCGTCCCGGTCAACATGACCCATCCCTGAGTCTCGACTAGCACGAAGATGTGAGCCCTCTGTGAAAACGGGGGCTCGCCGTTTCGCGTGGAAGGTCGGTGGATGATCGTGCGGCGCCTTCTCGCCGGCCTGCTCTTGACCGGGCTCGCCGTACCCGCGCTCGCTTCCGCGCCGCACCCCCGCGAGTCGCGTCCAGCGGAGATCGTGCAACTCCCGACGACGGCGAGCCGCGTGTTCATGCGGGCCGAGGCCTCGGACGACGCCGAGCCCCCGGCCCGGGGCCCCGCTACCGCAGCGTCGACCCCCTCGACGGAAGTCGCGGCCCGTGCGCGCGCCGTCTTCGAAGCCAACCGCGCTGGGAAGATCGATCGTTCGCAGTATACGGACGAGATGAACGGCTACATCGACGACAAGTCCCTTGCGACTGCGTCGGCTCAGCTGACGGGCCTGGGCGAGGTGAAGAACTTCAACCAGGTGCGCAAGATCACGCAAGGTCGCACGACGGTGTACGTATTCCGGATCGATTTCGTCAAAGGATCGACCATCGAAGAGGCGGTCGGCTGGAACCCGGCCGGTAAGGTCGACTTCCTGCAGTTCACCGCACCGCGATGAACCCTCCCGATCCATACGAAGCGTCGGCGACGGTCGACGATCCCACGATCTTCTTCCGCCGCTGGCGCACGTGGAGCGACGACGTCCGCGCCCGCACGCTGCATGCGCGCGACCTGCGGTACGGGCCAAGCGAAGCCGAGACGCTCGACCTGTTCGTACCGCACGCCGGAGCGCCGCTGGTCGTGTTCTTTCACGGCGGTTACTGGCGCCGGCTGCACAAGGACGACCACACGTTCGTCGCCCGTGCGCTCGCGCCGCACGGCGTCGCCTGCGCGATCGTCAACTACGCGCTATCACCGGCCGTCCCGCTCGAGGAGATCGTCGCGCAGGCGCGCCGGTCGGTCGCGTGGCTGCGCGAGAACGCGAAAGAGCACGGCGCCGATCCGGCCCGCATCGTCGTCGCCGGCCACTCCGCGGGCGGCCAGCTCGCGGCGATGTGCGCGGTCGACGCGCCGGTCGCCGGCGTCGTGACGTTGAGCGGGCTGCACGATCTGCGCCCGCTCATCCACTCGTTCGCGCAAGCATGGCTGCAGCTCGACGACGCGCGCGCCGCGGCGTTGAGCCCCGCGCTGCTCGCGCCCGCGGCACCGACGACCGTCGTCGCCCTTGCCGGTGCGCGCGAGCCCGACGTGTTCAAGTGGCAAGGCGCCGAGCTCGTGCGGGACTGGCGCGCGCTCGGCTGCGACGCGTCGTACGCCGATAGTCCGGGCGACAATCACTTCACTCTACTGGAGCGCCTCAACGACGCGAACGATCCGCTCGTCGTGCGAATCGCCGAGCTGGCGCTCGCGGCGCAGATTCCGCAAGTCAGCCTGTCCTAGGGTTTGCGCAGGGTGATCGTCTTGCCGTCGTCGCCCAGGTCGAAGCGGAGCGTGCCGCGCCGGATGACGCCGTCGGGCCAACGCACGCGGTAGAGGTAGTCGCCGGCGACCGATTGCAGTTTGCCTTCGATCGCTTCGCGCCAGCGCGGACAGGAACTCGGATCGTCGGCGTTTTGCTTCTCGACTTTGCACAGCTGGTAGAAGAACGTCGGGATGAACAGGACCTGGCCGCCGATGGGCACCGTCGCGATGATCACGGTCCCTTCACCTGCGCCGCAACCGCCGACGTCAATGATTCGCGGCAGCCCCGGATGCGATGCGCGGTACGCGTTCAACCGCCGCACTATCATTCGGCCGAAGGCGGCCGCGATGGGGTCTTCGTCCGAAGGCGCCGCGGCGGCGATCGTACGATCGACTTCCTTTCGCTCGTAGTCGGTCAGCGGCTGCTGCCACGTCGAGGCCGGAAACCCGAGCCGCCGAAATGCCGTGCGCCAGGTGATGACGTCGAGGGCGACGTCGGCAAACGCCGAGTTCGCGTCGTGTTTGGCGTCGCCGCCCGTGTACTCGGATCCACGAAAGCAGTTCGCGATGTCGTACGTCGTGCTGCGTTCGAGCTGCTGCGGCGGGACGCGCGACGGCGAGAGCTTTGCGCTGTCGGCGTCGTAGAGCTGCTGCATGACGGTCTTGACCGCAAAGTAGCCCGCCCACGAGCGATCCGGCGGTGGGGTCGCCTCCGCGCGCACGGCGGTCGAACCGACGGCGAGCGCGACGGCGATGAAGACGAGGCGACGCAGATGTGTCATGTGCGTGTTCCGGCTGCTCGCAATTCGTTGGAGGCTGCCGCGACGAGCACCGCGAGGGCGGCGAAGGCGAATGACCACAGGAGCAACAGCACGATCTGCACGATTGCAATCGACTGCGCCGTCCAGAGCCGCTCGGCTTCGTATTCGGCCTCGCGGAGCTCGTCGAGGCCGAGGTTCGGGCACTTGTCCTTGTAGACGCGTTGCCCCTCCGCCGTGCAGACGAAGCCCTTCGCCAGCCGGATGCTCGTCTTGGGTACTTCGTAGACGTAGGCGGAGCTCGCGAACAGATAGCCGGAAGCGCTCACGACGAGCAGCACGCCGGCGACGGCGATCGCGCGTATCCGTGCGGCCGGGCGCGCCGACCGCAAGAGCGCTCGCGCCGCTGCGACGACGGCTCCGCCCAAAGCCGCGGTCTCGATCCAGATGCCGGCCGGCCACGGCGGCTCGATCCCCGCCGCCGCCGCGCCGGCCGGAAGCGCGAAGACGACCGCAAATGCGGCGAACACACGCAGGCGTCGGGCGAGCGGGGTGATCGGCGGCGGCGGAGGGGGCGGTGCCTTCGGGCCCAGAATCGCGTCGAGCGCGGCGATCAGACGGCCGGCGTGATAGTCGAAATCACGGCCCGTATCGACGCTCGTCGCGTTGATGTACGGAAATTGGGCGAGCGACTCGGGAAGATCCGTTGCGCTCGGCATCTTCGCGCCGTCGACCAGAACCGGGAACAGCGGCGTCCCTGCAACGATCGCCGATTCGATTTCGACCCGCACCGGATCGTCGTCGTCGCAGATGCGGGCACGGCCGCCGCCGGCGCCGAGCCATGCAGGCCCGACGACCGCGAGGACGACGTCGGTGCGCTCGAGCGTCTGCCGGATGTGACTGCGGAAGTCCACCCCGACCGGAATGTCGTCGACGTCGAGAAAGACGGCTTCTGCACCGTACCGCGCGACGAGCCGGTCGTAGATGCGGCCGACGATCGCCGCCGAGTCGGCCCGGCGGTACGAGATCAAGATGTTGGCCAACCAGGCGGCGTTTCGCGCGGTCGGCTGGGCGCTCCCTCGCTCAGAACCGTTTGGCGTAATGCCGGTGCGCGATCGCAAACCCTCGCCGCGCGTAGAAGCGCTGTGCGTCCACATTCGTGTCGACGACGTTGAGGGTCATGAGCCGGTGGCCGCGTGACCGCGACCAGGCTTCGGCGGCGTCCATCAGCGCGGCGCCGGTTCCGTCGCCGCTGCGCGTGACGGCGATCTCCGAGACGTGCACGTACTCTTCGTCGGTGAAGAAGTCGCGTTCGGTCACCGCATAGACGAAGCCCGACGGCGTGCCGCGCTCGTCGGTCGCGATCAGCAGCAGCTCGCCGGGACGCTGCGCGTGCAAGGCCTCGCGCAGGACGCGCGCCGTCCCCTCGACGACCTCGTCGCGCGTATGGCCGCCGGCGATTCCGCTCTCGACGAAGCGGGGAACGAGCCCAACGATGAAATCTTCGTCGCCGACGTCCGCAGCGCGGATCGTCATTTCACCAGCGGCAGAACGTTCGACGGGGTGTACGGAACCAGGCCGAGTGCGAACGTGACGACGACGCAGACGGTGACGGCGATCCAGGGCAGCGGGTTGGACGAACGCTCGTCCCGCACGTGCGCGAGGTCGGCCCGCGCGAACATCACGCGCACGATCTTGAAGTAGACGTAGGCCGAGATCGCGGTCCCCAGAATCAGGATGCCCGCCAGCCACGCGTAGCCCGCGCCGACGGTCGCCGCGAGGATCAGGATCTTGCCGGTGAAACCGATCGTCGGCGGCAAACCCGCCAGACCGATCAGGAAGAACGTCATCGCCGCGGCGAGCCACGGGCGCCGGTAGGCGAGCCCGGCGAAGCGCGGCAAGCCGACGACGGCATCGCCGTCGCGCGCCATGAGCGCGACGACCGCGAACGCGCCCAGGTTCATCGCCGTATAGCCGGCCAGATAGAGGATCGCGTAGCGCAAGCCGAGCGCGGTCGTGCCGGCGAACGCCGTCACGATGTAGCCGACCTGCGCGATCCCCGAGTACGCCAACAGCCGCTTCATGTCGGTCTGCGCGAGCGCGCCGAGGTTGCCGATCAGCATCGACAGCGCGGCGAGCACCCACAGCGGTGCGAGGATCGCCGCCGCGTGATCCGAGGGAAGCGCCGCGTACGCGAAGCGCGCCAGCACCGCCAGCGTCCCGGCCTTGGTGACGACCGACATGAACGCCGTCACCGGCAACGGCGCGCCCTCGTACACGTCGGGGGTCCAGGCGTGGAACGGCACGAGGCTGAGCTTGAACGCGAGCCCGACCAGGAACAGGCCGGCACCGACGGCCAGCACCGGCGTGACCGGCGCGGTCGCGAGGACCGCGAACGCGACCGATCCCGTCGCGCCGAACAGCAGCGCCGAACCGTACAGCAAGAAGCCCGACGCCATCGAGCTCAGGATCAGATACTTGAGCGCCGACTCGCGCGCCGTCGACCGCACGGAGATCGCGCACAGGCAGTACAATGCGAGCGAGAGCAGCTCCAGGCCGAGGAAAACGATCATCAGGTTCGCCGCGCCCGCCATCAACATCGCGCCGCTCGCGCTCCACAACAGCAGTGCGGTGGTACCCGCGACCTGATCGGATCGGCCGACACCGATCGAGAGCAGCAACGTCGCGATCGTCGCGACGATCACGATCTCGCTGAACACGATCGAGAAGCCGCCCTGCACGAACGCGCCGCCGAACGCGGCGTACTCGTGCGGATACTGTCCCGCGGCGAGCGCGCCCGCGACGACCAGCCCGACGATCGCCAGCCCGACCGCGACGCCGCGCCGCGCCGCGCTCGCATCCTTGAAGAACAGGTCGACGAACAGGATCAGCAGCGGGACGATCGCGACGACGAACCACGGCAGCAGCGCGGCGTAGTCGGCCGCGACCGGAAAACTACCGAGCACTGACGTTCACCGGAGCGGCGGTATGCGCGCCGATCGTCAGCGAGGTGATCGGCCCGGGATCGACGCCCAGCGCCAGGAACGCGATCACCAGTGGCGCGATCGCGAAACCTTCGAGCCAGGTCATGTCGCGGCGCTCGGGCAGATCGGGGACGTCCGGCCCGTTCATGACGCCTTGGAACAACCGCAGCATGTACGCCGACGCCAGAATCACCGCGATCAGACCGACCAGCGCCGGCCACACCACGCCCGCACTGAAGAGGCCGGTCAGAATCAAGATCTCGCCGGCAAATCCGGCCAGGCCCGGCAAGCCCAGCGCCGCCAGCGCGCCGATGACGAGCGCACCGGCGAGCTTGGGGTTGCGGCTGCCCAGGCCTCCGAGCCGGAGCAGATCGCGCGTCTCCTCGCGCTGCTCGACCGCGCCCAGGACGAGGAACAGCGCGGCGCTGAACAGCCCGTGCGCGACGATGTAGACCACCGCGCCTTGGATCGCAAGCTGCGAACCGGTGAACACCGCCAACAGGATCAGCCCCAAGTGCGAGAGCGAGCTGTACGCAACGATGCGCTTCGTGTCGCGTTCGGCCAGCGACGCGAGGGCACCGTAGATCAGCGCGATCGCGCCGAGGACGAACATCAGCGTGCGCGCCTGTAGCATCTCCGGCCGGAAGAACACGCTGCAGATCACGATCAAGCCGTACAGGCCGGCCTTCGACTGCACCGCGGAAACGACCGCAACCATCGGCGTCGGCAGCTCGGCGTACGTGTCGGGCATCCAGGTGTGGAACGGAAAGACCGGCGTCTTGATCAAGAACGCGAACGCGAAGCCGGCGAAGATCCAGGTGCCCCACACGATGCCGATCGCGATGTGCGCGTTCGGATCGTAAAGGACGTCCGTGGAGCCGCTCACCATGCCGAACGCGGCCGTCGCGAGCAGCAGCGCCAGGCCGCCGGCCAGGTTGTAGATCAGGTACTTCCAGGCGGCATGCGCGTGCGGTCCACCGTCGAGCAGCACCAAGAACACCGGCAACAGCATCAGATCCCAGAACAGCGCGAACAGCAGCAGGTCCTTCGCCAGGAACAGCCCGTTCATCGCGCCCTGCAATACGAGCAGCTGCACCGCAATGTTGCGCGCCCGCGGGCCGTTCAGCGCGAGCGCGGCGCCGAACGTCACCAGCGCGAGCAGCAGCACGATCCAGAACGAGATCGGGTTGAAGCCCAGATGGAACGACGCGACGAACGGCCGCGATAGCCAGCGCAGCGACGCATCCGGCGCCGCCGGGTCGTATGCCGCCAGCGCGAACGCGAGCGCCGCGACCGCCGCGGCGATGATGCGCACCAGGACGATCCGTTCGCGCGGGACGGCGTAGAGCGCGAGCCCGATCACGATCGGGCCGAGCACGAGAGCGGTGACGATCATCGGCCGACTCCGAACGCGAAGGCGTAGTACGCGACGACGCACACGACGCCGAACGCGAGCGAGAGCGCGTACGCGCGGACCAGCCCGGTCTGGAAGCTACGGAACAGGTGGCCCAGCCACTGCGCGGAGATCGCCACCTCGCGCACGGCGGCGTCGAGGACGTGCGGATCGAAGACGCGCACGAACCATGCGCCCACCGCGCGCGCCGGCCGGACCAGCAGCGCGTCGTAGGCCGCGTCGAAGTAGTAGGCGTTGACGAGCACGCGCGGCATGTGGATCGTCTCGCCGCGCAGCCGCGCGACCGCGCCGGCATGCGCGGCGCGCGTTCCGTAGCGCACGTATGCGACGCCGATGCCGATCGCGACGACGGCCAGGACCAGCCCGGTCGAGGCCAGCTCGCCCAGCGGCGGCGCGACCTCGGCGACGCGCGGGAAGAACCCGGCGAAGAACCGCTGCCAGGGCGCGTTCGCGCCGCCGGCGTCGAGCCAGCCGATGAGGATCGACGGGACGATCAAGATCCCGACCGGCACCGACATCAGCCACGACGGCGCGTGATGGTGCGGCTCTTCTTCCTCGGGATGATGACCTGAGCTGGCCGCCGTTCCGGCCAACTCGGGATGACGGATCCCCAGATCCGACGGGTCGACTTCACCACGATACGCGCCGAGGAACGTCACGAACAATAGCCGGAACATGTAGTAGGCGGTGATTCCTGCGGTGATAACACCGACGGCGTACAGCCACGGATGCCCGGTGACGAGCGCGCCGTAGATGACGGCGTCCTTGCTGAAGTAGCCGCTGAAACCGGGGATGCCGCAGATGGCGAGCACGCCGACAGCCATCGCGATGAAGGCGAACGGCAAGCGCCGCCACAGTCCGCCCATCCGGCGCACGTCCTGCTCGTTGGCCAGCGCATGGATCACGATTCCCGCACCCAGGAACAGTTGGGCTTTGAAGAAGGCGTGGGTGAGGAAGTGGAACACGCCGGCGTCGTACGCCCCGACGCCGACGCCCATGATCATGTAGCCGATCTGCGACATCGTCGAGTAGGCCAGGATCCGTTTGATGTCCCACTGCGCGCAGCCCAGGATCGCGCCGGCGATCGCGGTGAGGGCGCCAATGACGCCGACCAGCTCCTGGGCGTCGGCCGACGCCGACCACAACGGCGCGAAGCGCGCGATCAGGTAGACGCCGGCGGTGACCATTGTCGCCGCGTGGATCAGCGCGGAGACCGGCGTCGGGCCCTCCATCGCGTCGGGCAGCCAGGTGTGCAGCGGAATCTGCGCCGACTTGGCGGCGCAGCCGATGAACAGCCCGAGGCAAACCAGGAACAGCTCCTGCTGCGTGAAGGCGGTCGCGAAGCGTGCAAAAATGTCGGCGTAGCCGATCGAGCCGACCTTCGCGACGATGATGAAGACCGCGAACATGATCCCGACGTCGCCGACGACGTTCATGACGAACGCCTTGCGCGCGGCGGCGACCGCCGACGGCCGCTCGAACCAGAACCCGATCAGGAAATACGACGCGAGCCCGACCAGCCCCCAACCGACCAGCAGCCCGACGACGTTGTCGCTGAGCACCAGCGTGAGCATGGCGAACACGAAGAAGTTCATGTACGCGAAGAAGCGCGCGTAGGCGCGGTCGCCGTCCATGTAGCCCATCGAGTACACGTGGATGAGGAAGCCGACGCCGGTGATGATCAGCGTCCAGACGAGCGAGAGCCGGTCCAACTGCAGCCCGAACGCCCAGCCGGAGAGCCACGACACGAGGTGCAGGTTGAGCCCGGCGCCGGTCGTCGCATCGCCCCACAGCATGACGGCCGCGACGAACGGGACGCCGATCAGCGCCGAGCCGATCGGGCCGGCCCACGACCGCAGCTGCGGGCCGAAGGCCCAGAGCAGAACGCCGCCGACCAGCGGGAAGAGCCATATCAGGAGCAGCAGCACGATCGCGCTCAGCCTCGCAGCGCCGAGACTTCGTCGACGTCGACGTGCGCCGAGCGGCGGAACGTCATCGTGACGATCGCGAGGCCGATCGCGGCCTCTGCGGCGGCGACGGTGATCACGAGGAATGCGAAGACGTGGCCCGTGTTGTTCACCCACGCGCGCGCGTAGGCCACCAGGGCGAGGTTCGCGGCGTTGAACAGCAGCTCGATCGACATCAGCATGATCAGCGGATTGCGCCGCGCGATCACCCCGACGACGCCGATGAAGAACAGGACGGCGGAGAGCGCGACGTAGCTCTCGGGCGACACGGTCATCCGTTGTCATCCTGAGCTTGTCGAAGGGCCTTCACGATCGGCTCGCGCACGCCGGGGCGGCGTTTCTTCCGTCGCCCCTCGACCGCACCGGGAGTGGCGTCACCGGCGATCAGCACGACGCCGATCACGGCCACCATCAGGATGAACGCGGTGACTTCGAACGGCAGCAGGTTGGTGGTGAACAGCGCCGCACCGAAATTGGCGACGCTGCCGAACGCGTTCGCGTCGCCGGTCGTGCCGTTGGTCGTGGCTGTCGACACGACGGTGATCGGCGTGTGCAGCGCGGTGACGGTGAGCCCGGCCAGCGTCAGCACGGCGATCGCCAGCGCGGGGATGAGGATGCGCGGTGCCTTGTCGGGGCCGACCTCGAACGGCCGCGTACCGCTCGACAGCAGCGCGATGACGAACACGAACAGGATCAGGATCGCGCCGCTGTACACGACGATCTGCATCACCGCCAGGAACTCCGCCTGCAGCGTGAGGTACATGGCGGCGAGCGCGATGAAGTTCGCCAGCAGCCCGACGACCGAGTAGACCGGCTTCTGCGCCGTCACCGTGAACACCGCGCTCGCGATCAGGACCAGGGCAAGGATCCCGAAGACGATCACCGCGGCTCATCCTGCGTTTGTCGGAGGGCGGCGAGTCCGCGGCGCTGGGTGCGCAAGATGTGACCGCGGTTCGTCGCGTCGTAGCCCTCGGCGATGTCGACCGTATCCTTCGCGCGCATCACGCCGCCCAGGTCGGCCGGGATCCCGTTGGGCCGCTCGTCGGGCGGCGTGCCGGTGCCGGCTTCGGGCGGGACGAGCAAACGATCTTTGGCGTACACGAACGCGCCGCGCCGGTAGTCGGCCATCTCGAAGCGCGGCGTGAGCACGATCGCGTCGGTCGGACACGCTTCTTCGCACAGACCGCAGAAGATACAGCGCAGCTCGTCGATCTCGTAGCGCGCGGCGTACCGCTCGCCCGGCGAGCGGCGGTCTTCGGGCGTGTTCTCGGCCCCGATCACGGTGATCGCGTTGGCCGGGCAGGCGATCGCGCACAGCTCGCAGCCGATGCAGCGCTCCTTGCCGTCGTCGTAACGGCGCAGCTCGTGCAGCCCGTGGAAGCGCGGCGCGTGCTGCTTCTTGACCGACGGGTACTGGATCGTCGGCATCTTCTTGAACATGTAGCTGAACGTCGTCGAGAACCCGCGCATCAGGGCGCCGACGTTGAAGAGGTTCTTACGCATGGGTCGGCCACACCGCCACGGCTACCGCCGTCAGGATCAAGTTGAGGGTCGCGACCGGGAGCAGCACTTTCCACCCGAAGTCCATCAGGCGGTCGTAACGGAAGCGCGGCAGCGTCGAGCGCAACCAGATGTAGAAAAACAAGAACGCGGCCGCCTTGAGGATGAACCACCCCAGGCCGACGAAACCGCCCGACGGCAGCCCCGGGATCGGCGAGTTCCAGCCGCCCAAGAAGAGCAGCGTCGCCAAGCACGAAACCGTGATCATGTTGAGGTACTCGGCGATGAAGAACAGTCCGAACCGCAGCCCCGAGTACTCGGTGTGGAACCCGCCGACCAGCTCGGTTTCCGCTTCGACCAGGTCGAACGGCGCGCGGTTGGTTTCGGCGACCGCCGTTATCACGTAGATCAGGAAGCCGATGATCTGCGGGATGACGAACCACAGCCGAAGCTGCGCGTTGACGATGTCGCCGAGCGCCGTCGAACCGGTGAGGATCAGCACGCCGATCACCGACATCGTCATCGACAGCTCGTACGAGATCATCTGCGCGGTGGAGCGCACCGACCCGAGCAGCGGAAACTTCGAGCCCGACGCCCAGCCGGCCAGCGAGATCCCGTAGACGCCGATCGAGCCGATCGCGAAGATGAACAGGATCCCCGCGTTGACGTTGCCGACTGACCACAACGTCCCGTCGGCACTGGCCGAGAACGGGATGATCGCGAACACTCCCATCGCGCAGATCAGCGAGATGAAGGGCGCGAGCCGGTAGATCAGCGGGTCGGCGGTGTCGGGGGTGAGGTCTTCCTTGAAGATCATCTTCACCGCGTCCGCTGCCGGCTGCAGCAGGCCCCAAGGCCCGACCCGGTTCGGTCCCGGCCGCAGCTGCATCCAGCCCATCACCTTGCGCTCGGCCAGCATCGAGTAGGCGAAGGTCGTGATCACGACCCCCAGCACGACCGCGGATTTGATCAGCACGACGATCCAGATCGGGATCGCGCTCACGCTCACGCGCTCACCAAGGACTTCTCGACGCGGACCGCCGCGGTACCCAGCGCGTTGAGCGGCGCGCCCGGGAGTCCGTCGACGAGCGCGACCGCGCCGGCCGGGATGCGCGGGTCGACGACCACGACGAGCTCGCGCAGGGTAGCACCGCCCGCCGCCGCGACGTTCACCAGATCGCCGGCCTCGACGCCGATTGCGACTGCGGTCTTCGGGCAAATCGACGCGCGCGGTCGCGTTCGCAACTCGGCGATGCGCGGATCGAACGCGAGCGTCCCGCCGCCGGTGAAGATCGTGTGCTCGGCGATCACGCGCAACTCGCCGGGCCCGCCGGCGGCGCGCGGCTGCGCGATGAGGTCGGCGGCCGCCGGTGCCGCCGGCGGAGTGCGCACCAGCTCGCGCACGCGCGCTTCGACGGCATCGGGCAGCGGCAGATCGATGCCCAGCTTCTCGGCCAGCTCGACGATCACGTCGCCGTCGGCGAGTAGCCCCTCCGGCGAGCGCACCGATCCGAGGACCGGCAGGACGTCGCCGGCGAAATCGGTCGTCGTCCCGCTCTTCTCGAACGCGCTGCACACCGGCAGGACGAGGTTCGCGAACTCGGCGGTCTCGGTCATGAACAGCTCGGTGACGACGACGAACGGCGTCGCGCGCAGCGCCGCCTCGACCAGCGAACGATCGGGGAAACGCAGCATCGGATTGGCACCGAGGATCGCCAGGACGCCGAGTTTTCCGTCGCGCGCGGCTTCGAGCATCGCGCGCGTGTTGAGCGCGCCGTCGTGCGGGCGCATGCCGAGCGCATCGGCGCCGCGGCCGTTCGGCGTCTCGGGCAGCACGTAACGATCGGCGGGAAAGGCGTGCAAAGGCGCGGTCAGCTCCGGGCCGCCGGGGATCATCACGCCGTCCCAGATCACCGCCATCTTGCCCGGCGCGTCACCGAGCGCGGCCCGCAGCTCGTCGGTGGTCGACGCATGGGTTTCGGGGACGAAGCTGTTCGCGTAGTGATCGCCGACCGAGATCAGCCGCGCGCCGTTGCGCGAGACAGCCTTGCGGATGCGCAGATCGAGCACCGGGGCGAGCTCTGACGGCGGGCGACCGATCGTCACGATCGTGCTCGCGTGCTCGAGGTCGACGTGGTTGGCGAACGAGTCACTGTGCACGATGCTCTGCTCGCCGACGCGATGGTCGATGTTCTCGATCCCCAGCGCGCGGAACAGGTGCTGCGCAAGGTAGGCCTCTTCGTTGAGCAGCCGGCCGCCGCCGATGACGCCCGCATTCGCGCCGGCCTTCTTCAGCTCGGCGGCCCACAGCGCGAGCGCATCGTCCCAGTCGATCTGCACCCAGACACCATCTTGCTTGAGCAGCGGCGAGCTCAAGCGCCGCTCGTCCTGCACGAAGCCGATGTTGTAGCGCCCGCGGTCGCACAGCCAGGAGTCCGAGAGCGCGTCGTCCTCGGGGACGCTCATCGTGCGCAAGAGCGCGTCGCCGCGCTCGTCGACGTGCATCTGACAGCCGACCGCGCACTGCGTGCACGAGGTGGTGGTGCGGTGATTGTCCCACGGTCGCGAACGGAACCGGTACGTCTTGGAGGTGAGCGCGCCGACCGGGCACAGCTCGGTGACGTTGCCGGTGAAGTCCGAGACGTACGGTTTTCCGGTCGCCGTCGCAATGATCACGTGCGCGCCGCGGTCGTCGGTGCGCAGCGACTGCTCGCGCGTGATGATGTCGTCGAAGCGCACGCAGCGCTGGCAGACGATGCAGCGCTCCTCGTCGAGCACGATCGTGGGCCCGAGGTCGACCGCCTTGGGCTTGGGCATTTTCGGCTCGAGCATCCGCGAGGCGCCCTGGCCCCACGCCATCGCGTAGTCCTGGAGATCGCATTCGCCGCCCTTGTCGCAGATCGGGCAGTCCAGCGGGTGGTTGAGCAGGAAGAACTCGAGGATCGCGCGCCGCCCGTCGTCGACCCGCGGGTTCTGCGTGTGCACCTTCATCCCGTCGGCGACGGGCGTGTTGCACGCGATCTGCAGCTTGGGCATCCCGTCGATCTCGACCAAGCAGATGCGGCACAGCCCGGCCGGGCCGAGCTTCTCATGATAGCAGTACACCGGGATGTCGGTGTTGATCGCCTTGGCGGCCTCGACCAGCAGCGTCCCCTTGGGCACGCGCACGTCGACGCCGTCGATCGTGACGGTGACGAGATCGGTCTGCGGCACGGTGGCGGACACTTAGCGCGACCTCCTGGTCGTCAAAAAGAAGATGATGGCGGCCAGCAAGAACCCGCCGGCGAGCCCGTAGAGCTTCCCGACCGTTTGGCTGTGCGCGTTGCTGCGCGCCAACAGCGAGGCGGTGATGTCGAGCACGCACGCAGCGGCAACGCAGGCAAACAGGATCCGCTGCTTCCCGCGCGGCGTGCTCACGAAGAGAGAGTACCGGCGGCCGAGATCGTTCATCGGGCGGCCTTCCGGTTCACGAACATGAACACGACGGCGACCAGGACCAAACCGAGCCCGGCACCGGTGAGCGCGTGCAGCAGCTTGACGTCCGCGTACGGAGTGTTCCCCAGCAGTACGCTTGCGAGGTTCAGCAAGACGCCCACGGTGAGGATGAGTTTGACGATGAGCTGCTTGCCGGCCTTCGTACTCGCGAAGAGCTGATAGCGGCGGCCAAGATCGTTCATCAGACCGCGACCTGCTGCGCCGGCCGTTTGATGTAGGCGCGGAACTGGTCTTCGTAGCGGGTGATCACCGACGCCAGGAACGGTTCGATCGAGTCGCCCAGCGCGCACAGGTTCAATCCGGTCAGCTGGTGCGCGGCGGATTTGATCACGTCGACGTCCGAGTCGACGCCGCGGCCGTCGAGGATGCGCTCGAGCGTGCGCTGCAACCAGTGTCCGCCTTCGCGGCACGGCGTGCACTGTCCGCACGACTCGTGCGAGAAGAACCGGATCAGCGCGTAGGAGGCCTTCACGAAATCGGTCGTGTCGTCGAACACGACCATCGCGCCCGAACCCAGCATCGAGCCCGCTTTGGTGACCGAGTCGAAGTCGTACGAGACGTCGAGGTGCTCTTCGAACAGACAGGCCGACGAACCGCCGCCCGGCTGCACGCCCATGAACGTGCGCCCCGGGCGCAGTCCCCCGGCGCAATCGTAGATCAGTTGCCGAATCGTGGTGCCGAGTGCAACCTCGTAGTTGCCGGGCTTGGCGACGTGGCCCGAGATCGAGACGACCTTGTAGCCCGGCGAGCGCTCGGGGCCGACTTTGGCGAACCACTCCGCGCCGTTGCGCATGATGTACGGCAGATATGCGAGCGTCTCGACGTTGTTCACGACGGTCGGTTCACCGTACAAGCCTTTGACGGCCGGGAACGGCGGCTTCAACCGCGGCTCGCCGCGCTTGCCCTCGAGCGAGTTCAACAGACCCGTCTCTTCGCCGCAGATGTACGCACCAGCGCCGCGGTGGATGGTGAGCTCGAGATTCGTGTCCGTGCCGAACAGCTTCTCGCCGATGAAGCCGGCATCGCGCGCTTGGCGGACGGCGTCGCGCATGATCTCGTACCCGCGCTTGAACTCGCCCCGAATGTAGATGTATGCGTGCGTGCAGCCGATCGCGTACGCGCCGATCAACATCCCCTCGATGATTTGATGCGGCGTCTGCTCGAGCAGCATGTGGTCTTTGAACGTGCCGGGCTCGGCTTCGTCGCAGTTGCACACCAGGTAGCGCGGGTGCCCGTTGTTGGGCAGGAACGACCACTTGCGTCCGGTCGGAAACCCGGCTCCGCCGCGACCGCGCAGGTTCGAGCCGTTGCAGATGTCAGACACCGCTTTGGGCGACAGCTCGGCGATCGCGCGGCGCAGTTGCTCGTAGCCGCCTTGGGCCGCATAGACGGCGAGGTCGCGCAGGTTCAACTCGCCGATGCCCTTGGTGAGGACCGGCGTGATCAGCTCCGGCATCAGTGATCCGCCTCGGCGAGCTCGGGGCGCAGCGCCGTCTCGTGCACCAGCCGTTCATTCGAGCGCGTCTCGTACTGCGGACGGCCGACGATGAGATCGAACATCACCAAGCCGCTCGCATCGCCGACGCCGCCGGCGTTGTTCGGATTCGACACGCCCAAGGCCCCGGCCGACTTGAGGCCCGTGTCTTGCGCGACTTTCCAGCTGCGGCCCGGCCGCACCGTCTGCGGCAGCGGCGCGATCTCGTAGCTTCCCGCGCGAATTGCGGCCAGCATGGCGTCGACCGACTCGCGGGTGAGGTCGTAGACGAACTCGAGGTTCACCTGTGCGCACGGCGCGCGATCGCAGGCGGCGAGGCACTCGACCTCTTCGTACGACATCAGGCCGTCGGCCGTCGTCTCATGATGCTGAACGCCGATCTGCTCGCGGGCGTACGCCATGATCTCTTCCGCGCCGTTGAGCATGCACGACAGATTCCGGCAGATCTGGATCATGTACTTGCCGACCGGGCGGCGGAACAGCAGCGTGTAGAACGAGATCGTCGACTCGACGGTCGCCGGCGTTTCGCCGACCAGATGCGCGATCGCCGCCAGCGCGTCGGCCGAGACGTAGCCTTCCTGCTCTTGGAACAAGTGCGCCAGCGGGATCAGCGCGGAGCGCTTCTGCTCGTACTGCGCGATCATCGGTTCGATCTGCGGCAACAGTTGCGCGTAGAGCGCATCGAAAGCGTTCCCCGCACGCTGGACATACGGCGACCAGTCGGCCGGCGCGATGGCTGCGGCGACCGCGTCGGGGCCAGGGTGGACGCCGGTCGCGGCGTCGGACTGGGTGGTCACCGGTGATCCGCCCGTAGGTCCGAAGAGTGAACGAGAAAGCGCGGCATCGACCGGCTTTCCTTCGGATTGTAAAGCGCCCGCGCCTTCGGATCGTGCGCCTGTTTGGGCACGACATTTGTCGCACCAGCCGATGGCGTACGGTCAGAGCCAGTAGCCTTGGCCCCAGTCGAGCTCGCAACTCTTGGGGCGCGGCGGTAACGGCACGACGCCGCCGGTGACGTCGCAGCGCAGCACGTTATTGGAGTAGACACAGCCGATGCCGTGCGACGGCGTTCGCGACCGAGCGACGGCTTCTTTTTCTCCGCGGCGCTACAGCAGCGACCGCACGAAGCCGCCGTCGACGGCGATCGTCTGCCCGGTGACGTACCGTGCGCCCTCGCCGCACAAGAACGCGACCAGCGGCGCGAACTCTTCGGGCGTACCCACCCTCTTCATCGGGACCTCGGCTTGCGCCGCTGCACGAATCGCGTCGTCGTCTCCCCCGTAGATCTGCCGCAACCGGTCGGTGAGGATGCGGCCGGTCGCGATCACGTTGATCGTGACGCCGTCGGGCGCGACTTGCCCCGAGAGCGTCTTGAGCGCAGCGACCAGCGCCGTGCGATACGCGTTGGAGAGCACGAGATTGGGGATCGGCGCCTTGACCGAGGTCGACGTCAGCGCGACGACGCGGCCCCAGCCGCGCTCGCGCATCGCCGGCACCGTCGCGTACACCAGGTCGAGCATGCTGCGCAGCGTCCCGTGATAGGCGGCGTCCCAGTCGGGGAGCGTCATATCCAAGAACGTGCCGGGCTTCGGTCCACCGCCGTTGGCGATCACGATGTCGACGCCGCCGAACGCGTCGCGCACCTCGTCGACGAGCTTGGCCATCGCACCGGGCTCGTTCTGGTCGACCGCAAACGCGCGCGCTTTTTTCGCGCCGAGCGTCAGCGCGTCGCCGGCGAGCTGTTCCAAGCGATCGCGGCGGCGCGCGGCGAGCGCCAGGGTCGCGCCCTCGCAGGCGAGTTGCTTGGCGACGGCCTCGCCGATCCCCGAGCTGGCACCGGTGACGAGCGCAACCTTACCGACGATCTCCAAGTCCACGAACGACCTCCGAACGGGCTTCGATACTCTTCGCTTAGACCGCAGCGTGGGTGAGGCCCCCGCTGCCGTGCCGAGAGGCCGAGCAAGCTAGCCAGAGAATGGCCCCGGTCCGGAGGATACCCATGCGTTTGTTGACGACGTCCTTGATGTTCGGCGCGGCCCTGCTGCTCGGTGGGCAGGCGCTCGCGCAGACCCCCGCGCCCACCAACCCGCCGTCCGGCGGAACCCCCGAGCAGATGCCCTTCTTCATCCCCTACGGTCCATCGATCACCGCCGACCGGGCAGTGACGATCGCCGCGGCCGTGCTCGCCGAAGCGCGCAAACACCCGACGTGGAGGTTCGCGATTTCGGTCGTCGGCCCGTCGGGCGACCTCGTCTACTTCTACAAGATGGACGACACGCAACTGGCGTCGGTCGCCATCTCGCAGGGCAAGGCGCGTACCGCCGTGCGCTTCCGTCGCGAGAGCCGGCTGTTCTACAACGCGTACGAAACCGGGCACGCCTACGTGCAGACGCTCGACCCCGGACTCGTCGCGTCGCCCGGCGGTTACCCGCTCGTCGAAAACGGTAAGTTGGTCGGCGCCCTTGGCTGCAGCGGCGGCACCGGCGACCAAGACGCCTTCGTGTGCGGAGTCGGCGCGGCCAGCTTCAACAAATAGTCTAGCGCGCGCCGTGGCCGAGGTGCCAACCGTGCTTCTTGCACGGATACGGCGCCAGGCCCACGGCCGTGCGCGGGATCGCGCGTTCGGCGAGCTTCTTCGTCGCGAAAGCGGCCTTCGGCGCGCCGCTCTTGTTGTAGCACGTCCGCGTGCCGCCAGTCTTGCGCGGCTTCGGCGGTTGCGGTTGGTCGCCGGAACGCGCGATCAGCGATCGACCTCGCCGAAGACGGGGTCGAGCGAGCCGATCATCACGACCATGTCGGCGATCAGCTCGCCGACCGCGATCTTCTTGAGCACCTGCAAGTTGTACATCGAGGGCGGCCGCGTGCGCACGCGCCACGGCCGGTTGTCGCCGTTGGACACGACGTAGTAGCCCAGCTCGCCGCGCGGTCCTTCGACCGCTTGGTAGACGTCGCCGGGCGGGACGCGGAACGACTCGGAGACGAGCTTGAAGTGGTGGATCAGCGCCTCCATCGAGAGCGCGATCGTCTCCTTGGGCGGCGGCGCGAACTTCGTGTCGGGGATCTGCCAGGCGCCCGGAGTGTCGAGCTGCTTGCGCACCTGGCGGATGATGCGCATCGCCTCGTCCATCTCGTCGAGCCGCACCAGGAAGCGCGCGTACGCATCGCCTTCGGTGCGCGTCGGCACGTCGAACTCGTAGTCGCCGTAGCCGCTGTACGGGAAGGCGCGCCGCACGTCGTACGGGATGCCGGTCGCGCGCAGCGTCGGACCGGTCAGCGACCACGCGAGCGCGTCGTCGGACGACAGGATCCCGACGTCGATCATGCGGTCTTGCAGGATCGGGTTCTTCTGCAGCAGCCGCCGCACGTCGCGCATTCGCGGTTCGTACATCGCGATCACGCCGTCGAGCTTGTCCAGGAATCCGCGCGGCAGATCCTGACCCAGGCCGCCGACGCGAATGTAGTTGGGGTGCATCCGCGCCCCGCCCGACGCTTCGAATAGATCCAAAATCCGTTCGCGCAGATCGAAGCAATAGAAGAATCCGGTCAGCGCGCCCAGGTCGATCCCGCCCGTGCCGAGCCACACGCAGTGCGACGCGATGCGCGAGAGCTCGCACAACAACACGCGCACCTGTTGCGCGCGGGGCGGGATGCGATCGTCGATCCCCAGCAGCTTCTCGACCGCGAGGTAGTAGCACAGCGCGTTGGTGAGCGGCGAGAGGTAGTCCATCCGCTCGATGACGGTCGACGCCTGCGACCAGAACAGGTTCTCGGCGCTCTTCTCGATCCCGGTGTGCAGGTAGCCGATCTCCGGCGAGGCTTTGGTGACGATCTCGCCTTCGATCTCGGTGATGATCTGCAGTACGCCGTGCGTCGACGGGTGCTGCGGACCCATCGAGAGCACCATGCGGTTCCCCGTGCGCTCGACGACGTCGACGGAGTAGCTCGATTCAGGTACGACGGTCGAGGTCGTCACTTGGAGTTGTCCTCGGTCTTGTTGCCGCGGGCTTGGGCGATCTGGCGCTGCAGTGCCGCCGCGGTCTTCCCGGACGCCGGCGTTCCGGCCGCGACGTTGGACTTGAGCGCGAACGATGGGCGCGGCGTCCGCTCGCGCGCGGGGCCGCGCAGCGGGTAATCCTTGCGCAGGGGATAGCCTTCCCAGTCGTCGGGCATCTGGATGCGGCGCATGTCCGGGTGACCATTGAAGCGCACGCCGTAGAGATCGTAGATCTCGCGTTCGGCCCAATCGGCCGACGGCCACAGATCGGTGACGGTCGGCAGGGCCGGGTCGGGCTCGCCGACGGCGCACAGCACGCGCACGCGTTCGGGCGTGCCGACCGCGGCGATCGTCGTCGCGTCGACCGGGAGTCGCAGCAGATGATACACGACGTCGAAGCGTGCCGGCTCGCGGCCCGGATAGTCGGCGCCGCCGACGTCGAGCAGCATGGCGAACCCTTCGCCTTTGAGCTGCTCGAGCGTCGCGCGCAGCTCGGCCGGCATGACGCGCAGGATTCGCGCGTCGGCGATGTCGGGACGCACGGCGGTCGGGTCGAGCGCGGTCGCGCCGGCCGGCGGCGTTTGTGACGACGGCATCAGGCGCGGGCCAGGATCCCGCCGCGGCCGCCCTGTTTGATCTGCTGCTGGATCAAGTTGACCGCGTACAGCAGGCCATCGGGCGTGGGCGGGCAGCCGGGGACGTACACATCGACCGGGATGATCGTGTCGACGCCTTGGACGATCGCGTAGTTGTCGAATACGCCGCCGCTCGAGGCGCAGGCGCCCATCGAGATGACCCACTTCGGATCGGCCATCTGATCGTACAGACGTTTCACGATCGGGGCCATCTTGCGCGCCACGCGGCCCGAGACGATCATCAAGTCCGCCTGGCGCGGCGACGCGCGGAAGACCTCCGAGCCGAGCCGCGCAATGTCGTACTCCGGCGCCGTCGCGGTCATCATCTCGATCGCGCAGCAGGCCAGCCCCATCGTCAACGGCCACACGCTCGACGACTGGGCCCAACGGGCGACCGAGTCGACCGTGGTGAGCAAGAAGTCGCCGCCGCTGCCTAACGCCACTGGAATCCGCCTCTCTTCCAGACGTAAGCATACCCGATCGCCAGCACGATCACGAAGATCAACATCTCAGCCAGACCGAACAGGCGCAGGGCGTGCATCTGCACGGCCCAGGGGTAGAACGACGCGGCCTCGACGTCGAAGATCACGAACAGCATCGCGATCAGGTAGAACCGAACCGGGAATCGGCCGGAGACGTCGGAGGTCGGTTCGACGCCGCACTCGTACGCTTCCGACTTCACCGGATTGGGTTTTTTGCGAGCCACGGTTCCCGGCAGCAGGCAGAAGGCCAGGGCTGCCAGGAACGCGACGGCGAGATAGATAGCGACCGGACCGTAGGGAGACATCGACCTGAAGATATACACGAAATTGACCCGCCGTGCCTCCGTCGTCGCGCTGATCGTCGCCTCGATCGGGCTGCTGGGCGCGAAGGGCTGCGACAACCCCAACGGGCAGGGCGTCACCGACCGCGGACGCGTGGTCGGCACGCTCGTCAACGCCGCGCACCCGACCGAGCCGCTAAACACCGCGACGATCCAGATCGGCACGCAAGTCACCCGGATCTCGCCGGCGGACAAGGGCAGCTTTCACCTCGACGAGGTCCCGACGGGGACGCAGACGGTGCAGATCAGCTCGCCCGGTTTCAGCACGTACTCGGCCCCGGTGGTCGTGCGGAAGGGCGAAACCACCGACCTCAACGTGGTCGGCCTCACCTCGCAGACCGGCCTCTGATCTTCCTCGACATCGCGGCGGCGCTGGCGGGCGCCGCCCTGGTGCTGTCGTCGCTCGCCGATCTTTTCTTGTCGGTCGTCGTCCCGCGCTCGGTCAGCGCGCGCTTCCGGCCGAGCACGATCTTCTCGCGCACGGGCTGGCCGCTGTGGCGCGACCGGTCGATGACGATCGCCGACCCGGAGAAGCGCGAGGACACGCTCGCAATGTTCGCCCCGTTGCTGCTGGTGACGCTGCTGGCATACTGGGTCGCGTCGCAGATGGTCGGTTACGGGCTGATCTTCTGGGCGCTGCGCGGCGGCCTGCGGCCCGAACCCGGCATCGGCGGCGCGATCTACTTCGCCGGGTCGTCGATGCTCACGATCGGTTACGGCGACATCGTGCCGGTGCACAGCTATACGCGCGCGATCGCCCTGTTCGCCGCCGGCGGGGGACTCGCGACGTTCGCGATCGTCACCACCTTTCTATTCCAGACGTTCGGCGCGTTTCAGCGCCGCGAGGCGTTCGTGGTGACGATCTCCGAACGCACGGGCGCGCCGCCGAGCGGGCTCGAGTTCGTCCTGCGCCACTACAAGCTCGGCTTGATGCGCGATCTCGACCCGATCCTGCGCGAGTCGCAGCGCTGGATCGCCGAAGTGATGGAGACGCACCTGGCGTATCCGGTGCTCACCTATTTCCGTTCGAGCCATGACGACGAGTCTTGGGTCGGGACGGTGGGTGCCTTGCTCGACGCCGCCACGCTCCTCATCACGACGGTCGATCTGGATCACCGTGGGCAGGCCGAGATCACCGCGCGGATAGGAACGCATCTCGTGCGCGATTTCGGTAACTTCTTCCAGCTGCCGGCCGAGGATTCGGCCGGGGTCGAGTACGACGAGTTCACCGCAGCGTACGCGGTGCTCGAGGGGTTGGGCGTGCCGCTGCATCCGGTAGTTGACGCGTGGCCCGCGTTCGCCGCCAAGCGCGCGACGTACGCGATGCAGCTCGGCGCGATGGCGGCGTGGTGGCGAATCCCACCGGCACGCTGGATCGGCGACCGCTCGCGCGTGCGGATGCACGTCAACGCCGGCGTCTCCCACTAGGAGAAGCGAATGCCCGAACGAGACTTCACGTCGTTGCGAACCTTCCTCGGCCGGATGCCGGCGATCGAACAACCGGTCGAAACCGGGACGGGCGACGACGGCCGGTGGTCGGTGAAGTTCAGCATCGATATCGACCACGCCCTGGCGTGGAACGTCGTGCAAGAGCTGGGCTGCGTGTTGAACTACCTCTCGCTCGGCGAACGGTTGCCGACGGTCTTCATGCCCGTGTCGCCGGCGCCGTATCTCAACGGCGGACCGCGCGATTATCTCTCGTGGGTCATCGAATCGACCGACCCGGCGTTCGCGCCCGACAAGTGTCGCGAGTGGCTGGAGAGCCGGCTGCCGAACCCGGTTGACGATCCGTCGCAATGGGAGTCGGACGATGACGACGACGACGCTGCCGACGATGATTGAACGGCCGTCATGATCGAGCCGTCGGTCCTGTTCGTCGGTCTGGGAAACATGGGCGGGCCGATGTCGGCGCGGATCGCCGCCGCGGGCTATCCGCTCGCGGTTTCCGACCTGCGTTCCGAGTTGCTCGGCCCGTACGCGCAGCGCGGCGCGCAAACCGGGACGCGACCGTCCGAGCTGCACGGCGACGTCGTGATCACGATGCTCCCGACCGATGCGAACGTCGCCGACGCGCTGTTCGGCGAAGCGGGAGCGATGGAGCGATCGCGGCGAGCCGTCATCGACATGTCGAGCTCCGCACCGCGTGGAACGCTCGCCATCGCGGCCCGCCTCGCCGAGCGCGGCGTGGCATTTCTCGACGTTCCGGTCTCGGGCGGCGTTCCGCGCGCGAAGATCGGTGAGCTCACCGCCATGGCCGGCGGCGACGCGGCAACGCTCGAAAGCTATCGTCCGCTGCTCGAGTCGATGTGCGCGAACGTCCGGCTCGTCGGCGCCGTCGGCGCCGGCGTCACGATGAAAGCGCTCAACAACTTTCTCTCGGCCAGCGCGCTGTGGGCGTCGTGCGAAGCGCTCGTCGCGGGCGCGAAAGCCGGCTTGGATCCGCAGACGATGATCGATGTGTGGTCGATGTCGACCGCGCGATCGCATGCGGTCGACGTGAAGATCCCCAAAGCCGTCCTGCCGCGGACGTTCGATTACGGCTTCGCGCTGGGGTTGATGGCCAAAGACCTCGGGATCGCCGCCGGGATCGCGCGTCAGAACGACGTCGCCGCGCCGATGATCGCCCAGACACACGCCGCCTTCGCGCTCGCCGCCGACGCGTTGGGAGAGGCGGCCGACCTCACCACGATTCTCACCCTGATCGAGCGGTGGTCGGCCTTCGCCCTCCCCGCAACCACCGAGAAGGAGCACCCACCATCATGAACGAGGCTGAACGCATCGAGAAGGGCCGCGCGATCCGGCGCGAGGTGCTGGGCGCAGACTACGTCGACCGGCCAGGCCCGACGCCGACCAAGCTGCAGGCGGCGTTTCGCGCCTTCACCACCGAGCACTGCTGGGGCACGGTGTGGGTGCGCGACGGACTCTCCCGCAAGCAGCGCAGCATGCTCAACCTCGCGATGCTCTCGGTGATGGCGCGCTGGCACGAGTTCGAAGTCCACGTGCGCGGCGCGCTCAACAACGGCGTAACCGACGACGAGATCGTCGAGATCCTCCTGCAGGCCGGCGTCTACGCGGGCGTGCCGATCGCCTCGGAGGGATTCCGCATCGCGGACCGCGTCATCGCCGAGTACGCCAAATCAAACGCTCAATAAGCAAATGACGCAACGAGGCGCCACAGCAAACACCGCAATGTCACCCTGAGCTCGGCGAAGGACGACTGAGGCGGTCGTCGTTTTCGGCAACCGCCTTTGGGTGTTGCCAAGGCTCGACTAGTCGCCCTTCGACAAGCTCAGGGTGACATCACAATTCTTTCTGCGTCGCCAATGAGCTTTGCGTATTACGTCACCGCGTCGCGCAGCGCGTAGACGGATTCGCTTACTGGGGTGAGGTGGGTGAGGATCTCGGGATCGTGGCCGGGGAACCAGCGTCCGCCGGTTGCGAGACGCTCGATCGCGGCGAACCCGCGCTGGTACTCGTCGTAACGATAGATGATCGCGCTGGGCGTGCGCGTCTTCACGTTCGCGTAGAGGTGCGATGCGTCGCACGCGAAGACGATCTGGCCGCTGTCCCGCTCGAGCACGATCAATTGCGAGCCGGGCGTGTGACCGCCGACGCGCACCACGCTCATGCCGTCGCCGAGCGCCTTGTCGCCGTCGAGCAGCTCGACGCGACCGTCACGCCGTAAGTCCGCCAACGCCGCGATGCTCGGCGGATCGGCGAGCCGGCCCGCCGGGTGCGTCGCGCCCGCACCAGAGAAATAGGCGACGTCGTCGTGCTGGACGATGAAACGCGCGTTCGGAAAGCGCTCCGGCACGCCAAAATGGTCGAAGTGCAGGTGCGAAACCAAAATCTGCTCGACGTCGCCGGGATCGATGCCGATCTCGGCCAACAGCGCGGTCGGATCGCGGTAGTCGCCGATCCCGCGCTGCTCGGCCGCGGCGGCGGAAAATCCGGTGTCGATCAGCGTCACGCGCCGCGGGCCGCGCAGGATCCAAAACGGATAGATCAGCCCGACGGTATCGTGCGCCGGCGACAGATGAAACATCAAGCAGCGCGAACGCTCGGCCCGGCCGACGATCGCGGCAAAGATCTCGGTCGTCAACGTCGCACCGCTTGCACGCGCGCGTGCAGCGCTAGGAAGCGGGTCGCGGCATCGATCGGGGTGGCGAAGCCGATCGCACGCTCTTCCTCGAAGCGCGACTCCGCGATACCGATCACCTCGCCGTTGCTCGCGTCGAAGACCGGCCCGCCGCTCTCGCCTGGGATGATCGCGACGTCGAGCTCGAGCGCGCCTTTGCGCAGGCTCGCGACCCGGCCGGTGTAAAGCGAGACGGTGCGCCCGAGATGCTCGTCCTCGAACGCGTCGGGGATCGGGTACCCCAGGACGCCGATCGCCGTCCCGGGCTCGAGGTGCGCGATGCTGCCGAGTATAGCCGCCTTTTGATTCTTGAGCGCGACGTCGACGATCGCCAAGTCCTCATCCTCACCCGTCTTCGCAATGACGCGGGCGGGCGCGCGGGGTCCGTCGCCGATCGTCGCGACCAGGTCCCGCGCGCCTTCGACTACGTGCGCGTCGGTGAGGATCCGCGAACCCCACGAGCCGCTCTCGACCACGACGCCGCTGCCGTACGCATCGTCCCATTCGCCTTTGCGCTTGGGATCGTCGGCGGGGATTCGCATCGTGAGCAGGACGACCGAAGGATGCAGCTGTTCGTAGACCGCGACGTAGCGATCGCTCTGTGTCTGGGTCGGGCTGATCTCGTGCGCGCAACCCGCCACGACGACGGCGGCCACCGAAGCCACGAGACGTCCGGCGATCGCGACGTGCGACGTGCACGCCACGCTACGCACCCCGTCCCGCATGCGCCGGCGGCGTGATGCGCTCGGCGATCGCGGCGCGCAGCGCGTCGATGCCGTCGCCGTTCTTCGCGCTCACCTCGAGCGCGCCGGCCGGCAGCGCCGCGCGTTCGCCGGCGTCCAGCCGGTCGACCTTGTTGAAAACGTCGATCAACGGCTTTTCGTCGAGCTTGAGCTCGCGCAGGATCGACTCGACCGACGCCTTCTGGCGCGGCCAATCCGGATTCGCCGCGTCGTGCACGTGCACGAGCACGTCGGCGGCGTCGAGCTCTTCGAGCGTCGCACGAAACGCGTTGACCAGCTCCTGCGGTAACGCGGTGATGAACCCGACGGTATCGGCGAGACGAACGTTGACCCCCGGCGCCACGTAGGCGCGCCGCAGCGTCGGGTCGAGGGTCGCGAACGGCTGGTCGGCGACGAACGCGCCCTCGCCTTGTCCCGATCCCGCCAGCCGGTTGAGCAGCGACGACTTGCCGACGTTGGTATAACCGACGAGCGCCACGAACGGATCGCGCCCGCGGCCGGAGCGACGCGTCTCACGCTGCTTGCGAACGTCGTCGAGCTGATGTCCGAGCAGCGAAACGCGCTGCTGGATCTTGCGCCGGTCGACTTCGAGCTTCGTCTCGCCGGGACCGCGCGTGCCGACGCCGCCGCCCAGCCGCGAGAGCGCCTCGCCGGCACCGATCAAGTTCGACTGCCGGTAGCGCAGTTGTGCGAGCTCGACCTGGAGCTGGCCCTCGCGCGAGCGCGCGTGCTGGGCGAAGATGTCCAGGATCAGCATGGTGCGGTCGACGATCGGCAGCGGAACGATCTTCTCGAGGTTCGTGCGCTGGCGCGGTCGCAGATCGTTGTACACGAACAGCACGTCGGCTCGGAGCTCGGTCGCGCGCTCGGCGATCTCGCGCGCTTTGCCGCTGCCGACCAGCGTGGCGGGATCGACGTGCGCCAGCTTCTGCACGACCTCGCCGACGACCGTCGCGCCCGCCGCTTTGGCGAGCGCGATGAACTCGGCCAGCTCGGGCGCAAGCGCACGCCGCGGGTCTTGCAGATCGACCGCGACCACGAGCGCGCGCTGCGCGGCGGGACCGGTCGGATAGAGCCGGCGATCCTGGTTCACGTCGACACGTTCGCGAGCGTCGCGACAAGCCAGGCGAGGCCGTCGTTGTAGCGCGGGCCGGGCCGCTCGAGGATCGCCGCGTCGGGCAGCACGTAGAGATGGTGCTCGCGCACCGCGCGCAGCGCGGTCCACGGCGCTTGGCCCAGCACGTCGTGCAGGTGGATGTCGGGATCGGCGATCAACACGTCGGGCTGGCGCGCGACGAGCGCCTCTGCGCTGTAGCGCGCGTACGGCGCGTTGATGTCGGCGGCGGCGTTGCGTCCGCCCGCCATTGCGATAAGCGTGTCGATGTAGGAACCCTTGCCGACGGTAAAGATCGGCGCCGTGCCGAGCACGACGAACACCGACGGCGGACGCTTGTGCGGCTTGACGGCACGCAGGATCGTGGCCGTGCGCGCGCGCAGCCGGCGAACGTACGCCTCGGCGTCGCGGCGGTGGTCGGTCACCACGCCCAGCGCGATCAGGTTGCTGAAGATGTCGGCGTAGCTGTCGTCGTGCAGCAGCATCAGCTGGATGTTCGCGCGCCGCAGGTCGTCGACCAAGCGTTCTTGCGAGACGATCCCCACCGCGAGGTCGGGATGGAGCGCGACGATCCGTTCGGTCGAGATCGACGCGAACGTGGCGATCTGCGGCAGTGCCTTGGCCTGCGGTGGGTAGTCGGTATAGGCGGAGACGCCGACGACCTTGCCGCCGGCACCGACGGCGTACAGGTCCTCCGCGATCGACGGCACCAGCGCGACGACCCGTTTCACCGGGCCGTTCACCACTTCGACCGTGCTCGTCGTACCGGTCGTAGACGAAGCACGCCCGCACGCCGCGAGCGCGACGAACGCGAGCAAGGTGCACAGACGAAAGATCACCGCCGAGCGATACGCCGGGACTCCGATCACACCTCGTCGAAGGGCGAGCGGTTCGCGTGCGCGGGAAGCCGGTTTGAATCCGGCACGGTCGCGCCACTGTCAGCGGGGAGCCGCTGCGCGTCACGGTCCGTAGGGACTGGAAGGCGGCAGCACGAGGCCACGATCCGCAGAGTCAGGATACCGTCACGCGAGCGGCACTACCCTCCACCCTCGCGTCAAGGGAAGGAACCCGATGTTTTTTCGGAACCACGCGGCGCTCTGCGCCGTCCTCTCGCTCCTGTGCACCGCTCCCGCGGCGGCGCAATCCGCGCCCGCACCCTCCGTGAGCCCTAGCCCCTCGCCGTTGCCGGAGATCGGCCGCGTGCAAACCGCCGATCGTCGCGACGAGCCGCTCCGCGACGCCGTGAAGACGACCTTCGTCGTGACGAAAGACGAGATGCTGCGACGGGGCGATCAAACGGTCGCCGACGCGCTCGCACGCGTCCCCGGCGTCAACGTGCAACGCAGCGGACCGCTCGGTGCGATCTCGGATTTCACCATCGACGGCTATCGCACGACGCAGGTTCTCGTGTTGATCGACGGCCGACCGGCCGGCGGTGAGGAGATCGAGTTCACCGACATCCTCGCCGCGATGCCGACGACCGGCGTGCAGCGCATCGAAGTCGTCGAAGGCGGCGGCGCGACGCTCTACGGAAACGGCGCGCTCGGCGGCGTCATCAACATCATCACCGACGGCGCGAGCGCGGACCTGCGCCGCGTGCCGCGGATCTCGCTCGACGCCGACTCGCTGGGCGGTCGCGGCTTCTCGTTCGAGAACGGGATGTTCTCGTTCGAACGGCGCTACGAGGCGAACCGCTATGGCTATCCGGCGATCGGCCCCGTCGCGGCGGGAACGACGCTCAACGACGACTACGGTTCGACGGGCGCGCGGTTCGCAACGCACGGTCGGCTCGGGGTGCTCGGCATCAGCCTGGACGCCGGGCTGCGTTCCGATCATCTCGGCGCCCCCGGCGACGCCGAGTTTCCCCCACTCTCGTCGACCGCGCGCGAGAACACGACGACCGGCGACGCGCGCGTGCGCTTGTCGCTCGACCGCGCGCGTTCGACGACGACGCTCGACCTCAGCGGCACGACCCTCAGCTCGGCGTACACCTTCTCGGACAACGACCCGGCGTTCGCCGCGGGGAACCTGTTCGGCGGGACGACGCAACTCTCCAGTGAAGGCCGCGCGCAACTCAGCCTCCGCGACGTCGTGCGCAGCGACGGCTCGACGCTCGTCGCAGGCGTCGATCTCGCGCACGGCGCCGGTCGCGTCGACGACGGGGTCACGCCCAGCTCGCTCGGCTTCGCCCAGACCGCGGCATACGCGCAGGAGAGCCTCACGGCGCGCGACGGCGCGCGGTTCGATCTCGGGCTGCGCGCCGAACGTGACGGTGCGTACGGCGGGATCGTCGCGCCGTCGATCGGCGTGCGCCTCCCGCTCGGCGAGGGACTCGCGCTGCGCGCGAACGCCGCGACCGGCTTTCGCGCGCCCGACATCGCCGATCTGATCTACCCGACGTTCTCGAATCCCGACCTGCGGCCCGAGCGCACGCGCGGCGGCGACCTCTCACTCGATGCGCCGGCGCTGCTGGGCGGCGCGTCGCTGCGGTGGTTCACGCAGAGCGGCAACGACCTGATCTCACCCAACCCGAACTTCGACTTCGGCGCGCCGACGTCGCCGTCGAACCCGTACCTGATCAACATCTCGAAATTCTCGATCGCCGGCTTCGTCGCGTCGATCCGGACGCGCTCGTTTCACGGGATCAGCTCGTCGGTTGCGCTCACCGACACCTATCGCGCGCTCGACCTCACCGGCCCGGCGACGCGGTTACCACGTCGTCCGGTGATCGGGTCCGACGTGACGCTGGAATATGCCAACGCGCAGCCGGGCTTCGTCGACTCGGCCGGGATGCTCGCGTACGCGGTCGGCCCGCACGACACGCCCGACACCGAGTTCACGCGGGTCGACGGCTACGTGCGCTTCCGAGCCGCGCGCCACGCGCTCGTGTCGCTGCGTGTGTTCAACCTCGGCAACGAACGGTACGCCGACGTCTCCGGATATCCGATGCCGGGCCGCACGTTCTCCGTCGAGCTTTCGACGCGTTAGTGACGGGACACTGAGCGCGTGCAACTGATGCGTCTGGCCGCGCTCGCCGCGCTGGTGCCGCTCGCGATGCTGATCGGCATCGCGGTCGGCGGCGCGGCGCTCGCGCCCGGCACGTTGGTGCACGCGCTGCTCCACCCGTCGGCCGGCGACGACGCGGCGACGATCCTATGGCAGTTGCGCGTTCCGCGCGTCGCGATCGCCGCCGTCGTCGGCGCGGCGCTCGCGCTGGCCGGCACGCTGCTCCAAGCGCTGCTGCGCAATCCGATCGTCGATCCGTACCTCACCGGCGTCGCCAGCGGCGCCGGTGCGTCGATCGCGATCGCCGCGACGATCGGGATCACGCCCGTGCTGATCCCGCCGATGGGGTTCGTGTCGGGACTGGCGACGGCGGTGCTGGTCGCCGTGCTGGCGCGCCGCGGCCCGCGACTCGATCCAGAGCGTCTCGTGCTTGCCGGCGTCTCGCTCTCGGCGCTGCTGTCGGCGATTGTCACGCTCGCGCTCGAGCGGCTCGCCCGCGGAACGGCGAGCGAAGCGATCATCGCGTGGTTGGCCGGATCGCTGGCCGGCCGCAGTTGGGGCGACCTCGCGGCGGCTGCGCCGGAGCTCGTGCTCGGCACGCTCATCGGCGCCGCGACGATCCCCGCTCTGAACGTGCTGCGGCTGGGCGAGGGCCGCGCGGCGACGCTCGGCGTTCACGTCGTACGGCTACAGTGGGCATTGCTCGTCGCCTCGACGCTGCTCACCGCGGCCGCGGTTGCGCTGGCCGGATTGCTCGGATTCGTGGGGTTGATCGTTCCGCATCTGGCGCGGCGCGTCGTGGGCCCCGATCTGCGCGTGCTCGTTCCGGCGGCGGTCCTAGTCGGCGCGGCGCTGGTCGTGCTCGCCGACGCGCTCGCGCGCACGATCGCGGCGCCGGCCGAGATCCCGCTGGGCGTGTTGCTGGCCTTCGTCGGCGTCCCGACGTTTCTGGTGCTGTATCTGCGCGGCATCGCGCGTGCGTATGCCTGAGCTCGTCCTCGAGCACGTCGAGATCGAACGCGGCGGCCGCACCCTGCTGCGCGACATCTCGCTCACCCTCGACGGCGGCGTCGTCGCGGTCATCGGTCCGAACGGCGTCGGCAAGACGACGTTGCTGCGGACGATCGCGGGCGTGCTCGCCCCCGCCGCGGGGGTGGTGCGCCTAGACGGCGTCGAGGTGCGCGCGCTCGATCCGCGCGAGCGCGCGCTACGGATCGCGCTGGTCGAGCCGACCGAACCCGTGCTCGCCGCGCTTACCGTCGGCGACGCCGTCGCGTCGGCGCGTTTCCCGCATCATCGCTGGTGGGAGTGGGAGGCGACGCCCGCCGACGAGTTCGCCGTCGACGACGCGCTCGCGCGCACCGGGCTCGCGACGTTTCGCGCGCGCGAGATCGGGACGCTCTCAGCGGGCGAACGGCAACGCGTTTGGATCGCGTTGGCGATCGCGCAGCAAGCCTCGGTCGTGCTGTTGGACGAGCCGACGTCGCACTTGGACCTGCGCGCGTCGGTCGAAACGCTGCAGCTCGTGCGCGAGCTCGCCGCCGCCGGTGCGCTGGTCGTCTGCGTGCTGCACCAGCTGGAAGAGGCGGCCGCCTTCGCCGATCGGGTGGTCGTCTTGGGCGACGGCAGCGTCGTCGCCGACGGGCGCCCGGAGATCGCCATCACCACGATGACGATCGAGCGCGCTTACGGGGTCACGTTGTCGGTGGAGCGCCGTCCCGAAGGACTGGCGTTTCACCGCAACGTGACGCCGTCCAGCTCATCCTGAGCTAAAACTTCACCAGCACTTGCGCGGCGAGGCTTTGCATGCTGCCGTGCAAGGCACCGGTCTGGTCTGCCCACACGAGATGGTTGGAATGATCGGCGCGGCCCTCGATGCGAAACACGACCGGGGCCGAGGGCGCGTAGGCGAGGGTCAGCGTCGTCTCGCCCCATTGCTGGTCGTAGCCGGTTCGATAGCCGCCGAGGTCGTTGAACGTCTCGCCGCGCAGCGCCGCCGAGAGCTTCGGCGTGATCTGATACTCGGCGTAGCCGGCGACCCCGTTCCAGGTCGCGATTCCGAGCGGACCGCCGATTGGCGTTCCGGTCGAATCGACCAGCGGAACCGCGGTCTGCCGCCCGCTGTCGAAGTTCGCGACCAGGGTGAGCTTGGGCGTCGTGTGATACGTACCGACGACGTCGATCAGCGAACGATGTCCGGCCGGTGAGTCGCCGGTCGCCGACCACATGCTGTTCGAGTAGCGCTCCATCCCCATGTAGCCCTGCGCGGTCACCGAGATCACGCTGCCGTTGTACGCCGCTCCCAGCTCGGCGGTCTTCGGGCCGCCAGGACCCTTGAGGTTGTCCCAGCCGTTGTTGACGCCTGCGATCAGCGAGATCAGCGAGTTGGGAGCATAGGTGAGCCGCGCGCCGGTATGCGTGAACGGGACGGCGTAGCCGAACAAGATCGACCGCGAGATGTTCACGTTGGCCGGATCCTCGATCACCTCGGCGCCGGCGAGCGTCTCGAACTTCCCGGCGATCACCGAGAACAGTCCGCTCGAGTAGCCCGCGTATGCCTGCGTGACGTCGAATGCGGTCTGGAGCGGGTTCGGGTTGTTCGCATACGGATACGATGCGATCACGTTCGCGTTCGTGCCGGCCGTCAACTCGATCTTGCCGGAGATCGTGCCGTTCTTCACCAGCTGAACGTTGATCGCGTTGAGCATCGGCTGACGGCTGACCGTGTCGAACACGCGCGATGCGCCGCCGTTTGCGAACGAGAAGCCGGCCGTTCCCGGCCCGAGCGACGAAGCGTTATATGAAGCCGCCGCAAAGCCGGACGCCGCCCAGGCACGCGGCGTCGGCGACGGTGACGGCGACGGCGATGCAGCTGGGCTCGCGCTCGGGGCGGGTGACGGCGGCGCCGGGGCCGGTTGCGCGAGCGAGAGCGCGGGAACCGCAAGCAAGACGCCCGCGACGGTCAAGGCCGCTATGAAGGTTCTCAAACGAGCTCCCATTCTTCGAAAAGGTAATGACGAAAAAGAAACCGCATGGAGCACGCGCTCCGCACGGCTTCGATCGGAATCGAACCCGCCGCTTACGGCGAGTTATGCCGCCGGCAGCATCGCCTCCGAAAGCGGTCGAGCCAATAGCCACGCTGGATCGCCGGCGATGATCCTGTCCACGACCCTATTCTAGGGCGTGCGCCTACTCGCGCCATTGGGGAAATGGCGAACGAATCGGCGCTCGGGCACGACGTGTGTAGACGACGTTTGTCGACGTATGCCGCAGCGACTGGACGTGACACCCTAACGCGGACGCCGACCGCTATCCAAAAGGCGAAAGTGCCGCAGGCGCGGCATCAGCGACGGTGCGGTGCGCTCGAGACGGCGCCGCTCGCCACGTGCGTGCGCAACGAGTCGGTGACCTCGTGTACGTCTTCGGAGGTCACCCAACCGTAATGGCCCTTGTTGGGTCCGCTCAGGAGCCGGATCCCGATCGCGTCGCGCGTGTCGGTGCTGTACTTTTGACGGACCACGCCGGCCGTGCACTGCACGACCACCGCCCGCGTCCCCGGCTTGGCTAACATGGTGTGCGTCAGGACGTCGTTCGTGTCGCGCCAGTAACCGCCGGCGTACTCGACCACACGCTGCTTCGCATCCCAAACGAAGACATCCGGATCGAGCTCGACCGATTTCAAGGCGACCGCACGCCCTACGGATAGTCCGCATGGCGCTGCTTGCGCGGGGATCGTCAGTGCGGTGAGCACGGCCAGCGCGCTGAGAATGCGAGCGACCACTACCGGCCGTTGCGACGGCGGCGCGACGGGGTCCTTCGTGGGTACGATCACGGAAAGGGACGATCGCGGTCGCTCCGTCGGCCGAGCCGCCGCAACAAAGGGCTGCCTTCGCCCGTTCCCAGCGCAGGACATCGTGAAGAAACTCGTACGACCGCTCGTCGCTGGTGCCGGCGTCACCGGCGCGCTCGCCGCTGCCAATCGAGCTCTGAGCAACGCTCCCCTGCCGACGAACGCGCTGGGTGGAACCCGGCGCGCTTGGCGTTGGCGCGGCCACGACATCTTCGCGACCGAAGCGGGCACGGGTCCGCTGGTCTTGCTCGTGCACGGCGTCTACGCCGGTGCGTCCTCGTATGAGTACCGCAAGCTCTTCCCGCTGCTCGCCCGACGCCATCGCGTCGTCGCGTTCGATCTGCTCGGCTGCGGTCTCTCCGACAAGCCGAAAATCTCATATCACGCCGAGCTTTTCGTCGAGCAGATCGTCGACGCTTTCGAGGCGTTCGGCGGCGTGCCGGCGGCGGTCGTCGCATCGTCGCTCGGCGCGGCCTTCGCGATCCGCGCCCTCACGCGCTCCGGCGACCGCATCGAGCGGCTTGCGGCGATCTGCCCGACCGGGCTAGCCGGGACGCTCGACAACGAGTCGCTCGCCGCGGGCTCGGCGATCACGACCTTCCTTCGCATCCCCATCTTAGGCGAAGCCGCCTTCAACGTGCTGGCGTCGAAGCCGTCGATTCGCCGCTTCTTGGCGCGACAGGCGTACGCCGATCGGGCGCGCGCGACGTCCGAAGTCGTCGACCACTATTACGCCGTGACGCACCAGCCCGGGGCGCGCTACGTCCCGGCAGCCTTCGTCGGCGGGCGGCTAAACTGTGACGTAGCGCGCGATCTTCCGTTCTTGACCGTCCCGCTCCAACTACTGTGGGGCGAGCAAGCGCCGGCGATCAGCCCGCGCTCCAACGCCGACGAGTTCCTTCGCCTTGCCCGAGACGCGCGATTGGTCACCTTCGCGGACAGCGGGCTTCTGCCGCACGAAGAAGAGCCCGAGGCCGTCGACGCCGCGCTCGAGATGTTTCTGAGCCGAGCGCTGCCCGTCTAAAACCGCTCGCGGTTTTGGCTCGCGACCGGCACTTTGTCGCCGCGGCGTTAAGTGTTGGCGCCGCCATCGTATGAGCGTCGACATTCGCTTGCGCGTCCCGATAGGAGCCCCTATGCTGGCGGTATCGGACGGGGCGTGAATTCTCCGTATTTAAGGATGAGGCGGAGTGTTGCGTATGGATCGCCGGATATTTGTGCTCGAAGATCGAGCCGCCCGATGAACGCGCGCCTGGGCTTCCCCGCCCCCGAACGCGACACCGAGGCGCCGCACGCGTATCAGTGGCTCGGCTTCCCGGAGTACGTCGCGCGCATCGCCGAAGCGATGTCGATGCTCGTCCCGGAATTGCGCGTCGACGTCAACGCAGACGGCTTGCAAGTGCGGCGTGCGACGGCGTTCGCGCGCATCGACCGCACGACGACCGGCGCAACGATCGTCTTCAAGCAACGCGAATCTGCAGTGCTACGCGGCAACCTGCAATTGTCGACCAAGTCGGTCTACGAAGTCACGGCGGACCTCGTCGGATATTTTTGCGGCGCGTCGCTCTCGACGCTCTCGCTCTACCCACACCACGATCCCGCACCCGTCGCACCGCGTCGCCGGCACTGGAACCAGCGCTACTAGGTGTGTTCGCGCAAAGTGCGCGAACACTCGCGTTCGGCCTGCGGCCGATCCGCCTCGGGAGGCGTGACCGGGTTGGCGGCTAGTGCTGGTTGAGGCGCAGTGCTTCGTCGGGGACCGGCGACGAGTCGCGGATCAAGCGGTCGTAGTTCATCTGGCGCCGCAGCGCGAACTCCGCGTACCCGAGTTTGCCGGCATGAAGCAGCCGAACGATCGCTTTTTCGCGACTGGTCCAAGCGAAGAACGCTTGGGCATCTGTGTCCGTCACGCTGTACCTCCGTTCACATACGTGCTTTCACCCATACCAGTAGTATCGGCCGGACGGCTCGATTTTCTACCCGCGCATTCGTGTTGCGGATCACGGTTGCGGCCGGTTGCCGTTCGCCCAACTGGCCCCGGGCTGGAGCAGGGCGTCCGGGTCCGGTGGTGCCGAGTTCGCGCAGTGGCCTGCCCCGTCGTGGCACTCGTACCGCACGTGGATCGACGTGCCGCCGGCCGGGGGCGACGTCGGCTGGGGTCCCGGCGGCAAACCGCTGATCGTCGCGCCGCCCACGTCGCCCTCGTGAGGCGGGTCCGCGAGCGGATTGGGCCCCTCGGGCGCGTCGGCCGATCCGTCGGCCCGGCCGACCACCGCGCTGTAGGGCGGCTCAGCGAACAATCGCAGGCTAACGAACTGGTCGCGCTGCGCGAGCAACTCGCCGCTCGCAGCTAGCACCTGCACGACGACGTGCAGTGACATCCGGGATTCCTGTACCATGCCGCTGCACTGAAGCCACGCAATCGCGTCCGCTCTAGCCGGCTGCCGCTGCGCGAGCTGGGGACACGCAGGCGGTGCCACCGTCGTCGGCGTGACGGTATAGGCGACGGTGAGCGCCGCGCTCGCCCCGTTCGCGCCTGCTTCGGCTGTGACCGTGCCCTGCAGCGGATTGGGCAACGTAGCGATCGGGCTCGCGTAGTTTCCCAAGTCCGGCTCTGCCCCGGCGAACGGCGCCGCCGGCGCGAAAGGCGCGACCACCGGCGCGATCGCGCTCTGCAGGCGGTTTTGGTAGTCGGCCACGGCGTCGTGCATTGCGCCCTCGAGTGCGTGGTCGGCGGCGGCCTGCACGCCCGCGCGTGCGAAGGCGGCCGCGCCGTCGAGCACGACCGCTGCGAGCAACCCGAGTGCGACGACGAACCACAGCGCCGTGCCGAGCACGTCACATCCTCGCCGGCGGCTGCACGTCGCGGTGCAGCACTTGGCCGGGCGGATAGACCGACGGCGCGAGCGTTTGCGCGAGCGTGACGGTGGCCGTATCGTCGCTTGGAATCGTCCCGTCCGGCGCGATGCGGCACGGGTCGCGCGGATAGGTCACGACGACGGTGAACCGTTCGCTCGACGGATCGTATGTCGCCGCAACCGGCAACTTGACCAACAGCGGCGTTGCGGAGCCACACGGCCCAGGCGACCGCAATTGTGCGCCGGCAACGAAGTCGCTCTCGCCCGGGCGCAATCCCCACGACCGGTCGGCCAGCAGCGCCGATCCGTCCTGCGTCGGCGAGGACGCGTACGCGATCGCCGCGCGCGCCCGGGCCATGGCGTTCTCGGCGGTCATCAACGCCGCGTCGCGTGCCGCAGGCGGCCCGGCGTTGCGCGCGAGCGTCGCGACTGCACCCAACGTCGCCGCGCTCGCGATACCGAGCAGCGCGACGCACGCGAGGAGTTCGAGCAGCGCGAAGCCGCGCTCAGCCGTTGGTGTAGAATCCACCGGCCACTCCCTGCTGCTGCACCGCGTCGCAGCGCTGCTGTTCGGCGACGATCGGCGCGCTCTCACCGGCCGCGAGGAACGGTGCGAAATCCAGCAGCCATGCCGGCGCAACCTCGGCGCGCACGTCCCACGGTGCGAAGCTGCCCGCCGTCGAACCGTCGGCGGCGCGACGATCCGGCGGGAACGCCGTGTAGTCGCGCGTCGCGTCCCAATTCGTCGCGGTGTACGACTTCACCAGCGCGTCGGTCCCACCGTCCGAGGCGCGCGTCCCCGTATAATTGAAATCGAAGGTTCCGGCGATGAACCAGCCGCCGGGAAAGATGAGCGAACCGCCGGGATCGACCGAGGCATCGTTCCACCGCACGAACTCGCTCCAGCCGGGCAGCCAACTCATGCTGCACGCGGTGAGCGTCTTGGGCGCGGCCGTGTCGTGTCCGACGTCGCACCGCTCGCTGCACGTGTAGCGCAATACTTCGGTGAACCCGCTCGGAAAGACGCCGGGGAGCAGATCGACGACGCGCGAGCCGATGGCCGTGTCGACGCGCAGCTCGGTGACGGTGTTGCCGCCGCCGATCTGCTCTCCGCTCGCGTCGAGCACGCCGAGCGGAATCGGCGCTGTCGCCGGAACGCTCGCCGTGACGTAAGGCGAATCGGCTTGCTGGAGGTACGCGTCCTGATGCGACGCGAGCCGATCCGCCGAGATCGACGTGACCGTCGGTGCAGCGTCGAGCTGGGTCAGAACGACGGCACCGCTCTGCGTCGGGTCGCACGGCGCGATCGGAGCCGGCGCCGCCAAGCGCTCGAGCGCACTGCCGGGGATCGCCTCGGCGGGACCGTGGTTGGGAAAGTTGCGATAGCTCCAAAACGTCGGACCGCCCGCGTCGGCGGTGAAGAAGTCGAGCTGCACGCAATCGTCGTGACCGCCGCCGGCCGTCGCCGAGCGCGACCAGATCGCCGTGGCGCTGCGCGCTTCGGCTCGCAGTTGCACGGAAAAGCGTTCGAGCGCCGCGTACCCGAGTCGCCGCGCCGAGATGTTCTGCGTCGCCGCGACGAGTTGACGAACCGCCTCGAACGCGCCGAACGACACGACGGCGAACAGGGCCGTCGCGATCAGCACCTCGATCAGCGAAAAGCCCGCCTCCGAACCTCGCATACGAGCACCGGTGCCCGTGCCGGGGGATGCCTATCGCCGCCGCGAAAGCGGCCCGGCCATGCCCAACGCCTTCGATACGTCGATCTTCAAGAGCTATGACGTCCGCGGGATCGTCGGCAGTCAGCTGACTCCGCAGGTTGCTTACCTCATCGGGCGTGCCTTCGTCCAGGTGCTTGGCCGGACGAATATCTGCATCGGTCGCGACATGCGCCCGTCGGGGACCGATCTACTCGAGGCGCTCACGCGCGGCGCGATCGACGGCGGCGCCGACGTCACCCACATCGGGATGATCTCCACCGACGCGCTCTACTTCGCCGTCGGACACTACGGCTTCGACGGCGGCCTGATGATCACGGCCTCGCACAATCCGGCCGAGTACAACGGACTCAAGTTCTGTCGCGAAGAGGCGCAGGCCATCTCGCTCGACACGGGCCTGGGTGCGATCCGCGATCTGGCGGTGAGCGGCGACTTCAGCGAACCGGCGCGGAAGGGGAACGTGCAGCCGCGCGAGGTGCTCGACGACTTCGGGCGGCACTGCGTCTCGTTCATTCGCGACGTCACGAAGATCAAGCCGTACAAGATTGCGATCGACGCCGGTAACGGGATGGCCGGTCTCACCGTGCCGTACGTGTTCAAGTATCTGCCGCAGTGCGAAGTGATCCCGCTGTTCTTCGAGCTCGACGGGACGTTTCCGAACCATCCGGCCTCGCCGATCGAGGACGAGAACAAGCTCGCGCTGCGCAAAGCGGTGCTCGACAACAACTGCGACCTGGGCGCCGCGTTCGACGGCGATGCGGACCGCATGTTCATCGTCGACGAGAAGGGCGGGTTTCCCGACGGCAGCATCGTCACCGCCGCGGTCGGCGTCGCGACCCTCAAGAAGTATCCCGGCTCGAAGATCCTCTACAACTTGATCTGCTCGCGGAGCGTCCCCGAGGCGATCCTTGCGCATGGCGGCGTTCCGGTTCGCTCGCAGGTCGGGCACTCGCTGATCAAACCGGAGATGCGTGCGGAGAACATCCCGTTCGGCGGCGAGCACAGCGGGCATTTCTACTTCCGTGAGAACTGGTTCGCCGATTCGGGGATGATCGCGCTGCTGCAGTGCTTGGATCTGTTCAGCGACATCGACGGATCGATCACCCAAGCGATCGCGCCGTACAATACGCGCTTCCGCTCGGGCGAGATCAACCTCCCTGTCGCCGATGCGGACGCGGAGATGCAACATCTCCAGGAGCACTTCAAGGACGCGAAGATCGACTACCTCGACGGTGTGACGATCGAGTACCCGGACTGGTGGCTCAACGTGCGCAAATCGAACACCGAGCCGCTGCTGCGGTTGAACGTCGAAGGCGATACGCTGCCGCTGATGGAGCAGCACCGGGACGAGGCGCTCGCCGTAATCCACGGCACCTAGCCGGACTGCGTGATCGACCCGCTCGAAACCTACCGCGCCGCGCGCGACGACATCGCTGCATGGCTCGACGAGCTGCGCTCGCTCGTCGAGGCCGAGTCGGCGCTGTGGCACGACGCCCCAGACGGAGTGCAATCGCTCGCGCGGACGGTCACGCGCTTGCGCGAGGGCCGATTCATCTTGGCGGTGGTCGGCGAGTTCTCGAGCGGGAAGTCGTTTCTGCTCAACGCGTTGCTCGGCAAGGTGGAGTTCGAGCAGCGGCCCGGCGTCCGGCGCATCACCGGATTGCTCGCGACCGACATCAACCCGTCGACGGCGACCATCACCGAGCTGTCGTATTCGACCGACGAGTCGGCTACCGCGCTCTACGCGAACGGCCGCACCGAGCGCATCCCGCTCGGGCGGTTGGCACGGTTCGTGGCGGTCGGTGAAGAGGGGAAGCTGCACGACGCGACCGGCGACGAGGACGCCGGCGCTCCGGTTCTGGTCCGGGTCGCGGTCGACTCGCCGTTCCTGCAGGGCGGGTTCGTCGTCGCCGATACGCCCGGGCTCGCCTCGATCAATCCGGCGCACCGGCGGGCAACGCTGTCGTATCTGCCCGGCGCCGACGCGGTGCTCTACCTCATCGACACGCAGCAGCCGTTCACCGAAGGTGACGCGTCGTTTCTGGGGATCGTGCGGCGCTACATCGAGTCGGTCTTCATCGTGCAAACGAAGATCGACCTGTGGCGGATGAAAGAGGGGACGGCCGAAGGCTGGCAAGGCGCGGCGCAGCGCATCTTGGCGCAGGCTGCGCTACACGCGCCGGGGACGCCCGTCTTTCCGCTCTCGGCGCGCGAGTATGCCGAAGGCGTGCTCACCCACGACGACACGCTGATCGCGCAGAGCCGCTTTCGCGAGTTTCTCGAAGCGCTCGACGCCTCGCTCGTCGCGACGACCGGACGCTCGCGCCTCCGGCGGGCAGCCGCCGAAGCGCGACGCATCGCCACGAGGGCCGCCGACGCGCTGACGTTCGACGCCGCTGCGCTCGAGACGCCGTCCGAGACGCTGCGCGTACGACGCGATGCGGCCGCGCCGGCGCTCGACGCCTTCGACGCCGCTGCCGCGACCGCGCACCATCGACTCACGACCGCGGGCGCCGATCTCGCCGGGGTGACGCGCGCGCGCGGCGAGGAGATGCGGGCGGCGCTGGCGCGCACGTTGACGCGCACGTTCGACGCGACGGACGTCGCGCGGTTGCGCGACCGCGCGAAGCTGCACATTTTGGTCGACGACGTTCTCGCGACGGCGATCGGACGCTTTGCCGCCGACGCCGCCGACTTGGTCGCGAAGCGGCTGCGCGACGAGGCGAAGAAGGCGTCGGCGTCGGTGGTCGGCGCCGCGCGCGACGCCGATCGGGACGTGGTCCTCGCGCCGCTGCTCGACGCGGTCGCGGCGGAGCGGCTTCCCGTCACCGAGGACGCCGCTCGCGCGTTCGGCGCCGACGCGTCGAGCGGTGCCTGGAGCAGCGATCTCGAAACCGGCTTGCGCAGCTCCATCGTACTCGGCGCGCTCGGCGGACCGGCGGTCGGCTTGGTCGACGCGATCGCGCGCCGCTTCGCTGCCGTCTCCGGCGATTCGTACATGAAACGCGAGCTGCTCGCCGACCTCGGCGCGGGACTGTACGCAGCGTTCGACGATGAGCTCGCCGTCTACATCGACGGGATCGCGACGCGCGTCGAGACGATCGCGCGCGAGCTGGGCGCGCGAGTCGCGGGGCTCGCGCCACGGGTCCGCGCCGAAGCGCTCGGACCGCTCGACCGCGCGCTGCGGGCGAACGCCGCCCAGGCCGATAGCGCCGCCGCGGCACGGGCGGCGCGCGATCGGGCAGCGGCGGCGCGCGCGCTCGCAACCCGGATCGAATCGCGTGCCGAGACGTTCGCGCGAGAGAGCCGGATCGAACGCGCAGAGCGCGCCGACCCGGCCGTCCCGCTCGACCCGCAAGCCGGCCGCGAACGCGTCGCACCGTCGGAGGCGGCACGGTTCGATCCACAGACCTACGAGCACGGCTTGCGACCGGAGCGTTGGCGCGTCGCGGTCTTGGGTGCGTTCAAGCGCGGGAAGTCGAGTCTGATCAACGCGATCGCCGGCTCGCGCGTGCTGCCTGACGAAGGCGCCGAGGTCGAGATGCACTTTCCGGTGCACGTGCGATACGGTCCGGAGCACAAAGCGTACGCGCTCGGTGACGACGCCGGCTGGAACGCGATTGCGTTGAACGAAGCGCTGGAAGCGGCGACGCGAACGCCGCTGCTGATCGAGACGCCATGGCGGCTGCCGCGCGAGCTCGTGCTCGTGCACACGCCGGCGTTCGATTCGGGTTTTCCGCTCGCCGGCGAGATCGTGCGCGCCGCCGCGTCGTCGGCCAGCGAGATCATCGCCCTCTTCTCGCGCCAGCTCTCCGACCGCGAGCTCGAGCTCTATGGGGCGATCGCACAGAGCGCCAAGCCGATGACGTTCGTACACACGATGGGCGACCACGAGGACAGCGCGGAGCGGCGAAACGTGGTGATGCTCGCCGACCGCTATCTGCGCGAGCGAGCGATCACGCCCCAGCGCATCTTCACGACCTCGACGCTCGAGTACCGCGAAGCACTCGAGGCCGGACGCGCTCCGGCCGGCTGGAACGAGCTGCGCGCGTTGCAGTCGACCCTCGAAGCGCACGCCGAGGAGCACATGCAGCGTCTCGACCGTTCGGCGCGCGAACGCGCCGAGCGCGACCGCCTCGCAAAGCGCGAGGGCTCGGCCGCGACGTCCATACCAAGCGAGCGCGGCTCGTTCTTACGGCGCCTTTTCGGCGGACGCTAACCGCGTCAAAAGGGGGCCGGAAACCTAGCCCACGAATCGGGCCGAACGTGTCCGACACCTATATCCTCGGTCCGGCGCGGATCGCCCATGGCGACGGTACGCTAACGCACGGAAGAATCGCCGTCGACCGCGGACGTATCGCCCGTATCCTGTCCGAAGACGGCCCCAGCGATCTCGGTCTCCCGGACGGCGCGATCGTCGCGCCCGGCCTGATCGACGTTCACACCAACGGTGCCGACGAGTTCCTGTTCAACCGCGATCAAGGCAACGCGGTCGAGGTCGCATCGCGTGCCTACGCGCGCCAAGGAGCGACCGGATTCGTGGCCGGGATCATGACCGCTCCGTGGGAGTCGATGATGCACGCCGGCGCCGAGATTTCGGAGGCCGCCAACCAACTCGTCGAAGCGGGCGACCCGATCGGCGCGCGGTGCCTGGGGATCCATTTCGAAGGACCGTTCCTCAACCACAAGTTCCGCCGCGTGCACCGGAGCGAGTGGATCGTACCGGCAACGATCGAGCGCGCGCAGGAGATGGTCGACGCGTGCCGCGGTGCGCTCGTCATGGTGACGATGGCTCCGGAGGTCGAGGACGTCGACGAGATCGCGCGCTTCTTCTTCGACCAGGGGGTGATCTGCTCGGCCGGACACACCGCCGCCCGCTACCGCGAGGGGATGCTTGCGATCGGCCTCGGCTTCCGGACGATCACGCACGCGTTCAACGCGATGTCTCCGCTCGATCACCGCGATCCGTCGATTCTGGCGGCCTTCATTCAGGAATCGCGCACGACCGTCCAATTGATCTGCGACGGCTACCACGTCTCGCCGCCGATGGTCGATCTGCTCTACCGCACGCTGCACGAGCGGCTCGTGCTCGCGACCGACAACATGCCGCCGGCCGGCAGCGGTTACCGTATCGAGGGCGGCGTCGTGCGCGCCGAGGACGGCACCATTGCAGGCAGTGCCCTGCTGATGGATCAGGCGGTCCGCAACTTGATGATGTATGCCGACATCGGCTTCGAAACCGCGGTGATCTCGGCCACGCGGAGCCCGGCACGACTGTTGAACCTGGACCGCGAGCTCGGCACCGTCGAAGCCGGCAAGCGCGCCGACCTCTCGGTCTGGAGCGACGAGTATCAGGTGCTCGCGACGATCGTCGGCGGTCACGCCGTCTACGGCGCGGCACACCTCTACCGCCCGTCGCGCACCGCCAGCGCATAGTTCGATCCTCGGCGCGATCATCGCCGGGCTCGCGCTGCTCGGCGTGCTGCTCCGGCCGTTCAAGCTCAACGAGGCGTGGTGGGCCGCCGGCGGCGCCGTCGCGCTCGTGCTGGCCGGCGCGCTTTCGCCGCACGACGCGTGGGCGGCGCTCGCCCGCGGGCTGAACGTCTACCTGTTTCTGATCGGGATGATGGCGCTGGCCGGGTTCGCGCGAGTGGAAGGCGTCTTCGACTGGGTCGCGACGCTCGCGGTGCGGGCGGCAGCAGGTTCGCGCTCGCGTCTGTTATTGCTGGTCTACGTATCGGGGATCGCGACGACGGCGTTTCTGTCGAACGATGCGACGATCGTGGTGCTGACGCCGGCCGTGCTCGATGCGCTGGCGCGCACCGACGCGCGCCCCGATGCGTACGTGTTCGCCTGCGCGCTGGTAGCCAACGCGGCGAGCCTCGTGCTGCCGATCGCCAACCCGTCGAACTTGCTGTTCTTCGCCGGAGGGATGCCGCCGCTGGGACCGTGGTTTGCTGCGTATGGTTTGGCCTCGCTCGCTGCGATCGCCGCGACGTACGTCGTGCTGCGGCTGATCTTCGCGCGTGACGTGGCCGCGCCGCTCGCCGTCACCCGCGGCGGCGAGGACGTCGCCGCACCGCGCATGATCGCAACCGCGTTTCTGGTGTTCGGCGCGCTCGTGTTGATCGTGACGTCGTCGTACTCCGGCCCGCTGGGCGTGACGGCGTTTGCGCTCGGTATCGTCGCCACGCTGGTCGCTGCAGCCCACCGGCGTGGCGCGCCCCGGATGATCGCGCGTGCGGTCGCATGGCCGATCGTCGTGTTGACGGCGTCGCTATTCGTTTTGATCGACGCGCTCGACCTCGCCGGCGCGGGCGCGCTTTCTCGCGGCCTTTTCGACTGGGCGCGACACGCCGGCGGGCCCCTCGCCAACATCGGCGTCGCCGCTGTCGCGGCACTCGCGTCGAACTTGGTGAACAACTTGCCCGTCGGGCTCGAGCTCGGTAAGTACGCAGCTGCCGCACATCCGCCCGCGGCGCTGACCGCAGCCGCACTCGTCGGCGTCAACATCGGGCCGAACTTCACGGTCAACGGATCGCTCGCGACGCTGCTCTGGCTGGCGGTCCTGCGGCGTGCCGGCGTGCGAATCGGTGCTCGCCGCTTCGCGGCGGTCGGCCTGCTGGCCACGCCGCCGGCCCTGATCGCGGCGGCACTACTCGCGAGGTAGGGTCTGGGCGCAACGAGCACCGAGCAGGAACAGCGCGGCGCCTCGCGGAGTGCGCAGGATGATCTCGCTCGGTATTACCGTCGAAGACCACGACGGCGTTCGTCACGTCACCCTCGACCGTCCCGACAAAAAGAACGCCCTGACCGTCGCGATGTACGCGGCGCTGGCCGACGCCATCGCCTCAGCTGAACGCGACGATATCGGCGCGCTGCTCTTTCAGGCGCGCGGCACGGCCTTCACCGCCGGAAACGACCTCCACGACTTCTTGGAGCAACCGCCGCACGGTGACGACGCGCCGGCTTTCCGCTTCCTCCAGGGACTCGTCCGCACGGACGTCCCGCTGATTGCGGCCGTGCGTGGCCCGGCGGTGGGGATCGGCACGACGATGCTGCTGCATTGCGATCTCGTCTTCGCTGCGCCGTCCGCCCTGTTCAAGGTTCCGTTCATCGACCTCGGACTCGTCCCCGAAGCCGCCAGCAGCGTGCTGCTGCCGCGCCGCATCGGTCGTGCGCGCGCCGGTGCGGCACTGTTCCTGGGCGAACCGATCGATGCGCAGCAGGCGTATGCCGACGGCTTGGTGACCAAGTTGGTCGCCGACGCCGAGCTCGACGAGACGGCCAGGGCGGCCGCGCGTGCGGTCGCGGCCAAGCCGCGCCAGGCGGTGCGTGAGACGAAGCGCCTGATGAACCACGATCGGGAGGCACTCATCGACGCGATGGCTCGCGAAACGAAGGCGTTTCGCGAACGCCTGGTTTCCGACGAAGCGCGTGCCGCGATGAGCGCGTTCTTCGATCGGGCTCGCGCTTGACGAGCCTCGCCGGCAAGACCCTTTTCATCAGCGGCGCCAGCCGCGGGATCGGCCTCGCGATCGGGTTGCGCGCTGCGCGCGACGGTGCGAACGTCGTCGTAGCCGCGAAGACGGTCGAGCCGCACCCGAAGCTGTCCGGCACGATCTACACCGCAGCGGCCGAGATCGAGGCGGCCGGCGGTCGCGCGCTGGCCGTGCAATGCGACGTGCGCTCGGAGGACGACATCGCGCGCGCCGTCGCAGCGGCGGTCGAACGCTTCGGCGGGATCGACGTGGTCGTCAACAACGCCAGCGCGATCCGGCTCGGCGGCACGGCGCAGGTCGACGCCAAGGCGTTCGACCTGATGACGTCGATCGGACCGCGCGCGACCTATCTGGTCACGCGCGCGGCGCTACCGCACCTCGAACGCGCGTCGAACGCGCACATCCTCACGCTCTCGCCGCCGATTGCGCTGGCGTCGAAGTGGGTCGGCAGCTCGCCCGCCTACACGTTCAAGAAGTACGGGATGACGCTGCTGACGCTCGGCTTCGCGGCCGATTTCCGCGAGCGCGGCATCGCCGCGAACGCACTGTGGCCGAAGACGGTGATCGCGACCGCAGCTGTTCGGAACTTGCTCGGCGGCGACGCGGTGATCCGCGCTTCGCGCACGCCGGCGATCGTCGCCGACGCGGCCTACGCGATTCTCACCAGCGACGCACGCACGACGAGCGGCAACACCTACATTGACGAAGACGTCCTACGGGCCGGCGGCATGACGGACTTTTCAGGTTACGCCGTCGATCCCACGACGCCGCTCGGTCTCGACATCTTCTTGGACTAGTGTGTGTTTTGCCTACGGCCGAGCCGCCCGGACGTCGAGCCAGGTCAGCACGTCGTGCACGACTTCGTCGCGGTTCGTTTCATTGAGCATCTCGTGACGTGCGTTGGGATAGAAGACGACCTCGACGTCGGTCAGTCCCAGCGCGCGATAACGAGCGGCGAGCGCGCTGACCGACTGCGTCCGGCGCCCGACCGGATCGAGCTCGCCCGAAAACAACAGCACGGGAAGGGTGGTGGGGATCCGGCGCTCGTTCTCGCGCTTCCAGGTTTCGACGTAGCCGCGCAGCATGTCCAGCATCAAGCGGTTCGAGAACGTGAAGCCGCAGCGCGGGTCGTCGACGTACTTGCGCACCTCGCTATCGTCACGGCTGAGCCACTCGAAGCCGGTGTTTTGGGCAAACGGCTTGTTGAAGTCCGCGAACATCGTGCGTTGCAGCGGCGACGGCGAGCGATCGCCACGAACCAGCCGCACGGCCTGCGCGGCCGCGATCCCCGCGCCGATGTTCGGCGCCGAGCCGAAGCTTCCCGATAGGATCAAGCCGGCGAGCTCGTCACCGTGCAGTTGCGCGAAGCGCTGTGCGAGCACCGAACCCATGCTGTGCCCGAACAGCACGAGCGGGATACCGGGCTGCTCGGCGTGGACGCGGTCGCCGAGCCGCTGCAAATCGCGCAGAATGCCGTTCCAGCCATCATTGCCGCCCCATCCGAGGTTCTCGTCGCCGCCCGCCGTGCGGCCGTGACCGCGGTAGTCGGGCGCGTAGACCGCATAGCCGCGTTCGGCGAGCGCGCCGGCGAAACGCCGGTAGCGCAACGCGTGCTCGGCCATCCCGTGCGCGACGATGATCGCCGCGCGTGGCGTTCCGATGGGCAGCCGTCGATCCACGACCACGTCGATGCCGTCGCTGCTCAGCCTGAACGCCGAATCGTCCGGGGCTTCGGTCGGCGCGTCGGAGCTCATCCGTCGACGAAGCCGCGTGCGGGAAAGGTGTCGCTGCGCTGAAGCCAGTTGGTCGGCGCATAGCGCGCGCGGGCGTCGACGAAGTGCAGCGTATAGGCGTGGCGCGAGGCGGCGGACCGGTTCGGAGCGCTATAGTGCGGAAGCTTTCCGTGTAGCACGACCAGCGTCCCCGCCTCGACCTCGACCGGCTCGGCAACGTCGTCGGACGGCCAAGGTGTGTAATCGATCCGTTCGAGCCGGCTGCCGGCATCGTCCACCACGAAGCGCTCGCGCAGCGGCGTGCGATGCCCGCCGCGTTGCACCCACAGACACCCGTTGGTTCGGTCGGCGCGCTCGAGCGCGAACCACAGCGTGGTCACGCTGACCGGCTCGGTCTCGAAGTAGGTTGCGTCCTGATGCCAGCGCACCTCACCGCCGATGTGTGGCTGCTTGAAGATGTACATCGACTGATAGACGCGCGGTTCGACGATGCCGAGCTCAACGGCGAGCTCGTGTAGGCGCGGGTCGCGGGAGAACCGTTCGAAGACCGGGTCGAGATCGTGCATTGCGTGCCCGATCTTGTTGATCGAGAGCTCCTTGGGCTGGCGCAGCGCGCCCGACGCGTCGAACGCTTCCTCTTCGAAGAAACAGCGCACCTGGTCTCCGGAAGTGAGGAAGTACTCGTCCGATTTGGTTTTCGATTCGTCTTTGGTGGTGAAGATCGCGGTCGATTCGGCCGGGTCGAACGCATCGACGATCGCCGCGGCGCGGGCGCGCAACGCGGCGATCTCGGCGGGTGGCTTGAAGCCGGGGATGACCAGGAAGCCATCCTGCTCGAAGCGGCTCTTCAGCGACGGAGCGACCTGCATGGCCGGCTCATTCGGCCGCGCCGCCGCGAATCTCTGCGAGCAGCTCGGCGACCCCGACTCCCAGCGCGCCGGCCAGAGCGCAGAGCTGACGCAGGCCCACGTTCTGGCGCCCGGCCTCGACATTGGCGATCGACGGCCGGCTGATGAGGGCACGATCGGCGAGCTGGCGCTGCGTGAGGCCCCGGTCCGCGCGCAGCGCGCGAACGCGCTCGCCGACGCGGCGTTGAACCGCTTCGGCGTGCTCGCTCATTCGACACGTTCCTCGATCCCGACGTTGTAGAGCGCGAGGTACTTGCCCCACTCGTCGGGCGCCGTGTGGCGCCGAACGACGACGAAGGGGATGTACCGCGGCTCGCGTGCCTTGCGGCGCAGCGGCATGCGCGCCTCGTCAGGCGTCCGGCTGCCCTTGCGCGAGTTGCACGTCGAGCAGCACGCGACCAGGTTCTCCCAAGCCGACGCGCCGCCGCGGCTGCGCGGGATGACGTGGTCGACCGTCATGTCGTTACCGCTGCGCATCGTGCAGTACGCGCAGACGTAGTCGTCGCGGAGCAGCACGTTCTTCTTCGTCAGCGCGACGCGCTTGCGCGACCGGCGGACGTAGTAGAGCATCCGCACGATCGACGGCAGCGGAAAGGCGACCGAGGTCGTGCGGATCACGCGATCGCCGCTGTGGACGACCTCGACCTTGCGCGCGAACAGCAGCCGAACCGCGCGCTGGAAGCCGACGACCCCGAGCGGTTCGTACGAGAAGTTGAGGACGAGAACAGACGCGGGCATCGGGGTCGGACTCCTTTCGTGAATTGTTGGAGCGGGCGCCGGGAATCGAACCCGGGACTCGTGTTTGGAAGACACCGGCATTGCCACTATGCAACACCCGCATGGAGCGGATCGCGGGAATCGAACCCACGTAGCCGGCTTGGCACGCCGGCACACTACCACTGTGAGAGATCCGCGAATTGGTGGGCGGTGGTGGACTTGAACCACCGACGCTCGGCATGTTACGCCGACGCTCTGGCCGCTGAGCTAACCGCCCGATGGTCTCGTCACGCAGAATCGAACTGCGATCACGCGCTTATCGAGCGCGAGCTTTCCCACTAAGCTATGACGAGGGGGGGCCCTCGACGCGATTCGAACGCGCGTGACGACGCTGAGGACGTCGCAGCCTAGCCGTTAGCTGACAAGGGCACATGACGGTATTTCTTGCCCGTGACGATGTTGGCCACGTGTGAGTGAGCACAGCCATACCGATTGGCTATCCTTTTGTATCCGATTCCGCTTGCGTTCAAGCGGCGCATCTCGCGAATATCATCATCGCTGAAGCGCAGCTTGGGGCCACCTTGACGCGGGGAGAAACTAGCAATGGCTTCGTCGATTCTTGCCGTTCTGCGCTGACACATGTACGGCCGCACCGCGAGCATGAGAGCCACCGCGCCCGACCCCCGCAAGAGCGCCCGAAAGACCTGCTTCTTATGGCGGTCGTCTATAACGTGCTTGCACACGACCATGCGAGTCCCGAACATCTCGCACACGCGCTCGATCACATCGCGATCGGTCATCTGTACGGAAACGCCCGGGAGATTTGGGCTACTAGGCGGCCCCTTGTAAAAGCAACCTTCTCCCTCTAGGAGTCCCGCAAGCCATGCCTTTTCCAAATCGGTGAGCCGGACAATCCGGCAGACCGACGCAGGAGCCGCTCTTCCGAGACGCGCTGATTGATAGTTGAACACTCACCGCGATCATATCAGACCGAAATGCCATGTGCATGGCACTCCGCTTCCATCCGGTCGAGAGCCGGACATCCTAACCAACGTAGACGAACGGAGCATACGTGCCCTGTGACGGTTCCGACCCGTCTTCGCAGCGGTGAAAACGCTGCATCCTACCATTAGAAGAACAAGGCTGGCGCACACGGTGGGTGCTTACCCCACGACCCTCCGGTCGACAACCGGATACTCTACGTTGAGCTACGCGTGCATGGCGGAAGGTGTAGGTATCGATCCCACGCGGGTTTGAGCCGCGTCCGCGTCAGTTTTCAGGACTGAGTGCCCGGCCACGGGCGGCACCTTCCGAGTTTGGAGCCGACGATCGGACTCGAACCGATTGCCTGCGGTTTACGAAACCGCCGCTCGTCCAGACGAGCTCCGCCGGCGCGTGGAGATGCAGGCGTGAATCGAACACGCTCGTTGCGGTTTTGCGGACCGCGGCCTTCCCACTTGGCCACTGCATCGAGTTGGTGCGCGCCCTCGGATTTGAACCGAGCCTTTCCGGATCAAGAGTCCGGCGCAATTCCACGTTTGCTTGGCGCGCATGTGTTGGCGTATCGTGCCGGCGGCGGGGCTCGAACCCGCACGTTGCAGCTTAAAGGGCTGCCGCTCTGCCGCTCGAGCTCCGCCGGCGTGGCTCGGGATCGTGGAGTCGAACCACGTCATAGCGGGGCCAAAACCCGCCGCCGTCCCGGCTGGCTCATCCCGATCGTGGTACCCTCGCCGCGAGTCAAACGCGGAACGCGATCTTCGGACGATCGCATGATCTTCGTTTCAACACGAGGGTACGAGCGCGATCGGTTTCATCCGATCGCGCCTGGCCGAATGAGCGAGATCCCCATCCCCGCCCTCATCTCGAGATCGAATCAGCACCAGGTCGTACTCGATACCAGGTTTGATTACGCAGTGAACGGTACGGCGCATACACGGTACAGTTGAGGGGATCGAACCCTCCGACTGCGCGAGACAGTCACCGGAGCCCGTCTACGGGCGTTTTGTGCTCGCCTTCGATCGCGTGACTACCGACTCGCTCATTCGACCATCTCGGTAACCCAGTTCGCCTGTTGGATATCGACGTCGAGCATCCGGTGACGCCGCGAGTACTCATCCGCCTTCTTGCGAAGCGCGACCGGGTCCACCGTCCGCACGACCCGGATCTCAGACTTCATATAGCGCTGTTGCAGGCCGCTGGCCGCGTCGGCGACCGCCTCGAACGGTGCGCGCGCCGCCAGCAGGTAGTCGCGCTCGGCCAGCGCGTCGACGAGCGGCTGTCCCGACGGCAGAACGGTCGCGACGTTGGTCCGGTTGATGCGCTGCACGAGGACGAGCGTTTCCACCGAAAGGCGGTCGATGGCCTCGAGCAGGTCCTGCGGATCGTCGGGAGCCTTTGCCCCCTCCTGAACCTGCGCGCTCGCGACGGCGCGCGTCTTGAACTCCGTAATCTTCTTGTAGTTGTCCGAACGAATCCGGAGCGCTTCACCGAGCTTCATGTCGTCTAGCCCCTTTCGTCGGAAGCGGTGTTGTTAAAATGGCAGAAACGGTCAGAATCGAACTGACGACCCTCCCTCCCGAAGGGAGTGCGTTCCCATTACGCTACGTCTCTCGAGTTCATGTGGTGGTGTTCTTGCGAGTCGAGGTTCCGCCCCTCGTCCGTAGGGCTTATGAAACCCTCGTGCTCTCAGCAACTCGCAGTGGTGAGTGAGGTCGGATTCGAACCGACAGTGCGCGCGCGCGACGGGGTTACGGCCCGCCGTCCATTCCCACAGGACATCTCACCCCAAAATACCGCCCCTGGGATTTGAACCCAGACTGGACGCGTTCTGAACGCGTTGCTTCTGCCGTTGAGCGAGGGCGGCGAATACCGGCGGCGCGATTCGAACGCGCACTACGCAGCATCTCGGGCTGCTGACTCTGCCGTTGGTCTACGCCGGCGAAATGCCCGACCGCGGATTCGAACCGCGAACATGTCACTTTTGAGGCGACCGCTTCCACCGATTGAGCTAGTCGGGCTGGCTCCGGATGATGGTGTCGAACCACCCACATTCGCCTTAACAGGGCGACGTTCTACCGCTGAACTAATCCGGATTGGTGGAACGAGTCGGAATCGAACCGACCGCACAGTGCTTGCAAAACACCGTCGCCTGGCCTTGGTACATGCCGTCCCATCGAACCCCCGGGCGGAATCGAACCGCCGCTCGACCGGATCCGTAATCCGGCGCCTTTCCGCTTGGCTACGGGGGCATGACACGGCGAGCTTGCCCGGTCGCGGACCATCGCGACACCTGGCCTTTGCGCGCGTCGCCCCACGACGGCGCCTTCGAATCGCGCGGCTCGCCGTGAACGCGCGACTCTGGGTGAAAGTTGTTCGAGCATGGCCGGGGATGAGGCGCTCGAATCCTCGTCTCGCGATCTTCAGACGCGCGCTAGAACCGTCTCAGCTAATCCCCGATATGCGGAGTGGGCGTGAGTCGAACACGCTCGTCGCCTTCGCGACTCATCGACGTAGCAGGTCGACGCCTTACCGTTCGGCCACCACTCCGAAATGCGATCTCGCCGCGCCCTTTCTCGCCGGGTGACGCAGCGTTGCTCCGATCGCAGGAGCGCGTGAGGCGGCTCAACGAGCATCGGCGCGTGCCAGGGCGCCGCGCAAGAACCTCGCGCGAGAACTTCAGGATTGACGTATTCAGTTTTCAAAGGACGCGCTGAACCAGACGTGCACGACCGTGCACGCAACGAACTTGGGGTGATCGACGAGACTCAAACTCGCTTCAGCTCGCTCCACGGGCGAGCGCCTCGACCACTTCGGCTTCGACCACCATGCGGGCCCGGGACGAATCGAACGCCCCTCACGCGATTTGGAGTCGCGATCGTCGCCTCGACTCGGACCCGAACAGAACGAAAAAGGGACCGGCTGCGCGCCGATCCCCTCGTAAAGCTTACAGGAGTCTCGGAGCGATTGTTACGAGGCGACGATACCCATCTCTGGGCGCGCGCCGGCCAACCCGAACGTATAACCGCTCAGGCAATTCGAATCCTCGGACCACGATTTGTGGTCTTCGGTTCGGGATAGGACGGACGCATATCGCTGCATCATAACGTGACGAATCCTACCGGTAAGCCCCCATCCTTGTCAAGCGGTCGCACAATGTTTCTCATGTTGACATCATTTTTCAAACGCGTGCTTATGTTCGATGACGTTAGCGTCTGACAGCTCGTGGTCGCGGGCGCCCTTCGCCGAGCTCAGGGCGCATGGCGACTTTCGCGGCGCAAGATCCGTTGTCGCATAAATCGATCGCTCGTCCCTCGACGGGCTCGGGATGACATTGGGCTTGAGGGCCTTGCGATGTTTGCCTTGGCAAAGCTCCGTCACTACCCTTGACAAAGTTTGTTGTCGTGCTAAGCTCGTTTGCGAGTTCAATCATGCAGATACGTTTGTACGTCGGCCTATCGGATCGCAATCACGGCTCCGCCTCGCGGCTGCCGGTGACATCGTGCGCCCCAAGCGGGTCGCGGCTGGTCTAGAACTTTTCGAGCGCGAACCACGTACGCTGATGAAGCGGGGTGAGCGATGCGCTCATCCCGCTTCTGTTTGTTCCGAAGGGAGGGGGACCCGAAGACTCGTGGTGGCTGCGGAACTCGGGCGCACTGTGCAGAGCATCAGCGTTCGACGTTGGCGCCTATGCTGCTCGGTCGTCGAGGATGCAGAAAGATCACCGCCAAGCTAACAATGCACCGGCCGTGGGCCGGACGTTTCGGGTTCTCCTCCACTACTGCCGGAGCTATCCGTCAGACCAGGGGGACGCATCGCCGGCCGTATCGTCGGTCCGGCGATGCGCGGGCTGGATCGGAGTCTAGCCCATCGCCATGCGATGCTCCCGTCCCGGAACACACTTTGTCCACGGCGCACACATGCGGTGCGTGCGGGCCGAACGATGCGGGTTATTTGGAACAGCTGCTTCGAAACCAGCCCTTCGGCGCTGAAAGGCACGGAAGGTCCCGCATCACACCTCGTCCGTTCGCACAGCACATTCCACGGCTCCGCTTTCGGGCCGGACGTTTGAGGTTAACGTCTATTACACGAGAGGTCGTGGGTTCGATTCCCACCGTGCTCCGCACGTAGCTCAGTTTGGAAGAGCGCTAGGCGCAAGCCACCCTCGAACACCACTCGTCCGAGAGCGATCCATTCGCGGGCCGTATGACACCTCGTCCGCGATTCCGCACTCATCTTCATCGTCTTCGATTCTCTCGAAGTGAGGGAACCCATGAACATGCTCGCACGCATCTTTCGCGGCCGCGCCGTCGGCACGCTGCAGACGCAGCCGCAGCCGAAGCCGGAGCGCGACCAAGTCCGCGGCGACGGCGGCGGCTACGTCTACCCGCTCGACCGCTGGGCGCGCGTCGACCGCTTCCTGATCCTCGGATCCGAAGGCGGCACGTACTACGCGACCGAGTCGCGGCTCACCAAGGAAAACGCGGTCAACCTCGTCGAGGCGATTCGCGAGGACGGCCAGCGCGTCGTCGCGCGCGTCATCGCCCTCTCGGAGGGCGGCCGTGCGCCCAAGGTGCAGCCGGCGATCTTCGCGCTGGCCGCTTGCGCGGGATTCGGCGACGAGCCGACGCGCCGCTACGCGCTGGGTGAAGGCCTCCGCCGAATCTGCCGCACGGGTTCGCACCTGCTCACGTTCTGCTCGTACATCGAGCAGTTCCGAGGCTGGGGCCGCGGCCTGCGCAAGGCGCTGCGCAGCTGGTACGAGTCGAAGCCGGTGCGCGATCTGGCGTATCAGGCGCTCAAGTATCAGAACCGCGAGGGCTTCACGCATCGCGACGTCTTCCGTCTCGCGCACCCGCTCGCGGCGGACGCCGAGCGCGCCGCGCTGTATGCCTGGATCGTGAAGGGCGAGGTGCCGAGCGCCGAGCTCGGTTCGCTCGCGCTGCTGCGCGCACATTCGGCGGCGAAGGTGTCCGAGGACGCCGACGCCGCAACGTGCGCCGAGCTGGTGCGCACGAGCGGCCTGCCGCGCGAGGCGCTGCCGAGCGCGTGGCTCAAGGAGCCGCGTGTGTGGGAGGCGCTGCTGCCGGCGCTGCCGATGACGGCGCTGGTGCGCAACCTCGCGACGCTCACGCGCGTCGGTCTCCTCACGCCCAAGGGCGAGGCGACGGCAACGGTGATCGGACGGCTCGCGGATCGGGCGGCGCTGCGCAAGGCGCGCATCCACCCGATCGCCCTGCTCGCTGCGCTCACGACGTACGCGTCGGGCCGCAGCGCGCGCGGCTCCGCGACGTGGACGCCGGTTCCGGCGGTCGTCGAGGCGCTCGATGCGGCCTTCGGCCTGGCGTTCGAGAACGTCGAGCCGACCGGCGCACGAACGCTGATCGGCCTCGATGTCTCGGGTTCGATGTCGTGCGGCACGATCGCCGGAATCCCGGGAATCACGCCGCGCGTCGGCGCGGCGGCGATGGCGCTCACGTTCGTTCGCACGGAACGCGACGTGCGGGTCATGGCGTTCGCGGAGGAATTCGTCCCGTTCACGATCGGCCGCGATGAGAGCGTCGCATCGGTCGTGGCGCGCACGAACGCGCTCCCGTTCATGGGAACGGACTGCTCGCTCCCGATGCTCTACGCGCTCGAGAACCGGCTCGCAATCGACCTGTTCGTCGTGCTGACGGACAACGAGACGTGGGCGGGAACGATCCACGCCGACGAAGCGCTCCGCATTTACCGCGAGCGGACGGGGATCCCGGCGAAGCTCGTCGTGGTCGGCATGACGTCGAACGGGTTCACGATCGCCGACCCAAACGATGGTGGCATGCTCGACGTCGTCGGCTTCGACGCCGCGGCGCCGGCGCTCATCGCCGACTTCGTACGAGAATAGCAAGAGGTGGGGCACTTTCGTGTCCCACCTCTGCCGCGCACCCCCTCGCTACTTCCTGGCTCGACCTGGCGACGTCCGGTGACCCACATTTCTTTCGCGTTCATCGCTCGCGCCGATCGCGAGCGGTGTAGCCGTGACGCAGAAGCGCCGCGCGCAGCTTCGCCTCGACCTCGGCCACCGATCGCAGACGATGCCGCGCTGCGACCTGGACGAGCGAGTCGCCCATCAGGAAATCGAGCAGCACAAGAGTACCGACCAGGTCGTCATCGTGCGGCTCATTATTCGCAGTACGGTTGAGATCCACACGAGACGGGATTCGTGATGTCGTTCGACGACGACGACGGCGACGTCGTCGTCCCGCCCGACGACGCTGCCAAAACCAACGCTATGATGAGCGCCGCGATCATGGACTGCCTCCTTGGAAGGTGCAGTCACAGCGTGGCGCAGTGCGTTCACGCGACCCGGATCAACATTGACTATGCGCGCCGTTGGCGCGTATCACTCAGCTCAGGTGATGTATCCACGATGCCGCGCGATCGCGACGGCTTCCGGCGCGCGCGCGGCCTCGAGCTTGCCGAGGATCGAGCGCGTGTGGTTGTACACGGTATTGACGCTGCGCCCGGTTTCCTGCGCGATGCGTCCGGCGCTCCAACCTCGTCCGAGCAGGTTCAGCACCTCGAGCTCGGAGTCTGTGAGCTTCGCAGGCGGCTCGTTCGTAGCGCGTGATGCGCGCGCGTTCTCGTAGACGCGCTGCATTCCGCGGAGTCCCGGCTCGACGTCGGCGGCTCCGCGTGCCAACTCGCGGATTCCCCGATCCGGACCGACTTCGCGCACGTCCAAGGTCCGCATGGCGCGCACGTGGTCGCCGAGCAGGTCGCACGCGACCGCCACCGTCGCCCGCGTGAGGCGGCGAAGGCGTTGCTCGTACGCAGGTTCGGTGACCGAGAAGCGCCCGAGCCCCGAAATCGCTGCCTGCAGCTCGGCCCTCGCGGCGTCGTCGTCCCGGCGCGCCGCGTGCGCAAGGGCGATGAGCGCGCCGCAGAGCGCCGACTGGGCTCGGCTTCGGCCACCCGTATCGCGCAGGACGGCGAGTACCGTCCTCATCGCGGGGAGATCGGTCGCGCCCAGTACCATCGCGTGCGCGAGGGTCAGCGGATAGTTCTCCTGAAATTGCTCGGGAAGACACAAGGAGCGCAACTGCCGCTCGAGCTTGGGAACGCGCTCGACATCGCCGATCTGCACCGCGACCGTGAACTCCGCGACCAGCGCGGGCTGGAGCAGCGACGCGTCGTCCGTCTTCGTCGCCGCCGTTCGAAACAGACGAACGTAGCGATCGGCCTCGGTAAAGTCCTCGAGGACGTCATGATAGACGTTGAACGCGACGGAATACGCAGCCGCAGCAGGGTGCCACGCGCCGAGCTTTTCCGCGGCTCGCGCACTGCGGATAGCCAGGTTGAGTGCGCGCGTATGGTCGCCGAGAAAGTATGCGGTCCGCGCGATCCGTTGAAGGACGCGTAGTTCGACGACGGGATCGACGTCGGACAAAAGTGCGCGTTCCGCCGCATCGCAATGACGGCGCGCCGCTTTGCGTTCGCCGCGATCGGCGGCGGCAATAGCGCGAAAGACGCTCGCGGATGCGTCCCACCCGCCTGCCTCCAGCACGCCGGCAACGCCGAAGACCTCGTCGTGCGCGTGCCGCATTGCGAAGATCGGCCCGAGAAAATCCGCCGCAGCTGCGGCGACGTCGGCCGGTCCGCGCTTCACGACTTGCCGCAGAAGCCGCACGGCGCCGTCGACGTCACCGTCCCGAAGCGCACCGACTCCGTCGAGGAACTTGCGCTCGGGTGCGCCGCGGGCGCACGCGCGAGCCGCTCGGCGGATCGCTTCCGGATTCGAGGTGACTGCGACGTGGAAGGCATTGAGAACCGTGCCCAAACGCGTTCTCCTCGATGTCTGGGACGGTCGACCGACACGGCCGCCCGGCTTCGATCTCGGCCTGGAGGCCGGGTTTTTCGTTCATTGATCGGTTGCGCAAGTTGTCGCGTTCGGCCGCCCTTTCCCTTGCCGGTCGAGGAATCGCGGGCCTTCGTGCGAAGCGAACGGTCATGCGTGCCGGACCCGCACGTTTGCTGTTCTGTCTGGTGGCCGCCGTCACGTCCGCGGCGCTTGCCGATCCGCTCGTCGAGGGGCTATCGAACCGCGGTGTGTTCGGCTCGGGCCGCTTTACCGACCACAGCTATGCGGACGTCCTGCCGGCGCTTGCCGCAGCTCTCGTCTTCGCGGCGCTCTTCGTCGTCGGAGTGGTGCGCCGCACGGTGCCGAGATCTCGCTTGGGACACGCTACGGCGTGGCTTCGTGAGTCGCGCGCAGCGGTACCACCACAAACCGCGATGCGACTTTTCCCGGTCACGTTCGCACTTCAGATCGTCACGCTGTTCGGTGCGGAAACACTCGAGCAGATCGCCGTGGCGGGCCATGCGTTCGGCGGTGCGGTGTGGTTGGGCGGACCGGTTCTCGCAAGCCTCGGCTTGCATGCCGCGATCGGACTTCTCGTGGTGGCGGTGCTAGCTCGGCTCCTCGACTGGGTTGCGCGGAGCATCGTCGAGGTCATCGACCTCCTTCGTCGTCTCGTCTTGGAGTGGGATTCGCTCTCGCCATTGCGGGCTGTGATCGGAAGCCTCGCACCGCCGCGCCCACTGGACGTACCCGCGATCGCGGCGTCACACGGCCGCGCACCTCCGCACTTCCACGCTCGCTGATTCCGCGCGCGCCGCTTAGCGCGTGCTTCGCTGAGTCGGCCCGACGCGCGGTGCTCGCGACGAAGGGCGTGGAAGGCTTTTGATGTCACAGGAAATTGAGGAGCGGTACGACGTCTTCGTGCGCGCGAGCCCGGCCGGCACGCGCCTCGAGTTCACCGGTTGGACCGACGAGTTCCCGGGTCTAACCGCAAAAGGCGACAAGCCGGACCAAACGGCGGCCGCGCTCGGCGCGACGATCAGTTTGCATCTGCTCGCCGAAGGCGTTACCGCGCTTCCGCCACCCATCGACCACGACGAGGGCGTGCTCACCCGCTACAGGACGCGCGGCGAAGGCTACGGACGCCGAATGGCGATCGTTCGCGTGCCAATACCCGACCAAACGATGGCAACGTGAGAGATGACTGAGAACGCGCCTCGCATCACACCGCAGTGGGTACGCGAGACGCATGAAACGTCTCCTCACTTCCGCCTTCGCTCTCAGCCTCGCGCTCCTGGGTTCGGCGGCACCGGCGTTCGCACAACAATACGACCGGCATGGCTACTACAGGCACGACCCGCACTACTATGCGCACCGCGACTATCGCTACACCGCGTGGCAGCAGGCGCCGCGCCGCTACCGCTACTGGCACGGACGCCCGGTCACGTACTACAACAGCGCCTGGGGCTACTGGGGCTATCGGAGCGGTCTGCACGTCTTCATCAGCGTCCCGCTCTGAGGGTTCGCCTGATTCCACGCGCATGAGGACCTGCGGTTCCGCCAGATCCTCATGCGTTCTGCTACGGCAAGGTCAACGGGCGGTAGCGAAGGCGGTGGGGTCGGGCTGCTTCGTCCCCGAGCCGCGCGACCTTGTCGGCCTCGTACTCGTGGTAGTTGCCCTCGAAGAAATGGACGCGTGAGTCGCCTTCGAACGCGATGATGTGGGTCGCGATGCGGTCGAGGAACCAGCGATCGTGACTGATCACCAGCACCGTGCCGGCAAACTCGCCGAGCGCGTCCTCGAGCGCACGCAGCGTCTCGACGTCGAGATCGTTCGACGGCTCGTCGAGCAACAGCACGTTACCGCCTTCGAGCAACGTCTTAGCGAGATGCAGACGACCGCGCTCGCCGCCCGAGAGCGTACCGACGTTCTTCTGCTGATCGCCGCCCTTGAAGTTGAAACGGCCCAGATACGCGCGTGACGGCATCTCGAAGCGGCCGATGGTCAGCATGTCACGGCCGCCGGTGACGTCCTCGAACACAGTTTTCGTGTTGTCGAGCGCTTCGCGGCTCTGATCGACGACGGCCAGCTTCACGCTCGCTCCGATCGCGATCTCACCCGCGTCGGGTTGCTCCTTGCCCGCGATCATGCGGAACAGCGTCGACTTTCCGGCGCCGTTGGGGCCGATGATCCCGACGATCGCGCCGGCTGGAATCCGAAAGTTGACGTCGTCCATCAACAGCCGGTCGCCGTAGCCTTTGCGCACGCCGCTGAACTCGATCACGCGGTCACCGAGCCGGTCGGCGACCGGAATGAAGATCTCTTGTGTCTCGTTGCGCTTCTGGTATTCGTAACTCGATAGCTCGTCGAAACGCGCGAGACGGCTCTTGCTCTTCGCTTGCTGCGCCTTCGTGCCCGAACGCACCCATTCGAGCTCGCGCTTGAGCGCCTTACGGCGCGCCGACTCGGTGGCTTCTTCCTGCGCCAGACGCTCCTGCTTCTGATCGAGCCACGAGCTGTAGTTGCCCTTCCATGGAATTCCGCGCCCGCGGTCGAGCTCGAGAATCCACTCCGCGGCGTTGTCGAGGAAGTAGCGATCGTGCGTCACGGCGACCACGGTTCCGGGGAAACGCTGCAGGAAATGCTCGAGCCACTCGACGCTCTCGGCATCGAGATGGTTCGTCGGCTCGTCGAGCAGCAGCATGTCGGGCTTGGAGAGCAGCAGCCGGCACAGCGCGACGCGGCGCTTCTCACCGCCCGAGAGCGGTCCGATCTTGGCGTCCCACGGCGGCAGGCGCAACGCGTCGGCGGCGATCTCCAACTGCTGCTCGAGATCGTCGCCTTGCGCGAACAACACCGCCTCGAGCGCGGCCTGCTCGTTCGCGAGCGCCTCGAAGTCGGCGTCGGGTTCACCGTAAGCGGCGTAGACCTCGTCGAGCCGCTTGCGCGCCGCGGTCTGTTCGCTCAGCCCCTCCTCGACCGACTCGCGCACGGTCTTGTCAGGATCGAGTTTCGGCTCTTGCTCGAGGTACCCGATCGTGAGATTGGGCATCGCCTGCGCGTCGCCGTCGATGTCGGTGTCGATACCGGCCATGATGCGCAACACCGTCGACTTCCCCGCGCCGTTGAGCCCGAGGATCCCGATCTTTGCGCCCGGCAAGAAGCTGAGCGAGATGTCTTTGAGGATCTGACGTTTCGGCGGCACGGTCTTGCCGACCCGATACATCGAGTATACGTATTGCAACGAAGGAGCCTAACGGACTACGAGCGCAGGGTGATCATTGGAGGGACGAGGGCGGCTAGCGCGCGGGAACGACGCTCGATGCGCCGCCGTAGCGGCCGATCGCACGGTGGAATGCTACAGCGATCACGATGAAGGCGACCGCGACCAGCGCGACAGTGCCGCTGTTCATCGGCAGCTGCGTGCGCGGATCAGCGCCGTGCGGGACGGCGTAGCGAGCGACGAAGCGCAGCACGAACGCGATGACCCAGATTGCGAACGTCACGCGCGACCCGCTTGCAATCACTGCATTGGGGACGCCGGCCGGCGCGAACGTCGTGTAACGAACGATGAGTACCCCGGTAATCGCCCCTAGGACCACCCCAGCGATGAGCGCCGCGAACAGCTGATCGATTCCAGCCGGGTCGAAGCTGATCGTCGCCCAGGCGAGATATGCCGAGAGGATCAGGAGGATCGCCGGCCGGGCCCACAGCACGCCGCCCTTGATCACCCGCGGCTTGAGCTCGCGTATCGCGAACCGAAACACCACGAACGCGGCGATCAAGAGCGTGAAAACCGACTGCGTTACAAACGAATTCTGCACGCCCGACCCTTCGTCGTGCGACGCCCGAAAGCCTCAGGCGCCGCCCCCGAGGTAGGCCGCTCGAACCACTTCGCTCGCCGTTAGATCGGCGGCGGCGCCTTGATGGGCGATTCGGCCGACTTCCAACACATAGCCGCGCGAGGCGACCGCCAGCGCCTGGCGTGCGTTCTGCTCGATCAGCAGAATCGTTGTCCCGCGCGCGCTGATGTCGCGGATCACCTCAAAGATCGTCTGGACCAGCTTGGGCGACAAACCGAGCGACGGCTCGTCCAGCAGCAAGAGGCGTGGGCGCGACATGAGCGCACGTCCGATCGCGAGCATTTGCTGCTCGCCGCCCGACATCGTCCCGGCTTTCTGCGCGTATCGTTCTCGCAGCCGCGGGAAGATCGTGAGGACGCGCTCGATGTCGGCGGCGATCTCGTCCTTTGCTCGCCGCGTGTACGCGCCTAGCTCGAGGTTCTCGCGCACCGTCATCCGGGGGAAGACGCGCCGGCCTTCGGGCGAGTGCCCGATTCCGGCGCGCACGATCTCGTTGGGCGCGACCCGCGTGATGTCGCGACCGTCGAACCGGATCGTCCCGCTCGCCGGGCGCATCAGGCCGCTGATCGTGCGCAGCGTCGTCGTCTTTCCCGCCCCGTTGGCACCGATCAGCGTGACGACCTCACCCTCGTCGACGGTGAGCGAGACGTCCGACAGCGCGGTAATCCGCCCGTAACGCGCAACCAGGTTCGTCACTTCGAGCAACGCCATCAGGCGGGCGCTCCAAGATACGCTTCGATCACGCGCGGGTCGTTGCGAACGTCCGCGGGCAGACCCTCCGCGATCTTCTCGCCGTGGTCCAGCACGGTGATCCGCTCGCTGAGCTGCATGACGAGTCCCATGTCGTGCTCGATCAGGAATACGGTGATGCCGCGATCGCGAATGCGCCGGATCAGATCGACGAGGTCCTGCTTCTCGCTCGGATTCATCCCTGCGGCCGGCTCGTCGAGCAGCAGCAATTTCGGTTCCGAAGCGAGCGCGCGGGCGATCTCCAACCGCCGCTGGAGGCCGTACGCGAAGTTGCGCGCATACGTGTCGGCGCTGGCTTCGAGACCGACGAACCGCAGCAGCTCGAGCGCGCGCGACCGGGCAGTCTCCTCCTCCTTGCGCTGCCGCGGCGTGTGCAGCAGCGAGTCGACCAGGTTCGCGTGCAGGCGCGCGTGCTCGCCGGTCGTGACGTTCTCGATCGCCGACATGAACGCGAACAGACGGATGTTCTGGAACGTCCGCGCGATGCCGAGGCTCGCGATGCGGCTGGTCGGCATCCCCGTCACGTCGGTTCCATCGAAGACGACCCGGCCGGACGTCGGCCGGTAGATCCCGGTGATCAAGTTGAACGCCGTCGATTTACCCGCGCCGTTCGGACCGATCATCGCGACGATCGAACCGGCCTCGATCGCGAAGTCGAGCTCGTTGACGGCGACCAGTCCGCCGAACCGCTGCGTCACGTGCTCCAACGTCAAGAGCGACATGTCAGTGCACCGCCTCGGTGTAAAGCGCTTGCTCCTGCGCGGCGACGCCGGCATCACCTTCACCCGCGTGCAGCTCGGCCTTGCGCTGGCGGCTCGGGATCAGTCCCTCGGGCCGGAACAGCATCATCATCACGAGGATCACGCCGTAGATCAAAAAGCGCGAGTTCGTCAAGTCGACGTTCAAGCCGAGCCCGTGCAAGAAGTTCGTTCCCTGCGGGAGGATGAAGCGCTCGAGGGCGGACAGGATCAAGCTGCCGACGATCACGCCGGGGATGTTGCCCATCCCGCCGAGCACGAGCATCGCGAGGATGAACACGCTGACGTTGAAGCCGAACTGATCCGGCGAAACCAGCTGCAGCTTCGAGGCGAACGCGCAGCCGGCCAAGCCGCTGAACGACGCGCCCATCGCGAACGCGGCCAGCTTGGTCGTGGTCGTGTTGATCCCCATGTGCGCCGCGGCCAGCTCGTCTTCGCGGATCGCCATCCAAGCGCGCCCGAGCCGGCTGTTGCGCAGATTGCTCGCGACCCAGACCGCGAACGCGATCAACCCGAGCACCATGAAATAGTACGGCAGCGCATTGAAACCGAACTTGTAAGCCCCGATCGACGGCTGATCGAGCGAACCGATCCCGTTGGGGCCGCCGGTCCACTGGCTCAGGTTGAGGAACGTCTGCGGAACGATCTCGCCGAAGCCGAGCGTGACGATCGCGAGGTAGTCGCCGCGCAGCCGCAGCGTCGGCGCGCCGAGCAGGATACCGAACACCCCCGCGATCCCCGACGCGACGAACAGCAGCAGCCAGAACGGCAGATGGATCCCGAACTGCGGCGAGGCGAGCATCGCGAACGCGTACGAGCCGATCGCGAAGAACGCTGCATACCCGAGATCGAGCAACCCGGCGAAGCCGACGACGATGTTCAGCCCGAGCGCCAGCAGCACGAAGGCGCCGGCATCGGCGAGAAAGTTGGTGAACGCGTCGTTGCGGCCGACGAACGGCAGCGCGATCGCGACCACGCACACGAGGGCCGTGCGTCCACGCGGCGTCCGAACGAGGGCGGCAACGAGCGAAACGAAACGCAACAATTGGTTCACGTTAGACTTTGTTCGGCAGCGACTCGCCAAGCAGTCCGGACGGACGGAAGATCAGGACCAGGACCAGCACCGAGAACACGACGACGTTGGACCACTGGTCGCCGATGAACTGGGTGGTCATCGCCTCGATCAAGCCGATCAGAAAACCGCCGAGCATCGCGCCCGCGATGTTGCCGATCCCGCCCAGAACCGCCGCCGTGAACGCTTTGAGTCCCGCTGCGAAGCCGTTGAAGAACCACGTCGAGCCGTAATAGACCCCGGACACGAAGCCGGCGGCGCCGGCGAGCGCCGAACCGATGAGGAACGTTAGCGCGATCGTGGTGTTGATGTCGATCCCCATCAGTTGCGCGGCGTCTTTGTCCTGCGCCGTCGCGCGCATCGCCTTGCCCAGGCGGCTGTACCGCACGAACGTCTGCAACACCATCATCAGCACCACCGCGAGCAGGATCACCATGATTTGCTTGGCCTCGACGGTCACCGCGCCGACCGCGAAACTGGGATTCGGGATCACCTGCGGGAACGGAATCGGCGACGGCCCTTTCCAGTACTGCATGAGATTTTCGAGAATGAACGACATCCCGATTGCGGTGATGAGCGGCGCCAACTTGGGCGCATTTCGGAGGCGGCGATAAGCAAGCCGCTCGATGATGACGCCCGTCAGCCCGCAGAGGAGCATCGCCCCCAGGATCGCCACCGCGACGACGACGATGAGCATCGGACCGGATACGATCCCGGTCACGCCAAGCAGCGTGAGGATCGCCAGCGAGAAGAACGTTCCGAGCGTGTAGACGTCGCCGTGCGCGAAGTTGATGAGCTCGATGATCCCGTAGACCATCGTGTAGCCGAGCGCGATGAGCGCGTAGATCCCGCCGAGCGACAGCCCATTGATGAGCTGTTGGACGAAGAGCGTCAAGACTTCAGCGTAATGACGTCGATCGTGATCGGCTTGCCGCCCTTGACTTCGAGCAGCGAAAGCACCGGCGACGTCGTGTCGCCGTTGGCGTCGAAGCCCACCTTGCCGATCGGGGAGTCGAAGTCTTTGGTCGCTGCAACGTACTTGAGCACGTCGGCGCGTGTCGGCATCTTGCCGCCGGCGTCGGTGATAGCTTTCTCGATCGCCGCGATCTCGATCTTCGCCGCCGTATAGGCATTGGCCGAGTACGGGCCGACGTTGCTCTTGAAGCGCGCCTGGTACGCAGCGATGAACTGCTTGGCGGAGGGCAGCTTCGACGCGTCCGGCGCCGCGACCGTCATGTACGAGCCGTTTGCCGTGGCGCCGGCGACCGTTTCGAACTCGGGGTCCGAGATACCGTCACCACCGAGATACGGCACGCTGCCCAATCCGACATCGCTCATTTGACGTCGCACCAGGCCGCCGCCCGTTGAGGTATTGCCGCCGAAGAAAACGCCGTCAGGGTTGTCGGCCTTGGCCTTGGTGAGCAACGCTTTGAAATCTTGCTGGTTCGCCGTGATGTGCTCGTGGCCGAGTACCGTGCCGCCGAGCTGGCGGAACGACGCGTCGAAGACGTCGGCGAGTCCCTTCCCGTACGTCTCGTTGTCGTCGATGATGAAGACCCGCTTGAGGCCCAGCCGCTGCGCCGCAACCTGGGCCAGCGCAAGGCCCTGCTTGGAGTCGCGCGTGCAAACGCGGAAGTACGTGTTCGTGTCGGGATGCGCGGTCCGCAGCTTCTTCGCGTCGTCGCCGATCGTCAGCCCGTCGTTGGTGTTCGAAGGTGAGATCTGCACCAGCCCCGCGTCGTTCGTCAGCGGGATCTCCGACTTCGCGACGTTCGAGTTGAACGGCCCGACCATCGCGAGCACCGAGGAGTCGGCGATGAACGTCTTGACGTTCTGCGCGCCGGCTGCGGGATCGTGCTTTCCTTGCACCGCGTCGTCGAGCAGCGAGGTGTCGAGCTTGAACTTGCCGCCGGCGAAGCCGTTCTTGTTCGCCTCCTCGACCGCGAGCACGACGCCGTTCTGCGTCGGAATTCCGATCGACGCGTCGGCCCCGCTCACCGGCAGATCGACGCCGATCTTGATCGTCTGCCCCGCAGCCGCTGGTTCGGAAGAGCTGCCGCTCGAGGACGTCGTCGACGTCGAGTTGGTGCAGGCGGCCAGGACCGCCGCCAAGGCGGTGGCGGCGACGGCGCGCGAGATCGGAGACAAACGCATACCCACGACTCCTAGACTGCAGCGAGTCGGCCCTGTGTACGCCCGCGCGGCGGGGCCGCCCTGCGCGGACGAGGGATCAGCCCCCGGCAGGCTCGCGACAGGACGCGCAACGCCCGGTGAAGTTGACCAGCACGTCCCCGATCTCGAATCCGTGTTCGCGCGCGATTCGCGCGACGGCGGCCTTGGGCAAGCGATAGTCGAGGTCGTCGATCCGTCCGCAGGCGGCGCAGCGAAAGTGGGCGTGCGGCCCGGCGACCGACTCGTAGTAGGTGACGTCGGCGCCCGGCACCAGGACCTCGGAAACCAGGCCCAGCCTCGCCAGGCGATTGAGCGCCCGGTAGACCGTCGAGTAGCCGATGCGCGGCTGCCGCTGCTTGGCGAAGGAGTGGACGTCGGCCGCCGTCAGATGCCGGCCGGTTCCGTGCTCATGAACCATGTCGCGGACGAGCGCATAGTTCTTGGGCAGGCGGGCCTCCGCTGTGACGATGATTTTCATTCTTGTCTTGCACAGTGTATCACATGGTGCACGCTAGGTGAATCTGAAAACTACTATCACTTTCGAGGCGATTGAGCGACGACAAAAAAGCCTACGTTGCGACCCGGCAAGTTTGGGTTCTCAGACTGCGGCCAGCTCCCGAACTGCCGCGGCGTTGAAGTACGCGGCGCGCGGATGATGGATTACGAGCGCGGCCGTCGACTGCTCGGGCATGATCTGGTAGGCGCTGGTCAGCGATGTGCCGATCGCGTTCTCGGCGTCGAGCAGGCGCCACACGAGCTCGTGCTGCGAGAGGTCGGGACACGCGCCGTAACCCCACGAGTAGCGCTTTCCGCGATCGTCGGGAAGGCCGAGCTCGTGACGGATGCGCCGATGCATCCGCTCCGCCAGCGCCTCGGCCGACTGCACTGAGAAGCCGTGGAGAAAATACGCCTCGCTGTAGTCGTTGCGCGCTTGCAGCTCGTCGGTTCGGCGTGACGCTTCTGCGCCGACGGTCACCACCTGAAGCACGATGACGTCGCTCGCGCCGCCCGCTAAGGGCTCGCGAACGTAATCTGCCAAACACAGGTGCTCGCCGCCGAGTTGACGAGCGAACGTGAAGCGCGCGATCTCGCGCGTGCGGTCGGCCGGGTCGTACACGATCACGTCGTCGCCGCTGCCGGCCGCGGGAAAATACCCGTACACGACGCGCGGGTCGAGAAACGGCTCGGTTTCCGCCATCTTCTCGTAGCGGCGCAGGCGCGGCTCGAACTCTTCGGCGACGAGCTTCTCCCAGTCGGCGCCCTTGACGTTCGCGCCGCCCCACGACAGCCGGTACAGGCTGCGCAGATCGAAGCAATCCCACAGTTCGCGCGGGTCGACGTGGGCAAGCGTGCGCGCTCCCAGAAACGGCGGCGTGGGAACGTCGGCTATGCCGACGTCGGCGCGAGCCGTCTTCCCCGATACCGCCGGCGCCGCGAGCGCGCCGGCGTCTTTCACCCGCAGCGCTGCCGCCTCGGTGCGCACGCGGTCGACGAGCACGAGCCGCGCGTCGTCGCTGGTCAGCGCGTCCATGAGGTCGAGCCCTTCGAAGGCATCCTTGGCGTAGAACACGCCGGGCTCGAAGAAGCGCTCCTCGGCAGCATACGCGACGCGCCGTCCGAAATCGCGGTTGATCGCCGCCCCGCCGATGACGACCGGATAGGTGAGCCCGCGCGAGGCCTGTTCTTTGACGAGGATCGGCATCTGTTTGGACGTCGAGACGAGCAGCGCCGAAAGCCCGATCGCGTCGGCGTTCACCTCGACCGCCTTGTCGAGGATCGTGTTGACCGGCACTTGCTTGCCGATGTCATGGACCGTGTAACCGTTGTTCGAGAGGATCGTCCCGACCAGGTTCTTGCCGATGTCGTGCACGTCCCCGAACACCGTCGCGAGCACGACGACGCCTTTGCTGACGCCCTCCTTGCGCTCGAGGAATTGCTCGAGGTGCGCGACGGCCTTCTTCATCACCTCGGCCGACTGCAGCACGAACGGCAGGATCAGCTCGCCCGCGCCGAACTTGTCGCCGACTTCTTTCATCGCCGGCAACAGCACGTTGTTGAGGACGTCGACCGGATCGCGGCGCTCCAGCGCCTCGTCGATCTTCGCCTCGATCCCGTCCTTGCGCCGCCGCAAAATTGAATTGTGGATGCGCGTCTCGACCGGCGCGTCGGCGTCCTCGTCCATCGCTGCCTGACCGGACGTGGACGTCGGCACCTTCGCCTCGAAGTGTTCGATGACGCGTTGCAGCGCATCGGGCCGCCGGTTGAGCACGAGATCGTCACACAGCTCGCGCTCCTCCGGCCCGATCTCCGCGTACGGCTTGATGTCGGCCGGGTTGACGATCGCCATGTCGAGTCCGGCTTCGACGCAATGGTGGAGCATCACCGAGTTGAGCGCGTGCCGCGCGGCGGGATTCAGGCCGAACGACACGTTCGAGAGGCCGAGGGAGGTCAGCACGCCCGGCAGCTCGCGCTTGATCAGGCGGATCCCCTCGATGGTCTCGACAGCGGAGTCGATGTACTCGGCGTCGCCGGTGGCAAGCGTGAAGGTCAGGTCGTCGAAGATCAACGCCCCGGCCGGGATGCCGTACTCGTCGACGACGATGTCGCGGATGCGTGTCGCGATCTCGAGCTTGCGCTGCGCGGTCTTCGCCATCCCGGTTTCGTCGATGGTCAGCGCCACGACGGCGGCGCCGGCCTCCTTGACCATCGGCATCACGCTGTCGACCTTGGTGCGCCCGTTCTCGAGGTGGATCGAGTTCACCACCGGGCGTCCCGCGTAGATCTTGAGCGCGGCTTCGATCACCTTGGGTTCGGTGGAGTCGATGACGAGCGGCGCTTCGACCGACTGCGCCAGGCGTTTGACGATCGTCGCCATCTGAACGTCTTCGTCGGTGCGCTCGGTCAGCGCGGTGCAGATGTCGAGCAGGTGCGCGCCGCCTTCGACTTGGCCGCGCGCGACCAGCGTGATCTCGTCGTAGTCGTCGGACAGCAGCAGCCGTTTGATCTTGCGCGAGCCCTGGCTGTTGACGCGCTCGCCGATCAGTAGGACGGTGCCTTCTTGTTTGAGCGCGACCGACGTCATCGCCGACGCCGCGAATTGCAGCGGTTTGGGATCCGGGATGCGCGGCGTGTAACCCGATGCGGCGAGCGCGTCAAGACTCGCGCGGAACGTCGCGATGTGGGCCGGCGTCGTGCCGCAACAGCCGCCGATCGCATTGACGCCGAAGTCGGTGACGAACGCGTGCAGCTCCGTCCCCATCTCTGCCGGCGTCTCGGGATAGATCGTCTCTCCCTTGGGGCCCATACGCGGTAGCCCGGCGTTGGGGATCACGCTCACGAAGCAGCGCGAACTATCGCAGAGATAGCGGATCGGATCGCGCATGTGCGACGGGCCCGTCGAGCAGTTGAGGCCGATGACGTCGATCGGAAGCGCGTCGAGCGTCGCGCAAACCGCGCCGATGTCCGTCCCGAGCAGCATGCGTCCGGTGACGTCGAGCGTCGCCTGGGCCTGGATCGGAACGCGGCGCACGCCCTTCTCGAAGGCGCGCGTGATCCCGGCGATCGCGGCTTTCATCTCGAGCAGATCCTGACTCGTCTCGAGCAGGAGCAGGTCGACGCCACCCTCGATCAGCGCCGTCGATTGCTCTTCATACAGGTCGGCCAGTTGATCGAAGGTGATCTTCGAAAGGGCGGGATCGGACGAGGAGATCAGCATCCCGGTCGGCCCCAGCGAACCGGCCACGAAGCGCGGGTGATCGGGGGTCGAGAACGCGTCCGCGGCCCGGCGTGCAAGCTGCGCGGAGCCGACATTGATCTCGCGCGTCTGTGCGCCCAGGCCGTACTCGTCGAGCTTGAGCCGCGAAGCGGTGAACGAGTCGGTTTCGACCACGTCGGCGCCGGCGGCGAAGTAGTCACGATGGATCTGCTCGATCAAGTCCGGGCGGGTCAGGACCAGGGCCTCGTTGCAGCCGTGGTGCGCCGCGCCGCCGAAATCGTCATCAGTCAGGTGCTGCGCCATCAACTGCGTCCCCATCGCCCCATCGAACAGGAGGACGCGTTCACGGAGGGCCTGGAGATAGTCGGACATCACGACCATCGTAGCGGTTACGGGCACCGGAATAGCGCGCTCCCTCGTCCAATAATCTCCAGATGGAAGCGATTGGACAGATCGCCGGCCGGCTCGAAGCGCTGGCCGCCATCGTCCGCGCCGCCCCTCCGGCGGCGGCCCTTCGCGACACCTTCGCGGCGATTCGGCTCGACGAGGTCGTCGGCTCGTCCCGGTTGGCCGGCGCACGGCTCGACGTCACCGAGGTCCGCGCATTGCTGGACCGCGGTCGCGCCCTCGGCGGGCACCGGCTCGACGAGTACCTGACCGTGCGCGGCTACTCGGACGCCGCGTCCTGGGCGGCCCAGCAAGGAACGCGCCGCGGCCCGGTAACGACCGAGGACCTGCGCACGCTACACCGCCTCACGGTCCGCGGCCTCACGGACGACGGCGGCGTCTGGCGAACCCGAACCGTTCCGCCGCTCGCCGACGGCACGGTCCCGCCGCCGCACTGGCTCGTGCCGTTCGAAACCGAGACGTACGTCGGCCGGCTCGCGCTCGGGGCCGACGACCTCGCTCCGCTCGCCCTGGCGCGTGCGATCGCGCGGCTCGTCAGGCTGCAGCCGTTCGGGTCGGGAAACGGACGCGTCGCACGGCTGGTCGCCAACCTGTTGGCCTACCGGCGCGGGCTACCGCCGATCGTGCTCGATTCGCGAGCGCGGCGCGGCTACGCCGCCGCCGTCCGCGCCGCGCTGGCAGGCAACGCGGAGCCGCTCGCGCGGGTGGTGGGGATCGCGCTGGCGCGCGGCCTCGAACGGCTCCGCGATGCCGTCGAACCGACCGAGGAGTTGCAGCCTCTGGCGACGTTCGGGGGTGCCGATCGGCTCTACAAGGCCGCTCAGCGCGGGCGCCTGCGGGTCGTTCGGCGCGCGGGGCGGCTCTACAGCACGGCCTCTTGGGTCGCAACTTATGCGGCCAAAGGGTCAACGGGGAGCTCCGCGGCGCCGATGAAAGGGAGAGGATGACCCAGCCGCTCGTCGCCTACGTGTCGATGGAGATCGCCGTAGCTCCGAACGTCGCGACGTACAGCGGCGGCCTCGGCGTGTTGGCCGGCGACGTCGTGCGCGCCGCTGCAGACGCGGGCTACCCCATGGCGGCGGTGACGCTCCTCTATCGCGACGGCTACTTCCGGCAGCACCTCGACGCCGACGGCCTCCAGCACGAAGAGCCTCAGAGCTGGCGCCCGGAAACGCAGCTCGAACTCCTGTCTCCGATCGTCACGATCGCGATCTCCGGCCGGCCGGTCACCGTCGGCATCTGGCGCTATACGGTGAGCGGCGTCGACGGCGACAGCGTGCCGGTCTATTTCCTCGACACGGATCGCCCCGAGAACGATGACGCGGCGCGCGGCTTGACGCGCGCGTTGTACGGCGGCGATGCGCGCTACCGTCTCGAGCAGGAGACGCTGCTCGGCGTCGGCATGGTGGCCGCACTCGAAGCGCTCGGTCACGAGCATATCGCCACCTATCATATGAACGAAGGGCACTCCGCACTGCTCGTGCTGGCCTTGCTCGAGCGGTTGCGGGCGACGCCGCACGGGCCGCCGACGTTCGACGATCTCGCGCGCGTTCGCGAACGCTGCGTCTTCACCACGCACACGCCCGTCCCGGCCGGCCACGATTGCTTCGGACTCGATCTCGCGCACGACGTGCTCGGACCCGAGTACGTCACCGCGCTGCGCGCGCTCGGCCTCGCCGACGGTGACGTCGTCAACATGACCCACCTCGCGCTGCGCGCCTCACACTTCACCAACGCGGTCGCGCTCAAGCACGGCGAGGTGTCGCGCTTGATGTTCCCGGACGTACACGTCCACGCGATCACCAACGGCGTCCACGCCGGCACGTGGGCGTCCACGCCGTTCGGCGAGTTGTTCGACCGGCATCTGCCGGGCTGGCGGCGCGACAACTGGCAGCTGCGCCAAGCGATCGGGATTCCGCTCGACGAGATCGCCGCCGCGCATGCGGTCGCCAAACACGCCCTGATCGACCGCGTCGCGCACGCGACCGGGAAGCTGCTCGATCCAAACCGTTTCACGATCGGGCTCGCCCGCCGGGCGACGGCCTACAAGCGCAACGACCTCATCCTTCGCGACACCGAACGCCTAGCCGCGATCGCCCGCCTTTTCGGCGGGATCCAGATCGTGTTCGGCGGCAAGGCGCACCCGCGCGACTGGGACGGCAAGGGAATGATCCAGCACATCGTCGGCGCCGCGCACGCGTTGAGCGGCAACGTCGACATCGTCTACGTCGAGGACTACGACATGACGTGGGGCGCCGCGCTCACCTCGGGCTCCGACATCTGGTTGAACACGCCGCGCCCGCCCAACGAAGCCTCCGGAACGAGCGGGATGAAGGCTGCGGTCAACGGCGTGCCGAGCCTCAGCGTGATGGACGGCTGGTGGATCGAAGGCGCGCTCGACGGCGTGACCGGCTGGTCGATCGACGCCGAAAGCGGCTGCGACGACGAGCGCACCGCCGACGCGCTATACACGCTGCTCCAGCACACCATCCTGCCCGCCTACGTGCGTGACCGCCAGCACTACCTCACCGTGATGCGCGGCGCCATCGCGTTCAACGCCTCCCACTTCAACGCCCAACGTATGCTGGCCCAATACGCGATCGAAGCGTACGACCCGGCCCCCGCCGAAGACAACCGCGTCGCCGCAAAACGCCTCCGCGCCGGCTAGTCGATCATGTCATCGGGAAGATCAGGGCCACGGTAATGACAGCGCGTCGGCGATAGCGGCGTCGTCGAGGCCCGCTTCGCGGAGGATCTCGGCGCCGTGCTCGTTGAGTTGCGGGGCGTGACGTAACGCGGGCGTTTCGCCGGCGCTCAGGCGCGTTGGGCGGCGCACGGTGCGTAGCGTCCCTTCGCTCGGGTGTTCTTCGACGCCGAAGAACGTTGCGCGCAGGTGCTCGTCCTCGAGCAAGTCTGCAACGTCCATGAGCGGGACGACCGGGATGTCCGCCGCACCCAGCGCGCCGAGCCACTCGGCTGACGTCCTCGTCGCGATGATCTCGGCGACGATCCCGTAGACCGCATCGTACTCGCGCCGGCGCACGTCGGGATCCCAGAGACGCGGGTCGGCGGCGAACTGTTCCTCGCGGCCGACGATCGCGAAGAACCGCCGCCAGTGCTTCTCGGTATAGACCAGCAAGCAGATGTATCCGTCGAGCGTGCGCATCGGGCGGCGATTCGGCGCGAGCGCGCGGTTGTAGCCGAGATCGCCGGCCGGCGGCTCGAACAGATGGCCGGCGAGGTGATCGCTGAGCACGAGCTCGGCCAGCGTCTCGAACATCGGCACCTCGACCTGCTGGCCCTCACCGCTGCGCTCGCGCGCGAAGAGCGCGGCGATGACGGCGTGCGCCGCGTTCATCCCGGTGATGCGGTCGGCGATGAGCGCGGGGACGAACCGCGGTTCGCCGCCTACGCGCGCGAAGATCGCCGCCAAACCGGAGATTCCCTGGATGAGGTCATCGTACGCCGGCCGCGCCGCGTACGGCCCGTCCTGACCGTAGCCGACCAGATCGGTGTACACGATCCGCGGGTTCACCGCGCGGACGTCCTCGTATCCCAGCCCCAAGCGTTGCATCGCCGCCGGCCGCACGTTGGTGATCAGCACGTCGGCGGTTTCGCACACCCGCAGCAGCGCGGCACGTGCGGGTGCGCGCTTGAGGTCGAGCACGATGCTGCGCTTGCCGCGGTTCATGAACATGAACAACGGGCCCATGCCGCGATGGCGCGACGGTCCGGCGTACCGCATCACGTCGCCGTCGGGAGGTTCGACTTTGATCACGTCGGCGCCGTAGCCGGCGAGTAGATGCGTCGCCCATGGCCCCATCACGACCGTCGAGAGGTCGACGATGCGGATCCCCGCCAGCGGCGCGCCACTCACTGCGCGAGGATCAGGCCGGTCCCCGCGGCGACGCTGTTCGGAACGGCCGTCGACCAGCGCGGTGTCCCGCCCCGGTACCACGAGGTCGTCGTGTTCTGCACGAGCACGTGCCGGTACGGCCGCATCAAGCCGCCGATCGCGGCCGCGCCGCTGCCGATGTTGACGATCGCCGCACAGCCGCCGATCGGCGCGCCGTCTTGGTAGCAGACCGCGTACTCGCGGACGAACACGTCGCGCGACGTGCGAAACGCGTTCACGTCGCCTGAAGCCGGCGTAGCGACGAGCGGCGCCGATGGGACGATCGTCTCTTCGGGGAACGTCCCGTCCTCGGTCCCCGAGCCGCTCGGAAAATTATACGGGATCGCTTCGACCGAGTACGCCGGATCGTACACGATCCAGTCGCTGGCGAGTTGCGTGAGAATGTTCGGCGCGCTGCCGTCGCCGCCGAAGTACTCGATCACGTACTTGTGCATCCCGTGATAGAGCAGCGCCGCGTTCGCGTTGTCGATCCAGCGAGGCTCGCTGATCGATCCCCAGGCGCCCTCGAGCATGACGCCCTCGAGGCGCGTCGCGCGGCGCGCCCAGACCAGACTGTACTCGTCGGCGTGTCCGCCGCTGTTCGCGATCACCGGCCGGCTCGACGCGTCGGTCAGGTTGACGGCGTCGTTCGCATATGCTTGCTGCGCGCCGAGCGGGTTGGAAGGCGACGAGTGCCGATCCCATTCAACGGCGGTTTCGCCGTAGTAGTAGCACCAGAACGCGTAGTCGGAGTGCGCGCAGGTCGGCGGCGCGTATGAGGTGTGACCGTACTTCGCATCGCGACCACAGTAGCCGTACGCGGGCTCGCAGTTGTAGCCGCCGCCGCCGTCGTCTTCGAAAACGTCCGTTGCGGCCGTGTTCTGGCGCGTCACCTCGGCGAACGCCGCCTGCACGTCGGGATCACCGATGAAGAACGGCTCGTACTTCGTCCCACCGTCGTCGGGGAAAGCGACCGCGTACAGGCGGTTGCCGTTGTTTCCTTGGTGCTGGAACGCGTGCGCGTAGCTCCCGCGCTCGGCGTGCAGATGACCGGCAACCTCATCCGACCCGTGCGAGCAAGGATTGGAGCCGTCCTCGGCGACGCCGGGCGGCAGCAGGAGCGACGAGAGAAACTTGCCGCCCAGAACCGGGAACGGGCCGCAATACGGCGCGATGTTCGGATCGGTGTACACGATGATGTGCTTGGCTCCGGCTGCCGCCAACTCGCTGCTGACCCCGATTAGCTCGCGCTTCGCGTTGACCTCGTTCCAGTCGACGTGTCGCCCCATCCACGCCAGATCGACGTTCATGTTCCGCGGGCTCACGCAGTCGTGCCCGCGTGGGCAGGCGTATTTCCAGTTGTGCAAGTGCTGCGGCCCGGCATCGCGACGCGGCGCTGCCCCGAAAGCCGCTAGCACGAACGCCGCGGCGACCAACATTCGTCCGACTCGCCCGACGGCCACGCGCTCCCTACCCCCGGTTACACACGGGCCGGCCGCGAATCACCGACGGTTCCCGATGCGCTGCCGACGGAACCGTTCGGCGGGTTCGATTTGCCGCGGCCCATCCCCAAGCGCTCTTCGATCGAAGCGATGAACACGTAGAGCACCGGCGTGATGAACAGGTTGAGGATCGTCGAGAGGATCATCCCGCCGAACACTGCCGTCCCCAGCGAGTGGCGCGACGCGCTCCCGGCGCCCGACGCAAAGACGAGCGGCGTCACGCCGAGAATGAACGCGATCGACGTCATGAGGATCGGGCGCAGCCGAGTCTCGGCCGCCCGTCGCACCGCGGTGACCGTGTCAATCCCTTGGTCACGCATCTGGTTGGCGAACTCGACGATCAAGATCGCGTTCTTCGACGCCAGTCCGATCAGCATGACGAACCCGACCTGCGCGAACACGTCGGTCGTGATGTGGCGCAGCGCCAGGCCGCCGATCGCGCCGAGCAGCCCCAGCGGAACGGCGAACAGGATGATCAGCGGGTCGGCGAAGGACTCGTACTGCGCTGCGAGGACGAGGAACACGAACACGATCCCGAGCCCGAAGATCAGCGCAGCCTGTGCCCCGCTCTCGATCTGCTCGCGCGAGATCCCGCTCCACTCGTAGGCGAACCCGGGCGGCAGATGCGCGGCCAGCCCCTGCATCGTCTGGATCGCCTCGCCGGTACCGTGCCCGGGGGCCGGGGTTCCGCTGATGTCGATCGCGCGATACAAGTTGAAGTGCGTGATGACGCCCGGGCCTTTTACTTCCTGGAGGTTTACCAGCGCGCCGATCGGGATCGGCGGCGCCGCGACCGCCAGGCCGTTGACCGTCTGCGGCGTGTCGGAGTGGACGAAGATCGACTGCAGGTCGCTCACCCGCGACCGGTACGGCGTGTCGGCTTGAACGTACACGCGGTACGCCTTGCCGTTCATGTCGAAATCGTTCACGTAGACCGAGCCGAGAAACACCTGCATCGTATTGAACAGGTCAGGGAGCTGAACGCCCAGCGAGAGCGCCTGCGCGCGGTTGACGTTGATCAAAATGGTCGGCTTGTCGTCCCGGAACGTCGTGTAGACTTGGGATAAGCTCTTCGTCTGATAGGCGGGGTAGATGATCTGATACGTCGCCGCGTTGAGGAGCGCCGGGATCCCGGCGTTGCCACGGTCCTCCAACTCGAAGTCGAACCCGCCCTGGAAGCCCAGGCCCGGGATCGACGGCGGGTTGAGCATGAACGCCTGCGCGCCGGGCATGAAGAACAGCCGCTGGTTGACGCGGTTGATCACGGCGCCGATCGCGTGATCGGGACCTCGGCGCTCGCCCCACGGCCGCAACCGGATGAACATCGTGGCGTAGTTCGAACCGTTCCCGGTGAAGCTGAAGCCCGCGGCGTCGAAGACGTCGGTGATCTCCGGCTGCTGCTTGAGGATCGCCTCGATCTTCCGCTGCATGACGTGCGTATAGTCGAGCGACGAGCCGGGCGGCGCTTGCATCGCGATGATCGCGAAGCCCTGGTCCTCGTCGGGGATGAATCCGGTCGGCGCGTGCACGTACGACCAGCCGGTGAGCGCCAACAGCACCGCAAAGACGCCGAGCACGGCCCAGCGCAGCGCGAGCACGCGCGGCAGCACGCGGCGGTAGCCCGCGCGAGTGGCGCTGATCGCGCGGTTCACCGGCACGAAGAAGCGCGACTCGCGGCGCGCGGTGCGTCCCAGGAGCAGCGAGGAGAGCACCGGCGTCAGGGTGAGCGCGCAGAACAGCGAGATCGTGATCGAGCACGCGATGGTCAGCGCGAACTGCTTGTAGAGCTGGCCGGTCGTCCCCGGGAAAAAGGCGACCGGTACGAAGACGGCGAGCAGCACCAGCGACGACGCGACGACGGCGCCTTGAATCTCCGCCATCGCCTCGCGCGCGCCCTCGAGCGGGGGCATCCCTTTCTCTTGGATGAACCGCGCGATGTTCTCGATCACCACGATCGCGTCGTCGACCACCAGACCCGTTGCCAAAGTGAGGCCGAACAGGGTGAGCTGGTTGATCGAGAAGCCCAGCGCGTTCATCAGGAAGAACGTCCCGATCAGCGAGACGGGGATCGTGAGCGCGGGGATCAGCGTGGTGCGCCAATCCTGCAAGAACAGGAAGATCACCAGGACGACCAGCGCGATCGCGATCAGCAGCGTGATCACGACCTCTTTGATCGACTCGCGCACGAACTCGGTCGAGTCGAACGCGACCTGATAGCTCATCCCGGAAGGGAACTTCGTGGCAAGCCGGTCGAGCGTGTCGCGGACTTGCTTGGAAACCTGTAGCGCGTTGCCGCTCTGCAGCTGCAGCACGCCCAAGCCGACGCCGTCTTTTCCATCGAACCAGAGCGAACCGCCGTAGTTCTCGGCACCCAGCGTCACCCGCCCGACATCCGAGACTTTCGTGAAGCCGCCGTCGGGCGTCGTGCGCAGGATAATGTTCCCGAACTCGGTGGTGTTGGTGAGGCGTCCGGTGGCGCGGACGCTGTACTCGTACGGCTGGTTTCCGTTGGTCGGCGGCGCGCCGATCGAGCCGGCGGCGACCTGCACGTTCTGCGCCGTGAGCGCGTTGACGACGTCCCCCGCCGTCAGATTGTTGTCGGCCAGCTTCTTGGGATCGACCCACAGCCGCATCGCGTACTTGCGCTCGCCGAAGACCAGCACGTCGGAGACGCCGGTGACGCGCTTGATGTCGTTGACGACATTGTCTTCGAGGTAGTTGGTCATGAAGATCGAGTCCCACCGTTTGTCGGTGGACGTCACGCCGATCGCCATGACGAACGTGCCGGAGTTCTTCGCGACGGTGACCCCGGTGAGCTTGACCTCGTTGGGCAGCCGCCCCTGAGCCAAATTGACCGCGTTCTGGACGTCGTTGGCCGCCTGATCGAGACTGCGGTCGAGGCTGAACGTGCAGGTGATCTGCGAGGTGCCGTCGCTGCCGCTCTGCGAGCTGATGTATCGCAGCCCTTGGACGCCGTTGATGGCCTGCTCGAGCGGCGTCGTGACCGATGACTCGACCGCTTCCGCGCTCGCGCCCGTGTAGACTGCGGTCACGGTCACGGTGGGCGGCGCAATATTCGGATACTGTGCGACCGGAAGGATCGGAATCGAGATCAATCCGAGCAGCAGGATCACCAGCGACGCGACCGATGCAAAGATCGGCCGCCTGAGGAAGAACTCGGTCACGGAGACTCAGACCGCGGGATGTGCCGGGGGGTTGCTACCGGACGGGAGCCAGCCCTCGAGGGCGGCGACCTCGCCGACGACGTTGCCCGCGACGTTCTTCACTGGGACGAACGCGTGCGGGCGCATCGCCTCCCGCGCGGCGGGTTCGAGCGCATGGAGCGCGTCGAGTACCGCGAGCGTCGCGGGCGACGCCGCACGGCGCGTTCCGTCGGTCACCTTGAGTGCGACGCCGATGCCGGCGTCCAACAGGGCGTCGCAATGCACCCCTTCGGCGCCGGCTTTGCCGACGACCCGGCCGCCGGTCGCGCGGATCAGATCCGTATCGAAACGCCCCGTCCCGGCGACGTACCACGGCTCCGACGCCATTGCGGACGTAACCCGCGCTAATGCCGTCGCATCGTCGTCGTCGAGCCCGCGCAACGTGGCCATGCGTGCGAACGAAACGGCGGCCTTGCGGAGCGTCGTCGCGTAGACCGGGATGCCGCAACCGTCGACGGCGAGCGCGTCGCCCTCGAAGACGTCGTCGCTGACGCGCCCGCACAGCGCGAGAATCGTTCGTTGGGCGGGGTGCGACGGCTCGGTGTAGCCGGCGAACGGTGCGCCGAGGACCTTCGCGAGCGCAAGGATCCCAGCGTGCTTTCCGCTGCAGTTGTTGTGCAACTGCGTCGGCCGTTCACCGTGCGCCGCCAATGCCGCAGCCGCCGGTTCGTACGACGGCGGATGCACGCCGCAGGCGAGGTCGTCGACGCTCGCGCCGATTCGTTCGAGCATCGACGCGACCAGGTCGACGTGTCCGGGCTCGCCGTTGTGCGACGCGCACATCACGGCCAGCTCGCGCTCGCCGAAACCGAACCGTTCGAGCACGCCGGCCCGAACCGCTGCGGCCGCGATGAACGGCTTGGCTGAAGAGCGTAGGAACACGGGCGTGTCGATCGTTCCAACCCGTGCGACGACCGTGCCGTCGACGTCGGCCGCGCAGGCGGCGACGTTATGGATCGACTCGACTCGCCCACCGCGGCGCACGGCGACCGCCGGAACTCCGGCCAACTCCCAGAACATGACGGGGACGCCGCGTTCGCGCGCAGGCCCCGCCCTCCTCGGCGCAGCGGCCTGCGATGGGTACAAGCGAATATGGACGCTCGCACGTACGCCTCCAACGTGTCCATCCGCCCCGAAGTGGTGGCGGAGTTCGCGGATCACTGGCCGTCCGGGATCGCACCGGCCCGCGACGGACGGATCTTCCTGAGCTTCCCGAGGCTCGACCCCGTGCCGGCGCCGGCCACCTTGACCGAGCTGATCGACGGTCGGCCGGTTCCCTTCCCCGACGCATCGGTGAACGCTCTGGACCCGAGCGACGCAAAGCATCGCTTCGTGTCGGTGCACGGCCTGGCGCTGGGTCCGGGAAACCGCCTGCTCGCCCTCGATACGGGCGCGACATCGATCGAGCGGTGCGACCCGAGCGCGGCGAAGCTCTACGTGATCGAACTCGAGCACAACACGATCGTCCACGGCATTGGATTCCCCGACGATGTCTGTCTGCCGACGTCCTACCTCAACGATCTGGTGATCGACTACAACCGCGGCAAGGCGGGCTACGCATATATCAGCGACTCCGGCCCGCACGGTCCGAACGGGATCATCGTCGTCGATCTCGACAGTGGTGCGTCATGGCGTCGCCTGAGCGGACACCCGAGCGTGCGTCCGCCGCAACGGCCGGGCTTCGGGATCGCCACCGAGTCGGGGCTGATGCGCACGACGGTCGGCGTCGACGGGATCGCGCTCTCGCCCGACGGCCGGACGCTGTGGTGGACGCCACTGTGCTCGTACGATCTCGCCAGCATCGATACCGACATCCTCGCGCAGCGCCACGCGGATCCATACGTCGTGGCGCGGCACGTCGTCCAACACGACGCGCGCGACTTCGCGAGCGATGGTCTGGACTCCGATCGCGAAGGCCGCGTCTACTTCACCGACGTGACGCATGGGATACTGCGGCGTCTGATCCCGACCGAGAACCGGTACGAGACGCTGCTGCACGGAGAGCACTTCGCGATCTGGCCCGACGCGGTGAAACTCGGGCCTGAGCGGATCGTCTACATCACCGACAGCCAAGTCAATCGTCAGCCGGCCTGGAACGACGGTCAGGATCTTCGCACGCCGCCATACCGTCTGTATCGCGCCGCGATCGACGCCGACCCCGCGCAGTTCTAGTGCGAGCGCGCCGACGCGGGTCCCGAGCGTGCCGGTTCTGAACGCGCTGGTTCCGAACGAGCGGGCGGCGGCGCAGGGTGATACTCCGGCGCGGACCCGCGCGATTGGGGCGACGGCGCTCGCGATTGCGGCACCGCCCCGCCGCGGTCGCGGAAGTTGCCCGCCGCACCGGATCCGACTCCGAACTGTTGGGGAACCGCGGTCAGCGGCACCGCGTACGACGGCACGCTCACGCTCGGCGCGGGACTGGTTTGATCGTCGAGCGGCTGCCGTATCGGGTGACCGGGCGTCGGGTGTTCGATTCCCCGCGTCACGCCGGGCTTGGGAGATGCCGGCGGTGGCGCTGGCCCACCGCCTTGGTCGCCGAAGCCGCCAAAGAAACCCAGGCCGAGACCGTATGCCGATGCCAGGCCGTAGTCGTAGCCGTAGTCATAGCCGTACGTGTCGTAGTTCGACGCTCCCGATTCGTCATATCCGTACGGTGCGTCGATCTCGATCGCGCTGAACGACGCGCCCGCATTGAAACCCACGATCGTGACCGTCATGCCGACCGCCAATCGCAAACCGCGCGGGTTGATGATCGTCCCTTGGCGCAAGGCCACGGAGTCGAGAAAACCGCGATCGTCGCGCACGACGATGGCGAACGGTCCTTGGATCGCCTCGATGCGGCCGTGAATCGTCTCTTGCCCGCTCGGGGCGGGACGGCTGAAGGACGGGACCCCCTGCGCCGCGGCGCGCTCCGGGACCGCGGCGACACCGAGTGCAAGCGCTCCGGCGATTGCGCCGGCGGCGAACGTAGCAACGAAAAGACGCATTCCGCACCTTCCCCGTTCTCGAATCATGCGGTTACGAATTGATGGTACGCCGCAAATTCCGGAAAACCCTGAGAATCCTCCGGCTTGCCTAGGAAGAGTCCCCGATGTTCGCTTACGCGAGGGCAGGCTCGAAGACGTTCGCCTCTTGTTCGGCGTACAGCGGGCTCGACAGGTAGCGTTCGCCGGTGTCGCAGATGATCGTCACGATCACCTTGCCGGCGTTCTCCGGGCGGGCGGCAACTTGCATTGCGGCCCACAAGTTCGCGCCCGATGAAATCCCCGCCAAGATTCCCTCTTCACGCGCGAGACGCCGCGCCGTTGCGACCGAGTCGTCGAACGACGCCTTGATCACCTCGCTGTAGACATGCGTGTCGAGGATCGACGGCACGAAACCGGGAGCGAAGCCTTGCAGCTTGTGCGGGCCGGGTGCACCGCCCGAAAGAACGGTCGACGTATCCGGCTCGACCGTGATGCACTCGACCGACGGCTTGCGTTCCTTCAACAAATGCCCCGCGCCGGTAATCGTCCCGCCGGTGCCGACGCCGGCGATGAGGATATCGACTTTGCCGTCGGTGTCGCGCCAGATCTCCTCGCCCGTCGTGCGGTAGTGGATCTCCGGGTTCGCGGGATTGTCGAACTGGCCGGGCTGGAAGAACTTGGCCGGGTTCGATGCGACGATCTCGTTGGCTTTTGCGATCGCGCCCTTCATGCCCTCAGTTCCGGGCGTGAGCACGAGTTGCGCACCGTACGCTTTGAGTAAGTTGCGGCGCTCGATCGTCATCGTCTCGGGCATGGTGAGAATGAGCGGGTAACCCTTGGCCGCACAGACGAACGCGAGCGCGATCCCGGTGTTGCCGCTGGTCGGCTCGACGATGACCGAGTCGGGACGGAGTTTGCCGTCGCGCTCGGCCGCTTCGATCATCGCGACCCCGATGCGGTCCTTCACCGATCCGGCCGGATTCTTGGACTCGAGCTTACACAAGATCTCGGCGCCCAGACCCTTGTTCAACCGCGGGATTCGAACCAGCGGCGTGTTCCCGAAAGTGTCGGCGATGTTGTCGTAGACGCGCATTGTGGACCGGTAAACCCCGGCTCGGCTTGAAAGGGTGCGGTCAGCGCCCGACGCGAACGGATGTTCGCCTTCCCGCGCAGGAATCAAGCCCCCTCGACAAGCTCAGGACAAGCCGTGTTCACTCTCACCGAGAGGTCGCTCTACGTCGCCGACCTCGACCTCTGGATCGACTCGCTGCGCCCGCGCGCCCGCTGTTACGTATCGCACGGTCATAGCGACCACGCGCACGAGCACGATACGATCGTCACCACGCCGGCAAACGCGAAGATCTGCCGCTCGCGCTTCGCGCGCTCCGCTGTTCGAGCCAAGCAGACAACACCGCCGCGCCGCCCGCCGCCGGCCTGCGACTTCGAGGAACACGCGTTCAACGAGCCCTGGTCGGACGGTGAGCACACGCTCACGCTCTTTCCGGCGGGGCACGTATTGGGCAGCGCGCAGTTGCTGATCGAAGGCGAGCGCGGTCGCTTCGTCTACACCGGCGACTTCAAGCTTGCCCGGTCGTACACGTGCGAGTCACCCGAGGTCAAGCGTTGCGACGTGTTGTTGATGGAGTGCACGTTCGGCCGCCCGCACTACGTCTTTCCGTCGCGCGACGAGGTCGAAGACGCGGTCGTCGCGTTTGCGACCAGGGCGCTCGAGGACGGCTGCGCGCCGATCTTCTACGCGTACTCGCTCGGCAAAGCGCAAGAGGCGATCGCGATCTTAGGCAAGGCTGGCGTCCCGGTCACCGTGCACGGCGCTATCGACGCGATGGCGCGCGTCTACCGGACCGCGGGCGTACAGCTCCCGTCGTACGAACGGTACGATGCAGCAGCCTACGACGGAACGCGCGCGCTGATCTGGCCCCCTTCTGCGACGCAACCCAAGGCGTTGCGCAACAAGCCCTCGCGCAGCGTGGTCCTCACCGGCTGGGCAGTCGACAAGAACGCCGCCTTCCGCTACGGCGCCGACGCTGCGATCCCGCTCAGCGACCACGCCGACTACGCGCAATTGCTGCGCTACGTCGAGCTCGCCCAGCCACGCAAAGTGCTGCTCAACCACGGCTGGCGCGACTTCGTCTGGCGCCTCCGCCGCCTCGGCATCGATGCAACGTTTCTCGCGGCAAACGAACAGCTCGCGCTGTTTTGACGTCTAGCAGGGTGCTAGCTGCCGAAGAAATCTCGCAGCGCAGTGTAGGTTGCGTCGGGGGCTTCTTCGGCCATGAAGTGGCCGCTGTCGATCGGGCCGCCGCGTACATCATCGGCCCAGTCGCGCCAGACGCTGAGCACGTCGTACCATTTGCCGACCTCACCGCGACCCGCCCAGAGCGCGAGGAGCGGCGCCGCGATCTTCTTCGTTCCGCGATCGGCTTCGTCGAGCGCGAAGTCGTACGTCGCGCCGGCGCGGTAGTCTTCGCAGGCCGCGTGGATCGTGGCGGGGTTGCGATAACAGCGCATGTAGTCCTCGACGGCTTCGGGCGCGTGCACGTTGCCGCGATTCGGACGCCCGGTGAAGAACCAATCGGGGTCGGCGCCGATCATCTTCTCGGGCAACGGATACGGTTGCGCGAGGAAAAACCAGTGCCAATAGCCGAGGCCGAACTTCATGTCGGCGCGGCGGAAATGTTCGCCGGTCGGGAGGATGTCGAGCGTCGCCAGCTTGCCGACGTGCTCCGGATGGTCGAGCGCGAGCCGGTACGTCACGCGGCCGCCACGATCGTGTCCGGCGACATCGAAGCGGTCGAACCCGAAGTGCCGCATCACCGCGACGGCGTCACGCGCCATCGCGCGCTTCGAGTAGGGCTCGTGATCGGGGGTGGTTTCGGGCTTCGAGCTGTCGCCGTAGCCGCGCAGGTCCATCGCGACGACCGTGAACTCGCTCGCGAGCCGCGGTGCGACGAGATGCCACATCACGTGCGTCTGCGGGTGGCCGTGCAGCAGCAGCAGCGGCGGGCCGCTTCCGCCGCGCCGCACGCGAATCGTCGCCTCGCCGGTGTCGACGAATGAGAGCTCGAAATCCTCGAACATCGCTTGCGCCACGCGGTTATTCCAACATCTTCAGCGCCTTGAGTAGGCTGCGCTGCATGCGATTGAACGCACCGCCGAGCATACCGATCTCGTCGTGCGTCCCGGTAGCGAAGTCGGCCCCATCGAGGTTTCCCTTGCTGACGTCGTCGGCGGTCGTCGCAAGCCGGTGGATTGGGCGCGTGACAGCGACCATCAGCACGAAGTTCAGCGCGATCAGCATCAGGACCGCGACCGCTACGAAGGAAACCATCAGCCCCCGAAAGGCGTCGTTCGCGAGCTTTTGCGGCACGGCGACCGGGACGGAAACCACCTGGGCCCCGACGACCTCGCCAAGCTTCCAGCCGAACCCGTTGCTCGCTCCGTACTGCTTGACCATCGCCGCCGGTGCGGCCGCCGGCGTGCTGTGGCACTCCATACAGTCGCGCGTCGCGACGATCGGCTTGGCAAGGATGAGGCTCCGTCCGGTCGGCGCGTCGCGCTCGCCCTCGAAGGTCGTCAGTTGCGGGTTGGCACGAAACGCGCCGATGATGTCGGCTTCCCAGTCCGTGGGACGGTCGGCCGGATTCGTCGGGTTACGTGTCGGCTCGCGATAGTCGTAGGCCGGATACTGCGCGTGGACGTAGGCGAACACTTGCGTCGCCGCATAGGCCGGAACCCATTGCGGGTGAAAAGCGCCGCCGCGCCCCTTCGAGCGCAGCGGCGTGATCTGCTGTTGCGTGTACGCGCGCGTCGCAAGCGCGGTTTCGAGCATGAGGTTCGCCTGCTGCACGACCTGCGCGCGCGCGCTGCGCTGCAGATAGCCGTACATCAACGTCCCGGAGATCGCGATGCCCAGCGCGAACACCACCGCCAGGACCAGGCTGAACTTGGCGGAGAGTTTCACGCGCCTTACTTCGCGATCCGCCGCGCCGCCACCCGGAACGCGGTGCGGTCGGCCTCGGAGTCGAGCTCGGCGGCCAGCGCCTCGATCAAATCGGCGCGCGACGCCGCCTGCGACGCGGATCGCGTCACGACGACGCGGGCGATCGGCCCGATGTACGGTGCGAGCACCTTCGCGATCGCGTCCAGCTCGGCCGGGTTCGGCCCCGGCGCCGGCTCACGCGCCGGCGGGACGGGCGCGACCTCGCCGACCGCGGGCTTGACTGCACGCGCCCGCCCGTACAGCCGCTGCAGGAGCTGCGCATAGCCGTCGGGATCGCGCAGGTCGCAGAAGTTGTCGCGAAAGGGCAACGGGATGTCGCGGACGGTCGCGCCGCCCATCAGGATCGGCACGGCGCGGGCCTTGAACGCGTCGTCGTGATACAGCAGGTTGTACAGCAGCGTCGCTTCCCAGACGACGCCGCGCCCTTTGTCCGGATCTTCCTGGTGCAGGACGCGCCGCGCGTAGTGAGGCGTGCATATCATCAGCGTGAAATCGGCCGCCTCGATGCGCGCCTCCATCCAGCGCGGCCAGCCCTCGGCCGGCGCACCGCCCGGCACGTACTGGTCGAGCTCACAGTCGACCCCGTCGCCGCGCAGCCGGTTGGCCAGCGCAAGGACGCGATCTTCGTGCTCCGGCGAATCATGACTGTAGCTGATCAGCGCGGTCGGCCGGCGGGGCGCTTCGTCGTTCACCGCAGGATCAATCGGTGCCGATGTCCCAGACCATGCCGAGATCGCGTTTGGCGAAGGAGCGGAATGCGATCAGCGTCTCGGTCGCGGTGATCCCCGGGTGCGAGGCGATCCGTTCGGTGACCAGATCGCTGAGCTGATCGTGCTCCCGCACGCGCACGATCGCGACGAGATCGTACGGACCCGCAACGCTGTAGCACTCGGTGACGCCGTCGACTTCGAGCAGCTCCTCGGCGAGCGTTTTCACCCGGCCGGGTTCGACGTTGAGCAGGACGAGCGCGGTGATCACGCCGACGCCTACCGCGGCGGCGCGGCGGTCACCTGCGGCCGTACCGCGAAGGCCGCGCCGGTGACCCCGACTGCCCCCGTCGCCCCGTGATCGCGTTCGGCCGAACCTGCGCCGCGATCGCAGCCACCGCGAGCAAGCTCGAGAAGATCGCGCTGGTCGCGGAGTACCTCCGCGGACTCGACGACGGCGACCTCGCGCCCGCCGCGCGCTACTTCACCGGCAACCCGTTCCCGCAGGCGCAGAAGCGCAGCCTCTCCGTCGGTTGGCGGACGCTGGTCGAAGCGACCGCGGCGACATGGAACGTCGACGACACTGCGCTGGCCGTAGCCTACCGGTCAACCGGGGATCTCGGCGCGGCGCTCGGCCCGTTCGTGCGGCCGTCGCACGACCTCGGGTTGTTCCGCGACATTCTCACGCCGGCCCGGCTCTATGCGCTGTTGAACGAGATCGCCGACGCCACAGGGAAAAACGCGCAGAAGCGGCGCCGCATCCTGTGCGAGCGCGCCTTCTCGGCCTGCACCGACGCGCTCGAAGCGACCTACGTCATCAAGATCATGACGGGCGAACTGCGCATCGGACTGCGCGACGGGCTCGTCGTCGACGCGGTCGCGCAAGCGTTCGAGCGCGATCCGCGCGCCGTGAGGCGCGCGGCGAGCGCCGCGGGCGATCTCGGCGCGGTTGCGCTCGCGGCGAAACACGATGCGCTCGATCAGGTTACGATCGCCTATCACGCGCCGATCGCGTTCATGCTCGCCACGCCGATCGCGTACGGCTCGGAGTATGGCGAGCTCGCCGCGGCAACCTGGTTGGTCGAGGACAAGTACGACGGCATCCGCGCACAGGCGCACGTCACGCCCGAGCGCGTCTCGCTCTTCTCGCGCACGCTCAACGACGTCGCCGCGTCGTACCCGGAGGTCGTCGAGGCGCTGCGCGCGCTACCGGGTTCGTGCGCGCTCGACGGCGAGCTGGTCGCGGTACGCGACGGCCGCGTGCTCCCGTTTCGCTACCTCCAGGCACGGCTTCAGCGCAAGGTCGTCTCACCCGAGCTGTTGAGCGACGTTCCCGTCCGCTACATCGTGTTCGATGCGCTCGCCCGCAACGACGAGTTCCTGCTCGACGTTCCGCTCGAAGAACGCCGCAGCCGGCTCGCCGAGCTGCTCGCCGGCGCGAGTGACGCACTCGTTGCCGCTCCCTGGACCGCCCTCGAAGCCGATGCCGGAGCTGAGGTCGTGCACGAACGGTTCGAAGCGTCACGTGCGCGCGGCAACGAAGGCCTCGTGTTCAAGCGCAGCAACTCGCCGTACACGCCGGGTCGTCGCGGCAAAGCATGGCTGAAGCTGAAACGTGAGCTCGCGACGCTGGACTGCGTGATCGTCGCCGTCGAACGCGGTCATGGCCGACGAGTGAACGTGCTCTCCGACTACACGTTCGCAGTGCGCAACGGCGACGAGCTCGCCGTGATCGGCAAGGCATACAGCGGGCTGACCGACGTCGAGATCGCCGAGATGACCGAGTGGTTCGAAGCGCACCGCCTACCGCCGGCCGAAGCCCGCGCTGCGTACGAACGTCTCGACCTCAAGCGCGGCGAGATTCTCGTCGAACCGACGGTCGTCGTCGAGATCGCGTTCGACATCATCCAACGCAGCGAGTTGCACGCGAGCGGCTACTCCCTGCGCTTTCCGCGCATCGTGCGCCTGCGTCCCGACAAACTCCCCGAGGACGCCGACACCATCGAGCGCGTCGGTGAAATCTACGCCGAGATGCTCTCCCGCGAGGCGGTGGAAGACGACGCTCGTGGTGGGGCGTGATCGACCTACGCCTTCGGCGGAATGAACGTTATGCCGTGTTTGGCGGCGATCGTCGACATGAGTGCCGGAGTGAGGTGGTCCTTCTGCTCCGTGAGGTCGCCGAAAAAGCGTTCGATCCCGGCGGGCGTGAACGAAAACAGAAGTCGCCCCGGTGTGTCGGCCACGTTGAGGTAGCGGTGCGGAAGCCCGCGCGGAGCATGCACGAAGGTGCCGGCTCCTCCGCGAACCGTGTCGTCGCCGCAGGCGAACTCGAACTCGCCTTCGAGGACGTAGTACGTTTCGTTTTCGCGACTGTGCACGTGGAGCGGCGGCCCGAACTTCGGGGGAATCAGGTCCTCGATGACGGTGAGCTCGCCGCCGGATTCCTCGCTGGAGAGCTTCACGTTCATCACCTGCCCACCGTAGCCGAGGCACGGCCCTTCTCCCGGGCGAACGTGATGGACTTTTCGCGAAACGTCTTCGCTCATTGGCCGCGGCTTCGCATCCGTCGGCCGGCGTCCCTGGCGCCAAGCTTCGACGTGCGGGCGCTCGGACTGCGCCCGATGCGCCCTGGCATCCTGAGTCACGTTCACCTATTTGGGGTCACGTCCGCTCTGATCCCCGACAGGTCACCGGAGAACCTCTGGTCGAATATTTGAATATTGCAATATTCATTCAAGGCAGAATTCTTCAAGGGGCTGGCCCACCCGTTGCGGATCCAAATCCTCGACAGCCTACGCCTCGGACCGCTGAACGTCGGGGAGCTCAGAGAGAAGCTGGGGACCGAGCAGTCCACCCTTTCGCAGCAGCTCGCCATCCTGCGCGCCCGCAACTTGGTCCTTGCTCAGCGCCACGGCACGACCATTCGCTATGCCGTGAGCGATCCCGCGATCTGGCGCCTGCTCGATGCCGCTCGTGAAATCTTCGACAACCAGCTCGTCTCAATGAAGACGGTGCTCGAAGATCTGCGCCGCGAGCCGTAAGGTGATTCTGCGTCTCTGCGGGGTCGGCTTCACCTGGGCGGTCGCGCTCGCCGCAGCGGCACTCGCCGTTCTGACGCTGATGCATGGCGTCGTCGCGCTCGGCATGGTCGCCTCACCGGTCGACTTCTTGCGCTTGGACTTCGGCGTTTCGGTGCTGGCCGTGCCCTTCTTGGCGCTGCTCGCGATGGTATCGTTCGCGGTGGGCTCGTGGAGCCTGCGCCGCGGCCGGCCGGCCGACATCGTCTTGATCGGGTTCTTCGCGCTCGCGATGCTAGGCGTGTTCGTCGCCCAGAGCGTGGCCGCGTTCTTGCTCGCCTGGGAAGCGATGTCGCTGGTGTCGGCGTTCTTGGTCGCCGCGCACCACGAACGGCGCAACGTGCGCCGGGCGACGTTGACGTATCTGATCTTCGCGCAGGCCGGAGCGATCTGCATCTTGGCCGCTCTGTTCGTCCTCGCGGTCAACGCGGGAAGCGCGTCGTTTCCAGTCATGGCTTCCGCTGCCAAGACCCTGGCAGCGCCCTTGCGCAGTGCGGTCTTCGTTCTGGCGCTGCTCGGATTCGGATCGAAAGCGGGCCTCATGCCGCTGCACTTTTGGTTGCCGCGGGCACATCCCGTGGCTCCTGCGGGCGCCTCGGCGATGCTCTCGGGCGTTATGCTCAAAGTCGCAATCTACGGTCTCTGTCTGGTGACGCTCGCGCTTGCGGCGCCGGCACCGCTGGGTTGGGGTTTCTGCTTGACGGTCCTCGGTACGGTGAGCGCGATCGTCGGCGTCCTGTACGCGTTGGTCGACCACGATTTGAAGCGGCTGCTCGCGTATCACTCGATCGAAAACATCGGGATCGTCACGATCGGTCTGGGAGTTGCGCTCAGCGCGCTCGCCGTCGGTAACGGCGCGGTCGCGGGCTTAGCGCTGATCGCCGCCCTCTTCCATACGGTGAACCACGGCTTGTTCAAGGCGCTCCTGTTCCTGGGCGCGGGGGTCGTTGCCGACACGGAAGGGACGGTCGATCTGGAGCGGCTGGGCGGCCTCTGGGGCCAACTGGTGTGGACCGCGCCGTTCTTCCTGATCGGGTGCGTCGCGATCGCCGGACTTCCACCGTTCAACGGTTTCGCCTCGGAGTGGCTGACGTTCCAAAGCCTGATCGCGGCGCTCGGCAATGCCGCGGCGCCGGTGAAGTTCGTGCTCTTGGCAGCGGTCGCTGGGCTCGCGTTGACCGGCGGACTTGCGGCGGCGTGCTTCGTGAAGGTCTTCGGTGTCGCGTTCTTGGGTCGCTCGCGGCGCTCCGCGCCGCGGCCAGCCGTGCGCGAAGCGTTCGATGCGTCGACCTTCGGCCTGGGGTTCCTCGCCGTGCTATGCACCGCGTTCGGGCTGGTCCCGATGCTGGCCGTCGCGCCGCTCGGTATCGTCGCCGCCGTGACTTTGGGAGTTGCGCCGCTGTCGCTGCCCGTGCTGCCGGTCTTGCCCGTTGCCGTTGCAGTGTTGCCGTTTGCGGGCGCGTTGCTCGCCGCGATCCTCGCCGCCGTGCGCGGCGTGCGCCGCGTTCCCACCTGGACCTGTGGATCACCCGTCACCGCAGCGGCGCAGTACACGGCCACCGCATTTTCAAAACCGCTACGAACCATCTTCGCATTCTTGCTGTTCCCCGAACGCCGGCGCGTGCTCGAGTTTGGCGTCTCGCGCTGGTTCCCGTCGCGCATTCGCTATCGCACCGAAAGCCGGTACCTGGTCGACGAAGCGGCGCGCCGGTTCGCGGCAGTAACGCTTCGCCTGACGCGCCGGTCGCGCGTCTTGCAAAGCGGGAGCCTACGGCTCTACCTGGCCTATGCGATCGTGACGTTCATCGTCGTCGTGGCGGTGGTGCACTGATGCTCGTTCTCGCCCAAGTGGTCGCTATTGCAGCGCTCGCACCGCTGCTGCAAGGGGCAATGAAGCAATTGCGAGCGCGACTGCAAGGCCGCCCGGGACCCAGCCCGATCCAGCCCTATCGCGATCTCGCCAAGCTGTGGGCGAAAGAAGCGCTCCTGCCGGACGGCACCTCGATCGTTACGCTCTGTGCGCCCGGACTGGCGCTCGGCGTCGCCGTCACCTTTGCTGCCGCACTTCCGCTGACGACGCGCGCGATGCCCGTCATCGACGTCGTGGCGCTGGCATTTCTGTTGGGATTGGGACGCTTCGCCCTGACCCTCGCGGCGTTGGACACGCGCAGCGCATTTGCCGGCATGGCGGCGAGTCGCGAGATGACCTTCGCGAGTCTGGTCGAGCCCACGCTCTTGATCGCGCTCTTGGGCGGAGCGATTCTCGGCCACGGATCGGGACTGGAATCGCTGCTCACCGTTGCGCTCGGTCCGGCGAGCATTCTGGCGTTTGCGGCGTTCTTCTTAGTCATGCTCCTGGAGACGGCACGCATCCCGCTCGACAATCAAGAAACGCACTACGAACTAACCATGATGCACGAAGGGTTGGCGCTCGAGTATTCCGGCTGGCAGCTCGCGCTCGTCGGCTACGCGTCCTACGTGCGTCAATTGAGCTTCTTCGTGCTCGCTTCCATCGTGTTGCTGCCGGGAGCCGGACCTCTCTTGTGGATCGTCTGCATTTTCGTCCTGGCCGCGACGGTAGCAATCGTCGAGACGCTGTTCGCAAAACTGCGCCTCTTCGAGGTGCCGCAGGTGTTGACGACCGCCTTCATCCTGGCGGCGACCAGCGTTGCGATGCGCATCCTGGGGGGACCGGCGTGACGTTCGAACTGCTGATTCTCGTCGCGGGCGCCGTCCTCGTCCTGGACACGTCCACGTCGCGGGTGGTCGTCGCCTACGTCGTCGTCGTCGCGATCGTCGGCCACTTTGCCGCTGCATCGACGTTGCACGCACCGCTTGCGCTCGCGTTCTTCTCGATTTCGTTCTTTCTAAAAGCCATCGTCGCGCCGATCGGGATTTGGACGTTCGCGCGTCGTAACGCGGCGGCGCGCAATTTGCGGCCGGCCGTCGATTTGCCAATCCGTTTGGTCGTCGTGCTGGCACTCGCCTTCGGCTCGCAGTACGTGCCGCACGTGCCCGGGCTCGCGCCTATTCCGATGGTCGGCACGATCGCGTACATCATGCTCTGCAGCTTCGCGGTTCTCGTGATTCACCGCAACCTGCTCGCGCAGGTCATCGGCTTGCTCGTACTCAGTGCCGGCGTGACGCTCGCCGCTGTCATGAGCGCACCCCAATTGCCGGAAGCGGTCGAGCTCGGCGCAACGTTCGACGCCCTGGTGGTGACCTTCATCGGATTGACCTTGGTCCGCGCCTTTCTCACCCACCATCCGCTCTTGGACATCGAATCGCTGCGGAGCTTGCGCGGATGACCTGGCTGGTGGTCATTTCACCGCTGCTGGCCGCTCTCATCACGATGCTCTTCCGGCCGCTCGATGTCCGGCGCACGGCCCGCATCATCTTCTCGAGCGCCGCAGCGGCGATGCCGCTCACGCTCATCGGGAAGGTCGATTGGCTTTCGCTTCTCTTCGCGGGCATCGTGTCGAGTATCAGTCTCCTCGCGACCATCTTCTCGACCGGCATGTACTCCGTCGATTGGGGCCGCGGCCAAGCGCTGTGGACGCGGAAGTCCATTTACTTCGTCTTGCTCGGGAGCTTTTGGAGCGCGATGTTGCTGGTCGTGCTCGCGACGAATTTCGGTCTGCTGTGGTTTGGGATCGCGGCAACGACGCTCGCTACCGCCTTTCTGGTGGGCTTCAGCGGTGAGGCGGCCGCCCTCGAGGCGGCCTGGAAGTACCTCGTGTTGTGCAGCGTCGGCATCGGGCTCGCGTTATTGGGGATCGTGCTCTTGGGCCGTGTCTCGCTCGAGGAGGGGCTCGATCCCGCCCAGGCCCTCGCCTGGGGCGCGATAGCGCAACATCACGTTTCGTCGGCCGTACCGCTCGCGTCGCTTGCGACGGCGATCATGCTGATCGGCTTCGGCACGAAAGCCGGCCTCGTGCCGATGCACGCGTGGTTGCCCGACGCGCATTCCAAAGCTCCGGCACCGATCAGCGGGCTGCTCTCGGGCGTCCTGGTCTCGTGCTCGCTCTACGCCATCATGCGCACGGCGACCGTCGCATCGGCGTTGGGGGCTGGCGATTCGTTCCGGCAACTGCTGCTCGGGTTCGGCGTCGCATCCATCATCGTCGCCGGCGCGCTGATGCTCGTGCAGCGCGATCTCAAACGTCTGTTTGCCTACTCGACGGTCGAGCACGCCGGGATCGTCGCTCTGGCGCTGGGCTTCGGTGGACCGCTCGGCCAGTTCGCGGCGCTCTTTCACGTCGTCGCGCACGCCTTTGCCAAATCGGCAGCCTTCTTCACGGCGGGACTCGTGCAGAGCGCGTCCGGAACGACGACCCTGAGCGAGTTGAAGGGGCTCTGGAACGGCGGCCTCCCCGGACGTTTTCTGCTCGGCGCGCTCGCGGCGCTCGGCGGCATGCCGCCGTTCGCGTTGTTCGTGAGCGAATTGCTCCTGGTCGCAGCCGGGATCGCCGCACATCAGTGGATCGCCCTTGGCCTTGGCGCATTCGGCATCGTGCTCGGGTTTGCCGCGCTGACGCGGGCGACGATCGCCATCGAGAGCGGCCATGCCCCCGCCGAACCGCCCCTCGCACAGCGGTTCAGCCCGCCGCTTTCGAGACTATCGATCGGCGCGGCGGCGGCGGCCCTCACCTGCGCGGTCGCGTTCGCGGTGGTACCGTGGACGAGCCTCGGAGCAACCTTCGCGGCGATCGCGCGGGGGATCGGAAAAATGCCATGATTTCGGTCGGCACGACCGCGGCGGACGTACGCACCTTCCACGAAGACGTCATTGCGGAATGCGAAAACGGCATTCCAGCGGGCGCGTATGCCGACGCCGATTTCGCGCACTACCTATTTCTGAGCGCCGGCGGGGCCTCTACCCTTTCACGCGCGTTGCATGGCGAGCGACGACTGCACGCCGTCTCCGGGCTCGTGCCGCTCTTTTCATGGGACGAGCGTGAGATGGCGCAGGAGTGGGGCGTGCGGTTCGACGCGCTACCGGACGATCGGCCGTTTTACGCGCACGACGGTGCGATGTCGGCGGCACGGATCGTGCACGGTGAAGGCATCATGCAGTTCGTCGTCGGGCCCGTACACGCCGGTATCATCGAGAGCGGGCGGTTCACGTTCAGCTCCGGAGGCGAGACGATCGTCCACCTCGACGCTCAACTCGGGTACGCGCATCGCGGCATCGAGCGGGCACTCCAGGGTGCGCTGCCCTCGCAAGCAGCAGCGAAGGTCGCACGGATCTGCGGCGGGTGCAGCGCTTCTCGTTCGTACGCGTTCGCACTGGCGATCGAAGCGCTAGCAGACGTCGAACCCGAACCGGAGATCGAACTCGTTCGCTTGATCGTTGCCGAACTCGAGCGCGTCTACAATCATCTCGCCGATTTGGCGGCCAGCGCGTCCGGCGCCGGCTATGCCGTGGGCTTTGCGCGCGGAATGGCGCTCAAGGAACGCGCCATGCGTCTATGCCACGCGGCTTGCGGGCATCGGTTGCTGTTCGACGCGATCGCTCCGGGCGGCCTCGGCCGGCCCGTGCTTGAAGACCGTGTTCCCTTCGGCGCGGAGCTCGCCGAGCTCGAGCGAGACGTTCATCTCTACCTGACGGCGTTGTTTGGGACGGCTTCGATGATGTCGCGCTGGGAACGCGCCGGCATCGTGCCCTACGAAACGGCGAAAGCCTTCGGAGCCGTCGGCCCAGCTTACCGTGCTTCGGGCGGGTCGACCGATATCCGCACCTTCATCCCGTACGGCGCGTACCGATGGCTGCCACCCTCCGTTGCGTGCGGCGCGTCCGCCGATGCGCGGGCACGATGCGAGGTCAAGCGTGACGAAACCGTCGAGTCGTTCGCTTTGATCCGCCGCGCGCTGCACGAGCTGAGCGATGCTTCCTTGCCGCCGCAGCGGCCGGTGGAGCCGCGGCCGGGCAGGGCGCTGGGCGTCGTCGAGGGACCACGCGGAACCGAACTCGTTGCCGTGCACGTCGATGAGCGCGGGCGCATCGAACGCATTCATGTCATCTCGGCCTCGTATCGAAATTGGCCGATCGTCGCTCGCGCGATGGAGAACAATATCGTGCCGGATTTTCCGCTGGTCAACAAGAGCTTCAACCTCTGCTACGCCTGCGCCGACCGATGACCATGTTTCGTCGATCGATCGGGATCCGGCATCTCGTCTGCGGGAGCTGCAACGGCTGCGAGCACGAGATGAACGCGTTGAACAACGCGTTCTACGACATCACGCAAAATGGTTGGGATCTCGTTGCGTCGCCGCGGCATGCCGACGTCGTCACCGTCACCGGACCGATGACCGAGGCCATGCGGACGGCCGCGCGCGCAACGCTCGAGGCCGTGCCGCGGCCCAAGGTCGTGGTCGCCATCGGCGATTGCGCGACCGGGGATGGTCCGTGGACGGGCGCCCCGGCCGGAGCCGGCGCCGGCGTCGAGTTGGCGGCCGACGTGATGGTCCGCGGCTGCCCGCCGACGCCGGACGATATCCGCGCGGGACTGGCGCGCGCCGCCGAACTCCTCGATTCATAGACTCCAGCCCGCACTCACCCAATAAAAGATGCGTCGCCGTTCGTCGCACCGAGCCCGGCGATTCCCACTCGCACGAAATCGGCCCCCTAACGACGGCGAGGGCCCCGCGCCGCGCGAATGCGCTCGACACGCGTGTAGGTTTCCGACGAGCTGGGCGCGTCCCGCCGCGCGATGTGCGCTCGCAGCCGGACGCCACACAGTACCACCAGCGCCACGATCGCCGCCCCCGCACAGATGAACCGCGGCGAGGCGGGGATCGGGAGCAGCGCGCCCGCGGCGAGAACCGTCGCGGCGAGCGCGACGATGTTCTCCCAGCGCTTCATCGCCGGGGCCGGCATCGGCCTCCGCGTGCGATCAGTCTTCTGCTTCGTGGAGGTGCAGGTGGCAGCCGTCTTCCGCTTCGTCGAGTACTTCCTGCGCCTCCGTCATGACGCTCGACGGCAGCGCGTCGCCCGACTCGATCGAACCCGCTTCCGCCAGGAAGTCGACTTCATCCCAGTCCTCCCACGTCTCGAGGCTCTCGCCGTCGCGCTCCGCCGGGAAGCGAACGCAGTAACCTTGCTCGATGTGGAGGCCGGTCACCAGGACGCGCGTGCCACGCGGAAAGTACGTCCCGTCTTTCCAGAGCGTGCCGTACGTCGTGTCGTAGTGCTCGCCGATCTCGATCTTCTCGATCGTCCCACCCTCCGAAGGACGTTCGCGTGATGGCGGGCCATTCCGCACCGCAAGGTCGTATACCCGCAGCATGAGCGAGCATCGGCTGCAAAAATGGCGGATCCTGTCGTCGGATTACCGGATCGAAACGAAGTTCTTACGCTTGCGTTCGGACCGCGTCGAGCTGCCCAGCGGTGTGGTGGTCGAGGACTATTTCGTTCGCGAGTCGCGCGGCTTCTGCGTGATCTTCGCGATCACGGCCGACGAACAGATCCTGCTCGTACGGCAGTACAAGCATGGCATCGGCGAAGTCGTCACCGAGCTACCGGCGGGGATGATCGACGAAGACGAGAGCCCGGAGGCGTGCGCCGCCCGCGAGTTGGTCGAGGAAACCGGCTACACGGGCACGCCGCCCGAGCTCGTGCGCACGTTCTACGCCGACCCGACCAACGCGACCGCGCGTTTCTTTCTCTTCATGGTGCGGGATGCGCGGCCGACACATGCCCAGGTGTTCGACCTCACCGAGGACATCGACGTCCAGCTCGCCGGGATCGACGAGGTCCGCGCGATGGCGCTCGACGGTCGCATCGCCGCCGGCTCTCAGGTCGCGGCCGTGCTCGTCGCCCTCGCGCACCTGGATCGCTGAAACTCGCCCGCCGCCCCGGCGGTACCTGGTGTTGGAGGATTTGATGAGCTTGTTCGTGCGGGTCACGGCCGTCGTCGCCGTCGCCATCGTCGCGTTGATCGTGTTGGCGTTCGTCTTGAAGATCGTGCTGATCGCCGCGCTCGTCGCCGGGCTGGTCGTGGCCGGGATGTGGATCGCCGGCGCGCTCCGCGGCCGGCGCAGGTCGGTTCGCACGCTCACGGTTCGCCGCTTCTAGCCGCAGGACGTCGTCCCGGCGCCTCGTACGGAACGCGAGGTGACCACGCAGCTCCGCGCCGGTTTCACGGCGCTCCTTTTCTTTTCGGCTAGCGCGCTCGCGCTTGCCCAAGCGGGCCCTGCGCCGGCCGAGGACGCCACGCCGGCTCCGATGGCCTCGGCCGCTCCGTCGCCGTCGGCCTCGCCGACCGCGCCGCCGACCCCGCCCTACAACCGGCTCGCGTTTCGCGAGGTCGGCCCGGCGGTCGCCGGCGGCCGCGTGACCTCGGTCGTCGGCGTCGCGAACGATCCGAAGCTCTATTACCTGGGCACCGCCGGCGGCGGAGTGTGGAAGACGATCAACGGCGGAGCGACCTGGACGCCGCTGTTCGACAAGCAGAGCGTGTCATCGATCGGCGCGGTCGCGATCGATCCGCGGAATCACAACGTCGTGTGGGTCGGCACCGGCGAGACGAACCCGCGCAACGACGTGTCCTGGGGCGACGGGCTGTACAAGTCGACCGACGGCGGCAAGACGTGGACGAACGTCGGCCTCGTCGCGACGCGCGCGATCGCGTCAATCGTGATCGATCCGCGCAATCCCGACACGGTAATCGTCGGCGCGCTCGGCGACGTCTTCGCCGACTCGCCCGAGCGCGGCGTCTACCGCACGACCGACGGCGGACGCACGTGGGCGAAGACGCTGTTCGTGGGGCCGCAAAGCGGCGTCAGCGAACTCGTCGCTTCCCCGAGTCAGCCCGACGTTCTCTATGCCGGGATCTGCAGTTCCAGCGCAGGCCGTGGACGTTCACTTCGGGCGGCGATGCCGACGGGATCTGGAAATCGACCGACGACGGGAACACCTGGACGCGGTTGACCGGACACGGTCTTCCCAGCGGGATGACCGGGCGGATCGGCCTGGCGGTGTCGCAATCGAATCCGTCGCGCGTCTACGCGTTGATCGAATCGAAGGACGGCATCCTGTGGCGCTCGGACGATGCGGGTGCGAACTGGCAACTGATGACCAAGAACACGCTGGTCGATCAGCGGCCGTTCTACTTTTCGCACCTGCGCGTCGACCCGTCCGACGCCAACCACGTGTACGGCGTCTCTGAAGAGCTGTCCGAGTCGAAAGACGGCGGCAAGACGTTCAAGTCGATCGCCAAGGACGTGCACGTCGACTACCACGACATGTGGATCGCGCCCAACGATCACACGCGCATGATCGTCGGCGAGGACGGCGGCTACGCGATGACGACCGACAACGGTGTCGCCTGGTCGTTCTCGCGCAACCTCGCGATCGGACAGATCTATCACGTCGGTTACGACGATCGCACGCCGTACTCGATCTGCGTCGGCCTGCAGGACAACAACGGTTTCTGCGGTCCCTCCAACGCGCTCAACCCCGAGGGGATCCCCGACGCGGCTTGGGATCGTGTCGTCGGCGGCGACGGTCAATGGGCGTGGCCGGACCCGCGCGATCCGAACCTGGTGTGGACCGACCTGCAGACGGGACGGCTCTCGATCTACGATCGCACGAACCAGCGCAACCGGCCGGTGCAGCCATGGCGCGGGACCGCACAAGACGACTTTTCGCTCGACCGCGCGCGCTACCGCTACAACTGGGATGCGCCGATCGCGTTCGATCCGTTCGACCGGACGCTCACCTATTTCGGCGCGAACGTGGTCTTCGCGACGCACGATCGCGGCACGCGCTGGAGCGTCATCTCGCCCGATCTCACCCGCAACGACAAGGCGCACCAGCAGCCCGCCGGCGGACCGCTCGCGCTCGACGTGTCGAGCGCGGAGTTCACCGGTACGCTGCTCGACATCGAGCCGTCGGCCAAGACGCGCGGCGAGATCTGGACCGGCAGCGACGACGGCTTGGTGCAGCTCAGTCGCGACGGCGGGAAGCATTGGCGCAACGTGACGCCGCCGGGCGTCGCGCCCGACGGGCGCGCGGAAGCGGTCGCGCCTTCGCCGCTGACGGCCGGCACGACGTTCGCCGTCATCGATCGCCACTTACTGGGCGATTACGCGCCGTACGTCTTCGTCACGCGCGATTGGGGCGCGCGCTGGACGCGCGTCGCGAACGGCCTCCCGGCGCAATCGGCGCGGTCGATCCGTCCTGACACGCGCAACCCGAACCTCGTGTATCTCGGGTTGGAGGATTCGTTCTGGCTGTCGTACGACGGCGGCGCGAATTGGCGGCGTCCCGGGCTGGGGCTACCGACGACGGCTGCGTACGACATGCGCGTGCAGCCGCGCTGGAACGACCTCATCGTCGCGACGCACGGGCGGGCGGCTTGGATCCTCGACGACCTCACCTCGATCCAGCAGCTCCCGCAAGCCGAGGCGGCCGGCGCGATGCTGTTTGCTCCGCGCACCGCGTATCTGTTCTCGCTGCACGCCAACGACGAAGGACTCTACACCGGCTACGGCGCGAAGAATCCGCCGAACGGCGCGCTGCTGAGCTTCTACCAGAAGAATGCTGCCGCGCGGCGGCCGGAGATCGAGATCCTCGATGCGCGCGGCCGCATCGTGCGCCATCTGCGCGGAACCCTGCGCGTGAACGAACGCGAGATACCGCTGATCACGAACTTCGCCGGGATCAACCGCGTCGGATGGGATCTCCGCGAAGACGGTCCGGTGCGCTGGACGGGCGCGGCGCGGGAAGAGTATCGCGGGCCGCGCGTCGGCGTCACGGTAGTCCCGGGCACGTACACGGTGCGCGTCCGGCTAGCGGGGAAGACGCTGTCGCAGACGCTGCGCGTACAGGCCGATCCGCGAGCGTCCCTCACGCCCACCGACTATCGCGCTGCGTACGCCTTCGCGAAGCGGCACGTCCTCGAGTTCTCGCGGCTCGACGCGGCGCTCAACCGGCTCGACGCCTACGCCGCCTCGGCCGCGGTCGGGGCGAAGGATGCCGGTGGCGAACTCGCGCCGCTGCTCGCCGGCGTGCGCGCCAAGGCGCTAGCGCTGCGCGGACGGCTGACCGCGGACTACACGAACGACGAAGACTCGATCCAGCACCCCGGCCGCATCCGTGAAGATCTGCAGAGCCTGCAGTTCGGCGCTCAGTTCGGCGGGGGCGCGCCGCCCAACGCGGCGACGATCGACTATGCCGCGCGCGTCGATCGCGCGTTCGCCGCAGCGATGCGCGACGTTGCGTCATTCGAACGCAACGACGTGGCGCGCGCCGACGCCGCGCTCGAGGCAGCCGGGAAACGTCCGCTGGCGACGAGCGGTGCGAAGCGCGCAGACGTGTTGGGAGAGCCCGAAACCGGCGCGGAGGACGGCGACGAGTGATCTGGCGCCGCGACGAACTCAGAAACGTCGCCTTGACCGGAACGACCAGCACCGTGTCGTAGACCAGCGAACCTTCGCGCGTCGCATCGTACCCGCTCGCCCCGCCGGCGGTGCCCGGGTCCCGCGGGTGATCGCCGTAGAAGCCGCGCGCGAGCCAGCGCACGGCGGCAACCTCTTCTTCGGTCAGGTTCACCGCGTTGTTCGGTGACAAGCGGCCCTGATCCCGGCAGCGCAGAAGAGAAGCGCCATGCAGATCGAGCGCTACCGCGACCGTTTTCGGGACGTCATCGGGCTGATCGTCACGCCGATGGATCGGAGCTACGCCGTCGACGAGGGTGCCCTCCGTGCACAGATCGATTGGTGCTTCGCACAGGGCGCGACCGGCATCGTGGCGACCGGCTCGATCGGCGAGTTCCTCCACTTGGAGGACGACGAGCGCAGGCGGGTCCTCGAGGTCGTTCTCGACCAAACTCGCAAGTATCCCGGCAAGAGCGCGTCCGCGATGACGTCCGGGGCGACGACGCTGCAGGCCATGCGCTGGACGAAGGTCGCCGCCGAACTGGGATATGACTGCGGCGTCGTCATCGCGCCGTACTACTGGAAGGTCGGCGAGCGCGAGGCGTTCGACCATTTCCGCACCGTATCCGAGAGCGGGCTCCTGCCCGTCTGCGTGTACCACAACCCGGCGCTGTCGAAGTTCCACATGTCGCCGGCGTTCTTCCGCCGCGTCGCGGAGCTCGAAAACGTGGTCTGCGTGAAAGAGGTCGAAACCGAGCTGCAGCACCTCGAAGCGGTCGCCGACGCGCTCGAGGGGCGCGCGATCTACCTGCAAACGTTTCGCGCGTACCTGACCGGCCGGCTCCTGGGCTCGAACGGCGGCCAGATCAACGTCTTCGCGATACCGGCCTGCGTCGCGATCGACGACGCCTGGAAACGCGGCGACTTCGCGCTGGCCGAGGAGATCCAGCGCCGCCTCAACCGCGTCTTCCCGCGCGGCGGCGAGGCTGCGCTCGGCGCGCTCGGGATGACGAAGACCACCGCCTCGGTGGTGACCGGGATCGACATGGGGCCCGCGCGGCCGCCGTACCTCGCGCCCGACGACGCCGAAGAGCGCATCACCAAGCGGCTTCCCGAGCTGTACGACATCGTTCCCGCGATGCGGCCCGAACGCCGCGTCGCGGTGCACACGGCGTCGTGAGCGCACACGAAGCGACGCTCGGACGCGCCCGCGACCTCACGCACGCCAAGCTCTGGATCGACGGCGCCTCGGTCGACGCGCTGGACGGCGCGACGTACGACGACGTCGACCCCGCCGGCGGTGAGGTGTTCGCGCAGATTGCGCGCGGCGGCGGCGCGGACGTCGATCGTGCGGTCACCGCCGCGCGGCGCGCGTTCGACATGGGGCCTTGGCCGCGCGCCACCGCGGCCCAGCGCGCGAAAGTGCTGCGCAAGCTGGCGGAGCTGCTGGTCGAGCACCGCGAGGACCTCGCCCAGCTCGAGTCGCGCGACGCCGGGAAGCCGTTTCGGGAAACCGCCGATCGCGACGTCCCGCGTGCGGCCGAGAACTGCGCCTTCTTCGCCGGGGCGATCGAGCAGCGCGAACAGAGTGCGTTCTTCGATCGCAAACCGTTTCTCGGACGCGAACGCGAGATCGTGTCGATCGTGCGTGAAGAGCCGGTCGGCGTCTGCGCGTTGCTCACGCCGTGGAACTCACCGCTGATGCAGGCGACGTGGAAGATCGCGCCGGCGATCGCGGCCGGGAACACCTGCGTGCTCAAGCCGTCCGAGCTCACGCCGCTCTCCACGCTGCGCCTCGCCGAGCTCTGCTCTGAGGCGGGCGTTCCGGACGGCGTGGTCAACGTCGTGACGGGTTTCGGGCCGGCCGCGGGCGCACCGCTCGTCGCCGATCCGCGCGTCGACGCGGTCGCGTTCACCGGCAGCGAGCCGACCGGGATCGCGATCAACACCGCCGCGGCGGCGACCCTGAAGAAAGTGACGCTCGAGCTGGGCGGAAAGTCGGCCAACGTCGTGTGCGACGACGCGGACCTCGAGCTCGCCGTCGAGGGCAGCGTGCTCGCGATGTTCCGTCACAGTGGTCAGGTGTGTCTGGCCGGGACGCGACTCTACGTGCAGGGCGGGATCTACGATCGCTTCCTCGAGCGCTACCTCGAACGCGTGCGCGCGCTGCGCGTCGGCGACCCGCAGTCGCGCGAGAGCGATCTCGGTCCGCTGATCACCCCGCAGCACCGCGAACGGGTCGAGCGCTTCTGCGCGCAGGCCGAGGACGAGGGCGTCGAGGTGCTGCTGCGCGGCACGCGACCCGGCGATCCGGCGCTCGCGCGCGGGAACTACCTCGGCCCGACGATCTTCGCGCCGCGCGACGAGTCGCAGACGATCGCGCACGAAGAAGTCTTCGGACCGGTGCTCTCGGTCTTCCGGTTCGACGCACTCGACGAGGTCGTGGCGCGCGCCAACGCGACGCGTTTCGGGCTCTCGTCCTACATCTGGACGGCCAACGTTGCGACCGGGCTGCGCTTCGCGCAGCGCGTGCGCGCCGGGATGTGCTGGATCAACGGCTACTTCCTGCGCGACCTGCGCCAGCCGTTCGGCGGCGTCGGAATGAGCGGCCTCGGACGCGAGGGCGGCCGCTGGTCGCTCGATTTCTTCACCGAACCGAAGCTCGTCTGCATCTCTTACGGGTCCGAATAAGGAAGTTGAACCACCACCATGTCGTTCATGAATCCGGTCACCGTCATTCCGAAGCACGTTCCCGATGAGGAGCTGCGGACGTTCGGCACGCTCGATTCATACGAAGAGTACATCACGCATCAGTACCGCGACACGATGTCGCTGCTCGAGAAGTATCGCGAGCACCGAACCCACGACCCCGAGCTGAGCGCGGAGTACCGCAACGCGATGCGCCCGATCATGCTCACGACCTGCTGGGGCGAGGCGCAGACGACGGCGCAGGTCGCGCAGATCATCACCAAGACCAACCGTCCGACGATCCAGTACTTCTACGCGACGCACGCGCTCGACGAGGTCCGTCACACCCAGATCGAGTGGCGCCGCATCCGCGACCTCGACCTCGCCGATTCGCTCGACGTCCCGTACGAACAGACCGAGCTGTTCCGTTTCGTCAACGGCCTGCCGTCGTTCGTCGAGATCGTGTACGGGCAGGTGTGCACGCTGGAAGCCTACTCGGCGCACGTGCTGTTCAACTCGATCATCGACCTGGCCAAGCAACACGGCGACCTCGCTACCGCGGTCACGTACGAGTACGTGATGCACGACGAGGTGCGCCATATCGGCACCGGGCTGCGCGTAGTGAAAGAGGCGATCGACTCGTCGCCCGATCCCGAGGAGGCCCAATTCCGCATCCTCGACCTCGAGGAGAAGCTGCTGCCGATCACGATCCGCAAGCTCGGACGCGACTCCGCCATCGCTCACTCGCTCTACGAGTCGGGGCTGATCGCCGACAAGCGCACGTTCGAGTTCGACGGCTTCCGGCAGTACTTGATCTTCCGCTCGAAGATCCCGAACCTGCCGCCGATGCGCTATCAGGGCCCGGACGGCTGGACGGCCGCCGATGCGCTGGAATGATCGTCGGCGGCCTCTTCTCGACCCATGTTCCGCGCCTGATGATCCTCGATCCGCAGGCGCGCGCGGAATACATGGGGACGAGCGTGACGACGTTCTACGACGCGCTTCCGCAGATCAAGCGCGAGCGCATCGATCCGCTCGGGATCGACACGTTCGTCATCATCGACACGCACTGGCACACGACGCTCGAGTTCATCCTCAACGCGCACGAGCGTCACGAAGGGCTGTACACGTCCGACGAGATCCCGTGGATGATCCACGAGTACCCGTACGACTATCCCGGCGATCCGGAGCTCGCCGCGCTCATCGCCGAGGAGGCGCAGGCGCGCGGCGTCCCCGCCGAGGCTGCCGCCCACCGCGGCTTGCCGGTGCACTACGGGACTCTCAACCCGATGCACTACTACAACCCCGGCCCGGCGCGCAAACGCGTGCTCCCGATCTCGGTGCTCGACACGGCCGAGGTCGAGCCGAACCTGCGTTTCGGTGAAGCTGTCGCTGCCGGGGCGGAACGCAGCGGACGCCGTGTACTGCTCATCGCATCGGGTGGGATGTCGCATCGCTTCTGGCCGCTGGCCACGATCCGTCAGCGCGCCGGCGCCGATCCCTCCGACATCAGTGATCCGTCGCTGCGCGCGTACGACGAACGCATCATGAGCTGGTGGCGCGACGGAGATCATGCCGCCGTGCTCGAGCACGCCGACGACTTCCGCCGCAGCTGCTCGCCCGAAGGCCGCTTCGCGCACTACCTCGTGCTCGCCGGCGCGCACGGCGGAGGGGCGTGGCGTGCGAAGGGCGAGCAGTTCGGTCGCTACGAAGCGGCCATCGGGACCGGACAAGCGAACTTTTGGTTCGCCGACGATTATTTCGCTGAGAAGTCCTCGACGTAGAACGTCTCGGACGTACCGACGTTCACGACGGCGACGCCGATGCGCGCCTCTCGGGCGTCGAGCACGTTCTGCGCGTGCTCGGGGCTGTTCATGAACGCTGCGTGCGCATGCGGCTCGTCGGAGTCGAAGGCAATGTTTTCGCCCGCGTACGTCGTCGGCCAGTGCCAGGCGCGCAAGCGGTCCTGGAACGTGACCCCTTCGGGGTCCGTGTGGCCGAAGTACCCGCGAGCCGCCATTTCAGCGGCCTTCGTGTAGGCAAATCGGTCCAGCGTTTCGTCGCGCTGCAGAGCGGGGAGCCCGTGCTTGGCCCTTTCTGCATTCACGTCGTCGGCTAGGGCGCGCGCCTCGCCGGTGAGGGCGACGGGCTGGTGCGGGTTGACGAATGCAAGGGCGATCGGCACATCCTGCGCCTGGTAGGCACTGCCAACGAAAATTGGCGAGAGCCCGATCGCCGCCATCATGGCAACGAGTGAGGTCATACACCTAAGATCGGGCGACCATATTGCCGAGTTGAGGTGATACAGGCCACATCAAGCGGGCGAGCAATACCTCGCTTCTATTTTGCATTCGTCTCGAGAGAACACGGCCACGGGACTCCTAATGAATCCGGAGGCAGGCTCCGCCGCTCGTCCGAAAAGGCTGCGGATGGGTTTCCGAATCGTCGCCGCCGCGCTGCTGCTCTGCTTTGCCTGTGGGCCGGCCGCCGGGGACCAGCCGGTCTCGGCGCGGCACCTCGACGACCTGCGAAACGGTTGCCGGGCGCTCACGGCGACGTTCTACCGCGGGGTCGCGCCCGCCAAGCTGGTCGCCGGAGCCCATGCAGGGATCGTCGATGCCTTCTCGGCCGCCAAACACGCGGCGCCGCCTCTGCCGGCCCGCCACGCCGGCCAGGATGCCGTCGCTCAAATCGCCGCCGCGGTTTCGGTTGCCCGCCAGGCCAAGGTGCTCTCGGAAACCGACCTGACCTATGCCGCGCTGAATGGGATGGCGCGGGCCGCGGCCGATCGTTACACCGTCTTCCTCACGCCCAAGCAGCTGCGCAGCTTCGAGGAACCCCTCAACCCGCCGCACGTCTTCGGCATCGGCGTCTTGCTACAGCAGGACGAGCGAACGAAGGACGTCGGCGCGGCGTACGTCGCCCCGGGGACGCCGGCCGAGGCCGCCGGGCTGCAGAACGGCGACGTGTTCGACACGGTCGACGGCACCAGCGTGCACGGCCTCGACATGGCACACGTTCGCGCGCTGCTGCTGGGACGCGCCGGCACGACGGTCCGCGTACGCGTACTGCGTGACGGTGCGCCGCGCGACGAGGTTTCAATCGTTCGCGCCGAGGTCCATGCGCCGACCGTCTATCAGAAGCTGCTGCCCAACGGGATCGGCTACATCGCCGTCGGCGTGTTCGGCGAGCCGACCGCCGAAGAGTTCGGCGCCGCGCTGCACCATTTGCAGAAGCAGAACGCGCGCGCGTTCGTCATCGACCTGCGCAACAACGGCGGCGGCTACGTGAACGCCGCTGTCGGCATCGCCGATCACTTCATCCACTCGGGTCCGATCGTCTCGATCGCCGAGCGCTCCGGGACGACCGAGTTCGACGCCGACGCGAACGCCGACGAGGCGCGCCCGGTGGCCGTGCTGGTCAACCACTACTCGGCCTCGGCCTCGGAGATCGCGGCCGCGGCGTTGCAGGACGCCGGCGTCGCAACGCTCGTCGGCAGCCGCACGTACGGGAAGGGCGTCGTGCAGCAGATCACCTACAACGTCGACGGCTCGGCGATCAAGGTGACCACGGCCCGGTATCTCACGCCACGCCATCGCGTGATCGACGGCATCGGCCTCGTCCCCGACGTCGCCGTCAACGAGAACGAGCACGCCCGCTTCGGCGACCCCGCCGCCGACGCGCAGCTCGCAGCAGCGATCGGCATCGTCCAAGGCAAAGCGCGGCTCTAACGCCCGACGCCGGGTTATGGGCCGCGTGCCCAATGTCCGGAACCTCGCCCTGCTCGCGCTGACCGTCCTGGTCTGGGGCTATAACTGGGTGCCTTTGAAAATTGTCGCGGTCGCAATCGATCCGTGGTGGTTCGGCGCGTGGCGCATCGTCGGCGGCGCGCTGACGCTGTTCGTCGTGCTGGCGATCGCGCGCCGCGGCCTCGCGCCGCCGCCCGGCCGCGCCTTCATCGCGATCGGAATCGCGCAGGTCGGCGGGCTGATCGGGTTCTCGACCATCGCGTTGCGTTTCGGCGGGGTCGCCGACGTCACGGCACTGATCTTCACGATGCCGTTGTTCACCGCGATCTTCGCGCGATCGCTGCTCGGCGAGCGACTGTCGCGAGCCCGGCTTGCCTGGCTGCTGGTCGCTGCAGCCGGGATCGCCGTCGTCGCTTCCGGCATTCGCACACGCGATGACGCGATTGGCGCCGGGTTGGCGGCCTGCGGCGGGGCGTCGTGGGCGCTCGGCAACGTCTTGCAGCGGCGTGCCGCATACCGGATCGACCTGTTGCGGCTGATCGCCTGGCAACAGCTCGTGGCGGCGATCCCGCTGCTCGTGCTCGCGCTCGCGTTCGGTCGGCCGGTCGCGCATCTCGACGGCGGCGTTACGGCGGCCGCAGTCTTCTCGGCGGTCGTCGGGAGCGGCTTGGCGTGGCTCGGATGGGGCGCGGCGCTCAAAGCCTTGCCCGCAAATACCGTCGCGCTCGCGTCGTTCGCGATCCCCGTGATCGCCGCGATCAGCGCATGGCTCCAGCTCGGCGCAGTCCCGTCGCGCGCGACCGACATCGGGCTCGCCATCGTCGTCGTTGGCCTGTGCGGTAGCGTTCTCGCCGATCGGAGCGAGCTCGGATCGCCGTCGCCGTTGTCGTCACCGTCCGCCCCGCGCGAATGCGAGTCACCGCTCGCGGAGTGACGCCACCTCGGCGCTCAGGCGCTGAAGATCTCGCCGCGTGGCCGCCTCGGTTCGCGCCTGCTGCGATTGCAGCGCCGTCATCGCGGCGAGCCGTTTGCGAAGACTCCGCTGCTGAGCCAGCAGTAGGGCGTTCTGCGCGTGCAGCGCTTTGATCGCCGCCAGCGCGACACCGTCTTCGTCGATCGAGGTGATGTGCTTGTCGTCCTCGCCCACCCCGAACGCAGCGTAGAAGTCCTGGGCCATCGGGCCGACGTGTCGCACGCCGTGCTCGGAGATGTAGCTCCAGGTGCTGATCGGCAAGCCCGCGACCTTATCGAGCACCGCTGCATCGTCAACCGACGCGACGTTCGTCTTCATCTTGCGATCGCTGGCCGATGCCCACGTCCCGGAACCCGGCGCGAGCGTCGCGCCGACCGTGCTCGCCGCATTCGTCCAGAAGGTGACGCCGCCGGAAGCGCGGGCGAGGAACTGATAGGCGCGCGCCGAGGTGAGCATCGTGTCGCCGTCCGAGCCATCGCTCCACACAAACGTTCCGGCCTGCGCGGCGCTCGCGCGCGCGCCGGCCGCGAAGCTGTAGGTTCCGGCGGCGGAGTTCGCGTAGCCGCCCGGAATTGTGGCGAACGTTCCGTTTGCCGTGCTATTGAAGCCGCCGTCGACCACGGCGCCTTCGCCCGACGCGGTGTTGTAGCCGCCGGCAGCGATGTAGGCGCCCTCACCTGACACGGTGTTGTTCGTCCCCGCGCCGATGAAGCCGTACTCCGCCGAGAGGTTGTTGGAAGAGCCGCCCGCGATCGCCGCATACGATGCGGCTGAAGACAGGGTGTTCTGACTGCCGCCGGCGATCACCGAATCGCTCCCGGACAGCGTGTTCTGGTTGCCGCCGCCGATCACCGAATTCGGCGCGGTGAGCGAGTTGACGTTGCCGCCGCCGATTACCGATTGATACCCGTTTGCGCTGATCGAGTTGTCGTAGCCGGACCCGATGAACGCGTAGTACGACGTATTCGCGCCGCTCGAGATGAAGTTGTAGTAGCCGCCGGCAATCGAGCTCTCTTCGTCGCAGGCTTCGTTCGAGTTGCCTTCCAAGACGCCCGAATACGCTCCGTCGGCGACGTTCTCGAAGCCGCCGCCGACGAACGCCCCCGTACCGAGTCCGACGCAACTCGGGACGCTCTGCGTCCGGCGGACCCCGCCGCGCGGCGCAGGCACTCCGGCCGAGTTCCCACCGACGGGGAGAACCCCGGCCGGCCGCGTTGCACTCGAACCTCCGCCGGCGCATCCCACGAGCAGCGCGCCGCACAGGCAGCCAAACATCAGGGTCCCAACGGAACGACGTCGCATCGAGCCTCCTCCGGTACTGCGCCCCAATGCGAATTGCCGCTTCGTAGTCGCCTCCGGCCCGTAAGCAGTTCCGGCTCGGTTGGCCAGCCCCTACTAGGCGGCCCGCATGGTCGGCTCAGCGCCGCGCTCGCGGATCGCAATTGTCGGAGCCGCGGCCGGCAGCGACGTAACGCCGCCGTCGAGCAACCCGGCGCGCCGCCCGTAGGCCGCGATCGTCTCGCGGCGGTGACCGGTTTCGTCCTGGATGCGGCGCAAGCTCTTGCCCTCGCGCAGCAGCGCGAGGACGCGTTCGCGCTGTGCGTCGGTCAGCGTGTTCATACCGCCGCTTCCCGCGTCGTGCGTGCGCGCTCCTGCGCGCGCGTGGCCGCTTTTGAAAGCCCGCGGCTCTGCCGTCGCGAACTGGCCGCTTTCCGCAGCGGTTCCGTTTCGCGACGGCGCGACGGGCGCTATACTGCGCGCATGAGCCTCATCCCGATGGTCGTCGAACAAACCGCGCGCGGCGAACGCTCCTACGACATCTACTCGCGCCTGCTCAAAGAGCGCATCGTGTTCGTGACGGGACCGATCGACGACGAGTTGGCGAACCTGGTGGTCGCGCAGTTGCTGTTCCTCGAACGCGAAGATCCCGAACGCGACATCGATCTCTACATCAACAGTCCGGGCGGGAGCGTCAGCGCCGGGCTCGCGATGTTCGACACGATGCAGCTGATCAAGCCCGAGGTCGCGACGATCTGCGCCGGCCTCGCGGCGTCGGCTGCGTCGCTGCTGCTGACCGGCGGCGCGCCGGGCAAACGGATGGCGCTGCCGTACAGCAAGATCCTGATCCATCAGCCGTCGATCGGCCAGATCGGGGGCCAAGCGACGGACATTGAGATCCACGCCCGCGAGCTCGTCGCCACGCGCCGCCTCATCGCGGAGCTCTACCAACGAACGACCGGCAAGCCGGTCGACGAAGTGCTCCGCGATCTCGAACGCGACTTCTACCTCAGCGCCGAAGAAGCACGCGCCTACGGCATCATCGACACCGTCCTGGTCGGCACCAACCGCAACGGCGCAAGCACGGCTGCGTCCTCCGCGTCCTCGGCGTAGCGCGAGAATCCCGGTCATGCCGAGCTTGCGGTCATCCTTCGCCGTGCTCAGGATGACGTCGAGGTTATCGCGCGGCGAGCTTGGGGTTGGTCGTGCGGCGACATTGTTCGCCCTTCGACGGGGCTCAGGGTGACATTGAAAAAGAAAGAGACCCGCTCGTGAGAGCGGGGCTCATTCTGTCGAGGTTTCCCTCGACAACCCGGGGCGGCGTCAGCCATGCATCGAGGTCGCGCCGGGTTCGTCCGTGTGCGCTTACTCGAAGCGCAACGCGCGGATCGGATCCAGGGCGGCGGCTTTGCGGGCCGGCCAGTAGCCGAAGAACACGCCGACCGCGGCACTGAACGCTAGCGCGAGGAACACCGCGGCGATCGGCACCGTGGCCGGCCAGTGGGCGAAGAACGCGATCGCGGCGGCGCCGACGACGCCCAGGATCACGCCGATCGCGCCGCCGCCGGTCGACAGCACGACGGCTTCGATCAGGAACTGGCGCAGGATCGCCGCGGCGCGTGCGCCCAAGGCGACGCGCAGGCCGATCTCACGCGTGCGCTCGGTGACCGAGACCAGCATGATGTTCATGATGCCGATCCCGCCGACGAGCAGCGAGACGGCCGCGACGGCCGCGAGCAGGAGACCCAGGATCGACGCGGTCGCCGAAGCGGCCTGCGCGATGTCGGCCAAGTTGCGCACCGAGAAGTCGTCCGGTTGACCGGCGACGGTGCGATGGCGCTGCTCGAGCAGCGCGGTGATCTCGGTCTGCGCCGAGCCGATGTGCGCGCCGTCGACCGCCGAAACCATCAGCTCGCTGACGGTCGTGCCGCCGGTCAGGCGCTGCAACGCCGAGGTGTAGGGGATCAACACCGTGTCGTCCTGATCTTGACCGGCGCTGCTCTGTCCCTTCCCCGACAGCGTCCCGATCACGGTGAACGGGATGCCCTTGACGAGCACGTTCTGGCCGACCGGATCGACGTTCGGAAAGAGTTGCTGCACGACGGTTTGTCCGAGCACGGCGACCTTCGCCGTGTCGTCGGTCTCCGCTTGGGTGAAGAAACGCCCCTCGACGACGGGCCAGCTGCGCACGTAGCCGTAGCTCGGTGCGACGCCGGTGACGGTGGTCTGCCAGTTTTGACCGTTGGCGACGAGCTGCGTGCGAATGTTGACCGCCGGCGAGACCGCCGCGACGCCCGGAAGCTGGGCGATCGCCATGCCGTCTTGCGCGGTCAGGGTCGACGCGCCGCCGCTGCCGGACTTTGCGCCGGTCGTCTGCACGCTGCCGGGGATGACGACGATCAGGTTCGAGCCCAGCCCGTTGATCTGATCGGCGACCGAGCTCTTCGCGCCGGTGCCGATCGCGACCGTCACGATCACCGCCGCGACGCCGATCACGACGCCGAGCATCGTGAGCAGCGAACGCGACTTGTTGCGCACCAGCGCGGTGAGCGCGAGCTTGAGGGTCTGCATCATGGAGATCATACGAGTACCGCTGCATTCGCCGGCGCGACGGGCGCGTCGGAGACGATGTTGCCGTCGCGAAAGGTAACCAGCCGCTTCGCGTGAGCGGCGACGTCGGCTTCGTGGGTCACGAGCATCACGGTCATCCCGCGTTCGCGGTTGAGCCGTTGGAACAGTGCCATCACGTCTTCGGATGACGCGCTGTCGAGCGCACCGGTCGGCTCGTCGGCGAGGATCAAGTGCGGCCGGTTCACGATCGACCGAGCGATCGCGACTCGCTGCTGTTGTCCGCCCGAGAGCTGATTGGGTTGATGCTCGGCGTACTTCGACAAGCCGACCGCGTCGAGCGCGTCCATCGCGGCGCGCCGGCGTTCGGCCGCCGGCACGCCGGCGTAGATCATGGGCAGCTCGACGTTCTCGACCGCGGTCGTGCGCGCCAGCAGGTTGTAGGCCTGGAAGACGAACCCGAGCGCGCGCGACCGCAGGTCGGCGAGCTGATCGCCGCCGAGCCCGGAGACGTCGCTTCCGGAGAAGCGATACGTCCCCGCGGTCGCCCGGTCCAGGAAGCCGACGATGTGCATGAAGGTCGACTTGCCGGAACCCGACGGACCCATGACCGCGACGAACTCGCCGGGGTCGATGGTGAGGTCGACGCCTCTCAACGCGACGACGTCCTCACCACCATCGAGCGGGTAGACTTTGCGCAGCCCGCGCACGTCGACGACCGGTGTCATCGCGCACCACCCAGCGCGCCGCCGCGTCCGCCGCCGCCAGCCGGCGTCGTGCTGCCCGTCAGCGGATTGCGCGCCGCCGTGTGGCTGCTCGACGCCCCGTGCGAGTCGCCGGTCACGACCTGATCGCTGGTCGACAGTGTGCCGCGCAGCGGCGTCACCGAGGCTTCGGTCTCGTTGACGAGGCCGACCTTGACCGGCACCATCGTCAGCTTCCCGGCGCGCTCGACGAAGATCCGTCCCGTGCTGCCCGCGGTGACCGCACCGCTGCTGCTCGCGCCGGTGCTGCCCCACGGCGACGCGCTGGTCGCGCCGGTGGCGCCGCCGGCCGCAGCGGTCTTCGCTGCGCCCGCAGTGGCGGGTGCTCCGGTGGTCGCGCCGGCCGGGCGCGTGCGGTGCTGCAGGCTGCCGGCGGGCGGCGTGAAGCCGAGCGCCGCGAGCGGAACGATGCTGGCGCCGTCGACGTGCGCGACTTGGATCGTGGCGTTCGCCGTCATGCCGGGGAGCAAGGCGTTGTCCTTGTTGTTCACGATGACGACGCTCGTGTACGTCACCACGTTCGACACGGTGGTCGGGTTCTTGCGGACTTGCTCGACCGTGCCGGTGAACGTGCGGTTCGGGTACGCGAGGACGTTGAAGCTGACCGGATCGCCGGCGGCGACGTGACCGATGTCCGGTTCGCCGACCGCGAGGTCGAGCTCCATCTTGGTGAGGTCCTGCGCGATCGCGAACAACGTCGGCGTCTGCAGGCTCGAAGCGACCGTCTGTCCGATCGAGACGTCGCGCGCGATGACCGTGCCGTTGACCGGCGACGTGATGATCGTGTTCGCGAGGTTCGCCTGGGCGGTCTTGACCTGCGCTTGTTGGATGCCGATCGCGGCGACGCTGGCGTCGTGCGTGGCGGCTTGGTTTTCGGCGGTCGCGCTCGACACGCCGGTCTGCGCGTTCTGCGCCTGATCCTGCGCGTTGGCGGTCGCGATCTGGGCGGTCGATGCGGCGGCTTGCGCCTGCGCCTGCGCGACCGCGGCGCGCGAGCTCGCGAGCGTGCTCTGCGCGGCGATCAGGTTCGACTGGTCGGTGTCCATCTGGCTCTGCGCGATGTAGCCCTGCGCCAGCAGCTGCTGATCGCGCGTGACGGTCGCTTGCGCGAGCTGCAGTGCCGACTGATTCTTCGTGATGGTGGTCTGCGCGGTGGTGACGGCCGCCTGTGCGGCGTCGGCGGTCATCTTGGCCGCCTGCGCGCTGGCAGCGGCGGCTTGCGCCTGCGCTTGCGCTTCGGCGACGGATGCGGGGCCGCCCGACGCGGTCGCGCCGGTCGCTTCGGCTTGAGCTTCGCTCTGCGCGAGCGTCGCTTGCGCCTGTTCGAGCGAGGCTTGGAACGTCGTCGGATCGATCTTGGCCAGAACCTGGCCCTTCTTCACCTTCGAGTTGAAGTCGGCATCGATCTCCGAGATCATTCCGGAAACCTGCGTGCCGACGTTGATCGTGTTTTGCGGGTTGAGCGTTCCGCTGGCAGTAACGGTTTGCGCGAGCGCACCCGACTGAACAGGGACGGTCGTGTAGGAAACGGCGGAGGCGCGCGAACGGACGACGACGAGCGACGCCACGATGGCGACGACGACGAGCAACGCCGAGATGACGAGCCACCAACGCGGGCGACGACGCGCGGGCTCGAGGATGACGGTTGAGACGCGGCCGTTAGTCGCCGGCCGTTCGAGAGTAAACATGGCTGTACTGGCTACGGCGCATGTCGGCACAGCGGTCTAAGCTCTACGTGAGAATCATTCTCCGGTTAGATTAGAGCCGGCGCCCGCTCGGCGAATCAAGCGAGTACTCGCTCAGCGAGACGTCGGAGGCCGCCCTAGTCGAACTGCGCGAAGAACTCGTCGGCTTCGGCAGCCGTTCGGCCGGCGTCGACCGCGCGCTGCCGCAGCGCGGCGAGGTTCGGTTGCGGATGCACGACGAGAGCGGCGGTCGGTTCGCCGCCGGGGATCAACCCGATCCGCTCGCAGGCCGCCGGCGTGACGACGGTCTGCCACGGCTCGACGACCGTGCTCTCACCGTCCGGACCGGCATCGACGCGCAAGTGCGCGCCGAGGGTGGTGATCGCGAGCGGAAGCCCCCCGGTCTCGAAGACCGCATCGACCCCGACGACCTCGACCCGCTCGACCGCAAAGTTCCGGTCGGCGACGAGCAGCGTGCGGTACAGTCCGCGTTGCTCGAAGGCCAACGAGCGCAGCGCGCCGGCCGCGGCGGCCCGGTAGTCGAGAACGTCGAGCGCCTTCGCGACGTGCAGCTCGCGCGGCTTGCCGTCGGCGCCGACCCGGTTCCAGTCGAAGAGCCGGTAGGTCAGATCGCTCGTCTGCTGCGTCTCGAAGAGCTGGATCCCGGCCCCGATGGCGTGCACGGTGCCCGAGGGCAAGTAGTAGGTCCCGCCGGCGGAGACGGGAACGCGCCGCACGATCTCCGCGAGGGTTCCGTCGGCGACGCGTCGCGCGACCTCTTCACGCGACGTATCGCGTGCCCAGCCGAGCACGAGCTCTGCGTCCGGCTCGCAATCCAGGACGTACCAGCACTCGGTCTTGCCGTTGGGCTGATGCTCGACGCGCTGGGCGTAGACGTCGTCGGGATGGACCTGCACCGACAGTGCGGCGTGAGCGTCGATGATCTTGGTGAGGACCGGGAACGGGCGCGACGAATCGATCGACCCGGTCAATTCGCCTCCCAACTCGGTGCGCAGATCGCCCAAGGTCCGGCCCGTCAGCACACCGTTGAGGACGCGGTTCTCGTCCCAGCACTCCCACGATTCGCCGAGCGGCTCGGCGGGATCGCCGTGCTTGTGATAGCGCCGGACGAGCGCGTCGCCACCCCAGATCGCGGTCGTCTCTTTCGGGTCGAGGAGGTAAGGATAGAGCCGGTCACTCACGTGCCGACCCTTTCCCGACGAGCGCGATCGTTCCGGCCGTCGCCGCGCTAGTCGCGGCGAATGACGGTCGTGCTCGAACTGGACCGGTTGTTCGAGGCGACCACGAGCCCGACGATGACGATCAGTACGACCGCGCCGACGACGATCCAGATCCACGGCATCGTGGTCGTCGAGCTGCTCGTCGTCGTTGTGCTGGGGCTCGTTCCCGTCGTGCCGGCGGAGCCGGTCGAGCCGCCGGCGGTGCCGGTCGAGCCGCCGGTCGTGCCCGTCGTGGTCGTCGTCCCTCCGGTCGTCGTGCTCTGCGCCAGCGCGAACGTTGGCGCGAAGGCCAGGAACAGCGCGAGGACCAGAATCGAGCTACGAGTGAGAATTCGCATCGTACCCCTTTGATGATTTCAGGCTGCGACGTCCATCGGCTCCGGGTCGCCGCTGGGCGGCGTCGGATCGGCGGGTATCTCGGGCACGGTGTCCGGCCCCGTCGGCGTGACCTCGGGGATGGACTCGGGGACTTGATACTCCGCATGCATCGCGCCCGAGACGTTCCCGGCAGGTCGGGACCCGAAACTCCCCGGGCGCGGAGTGGAACTCAAGCGAGCTTCGATCGGTTGACGGGACAGTGCGCTCCCTGCTCTACCGCGGCGCTTTGATCGTTGCGGCCATCGGTTTGCTCGCCGAAGCCCCTGCCCCGTCGGCACCCGCCGAAGAGGCGGCGCACGTCTTCGCGCTGACCGGCTCGCGAACGGCCCCCGTCCAATCGTACACGTCGAAGCTCCACGTCGACTTCGCCCTGCGCTCGTTCCCGTACCTCAAGTTCCACCTCGAAGGTCACGTCGAGTACAAGCGGCCGAACCTGTACTCGGTCCACTTCGACCACGTGCCGTGGTTCGGGAAGGGCTTCGAGAACATGAAGATGGACCCGCTGCAGCCGCAGACGTGGCCCGAGCATTACGACGTCGCGAGCTTGTCGCACGACGGCGACCGCACGTCGCTGGAGATGCGCGACAAGGTCGCCGGCAACATCAAGGGGATCCACGCCGAGATCGACCCCGACGGATTGCGCCGCATCGAGTGGCAATACGTCAACGGCGGCCGCATCGAAGTGCGCGTCGATCCCACCGTCGTGGCCGGTGTTCCCGTACCGGCAACCGAGGACGCCGAGATCAAGCTGCCCGCATATCACGTCGTCGCGCACGCGACGTTCTCCGACTACAAGATCGTCACCGACGGCCCGACGGCGCGTTAGCCGGGAACGACCTGGCGCGCGCTGAACTGCGTGCGGCTCATGGCTCGCGTGACGATCTTGGTCCCGCGGGGCGCGGAAGCCGACGCGGTTCGGCGCGCCCAGACGACCGCACGGGTGATCGGTCTGCCGGCGGGCGCCGCCTGCCTCAACGCGCTGCCGGACTTCGACGAGCGCGAGACGGTCGTTGCGATGGGACTCTGCGGCAGCCTATGGCGCTTGAAGACGGGCGCGGTCGCGATCTACGGGCGCGTCGTCGACGGGACCCAGGCGATCGACCTCGATTCGAGATTGATCGACGAGCTCACCGGTGCGCTGCCGCGCGCGGTCGTCGTGAACGCGTTCACCGCGAAGCGCGTGGTCACGGCCGTTGTGGCGCGCACGGCGCTCGCGCAGCGGTACAACGCGGACGTCGTCGATATGGAGGGCGCGCATCTCGCGGCGGCGCTGCGCGCGCGGGGCGTTCGCTTCGCGATGGTGCGCGTCGTCAGCGACGATGCGTCGCGTGACCTGCCGCCGATGGACGATGCGATCGACGCGAACGGGCGCGTTCAGCCGGTGCCGATCGCGCTGGCGTTCGCGCGCGCGCCGCTCGCCGCGATCGCGTTCGTGCGCGACGTGCGTTCAGCGCTGGGCGTGTTGACCGAGACGGCGCGCGCGATCAACCTCGCCGCGGTCTGAAAGTACGGCCTTTCCAACTGCCCCCGCGACCGGTCACATGGCGGCGTGCGGAGTCGATCGTCATCGCCGTGTAGAGCCCCGCAGCGAGCGGCAGCGCGAGCGCGCCGAGCGGATTTTGGCGATAGAGCCGCAGGGTCGGCGCATAGGCGAGCGCCATCGTCGCCCAGGCGATCGCGCCGGGTAGCGCGAGGTCGGCCCGGCGGCGGCGCAACCCGGCGAACGTCGCGGCCACGGGAACGTAATAGAGCAGCAGCATCCCGGCGACGGTCCCGACGAGCAGCGCCGGTGAGTACTCGAGCTGGGTGTACGCGGTGCGCGCCACCATCGACCAGATTGCACCGACCGAGGCGTAGGTGCGGATGCTGCGCGAGCGCGTCGCGAGGCCGAGCGACACGCCGCCGCCGCTGCCCTTGACCGCGGTGGCCAGCGCGCAATCGTCGATCAGCTCGGCCTTGATCCGTTCGATCCCGCCGATCGCGCGCAACGCCTCGTCGGTGACCAGCGTGGAGCCGCCCGCCGCAGCGGCCATCGCGCGGCGATCGTCGTTCACCCACGCGAACGGNNCGACCATCTGCGAGACGAGCGCGCGGTCGTCGGCGGTGGCGGTCGCAACCAGCCGCGCGAGCGTATCGGGGTCGTGCTCGACATCGGCGTCGGTGAGCCACCAATACGCGGGCTTCGCGCCGCCGGCGCGCGCCGCGGCGACGCCCTCGGCGAGCGCCCAGACCTTCCCCGTCCAGCCGTCCGGCCGTGGGCCCGCCCGCGTTACGCCGGCGCGACCGGCGGCGCCGAACCGGGCGATCGTCGCGTTCACGACCTCTGCGGTCGCGTCTTCGCTCCGATCGTCGACCAGCGTAAGGGTGAAGCGGCCGGCGTACTCTTGCGCGAGCAGCGACGCAACGGTGCGCGCCACGACGTCGGCCTCGTTGCGGGCCGGAACGACCGCGTGAACGTCGGGCGGCGCGCTCACCTCTTCGGGTTCACGAAGGCGGTCCGCACGCGAATCCCAAAATCGACCGCGACACACGACGAGGCCGATCCACGCGGCCGCGCCGACCCACGCCGCAGTACGAAGCACTTTGAGCATCTTCACGCCGCCTTCGGATAGCATCACGGACCGCCCCTGCGCATCCTCGCTCGTTGCGGCGATCGCGCGCGCCGCCGACGCGTTGTTCCGCTTGCAGGACCCCGCCGGATACTGGTGGGCCGAGCTCGAGTCGAACGTCTCGATCACGGCGGAGGTGCTGCTGCTGCACCACGTGTGGGGCGCCTTCGAGCGCATCCCGCACGCCGCCGCCGAGCGATATTTTCGCGACCAGCAACGCGACCACGGCGGCTGGGACCTCGCCTACGGCGACGGCGGCGAGCTGAGCGTCACGATCGAGGCGTACATGGCGCTGCGGTTGCTCGGCGTCGGACCCGACGACGACGCGCTGCGCCGCGCCCGCGCCTTCGTGCTCGCGCGCGGCGGTATCACGCACGCCCGCATCTTCACCAAGATGCACTTGGCGCTGATCGGTGCGTATGAGTGGGCGGGACTTCCTTCCCTCCCTCCCTGGTTGATGGTGTTGCCGGACCGCGGCCCGCTCTCGATCTACGACTTGTCGAGCTGGGCGCGCGGCAGCACCGTGCCGCTGATCCTGTTGTTCGACCGCAAACCCGTCTATGGTCCGCCGCTGACGCTCGACGAGCTGTACGCCGAAGGCCGAACTGCCGCGCGCTTCGCGTTGCCGCACGGGAACAACGCGTTCGAGCGTTTCTTCAACGGCCTCGACCGCGTCTTGAAGTGGACCGAGCGCAACGGGCTGGTGCCGTTTCGCGAGCGCGGATTGCGGTTGGCCGAACGGTGGACCGTCGAACGCCAGGAGCATACCGGAGACTGGGGCGGGATCATCCCCGCGATGCTCAACGCGATGCTCGCGCTGCGCGCGATCGGCTACGATCGCGACGATCCGGTCGTGGTCCGCGGTTTCGCCGCGATCGATGCCTTCACCATCACGGCCGGCGGCGCGTATCGGGTCCAGCCGTGCATCTCGCCGGTATGGGACACCGCGCTCGCCGTGCGCGCGCTGGCCGACGCGGGCGTGGCGCGCGACGATGCGCGCCTTGTCGGTGCCGCGACGTGGATGCTCGACAAGCAGATCGTCGCGCGCTACGGTGACTGGTCGGTGAAGAACCGGGCCGGCGAGCCGGGCGGCTGGGCGTTCGAGTTCGAGAACGCGTGGTACCCGGACGTCGACGATACGGCGGTCGTCGCGATGGCGCTCGCGGCAGTGGACCATCCCGATCCCGAGCGCGTCCGCGGTGCGATCGCGCGCGCCGCGCGCTGGGTCGCGACGATGCAGTGCACTACCGGCGGGTGGGCTGCGTTCGACGTCGACAACGACAAGGACTGGCTCAACCGCATCCCTTACGGCGACCTGCACGCGATGATCGATCCGAGCACGGCCGACGTGACCGCACGCGTCCTCGAGATGGTCGTGCGCTGCGACCTACGTGACTTCGGAGCGCCGCGCATCGAACGCGGCATCGCGTTTCTGCTGCGCGAGCAAGAACCCGACGGCGCGTGGTTCGGCCGCTGGGGCGTGAACTACGTCTACGGAACGAGCGGCGCGCTCGCGGCCCTCGCGGCCCTCGCCCTTCGACAGGCTCAGGACAGGCTCTCCAGCGGAAGCCGCGCGATCGACCGGTCCGTCGTGCGCGGCGCCGTCTGGCTCAAGAGCGTGCAGCAGAGCGACGGCGGTTGGGGCGAGACCACCGACAGCTACCGCGAACCGTCGCTGCGCGGGATCGGTCCCACGACGGCGAGCCAGACGGCCTGGGCGCTGATCGGGCTCTTGGCGACGGTCGAACGCCTACCGCAACTCGGCGCGGCGTTCGCACCCGCGATCGAACGCGGCGTCGCGTATCTGTTACGGACGCAGCGGGCTGACGGAAACTGGGACGAGCCCGAGTTCACCGGCACCGGCTTTCCGGCGCACTTCTACTTGAACTACCACCAGTACCGGCTTCATTTTCCGTTGACGGCGCTCGGCCGTTACGCGGCGTCCGCCTGTCCCGATGTCGCCGCCGGACGCGCGTGCAACGACTCGACCGGCTGAGCGCCGTCGGTTAGCGCCGGCGTTTTCTCGCTCGTCGCGACGCGCGGCGGCAGCATGCGAATACCGATCAGGAGCGCGGTCCCGATCGCCGGCATCACCTGCGGTTTGAGCAGTCGCGCGTCCAGCTTCGCCATCATACGGCGGTTCTCGGCCAGCGCGGTTTCGAGAAACAGCGCCGGCGTGACGTCCGCAACGATCGCCGCGAGTTCGGGATCGTCGAGCGCGGGCATCGGCGGGAGATCGGTTGCGCCGGTGATCGTTCCCATCGCAGCGCGGAAATGGTAGCCCAGCGCTTTGATCGCTTGCGCCAGGATGCTGCCGCGCCCCGCTCGGGTTTCTTCGTAGCGCCACCAATTGATGAAGAACACGATGTGCCGTGCTTCTTCGAACATGACGCCGTCGAAAACGTCGAGCAGCGCGTCGGGCAGGATCTTCATCTTGCGCGCGAGCGCGATGGCCCCGAAACCGACGAACGAATCCGTGCACTCGCCGAACCCGAAGATGGCGAACTCTTCGGGCGATATCGGGGCGTCGGCGATCGTCAGCGGCGGCGCGTCGATCCCGTAGCGCTCGATCGCGTGCGCCATCAAGCGACCGTGACGGGTTTCTTCCTCACCCTGCAGCGCAACCGCCGAGCGGATCAGCGGATCGTCGATCGTCTTCGCGAACGCCGTCACCATCCGCCCCGCCCGCTGCTCGATCGAACGCGCATAGCGCCAGAACGGAAACGCGCGAAGCCGCTCGAGGTCGACGCCCTCGAGATGCGGCCACGGCAGCTCTTCCGGCTCGAACGCGACGTGCGTCTCGATGAAGGTCCGGCAGAACAGCTCCCGGTGTTGCGGCGTCCCTACTTGCATGCGCGCCAATATCGCCGCTCCGGCAAGCCCCTTCCTGCCCGCCGGGAGAGGCGCGGGCGGCCCTTCGACGGAAGATCGAGCCGGTGCAGGTAGCGCGACCGGGGGTGAGAGCCCATGAGGCGACGCCGACAGACGCCGAGCGTGCATTACGCCTGCTGCTGCCCCGTGTCTCGCGGACGTTCGCGCTAGGGATCAAGCTGTTGCCCGCCAAGCTCGAGCCGCCCGTCCGCCTTGGCTACCTCCTCTGCCGGATCGCAGATACGGTCGAGGACGAGCTTGGGATGGCGCCCGGACGCAAGGCGCAACTGCTCGACGCGTTTCTCGCGTGCTTCGAGGAGCCGCGGCTCGCCGACGCGTTCGGCGATTGCGTCGCCGAACTGCGCGCGAACGAAGATTATCTCGAGCTCGTCGCCCGGACAGGACTGATTTTCCAGAGCTATCGCGCCCTCGATGCGCCGACACGAACCATCCTGCAGCACTGGGTCACCGAGATGGTTCGCGGGATGCAGCGATTCGTGCTCGAGAGCCGCGACGGGATTCGCATCACGAGCCTCGCCGAGTTTCGGCAGTACTGCTACTTCGTCGCCGGCACGGTCGGGCATCTGCTCACCGACCTGTGGCGCGAGCACTCGTCGTTCATCGGACAGGCGACGTACGAACGGCTCCTCGACGACTGCGAGGCGTTCGGCGAGGTGCTCCAGACGGTCAACATCCTCAAAGACATCGCATGGGACGCCGAGCACGAGAACGCGATCTTCGTGCCGTCCGAGCTCTTGCGCGCCGTCGGGAGCAGTCACGATGCAATCCTGCGCGACGATCGCCGCGTGGCGAACCGCGCCGCCCTCGGCCCGCTGATCGACCTCGCCAACGACGACATCGAGCGCGCGCTGCGTTACATCGAAGGGATACCGGCGGGCGCGATGCGGATCCGTCTGTTTTGCGCGTTGCCGCTGCTGTTCGCCATCGCTACGATGCGCGAGCTCGAACGATCCGACGAGATGCTCGTTCCGGGCGGCGTCGTGAAGATCGGACGCGCCGAGGTGCGCGCGCTCGTCATCGCCGGCTCGACGTCGACGTTGACGAATCGCACGCTGCGCTGGCTGGCCGAGCGCGTGCGCAAGCGGCCGTTCACGCTCACCGGCTAGCCGAATCTTTCGCGTGCGGACCGCCTTCGTGACCGGAGCCTCGGGGTTCGTCGGCGCCAACCTCGTGCGCGCGCTGCTCGAGCGCGGTTGGCGCGTCCGCGCACTGCTCCGCGGCGACGCACCTTCGTTGTCGGGACTCGACCTCGAACGCTTCACCGGCGACCTGTTCGCGCCCGGTTTGGCCGAAGCGATGCGCGGCTGCGATGCGGTCTTTCACGTCGCGGCGACCTACAGCTTGTGGCGCCGCGACCAGGTCGCGTTGACGCGCGCGAACGTCGAGGGGACGCGCAACGTGCTCGCTGCGGCGCGCGCCGCCCGCGTACCGCGCACCGTGCACACCAGCTCGGTCGCCGCAATCGGCGTGCGAAGCGACGGCCGGCCGGCCGACGAGACGTACCAGAGCACGCCGGAGCGTCTCATCGGCGCGTACAAGCGGTCGAAGTACTTCGCCGAGCTCGAGGCGCGGCGCGCGTTCGCCGCCGGTCAGGACGTGGTGATCGTCAACCCGACCACGCCCGTCGGTCCGTGGGATGCCAAGCCGACGCCGACCGGCGAGATCGTCGTGCGCTTCTTGAACCGCCGCATGCCGGCGTACGTCGACACCGGGCTGAACGTGGTCGACGTGCGCGACGTCGCCGCGGGCCACGTGCTCGCCTACGAGCGCGGCCGGGCGGGCGAACGGTACATCCTGGGCAACGAGAACCTGACGCTGCGAGCGTTGCTCGACCTCCTCGCGGAGATCTCCGGGCTCCCGGCGCCCCGCTTGCGGTTGCCGCGGGTGATTCCGCTCGCCTACGCTGCTCTGGGCGAGCTCGTGCTCGCACCGCTGGGCTTCACTGCCGACATCGCGCTCGACAGCGTGCGGATGGCAAAGCAGCGAATGTTCTACGCGACGGAGAAGGCAGCCACGGAGCTTGGAGTCCCGCGCAGCCCCGTCATCACGGCGCTGGCCGACGCGGTCGCCTGGTTTCACGGCCACGGTTACACGACCGCGGGCCGGCATCACTCGGAGGACGGATGGCGATCTCTCTCAAGCAAGCCGTAAAGGTCGGATCGTACGTGGTCCGGCAACGGCTGGCGGGCCGCAAGCAGTACCCGCTCGTGCTCATGCTCGAGCCGTTGTTCCGCTGCAATCTGGCTTGCGGCGGGTGCGGAAAGATCCAGCACCCGGTCGAGGTTCTGCGCCGTCACCTCACGCCCGAGCAATGCTTCGCCGCGGTCGACGAGTGCGGCGCCCCCGTCGTCTCGATCCCGGGCGGTGAGCCGTTGCTCCACCCGCAGATCGACGAGATCGTGCGCGGCCTGGTCAAGCGCAAGAAGTTCGTATACCTCTGCACCAACGCGATCCGGCTCGAAGCGAGCTTGGACAAGTTCACGCCGTCGTCGTATCTCACGTTCAGCGTCCACCTCGACGGGCCGCGCGACGTACACGATCACGCCGTTGCGCGCACGGGCATCTTCGACGTCGCCGTCAAGGCCATCAAAGCCGCCAAGGCGCGCGGATTCCGCGTCACGACGAACACGACGATCTTCGACGGCGCCGATCCCAAGACGTTCCAGGACTTCTTCGACTTCCTCACCGACGAGCTGAAGGTCGACGGGATGATGATCTCGCCGGGCTACCGCTACGAGAAAGCGCCCGACCAGGACCACTTTCTCGCGCAAGAGCAGACGCGCACCCTGTTCCGCGAGATCTTCGCGCCGATGAAGGCCGGGAAGAAACACTGGGAGTTCAATGCCAGCCCGTTCTTCCTCGACTTCCTCACCGGCGAAAAAGACTACGATTGTACGCCCTGGGGGATGCCCAGCTACAGCTTGTTCGGCTGGCAGAAACCATGCTATCTGCTCGGCGAAGGCTACGCGACGTCGTACAAGGCGCTGCTCGAAGAGACGAAGTGGGAAGAGTACGGCCACGCCAGCGGCAACCCCAAGTGCAAGGACTGCATGGTCCACTCAGGCTTCGAGGCGTCGGCCGCGGCCGACATGATGCGGCCGGCAAACCTGCTCGGTTCGATTCGGTCGGTGCTCGTCAAGTAGCGTGCTGATGAGAGCGTCGTTCGAAGCGTTCGAGGCGTACCTCGAGCGCGCGGTCGAACAGCTCGACCAGACCTCGCCGGTCCGCTCGCTCGTGCGCGAGCACTTCGCCTTCGACGATCCCGGCGCGAAACGCGGGAAGCGGCTGCGCCCGCGAATCCTGGTTGCGGCCGCCGAAACCGAGGGGGCGCAGGGCGACGACGCGTTCCCCGCGGCCGCCGCCGTCGAATTGCTCCACAACTTCTCGCTCGTCCACGACGACATCGAAGATCGCGACGAGTTGCGTCACGGCCGGCCGACGCTGTGGGTCCGGCACGGCATTCCGGCGGCGATTACCGCCGGCGACGCGATGTGCGCGCTGTGCTACGTGGTCCTGCTCGACGAGCCGGCGCACTTCGACGCGCAGCGGATCGTCGCGATGACGGCCTGCCTGCACCGCACGCACTATGCGTTGTGCACCGGTCAAGGCGCCGATATCGGTTTCGAGACGTCGCCCTCGGTGACGTTCGCCGAATATCTGCAGATGATCGAAGGCAAGACCGCGGCACTGTTCGCGGCGGCCTGCGAGCTGGGCGCGCTGGCGGCCGGCACGTCGCCGCAACGTGCCGCGGCGTACGGACGAATGGGCCGCGCGTACGGGCTTGCCTTTCAGGTGCGCGACGACGTGCTCGGAACGTGGGGTACGCCCGCCGAGACCGGCAAGCCGGCCGGCGCCGACATCCGCCGCCGGAAATGGTCCTTTCCGGTAGCCTGGGCGTTCGCCGAGCCGCGGTCAGCGGATCGTTCGATCGTCGCGGCGGCATACGCATCGATCGGCGAACTCGACGACGCGCGTGCCGACGAGGTAATTGCGGCGCTCGAGCGGCTGGGCGCGCATCGTGCAGCCGACGATGCGTGCGATGCCTATGTCGCGCAAGCAGTCGCCGTCGCCGCCGAACACGACCTCGACCGCGACGGTCAGTTGGCCGAGATCTTCTCCTCAACCGCGCACCGCACGGTTTGACCCGCGCTACGAAGCGCTCCGCGACCAAAGCCTCGTCATGCTGTCGCCCCTCGACAAGCTCAGGGTGACGGGGAGGGGGTGGGCGTAGTACCCGGCATGATCTTTCAGCCGGAGTATGAGACGCTCGAACGGCATGCGCTGGAGGCGCTCCAGTTCGAGCGGCTGCAAATGCTGGTCGAACGGCTGCGGCATTCCAATGCGATCTACCGCGAGCGGCTGCGCGGTATCGAGAACCCTGGCTCGCTCGAAGATCTCGCCGGCTTGCCGTTCAGCACGAAAGCCGATATGCGCGATGCGTATCCGCTGGGGCTGCTGGCGGTCCCGGAGGCGCAGCTCGCGCGCATCCACGCTTCGTCGGGGACGACCGGCAATCCGACGATCAGCGCCTACACGAAAGAAGACTTGCGCATCTTCGGCGAGGTCATGGCGCGCAGTTTCGCGGCGGGCGGAATCGCGCCGGGCGATATGTTCCAGGTGGCGTGGGGGTACGGGCTGTTCACCGGCGGGCTCGGCGGTCAGGCCGGTTGCGAGACGCTCGGCGCATGCGCGATCCCGGCGTCGAGCGGAAACACCGCGAGGCAGATCCAGCTGCTGTGCGATCTGCCGGTCGTCGGGATCGGCTGCACGCCGTCCTACGCGCTCGTGCTCGCCGAGCGCATCCGCGCCGAAGGCCGCACGACCAAAGTGCTGCGCTACGCGATCTGCGGAGCGGAATCGTGGACGCGCGAGATGCGCGCGGAACTCGAAGAGCTGTTCGGCGTCGTCGCGACCAACATCTATGGGTTGACCGAGATCATCGGCCCCGGCGTCGCGCAAGAGTGTCTCCAGAAACAAGGTCTGCACGTCCAAGAGGATCATTTTCTGGCCGAGATCATCGATCTCGATACCGGCAAGCCGCTCGCCGACGGTGAGCGCGGCGAGCTGGTGATCACGACGCTCACGCGCGAAGCGATGCCCGTGCTGCGCTATCGCACGCGCGATCTGACCTCGATGGTGCGCGAGCGGTGCGCCTGCGGCCGGACGAGCGCGCGCATCGACTGGTTCACCGGGCGCGTCGACGACATGTTGGTGATCCGCGGCGTGAACGTCTTCCCATCGGCGATCGAGGAGGTCGTGTTGGGCTTCACCGAGCTTTCGCCGAACTATCGCATCTTCGTGGACCGCCCGCGGAACGGCCTCGACGCGATGCTGGTCGAGGTCGAGCATCATCCGGACGCGACGATCGACGATCTCGACTTGCTCGCTCGCCGCGTTACCGGGCGGCTCTCGGAAACATTGCTGGTCTCGCTCGAGACAAGAGTTGTCCCGCCCGGGACGATCGAGCGAATCGAGGCCGGAAAAGCGAAACGCGTCATCGATCGGAGACCAGCACCATGAGCGATATCATCCTCACCGAGCGGCCCCACGAGCACGTCGCACTGGTGCGCTTGAACCGGCCGAAGTCCCTCAACGCGATCTCGAACGAGCTGTTCGAGCAGCTCGTCATCGCGCTGGAGACGCTCGCCGCGGACGGCGTCACGCGCGCCGCCGTCATCACCGGCGACGCACGCGCGTTCGCAGCCGGCGCCGACATCGCCGAGTTCGCCGCCGCCCGGCCCCAGCTGGAGATGTGGGATCGCGTCTGGTCGCTCGAGCTTCCAACGATCGCCGCAGTCAACGGCCTCGCCCTGGGCGGAGGGCTCGAACTCGCAATGTCGTGCGACCTCATGGTCGTCGCAGAAGATGCGCGGCTCGGGCAGCCCGAGATCAACCTGGGGGTGATGCCCGGCGCGGGCGGGACGCAGCGGCTGACCCGGGCGGTCGGCAAGACGCTCGCCACCGAGATGGTGCTGCTCGGGCGCGAGCTGAACGGCCGTGAAGCGGAACTGCACGGACTCGCCAACCGGGCGGTCCCGGCAGAGCGCGTCGTGCCGTTCGCAATCGAGCTCGCGCGGGCGCTGGCAAAGCAGCCGCCGCATGCGGTGCGCGTCGCGAAGCGGGCGATTGCGCGGTCCTTCGAAGGCTCGCTGCACGCCGGGCTGCTCGACGAGCGGCAGGCGTTCTACGGTTTGCTGCAGACCGAGGACGCGCGCGAGGGCATCGCCGCCTTCGTCGGCAAACGCAAACCGACATGGAGCGGACGATGAACGACCCGATCGATCACCGCGTCACGGTCGCGGACGGGGTCGCAACGATCGCCTTCGCACGTCCTCACGCGTACAATGCGCTGACGGCCGACCTTTTGGACTCACTGCTCGGCACGCTCAAGACGCTCGAACGCGACGCGTCGGTGCGGGCGATCGTCATTACGGGCGACGGGAAAGCGTTCTGTTCGGGCCAAGCTCTCGACGACGTGAAGACCGTGCCGCCCGGTGGCGCGGCCGACCTCGCGAACACGATCGAGCGCCGTTACAACCCCTTGATCGTCAAGTTGCTCACCATCGAGAAACCGGTGATCGCCGCGGTGAACGGCGTCGCCGCGGGCGCGGGGATGGGGATCGCCTGCGCTTGCGATTTCCGGATCGTCGCGCAGACCGCGTCGTTTACGACGACGTTCGTGAAGATCGGCCTCGTTCCTGACAGCGGGCTTTCGTTCACGCTCCCGCGCATCGTCGGTTACGCAGCGGCTCTCGAGCTCTGCATGCTCTCGCAGAAGATCGACGCCGCGCGCGCGGACGCGCTCGGCTTATGCACGCGAGTCGTGGCCGCCGAACGCTGCCTGGAAGAAGCGCAGACCTTGGCCGCGACCCTCGCTCGCGGACCTCGTTCACTCGGCCTCATCAAGCGCGAGCTCGCCCGCAACGGCCTCGGCGACATCCAAGCCGCGCTCTCCTACGAAGGCCATCTCCAAACGATCGCCGGCGCCACGGACGACTTCGCCGAAGGCCTCGCGGCTTTCGCGAACAAGCGCGTTCCGGAATTTCGCGGGACTTAGCCACCCCGCCGCCTCGCCTCTCTAACGAGGAGTCGGCGGATTCTGCGGAATCCACGTTTCGACGCTGAGGGTCACGTGCGCCGTGTCGCGCGGCGACGCTTCGACGTACCAGCCGCTAACTTCGACATGGCGCATTTCGTACGAATATGCTCCCACCTCGCGCAGCATCGCGGATGCGATCAGGCGATGCTGGTGGGACAAGCGGGTAAACACGCCCAGATCACCGCGCCGCGACAGCGTGAGATAGACTTTCGTAACGTGTCCCCACGGTGAAGGGACGTTCCCACCGAACGACGTCAGGCGAATCGTCCCAGTTTCCTGCGAGGCGAACGTCGTCAGCCGGTCAGGTGGTGCGGGCGCTGCACGGACCGCGCCGCAATAGCCGAGCGTGACGACGCAGCAGGCAAGTGTAGCCGCAAACCGCGAGATCACGTCGTCGCCGTGGCGATGCCTCTAGAGCCGTTCAAAGATGGTCGCGATTCCTTGGCCCATGCCGATGCACATGGTGGCGAGCCCGTAGCGCGCGTTGCGGCGTTTGAGCTCGTGGAGGAGCGTCGTCGCGATGCGGGCGCCACTGCACCCGAGCGGGTGCCCGAGCGCGATCGCGCCGCCGTTCACGTTGACGATGGCCGGATCGATCCCCAGTTCTTTCACGCACGCGACGCTCTGCGCGGCGAATGCTTCGTTCAGTTCGACGAGATCCAAGTCGGCGATGCTGAGCTTCGCGCGTTCGAGCGCCTTGCGCGTGGCGCCGATCGGGCCGATCCCCATGATGCTGGGATCGACACCGAACGTTGCCGAGGTCACAACGCGCGCCATCGGCTGCCAGCCGTACCGCTGCGCCGCTTCCTCACTGCAGATCAGCAGGGCCGCGGCGCCGTCGTTGAGCGGCGAGGAGTTGCCGGCGGTCACCGTGCCGTTCTCCTTGAAGACCGGCTTGAGCTTGGCCAGCGTTTCCATCGTCGTGTCCGGGCGCGGCGGCTCGTCGTGCGTCACCTCGTAGCTCTTCTTTCCTTGGTCGACGTGCACGGGGATGAGCTCCGCGTCGAACCGGCCGGCGTCGATCGCCGCCTTGCATTTCATCTGGCTCTGGTAGGCGAACACGTCTTGGTCGTCGCGGCTCACGCCGAACTGTTCGGCCACGTTCTCGGCGGTTTCACCGAGCGAGATCGGCGGGTACATCGCGGCGAGGCGCGGGTTGACCATGCGGTTCCCGAGCGTCGTATCGTGGATGTCGGGCGCCCGGTCGTAGGCTTTCTCCGCCTTGAGGATCACGAACGGCGCGCGCGTCATCGACTCCGCTCCACCCGCGATCGCGACTTCGATCACGTCGGCCGCGATCGCGTGAAAGGCGGAGTTGAGGGCCTGAAGGCCGCTGCCGCACAGCCGGTTGAGGGTCGTGCCGGGGACGCTCGACGGCAGGCCGGCCAAGAGCGTTGCCATCCGGGCCGCATTGCGGCAGTCCTCGCCCGCCTGGTTGGCGGCGCCCCAGAAGACGTCGTCGATGGCCGCCGCGTCGACCCCGGTGCGCACGACTAGGGCACGAATCGCGAAGGAACCCAGATCGTCGGGCCGGACGGGTGCGAGCGCGCCGCCATAACGGCCCATGGGGGTGCGGAGGGCGTCCACGATTACTGCCTGAGCCATAAGCCGGGTCCCATTCGCGCGGGCCGAAAGCGTCTCCCCGCCTCCGGGGCCCCAGAAAAGTTATTCGCGCGCACCGCCGCGTATAGTCCCACCCAATGGCTGTGTCACGGCGCGCGTTCCTCAGCGGGTGCGCGGCGGTCGCGGCTGCGGCCGGCGGCGCTCGAAGGGCCGACGCGCAGACGCTCATCCCGATCCAGGTCGGATACTATCCGGGCATCTCAGCGTTGCCGCTGCTCACCGGCGTCTACGTGGGGATGTTCGCGTCCGAAGGTCTCGCCGTCGACGCCGAGCCGGCGGTAGCGGTGAACAAGCTCTTCAGCCAGCTCGACGACGGCATCGTGAACATCGCGCATACCCCGATCGACAACGCGATCGCGTACGATCTCGGCCTCGGGGCGAGATCCGTGAAGAGCCGCGACTTCGTCGCCTTCTTGGGCGTCGACGACGGGCAGTTCCGCCTCGTCGCGCGCGATGGGATCACGCGCGTCGCGCATCTGCGCGGTAAGACGCTCGCCGTCGACTCGCTCTCCTCGGGGATGGCATTCGTTCTGCGCGAGATGCTCGAGGTCGAGGACCTGGCCGAGAATACCTACCGGCTCGTCGCTCAAGGCGGGTCGCAGCAGCGCGCGAACGGCCTAGTGACCGGCAAGTTCGACGCGACGCTGCTCACGCCGCCGTTCGATGTCTCGGTCGCGGCGCGAGGCTGTACGACGATCGCGCACGCGACCGACCTCCTGGGACCGTATCAAGGGATCGCCGTCATTGCGCGCCGGGCCTGGCTGAGCGAAAACGGGAGCGTGGCGACCCGGTACATGCACGCGTATCGCGAGGCGCTCGCCCACGCCGCCGCCGACAAAACCGGTTCGATCCCGCTGCTGTCCCGCGCACTTCACGTTGCGCCGGCCGTAGCCGCCGCGAGCTACGACGCGGCGTTCCGCCACGGCGGCGGGTTCCGCCGCGACGGCAACCTCGATCTCGACGGGATACGCAACGTCCTGCGCTTGCGCGCGGAGTACGCGCCGCCCGGCGGCGGCAAGGATCCGGCTCCCTACATCGAGCCGGCGATCATCACGCCGCAGTCGGACTAAACGTGACCTCGATCGAAGCCGCTTGTTGCATCGCCGGCGGCGGCCCGGCCGGGATGATGCTCGGCTTTCTGCTCGCCCGCGCCGGAGTCGACGTGGTCGTGCTCGAAAAGCACGCCGACTTTCTCCGCGACTTCCGCGGCGACACCGTGCATCCGTCCACGCTCGACGTGATGGGCGAGCTGGGCTTGCTCGACGAGTTCCTGACCCGACCGCACCAGGAGGTCCGCGAGCTCACCGGCGTCATCAGCGGCACGCCCGTCATCGTCGGCGACTTCACGCACGTGGGTGCGCGCTGTCCGTTCATCGTCCTGATGCCGCAGTGGGACTTCTTGAACTTTCTCGCCGAGCACGGGCGGCGCTATCCGACCTTTCGCGTGCTCATGCAGGCCGAGGTCACCGATCTCGTCGAGGAAGGCGGCAAGGTCAGTGGCGTGCGCGCGACGACGCCCGACGGCCCGCTCGAAGTGCGCGCGCACGTCGTGGTCGGCGCCGACGGCCGGCATTCGATCGTCCGGGAACGCGCCGGTTTCGTCGTCGACGACCTCGGCGCGCCGATCGACGTGCTGTGGATGCGGCTCCCGCGCCACGCGGACGACGTGGGGGCCGCACTCGGGCGTTTCGACGCCGGGCACATCTTGGTGATGCTGGATCGCGGCGACTACTGGCAGTGCGCCTACGTCATCGCGAAAGGCGGCTTCGACGACCTCAAACGGCAAGGCATCGAAACGTTGCGCCAGAGCATCGTCACGGTCGCGCCGATGCTGCGCGATCGCGTCGATGCACTGCGCGACTGGGACGACGTGAAGTTGCTCACGGTAACGGTCGACCGGCTACGCAGGTGGCACCGGCCCGGCTTGCTGTGCATCGGCGACGCGGCACACGCAATGTCGCCGATCGGCGGCGTCGGGATCAACCTCGCGATCCAAGACGCGGTCGCGACGGCGAACCTGTTGGCGGCACCGCTGCGCGCCGGGACGCTGACCGAGGGCGACCTCGCGCGCGTTCAGCGGCGGCGCATGCTGCCGATACGGTTGACCCAAGCGATGCAGGTGTTCGTGCAGAACCGCGTCATTCGCGGCGTGCTCGGGAGCACGAAGCCGTTCAGCCTGCCGTGGCCGTTGCGACTGTTGCAACGCTTCCCGTACCTGCGACGATTTCCGGCACGCGCCGTCGGGATCGGCTTCCGGCCCGAGCACGTTCACACCCCGGAAGCATCCCCGCCTTCCGCGGCGTAGCTCCGATGCCCGCGACTATCGGGACGCTGCCGTACCTGTTGCTGCTCCTCACCGTCGTCGCCGGCGCGGTCGACGCGGTCAGCTTCCTGTCGCTGGGACATGTCTTCGTCGTCAACATGACCGGCAACATCGTGTTCCTTGGATTCGCCGCAGCCGGCGTGACCGAGATCTCGCTGACGGCAACTCTCGTTGCTCTCGGCGCGTTTCTGTGCGGTTCGGTCTTAGGCGGACGGCTGGCGTTGCGGTTCACCGGCGCGCGGCTGGTCACCATAGCGACAGTGGTCAAGATCGCGTTGATCGCCGCCGCACTCGTCGTCGTCGCGGCATCCCACGGGGCAATCGCCACCGCGCACCGTGACGCGGTCATCGCGCTGCTCGCGTTCGCGATGGGCACGCAGAACGCGTCGGCGCGGCGCATCGGGATCCCCGACCTGACGACGACCGTCCTGACGATGACGCTCACCGCCATCGCGGCGGATTCAACGCTCGCCGGCGGCACGAACCCGCGCTGGACGTGGCGCGCGCTCTCGATCGGATCGATGTTGGTGGGCGCGTTCGCCGGCGGCCTCTGCGTGCTCCACCAAGGCGTCGCCGTGGCGCTTGGCCTCGTCCTCGTGCTGCTCGTCATCACCGGGCTGCTCGCGCGCTTCGCGTTCCGCCCGACCGCGGACGTCTAGCTCAGCCGCGGAACCGGCTCGATACCGAGGTCCTCGGCGAGCTGGTCGAGGTCGGCGATCACCGGAGCGATGAGCGGGATCCCGTCACGGCGGAATGCGATCTCGTTCTCGTGCTCGATCTCGCCGGCGACATAGACGCGGCCTTGCCCGGGCACGGGCGCGCTGTCCTTGAACGTGCGCAGCTCGCGATCCATGTCGCGCTTGAAATCGGCGATGTCGCGCATCGCATCGATGCGAATCGCACCGAAGAAGTGCGACGTAATTCCGGACGGCGACGTGAGGCTCTCGGCGACGGTGAGCGCGGTCCCGAACCAGCCGCCGGCAAGCACGCCGGTGAGAATCTCGGCGAGGGCACCTAAGCCATAGCCCTTATGGCCGCCGCCGTCGGTGCCGAAGCCGCCTAGGGGCAAGAGCGAACCGCCACCGTGGCGCACCGCTGGGTCGTCAGCCGGATTTCCCTCGTTGTCGACCGCCCAGCCAGGTTTGAGCTTGAGGCCTTTGCGCTCGTAGACTTCGAGCTTGCCGTAGGTGACCGTGGTGGTCGCGAAGTCCAGCACGAACGCGGGCTCGTTGCCGGCGGGGATCGCGTAGGCGAACGGATTCGTCCCCTGCATCGGCGTGCGCCCGAACGTCGGCACGGCGAAGTGCGCCGAGTCGGTCGAGCAGATGCCGATCATGTCGTGCTCGAGCGCCATCATCGCATAGTAACCGGCGATCCCGTAGTGGTTCGAATTCCGCACTGCGGCGAACGCAATCCCACGGCCCCGCGCCTTCTCGATTGCCCGCGTCATCGCGAGGTGCGAGGCTGGATGGCCGAGCCCGTTTCCCGCGTCGAGGAGCAACGACGTCGGCGTCTCGCGCACGACCTCGTAGGCCGGTCGCGCCGCGATCCGCCCGTTGCGAATGCGATCGACGTAGAACCACCGCAACCGCGCGACCCCGTGCGACTCGATCCCGCGCCGATCCGCCGCGACCAATACCTCGCCGACGATCCGCGCCGGCTCGGCGTCGACGCCGACGGTCGTCAAAGACCGCTCGACGAAGTTCTTCAGGCCAGCCTCGGGGACGCGAACGGTATCCGTCGGACTCACCCGGCGAATGTGCGGGAACGAGAGGGCTTCGTCCTCTCACACCGTGAATCTCGAGAGCTGCGCGATCTTTAGGCGCTCCGCGAGCGCGTCGAGCGTTTCCCAAACACGTTCGTTGATTGGGACGCCTTCGCGGCGGAAGCGCTCGGTGTTCTCGCGTTCGGGGGTGCCCGCGACCATGACCCGTTGCGAACCTGGGACCGGTGCGCTTTGCTCGAATGTTTGCAACTCGCGATCGAGGTCGCGGCGGAACGCGGTTTCATCGCGCAGCGCGCCGACGCGGAACGCGCCGAAGAAGTTGCCGACGATTCCGCCATGCATGCCGGTTTCTGGGACGTCGGCGGCCGCGGCAAACAAGCCGCCCGACAGGACGCCGCACAGAATGTCGACGAGCGCCCCCAGGCCGTAACCCTTATGACCGCCGTTGTCGGTGCCGTAGCCGCCGAGCGGCAACAGTGCGCCGGTCGTCTTTGCAGCCACCGGATCGAGCGTCTCACGGCCCTCGGCGTCGACCGCCCACCCGGGTTTGAGCTGCTTTCCTTTGCGCTCGCTGACTTCGAGCCGGCCGAACGTGACGCCGGTCGTCGCCATGTCCAGGACGTACGGCGGGTGCTCACCGGCGGGGATCGCGACGGCGATCGGGTTCGTCCCGGTCGTCTTCTTCGCGCCGAATGTCGGGACGGCGAGATGGGTCGAGTTCGTCATCGACAGCCCGATGAGGCCGTGCTCGAGCGCCATCATCGCGTAGTATGCCGCGATCCCGTAGTGGTTCGAGTTCCGCACGGTTGCAAACGCCAGCCCGTGCTCACGCGCTTTGCCGATCGTCTTGCGCATCGCGAACTTTCCGGCGGGATGGCCGAGCCCGTTACCGGCGTCGAGCGCGAACTGCGTCGGCCGGTCGGCGAGCGTCGTGTACTCCGGCTGTGCGTTCACCACGCCGGCCTCGATCCGCCGCACGTAGAACGTCTCGAGCCGCGCGATACCGTGCGACTCCACGCCGCGCAGATCGGCCGCGACGAGAACGTCCGCGACGTCGCGCGCGTCGGATTCGCGCACGTTCACGGCCGTCAGCGCGCGCACGATGAAGTCGTGCTCGTCAGCCTCCCACGCGCGGATCTTCGACGGCTCCTCACCGATCATTCAAATGCACGGACCTTTCGCAGACACCTGAACCAAATCCATGACCCTCAAGCCGCGGAGGGCTTCCTCGTACGCGGCGATATTCTCCGTGTCCATGAGGCACACGACGATCTCATCGAACGCGTCTTCGTTGCGTCGCATGGCCTCCACCGCGATCTGGGCGGCCGGGCGCTTCGGGTACCCGTAGGCGCCCGTCGATATCGCGGGAAACGCGATCGTTCGGATATCGCCCCGTTCGCGCGCGATGCGAAAGACGCTCTTGTAGGCGTGCTCGAGCAGACTCGGCTCCGAGAACCCCGCTCGCCAGATCGGCCCGACGGTATGAATGATCCAGCGTGCCGGCAGCCGATGGCCTTTCGTCAATATGGCGCTCCCTGTCGGGAGCCGCGAATATTGCATGCACTCTTGAAGGAGCGCGGGGCCGGCTTCCCGGTGGATGATGCCATCGACACCGCCGCCGCCCCGGAACGCTTCGTTCGCGGCGTTTACGACGGCATCTACCTGCGCAGCGGCAATGCTCGTTCGAACAACGGAAATCATTCGATGTCAGCCGTCGGCTCGGTCGGCCGCATGAGCGAGCTGCTCGACGACTGTCGCGAGCAACTGATCGGCGGCGTACTCGTCGTAGTGCGCCCGGTCGTAGCAGAGCGCTAGCCAACAGCGGCCGTCGACGATCGCGCCGGGCGCGAGAATGACCGGCTCGCCCGGGGCGACGAGGGGGAACGCCAGCAGCGTGCCCGTGGCGCCAACGTTCGTGACGGTTGCGGCGGCACCGCCGACATCGACGGCGGTGAGCGCATTGCGGCGCGCTCGGTCGGCGAGATCGGCGATCCGCACACCGATGTCGTGTATCGAGGCGTCGCGCGAGTCGGGGATGACCGGGACGACGAGGCCGCCGGGAACCTCGACCGCGATCCCGATGCGATCGGCTTCCAGCGCTTGTGCGAAGGCCTTCACGAAGAATGCCGTCCACGTCACGCCGTGGCGTTCGATCGCGCTCAGGTCGACCTGCCGTGCGCACGAGCCCTGCGCGATCGTCGCGCGTGCCTCGGTCATCCGCTCCGCGATCCGCTTGCGCATCGGAGTGAGGCCGCCGTTCGAGCTGCCGGCCGCCGGCGCGATCGGGCGCGAGACAGCGGTGTGCTCGCCGGGCGCGCTCGTGTGCGGCGACGACGCGATCGGCGGCGCTTCGACCGTTGCGGCGCCGGCGAAGCGCGCGAGGAGTTGGCCGACCTCGGCGCGCTCGCCCTCGGCGACGAGGATCTCGGCAAGGACACCGTCGTGAGGTGACTCGACGTCGGTGTTCACTTTGTCGGTTTCGACCGCGAACAGCGGCTCGCCGCGCCTGACGCGATCGCCCGGTCGCTTATACCACGCCGAGACGATACCGTCGACCAACGTATCGGCGAGGCGCGGAAACTCGATGTCCACCTGCGATCCGGTGCTCACGCGGTTTCGTTCGGCCCAGATCGCCTGGTTTCCGGCGTCGGAACGCTCGTTTATTCCGGTCGCCGCAGCGCGATGAAAACGGATTTCGCCACGAAGATCAGCAGCAACACGCTACGGCGGGAATTTGTGCGGTCCCCTTTCGACAAGCTCAGGGGAACGCCGCGAATCGGCTTCCGCGACGACCGATTGTGACTCGGGTTGATCGTTCGCCCTTCGACGAGCTCAGGGTGACATTGGGATGGTCGCTCGTCGGTCGAGACTTGGGGTTGCGCGCTTCTGCTCGGCGGCGGACTTGAACGCGGCGAGGAAGCGACCGGCGTCGGCACCGTCGACCGCGCGGTGGTCGACGGCGCATGCGACGTACGCACGGCCGTTACGGACGGCGCCGATTCGTACCGCGGCGGTTTGGCCCGGGCGGACGAACGGGATCGCGAGATCGCTGCCGTCCGGACCGTAGTCGACCAGGGTGATCGTACCGCGGCCCGCGGCCGGTGATGCGGGACCGAGGTCGAGATCGACGACGACATCTTCGTGCTCGACGATCCCGGTCCACGCAAAGGTCGCGTTGCAGCGTGGCACGGCGCGCGCTGCGCTGACGAGTGCGTCGAGCGCAACCCGCGTATGCTCCGGCGACAGCGCGACTTCGATCAGGCTCGAAGCCTGCGGGATCCCTGGATCGTAGGCGCGTGCCGCGACCCCGGCGCGGGTTCGTTCGCGCGCAACCAAGTGCACGAGCGCGTCGCGGATCGTTGCGCGGTTCGGCAGAACCGCGTCCTCCAGGTTGTCGTCGACCGGTATTCCGGGGATGTCGGGCATCGCGACGCGCACCGGCGGAACGTCGAGCACGTCGGCCTCGGCGGCCAGCGCGCACAGCTCCGCGCCAAGCCCCATCGTGACGGTGTCTTCGTGCACGACGCACAGCCGGCGCGTCTTGGCCAGCGACGCCAGGATCGTTTCGCGATCGAGCGGCAACAGCGTCCGCAGGTCGACCACCTCGACGTCGATCCCTTCGGCGGCGAGCGTCTCGGCGGCGGCAAGCGATTCGTGCAGCATCATGCCGTACGCGAGCACCGTCGCGTCTCGGCCTTCACGCGCGATCGACGCTTTGCCGATCGGCACGACGTAGTCGCCTTCGGGAACCGAACCGCGAATCGCGCGGTACGTGCGCTTGTGCTCGAGCACGAGCACGGGATCCGGGTCGCGGATCGCCGCGAGCAGCAAACCCTTTGCGTCGGCGGGAGTCGACGGGGCCACCACCTTGAGCCCGGGCGCGTGCGCGTAGAACGCTTCGACGCTTTGCGAGTGGTATGGTCCGCCGCGAAAACCACCGCCGTACGCGGTCCGCAGCACCATCGGACACGACCAGTCGCCGCCGGTCCGCCAGCGAATCTTCGCCGCTTCACCGACCAGATGATCCATCGAGGCGTGGATGAAGTCCGCGAACTGGATCTCCGCGACGGGCCGCATCCCGCGCATCGCGAGGCCGACCGTCACGCCGGCGATCACCGTCTCGGCCATCGGCATGTCCACGACGCGCTCGGCACCGAAGCGGTCGAAGAGTCCCTCGGTCGCGCGGAAGACGCCGCCGAGCTTTCCGATATCTTCGCCGAGCAGAATCACGCGCTCGTCGCGCGCCATCTCGTCGCCGAGCGCCTCGCGCACCGCCTCGATCACCGACAATTCACGCATAGGCGTGCTCCAGCACGGACGCCGGATCGCCGAGCGGCTGCGCCTCCGCCCACTCGGCGGCTTCGGCGGCGATCGCTTCGTTCTCGGTGTCGACGCGCGCGGCGAACGCGCCGTCGACCAGCGCCCGCGCCCGCACCAGCGGATCGCCGGTCGCGCGCAGGGCGTCGACTTCGGCTCGGTCACGATAGCGTGAGTCGTCGTCGTTCGACGTGTTCGGCATGAACCGCACGCACTGCGCATCGATCAGCGTCGGGCCGCCGCCGCCTCGCGCGCGCCGGACAGCTTCGCTTGCCGCCGCATACATCGCTTCGACGTCGGTGCCGTCGACGCTGATGCCCGGGATACCGTAGCCGGCGGCGCGGGCGACGAGGGTTTCGGTCGCGTACTGATCGCTGCGTTTGACGGACTGCGTCCAACCATTGCGGTGGACGACGAAGACGCACGGCAGTTGGTGGATCGCGGCGACGTTCATCGACTCGTGAACCTCGCCTTTCTGCGCGCCGCCGTCGCCGAACGCAATCACCGACACGCTGCCGTCGCCGAGCAGCTTCGAGCCCCACGCGCAACCGACACCGTGCGAACAATGATTCGGCTGCGGACCCTGCTGCGAGAGCACGTGCAACCGCCGCGAGCCGAAGTGTGCGTACGGCTGACGTCCGCGCGCGTTGGGATCCGACGGCCGCGAAAAGAAACACAGCATCACGTCGCGCGGCTCCATCCCCAGCACGAGCAGCGCGGCGAGATCCCGGTAGTGCGGCGAAACCCAGTCGACGCCGGGCTCTAACGCCAGTGCGTACCCGACCCCGATCGCCTCGTGGCCGCTGCACGGTACGGCAAAATGCGCGCGACCCGCGCGGGCGAGCCGCCACATCCGTTCGTCCAGCGCCCGCGCGAGCGAGAGCGCCCGGTACGCCCTCTCCCGCCCGGATGGTGACAGCACTTCGGCGCGACCCTATTTGGCGACGGTGAACTTGCCGTTGTCGACTTTGGTCACGACCAGCGAGTCGCCGGAGAGCCCGTTGTGGTCGGTCGGCGAGATGCGGAAGGTTCCGGTGACGCCTGAATAGGTCGTGTGCTCGATCGCGTCGCGCAGCTTGGCCGCGTCGGAGCTCTTGGCGCGCTCGAGCGCATCCTTGATGATGTAGACGCTGTCGTAGCCGAAGCCGCCGAAGATGCTGACCGCGCCGTCCTTGGGATAGGCCTTGAGGAAGTCGCCGATGTAGTGGGTGAGGATCTTCTTCTGCGGATCGCTGTTGGGCAGCAGGTCGGCGACGTTGATCTTGGTGCTCACGATGAACGCCCCGTTGAGCGCCGGGCCGGCTTGGGTCAAGAAGATCCCGGTCGCCGAGCCGTCGGAATAGTAGATCGGCGGCGTGAGCCCGAGCTCGCGGTAGCCTTTGATGATGACGCCGGCCGACGGCAGCGTCGTCCAAGCGACGATCGCCTGCGGCGCGGCGGCCTTGGCGTGGGTGAGCTGCGTCGTCGCATCGCTAGCCGTTGAGGCGATCGCGTCCGCCGAGGCGACCTCGAAGCTCTTGCCGTCGGGCGCGTCTTTGAAGTGCTGCAGGCCGGTCTTGCCGTAGTCGTCGTCGCGATAGATGAACGCCAGCTTCGTCTGCTTCTGCTTCTTCATGTAGGCCTGCATCGCAGTAGCGACGTGCGTGTCGGTGATCGGCATCTTGAAGACCCACTTGTGATCGGCGACCGGCTCGATCACTTGCGCGCTCGAGGCGAGCGAAATCAACGGGATCGACGCCGCCTGAGTCAGCGGGATCATCGCGAGCGAGGTCTGAGTGAGCGAGGAGCCGATAATCACGATCGGATGCTTGTCGATCAGCTGACGGACGGCGTTCACCGCGGTCGTGGCCTGCGACTCGTCGTCGATGATCTGGACCTGCAGGGGATGCCCGCTCACGCCGCCGGCCTTGTTGATCTCGTCGACTGCCATCTGGACGCTATCGGCTTCGGGCCGCCCGAGCGACGAGCCGGGGCCACTCTCCGAGAGGACCGCGCCGATCAAATACGGTTCGTTCGCCGCGCTTGCCGAACGTGGCGGAGTCGCCGAGACGACCAGGAACGCGGCGAGCGCGAGTGCTCCGAGACGGACGATCGTCGAATGCATATATCTACCAGGCCTCCTTATGATCATTGCACCGGGTGATTTCTTCGGGGGTCCCGGTTCACCCGCGGAGGCATCATGCCCCCGCCAGATAGACACGGCGGGCCGAACGCGCGAGCTCGTCCGAAGTCTCGGTCCCGACGATTCGGCCGCGCTGCATGAGATAGGCGCGTTGACAGATCCGCGCCGCCAGCCGCAGGTTCTGCTCGACCAGCAGAATCGTCACCCCGCGCTCGGCCAGCCGGGCGAGCGCGCCGAAGTTCTCGGCGCGCACCTTGGGCGCGAGGCCCAGACTCGGCTCGTCGAGCAGCAACAGCTCGGGCTTAGCCATGAGCGCGCGGCCGATCGCGACCATCTGCTGTTCGCCGCCCGACAGCGAGCCGGCGATGACATCGCGGTAGCGCACCAGCGGCGGAAACAGGCCGAACACGTCATCCAGGTCCGCTTCGAGCTCGGCTCGCTTCGCGCGACGCGAGTACGCGCCCATCATGAGGTTCTCGCGCACGGTCAACGGCGCGAAGATTCCACGGCGCTCGGGAACCAAGGCGACGCCGCGCGTCGCCAAGCGCTCCGGCGAGTAGCCGGTCACATCGACGCCGCCGATCCGCACGCGACCGGATTTCGGTGGTACGAGTCCGGTGATCGAACCAACCAACGTGGTCTTCCCGGCGCCGTTGGGCCCGACGATCGCCACCGTTTCGCCGCGGTTCACGGTCAAGCTGACGTCCCACAAGACTTGCACGCGCCCGCGAATGGTCGAGATGTTCTCGACTTCGAGGACGGGCGTGTCCTGCGCGTTGCGCGCCGGTGAGGTCATTCCAGCTCATCCCCGATGTATGCGTCGATCACAACCGGATCGGCGGCGACCTGCGCCGGCAATCCTTCGGCGATCATGCGTCCATGATCGAGCACGACGACGCGATCTGCGACCGACAACAGCTCGCCGACGGCGTGTTCGACGAGCAGCACGGCGACGCCGTCGGTGCGCGCGGCGCGAATCGATGCGATCACCGCATCGACTTCGTCCGGGTTCAATCCCGAGAGCGGCTCGTCGAGCAGCAGCACCGTCGGCTCGACGGCGAGCGCGCGCGCGAGTTCGAGTAACCGTTCCTCACCGAACGCGAGCGACTCGGTCGCGCGATCGGCCATCGCAGCGATCCCGGCACCGGCGAGCAGCACGTCGGCACGCTCGCGCAGTGCGGCTTGAGCGTGACGGCGGCCGGGCGACCCCAGACCGCATGGCGCGAGCTCGCGCAGCGGTGCCGGCGGATACGTTCCGCCGAACTCACGCGCGGCGAGCGCGACCTCGACGCTTTCGCGCACGGTGAGGCCCCAGAACATCACCGGCGTTTGGAACGTGCGCGTAACGCCGCACGAAGCGACGTCCTCGACCGAACGGCCGGTCAAACGCACGCCGCGCAACGAGACGTCACCCGAGGTCGGGCGCTGCACGCCGCTGATCACGTTGAACAGCGTCGTCTTCCCCGCACCGTTGGGGCCCATGACGCCGAGTACTTCACCGGTGCGCGCGCTGAACGACACGTCGTCGACGGCGAGCACGCCGCCGAATCGCATCGTGACGCTGCGAACCTCCAACGTGGCCGTTGCGACGGGTATCGCCGTCATGCGCGACGTGTCGCTCGCCCGAGGAGCCCTTGCGGGCGCAGCACGAGCACGAGCACGAGGATCAAGAAACCGACGCCCTGTTCCCAGCCGGTCGACCACAGCCCGCCCGCGACGTGCTCGACGATCCCCAGCACGAAGCCGCCGACGAGCGCGCCGGGTAAGCTGTCGAGCCCACCCAGCACCGCCGCGACGAACCCGGCCAGACCCAGCGTCAACCCCATGTCGTACGTCGCACTGGTGATCGGAGCGATCATGACGCCGCCTAGACCGCCGATCGCGGCGGCGACGACGAAGCTCCAGAACGCGAAGGTGCGCAACGGAATACCGAACGTCGACGCGATCGGCGGGTTCGCAACCGCGGCGCGCACCGCCGTTCCGGCGTAGGTGTGGCGAAAAAACAGGTACAGCGCGGCGAACACGATGACGTCGGATCCGAGCACCCACATCGCCTGCGGCGGCAGCGCACCGCCGAACAGCGCGATCGCATTGCCGCTGCTAAATGCGTTGAGGCTCAACGGGTTCGTTCCCCACACGAACAGCGCCAGCCCGCGCAGCGCGACGTCGAGCCCGAGCGTGATGAAGATCAGGGTCACGCCGGTCGACTTGCGCGCCGGGCGGATCGCCAGCAAATAGCACAGCGCGCCGACGACGGCGGCGGCGAGCACGGCGATCCCGGCCGCCGCGAGCGTGGGCATCCCCGCGGTGGCGAGCGCCGCGGCCGTCATCGCGCCGATCATGGCGAACTCGCCCTGCGCGAAGTTGATGAGCCCGGTCACCTGATAGATCAGAACGAAACCTGCCGCGACGAGCGCGAAGATCGCACCGTCGACGACACCGGAGAGCACGTATTGCCACAGCGAGGCCATCATGCGCGGCGCGCCTCGCTCAGGCGGCTGGTGATCCCGCGCGGCAACAGGATCAGCATCGCGATCAGGATGACGCCCAGGAAGAACGATTGAAAATCGCCGCGCGCGCTGGGCAGCACGACGGGCACGACGTTCTGCAGGATCTGCCCCAGCGCGACGACGACCGTCGCGCCGATCACCGCGCCCCACAGACTGCGCAGGCCACCGATCACCGACATCAGCACGAAGTTCACCGACAGCAAGAAACTGAACGAGGTCGGATCGATGTACGATGCCTGCGACGCGTAGATCGCTCCCGCTGCGCCCGCGTATACGGCGCTCAACACGAACGTTTGCCGCTTGAGCCGCTCCGAGTGCACACCCAGCGCCTGCGCGCCGAGCTCGCCGGCCGAGATCGCGATCAGCGAGCGCCCGAAGCTCGATCGCACGAGGTTGCCGGCGAACCAGATTCCCACCGCCACCAGCGCCCAGGCCAAGATCGCATAGGCCCGTTGATCGAAGGTGAAGCTGCCGATCGTGAAGCCGGGGATGTCCTTGAGCCCGGACGTCCCGCCGATGAAATCCCACTGGTTGAAGACGACGTTGATCACGATCCCAAGCGCCAGCGTGGCGAGTGCGAGCAGGTTCTCGCGCAGGCGCAGCGCGACGAAGCTGAGCGCGTATGCGACGAGCGCGGCGACGATCGCACCGAGCACCATTCCGAGCCAGGGCGTGATGTTCGCCTTCACCGCGAAGGTCGCCGACGTGTACGCGCCGACTCCGAAGAACGCCGCCTGACCGAGCGAAACCTGGCCGGCGTAGCCCATGAACAGGTTGAGCCCGATGGTAACCAGCGCGTATAGGCCGATAAGGGTGAGCAATCCCGTGTAGTATGACGGGAGAATCCAGACGATCGCGGCGACGACAACGAGCAGCACGAGTCCGGTCCGGCCGTACACGAACATCCTTTCCGGGTAAGGGAATGGAGCAGGAATACTGTCTTCGTTCTCCTCGGAGGGCGCCGCAACTCCTTGTCAGGGAGAAGCAACCCAGGCCAGCAGCACGTCGGGCTCGCGTTCCTCGTTGCCGCTGCCGTCCGTTCTCTTGACGATGCGAAAGCCGCGCGCGGTCGATTCACTCGTCGCGAAACGCGCAGAACCCGACGATCGCCTCTTCTTCGACCGCAACCCATACCTCGCACGCCGCGAAGACGCGGTCCCGGAAGTACGCATCGATCTTCTGCCGAGTGCAGATCCGGCAGATACGGTCACGGTCCGCAGTCCCGGGCGAAAGCATCACGGGCCTCGCGCGGCGAACAGCGCGAAGTGACCAGCGCCTCGTCGTCCTTGTCGCGCCCGTGGGACCTGCGCGGCGTTTCGTTGATGGCCTTTGCGCATGGCGCGAGCGACCTGTACTCGGGCATCGTTCCGTTCGTGATCTTCTTCGACGTGACGCGCGCCGGTCTGCCGGCATGGTATCAAGGTGCGCTGGCGTTCGCTTGGTACCTCACCAGTTCGATCGCGCAGCCGCTGGTCGGCGCGTACAGCGATCGGCGCGGGCGCTGGTGGTTCTTGCCGGCGTCGGTCGCACTCACCGCGATCGCGGTTTCGGCGACGGCCGCCGCGACGTCGCTGCCGATGCTGGTCGGATTCGTCGTGCTCGGCGGTATCGGCTCCGCGATCATGCACCCCGAAGCCGGCCGGTTCTCCTCGCTGCTGGGCGGTTCGAAACGCGCATCGGCAATCTCGATCTTTCAGATCGGCGGTCAAGTCGGCTACGGGATCGGCCCGCTCGTTGCGGCGGCGCTGCTCGCGCACGCCGGTCCGGCGAGCGTCATTGCGATGAGTGTCCCGGGCATCGCCGCCGCGCTTGCCGTCGCCGCGGTGCTGCCCGCGTTCGCGCGCGACGCCGATGCCTCGTCGCCCCGCCGGCGTAGCGTCACGGAGGGAGCGCATCCGCCGGTCGACCGCGCGGCGATCGGATTGCTCGTCGCGAGCACGGGGCTGCGTTACCTCACCGGCGCGTCGTTCGCGTTTTACCTACCGAACTTGCTGGCGGCCCGCGGCCTGCCGCTCACCGCGACGGGCGCGGTCGTCACCGCGTTCTTGATCGCCGCCGCGTTCGGACTGTACGTGGGTGGCGCTGCTGCGGACCGCTTCGGCCACGCGCGCGTCGCGATCGCCGGACTCGTCGCGTCCGTTCCGCCGCTGGTGGCCGGGCTCGCCCTGCACGGACCGCTTGCGATCGCGCTGCTGCTCCTGGGAAGCGCGTTGTTGTCGGTGCAGAACGCACCCGGCGTCGCGATGGCGCAGGCGCTTCTGCCGCGCAATCTGGGTACCGCGCTCGGCTTGATGAACGGCGTCGCGTTCGGGCTCGGCTCCCTCGGCGTCGCCGCACTTGGCTTCGTGGTGACCCAATCCGGACCAGATGCAGCACTCATTCTGGTCGCGTTCGCACCGCTGCTCGCAGCCGTCGCCTATGCCTTCGTCGGCGCGAAGCAACCCACTCGAACGGCGTAGCGTGAGATCGCTCCGCGTTGCGATCGCGCTGGCCGGCGCAACGGCTCTCCTCGCGGCCGGAACCGCGCCGTCCGCGTTGCCGCTGGGGCTCCATCTGGCCGCCTGCGCCGTCGGCAAGTCGAAGGTACCAGCCCGATGCGGTACGTTCGTGGTCTACGAAGATCGCGCTGCGAGGTCGGGGCGCACGATCGCGCTGCTTAGCGCGGATGACAATCGGACGGCATTGTGTGCGCCGCCCACCGCGCGATTTACTGATCTGGGGATGTCGGTTTCACTTCCGACTTTCATCCAATAGCGGAAGTATAGAAGTATAACGGACGTCGCGGCACTTCGCATTTGCACATGACACGTCGCAACTTAGCGCGCCGAGCGGCGGTCGCTGCCAAATCAATACTAGACCGCAGCCATGATTACATGCGCCTGAATTTTGGCAGCAACCTCGCCGCTTCCGTGTCTGTTCGCGATCTTGGACACGGCGTAGTCGGTTGCAGCCTCCAGCTTGCCTGCACCTCTGGCTTCGATTTCGTTTCGTAGTAGGGTTCCCTGACAGTAGGCAACAGCAGGGTGGCGCGGAGAGGATGCGCGGCTCTGCTCGGCCCTAGTCTCAATGACCACGCTGGAGAAGCCTGCCTTCTCCAACTCGCTACGGATCAGCGCGGGGTCGTGATAGCCGTGCGGCGTCCGTGCCAGAAAGCGTGGCGGATCGCTCGGAAAGACTTCCGTGAGCGCGTTCGTCACATCGTTCGCGAACACGTTCTCCTCAATGCGATCCCATACGTTAAACAGGAAATAGCCTCCCGGCTTGAGGACCCGCCTTGCCTCACGGTAGCCCGATTGGCGGTCGGGAAAAAACATAACGCCGAACTGACAACAAACGAGATCGAACGCAGCATCTTCGAACGGCAGCGCCAGTGCATCTGCTTTGCGCCAGGTAATGTGATTGTCTGCGGCCTGTCGCGTAGCGGCATAGTCGAGCATCGGTTGGTTCAGGTCGGTTACGACGTAGCCAGCGTCTGGCGAAAGTCTCGGCGTCAATGCTCGCGTGACGACGCCACTGCCAGCAGCGGTTTCTAAAACGGTGCTCGGCGAAAGCGCAGCCACTCGTTGGGCCATATCCTGGGCGAAGCTTTCGAATATCAACGGAACTAAATAACGGTCGTAGTTTTCCGGGATCGAGCCCGCGAACACCTCGTCGATTTCAGGCATTGTTTGTCTCCTGTCGAAGCACTCTAGGTCGAGTCGTTGGCTGGAGCTACGGCAAGCGGCAAGCAGCGGAAAATGTTAAACATTAATACGATCTCGTACTTGTCAGTGGTGTGACCGCGGCTTACTTCGTGGTCGGAAAGGTGAACTCGGGGCCGGTCGTGGTTTCGGGCCACCGGGTGGTGATCGTTTTGAGGCGCGTATAGAAGCGCACGCCTTCGGCGCCGTGGATCGCGTGATCGCCGAACAGCGAGCGTTTCCAGCCGCCGAAGGAGTGAAAGGCCATCGGAACCGGGATCGGCACGTTGATTCCGACCATCCCGACTTGCACGCGATGCGCGAACGTCCGCGCGGTGCCGCCGTCGCGCGTGAAGATGGCGACGCCGTTCCCGAACGGATGATCGTTGCACAAGCGCAGCGCCTCTTCGACGGTGTCGACGCGGACGATCCCGAGCACCGGCCCGAAGATCTCGTCGTGATAGATGCGCATCTCGGGCGTGACGCGGTCGAACACCGAGCCGCCCAAGAAGAAACCGTCGCCCCACGACTCCCCGCGTGCGGAGCGCCCGTCGACGACGAGTTGCGCGCCTTCCTCGACACCCAGGTCGACATACGAGCGAACTTTGCTGTAGTGCTCGCCGGTCACCAGCGGCCCCATCTCCACATCGGGCGCCGTTCCCGGTCCGACGCGCAGCGCACGCACGCGTTCGCGCAAACGCTCGACGATCGCGTCGGCCGTCGCGTCGCCGACGGCAACGGCGACGGAGATCGCCATGCAGCGTTCGCCCGCCGATCCGAAGGCGGCGCCCATCAGCGCGTCGGCGGCCTGATCGAGGTCGGCGTCCGGCATCACCACCAGATGGTTCTTCGCGCCGCCCAGCGCCTGGACGCGCTTGCCGGCATTCGTACCGGTCCGATAGACGTGTTCTGCGATCGGGGTCGAGCCGACGAAGCTGATCGCAGCGATGCCGGGATGCTCGAGCAGCGCTTGCACCGCGACGCGGTCGCCGTTGACGACGTTGAAGACCCCGTCCGGCAGCCCGGCTTGCGCGAACAGCTCGGCGAGAGCGAGCGCGGGCGACGGGTCCTTCTCACTCGGCTTGAGCACGAACGTGTTGCCGCACGCAAGCGCGACCGGGAACATCCACATCGGAACCATCGCCGGGAAGTTGAACGGCGTGATCCCGGCGCAGACGCCGAGCGGCTGGCGCACCGCGGTGCTGTCGACTTCGCGCGCGACGTTCTCGGTGACGTCACCTTTGAGCAGGTGCGGAATACCGCAGGCGAACTCGACGACCTCGAGCCCGCGCTGCACCTCGCCGCGCGCGTCGGCGATCGTCTTGCCGTGCTCGGCCGTGATCAGCCCAGCGATCCGGTCGAGATCGCGCAGCAACAGTTCGCGAAACCGGAACAGTACCGTCGCGCGCCTCAGCGGCGGCGTCTCACTCCACGCCCCGAACGCCGCGCGCGCCGTGCGGACCGCAGCATCGACCTCGCCCTCGTCGGCGAACGCGACGCGCCGCGCGATCGCTCCGGTGGCGGGGTCGTAGACCTCTCCGAACCGTCCGGAAGTCCCGCCGGTCTGCTTACCGCCGACAAAGTGACCAAGCGCCGTGAGGGGGATCGTCTGCATGAACGATCCTTGCGCTCGGCTCGCGGGAGGAACCTCCCAACGGCGGGGGAAGCCCCGCGGACCTTTCTCCTAGCCGTCAGGAGGGTAGCCGGTGGACGACATCGCGCGCCTCAGGAATATCGCCATCGTCGGACCGCACCACGCGGGCAAGACGACGCTGGTCGAAGCGCTGCTCGCGCACTGCGGCGCGATCCCGCGGCGAGGGTCTGTTCGAGACGGAACGACGACCACCGACTGCGAGCCTGAAGCGATCGGCCATTTGCAATCCGTCTGCGTCGGGTTCGCGCACACGTCGTGCGGACCGGTCGATATCACCTTCGTCGACACCCCTGGCTTCGTCGACTTCTTCGAGGAGACGAAAACCGTTCTCGCGGCGGTTGACGCCGCGCTCATCGTCATCGACGGCGAACCCGGCCGGGTCGCCCAAACGGCGGCGATCGTAGACCACGTGGAGATGCGCAAGATGCCGCATCTCTTTTTCGTCAACAAGCTCGATCGGCCCGGCGCGAACTTCGACGCGACCCTCGCGGCGCTGCGCGACGCGTACGGCCCGCACGTCGTGGCGACGCACTTGCCGGTCGGGGTGGGCGAGAAGTTCGGCGGTTACGTCGACCTCGCCACCCGCAAGACGGTGCTGAATGCGGACGGAAAAACGACCGAGATCGCCGTCCCGATCGCGCTGCGCGACACCGTCGAAGCGCAGCGGACGATCTTGCTCGAAGCGTTGGCCGACTTCGACGATACGCTCATGGAGGAGCTCCTCGACGGCAAGGATCCGGCGCAAGACGAGATCGAGCGCGACCTGTGTGAAGACTGCTCGCACGATCAGATCGTCCCCGTGCTGGTCGGCAGCGCGCAGGAGAACATCGGGATCAACCCGCTGGTCGACGCGATCGCGCGCCTCTTCCCTTCGCCGATGACCGAGCCGCGCCACGACGTCGACGGCCGCGCGATCGTACCGCGCGCCGACGGACCCGTGGTCGCGCAAGTCTGCAAGACGATCGTGCACCCGCAGCAAGGAAAGCTCTCGGTCGTGCGCGTGTTCACCGGCACGATCACGCCCCAGACGCCGCTCGTCGACGCGTCGCGGAACAATGCGACCATCCGTCTATCGGGGATCGCGCGCCTGTTCGGCAAGCGGCAGGAGCCGGTCACCTCGGCCGGCCCGGGATCGATCGTCGCGCTTGCGCGGCTCGACGGCGTCTGCACCGGCGACACGCTCGCATCGCCGAACGCCGGCGTGCTCATGCCGACCACCCCACTCGCCGAGCCGCTGTTCGCGGTGGCGATCGCGCCGGCGCAGCGGCTCGACGAGGCGAAGCTCTCGCAGGCGCTCGGCCGGCTGATCGAAGAGGACCCCGCGCTGCGCGTCGGGCGCGCCGAGTTCACCAACGAGTTGCAGCTGCTCGGCAGCGGCGAAACCCACGTCTCGACCGCGACCGAACGGCTCGCGCGCAAATACAACGTCGACGTGAAGACGCACCCGCCGTCGATCGCGTATCGCGAGACGATCCAGAGCTCGACCGAGATCCACTCGCGCTACAAGCACCAGACCGGCGGCCACGGACAGTTCGCCGACGTCAAGCTGCGCTTCGAGCCGCGCGAACGCGGCAGCGGCGTGTCGTTCACCGAGAAGATCGTCGGCGGCGTGGTGCCGCGCCAGTTCTTCCCCGCGGTCGAGAAGGGCGTGAAGGAGGCGCTCGCGTCGGGCGGCCCGCACGGTTTCCCGGTGACCGACATCCACGTCACGCTGTTCGACGGCGCGTTCCACGACGTCGACTCGAGCGAAGCGTCGTTCAAGACGGCTTCGGGAATGGGCGTGCGCGATGCGCTGCACAAGCTCGGGACGGTCGTGCTCGAGCCGCTGATGCGTGTCGAGACGACGGTTCCGTCGCCGTCGCTGTCGGCGGCCGTCTCGCAGCTGACCGCGAAGCGCGGCCAGATCCTCGGATTCGAGGGCGCCGAGAAGCAAGGGTGGGATCGGATCACCGCGCTGGTTCCCCAAGCCGAGCTCGGCCGCTACGCAACGGAGTTGCGCACGGCGACCGCGGGGCTGGGAACATACGGTGCGCGCCACGAGCGCTTCGAGATCGCTCCTGAGCGCGCCGTGGTCGCGCCGGCGTGACCCGCGCAGCTCTGGTTGCGTGCCTGATCCTCGTAGCCGGTTGCGGCGGCGGCGGGAGCAGCGGCTCAGCGACGGCGCCCGCCGGGCTGCTCTGCGATCCGAACGCGCAGGGAATCCAGCTGGCGCGCCCGTTGCCGGGTCAGATGGGCGTAGCGATCACGACGACGACGATCGAGATCGTCGACGACGGCAACCTGGACCAGCTCTATTCGCTGACGCCCCAATTCAATCTGAAACTGGTCGACACCGCCGGAGACCAAGACACGACGACCGCACTGGTCGAAGTTCAAGATCCGACCGGACAGCAGCCCTACGGCACGAGCTCGTACTTCTACCAGGGGACGCTCACCCAGAGCTTGATCGCCGGCCGCACCTACTCGGTGTCGCTGAACGCCACGAGCTTGTCGTGCACGCCGCTGCCGGTCACCGGCACGTTCTCGACCTAACCGGCCTTCAGCGGGCCCGTTGCGCGAACGCGGCCAGCGCGTTCGCCGTCGCCTCGGGTGACTCGAACATCGGCAGGTGGCCGACGCGCTCGAGCGCGACGAACGTCGCGCCGGCGATCGCATCGGCCGTCGCGCGCAGCGTCGCCGGCTTGAGATAGGCGTCCTCGGTCCCGGCGACGACGAGCGCGGGGACGTCGATGTCGGCCAACAGGTCGTGAGAGTCGAGGCGCTCCTTCATCCCGCGCACCAGCTGCGCGCAGCCGCGCGGATCCTGGCGCTGCATGACCGCACGGATGCGTTCGACGAGATCGGGCCGCTCGCGATACGCGTGCGGCGCGAGGTAGCGCGGGAGGTAGCTGTCGACGGCGGCACCCATCGCGTTCTCGCGTTCGAGCCGGTCGGCCAGATCGTCGCGGCTCGCGGCGAGCGCGCGCTGGGCGGGATCGGCGTGCGGCGCGTTCGACGCGTCGGCGGAGACGTGGCTCGCGACCAGTGCGAGCCCCGCGACACGCTCGGCGTACATGCGAAAGAACGCGAGCGCGACGTACCCGCCGATCGAGTGTCCGACCAGCGCAGCGCGCTCGACGTAGAGCGCGTCGAGCAGACCTGCAACGTCACCGGCCAGCACCTCCATGAGCGCGGGGCCGTCGCTGGGTTCCGACTCGCCGCAGCCGCGCAGGTCGACGCGAATCACCCGCGCCGCGCTCAGCGCCGGCAACTGCTCGTCCCACACGCCGCGGTCGAGCGGAAAGCCGTGCAGCAACACCAGCGGCGTGCCTCGGCCGCCGGAATCGTCGTACCCGATCCGGCGGCCGTCGATGACGATCGTCACGCGACTTCTAGAAGTCGCTTTCCTTGAGACCTGCCGCCGTGTTCACGTCGGTGAACGCCTCGTCGACCACGATCGCCGTGCCGGCGTACGTCACGCGCCGAACCGGCAGGTGCGTCGTCTTCGACAGAAAGATCACGCGCTTCGTCGCGCCGAACGGATCCGTGTACGGTATCGTGACCGTGTCGTAGGTCGTCCCGCTCCACGCCTCTTCCGCGTTGGTCTCCGACGCCGCCGACTTGATGTTGTCGGCGATGTTGTCGAACGAGGCCTCGTCGATCGTTCCGCCGCGCAAGTCGACGGCACGGCCGTCGTGGATCGAGATGTTCAAGTGGACGCCGCTGAGGATGCCGCCCTGATGGCCGCTCACCGTGTCGCCGCCCTTCCACGAAGCACCGCCGCCGCGACCCGCACCGCCCGTGATGTCGATCCTGGCGAAGTGCGGCTTGAGGTACGCGTAGTGATACGTCCGGTCTTGGATGTCGCTGCCCTTGACCACGTGGATCTTGATGTTGTCGGTGTAGCTCGGCACCTTCGACCACGCGTCGAGAAAGGCGGCCGCCGGGCCGGACGGCGCGGCGCCGAGCAGCGCCACGCTCAGCGTGGCAGCAGCGGCGGCGAGAGCGAGCTTAGCGTTGCGCACGGAGATACCCCGATGGGTTGATGGTGCCGAAGTTGGCAGCCGAGTACGGATCGCCCATGACGACCGTGTGAATGTCGACTAGCGGGAACGCCTGCCCATACTTGGTATCGAAGGCCGTGATGAACAGGTTTGCGATCACCGCGTAACCGGTGTTCGACGGATGCAATCCGTCGAGGCTGAAGAAACCACCGCCGTATTGCAACGTGGCGGTATCACCTTGCGGATCGCCGAGCGGAAACGGTTTCCCTTGAGCCCGTAGAGCCTCGGCGGCCTGGAACGTCGAAGCGATGTCGACCAGCGCGGCGCCGGTCGAGGCCGCGGCGCCCGCGATCGCCTGATCGTACGCGACGTTGAGCTGCTTGACGGTCAGCGCCGTCTGGTCGCTGACGAACTCACCCGCGCCGGTCGGATTCGCCGGCGTCACCACCTGCGGGACCGGTTGACTCTGCAGAATAGCAGCGACCGTGTCGAGCAGCACCGGCAGCAAGAAGTAGCCGTTCGGCCCGAGGCCCGCCTGCTGGATCTCGGCTTGCGCGTACTGATGCGCCGCCAGTTCGGCGGCGGCAACCTTTGCCTGGACTGCGGGGATCGTCGCGGCGACCGACGGCGGGATCCCGAACTGTTGGGCCGCGCCGTTGATGATCGCGGCCTGCAGGAACGCATCGAGGTTCTGCTCGTAGGTCGGCTCGGTCGTCGATTGGACCGGGAAGAACAGCGCGCCGCCCAGCACGTCGACGAGGTTGGCGACGGCGACTTTGGCGCCGCTCGCCTGCAAGCCGCGGATGATCGTGGCGATGTCGTTGCCGATCGCGGTCGGGTTCGCCGGCGGCGAGCCGCCGTTGGCGAAGGCGAAGTGCAACAGGTCGTTCGACCCGATGTTCACCGTCGCGAGCTGACCGTGGAGTGACTCGGCGGCCTGCAGCTGCGTGACCTGCGAGCCGAAGTTTGCCAAGGCCGGATAGAACGCTTCGCTCTCGCTGAACAGCAGCGAGTTGAGCGCAGCCAGCGCGGGCGGCGACATCGCAATCGTCGCCGCGGACGCGCAGCTCGAGAGCGGCTGGTACATCGCGATGACTTCGTGCGTGGTCTGCCCTGAAACCGCGACGTCGTACGGCGTCGTGTTCGGATTCATCCGATCGCCCAGCGCGCCGCTCGGCGAAAACGCCGCCGCGCGCTCGCCGGTGCACTCCGTCGTGAGCCCGGCCGGAAAGCCGCTGCTGGTCTTGGCCAAGATTCCGCCGATTCCGGGCGGAGTGATGAGCGGAAGCGGCGAGGTAGCCGGATTCTCGAGCGTCGATTTCGTGACTTTGTTGGCCTGCTCCCAGAGCAGCGCGTAGAAGCCGTTTTCCTGCGTCTCCTGGACGCGCCCGATCGTGCCCACGCCGGGAGCGGTCGCACCGCCCGGAATGTCCGCGCCGGTGAGGCCGCCGGATTGCACGCCCGCGGTCAGGCTGTCGCCGACGCCGACGATCTTCACCGCGGCCGCCACCGTCGTGCCGGGACTGGCGTTGAACGGCGTCGTGAACGGTTTGGTCCCGCCGCTGCCGCCGCAGGCGGTGAGGGCGACGATGACTGCGAGCGCCGCGGCCGAGCGAGTCCGCGCGATCACAGCGGCAGCACCGTCGGCGAACCAAGACCGAATTGAATCTGCACGGTTGTCGCCTTGAGCCCGCCGCGTGACGTCGCGACCGAGCTGCAGGAAGGAAGGTTCTGGCAGTAGAGTCCCGTGATGCCCATCTCCTTGTAGTTGGTCGCGCCGCCCGTCAGCACGGACATTTGCACGTACGTCTGCGGCGTGAAGTGGTGCGAGAGCCCGTAGATAAAGGTCGGCGTGTACTCGGGGTACGGATCGACCGGGTTGTACTGCACCAGGCGCGACGGCTGGAAGAAGAACGTCGTCGACCGGCTGGCGCGATATTCGATGTAACCCAGTAGGAATATCTGCGCCTTGTTGGTCTGGTTGATCCCGTCGAGGTGGTTCAGCCACTGCCCGGCGACGGTCGCCGTGGCGAACATGCGGGGCGTCGCCAAGAACGGGAGTGTGATCGGAAGCAGCCACTCCTGCTCGGTGCGCTGGCGAACCGAAACCGGGAAACCGTTGTATTCGATCAGCGCCGTATCGTCGCCGCCGGCGATCTTCGCCGTGTGAGCGAGGTACGTCGGCGAGATCACGATCGGCAGCTTGTTGCCGATCACGAACAAGTTCTGGTCGACGACGGTGAGGATCTGGTCCTTGGTCGTCGCGTCGACCGCACCGGTGTTCTGCGTGATCCCCGCCAGCGCGCTGCCCGGCGCGGTGAAGCCCTGGATGTAAAACGGCACGTTCTTGTTGCTGAAGCCGACCGGGAACTGCTGGATCTCGTAATAGCCGACCTGCAGCCGGTTGCTGCGCGAGAAGCCGTAACCGAAGCCGGCATCGACGCCGCCCGGCATGCGCGCGTTGTAGTTGATCCCGCCATACGGAAACGCGAACGAAACGTCGACGTTATAGGTGAACCCGAGCGGTAAGCTCGGGCGCCGGATCGGCGCCTGCGGCGTTCCGACCGGATTGGTTTGAGCTACGTCGCTGGGCGAACGGCCCTTGTTGGCAGAGAGATCGTTGAGCGCACGTTGCAGCGAAGCGTTGGCCGGTGCCAGAAGTCCGGCGCTGATCGCCCCGGCCTCCGACACGTCGGCGCGGGCCATCAGCGGCGCGAAAGTGATTGCGGCACACGCGGCGGCGCACGCCGCCACCGACACACGTTGTATCATGAACGTCGCGTTGCGCGGGTCGGAGAAAGGTTCCTTCGCCGACGCGGCGGCGCCGTCGGACGCGTCTTCCGCGCCGCGCGCGACGACGTCATCGTGCGCGTCTCCTGTCGGCCGACGGCAAAAAGTTGCACACACACTTGATTAGTGGTATAAGAGATGCAACTGCCGGCGGTCGTCCGCCGGATTCTCCGCGCGTCCGTCGGGTCCCGCGGACGCGGAAAGGAACGGTAGCACTACCGAATGGCCGCAAAGAAGGCTGCGTCGAAACGAAAGACGACGCGCAAAAAGACTGCGAAGAAGACCGGCGCTCGTAAGACGACGGCCCGCAAGAAGACCGCAAAGAAGACCGCGAAGAAGACCACCGCTCGCAAGAAGACCGGTGGACGGAAGAAGAAAGCGGGAGGACGCAAGAAGAAGGCGACGTCACGGAAGAAGACTGGGGCGAAGAAGGCCGTCCGCAAGACAGCCCGTCGCGCCGCACCGCGTCGCAAGACCGCTGCTCGCAAAAAGAAAGCGGCATAACACACCAGCCGATTGAGGCTACGAAGCGCGTCGCGAGAAAACTCGCGGCGCGCTTCTTCTTTTGCGATGCCCCGTCGATCGGTCGCGGCAAAGCGGACTCGCATCGACTTTTGTCATATTCTTTATATCAAGTAGTTGATATAGAAACGCCCAGAGACTCTTCCCATCCTCAGAGGGTAGCCTTGTCACCATGGTCCTCAATGCGCTCGCCGGCCTCGCCGGCGCCCTCAGCCTGGTCGCCGCGCCGGTCGCGACCGCCGCTCCGCCGATCAACGTCGTGTCGTGCGTCTACACGAGCCAACAAGTGAGCTCAGCCGTCACCGGGTTCGCGCGGACCGCGCCCTTCGAGCTCAGCAGCCTCCGCATCTCCTTCGTCAATCAGGGACCGCTGGAAGCGAGGGATGTGCGCTTCGCCGCCACCTACGACGGCCTGACACAAATCGTCGACGACCGCGGGCGCTTCGCGACCGCGAAGCAGATCACGCGTGACTTCCAGCCGCTCGCAACCGGGACGTTTCGCGACGATCCCGCACGGTGCGTGGTACAGTCGGTAACCTTTGCCGACGGTTCTACCTGGCAGCCGTCGTAGTCTCCGGCATGGTGGGCATGGTCGCTGGGGAACCAGCGGCCATGGCCGACACGCCTGACGTCCGTAACCGCCTCGAAAACGTGAGCGTCTCCGAGCATCTGCTCTCCAAACTCAAGCGGGCCCAAGCGGCGACTCGCGCCGCGATCGACGCGGACCTGGCCCGTATCGGTCTGACCGCTCCGCAGTTCCTCGCCCTCGCGCACATCGCGGAGAACGCCGACGTCTCCGGTGCCGAGCTCGCCCGGCTGTGCTGGGTCACACCGCAGGCGATCGTCGCGATCGTCGCGCGACTCCGCGCCGCCGGACTGGTGCGCCGCGTGCCCGCGGCCGGCGGCGGACGGTCGCTCACGATGCGCTTGACCGACAAGGGGGCCGGCCTCGTGAAGACCGCGTTCGCGCACGGGTATGCGATCGAGCGCTACATCCTGGACATCCTCGGACCCGACGCGTACCATGCGCTCCACGGCTCGCTCGATCGCGTCGCGGACGCGCTCTCCGAAGAGTCGACCGTCGTCAAGACCGCGCCGTGGGACGGCTACGTCGAGGACGCGTTTGCGGCGTTGCGGGCGCGCTCCGACCCAGCAGACGCTTGAGCAACGCGTCGTGCTTGTACGACGCCGAGTTCCCGAACTTCACTACCACCGTATCCTCGGACGGCACGACGTAGAGCGCTTGTCCGCCCGACCCGCTCGCGTACACGATGTCCGGGTGCGCCGGTAGCGGGCTGAGCCACCAGCCCAGACCGTAGCGCGGGTTCGCCGTCGACGCCGCGAAGCAACGCTCGAGCGCGGCTTCACCGACGACACGAAGCCCTTGGCATACGCCGCGATCGCGCACCAGCAGGCCGAACTTCAGCCACTCGCGCGCGCCGAGAAACGCCCCGGTCGGTAACGGCCGCGTCCCGTCTTTGAGGGTGCGCCACGTTCCGACGCGCAGCCCGATCGGCTCGAAGATGCGCTCGCGCAAGTAATCGTGCGGCGTGAGGCCGCGCGGCGAAAGCTTCGCGGCAAGCACCGCGCCGAACACTTGCAGCGGTATCCCGCCGTAGGTGAACCGTTCGCCCGGCGCGTCCTTGAGCGTCACCGCCAAGGCCGCGTCGAACGGCGGCACCGACGCGCCCAGACCGCCGAAGCCGATCCCGCTGGTCAGCTGCAGCAGCTCGCGCAGCGTAACGCGCGACTTCGCACCGTCGCTCCAGCTCGGGGCCGTGCGCGCGACCGGCTCGTCGAGCTCGAGCAGTCCGTCATCCTGCGCGGCGCTTGCGAGAGTGCCCCAGAAGCTTTTCGTCCCGCTGTAGAGCGCGTGCGGCTTGTGCGCATCGTAGCCGCCGGCGTAGCGTTCGAAGACGACCTCATCGCCCTGCTGGACCACGAGCGCGTGCAGGACGTGCCGTTCGGCGTACTCCGCGGCAGCTTCGACGTTCATCGCATCAGAGCGTATGGCGCCGCGCGCCGTTCCCCGCCGGCGCGACGCCGAACGTTACGGTGTCGTAGACGACGATCGTCGCGGTCATCGTCCCCAGATCGAACTGAGTGCCGGGTCCGAACTGTTGGCTGTCGGACACGACCGGGCAACCGCCGCTTTCGTTGACCGATTGGACGCCGTCGATCGACAAGCCGGCGAGCGCGGCGAGCGCTTCGCCTTTGCGGCGTGCGTCGGCGAACGCGGCGGTGCGCGCCGCCTGCTCGGGAGCGGCGCAATCGTCGAGTCGCGGGAAGAAGTTCACGTTGTCGATCGAGGACCCCGGGTGCGCTCGCACGTACTCGGCGGCGGCCGTCGCAATGTGCTGCAGCTTCTCGCGACTTGCATTCGGGATCGTTCCGCGCAGCATCGTCGGCTGGTTGTTCGAGATCGCCGAACCTGCCGGTCCGATCGACGGATCGACGATGCCTGCCGCGCGCATCGCACTGAGGACTGCCGGTTCGTCGGAGTTGCCGCGCGTCATGGCGACGAACTGCAACGTCTTGACGACAACCTTAGTGCTCCCGTGGCCCATCACGGTAATGCCGGCCGCCGGTACGGCGCGCGGCGGGATGCCCTGCGCGCTCGCGCCGATCGGCAGCAAGGCCAGGGCCAGGACTGCGAACCGCTTCATCATGTCACGAGCTTCGTCGCAAGCGACGCCGTTCCGGTTCAGCCCCGCGGCGGATCGCCCAGGACACTCACTTCGAGCGCGACTCGGCGAGGTCGAGATCCCACTCGAGGCTGCGGTAGACGTCGTCGCCGATCTCGCCGGCGCGGCGCAAATCGAGGAGCGCACGGCGCTCGGCGCCGAGCGCCTCGGCGCGCAGCCGGCGTTCGATTACGTGCTGTTGCGCGTCGTCTTCGGGCGGGGCGCCTTCGGCGTGGGCGCGAAAGTGAGCTTCGCGGTCGTCGTACTCGGCCTGCAACCGGCCCGCGATCTCCCACTCGGCGGGCGATGCGAACGTCGGCTCCAGCCCGCGCAAGTGGTCGCGAGCCGCCGCCGCCGTCCGCGCGCGCGCCAGCGCGAGCGCACGCTCCGAGTCTTCATCGGAACCAAGGGTCCCGTCGAACCACCGGATCAAGACCGGCAGGAACAGCCCTTCGCCCACCAGCGAGACCAAGATCACGACGAACGTGATGAACAGGATCAGCGGGCGGTCCGGGAACGGCGTTTCCGTGAACGGGAGGAGCTCGGGAACGGCGAGTGCGGCCGCGAGCGACACGATGCCACGCATCCCCGCGAGCGAGAGCACGCAGAGCGCCTGCCACGTCGGCGCCGTCCCCTCACCGCTGCGCAGTACCGGAAACCATCCCCACGAGACGAGCGCGACGGCGTAGACCCAGGCGAACCGCACGGCGACCAGGACGAGCCACACGGCAAGCCCCCAGCCGATGAGCACCGGCAACGAGTATTCGGGCAGACCGTGGACGATCGCGCGCAACTGCAAGCCGATCAGCACGAACGCCGCACCGTTGAAGATGAAGAACAGCAGGTTCCAAACCGACGCGGCCGCGAGCCGGCTGTCGGCATCGAAGATCTGCGTCGACTTCCGGCTGAGGTAGATTCCGCCGGTCAAGGCAGCGAGCACGCCCGAAGCGCCGATCACGTCGGCCGGGACGTACAGCGCGAAGGGCGTCACCAGCGAGATCGAAACCGCGATGAGCTGATCGCTCAGCCCCTTCTTCCGAATCGCGATCATCATCCGCGCGATGAGCCAACCGCCGCCGAGGCCGATCGCGACGCCGGCTGCGACGACGTAGAGAAACTGCATGAAAGCGAACGCCAACGAGAACGCGCCGGTCGCGACCGCGGCGAGCGCGAAGCGATAGATCACCAGCCCCGACGCGTCGTTGATCAAGCTCTCGCCGCTGATGATGCTGGTGATCCGGCGCGGCAGGTCGACCTCCTCGGCGATGGCATCGGTCGCGACGGCGTCGGTCGGCGAGAGGATGCCGCCGAGCACGAACCCGATCGCCAGCGGGATGCCGATCATCCAATGCGCGACGTACGCGACAGCGATCGACGTGCAGACCACGAGCCCGAGCGCGAGCGCGAAGATGGGCCTGCGGTAGCGCACGAACGAGCGATAGTCGGTCGTCCAGCCGTCGCCGAAGATCAGCGGCGGAAGAAACAGCAAGAAGACGAGATCCGGCTGGAGCTCCACGGTCGGGACGCCCGGCACCAACGCGATCGCGAGGCCGCCGATCACGAACACGACCGGGTACGGCACGTGCATCCGCTTGGCGAGCAGCGCGAGTGCGACAATCGCCGCCAGCAGCGACGTGAGATAGACGCCGGTCATGTTTCGCGCACCTGCGGTTGGGTCAGACCGACCCACAGCGCGAACAGCAGCGAGACACCGCCGCCGACCACGAACGTCCAGCGCAGCGTCAGCACCGTCGCGAGCGATCCGATCAACAGCGAGCCCAGCGGGACGAAGCCCAGCAGGATCATCGAGTAGACCGAGATCGCCCGCCCGCGCATGTCATCCGGCGAGAGCGTCTGCAACAGGATGTTCGACGACCCGATGAAGCTCAGCGTTGCAAGCCCCGTTACCGTGAGCGCCGCCGCCGCGACGCCGAAGTGCGCCGTGAGGCCGAGCCCGGCGACGCCGAGCGCGGCGAGCGCCGCCGAGATCGCCCAGATTGTTCCGCGCCGCCTTCCGCCGGTGGCGGCGGTGAAGAACGCGCCGACGATCGCTCCGATCCCGCTGGCGGCCATCAACCAGCCCAGCCCCTTCGCATCCGTGTGCACCACGTGCACGGCGTAGGCCGGTAACAAAAAGTTGTACGGCCGAATCGTCAGCGACGTGACGACCAGCATCAGCACGATCCAACGCAGGACCGGGTGCGCAATCAGAAACCGAATGCCTTCAAGGATCGCCGCGACGACGTTGCCGCGCCGCCGGCTCGACGGCGGCGCGGACTTCATGAAGGCCAGCGCGAGCACGACCGCCAGCGTCGTGACGGCGTTGACCAGGAAACACGGCGCGACGCCGATCCCGGCGATCAGCAACCCGGCGAGCGGCGGCCCGACCACGCTGGGCGCGTTGAACGCGATCGAGTTCAAACCGATCGCGCCGCCGACGTATTCCCGCGGCACCATCAACGGGACCCAACTCTGGCGTGCCGGTGCGTCGAACGACTGCGTCGCCGCGTTGACGCTGCTGGTGATCATCAGCGCCCAGAGCGGTGCGTGCCCGGTCGTCACCAGCGCGAACATGATGAACGCCACGACCGAGGTCGTCGCGTTGGTGAGAAAGAGCACGCGCCGGCGGGGATAGCGGTCGGCGATCACGCCGGCGAACGGCGAGAAGATGAGCACGGGCAGCGCGCGCGACGCGCCGATCAGCCCGATGTCGAACGAGCCGATGGCGGCGTTGGGTGCCATCGACGCGACGTAGTAGCCGAGCGCGGTGAACTGCATCCACGTTCCGAGATTGGAGACCAGCAAGCCGCCCCACAACAAGCGGAAGTCCTTGAAGCCGAACGGGCCGAAAAAGTCTGGCCGGCGGTCGGGGATACGCGGTTCGATATTGGTCACGACGATGCGGCACGCACCGCGGCGACGATGATGCTCGCGGCTCCGTCGACGCCGAAGCGCGACGTATCGATGACGAGATCGTAGTTCTTCGCCTCGCCGGAGGTGACACGATATCCCTCGCGCGCGTAGATTCGCCGCGCCTCGTCGATGCGGGCGATCTCCGCCCGCGCGGCAGCTTCGTCGATCGCCAGCGACTGGGCGACGCGCGCGGCGCGCCAGGCGAGCGGCGCGCAGAGGTACACTCGCACGACGTCGCGGCGCCCCGCCAGAATCGAGCCCGCCGCCCGCCCGACGATCACCACGTCGCCGCCGGCGGCCTCCTCGCGCACCGCCGCTTCGATGGCGTGCCGCGTCTCGACCGGGAAATCGTCGGTATCGGGCGGCTGCGCCGCCTCCGGAACGCCGCCGCCGAGTTGATCGAGGACCCGCTCGCCGTAGCGGCGCGGCCGTTCCGAGACGGTTTCCACTACCTCGGCCGAGGTCCCCAAACGCCACGCCGCGACGACCGGCAGTTGCTCGTCGACGAGCCGGTATCCGAGCCGCTCGGCGACGAGCCGCGAAACCGCCAGCGAAAGAGCGCCGTACTCGCGCGAGATCGTGACGATCATCGGGACACGCAGCGCTCCATCAGATCTGGACGGTGATGCCGAGTTCGATGCGGCGTTCCGCCTGGATTCGAAGGTCGTCGGGAAGCGGTCGCGCATTGCGCAGCAGCGTCGCGAACAGCTGGCGCCGCCAGGCGGGCATCCCGCCTTGCGGTGCGGCTTCGATCTTGGGGTCAGCGTAGAAGAACGACGTGTCGTCGCGGTCGAGGTCAAGCCCGAACGCGTCGCAAGAACGCAGGATCGGATCGATGCGCGGCGCCTCCATGTACCCGAAGCGCGCGATGACGCGAATCAGCCGCAACGAATGCCGCTCGACCGTGACGCGCTGCTCGTTGGTGAGGTACGGCGTCGGCGCACGCGCGATGTTGAGGATCACGATGCGTTCCTCTTGGGCGCGGTCGCGCACCCAGCGATGACGCGCAAGGAAAGGAACGCCGCGTGGATCGGGCGTCAGGAATACCATCGTACCGTGCTCGCCGACGCCGGCCGGCAGCTTCTCGAGGACCTCTTCGATCGGGGTCTGCTGGTCGGCGAGCGCCTTGGCCAAGCAGCGTCGCCCTTCGAGCCACGTTAGGCTCATCAGCACGAGCACGGCGCTGATCGAGACCGGTATCCAACCGCCTTCGATGAACTTGGGCAACGACGCGAGCACGAGGCTGCCGTCGACGACCACGAACAGCGCGACGAGCGCGATCGACAGCCAGCGGTTCCAATGCAACACCTTGGAGATCACCACGAAGTAGACCAGCGACGTGCAGAGCATGGTGAACGCCACCGCCAAGCCGTACGCCGACGCGAGACGATCGCTGGAGCGAAACCCGATCACGAGAATCGCACAACCCACCGCCAGCCAGAGATTGACGGCAGGCACGAAGACCTGTCCCTTGTATCGGTCTGACGTGTGTAGCACGAGCACGCGCGGCGCGAGGTTCAGTGCGATCGCCTGCTCGACGAGGGTGAACGTCCCGGAGATCAACGCTTGCGACGCGATCACCGTCGCCACCGTCGCGAGCACGACCATCGGGATCAGCGCCCACCCCGGCGCCAGCGCGTAGAACGGATTGGCCGCCGCGTTCGGGTCGGACAGCAGCTTCGCGCCTTGGCCGAAATAGTTCAGTATCAGCGCCGGGAAGACCAAACTGTACCAGCCGAATACGATCGGCTTGCGCCCGAAGTGCGAGAGATCCGCGTAGAGCGCCTCGACGCCGGTCACGGCCAGCACGACCCCGCCCAGGATCGTGAACCCGGCCAGACCGTTGCGGGTCACGAAGTGCAGTGCGTAGCGCGGATCGATTCCACGGATCAGCACTTCGGGATGGACGGCGACCGCGAAGGCTCCGAGGACGCCGATGGCGATGAACCATACGACCATCACCGGTCCGAAGAGGCCGCCGACCTTCTCGGTGCCGCGGCTCTGGAACGCAAAGAGCGCGACGATGACGGCCAGCGAGATCGGAACGACGTACGGTTGAAAGGCCATCGACACGACGCCGATCCCTTCGACCGCGGAGATCACCGAGATCGCCGGCGTGATGATACCGTCGCCCAGCAGCATCGAGGCGCCGACGACGACGATCAGCGTGAGCCCAACCGAGCGGATCATGTGTCCGAACTTCGGCGGCGGCGACGCGAGCGCCAGGAGCGCCAGGATCCCGCCCTCGCCGTCGTGATCGACGCGCAGGATGAACGTGACGTACTTGATGCACACCACGATCACCAGCGCCCAGAGGAGCAGCGAGCAAATCCCGAGCACGTCGTCGAGCCCGCCCTTCGAGCCGGCCAGACCGAGGCACACCTTGAGCGTGTAGAGCGGGCTCGTCCCGATGTCCCCGAACACCACGCCCATCGCGCCGACGATGAGCGTGAGGGGGGTCTTGGGACGGCGCAACTTCACGCGCCCCTTCTCCCCCGTTACGCGCGGGATTACCCTCCGGCCGGAATGGGCTAGACTGCGGCGGCGGTCGGGTCGACGAGCCCGAGCGCTACGGCCCGAGCGACCGCGCGGGCACGGGAGTTGACGCCCAGCTTGCCGGTGACGCGGGCAACGTGCGTTTCGACGGTGCGCGCGGAGAGTACGAGACGTTGCGCGATCTCACGGTTCGTCAAGCCCGCTGCGAGTAGCGCCAGAATCTCCGCCTCACGCAGCGTGAGCGCCTCGAGCGGGAGCGCAATCGGCGATGCGGCAGTCGCGCGCCCCGCAAGATGCGGCGCGGCGAGACGTTCGATCAGCTGCGTCTCGAAGCTTCGGCCGCCTGCTTCCGCGCGGCGCCCGATGAGCGCGTGGAAGGCACCGTACTGCGCCTGCGCCGTCGAAGCTCGGCCCGCGAGCGCGTCGAGCAAAGCCGCCGCCGACCACAACCACACGGCGTCGGCAGCGTCGACCGGCGTCGCCGCGGCGATCGCTCGACGCGCGTGCTCGCGGCGCGCCGCCGCATCGTGTTCGTGCGCCAACCCGGCATAGATCGCGCGATCCGCGGCGACCAGCGGATCGTCGCCGGCGAGCGCGTCGGCCGCTCGCAGCGCAGCGTCGTAGTTCCCGTCGAGCGCGTCGGCGCGAGCGATGATGCGAGCCGCGAGCGATCGCGTCCGCGCCGCGTCGCGCGCGTACCATGCGGCCCCGGCGGAGCGCAGCGCCGCGCGCGCTTCGTGTCGAGCGAGTGCGGTGTCGCCGACGTGCAGCGCCGCCTCGGCAAGGGTGCCGTGCAACGCGGCCGCTTGCGGCCGCAGGCCGAACGGTCGCGCGATGCGTTCGGCTTCGCGCGCGAGCTCGTAGGCCGCCGCCGTGTCGCCGCGCAGCAACGCGAAGCGCGCGCCCCACACCAGCGCGCCGGAGTAGCGCATGAGATCGTCGCTGCTCGACCAAGCCTCGATCAAGCCGTTCGCGATGCGTTCGCCGGACTCGAAATCTCCGAGCGCGACATGCGCGTATGCCTCCAACGGTGCGACGTCGGCGAGCAGCGCCGGATCACCGGCGTCGAGCGCGTCGAGCCGCGCCAGCGCTTGCGCGAAACGGCCGGCGATCGCGTCGGCCCAGCCGGCTCGCACCTGCGCCTTCGCGATACCGGCTGTGCCGCCCACCGTCGCGCGCGCGAGCAGGTCGTCGATTCGTTCCGTCGCGACGGGCTCGCCGTGCGCGAGGTCCGCTTCGACCAGCGCGAGCCGGGCTTCGAACGCGAGCGCATCGTCGCCACGCGCGCCGGCCTCCTGCGCCGCGACCGCGAACGCCGAGCGACCGTCGCCGCCGCGCGCTTTGAGAACGATACCTTCGACGAATGCGAACAGCGCCGGTTCGTCGACGCCGGCAGCGCGCATGCGCGCGAGCGCGGCGCGAACGCCTTCGGTCAGCCCCGACTCGACCGCGGCGGCGGCATGCGTGCGCAAGAATGCGGCGTCGGCGCTCGCATCGCGCGCCCGCTCGAGGTGGAACATCGCGGGGCGGACGCGTCCTGCGCGCGCGTACGCCGTCGCGGCAGCGGCGTGTAACACCGCCAGCGCGTCGGCGCCGAGACGGCGCGCGAGCAGATCGCGCACCAACGGATGAACGCGAAATGCACCGCTTGCGCGCGCGACGAGCGACGCGTCGGCAGCGAGCTCCGCGAGCAGTCGCGCGTACCGGGCATCACCCGGCGCGACGAGCTCGGGTTCGATCGTCTCGTACGCTACGGAGCTGGCCAAGAGCGCGCGCTGATCGTCGTCCAACGCCGCGATTCGACGGCCGACGAGATCGTCGAGGAGCGCATCCGACGACTCCGGCGCCCGCAACGCGAGGGCGACGGCGATCGGCCAACCTTCGGTGCGCTCCACCAACGCGCGCGCCCGCGCATCGTCCAGAGGAACGCCGAGCGTCGCGGCGAGCGAACGGGTTTCGGCGACGTCGAAGCGGAGGACGGCCGCGTCGATCAATACGCCGCGTCCGGCGGCGACCGCTTCGGGCAGACCGACGTCGAGTGAGCCACGCGCGAGCAGCACCAGGCGCACCGGTTCGGGTAGTCCGCGCACCAGGCTGCGCGCGAAGGTCGCGAACGATGCGCCGAGCACGTGGGCGTCGTCGACCACGATGCGCAGCGGCGCGTCGACGTGCCGCAATTCCTCGGCGAATGTCGCGCCCAGCCGCTCGGGATCGGCGCGCTGCTCGGCCAACGCGAGCGTCAAGCGCCCGACGTCCGGGCGCACTTCGCGAACGCGCGCCAGCAGCGCCTCGGCGAACGCGTCCGCCTCCCACGGCTGAGCGTCGTACCACGCGACGTCGGCCGCACCGTCGAGCGCAGCGTGCGCCGCCGTCGTCTTGCCGAAGCCGGCCGGCGCTTGGACGACGACCAATGCGGCGCCGCGCAACGCCTGGGTGAGCGCGTCAGGAACCAGCAGGTTCGTCCGCCTCGAGTGCTGTCCGCTCGCGTTCGGCGCGCGTTCCGCGTCGCGGCTTGGGTTCCATCGGGCCGGCACCGCTCTTTTGCCGCACGGCCAGCCATTGCTCCGCACCCAGCCTGCCGGTGGGCGGCGGGGAAGCAGCTTTCTTCTTCTTGTTCTTCTTCGGTGCGGCCATGTTCGTGCTCGGGAGTCGAGTTCGTGCCGTACCGCGAAGCGACCCTCGATGCCGATCATCGAGACGCAGGATCTGCGCAAGGTGTTCCGCTCGCTCGTCCGCCGCCCCGGGGTCGGCGGGACGCTGCGCACGTTGTTCTCGCGCGAGTACGAGGACAAGGTCGCCGTCGAGGGCGTGACGATGGCGCTCGAGGCGGGCGAGCTGGTCGGCTACATCGGACCGAACGGGGCGGGCAAATCGACGACCATCAAGATGCTCACCGGGATCCTCGTGCCGACGTCGGGCGTCGTGCGCGTCGACGGGCTCGTCCCCTACGAGCAGCGCCGCCGCAACGCGCGCAACATCGGGGTGGTGTTCGGCCAGCGCTCGCAGCTGTACTGGGATCTGCCGCTGATCGAATCGTTCGAGCTGCTCCGCGCGATCTACGGGATCCCGCCGACGCGCTACCGCGCGAACCTCGACCACTTCACCGAGACGCTCGACATGGGACCGTTCCTGCGCACGCCGGTGCGGCAGCTGTCGCTCGGACAGCGCATGCGCGGCGACTTCGCCGCAGCGATGCTGCACGACCCGCGCATCGTCTTTCTCGACGAGCCGACGATCGGTTTGGACGTCGTCGCGAAAGAGGCGATCCGCGAGTTCATCGCGCGCGTCAACCGCGAGCGCGGAACGACGTTCATCCTGACCACCCACGACCTAGCCGACGTCGAGCGCCTGTGCCGGCGGATCGTGCTGATCGATCGCGGAACGCTCGTCTACGACGGCGAGATCGACGCGCTTCGCGATCGCTACGGCACGCACCGCACGCTGGTGGTCACGCTGTGCGAGCCGACACCGGTCGAAACCCTCACGGTCGAGGGCGCCGAAGTCGAGTCTCACGCCGGCGACGTCTGGCGCCTGCGCTTCGACCGCCGCACGGTATCGGCAGAGGTGGTGATCCGGCGGGTCGCCGACCGCTATCGCGTGAGCGACCTCTCGATCGAGGAGCCCGAGCTCGAGTCGATCATTCGGCGCATCTACCTCGAGGGATACAGCGAAGCTATGGCACCCGCGTGATCAGCTGCGGGTGGGCGTTCGTCCCCAGCACGCCGATCGACGACCGGTGATCGGCGCCGTCGCTGTGGAACACCAACACGAGCTGCGATCCCGCCGGCATTTGCAGCGGCGAGCTGACATTCACTTCGGCGAAACCGCGGCCGTCGGCGGTGAAGCTGTTGCCGGCGCCGGTGAGGTCGAGCGGGGTGAACACCGGGCCGGCTCGGCCGGCCAGTTGCCGCACGAACAGGCTGTACCGGCCGTTCGGAATCAGATGATGGAACGTGGCATGCACGGCTGTCGTCGTCGGGCCGGCGTTGAACGTGGCCGTGCCGTCGGCGGTCCGCCAGATTCCCAGCGCCGCGTGCAGGCTGTCGCCATGCGCGTTGAACAGCGGCAGCCCGTCCGCGTCGTTATCGGTCGGCGGCCGCAGCCCCCAATCGTGCGCGTTGTCGCCGGTCTGCGCTTGCGCGGCCGGGTCCCGAACGAAGACCTGCGGCGGTTGCGCGGTGGTCGCCGCGGTGACGGGCTGGAACGTCGCGGTCGCAAGCGCGAAGAGCACGGCAGCTAGCATGTCCGTTATACGATTGGAGCACGTCCGGCGTTCCCCTGGCGAGCTCCTGGCACCCTATGTCGCCTTCGCCGCCAAGGCGTTCTCGCGCGAAGCCACCTATCGGATGGAGGTCTTCACCAACGTCGGCTCGCTGGTGGTGCGGCTCTACTTGATGAAATCGGTCTGGACCGCGTTGTACGCGCAGAACGCCGCGCCGGCCGGGGTCAGCCTGCACGCCGTCCTCACGTACACGGCGATCGCGTTGCTCATGTCGCTGGTGCTCGAGCTCGACGGTACGCGCCAGATCCGCGACCGGATTCGCGAGGGCTCGATCGCGACGGACTTGATGAAGCCGATCAGCCTCCCGCTGTACTTTTTCAGCGACGGCGTCGGGATGACGCTGCTGCACGCGCTGTTGATCGTGCCCGCGCTGATCGTCTCGCTGCTGATCGTGCACATCGACGTGCCGCCGCCGCACGTGCTGGCAGCCTTCGCGCTCAGCTTCCTGCTCGGCTATCTGGTGAACTTTCTGTTGAACTTCCTGATGAACTGCGTCGCGTTCTGGACCCTCGAGACCTTCGCCGTGCAACTGATGGTGCGCTGGATGAGCGATCTGCTCGGCGGCCAAGTCGTGCCGCTCATCTTCTTCCCCGGCGTGTTCCAGAAGATCGTCCTGGCCCTCCCTTTCGCCGCCATCTACTCGACGCCACTGCTGATCTACGTCGGCACGATCCCGCCGTCGGGCTACCTCGCCGCGTGGGGCGCGCAAGTCGGCTGGTTCATCGTATTCGCGCTGCTTTCAGCGGTCATCTGGCACGCCGCCCAACGCCGCGTCGTCGTCCAAGGCGGCTAAGCTGTCAGCGGCTACAGGATGACACGATTTTATTTGCCGTGTTTGGTGGCGAGTTGGATGCGGGTGGTAACGTCGTCCTGACTTGCGACGAGCACCGACTGATCGCCGCCCGTCTCCTCGTTGGAGAACGTCCCGACCGTCTTGCTGCCGGCGGTGATGATGCCGCCCTTCCACGTTGACGGCAGGTGCGCTTTGTACCAGTCGGCGACTGTCTTCGAGTCGTCTTTGGTCGCGTAGACCTTGAGGACGAGCGAGCCGCCGTTAGCGGACATCGATATACCCTGGTCCGTGCGCTCTGTGGCGCCCGGGTAGACCGGTAGATCGATGTAGGTTCCCGGTGCTCCGTTCGCCGAACCGCCGGTCGTCGTCGTGGAGGTGACGGTCGGTGGCGCAGTCGTCGCGGTCATGGCACCGGTCGTCGCGCTGGCGGCAGGCGCGGAGGTGGAGGTGGTCGCTTCGCCTGCGGCTGTTGCGCTCGCACCCGGCGCCGTCGAAGCGCCGGCGTCCGGCGCTGCGGAAGCACCCGTCCCGGCGTCCGGAGCCGTCGTCTGCGTGGCGTCGGCTGACGTCGACGTCGAATCCGTGGACTTTGTGCAAGCGGTGAACGCCAGCGCGACGCAAAGCGCGACGGCGGCGTATCGCAGGGAGCTCGTCATCGAGTACCTCATCGGAACGCGTCCGAACGACCAGGGCTGGCCCGCTCGCTTCGATTCCGAAAGTAAGGCTCCTACAACGGGTCCGCGGCGGGACGCTGCGAACGTCGCACGTCGGAGGCTCGCATGGACACCATCGATCGCCCGATCCACTCGACGCACGAGGTCACGAACCAGCCGCCGCCGCTCGTTGGATACGACGTCGCCGGCCACGACGCGGCGTTGCTCGAGGGGCTGCGGCGCGAAGGCGCGGGCTGGGACGAAGAGGGATTGCGCGCGCTCGGAACGCTCGCGGGATCGGAGGAAGCGATCGCGTGGGGCTTCGAGGCGAATCGCTTCGGCCCCGAGCTGCACAGCTTCGACCGCTACGGGAACCGCGTCGACGAGGTGACGTTCCATCCGTCGTGGCACCGGCTGCTCGAGGTCGCGGTCGGCCACGGTCTGCACGGCGCACCGTGGCGTGAACCGCGCGCCGGCGCGCACGTCGCGCGCGCCGCGCGGTTCGCCGTGTGGTCGCAAGCCGAGTCCGGCCACGGCTGCCCGATCTCGATGACCTACGCGGCGGTCCCCGTGCTGCGCCGGCGGCCCGACCTGGCGGCGCTGTTCGAGCCGGTGTTGACGTCGACGACGTACGAACCCGGGTTGCGACCGCTGCGCGAGAAGAGCGGCGCACTGTGCGGGATGGCGATGACCGAGAAGCAAGGCGGTTCCGACGTGCGCGCCAACACGACGCGCGCCGAGCCGTTCGACGGCGACACGTACGCGCTGACCGGACACAAGTGGTTCTGCTCGGCGCCGATGTGCGACGCGTTTCTCGTCCTCGCGCAAGCGCCGGATGGTTTGACGTGCTTCTTCCTGCCGCGCGTGCTGTCGGACGGAACCCGCAACGCCTTTCGCATCCAGCGCCTCAAGGACAAGCTCGGCAACCGTTCCAACGCGTCGAGCGAGATCGAGCTCGACGGCGCGCTCGCGCTGCGGATCGGCGATGAAGGGCGCGGCGTCGCCACGATCATCGAGATGGTCACGCACACGCGGCTCGACTGCATCGCGGGGAGCGCGTCCTTGATGCGGCAGGCGTTCGTGCAGGCGGCGCATCACGCGCGGCACCGGCGCGCGTTCGGAGCGCTGCTGGTCGATCAGCCGCTGATGACCAACGTGTTGGCCGATCTCGCGCTCGAATCCGAAGCCGCGACGGCCCTGCTGCTGCGGCTCGCCGGCGCCATCGATCGCGGGGAGACGGCGTTCGCGCGGATCGGGATCGCGCTCGGCAAATACTGGGTGTGCAAGCGCGCTCAGGCCCAGGTCGGCGAAGCGCTCGAATGTCTGGGCGGAAACGGCTACGTCGAGGAGAGCATCATGCCGCGCCTCTATCGCGAGTCACCGGTGAACTCGATCTGGGAAGGCTCGGGCAACGTCAACGCGCTCGACCTGCTGCGCGCGCTGGCGCGGCAGCCGGCGGCGCTCGATGCCTATCAGGCCGAGGTCGCGCTCGCGAGCGGTGGCGACCCCCGGCTCGACCGCGCCGCCGCGGCGCTGCGCGAGTCGCTGGTCCGCGGCGGCACCGATCTCGAGGGGCAAGCACGACGCATCGTCGAGCGGATGGCGCTCGTGCTGCAGGCGTCGCTGCTGGTGCGCAACGCGCCGGCGCCGGTCGCCGACGCCTTCTGCGCGGCGCGGCTGGGAGGCGACGGCGGGTTCGCCTTCGGGACCCTCCCGCCCGCGGCCGACACGCGAGCCATCGTGAATCGCGCTTGGCCGGGTACGAGGTGAAGGTTATGCAGCGCTATGCCGTCTCTTCGATTCTCGCCATCGCCGTCGGCGTGATGGTCACCGGCGGCGCGGGCGTCGCAGCGACGCCCACCGCCGTCAAGGCGGCGCACGATGCGACGCGCCACGCGAAAGCCCTGACCTATCAGCTCGAATCAGGGATGGGAACCGTCACGCTGCAGCGGATCGGCACCACCCGAAGCCGGGTCACCGTTCGGCTCGCCAATCCGGCAGCGGCGGGGACGCGGGTCACACTGCACACCGGCCGGCAATGCCACGAACCGAACGCCGCCGCGCCCGTGACGGCGCTCGCACTCAACCCGGTGAGCCAGCAGGTTTCGCAGACGATCGTTGCGCTGCCGCTCGAGAAGCTGCAATCGGGTAACTACCTGGTGGACGTGCAGAACGCGACCGCGCGCAGCCAGTTCAGCAGCGCGTGCGCGCGGCTGGGTTCTCAGTAGGGCGCGTCACTCGCGCAGCGCGGCGAGAACTTCGGCGGCGTTCGCATCGGGCGGGAAGACCGGATAGAACGTGCGCGTGATGACGCCGTCGCGCGCGATCCATGCGATCCGCTTGAGCAGCGTCTGACCGGCGACGTCCATCGTCGGTAGATTCAGCGCGCGCGTCAGCGCGAGCTCGCGGTCGCTCAAGACCAGGAATGGGACGCCGACCCGCTCGACCATCTCCTGCTGGTACGCCCGGTCTTGCGTCGACAGACCGAAGACGCGTGTGCCAAGCGCCGTGAACTCCGTATAGAGATCGCGAAAGCCGCTGGTGTGCGGCGTGCAGCCGCGGGCGCCCGGGATCTGATCCCAGTCCTCGACCAGCGACGGCTCGCCGGGGCGGCCGGTCCGCGGATACGCGAAGACGACGACCGTGCCGGTGACGTCGGCGAGATCGACGATGCTGCCGTCGGTCGCCTCGAGCGGGACGTTCGGCAGTCGCATTCCGTTGAGGTGGTCGGCGGCACCGTCGTCGACCGGAACCGGGAGATCGGCCGGAAGTTGGCTCAGCGACTGCTCGTTCATCATGTCGTCTCCTCTTCGCGAACCCACGACCACGTCCGTTCTTCCGTACCTGGAACGGCGATGCTCACGCTGAAGCGCGTTCCCGGGACGTCGAACTCCTTGTAGCTCGGCAGCGCTTCCAGCAACGCCGGAATCTCCGGGTGCGAGTCGTCGCCGGCGACGCGCTTCCACGCGGATGCACGGCGGCGCTTGCGCAGGTGCGTGCCGGGTGACTCGTGCCTCGCCGCCAACTCCAGCGCCGCGCGCAATGCGGCCGAGTCTACCGTACCTACCAGCGGCGGCGGGTCGGAGCTCGCGACGATCCCCAGCGCGAGGTGCGCCGTACCGATAAAGCTCTGCTTGAGCCGGTGGGCGGATTCGAAGGCAAGCTCGATCGACTGCTTCGCGCCGCGGGTGAACGTCATCTCATCGGTCGGGCTCGCGCTGGCCGCCCCGAGGAGCAGTCGCATCGCCTCGCGGTCGACGGCATTGGCCAACGCCGAACCGACCTCGTCATCGGACTCCGCCAGCGCGAACGTCATGTGTTCGGTTCCGATGGTGGAAGAGCCGAACATTTGAGCGACCTCCTGCGCGCGCACGAAAATGCGCCGGGCAGGCTCGCTGAATGGCTCCCACATCATTCCCATATCGCCTCGTCGACGTAGCACCACTTCCAGTTCTCGCCGGGCTGAAGCGAGCGGATGACGGGATGCTGCGTCGCGCGGAAGTGCTTCGTCGCGTGCTTGTTCTTCGAGTCGTCGCAGCAGCCGACATGTCCGCACTGCTCGCACAATCGCAAATGCACCCAGGTATCACCGGAGAGCAGACACTCCTCGCAGCCCTCGGGCGTCCGCGGCGGCGGGTTCTTGATCGTCGCGGCGTGACTACACGGACCCTGCCTCATGCATCCTCCAATCGGACGTCGGTCGGCGGAACATCCCACAGCACCAGCTCGGCACTGCCGCTCACCTCGAGCTCGCGCACCCCGGTCATCCGCACCGCGTCGCCGGTCGCAAGACGCTCGCCGTTCGCGACGGCCTCGCCGTCGGCGACGAACAAGAACCCATACCGTGACGGATCGAACGCGTACGTCAGCGACGCGTCTTCGAGCCGAGCAACACGCAGGGTCGCGTCCTGTCGCAGCGCGACCGGCGCGGAGACGCCTGCTTCACCGGTCGCCACGACGAGCCAGCGATTGCGCCGCTCGTCTTCGGGGAACGCGTGCTGCCCGTAGGCCGGCGGTTCACCGTAGCTGCGCGGAAACACCCACATCTGCACGAAGTGCACGTCGTTCTCTTGCGAGTGGTTGAACTCGCTGTGCCGCACGCCGCTGCCCGCGCTGATGTACTGCACGCCGCCCGGCGCGACGACGCCGTGGCCGCCGAGCGAATCGCGATGCTCGAGCTCGCCGCGCAGCACGTACGTCAGGATCTCCATATCACGATGCGGGTGCGTCCCGAAGCCCTTCCCCGGCTGCACCGTGTCATCGTTGAAGACGCGTAGCGCCCCCCAGTTCAGGTTCTCCGGATCGAAGTAGTCTGCGAAACTGAACGAGTGATACGTCTTCAGCCAGCCAAAGTCAAACACCGCGCGCTCGCCCGAGCGCTGGATCGCAAAGACAGGCGCAGTTTGGGTAGCCATCGTGTCCTCCGGACCGGTGGCCTGCCGCGCACCTTTCGGCCATTCCTGCCGAGCAGCGGAGTTCTGGTAGAGGCCTGGTCAGGGAACCAAAGATACTGTTGGGCGTCGTGGTCGTCATCGGTGCAGCAATCTGCCTCCTTCTCGTCGTGCTCTTTGCAATCGTGCGCCGGATCGCCGCAATCGAACGGACCGGTTCTCCCAGTACTTCGGGGTCCGCCGACCCAGAGAAATATCCGGAACGCCTTGATGGCCATTCACGATTCACGTTGGGCGACGACGTTCTCATCGACATCTCGGCGCGCTACAGCGAGGCGATCGTGTCCAACATTGACGCATAGACACGGGGCTGATCGGAATCCTTGCCCTGCCCGTTGCTTTCGGCGTGTTCGCGGTCGACAAGATTCAAGAGCTTCATCAGCCGTTCGAAGGCATCGCGATTGCGCTGTTGACGCTTTCCGCGTTCGTCAGTTTCGTCGGATACGGGTGGGGCTTCTTGATCCGTGGCGGCCGTTACGGGATACACGACGGTATCTATCCGCGAAGCTTCTTGGCCGAATACACGAGCCGCGGATCCGAAGCCATTCGCGAGGCCATCGGTGGCCTTATTGACGCGGGCGATCAAAACGCCTCGATACGCTTCACGAAACGTTGGATCGCTGTGTTGGCGCTCATCCTCTTCCTCGTCGCGGCAGCAACGGTTTTCGCGGCCCGCCTCACTCGGTGACACGCGACCCAGCCTTGCAGGCTCAGCCTTCAGTGAACCCAAGACCATGAGAGGTGGTATAATAGCTATGATGGATCGTGAGATTTTCGTCGTGAAGGGCGGGCTGTCAGAGGCAGTTCTCGAGCTGGGTCGCCAGTACGCCCGGGAAGATCGCAGCCGGGGCCTGGGGCCTAGCCAGCAAGGCGCCATGCTTTACTACACGGCGAACCATGTCACCGGGAAGCTGGACCGTGCTCCCAGCGCTCCAAAAGTCACTCGCTAGACCCGCCTAACCGGCCACGATCGTCCGCAGCGGCGATCATCGGTAGGTCCTAAGAGTGCTCACCGGCGAGGGTTCGCCGATGAGGACGGGTGACAGCTCCGCTGGCACGGCCCGCAGACGTCACCCAAAGCAACCGCGGTGGGGCAGCTTTGACAGACTTGTCAGTGGGAATGCCGTCACTGTCAGACTTTGTCATAATCCTTGACAGGCGTCACGATATCGCCTATACTTTGCATTGCAAAGTTAGGCGGATACCTCGCTTGTGGACGAATCTCTTACGCGCCGTTCTTCGCGCCCTATTCGCTACGGCGAGCACATCGGCGCTGCTCGGGTTCGGCGCTGTCGCTCTCCTCACCGGTTGCTTTCAGATCGGCACCGACACGCCGATGCCGAGCGATGAACAGATGCTCACCGCCGCGCACCGCGCAACGCTCACCGATCTCGCGCGCCTACTGCGGGAAGTGCCGTCGGTGGGCGCGATCGAGTTGGCCGATCGGCGCTTCTACGTGGAAGGCCCACATCGTCGGGGAGGCTATTGGCGGCCAAGCACCGCCATGGCTCCAGCCCGGTGGCGCCGATTCGAAGCTGACCTGCACGCGCTAGGCGCGTGGGCGCTCGACCGTGACGACATCGGCGTGACCGTCATCATTTGGTGGGGGAGCGGCATCAACGCGCCTCGACGCGGTTACGTCTACACGACGAAACGTCCGACGCCGATTCTCGCATCTACGACGAACGACAAAGACCCATTATGGTACCGCTACACCTATTTGTACCGCACGATCGGTGGCGGCTGGTACATTTGGTACGACACTTCTGTCGTCGTTAACCAATGATCGAATGCAACTCTGCGGTTGTGTCACAGCCCGGAACGTCTGGCGGAAGAGAGCGCGGGCTACCCGCTTTCCGTCCAGGAATACGCGTCGGCAGCGTCGCTGGGCACATCACGGCGACGTCATCAGCGAGCTCGCCGTCGAGAGCGCAATCACCGGCGTGCGGCGCTCCTACTCGAACAGCGTGCGGCCAAACTACTTGCCGGTGCGCTTCAACGCCAGACTGACGCGGCTTTCCTTCAGCGATAGGTCGATTTCTTCCACATGATACAATCACGTATGATGCTCCGGAACTTCTTATTTGTGAAGAGTGGGCCGTCCGAAGCGGTTCTTGAGCTAGGTCGGCAGTACGCTCGGGAGGACCGGAGCCGAGGCTTTGGGCCTCACGATCAGCAGCCAATGCTTTACTACACGGCAAATCACATCACCGGGAAACCAGAACGGTCGCCGGCCAAGCGCGTACGCACGAGGACGCTCTGATATACCGAATTAGTCCTGTGCGTTGAATGCCTCGTGGTACGAGACGGTGCCGTGCGGCCGAGACGAGTCGAGCGAGATGGCCTGGAAATATTCAGGCGGAACATCCGGAAGAATAAGATTCGGATCGACTTGGAAGCCAAAGCGGCTGTAATACTCGGGCTCCCCAAGCAACACACAGCCAGCCGCGCCACGCTCACGCAGAATGCGCAGAGCTTCGCGCATAAGGCGGGAGCCCACGCCACGACGTTGATACTTTGGCACTACTGAAATTGGGCCGAGCCCGAACCAAGCAGAGGCCCCGTCCGATAGGGATACCGGAGACACCGCAACGTGGCCAACTACGCTGCCTTCAACATCCGCAACGAGTGAGATTGATAGGCTCCCTGACTTACGCAACGCGCTGACGATGAACTGCTCGGTGTGACTTGTGTGTGGCGCGTTCAGGAACGCGGAGATCGTCACAGCCTCGATCGCCGGCACGTCTGCTGCGGTCTCTTTTCTGATCCTGATGTTCATGGGACTCTTCGCGTTCATCCGCCAAAATGGGATGACACGCAGGCCTTGAATGCGCGGGTCATCGGGATAACTGCACCTCGCCCGATGCCGCCAGGCGGCCGAGGAGCAAGTGGTAGTACAGCATCCCTTGCTGCGGCACGAGCGCATCGATGATCGGTTCGACTTCGATGCTCGGGTCACCGGAGAGGCTGCGCAGGAGCGCAGTGGCGCCGGAGTCTTTCATCGGGAAGATGTCGAGGCGGCCGAAGCCGCGTAACGCGATCACCGCGGCGGTCCATGGACCGATGCCCTTGTGCGCGACGAGCGCTTCGACGAGTTGGGGCGTGGGCAGATCTTCGAGCGCGGTTTCGTCGAGCTCGCCGGACTCGATCGCGGCGGCGACCGCTTTGAGCGAGTCGACCTTGTTGACCGACAGGCCGGCGGCGCGCAGGTCGTCGCGCTCGGCGTCGAGCAGCGTGTGCGGCGCAGGGAACGGGTACAGCCGCACGCCGTGCATCTCGACGGGTCGCGCGTAGCGTTCGATCGTTCGCCGCAAGATCGCACCCGCAGCGTGGATCGAGATTTGCTGGTAGACGATCGCGTTGCAGATCGTCTCCCACAGCGAGGGATAGCGCGGCGGCCGCACGCCGCGCGCCCCGACCGCGATGCGATCGAGCCACGGCACGCCGGCCGCTCCGGCATAGAACGGTGCTAGATCGACGTCACCGCCGAGTAGCCGGCGCACCAGCGCCACGGGGTCGAGCGCGCCGGCATCCGGCCCCTCCAGTCGCACGGTGAGCGCGTCAGGCGTGGTTTGCTCGACCGAAACGGTCGTCGGAGCGAGCGGGTCGCCGAGCAACCGGCGAAACGTACCGGCCTCGAACGTGTCGATGACGTTGGTCGAGAGCCGGCGCAGCGCGACCGCGGTGAGGTCCAGGCGATACGGCGTCCGAACGGGGACGATCGACTCGCGGACGGAACGTTCGCGGCGTGTACTTGGCGACGTACGCACGTTACTGGCGGATCAACCTGCTCACGATGCTCGAGTACCGGGCAAACTTCATCATGTGGTCGCTGTTCACCGTGATCTACCACGGGACCGCTATCGCCGCGCTGTGGGTGACGCTGCGTAACTTTCCGTCGATCAACGGTTGGGACTTTCGCCAAACCGCGTTCATGTACGGCCTGTGGATGCTCGGGAACGGGCTGCACAACACGCTTTTCTTCACCGTCGGGAGCGTCCCGGAGTTCGTGCGCGAAGGCCGCTTCGACCGGTTCTTGATCCGCCCGCTCGACCCACTGTTCCAGACGCTCACCGCCCCGCAGCAGATCTTTCCCGACGAGCTGATCCTGGCGATCGCGTACATCTGCGTCGCGGTGCCGTTCGCCGGTGTGCGCGTCGACTGGGTGCTGATCTGCTACCTTCCGCTGGTCGCGATCGGCGGCGCGCTGATCGACTTCGGCGTCAACCTCGTGCTCGCGACGGCGTCGTTCTGGTTCACCCGCGTCGACTCGCTGCGCTGGGTCTTCATGTCGCTCGAGCAGGAGTTCTCGCGCTACCCGATCTCGATCTACCAGCGCGGCGTGAAGTTGGTGCTCGCGTTCGTCGTGCCGTTCGCGTTCATGAACTATTTTCCGGCGACGTTTCTGCTGCACAAGAGCGAGGACGGCTTGCACCTGAACCCGATCGTCGGGCTATTCACGCCGGTAGTCGGCTTGTTGGTGTTCGCGCTCGGGTATCTCTTCTGGCGCACCGGCATCGACCGCTATCAAGGAACGGGGAGCTGATGGCCTGGTTGACCGCGACGTATCTGATCGGCGCTGCGCCCGAGCAGATCGAAGCACGCGCGCAGGCGCTGGCGATCGAGCAGAGCGTCGAGTGCCAGCTCGATGCGATTCACGATCCCCGTATCATCGAGAACGTCGTCGCGCGCGTCGCGTCGATCGAGCGCTTCGACGACGCGCGGTTTCGCGTCGCCGTTCAGATTGCGACGGCTACGATCGCCGGCGAAACCGCGCAGTTGATCAACATGGTCTTTGGTAACTGCTCGCTGTGGGAGAACGTGCAGCTGATCGACCTCGACCTGCCGCCGGCTTTGCTGGCGCGCTTTCCGGGACCACGCCACGGGATCCCGGGGATCCGCGCGCTGCTCGACGCGCCGCGACGGCCGCTCACCAGTGCGGCGATGAAGCCGCAGGGACTTCCCGTCGCCGAGCTGGCGCGGCTGTGTCGCACCTTCGCGCTGGCCGGCGTCGACGTCGTCAAGGACGACCACGGGATCGCCGACCAGGTGTATTCGCCGTTTCCGCAGCGCGTGCGTGCTTGTCAGGCGGCCATCGCGGAAGCGGTAGCGTCGACCGGACGGCCGGCGTTCTACGCACCGCACCTGATCGGGACGCCGCGCATCCTGCGCGATCACGCGCGCGTCGCGCGGGACGAGGGCGTGCGCGTGGTGCTGGTCGCTCCAATGATCGTCGGGTTGCCCGCGTTCCGCGATCTGGTCGACGAGTTTCCCGACTTCGTCTACCTCGCACACCCCTCGTTCGGCGGTGCCGCGCGCATCGCGCCTCCGCTGCTGTTCGGGAAGATCTTCCGGCTGCTCGGGGCCGACGCCCCGATCTTCGTCAACTACGGCGGCCGGTTCGCCTACCCGGCGGCGGAGTGCGCGGCGCTGGCGGCGGCGGCACGCGCGCCCTGGGGCGACCTGCGCCCGGCGCTCCCCGTCCCGGCCGGCGGGATGCGCCTGGATCGGGTCGACGAGCTCCTGGCCTTCTACGGTCCCGACACGATGCTGCTGATTGGGGGTAACCTTCTCTTAGCTGAAGGTGAGGCGTTGCTGCCGCGCGCACACGAATTCGTCACGAAAGTAATGGTAACCATATGAGTCGAGCCTTCACCAAGGAACGTGACGACGAGCCCGACGAGGTCGTGTTCGTGCGCGCACGGCGCAAAGGGGCCGACACGCCGACCCCACCGGCCGATCACGGCATCGTCGGCTTCGGCGCGACGGTGGTCGTCGAGGGCGTCGGGCCGGCCGCCAGGACCTTCACCATCGCCGACGCCGACCAGACCGACCTCGCCGCGGGGCGGCTCGGGATCGACTCCCCGCTGGCCGAGGCAATGACCGGCGCGCGGGCGGGCGACACCGTGGTGTGGCACCGGCCCGCCGGGGACTTGCCCCTCAAGGTCGTCTCGATAACCTACGACGACTGAGCGTCCAGCCGACGGCGGTCACGACCGGGCCGTGACGAGCGCGCCCCACGCGTTCAGGGCTCGATCAGATTGTTCGCGCAGCGTCGACCACGTCGCGCGTTCGCCCGGCGTCGGGGCGGCGTCGGCGCTCTCGACGGCACCGAACAGATCGCCCAGCGCGCCGGCGTACCAGCGCAGCGTCGTGAAGCTCGTCGCCGGCGCGCCGACGGAGTTGCGCGGATCGCGTAGCGGCGAAGCTCCGGCAATCGCGTCGATTCGCGCGACGTCGGCGCCTGGCTTCGCGCGCAGTGCGTCGGCTTGCGCGAGCGCCGCCTGAACGCGCGCGAGGAGCGCGTCGACGTCGTGCGCCAGCGCATACTGCGCGCGCAGGTCGGCGTCGGTTGCCGGCATGCGCGGATCTCGTCGTACCGTGAGTGAGCGCGCGTAGGTATGTCCGTCGACCGTCAACCGCACCGCGTAACGGCCGGGCGGGACGAACGGTCCGTCGCCGCCGCGCCGGCGCCGCCCGGTCGCGCTCGCCGCCGCGTGCAGGTCCCACCAGAAGCGCTGCATCCCCGGCTGCGCCGACGGGCGCGTCGGCGGCACGAGCCAGTATGCAGGGAAATCGGCGGTATTCGGGTCGACCGGCTTGACGACGTCGGCGCTCGACCACACGCGCAGAACGTTGCCCGCCGTGTCGGCGATCTGGAGCGTCACCGGGCCGCGTGCGTCGCGCGGTACGGCGTAGTCGATCGCCGCGCCGTAGGGCGGGTTCTCGCCGGTCGGAACCTCGGGCGGCGACGCTTCGGCTTCGTCGTTGTACGGGCGCATGCGCACCACGTCGCGCGGCGCGAAGAGCCTCGCATCCGATGACGGATCGGCGGCCAGCTCACGCAGCGGCGCGATGTCGTCGAGGATCCAGAACGCGCGGCCGAATGTCGCGATCGCGAGATCGCCCTGTCGCACCGCAATGTCGCGCACCGAGATGGTCGGCAAGTTGCGCTGCAACGAGCTCCACGAAGCGCCGTCGTCGAACGACGCGAACACGCCCATCTCGGTTCCCGCGTACAGCAGGCCGCGCCGCGCCGTATCCTCGCGCACGACGTTGACGAAGCTACCGTCGGGGATCCCGCGCACCGCGAGCCTCCAGTTTCGGCCGAAGTCGTGCGTGATGTAGACGTACGGCCGATCGTCGTCGAGACGATGCCGATCGACCGCGACGTACGCCGAACCGAGATCGAAGTGCGATGCTTCGACGATCCCGACTTTGCTCCATGCGCTCAGACCGCGCGGCGTGACGTCGTGCCACGTGCGGCCGCCGTCGCGCGTGAAATAAACCAATCCGTCGTCGGTCCCCGCCCACAACGTGTCGGCCCGCAGCGGCGACGGCGCGAGCGCGTAGACGACTCCGCGGCGCGGGCCGCGCACCGGCGTGTCGGCGATCGTCACCGCATCGAGCGTCGACGGGGTCGCCGGGTCGGCCCGAGTCAGGTCGCCGGAGATCGGCTCCCAGCTCCCGCCGCCGTTGCGCGAGCGGAAGATGACCTGATGCGACGCGTAAAGCGCGTGATCGATGCCGAACGCCAGCGGCAGGGTCCAGGTCGAACGCCAGACACCGGGTCGCCCGAGCGTCGGCGAGAGCGATCGCGTCTGAGCCGTGCGCAGGTTCTCGCGATCGACCTCGCCGCCGTAGACGACGTTTGCGTCGCGCGGGTCGGGGGCGATCGAGCCGCTCTCGCCGCCGGCGTTGAGCGGTCGCCAGTCGCGCGACTCGATCCCGGCGTGCGCGCTGCGCGAGACGATCATCGCCGCGCCGCTGTCCTGCTGCGCGCCGTACACGTTGAACGGGTACGCATCATCGGTCGCGACGTGATAGAACTGCCCGGTCGGCTGGTTGAACCACGAGCTCCACGTCGCCGCGCCGTCGATGCTCACGCTCACGCCCTGATCGCTCCCGAGCACCATCCGCGAACCATCGGTCGGATCGATCCACAGTTGATGCATGTCGTCGCCGTCGGGCGATCCTTTGACCGGGCGGAACGATGCGCCACCGTCGGTCGAGCGGTAGAACGAGGTGTCGGAGATGTAGACGAGGTCGGCGTTCTTCGGGTCGACCGCGACGTGACAGAAATACCAGCCGCGCTGCCACAGCCGCGGATCCTTGTCGACCAGCCGCCACGTCGCGCCGGCGTCGTCGCTGCGATAGAGTCCGCCCACCTTCGCATCGACGATCGCGTAGACACGATTCGGATCGGAGGGAGCGACCGCGAGCCCGATCTTGCCGACGCCGTCGGACGGAAAGCCGTTGCCGTGAATCGGACTCCACGTCACGCCGCCGTCGGTCGACTTGTAGAGCCCGCTGCCTGGACCGTTCGACGGCGGATAGGTGTTCCACGGCGGGCGGCGCGTTTGCCACAGCGACGCGAAGACGACGTGCAGCGCGGGATCGCCGGCCAGATCGATCGCCCCGGTGTCGCGGTCGTGGAACAGCGTGCGCGTCCAGGTCGTGCCGCCGTCGGTCGAACGGTAGACACCGCGCGTGTCGTTCGGGGCGTACGCGTGACCGAGCGCCGCGACCAGCAGCGTGCGCGGATCGTGCGGGTCGACCACGATGCGGCCGATCTGACGCGAGTCCTCGAGGCCGATTCGCGTCCAGGTCGCGCCCGCGTCGGTCGAGCGGTACATCCCGTTGCCGTGGATCATGTCCGAGCGCATGTCGGCCTCACCACTACCGACGTAGACCGTGCGTGAATCGCTCGGCGCGACGGCGAGCGCTCCGATCGATGCGACCGGCTGCGAGTCCATCACCGGCGTCCATGTCCGCCCCGCGTTCGTCGTCTTCCACACGCCGCCGCCGACGGCGCCGAAGTAGAACGTGCGCGGATCGCCGGCGACGCCCGCGACCGCGACCGCGCGGCCGCCGCGAAACGGGCCGATGTTGCGCCAGCGCAGCCCCGCGTACAGCGAAGGGTCCACGCTGCGAACGCCCTGCGCGCGCAGCGGAACGGCGCAGATGCAAACGGACGCGGTGAGGGCCGCGACGAGAACCGCGGCGGCTGGACGTCGGCGCATATCGCGCTTGTACGCGATCCTGCGCGTAGCTTCTTCTTTGCGTCAGTCGCCGGAGGCGGAATCGTCCCCGCTATCGCCTCCGCCGCCGGCTTTGCTTGCGTGGGGCGGCTCGGAAGCCAACTTCCATTTCCGCTCCTTCAGGGGAACGCGATACAGCGCGAGCTTGCTGACATCAGTCCAGAACTCTCGCCGTTTCGCCTCGGATGGCGGAAGCACGTACCCAAGTTGCGCCGCCAACGCCGGCAAATAGCAGTCGAAGGCACCCTTTACCAAGTTCCCCCACGCGACCAGTCGGCCGATCGACCATCCATACGCCGTCGCTGCAACCACCAACGCAACGACGATCGTCGTCACCAATTCCGCCGAGTCCGCCGGCGCCGCCGTGAAACCCGTCCAGCCATATTCGGCGATCAGCTTCACGGCGGCCGCGCAGGCGATGATGAACGCGAGCAGGCACGTGTTGACGAAGAAATCGGCCTGCGCGTGCGCGTCGCTGATGAGTTGCTCATAGCTCGACGGAATTACCGCTTCCAGACGCTCCCAGATGCTGATGCTGTCCGCGCCGTACATGTCGCGTGAGTAAACTTCGAAGGCCCGAATGGTGTTTCCGAAGAGGGTCGGCAAGAACTCGTCCTCGTTCGACGGATACGTGTTCAACAGCGCGAAGCGGATGTTGCTGCCCTCTCCCTTTTTGCCGGCTGCGCGGAGGCGCTCACGTTCGGCGCTCAAGCGGCGGAAACGTCGCTTGTGCCATTCCTTCAGCAGCGTGAGCCACGAAACCGGAGGAAGATATCCCTCGAGCAAGCGATACGCAAAGTAATTCAGGCTGAGCAAGAGGACGGCGAGGACCCAGACAACCAGTGCGACGTAGGTAAGGTCCGCGAACGGGTTCTGCGACGGCGGCGCGCACAGCACGGCGAACCACGGCGCACAGTGAAAGACGTTGACCGCGGTAAACACCGCCATGAGCGCCGGTAACAAGAATCCCATGACGAAGGCCTTGTCGGCCAGCTTCGATACGCTAGAGAGCACTGCGGCGACGTTCTACGACTCGAGGATCGTCGGATCGCCTGCAAGTGCTTCATCTGTGACTGCCTCGTCGGTCACATCGTACGGCGGCGGCCGACGAAAGTCTTCGGTGATCGTGGGGTTGCCGGGTAGGGACGCGAGCACACGCACGATCCCCTCGAGCGCGAAAACCGACAAGTCCAGCGTCGTCGAAACGTTCTGATCGCGTACCGAGGCGCGGACCTTGACGACCTTCGCGAGAGCGCTTTGAATGTCGACGTGTTCGGAATCAGCTCCAATCGCGAGAACCTTGTCGAGCCGCGCCGCCGCATCGCTCCACGCCGTTACGTGCGCATCGACGGCGGGCTCAGTGCCGAATGCAATCGTGAGGTCCGAGGCGGTCTGCACAACTTCGTCGCGCAGCCGTGCGACGGTCGCCATCACTCAGGGATCGTCGGATTGCCGGGAAGTGCCGCCGCCTTCTTGCGGATGTTGCCGTTCTTTTTCTTTCTGACGGCCTTTCTGGCGCCGGCTTTTTTCACATCACCGGCTTTCTTGCGACCGCCGGCTTTCTTGCGACCGGCGGCCTTCTTTCGCGCGGTCGTCTTACGCGCGCCGGCCTTGCGCGTCGTTTTTTTGCGCGCCGTCGTCTTGCGAGCGGTCGTTTTGCGCGTGGTTTTCTTGCGCGCCGACTTGCGTTTCGAGGCAGCCTTTTTCGCAGCCAACACACCCTCCGTTCGGAGAAACTGCTAGGCCGTTTCGCCGACTAGCCCGAGTCGCCTTCCCCGGCGAGCGGACGGAACAGCGCGCCGGCCTCGTTCGCGACGGGCTCGACGCCCGCCGGTTTGAGGTGGCGCACGAACCAGTGCGCGATCGCACGCAGGCGCAAGATGCGGCTGCGCGGTTTGCCGCTGCGCGAGAGCTCGTGTCCCGTTTCAGCGAAGCGCACGAACTCGGTGTCGGTCTTGCCCATGCGGCGCAGGATCGTGAACAACTGTTCGCCTTGGTCGATCGGACACCGATAATCGCGTTCGCTGTGCTCGACCAACAGCGGTGCGGCGATCGCGCCCGCAGCGCGCATCGGCGAACCCTCGAACAGCTTGCGGCCGGCGTCGTCGGCATATTTGCTCAGCAGCTCGCGCTCGAGAAACCAGCCCAGGTCGGATGCACCCAGCTCGCTGACGAAGTCGTTGACCGCGCGCATCGAGACGCCGGCGGCGAAGCGATCGCTGTGGCCCATCAGCCACGTCGTCATGAAGCCGCCGTACGACCCTCCCGCGACGCCGATGCGCGACGTGTCGAACGTTCCCAGCGCGAGCGCACCGTCGAGGATGCGTAACACGTCGGCAGCGTCGATCCCGCCCCAATCGCCCAGGATGGCGTCGGCGTACGCATGGCCGTACGACTGCGAGCCGCGCGGGTTGCCGTAGGCCACGGCGATCCCCTGCGCGGCGAGAATCTGGAACTCGAAGAAGAACGTGTGGCCGTACGCGCCGTGTGGTCCGCCGTGCACTTCGAGCACCAGCGGCGGCTTGGACTCGCGCGATCGTTTGGGGCGAATCAACCATGCGTCGAGCAGGGTGCCGTCGTCGGCACGCGGTCGATAGCGCTCGGGTGCGACGACGTCCTTCTCGGCCAACCAGGGGTTGGCGTCGGTCAGGCGGCGTTCGGCACCGTACCGCTCGAGCAGTGCGATCTCGTTCGGAACCGTCGGCGTGCCGTAGGCGATCGCGATCGTCCCGTCGTCGCCGATCGAATAGGCGTAGATGTGGCGTTCGCCGCCGGCGACGACGCGCGTACCGGTTCCGTCGCGCGCAAACGCGCGCAGCGAGGTGCTGCCGTCGTCGCAGACTTGGACGAAGATCTCGCGATCGCCGTCGCCCCAGACCGGCGCCGGCGCGACGCCGCTGCGCAGATCGCCGGCGAGACAGTCGCCGACCGTGCGGCCGAGCCCGGCCGACAACGACCGGGTCGCGCCGCCTTCGACCGGCGCAACGAGCAGTTCGGTGTCGAAGCGACCGCCGCCGTCGTCGCCGTGATGATGCCCGATGAACGCGATCTCTTTCCCGTCGTGCGACCATGCCGGCGTGGCCATCGGTCCGGTGCCGGACGTCAGGCGCCTCAATGTACCGTCGTCGACCGCGACGATATAGATGTCGCTGAGCGCCGTCGCCGCCTCCGGCAGATCGATGCGGGAGCAGAACGCGATGCGGGTGCCGTCGGGCGACCACGACGGCGTGTTCACGTCGAAGTCTCCGTGGGTGATCCGGCGCGCCTCGCCCCCGCTCGCTTCGATCACGAAGAGATGCTTGCGCGCACCGTCGAGCAACCCGTCGGCGTCGCTCTTGAAGGGCAGCATGCGGATGTGACGCGCACCGGTCTTCTCGTCATGATAGATGCGCGCCGTCGCCGCGTCGTGCGCGGCCGTCGCGGCAAAGGCCAGCCGTTTTCCGTCGGGCGACCAGGCGAGCGCGGTGACCTTGGGGTAGCCTTCGCTCAGCGGCGTCGCCTCGCCGCCGTCGAGCGGAAGCACATAGACGCGTGCCTGTTCGTCACGCTCGGTGACGAACGCAACCGCCTTCCCGCCGGGCGCGATGCGCGGCAAACGGTCGTTCGTCCCGGCCGTGAACGCACGGTCGAGGCCGTTGCGATCGATCCGCCGGATCGCTCCATGCACTTCGTCGGCGTCGCGGTCGAACCACGAGCGGCGGTAGTAGACCGCCGACCCGTCGGGGCTGATCTGCGGGTCCGAGATCAGCACGACGCGCGAGAGGTCGCTAGGAACGAGAGGAGTGGTCATCGCAGCCGGGCATTATCGCCGAGTGACGCGGCTTCCCGCAATCCTCGCCATCCTCGGCGCGCTGCTCGCGGCGACGTCAGCGGCGGCTTCGGCCGACGATGCCGACGTGCTCGTACAAGCCGGCCACCAAGGCCGGCCGGCGAGTTGCGCACCACTGCACGTCAAGGCCTGCAACCTCGGCACCGGGGCGTCTGGCGAGCGTGAGCGTGACTGGACGCCGATCGTCGCCGACGAGGCGGCGCGCGTTTTGCGCGCGCACGGATACACGGTCATCCGGCGTCCGGCCGACTATGCCGAGCAGGACACGGCGCGCGCGGCGGTCTTTCTGCACTTCGATGGCGCGGTGACGTGCGCCAGCGGTGCGTCGGTCGGCTTCCCCGATACGACCAGCCGCGCGTTCGTCGACGCCTGGGAGAAGCGCTATCTCGCCTTCTTTCCATATCGGTTCGTCGGCGAGAACTTCACCGAGAACGAACACCGCTATTACGGTTTTCGCAAAGTGGACGCGCCCGAGAAGCTGCTGATCGAGTTCGGCGAGATGACCTGCCCGGCGCAATTCGCGTGGATGCAGCCGCGGCTTCGCCAGCTCGGCGATACGGTCGCCACGTTCCTGATGGAACGTTTGCCGCGGTGAGGCGCACGGCGTTTCTCGGCGCGGCGCTGGCTGCGTGCGCGCTGCCGGTGCGCGCCGCGGCGCAGACTCCCCCGCGGCTGGACGACCTGCTCGACGACATTCCGGGGACGACCGGCGTCATCGCGCTCACCATGGGCGACGGGCCGCCGTTCCTCGCGATACGCGAGAACGAGCTCTTCCCGTCGGCGTCGGTGATCAAGCTGGCGATCTTGGCAACGGTGTACCGCGCGTACGACGAGGCGACGGCGAAGCCGAGCGATCTCGTGCGCACGCGCGCCGCCGATCTCATCGGCGGTTCGGATGTGCTGGCCGGATCACCGGCCGGCAGGGCCTGGAGCATCGACGCGCTCGTCAAAGCGATGATTCGTCTGAGCGACAACTCCGCATCGAACACACTGATCACCGCCTTTGGGATGGGATCCGTCAATGCGACGATGCGGGAGGCGGGGATGACGAGCTCGCGCCTGGCCCGGCACTTCGCCGACGTCGTCCCCGCGTGGCATCGCAGCGAGAACGTCATCACGCCGGCCGACACGGCGACGCTGCTCTACGCGATCGAGCGCGGCATGCGCGAAGGCGTCCCGACGATCGCCTCGCCGCAGAGCTGCCGAGCGATGATCGAGATCCTGCTGGGCAACGAAGACAAGTCCAAGATCGTCCGTGGGCTGCCGCGGGATACACCGTGCGCGCACAAGACCGGCGAGATCGACGGCGTGCGCAACGACGCCGGCGTGGTCGACCCGTTCGGCGACGCGCCGTACGTGCTCGTCGTGTTGACCCGCGATCTGCGCGACTACGCGGCCGGCGACGCCGGAATCGCGGCGATCGCGCACCGGATCGACCCGGCGTTGCGGCAGGGAAGCTGAGGATCGCACGTAACCGCGCAAGGAAGTTCCATCGTGAGGGGGAGAGCCGTGAAACATTCCTGGGTGGCCGGCGCGCTGGCGATCGCGATCGCCGCCACCGGCTTGACCGCATGCCACAACAAGTCGACGGCTTCGACGACGCCGGCGACGCCGGCGACCGGCGCGACCATCCCGCCGATCGCCCAACAGACCGTCCCGAACCCGCTGCCGAGCTTGACCGTCACCAGCACCACCTTCGCCGCCGACAGTACGCTGCCGAACACCACGATCTTCAATAGCTTCGGCTGCACCGGCGGCGACCAGTCGCCCCAGCTCTCCTGGACCGCGGGGCCGGCCAACACCGCTAGTTATGCGGTCACGATCTTCGACCCGGACGCGCCGACCAACGTCGGCTTCTGGCACTGGCTGATCTACAACATCCCGCCGACGACCACGAGCCTGGCGGCCAACATTCCACCGACCGGCGGTGCGGGGACCGGCACCTTACCGGCCGGCGCGCTCCAGGCGATGGACGACTACGGAATCCAGGGTTACGGCGGCCCGTGCCCGCCGTTAGGCGGCGGGACACATCACTACATCTTCACGGTCACCGCGCTAAGCGCGATGATCACCGGGCTCACGCCTGCGACGACCGACGCAGCGCTGCTGCAGTTCAACATGGACGGGGACATTCTCGCACGCGGTCAGCTCGTCGGGCTCTACGGCCGCTGAGCTTCTGACGCCGTTGCTGGGGCGCGCTCGATCACCCGAGCGAGCCGTGGCCCCAGCACGGCGACGATCAGCGCGGCCAAGAACATCGGCAAAAACGCCGCCGCCGCAACGTGCGTCGCGTCCCAGGCTGCTCCCGAGAGCAGCGTCGTGACGAACGAAATCGCATAGCCCAGCGTGAACGTCCCGGCAGCCAGCCGCGGTACTTCGTCGGCGGGCGCGGAGAGCGCCGGCAACGCGAAGCTCATGGTCAGGATGTAGGCTGCCGTCAAGCCGAGCAAGGCCGCGCCGATGACGGTGCCTGCGCCGCCAAACAGCAGCACGACGACGACCGCGACGACGATCAACGCCGCGACCAAGAGCGACGTCGCCGGACGGCCGAGGATGCGCATCGGGATCAAGCCGACCGCGAACGACGCCGGAATCTGACCGACATTGAGCGCCGCGAGTGCGGCGCCGACGAGGCCGACGCTGCCGGTCGCGTGCAGGTAGTCCGGCAAGAACGTGTTGGCACCGAAATAGGCCAGGCTGGCGGCCGACTGAAACACGCCGAGTTGCCACACGCGCGCATCGCGAAAGTTCGGCAACCACGCGCCCGACGTTTTCGGCGTGCCGCGGTTCGGATCGCGCACCGCGCTCAGCGCCAATGCGGTGAGAACCACCGGAACGCTCCACGCCATGAAGCTGCGCTCCCACGAACCGCCGACGAGCGGCAGGACGAACGGGATCGTGAGCGACGCGCTGATCGCCTCACCGCACAAGAGCCCGTTCGCCCAGATCCCCGTTCCCAACGCGATCCGCTCGCCGAACCAGGCGCGCGCCAGCGTGGGAAACGCGGGCTGTATCGTCGCGATCCCCGCGCCCATGACCACCGTCATCGCGAACAGCATCCCGATCGACGGACCGAACCCGCGCAGCGCCGACGAGATCGCGATCGCCCAGAGCCCGACGATCACCGCTCGCTGCGCGCCGAGGCGCATGGTCAGCAGGCCGCCGAACATCGACGAAACGGCGAGCACCAGCACCGGCAAATTCGACAGCGCGGCGATCCCCGACTCGTTCAGATGCAGATCGCGGTGGATCAGTGGGATGACCGGCGGAACGGCGAGCAGCGTGAGTCGCAGGTCCGTGCCCGCGAGCCAAAGCACGATCCCCCGCAGTACGGGCGCAGAGCGCATCAGCGGGCCACGAGCGCAGCCGCGGCTGCGACGTCTTCGACGCCCAGACCGAGCGAGACGAAGATCGAAACGCGTCCGCTGCGCGGCGAACCAAGGTGCGCGAGAACCTCGCCGAGCGAAATGACGCCGTCCCACGACGCCGCGCCGTCGGCAACGGCGAGAATCACGTCACCGGCTTCGGCGCGCGCTGCCGCGAGGTCGTCGACGACGAGCGCCGATGCGCCGACGAGCGCAGCGGGTAGCTCGCGTTTGTCCGCGACACACGCCCCGATCGCGTTGACGTGCGCGCCGTCGCCGACCGCAGCGGCGTCGAAGAGCGGCTGCGCGGAAGCCGTGCACGTCGTAATGACGTCGGCGCCGCGCACCGCGTCGTCGGGATCGCGCGCGGCGCGGACCTCGAGGTGATGTGTCTGCGCGACACGCACGAGGGCCTCGGTCCGGGCATCGTCTCGCGACCACACTGTCAGCCGTTCGACCAATTCGGCGCGCGCGAAGGCGTCGAGATGCGCGACAGCTTGAGCGCCGGCGCCGAGGATCGCATGCGTACCGCGCGGTCTGAGCGCTAAGCTCTGCGTCGCGACGACCGAAACCGCCGCTGTACGCGCGCGCGTTAGCGCCTCGGCATCGATCCAAGCCTGCGGCGCGCCGGTCACGGGGTCGAGTAGCACGACGACGGCCCGGTGCGTCGGCAAACCGCGCGCCGCATTGGCCGGAATCGCGACGACGAGCTTCGCGCCCAGCGCCGTTTGCGGCCCGCCGACCCAGGCGGGCATCGCACCGAACCACGCGCCGTCCGGTGTCGTTAACGCCGCACGTATTGGGCCGCCGGCGTCGCCGCGGGCGGCCGCGCAGAGCACCGAACGCATCAGCGGCACGAGATCGAGGGTGCCCAGACGGCGCTCGACCTCGTCTTCGTCGAGCTGGATCATCCGAACAGCGACGGCTGCTCGATCCGTGCCGGCCGTTCGTGCGCTACGCCGAGCGCGGCGTAGAGCTGCCGAATCGTCCCGGGCGCATGACCCGCATACTGGTTGTTCGCGTAACCGGCCAGCCGCGCGAGCTGCGGCGCGGCGGCGCGAATCGCCTCGGTCCACTGCGCGATCTCGGCGTCGCGGTCGATGACGAGCGCGTCGAAGCGCGCGACGGTGTTGTTGATACCCAGCCAGCGCACGTAGGCGTGCGACGCGGTCGGCCGGTAAAGCTCGTGCAGCATCGCCTCCAGCGAGACGAACGGGCCGTCGGTCACCGCGAGCGCGACGCCGTGCGTGCCGAGCGCGTCCCGCAGCCGGCCGTGCACGTCACCGTGAAACCAGTCGCGGTCGCGCACCTCGAACGCCCAGCGCGGGCCGGCCGGCAGCTCGTGCACGAATGACTCGACCGCGTCGATCTCGGCGGGGACGAAGTCCGGCGGCATTTGGATCAGGATCGCTTCGAGCTTGTCGCCGAACTCGAGCGCGCTGGCCACGAACTCATCGACCAGCGCGCGCGATTCGAGCAGACGTCGCTCGTGCGTGATCTCGCGCGGCAGCTTCAGCGCGAACGTGAAATCGTCCGGGACTTGCGCCGCCCACTTGCGCACGCGCTCGGGCGGCGGCGTCCCGTAGAACGTCGAGTCGATCTCGACGCTGCCGAACTCTTCCGCGTACTCGCGCAGGTAGTCCTCGGGACGCGTTCCGGCGTCGTACATCGAGCCGGCCCAGTCGGGATACGACCAGCCTTGCGTCCCGAGAGCGAGATGCGGAAGGCTCAGCCGTTGCCTCCTTCGCCGCCGCCGTCTTCGATGACGACCGCACTCATCGGGTCTCCGGCGCGGATCTGATCGACCACCTGCTGGCCCTCGATGACATGGCCGAAGACGGTGTACTGCCGGTTCAAAAACGGCGCATCACCGAGACAGATGTAGAACTGCGATCCCGCCGAGTTCGGGTTCGACGAGCGCGCCATTGCGACCGTGCCCTTGATGTGCGGGTGCTCGTTGAACTCTGCTTCGAGATTGTAGCCCGGACCGCCGGTACCGTTCCCGCTCGGATCGCCACCCTGGATCACGAAGCCCGGCTCGTACCGATGGAAGGTGAGCCCGTCGTAGAAACCCGCCCGGGCGAGCTTGATGAAGGCCGCGCTGTGCAGCGGCGCGTCGTCGGGATAGAACGTGAACACGATCTCGCCCTTAGGCGTCGTGATGCGCGCGCGAGCCGTCTTCGCCTCGCCGGCCAGGGTTTGGAGCTCGTCGCCCGAGGGCTTGGTATAGGTTGCCATCGCTACGGTGCTACGTCGCCCAGCCTCCCCTGCCCCTGCAGCCTTCGCCTCAGTGGTAGACGAAAATGCGCGCCCACTGCCACACGCCCAGCTCGTACATGCCGAAGCCGATCGACCAGACGAACAGCGGAAGATACCAAACGGACGGTCGCGCGCGGATCGCGTACGCCATGAGCGCGAACAGGAACGGGATGAAGTCGAGCGCGTGCCGCACGCCGAGTTGCACCATCCCCGTACTGTAGTAGAGCAGCGCGGGCACCGCGCAGCAGGCCGTCGCAAGCCAAAGCAGCTGGACGGCACGCTCGCGGATCGGCGCGAGCAACGCGATCGCCAACGCGGGACTGGTAAAGGTCAGCGCCGTTCCGAACTCGCCGGCCACCAGATACGGCGGATGGTCGAGGACGTCGGGCGGCTGCAGGAAGTAGAACTGCAGTTGCATGCCGAGATTCTTGAGCGCGAGCGGCGGCGAGGGATCGGTCCGGCCGATGTCCATGATACGGTAGAACTTCGGGAACCCGACGTCGGCGATCGTCCCCCAGCGCACGTAGTTGTAGTACGCCGCCGGGACCGCGAACAGCGCGCCGATCGTTGCCACGTCCACCAACCGCAACGGCTTCGCGCGAATCTGCGGCCAGACGGCGATCGCATATGCCGGAAGCGCGAGGACCATCGGATACCGGCAGAACGCGGCGCACAGCGCCCAGAGCAAGACGCGCCACGGAATGCGGTCACCCAGACATTCGGCGATGGCGAGCATCGTGAACGCGACCGAACCGGACTGCGCGACGAACCACACGTCGCCGTTCGCCGAGCAGTACGCATAGCTCGTGCCGAACAGCAAGAACGCGGCGAGCAGCGACGCCCAGCCCGGCGACACGCCGACGCGCCGCGCGACGAGCCACGCCGCCGCGATGCCGATCCCGGCTAAGCCGATGGCCAGCGCGGTCTGGTTCGTCGACAACCCCCACACGGCGACGAACGGCAGCAGCAAGACCGCGGGGAACGGCGCCTCGTAGACGTAGGCCCGGCCGTGATACGGGATGGCATCGATGTAGTCGCCCGGGAAGTGTGGGAGGTACGGATAGCCGTGCAGCCACGCGTCGGCCTCCCACACGTAGTTGTTCATGATCGTCGCGTGAAAGCCCGAGTAGAGGCCAAGCACGGCGATCGTCAGCAACCCGGCAAGCGTCGCCCCAAACCGCTCGTCGTCTCGGATACGCCGCCATATCACGGGCTCCACGTTGGCCCTCGGACGCGCGATCTCCTGAGCCCGGCCCGTCACGTCCGCACCGACGCAGGGCATGAGCGCAGCCACGAGGTAGGCCGTGGCGATGTCACCGTATCGTCGCCTTGCGCTCCTCGTCGTCGTCTCGCTCTGCTGCGCGCTGCCCGCGCGCGCCGACGTGCCGGCGCCATCGCTCGATCCCGCCGTCGCGGCGGCGATCGCGCGGATCGACGCGGCCAACCTGCGCGCGACCGACACGCGCCTGGTCGCGTTCGGAACGCGCTCGACGTTCTCCGAGAAGTCCGGGCCGAATCGTGGTATCTTCGCCGCGCGCGACTACGTGTTCGACCGGTTCGGGCAAATCGCGCGTTCGAGCGGCGGCCGCCTCTCGGTCGCGCTGGACTCGTACACGCAGGTCGCCGATCCCGCTAAGCGCATCCCGCGCGACGTCGTCATCTCGTCGGTCGTTGCGACCCTCAAGGGCGACGATCCGGCGGCCCCGACATACGTGATGTCCAGCCACCTCGACTCGCGGAACACCGACAACAACGACGGCATCCACGACGCGCCCGGCGCCGACGACAACGGCTCGGCCGTCTCGGCGGTGCTCGAGGCTGCGCGCGTGCTGGCGCCTCTCCAAATGCATGGCACGGTGATCTTCGCCTGCTTCGACTCCGAGGAGCAAGGGCTGTTCGGCAGCGCGCATCTCGCGCAGGGGCTCAAGGCGGCGCACGTCGACGTCGAAGGTGATCTCAACAACGACATCATCGGAGCGTCGGTCGGCGACGACGGCGTCAAGCGCGACGACATGGTGCGCATCTATTCCGAGGCGATACCGACTGCCGCGAACGTCAGGCTGATCAATGCGATCGGCTCGGAGAACGACTCGCCGTCCAACGAGCTCGCCCGCTATGCGAAGGAAACCGGCGACGCCTACGCGACCGGGCTGACCGGGATGCTGATCTGGCGCGCGGACCGCTTTCTGCGCGGCGGCGACCACGAGTCGTTCAACGCGCAGGGCTTCGCGGCGCTGCGCTTCACCGAGCCGCGCGAGACGTTTGCGCACCAGCACCAGGACGTGCGCGTCGAGAACGGCGTGCAGTACGGCGACCTTCTGCAGTACCTCGACTTCGACTACCTCGCCAAAGTGACGCGCTACAACGCCGCGGTGCTGGCCTCGCTCGCCCTCGCCCCCGCGACGCCGAAGGTGTCGGTCGACACGAAGGCGCTGACCAACGACACGACGCTGTTTTGGGATCCCGTCCCGCGCGCCGTGCGCTACGAGGTGGTGCGCCGCTTGACGACGGAGCCCACCTGGAGCGCCGTGCAGGACGCCGGCAACGTCACGCGCATAACGTTGCCGCTTTCCAAGGACATCTGGCAGTTCGCGGTCCGCGCCGTCGACGCCCAAGGTCACCGCTCCCAAGCCGGTTTTCCGACCCCGGTACGCTGATCGGTAATCTATTCGAGGGTCCATTTTTGCCGCTCGGGCGTTCTTTACCATTTTTCAATCGTCTCTCGAGCCTGCTTCGACGTGAAAGGTCGGCCGAACCACCTCTCTTTCCGACTATCCTCTGTCGGATGCAGAGTGCTGCGGGCCTACTCACTGGTCGCGACCGCTGCACAAACGGGATGGCTGGCGGAGTCGAAAGCACCTGATTCAATCTCTTACTTCCGCGCGAAGCCACGCGCCAGGCTTTCGACCGGCTGGCACCATGGTTTCTTTGCTACGCAGCGGCGTATCGCAAACGCCGCTGCCCGGTGACCGTGTAGGCGCTTTGGCAAAATGCCCGGCCGGAATACGGGCACTTGCTACGAAGACAGACATCATGCCGGACGACATTCTTCGATCTGATCGACTCGAAAGCGCCAGCTACAATGAGGTCTTCGAATATCTTAGCAGCATTAACTCCGAGACGCAGCGCCTGGAATTCAAGAGAGACGTGCAACCGTTGACCGTCGCAAGGGAGGCCGTGTCGATGGCGAACGCCATTGGCGGCGCGATCGTCTGCGGATTTAATGATCCGCAGGACAATGTTCCGTTGATCCATTCCGGGCTGCAGTTTCCGACCGATGAGCCCGCTAGGCGAAGACTCCGTAATCAAATCCTTGCCCGCACTTATCCCGTGATTTCCGTCGACGTGTTCGGCTATCGTTCTGGCGCTGGCGAACCAATGCTGCTCGTACGGGTTGACGAGAGCCTAGTAGCCCCGCACGAATACACCGAAGAGACTGGCAGGTTTCTAGTTCGGCGCGGCACCGAGGTCGGCGCGCTCACCCTGCGGGAGTTGGAAGCGATGTTGCGCCGCCGCGACGCATCGGGCGATGCAGACGTGATCCGCGCGCAAAATATGTTGAACTTCGATTTCGGGATGCCCGGTCCCGACTTCATCGGCATCCGCCTGGAACCAGGCCGACCTAAGTCGCACGTGCTCCGCCTTGCTGAAGAGCGCGAAATCGTTGGTATGGTGGACACTCTTACCTACCTGAACGAATTGACACCAGAAACGCAAGCCGATGGCGTTTTGTTCCGCTCGCAAGAGACGATTCAAGGAATTGACGACAATCCCGAGCGCCGGTTGCGCCGGTGTTATGTCTCGTCTGACGGAACAATTGAAATGCGATTACCGGTTCAGCCAGGGACCAGTCTGCTTTATCAACTGATGGTCGTCCTCGGCGACGCATACGCGTTGTCCTCGTGGTTGTTGCGACTCCTCCGTCAGGGGCCGATCGTGAACGGACAACTGTTCTTCCGGTGTAACACATCCACGCCTCACCACGGGGGCTTCAAGCTTCCCGCGGCTGGTACTTTGGCACTCGGGATCGATTTCGCGCGAAACTCCTTCGTGGAAGCATTCGTGGAACGTCTCTTGTACCTCGCGCGGTGGGCGGGCACTCCGCTTGACGACACCGACGTACGACCCGCGCTTGAGCGTTTCTGGCGAGAAGGTCCAGGTTCGCGGAGCGCGTTTGCCGCGGCGACGTGGCTGTCCTGACGTCTTTCGTCATATGCGAGGTTCACGGACTCCTTACTAACGCAGTCAGTCGGAGCCGATTCGTAATGAGCAGTTCGGGCTCGCAGGCCGCCCCGTACAGCAGGGACGATCATCGAGCGGCACCGGCCGGATGTTCGAAACGTCCGCCGTTGGCGTATCCGGAAGCCGGCGGGTCGCGGCGACACGTAAACTCGCAGCACGTTCCGGGCGTCGCTCATCAGCCTTCGACCTCGAACAGGTCGCGGTGGGTCCGGGCGTGGCCAGCCCCTCGGAACGTGCAAGCCCGTATCGAAGGGGGTTGACCCCGTATGGCAGAAGTGCCATACTACGGTGGCGCACCATGAGAAGGGAATCGTTTGGGTTTCGAGTTCGTATAAAGACTTGATCGCTTCGCCCGAAGAGGTCATCGACGCAGTCGGCTATGCTCTGGACCTTGCCCAGCGCGACCAGCAAGCCGGCTACGCCAAGCCGATGAAAGGCGACCTGCGAGAGGTCATCGAGATCCGCGCCGACGACGACACCGGCAAGAGTACATTCCGCGCCACCTACACGGTGACACTGGGAGACACAGTCTACGTGCTCGATGTCTTTCAAAAGAAGTCTAAGAAAGGTATCGAGACTCCGAAGATCGACCTCGACCGCATCAGCGGTCGCCTGAAACAGGCGAAGGATCATTATGAGCAACAGCAGCGCAAGACGGGATGACCCTAACTTCACTCGCAAGAGTGGGCACGTCTTCGCGCAACTGGGTCGTCCACATGCGGACGATCTTCTTCGCAAGGCGCGCGTCGCAAACGTGATCAACGACGTCATTAAACGTCGTGGTCTCAATCAGGAAGCTGCGGCGGACCGCGCCGGCGTTCACCAAGCCGATATTTCCCGGTTGGCCAATGGACAAGTCGGTCGATTTTCGCTTGACCGCCTTTTGACGATCGTTGATCGGCTCGGAATCGAAATCAGCATTGAACAGCGGCACGATCAGCACGGCCACCTCGTCGTCGAGGTTCGCGAGCTGGCTCACGCCTGACGCCATCGCTGGGCGGATCTCGTTCAAGTCCGTGCAGGTGTCTGCGTAGATGGCCGCTGACTTCTGACTATGGGATCGCGTCGATCGCTTTTGCGAGCTCGACGTCGCGGTCGGTGATCGCGTTGACGTCGTGCGACCAGGTGCGGATCGTCACGATGTTCCATGACAGCTCGATGTCGGGGTGATGGTCGAGGCGATTGGCGACCTCGGCGATGGCCTTCACGAAGGAGACCGCGCCGTTGAAGTTCCGCCGGTCGAAGCGCTTCACCAGCGCCTTTCCGTCGTTCGCCCAGCCTGGTGGTACGTCCATCAGATCGTCCCTTTCGAGCGCAGCTCGCTCAGCGAATCCTCGATCGCGTGCAACGTGAGCTCGATGTCGGCTTCGCCGTGCGCGGTCGAGAGGAACATCACCTCGTTGTGTGAGGGTGGTAGCAGCACGCCTCGCTCGCGCATCGCGTGGTAGAAGGCGGCGTAGGCGCGCTGATCGTCGCGGCGCTGATCGTCGTACGAACGCGTCGGCGATCCGCTGCGGAACTTGAAGTCGACGATCGACTCGAGCTGCAGCACCGCGTAGCCGAGCGCGAGGTCGCCAAGGATGCGCCGGATACCGCCGGCGAGCGCGCCTGCGCGACGATTTGTCGCGAGCAACGACTCCGGGTCGTTTTCGAGCGTGTCGAGGACGCGTAGCCCGAGCGCGACGGCGAACGGCATTCCGGCGTGCGTTCCGCCGGTGAAGCACGGTCCGTCGGGAGCGAGCATCGCCATCACGTCGGCCCGTCCGCCGAACGCCGCGAGCGGAAACCCGCCGCCCAGGACCTTTCCGACCGTGGTGAGATCGGGCGTCACGCCGACGCGCGTCTGCGCGCCGCCCAGCCCCAGACGCAGCCACGTGATGATCTCGTCGAAGATCAGCAGCGCGCCGTGGCGCCGCGCCCGCGCCTGCAGGCCGTCGAGAAACCCGGGGACGGTTTCGACCAGCCCCATGTTGCCGCAGATCGGCTCGACCAGGATCGCGGCAAGCCGATCGCCGGCTCGCGCGAGGTGCCGGTCGACGTCGTCGAGGTCGTTGTAGCGCGCGACGATGAGATCGTCGAGGAGTGCACGCGGGATTCCGGAACGATGTGCGTCCGGCGTTTCCGCCGACGCGCCCGCGTCTTGTAGCGCCAGGTCGAAGTGTCCGTGATAGTTTCCCGCGAACTTCAACACCAGATCGCGCCCGGTGAACGCGCGCGCGACGCGGACTGCGCCCTGGACGGCCTCGCTGCCCGTCGTCGTGAAACGCAGGCGCTCCATCGACGGCAGGTGCGTACGGATGCGCTCGGCGAGCGCGAGCTCGTCGGGCGACGTCGATCCAAAGACGACGCCGCGTGCGGCGAGCGCGTCGAGGTCGCGCAAGAACGGCGGCGTATGCCCGAACAGCAACGGGCCGTAGCCCATCACGTAGTCGATGTAACGCCGCCCCGTTGCGTCGAAGGCGTACGGCCCGTCGCCGCGCACGCAGACGAACGGTTCGCCGCCGACGCGGCGTCCCGCACGCACGGGCGAGCTGGCGCCGCCGGCAAGGGCACCGAGCACTTCGATCATCGCTGCCACGAGGACACACGTTCCCGCCGGGCAGCGCGCGTCCATCCACCGCGGGTCGGCGGACGGTCAAGGGGCGGCGCGCCGGACGCTGGAAACGCCCCGTCGTGACCGAGCAACGAACCAACGCCTTCCGTGCCGACCACGTCGGCAGCTTCTTGCGTCCTAAAGAGCTCCTCGAGCTCAGACACAGCGGGGCGGACCCGGAGCGCCTGCGGGAAGTCGAGGACCGCGAGATCCTGCGCGTCCTGGCCAAACAGCAGGAGCTCGGTTTCGAGCTGTTCACCGACGGCGAGTTCCGGCGTGGCGGTTTCATGACCGATCTCACCGACGCGGTCGAAGGCTTCGACTCCGAAGCCGGCGTCGCGCGCATGTGGAGCACCGGCGGATCGGCGGTCGGCGTCGCGCCCACCGCCGTGCGCGGCATCGTGACCGAGAAGCTGCGCCAGACGCGTCGCCTGACCGCGCACGAGCTCGCCTTCCTCAAGCAGCACAGCCCGGGACCGATCAAGATGACGCTTCCGAGCGCCACGCAGTTTCCCGCGATCGCGTACAAGAAAGGGATCAGCGAAAGCGCGTATCCGAACCACTCGGCGTTTCTGGCCGACGTCGTCGACATCGTCAAGTCCGAGACGCGCGCGCTCGCCGAGGAGGGCGTCGCGTACATTCAGATCGACGCACCGCGCTACAGCTACTACCTCGACCCGAAGTGGCGCGAGTTCTTGCAGGCGGAGTTCGGCGAGCCCGAAGCGCTGCTCGACGAAGCGATCGCCGCCGACAACGCCTGCTTTCGCGCGGCTCGCCGGCCGGGCGTGACGCTGGCGATTCACCTCTGCCGCGGCAACAATCGCAGCCAATGGTACGCCGCCGGCGGCTACGACGCGATCGCCGAAAAGTTGTTCTCACAACTCGAAGTCGACCGCTTCTTGCTCGAGTACGACGACGAGCGGTCGGGGACGTTCGAGCCGCTGCGTTTCGTGCCGAGCGACAAGACGATCGTGCTCGGTTTGGTGAGCTCGAAGAAGCCCGAGCTCGAAGACGGCGCGGAGCTGGTCCGCCGCATCGAAGAGGCTAGCCAGTACGTTCCGCTCGATCGCCTCGCGCTCAGCCCGCAATGCGGGTTCGCGTCGATGGCCGAGGGCAATCTCCTCACCGAAGACGACCAATGGGCGAAACTCCGGCTCGTCGCCGATACGGCGCGAACGGTGTGGGGGTGAGCCGCAGGAGCCGCTGAGATGGCATCGGTTCGCCTCGCGTCGGTCAGCAAGAAGTTCGGCGAGACGGTCGTCGTCGACGACGTCACGCTCGAGATCGCGGATCGCGAGTTCCTCGTCCTGGTCGGGCCGTCGGGGTGCGGCAAGTCGACCACGCTGCGAATGATTGCGGGACTCGAGACGACCAGCGGCGGCGACATCTTCATCGGCGACCGCCGGGTGAACGATCTCGGACCCAAAGATCGTGATATCGCAATGGTGTTCCAGAACTACGCGCTCTACCCGCACATGAACGTCTACGACAACATGGCGTTCGGATTGAAGATGCGCAAAGTCCCCAAGGCCGAGATCGACCAGCGCGTCAAGGAAGCCGCCGACATCCTCGGCCTGGAACCGTACCTCAAGCGCAAACCCAAGGAGATGTCGGGCGGGCAGCGCCAACGCGCCGCGCTCGGCCGCGCGATCGTCCGGCATCCGGCGGTGTTCCTGATGGACGAGCCGCTCTCGAACCTCGACGCGAAGCTGCGCGCGCAGACGCGCACCGAGATCGTCAAGCTGCACCAGCGCGTCGCGACGACGATGATCTACGTGACGCACGACCAGATCGAGGCGATGACGATGGGCCACCGCATCGTCGTGATGAAGGACGGCATCGTCCAACAGGTCGCGCCGCCGCAACAGGTCTACGACCGCCCGGCCAACCAGTTCGTCGCCGGCTTCATCGGCTCGCCGACGATGAGCTTCCTCTCCTGCCGCCTCGAAGCCGAGAACGGCGCCCTCTACGCCCGCGGCCGCTCGTTCTCCGTCCGCATCCCCGACGAACACCGCGCGACGCTCGAGTCCGCAAACGCGTCCACGGCTGCCGGCACGGTGACCGCCCCCACTGTGACGCTCGGCGTTCGCCCAGAGGACCTTTTGTTGTACGCAGGCGAGGCCGGGTCGATCCCGGCCGTCGTCGATGTCGTCGAACCGCTCGGCTCGGAGCAAGTCCTGTACTTCACCTGCGACGAAGAACGGCTCACCGCGCGCGCGCCCTCAGACGCGGCCATCCACGTCGGAGAAACGATTACACTGGGTATCAACCCGAGCCGCATGCACCTTTTCGATGCCGCTACCGGCCTAGCGTACTTTTAACCCGCAACGACTGCGAGAAAAACAAAAATCCCGATGTCATCCTGAGCTTGTCGAAGGACGAACGATCTTGGACATCGCGTATTGGCACTGCTCGCGTTTCGCCGGCCACCGTACTCGACGCGCGATCACTCCTTGACCGAGCCCGCGAGTCCGGCGACGTAGTATTCGACGAAGAAGAAATAGACGAGGACCGCCGGCAGCACGCCGATGAGCGCGCCGGCCATCAGCTGGCCCCATTGGAACGTGTCGCCGCGGATCAGCTCGCTGGTCATGCCGACCGAGACGGTCTTGTTGACCGACGAGGACATGAACACCAGCGCGTACAGGTACTCGTTCCACGATAGCGTGAACGAGAAGATCGCCGCCGAGATCAACCCCGGCACGGCGATCGGGAAGATGATGCGCCACAGGATCGCGAGGTTGCTCGCGCCGTCGACGCGCGCCGCTTCTTCGAGCTCGCGCGGGATGTTCTTGAGGAACCCGATCAAGAGCCAGGTGCAGAACGGCACCAGAAATGTTGCGTAGATCGGGACCAGCGCCCACAGCTTGTCGAACCAGTGCAGCTGGATGATGACCGACGCGAGCGGGATGAACAAGATCGCCGGCGGGACGATGTAGGCGAGGAAGATCGCCGTGCTCACCACCTCCGAGCCGGGGAAGCGCAAGCGGATGATGGCGTACGCGGTGATGTACGAGACGAACACGCTGAGCACCGTCGCGGAGATCGATACGAAGAGCGTGTTCGCGAACCACTGGGCGTACGCCGTTTGTGTGAGCAGGTCGCTGAATTGGGAGAAGGTGAAGTGCGAGATCCAGAACGGATTGAGTCCCTGCGACAGCTCTTGATCCGACTTGAATGCCGTGATGAGCATCCAGACGAACGGCAGCATCAGGAAGATGCCGTAGAGCGCCAGCGGGACGTAGATCCGCAGCTTGCGGTTCACGCTACTTCTCCCGCACCGAGCGGACGACGAAGAAGGCCAGCACGATCATGATGACGATCGGCGAAACCGCGATCGCTGCTCCCTCGCCGAGCTGACCGCCGGAGATCGCGCGCTGGTAGGCGAGCGTCGTGAAGACTTGCGTCGCGTCGGTAGGGCCGCCGTGCGTGATCGTCCAGATGAGTTGAAAGTCGGTCAGCGTGAAGATCGAAGAGAACGCGACCAGGATCGTCGTGATCGGCATCAGGAGCGGCCACGTGATACGCCGGAACGCCTGCCAGCCGTCGGCCCCATCGATCGCGGCGGCTTCGTAGAGGTCTTTCGAGATCGACTGGAGCCCGGCCAGGTAGCCGATCGCGAAATACGGCAGCCCGCGCCAAATGTTCACCACGATGAGCGACATGCGCGCGCTCCACGGGTGGCCCAGAAAATCGATGTTGCTGTGGATCAGATGCAGACGGATGAGCAACCAGCTCACGGCGCTGAACTGGGGATCGAGCAGCCACAGCCACGCGAGCGCCGAGAGGACGGTGGGCGCGACCCACGGCAGGAGCATGAGCGCGCGTGAGACGCGATAGCCACGAAACCGCTGGTTGAGCAGCAGCGCGAGCGCGAGCCCGAGCACCAGCTTCCCGCCCTCGGCGCAGATCGTGTAAAAGACCGAGTACCACGCCGCCCCGCGGAAGATCGGATCGGCGAAGATCGTCGCGTAGTTCTGCAGGCCGACGAACTGGCCCGGGTTCCCGATCGTCGCGCTGGTGAGGCTGAGCCAAATGCCGAGCAGCAGCGGATACGCCAGCAGCCCGAGCAAAATGATCGCCGCGGGTACGATGAGCAGATAGCCCAGCACCCGCGGCGAATCGAGCCGCGCGGCCAGCGACGGCCGCCGGATCACGCGCGCTTGTAGATCGCNNAACTCGTCGAGCGCCTGGGCGGCGGCCTTCCCGGGCTTGCCGTTGAACCCGTCGTATTTCGCGCCGGCGAGCGCGTCACGATAGGGCGTGATGTTCGGGTTCGACGTCCAGATCGGGAGATCGGAATACCCCTTGAGCGCCGGTGTGACGTATCCGAGCATCTCGGTGACCCACCGATCGGCCTGCGGGCTGTCGAGCATGAAGCGCAGGTACTCCTTGGCCGCGTTGGGATACTTGCTGTACTTGAACACGTAGGCCGACGTGAAGTTGTTCGAGATCGTGTGCGTCTTCACGGGCCCGTAGGGCGGCGTCGCGTTCGCAAAGTCGGGAAATAGCGCCGGGTCGGCGGTCTTCTCCGCGTACCAGATGCTGATCCCGTTCATCGTCATCCCGATCAGGCCGGCGGCGAAGGCCTTGTTGTTGCTCGAGTCGTCCCAGCCCGCGACGCCGTCGATCATCGTTTCGTAGAGCTGCCGAGCGTAGTCGAGTGCGTTGTTCGTCTCGGTCGAGTTGATCGCGATCGAGTTGTCCGGATTGGCCTGCTTGCCGCCGAATCCCCAAAGGATCCAGTGCGTCCAGCTGTTGGCGTCGCCGACCGCGTGGCCGAGCGCGAAGCCCGTTGGATGACCGTTCTTCTTCAGCCCCCGAGCGAGCTTGAGCATCCCGTCGAGGTCTTTGGGGAACTCGGTGAAGCCGGCTTCCTTGGCCCACCCCTTGCGGTAGTTGACCGCATTCCCGGTGCAGCCGATGGGAAAGGACACCCAGCGCTTCACGTCCTGGTCGTAACAATACGAGCGCGCGTTGTCGTACCAGCCGCCGTGGGCTTTGCCCATGAAGTCGACCAGGTCGGTCATGTCGATGAGCTTGTCGGGATAGACGAATGGGTCGTCGTTCCAGCCCATCACGATATCCGGACCCGAGCCCACCTGCGCCGCGAGCGCTGCCTTCGGCGTGACGTCGTTCCAGGTGAGGTTTTGGATGGTGACCGGCACCCCGGTTGCCGCGGTGAACTTCTTGGTGTTCTCGTCCCAGATCGTCTCGTCGCTCTTGACGAAGGCCGTCCAGCGCAGCAGCTGCAGCGACGCGCCCTTCTCGGGCTTGAACGGCGACTCGGCGGCTAAAGCGGTTACGGGGAACGAACCCGCTAGCGTTGCGGCACCGAGCCCCGCGGCGGACGAGAGCAGGAAGTCGCGGCGATCAGGATACTTCATGGACGCTTCTTTCGTGGCGGCAGAGTCGTTGGGCAAAAAAGTATCCTGCGGCCACTGGCTATCCCTGCACCCCCTACCGAGTGCGGCGCGATTGTCGACCCTTCGCCGAGCTCAGGGCCGACAAGGCAGGGCGCGGCGCTCCTTCGACAAGCTCAGGGTGAAGTTGGGCCGGTTTCGTGGACACTTTTCGCCCGGCGGCGAAGGAGTCCACAATGGCCAGAAATTCACACCCGGCCGAATTCCGACACAAGATCGTCGAGCTCTTCAAGGGTGGCCGCAGCATCAAGAGCATTGCCGACGAGTACGGGATGGCTCGTCGCACGGTTGCCATGTATATCAAGCAGGCCGATATCGATAGCGGGATCCGTTCCGACGGGCTGACCAGCTTGGAGCACGATGAACTCACGTCGCTGCGACGCGAGAACAGGCGCCTCAAGCTCGAAGCCGAGATATTGTCAAAAGCCGCGGCCTGGTTCGCTCGGGAGGCAGAAACGATTCCGTCGAAGTCTTCGGATTCGTGATGGCGCACCAGGCCACGTACAAAGTCACGTTGATGTGTCGCGTGCTCGCAGTCTCCGCGAGCGGATACTATGCGTGGCGTTTGCGATCGAAGTCGCCATCCAGGCGCGCTCTGGCGGACCGCAAGCTCGGTGATCAGATCGAAGCGATTCACAACGCCTCTCACGGAACGTATGGCCGACCGCGCGTTCAGGCTGAACTGCGCGAGAACGGTGTGCTCGTCGCGGATCGCCGCGTAGCGCGGCTAATGCGTGAACGCGGCATTTTCGGAGCTTCGCGCCGGGCCAGGGTCGTAACGACGGTCCAGGACAACGGAGCGACTCCCGCGCCCGACCTGGTCGCCCGCAACTTCACGGCAACGGCTCCCAACCAACTCTGGGTCGCGGATATGACGTACATTCCGACTTGGGCCGGTTTTCTCTATCTGGCGCTCATCCTCGACGTTTTCAGCCGCAAGATCGTGGGCTGGGCGACAGGCAGCAGCATGCACAAAGAGCTCGTGCTGAAAGCCCTGGACAAAGCGATCCACAAGCGGCGGCCCAAAGGGGTCATTCACCACTCCGATCGCGGCACGCAGTACACCTCGAACGATTACAAGGAACGCTGTCGTGACGCCGGTATTGTTCTTTCCATGGGTCGAGTCGGTAATTGCTTTGACAATGCCATGGCTGAGAGCATCAACGCGACTATCGAATGCGAGCTCCTTTCACGTCGTCGCTTTCGCAATCACGCAGAAGCCGAGCTCGCACTCTTTGAATTCATCGAAGGATGGTACAATCGGCATCGCCGGCACTCGGCGCTTGGCTACCTCTCCCCTGAAAACTACGAGCGGCAAGCAGCCGCACTCCCTGCAACATAAAAACTCTCCACGGAATCGAGCCAGCTTCAGGGTGACA
>PMOS01000017.1 GCA_003161435.1 Vulcanimicrobiota bacterium
CTTTTGATTGATCAGACCATCCCAAGTTCTGTCCCGTCTTCTTCGATCTCCATGAGGGTGATGAAATAAATGAGGGTGCCTTCAAGACGCTCATACGCGCCGCCGCAGCCCTGAACAGGTCATCGGCCCGATAGTCGAATCCGACCTAAGCGCGCACCTCCGCGACGTCGCCACACCGCCGCGACGACGTTGCTCGTCGCCGGCGTCGACGTCCGCACAACGGCCGGGATCCTCGGTCACGCCACCGCGAGCACGACGCTAGACCGTTACAGGCGGGTTCACCAACCTTCAACGGGCCGCGGGGATTGACCGTCGCGCCGTAGCGAAAAACGTTCATAGTTGCTAACGCCGACCTCGTCCGGCGCGACGGCTGCGGAGCACGTCGATCCAGCTGCACGTCGAGCCGAGGTTCGTGGGGCCGGAGGCTGGCGGAGCGGCGTGCGGGACGCGGCCGTCCGCAGCAACCGCAACGCCCTTCCTGCTCGCGGGGCATGCCGGCAGCCCTAACGCCGCCGGATGGCCGGATTGCAGTGTGAGTCGGAATCGACCGTGTGCCGCAGCGGCTCGCCCGATCGAACTCGGGACCGTCCCGAAGCCCGCGCCGATCGCGATCTTATCGCCGCTGAAACCCGGCACCATGTTCGCAAAGATCGTCTGCATCGGCGTGACGTTGCCGTTCGCACCCGCTGCAAAGACGACAATAAAGGTTTGGATGAGGTCGCTCTCCACGTAGATATTCCCGGCCGAATCGACCGCGATCGAATCGGGACAGAGGATCAGCGTGTTCGGCCCCACGATGGAGCGCGCCGGCGTCCCGCCCGTCGAGCCCGGGGGATAGACGCCGACGCTGTTCGTAGTGCAGCTCGCCGCGTACACGGTACCGCTCGCGTCGACCGCGATTGCGGGGTTCAACGTCGATCCGTTCAGATCGAAATAGCTTGCCTGCGGCACCGCGGGGCCGGAGCTTGACGGCGCGAACACTTCGACATAGCTCATCGTAGCGAGATAGATATTCCCTGCCGCGTCGGCGCCGATGCCCGTCGCTCCTACTGCGTACCCAAACGGCGGGAAGAAGCTGCGGGTCGGCGTACCCGATGTGATGGGCGCAATGTAGACGTCGACCCCACGACCTGCTGATAGCCCTGATAGCCCGTACATGTTCCCGTTTGCATCGACCGCAAGTTGGGAGTATCGCCCCGAGTTGCCCAACACTTTCGTCGGCGTCGTGCTGCTATTCGAGTTCGGGGGGTAAACCAGGACCGCGCCACCACTGAACTGATTTCCATTGCCATTCTCGGTGTAAAAGTAGAGGTAGCCGGCGGAATCATAAGCGACGCTGAGGACGCGGTTGTCGACGTAATTCGGGTCGTTGAGCGCTCCCGAGAACGATCCGTTGTGGTAGAGCAGGACGCCGGAGCCGCTCACGTCCGACACGGCAACATTTCCATTGCCGTCGGCCGCGATATCAGTAGCCTGGCCTGCGGAAACCGCAAACGTCGCGATTGGCGGCACGTTTCCGTTCGCGTTTGCCCCGAACTCCTGGACCTCGTAGGAGTTACCCGCAGTGCTGAGCACGTACATGTTTCCGGAGGGATCGAGTGCGATCGCGAAAGCCCCAATCAGTGGGGGCGTGGAGGCACCGAGTTGAGTGGCCGGCCCCGAGATCACGCGGATCGGCGTCGAATACTGCCCGTGGGCGTACTCGACGAGAGCCGGCGCTCCGACCGGCGTCGCCGGGTCGAGCTCGCTGAGATTGTTGCTACTATACAGAGCGTAGACGTCGCCGGCGGAATCGACCCTTGCGTTGAGCGCTCCGATGAGACCGCCAGCCGTATTGGCCACCGTTTTGCTTGGCGGCGCGTTACCGCTGGTTCCACGAACGTATTCGGTGATCTGGCCCTGAGTGCCGACGTACGCCGTTCCACTCGCATCGGCGGCCAAGAAAACCCCGAGTTGCGTATTGCTGCCCGCGATCGTCGCGGTGGGTGCTATCGGAGCGGATGCCGGAAATCCGATATTTCCGGAGTCCGGCGCGAACGCGAAGAGCGCGAAACCGCCCATGGCAGAGGTCAGGGTGAAGAGGTCGCCCTGCGAGTCGACCGCGACGTCCAGGTTGACGCTGGGGTTCGAACCTCCGGGCGGCAGCGGCTCGGGGTACGATCGGTACGGCGTCGCGGCCCCCGAGGCGGTCGGACAGTACTGCGCGACGTACGCCCCGCCGGATTGCGAGGTGGCCGAGTCGTACACGAAACCGCGCCCATCGACACCGAGGCCGCCACCGCCGACCGGAGTGTCGACTTGATTGGCCGGCGTGAGGTTCACGCCGCTCGCGGTTAGCGCGAATTCGCCATAGCCATACGCCGAGCTGGCGCCATTCGGAGACAATAAGCCGTTGATGTAGAGCGCGTTCGTCGTGGAAGGCTTCCCGCACACGAGCGAAAGCATGGCCGCAGGAGAGGTGATGCTGCCGGTCGTCGCGGTGATGGCTACGCTCGTAACGCCACCGCCGTTGTATGAAAGTCCGACCGTCGTGGGTTGCGTAACCGTCGTCTGCGCGAGTGCGGTCGAGCCCGTCGTGTCGCTGTCGGCGAGGGTTACGGTGATCGGGTTGCCGTTGGCATCCGCGAAAACTCCCGGGCCGACGATCGTGTTCCCGCTCGCGTCGAGCACATTGACGACGACGCTCGTGCTCTCGCCCGGCTCGCCGTATTGCAACGTCGCCTTCGTCAGTGACACGGAAAGCGACGCCACAACACCGTTGAGCGTCGCGGCGATCGGATTGTTCTGATTCGCGACGATGGTGGCGACCAGCATCTGCGCGGAGAGCGGCGTCCCGGAGCCGTCCGTCGACGCGAACAGTTTGATCGTGAACGCTTGGTTGGAGCCCGACGTCGCGTTCAGGTTGACGGTGCACGTGCGCGTGCCCGAGCTCGTCGTGCAGCTCGGCGAGCCCGCAACGAGCGACATCGTCTGCGCTGCGCCGCCGTTCTGAGAGAAGGTCAGCGAGTTCGTCGACACCGAGACGTAGGCCGGGCCCCGACGCGTCGCGCTAGGCGCGGCGCTCGCCGGAATGACGACGCGCAAGCTGACCGCGGCGGAAGCCGGCGGCGTCCCGTTGTTGGGTGGTGTCGCCGTGACGAGGGGCAACGCCTGCGGAGCGCCGGCCGTCTGCTGACCGCCGCCGCATCCGGCTGCGACGAACCCGCCAACCGCGCCCAACGCGAGGACGAGCGTTCGAATGCGGCTCATCTGCGGGCCCGCTTCATGATGGTGAGGGGCGTGGTCGTGACACCGATTGGGACGGTTGCGGTCATGCCGTTTACTCCCGTTACGGTGATGGTCGTCGATCCGGCAGCGACGGGCGTCACCGAGAAGTTGCCCGGTCCGTTGCCCGGCGCGACTGTCGCGATACTGGTGTTGTTACTTACCGCCGTGAAAGAATTGCTTGGATTGGCGCTCTGCGTAGCGGTGAAGCTTTGCGCGTACGCCGCGCCGACGTTGGTGAACGTCAGCGATGAAGGATTGACCCCAACCGCTCCAGGCGCAACCGTTGGGGCCGGCGTCGGCGACGCCGTCGGGCTTGCTGTGGGCGTGGGCGTCGGCGAGATCGCCGTAGTGGGCGTCGGTGTTGGTGTCGGCGTCGCGGTGGGCGCGCTCGTCGGCGTCGGCGTGGCAGTGGGCCGGGTCGTCGGAGTCGGCGTAGCAGTGGGCGCGCCGCTCGTGATGGGCGTCGGCGTCGCGGTGGGACTACTCGTCGGCGTCGCCGTGGCGACCGGCGACCCGCTCGTAATGGGCGTCGGAGACGGTGTCGGAGTCAGGGTCGCGACCGACGCGGTCCCGCCCGGGCCGCTGCATGCGGCGAGCGAAACGGTGACCGCAGCAAGCAGAGCACCGCCTGCGACGAGTAACTTCATCATCGATCGTATCCCGTCACGGAAGTCTCCGCTCAGGAGCAATGCGAGCAAGCTTGCCTGCGGCGACGGTTCCGCAGGGGTCTGCACGCACCTGCTTCGCTTTAGCCTAAAGAAGGTCGAGGGGCGATCGCTTCCCGGATGTACTCCCGTCGCGATTACCTACTCGCAGTCTTGTTGCGAACTCGTAAGGCATTCCGTTCGAGGCAAACCTCGCAGCGTTTCACCGGCCGGCCAGCTCCCGGGCCACGACTAGCGATTCGCTTCGCGACCGGGCGAGAGAGGCATTCAACGCAAACGCCCCTAGCTTCAGCCGTCGCGCGGAGAGCCGTCGACGATGCGCGCGATGCGTCGTCGCAACGTCTGCACTTCGTCTTGACAACGCCGTCGGCCGGCTCCGTGAACGCAATCTTCGATCGCGATATCGACAAATGACCGAGGTTTCAGCGGGTTCGCGTCCCCTCTTCACTCGCTTCCGCGAGCAGTGATTTCCAAGTGCCGAAGACATCGCCCGGACCGGCGACGGCGACCTCCGCTTCCAACTGGTCCATGAACGCGCGGAAACCGGGTTCGCGGCTGAGTCTCGTCGCCTGCCAGAGAGCGCGATAGCCCGGGCTCGCGAGAAAGGCCCGTGCGCTTGCTTTCGCGCTGGCGAAATGCGCATCGGTAACCAGTCCGTCTTGATATTGGCTGAATGCGTTCTCGGTCGTTCGCATGATGGCGCTGGCCGCATAGAAGTATCGCCAGAATTGCACCTCGCTGATCTCGGGATCTCCCGTCAATCCCGCCCGGAACGATTGGGACAAGTCCGACTCCGCGATCCGCAGCATGACATCGGTCGAAAGGGCGGCGCGCATCTGGTGCATCGTGCCGCGCTGATTCTTTGCCGCTTGGCGTATCTGCAGCGCCAGATAGATCAGCGACACGATTACGGCTACACCGCTGACGATGCTCCCGATGGACGAGAGCTCTGCAAGTGACATCTGCCCTATATCAGCGACTTCGCAAGCGGCTCCCAGTAGTTTTCTTGCCATCCCTGGGCGAGAGTAGGCGCTGCACCGTTCGGGAATCCCGCGTGGTCGAACGTGAGCCTCGTCCCGGTTCCTTGTGGCGCCAGCGCGAACGTCGCGATCGAGTAGAGCCCGGGACCCCAACTGCCCGATCGCCACGCTTCGACGATTCGCGAGTTCGGCTGAAGCTCGAGGATGCGGCCGGTGACATATCCGCCGAAAAGGCTGAAGGCGCCGCCCGGCCGCGCGTCGATCTGCGTCGGCGCACTCCCTAAGGACATCCCCGAATGCATGGCGGCGCTGAGCCGCACGACTTTGTCGAAGTCTTCCGTTGTGGTGAGGGCTCGATAGACGCGCGCCGGGCCGGCGGCGAAATCGACGACTTGGTGGATCGCCTCGCTGGTATGAGAAATCTCCGCGTCGCCCGCTGCCCGCGTAACGGCACCCGTAACCGCATACGCCGAACCGGCTGCGCCCAGCCCGGCAACGACGGTGCCGGCACGAACGACGAAATTTCCGCGGCTGAGCAGATTCCGCATCATGAGACGCTCCCGGTCCTGGCGGAACGATCTCGCGTTCGGACCTCCCCGCGAGCCGACGATGCACACATTGGGCGCCCTTCGCGTCGAACCTGCGGTACCGGCGGCTAGCGGCCTTCTTCGGCGTCCTGCTCGTCGAGGTGCGACTTCATGTCGTGGAGCACGAAGCGGTTCGCCGACTCGCGCTGCTCGTCGGACACGTGCTGGTCGAAATACGCCGTGAGATCCGCATCGCTCGCGCCGTCGCGGATCAGCTTGTCGAAGTCGTCGACCGAAACGCCGGCGCGCAGTAGGAAGCCTTTCGAGAGACTGCAGTACGCGATGTATTCGCCCGCGGTGCCGGCATGGTCGCTGCGGACCTTGTCCGCCAGCCGCGCCAGCCACGGATAGCGGCCGAGCATCTCCCGCCCGCTGCGCGGCGGCGTGGTGCTGAGGTCGGGTGCTACGACGTTCATGCGGCGCTCTTACCCACCGGACGGCAAGATGAGGAGGTGCAGGCGCGATGGACGAAGGGCCGCCGAGACGACGGCACCCGCGAAGGCGTCCAGAACGAATCGTTATGACACGATTTCGTCCCGCACAGCCTCGATTCGAGACGCTCGTCGGTCGTGAGGAGGACTTCGATGCCCAACACGAGTTCGCGGCGTGAGTTCGTCAAGCGCGCGAGTGCCGTCGCCGGCGGAGCGGCGTTGGTCGGTGCGCCTGCATTCTGGGAGACGGCCGGCGCGGCGGAAGCGATCAAGGTCGGCTTCATCAGCCCGCTGACCGGCCCGCTGGGCAGCTTCGGCGAGAGCGATCCATACGTGCTTTCGCTCGTCCGCAAGGCGCTCGCGAAGGGACTGAACGTCGGCGGAACGACGTATTCGGTCACCATCCTCGATCGGGATAGCCAATCGGATCCCGCGCGCGCCGGTCAGCTCGCCAAAGAGCTGATCAATAGCCAGGGGATCGACTTCATGTTGGTCACCTCCACGCCGGAAGTGGTCAACCCCGTCTCGGACGCGTGCGAAGCGGCCGGCGTCCCGTGCTTGTCGACCGTCATGCCGTGGGAAGCGTGGTATTTCGGCCGCGGCGCCAAACCCGGCGCCCCGTCGCCGTTCAAGTGGACGTATCACTTCAGCTTCGGCGTCAAGAACTTCTTCGATTGCTACGTCTCGCAGTGGCACGAGCTGTCGACCAACAAGAAGGTCGGCGTGCTGTACCCGAACGATGCCGACGGGAACGCGATTCGCGAGCACCTCATCCCCGATTTGCAGAAGGCCGGTTTCACCGTGGTCGATCCGGGCGGGTACGAGGACGGCACCACCGACTACTCGGCGCAGATCGCCAAATACAAGTCGGAGAACTGCCAGATTTTCAACACCTTTCCGATCCCGCCCGATTTCGCCACGTTCTGGCGGCAAGCCGCGCAGCAGGGTTACACCAAGATGGTGAAGATCGCGCAGATCGCCAAGACCGGCCTCTTCCCCGACACGATGGAAGCCCTCGGGTCGCTCGCGTACAACCTCGCCAGCGCGTGCTATTGGCATCGCAACTTTCCGTACCCGTCGTCGCTCACCGGGATCAGCTCGCGCGAGCTCGCCGACGGCTACGAGCGCACCACCGGCAAGCAGTGGAACCAGCAGATCGGCGCGACGATGTCGTTGTTCGACGCCGGTTTTCAGGCGCTCAAGAACAGCGGCGCGCCCAAGACCAAAGCCGCGGTCGCCAAAGCGCTGAGCCGGCTCAAGACGACGACGGCGGTCGGTGTGGTCGACTTCACCAGCGGTCCGTTCCCCAACGTCTCGCCGGCCAGCATCATCGGCTCGCAATGGGTAAAAGCCGCGCCCGGCTCCAAGCACCCGCTCGACCTGGTCATCACCGAGCACGCGAACGACGCGAAGGTTCCGATCGGCGCGAAACTGCGACCCTTCAGCTAATATGGCCGAGCCTGACGTTCTGGTAGCGACCGGAATCGTCAAGCGCTTCAACGCCTTCGTCGCCGTCGCCGACGTCGACTTTCGCTTGGGTCGCGATGAGGCGGTCGGCATCGTCGGCCCCAACGGCGCGGGGAAGACCACGCTGCTCAACGTGCTCGCCGGAACGTATGCACCGTCCGCCGGGACGGTGCATTTCAACGGCACCGACGTCACGGGATTGGATGCCGCCTCCCGCAATCGTCTCGGCATCGCACGCACGCACCAGGTTCCGCGACCGTTCGCGAACATGACGGTGTTCGAGAACGTCTTCGTCGCAGCGTCGATGGGCGGCGAGCTCGCCGGCGCGCGCGCGTACGACGCCGCGATCGAATCGCTGCGACTGTGCGGGATGCTCGAGCTGGGCAATCGGCGGGCCGAGACGTTGGGGTTGCTCGACCGCAAGGGGCTCGAGTTGGCGCGGGCGCTGGCGACCGATCCGAAGGTGCTGCTGCTCGACGAGATCGGCGCGGGGCTGACCGACGCCGAAGCCGGCGAGCTGGTCGCGATCATCCGCGGCCTGCGCGAGCGCGGTATCGCCATCGTGTGGATCGAGCACGTCTTGCACGTGCTGCTGCAGATCGTCGAGCGGCTCGTGTGCATGGACGCCGGCGCGATCATCGCCGAGGGCGCGCCCGACGACGTGCTGGCGAATCCCGCGGTGATCGACGCCTATCTCGGGAGCGGCGTGACGTGAGCCTGCTCGCCGTCGAGCAGCTCGACGCTCGGCACGGCCAACTCCAAGCCGTTCGCGACGTCTCGTTCGCGATCGAGGAAGGCGAGATTCTGGCCTTGATCGGCGCCAACGGCGCCGGCAAGACGACGCTGTTGCGGGCGGTCGCGGGCGCGCATCGCATCTCAGGCGGCCGTATCCTGTTCGACGGTCGCGACGTGAGCTCGGCGCGCGCGAACCGGCGCGTCGGCCTGGGGATCACGCTGGTGCCCGAAGGGCGCCGGCTGTTTGCCGGGATGACGGTCGAGGAGAATCTGCTGGTCGGTGCCGCGAGCGAGCGCCGCGGCCGGTGGAACGTCGACACCGTGCTCGACGCCTTCTCCATGCTGCGGCCGCTGATGAAACGGCGCGCCGGCGATCTCTCCGGCGGCCAGCAGCAGGCGACGGCGATCGGCCGTTCGTTGATGAGCAACCCGCGCGTGCTGCTGGTGGACGAACTCTCGTTGGGGCTGTCGCCCGTCGCGGTCGAGCAGGTCTACGAATCGCTGCAGGCCGTCATCGCCTCGGGTGCCACGATCGTGCTGGTCGAGCAGGATCTCGGACGCGCGCTGCGGGTCGCGACGCGCGTCGCGTGCATGCTCGAGGGACGCATCGTGCTCGAGGGGCGCGCGACGGAGGTGACGCGCGAAAGCGTGACCGAGGCGTACTTCGGGCTCAAGCGCCCGAGCCGTCAAGGCGGGACGCCGTAGTGGTCAACGAGCTGGTGCAAGGCATCTTGCTCGGCTGTTACTACGCGCTGATCGCGTGCGGTTTGTCGTTCACGTTCGGCGTCTTGCGCATCATCAACCTCGCTCACGGCAGCATCGCTGTGCTCGGCGCGTTCGTCGTGTGGACGATCGCCGAGCAGTGGAACATCTCGCCGTTCCTGGCCCTGGTCGCGGTCGCGCCGTTCATGGCGGCGGCAGGCTGGGTGCTGCAACGCACCGTGCTCGAGCGCAGCCTGCGCTCGGGTGCGTTGACGCCGCTGCTGAGCACCTTCGGATTGGCGATCGTCATCGACAACCTGCTGTTCAGCAAGTTCGGTGCCGACACGCGCTCGATGGCGCCGAACATCGGCGACCTCGCGTTCGCGAGCTGGAACCTGCCCGGCGGCGTGACGATCGGCCAGCTCGCGCTCCTGACCGCGATCGTCGCCGTCGCGCTGCTCGGCGGCCTGCAGCTGTTCCTGGCGCGCACGCCGCTCGGCCGCGCGATCCGCGCGACGGCGGAGGATCCCGACACGGCCGAGCTGGTCGGAATCGACTCGCGCAAGGTGTACGCTGCGGCGACCGCGATCTCGATGGTCACCGTCGCGATCGCCGGCACGTTCTTGGCGCTACGCGCGACCTTCGATCCGTACGCCGGTTCGGCGCAGCTGATCTTTGCCTTCGAAGCGATCGTGATCGGCGGAACCGGATCGCTGTGGGGTACGCTGATCGGCGGCATCGTGCTGGGAGTCGCGCAAAACCTCGGCTCGCAGATCAGCCCGCAAGGCTTCCTCATCGGCGGGCATCTGGTGTTCTTCGCGGTGCTGGCCGCGCGCTTTTTCATCGCCGGCCGCAGCCCGGGCTCGCTGGTTCGCTCGCTGCGGAGAACCTCGCCATGACGCAAGCGCAGCCGATCGTCGTGCAACGCTGGAACGTCCTGTCCATCGCGGCGGTGACGAGCCTGGTCGCGCTCCTCGTGGCGCTCGCGTTCGGGCCCACGTATCTCGGGCCGAATCTGACCGATCGAATCACGACGCTGTTCATCTATGTGATCCTCGCGGCGATGTGGAACGCGCTGGCCGGCTACGCCGGGCTGGTTTCCGTCGGCCAGCAGGCGTTTTTCGGCCTCGGCGCGTACGCGGCGATCCGGCTGTCGAACGCCGGAATCAACGTCTATCTCGCGCTCGCGCTGGCACCGCTGATCGTCGGCGCGGCGTCGTTCCCCCTCTCCGCGCTCGCGTTGCGGCTGCGCGGCGGCGAGTTCGCCATCGGGATGTGGGTGTTCGCCGAGCTGGCGCATCTCTCGGTCAACCTCGACGGCCTCGTCCAAGGAGAAACCGGCACGTCGCTCATCGCGCTGTCGGCCTTCGCACCCGACGTGCGGCGCGCGTGCAACTACTGGATCGCGCTGGCACTGATGACGGCTCTGGTGGGGCTGGTGTTCGTGCTACTGCGCAGCCGCACCGGCGCCGCCATCCAAGCGATTCGCGACAACGAAGAGGCCGCGGCGTCGGTCGGCGTGCGCGTGTTCGCCACCAAACGGCTCATCTTCGTGCTGGCTGCCGCCGGCTGCGCCGCCGCGGGATCGCTCACGCTCTCGACATTGATCAGCTTCCAGCCCAAGACGTACTTCAGCGTGCAGTGGACCGCGTACATGATCTTCATGACGCTGGTCGGCGGCCTCGGAACCTTCGAGGGTCCGATCATCGGTGCGGTGATCTTCTTCGTGATCGAGACGATCTTCGGCGCGAGCGGCGTGTGGTATCTGGTCGGCCTCGGCGCCTCGGCGCTCCTGTTCTCGCTGTTCTTGCCGCGCGGAATCTGGGGAACGCTGACCGACCGCTTCGGCATCCACCTCATGCCGGTCGGCTATCGGCTTCGCTTTGGCAGCGGCGAGCCGCGCTGATCGCTCAGGCGGCGAGCGGCCGATCTGAGAGCTGGATCTGCTCGAAGAGCTCCGGAGCCACGGGCTTCGAGAACAGGTATCCCTGACCGAAATCGCTGTGGAGCGCGACGAGCGCCGCGAGCTGCTCCGCGGTTTCGATGCCTTCGGCGACCACCCGAGCCCCCAGCGCGTGCGCTGCGGTGATCACCGCGGATGCGATGGCACGGTCGACCGGGTTCTCGGCAACGCCGGTTACGAAGCACATGTCGAGCTTCAGCGTGTCGACCTCATAGGACTTGAGCGTCGCCAGCGAGTTGTAGCCTGTACCAAAGTCGTCGACCGCAATGCGGACGCCGAGCGCGCGAAGCTCCTTCACGACGGCGGCGTTGCGATCGATGTTGGCGGTGATGGCCGTTTCGGTGAGCTCGAGTTCGAGCAGCTCGGGAGCCAGGCCCGACTCGCGAAGCGCCGTCTGCACCGTTTGAACGAAGTCGGGATCGGCGATTTGCTTGGTCGATACGTTCACGCTCACCTGAAGCCGGTGCCCGGCCCGATTCCAGACGGCATTTTGCGTGCAGGCGGTTTGGAGTACCCACGCGCCGATGGGTACGATCAACCCCGACTCCTCGGCATAGGGGATGAAGTCGTTCGGCTGAACGACCGTCCCGTCGGACTGCGTCCAACGCAGGAGCGCCTCGCTGCCGCGCAGTCCGCCGCCCAGCTCGAAGATCGGTTGATAGGCCAGGGTAAAGGCTTGGTCGTGCAGTGCTTTGCGAAGCTGCTCCTCGAGGTGGTCGAGCGCCGAGTCGTAGAGCACGCAGCCGCCGCCGGCACGCTTGGCGGCGTACATCGCGACATCGGCCTTTCTCAACAGGGTCGCGGTGGTGCGGCCGTGCAGCGGCGACACCGCGAGGCCGATGCTTCCTGCCACACTGAGCGAGCGACCATTGATGACGCATGGCGGTGACATTGACGCGAGGAGTCGCTGCACGATCTGCGACGCCTCGACACCGCCCGTGTCGGGAAGCAGCACCGCGAACTCGTCTCCGCCGAAGCGCGCGACGAGGTCGCGTTCGCGCAAGACGCCGCGGAGCCGGACCGCAACATCCTGCAGCAAGGCGTCGCCGACGTCGTGACCCATGGTGTCGTTGACGTCTTTGAACCGGTCGAGATCGATCAGCGCAAGCGCGACCGGCTCGCCGGTGCGTCTCGCGGCCTCCATCACCTTGGCCAAGCGTTCGTTCAGAAAAGCACGATTCGGCAGGCCGGTGAGCGTGTCGTGATGAGCGAGATGTTGTAAGGCGATCTCGGCACGGTGCCGCTCGGTGATGTCCGTCGCGACCGCGACGACGCTATCGACCCGGCCGCCCGCATATACGGGTGTCCAGTGCGTCTCGAGCACGACACCGTCTAGGGTACTCAGCGCCGTGTGCTCGTGCCCGCCGAGCGCACGGCGCGCCTGGTCGATCAGGACCGGGACGTCATTGTAGACGTCGAAGAACGAACGCCCGATGATCGACTCGGCGGTGTGGCGTATGGCGGCGAGATCGCGCCCCTCGGCGATCGTGATGATGCCGTTCGCGTCGAGCGCGAAGAAGACGACGGGGGCATTCGCGACGACCATGCTGAGGCGGCGCTGGCTCAGGGCGAGCGCGGAATCCTGCGCGGCGAAGCGTCGGTCGATGAACGCCAGCACGGCGGCGAAACCGCTCACCAGCAAGGTGATGAAGGCGATCGCGTCGCCGCCTACCGCATCCCCGCTGAGGCGCAACCCGGTGTTCGGATCACGTACCGCGGCGACGAACGTAGCGGCCGCCATACCCGTGTAGTGCATGCCCGCGATCGCCGATCCCATGATGATCGCCGCCGCGATGCGATGCGATCCGAAGCGTTTTCCCGATACCGCGTGAAGCCGAAAGCTCAAACGCAGCGCCACGAGCGAAAGGACGACCGCGACGACCGCCGAGAGCGCCACGATTCGGAGGTCCCATTCCATCGTGGCCGGCATCCGCATGGCGAACATGCCGATGTAGTGCATGCTCCCGATCCCGACGCCCATTGCCACAGCGCCGCCGACCGACGAGCGCCATGTGACTCGTGGGCGTGAAACGGTGAATAGCGCGACGCCGGCGGCCAGCATGGCCACCAAGAGCGACAACACGACGAGCGGAACGTCATAGCTTACATCGACCGGCAACCGAAATGCGAGCATCCCGGTGAAGTGCATCGCCCACACGGAACTGCCGAATGCGATCGCGCCGCCGGCCAACCACAGATAGCGGCTCTTGCCGTGATGTTTCGCTACGCGCTCGCTGAGGGTCAGCCCGACATACGCGCCGACGATGGCGATCACCACGGACAGCACGACGAGCCTGAGATCGTAGCCGCTTGCCAGCGCGGTCCCGCCCGGCATCGTCATGCCGGTTCCGGTCATTACCACACTGCAGGCGTACGGTCGCCTGGGTGGACGAAACGGGAATCGAGCACGTGAGCGTGGCTCATCTTTCCAATAGTACGAAACCGAAGTAACGCGGCGCGGTCGTCTTCCCGTCCACCCACTTCTCTACGCGCGCGCCCGTCAAGCGGTCGCTTACTGCGCGGTGATTTTCGGCTGAAATCGAAGAGGGATCACGGTGAGCGGCGCAACGGAGAACCGTCCGATCAAAGCCGCCGTCGTTCGCGACAGCGGCGGTCCGTTCAGGCTCGAAGATGCGACGTTAGGAGCGCCGCACGACGACGAAGTCCTCGTGCGCATCGTCGCGACCGGAATGTGCCACACCGACATGGTCATCCGCGATCAGGTCTATCCCGTGCCGCTGCCGATCGTGCTCGGTCACGAGGGCGCGGGCATCGTCGAATCCGTCGGCGCACGGGTGACCAAGCTCGCGGCCGGCGACCACGTCGTACTCACCTTCGTGTCGTGCGGCGCATGTCGCACGTGTCAGTCCGGCGTCGCGGCCGGCTGCGAGCGCTTCAACGCGCTCAACTTCGCGGGCGCGCGGCTCGACGGTTCGCATGCGTTGCACGTCGCGGCCGACGGTCCGGTGAACGATCGCTTCTTCGGGCAGTCGTCGTTCGCTACGTACGCGATCGCGACCGAGCGCAATGCGATCAAGGTTCGGAAGGACGCTCCGCTCGAGCTGCTCGGGCCGCTCGGCTGCGGTGTTCAAACCGGCGCCGGCACGGTGCTCAACGCGCTCAAGGTGACCGCCGGTTCGAGCTTCGCGGCCTTCGGCGCCGGCGCGGTCGGGCTGAGCGCCGTGATGGCCGCGCGCGTCGCGGGCGCAACGACGATCGTCGCGATCGACGTCGTCGCCTCACGGCTCGAACTGGCCCGCGAGCTCGGCGCGACGCACGTCGTCAACAGCCGCGAGCACGACGCCGTCGATGCCGTGCGCGGCGCGACGGGCGAGGGCGTCGACTTCGCGCTCGACTCGACCGCGCGCGCCGAGGTCGTCGCGCAAGCCGTCGCGGCGCTGCGCGCGCGCGGCGTCTGCGCGGTCGTCGGCGCATCCGCGCCCGGCACCCAACTCGTCGCCGACATCAACGACGTGATGCAGAACGGAAAGACGATCCGCGGCGTCGTCGAGGGTGACAGCGTCCCCGACTTCTTTATCCCGCACTTGGTCGATCTCTACATGCAGGGCCGGTTTCCGTTCGACCGGCTCGTCCGCTATTATCCGTTCGATGCGATCAATCAAGCCGCCGATGACAGCGAACACGGCGTCACGATCAAACCGATCGTTCGCGTCGGCGAGGTTAGCGGCTAACACCACTTTGTGCTTTCGAGCAAGCGAGGCCACGTCGTTGCACGCGATTGCAGTTCTAAGCGCAATTACGGGCTTTTCTTTTCTGCGAGTGAGCTGAAATCGGCAACTGTTGGAAACGCTCGGGGTTCGAATAGAGCGCCAGTAAGAAAGGCGCAAGTACTGAATGAACGCAACTACCACGTATCCGTCTAGCGTGCACGAGAAATACCTCGGAATCGTCCAGCTAGCGCGCACCATCGACAAGGCCAAAATGGTCGCCAAGGGCACCATCGGCGAGTATCACTACGACTGTTCGATGGATCAAGCGCTGTTCACGGAATTCGGGATCGACGCCAAGAAGCTGTCGGCCGTCGTCGCGGACGCGGTCAAGAACGATAGCCATAGCGCGAACATCGAAGCGTACGTAAAGCCGCTCGTCCAGAAGAAGACCGCGCAAGAGATCGAGCGCTTCAACCGCGATACGGTCACGCGCAAGCCGACCGGCGAGGGTTTGGAGCACTTCCAGAAGCTTCGAACGCGGATAGCGCCGGACCGAACCGACGTCACGTCGTGGCCCGACCTGCTCGACCTCGAAGAAGGACGACTCGTACCGAAGCGAACTTCCGGCACGAACTGATCGCGAACCAAAAGGAGAGGACGCCGAAAGGCGTCCTCTCTCGCGTTGCTAGCCGCGCCCGGCGGTTCTGCGTTGGTTTCACGGTAGTGCGTACGACATTTCGAAACATGGCACGGCCTCCAACGACGGTGTGTGCCGACCCGTACCGTGCCGACGCACGGCGCTCCTTGGTCAGGACGTCTGCGGAGCGGGCGCCGGGCGCGCCCGTGAGAAGAGACTCGCCACGCCGCCCGCGATCATCCCGCACGCATACCCCGCGTGGACGAGCGGAAAATACACCAGCGACGCGGCCGTGACGCCGATGGGCTGGCCCGCCGGCCGCAGCATCACGGTCGCAACCGCGTACACCGCAGCGAGCGGAACGAGCGCGATGCGAGCCGGGCTGATCGCAAGGCCGATCGCCCCGGCGAGCGCGACCGGCGGCGCGACGTGGCGCAGGCGCACGCTGCGCGGATGGTGGGCGATCGTCTGCGCGCGCCAATAGCCGTAGCGCGTCCACTGCACCAGGGCCGCGCGCGCGCCGCGGGTGAGGATCTTGCGGCTGTGGGCGGGAACGCGCACCACGCTGCCGCCCGCCTCGCGGACGCGTTCGGCCAACTCGGCGTCCTCGTTTGCGCGCCAGCGCTCGTCGTAACCCTGCAGCTTTCGCAGCACGCCCGGCCGCCACGCGCCGAGGTAGACGCTGCTCACCGGCCGCACCGTTTCGAAGTTGCGGTAGTCCGCCGGGCCGAAGCCCATCGGGTTCGAGAACAGCGCTGCGTGCAGCGCGCGGCCGAAGCTCGTCGGCGGGGTGAGCTCGTGGTTGCCGCCCACGCACCACACGTCGGCCGGCAACGCGGCGAACGCGTTCATGATCGTCGCGACGTAGTCCGGAGCATAGACCGTGTGCGCGTCGACGCGGATCACGTACGCGTCGTCGGGGATGCGCGTGAGGCCGGCGTTGAGCGCCGACGCGATGTTGCGCGCGTCGAACGGCACGACTTCCCCGGCCCAACCGGTCTCGTCGAGCCAACGCTCCACGATCGCGGCGCCGCCGTCGGTCGAGCGGTCGTCGACCGCGATCAGGGTCGGGCGCAGCGGCCGGCCCGCGCCGTCGGTCTGCGCGGCGAGGCTGGCCAGGACCGCCGGGAGATGCGCTGCCTCGTTGTGGAACGGCATGACGAGGCAGACAGGTGCTCCCGGGTACATGGCTTCCAGTGTACCCTAAGGGAGCGTGCGTAATGTCGCATGCAGCGACAAGGAAGTACGGTTTGCGGGTCGTTCAGCTCATTCCGAACCTCGTCGGCGGAGGCGCCGAGGCCGCAGTCCGCACGCTGAGCGCGGGGCTCGCCGGCGCAGGCGTCGACCTGACGATCGTCTCGGTCTACCCCTCGGGGCTCGACGAGGGCGAACTGCAGCTGCTCGGCGCGCCCGTCGTCGACCTGGGCCGGCGCGGCCGCGGCGACCGCGGCTACTTCCGGCGGCTCGTGCGCGCGCTGCGCGAGCTGCGCCCGGACGTCGTCCACGCGCACTTGCACACCGGTCAGTACGGAGGACGCGCTGCCGCGTTGCTCGCTCGCGTCCCCGCGGTCGTGCTCACCATCCACGGTGATGAACCCGGCGGCCCGGTGCGCTGGGCCGCCGACCGCGTGCTGCACGCCGGGACGGCACGCTTCGTCGTCTTCACCGAAGCGCAACGGCGCCGCTTCGCCGCCGAGGACGGCGTCGCGCCGGCGCGCATCGCCGTCATCCCGAACGGCGTCGCCGCGATGCCGTCCTCGGCATCGCGCGCCGAGCTGCGCGCGGGGTTGGAGTTCGCGCCGGATACGTTCGCGCTCTACTCCGCCGGAAGACTGGCGCCCGAGAAGAACCAGCGCGCCGCGATCGCGGCGCTAGCGCTCGCGCACGCCGCCGGCGCACGCCGCATGCGACTCGTGCTCGCCGGCGACGGGCCGCTGGCCGCCGAGCTCCGCGCCTTCGCCGACGCGCACGGCGTGCACGAACACGTCGACTTTCTGGGCTATCGGCGGGACGCGCGCGCGCTCGCCGCGGCGATGGATCTGTTCGTGCTGCCGTCGCTGCGCGAGCGTATGCCGCTGGCGCTCGGTGAAGCGATGATGGCCGGACTCGCGCCGGCGATCACGCCGTGGGACGGCTACGACGACTTCGTGCGCGACGGCGACACCGGCTTCGTCGCAGCCGGCTTCGACGCCACCGCGCTGGCCGAGACGATCCTGCGCGCGTACGGCGACGACGCCGGACGCGCAGCCGTCGCACAGCGCGCACAAGCCGCGGCGCGCACGCAGTTCGACGTCGGAGCGATGGTGCGCGCGCACGTTGCGCTCTATGACTCGCTGCGGCGAGGTCCCGGAACGTGAAGCTCGCCTACGTGACGGCGCTGTTTCCGTGCGCACCCGCCGAGCAGTTCTTCGAAGCCGAGGTGCGTTCGATCGCGCGGCAGATGGAGATCGTTCTGATCCCAACGCGTCCGCCGTCGGCCGACGTCTGCTACTCGGACTTGGGCGCCGGCGTGCTCGCAATGCCGCTGTTCGATCGCCGCGTCGCGTCGCTCGCGGCGCGACAGGCCGTGAAGACGCCGGGGCGTGCGCTGGCGGCGCTTGCGCAGATCGTGTTCGGCCGCAGCAGTTTGCGCGCGCGCGCCGTGAACCTGTTCGCCTTTCCGAAAGCCCTCGCCGTCGCGCACGAAGTACGGCGGCTGGGCATCGACCACGTCCACGCGGCGTGGCTCACGACCCCGGCCACGATCGCCTGGGTCGTCCACCGCGTCACCGGTATTCCGTTCAGCATCACCGCGCACCAGCACGACATCTTCTCCGGCAACCTCCTCGCGGCGAAAGTTCGCGACGCGAGCTTCACGCGCGTCATCTCGGAACGCAACCGGCAGAAGCTGATCGAACGCTTGCCGCGCGCGTACGCCGAGCGCTGCGTGACGCTCCACCTCGGCGTGGAGGTCCCGCCCGTTCCGCCGCCGCCGCCCGAACGCATTCCACGTATTTTGTGCGCGGCGCGCCTGTGCGAATGGAAGGGGCACCGGTACTTGCTCGAAGCGCTCGCGCAGCTGCGCGACCGCGGCATCGCGTTCAGCTGCGATTTGGCCGGCGACGGCGAGTTGCGCGCCGAGGTCACGGCGCTGGTCGAGCGGTTCGCGCTCGGCGACCGCGTGCAGATGCTCGGCAACGTTCCGCATGCGGACGTCGTCGGCGCGCTCGCGCGCAGCGACTACGATCTGTTCGTGTTGGCCAGCACCGAGCGCGAAGGCGAGCACGAGGGGATCCCGGTCGCGGCGATGGAGGCGATGGCGGCCCGCGTTCCGGTCGTTTCGACGACGACCGGGAGTCTAGCCGAGCTGGTCGGCCCAGGCGAGGGGCTGTTGGTGCCGCAGCGCGATCCCGCGGTGCTCGGGCGGGCGATCGAGACGATGCTGGCCGATCCGGACGAGCGGCGCCGGGACGGGGCGCGCGCCCGGGCGCACGTCGAGGCGTCCTTCGAAACCGGGGTGACGACCGCCGCGCTGCTGCGGCTGGTGATCGCCGCCGGCGGAGCCGCTCAGTTGCCGCGTGCGAGCACGACGATGCGAGCGGTGTGATCAGCCTGGTAGGCCGCCTGAGCGAGGTCGGCGCCGAGGGTGACGATGCCGACGACGACGACGGCGTAGGCCAAGAACGAGCGGATCACGACTGAAGTCCTTTCAACTAATTGAGTAGGTAACCGATGTACGCAGCATACCTCGGACTTGTTTCAGAGTCAACTAAGCTTTTAGTTAGAGCCGTGAATCGCCGTGGTTCGTCACGACGTCGATCATCGCGTCGACGACGTCGGGATCGAACTGCCCGCCTCGGCCTTGGACGAGCTGTTCGAGCGCACGCGACGGCACCATCGGCGGCCGGTACGGCCGGCGGCCGATCATGGCGTTGAAAGCGTCCGCGACCGACACGATGCGCGCGACGTGCGGGATCGCTTCCCACTTGAGGCGATCGGGATAGCCGTTGCCGTCGAAGCGTTCGTGATGGTTTCGGACGGCCGGCGCGAGGTACGCGACGTGAGGAACTCCGAGCACGATGCGGGCGCCTTCTTCGGCGTGCCGCCGCATGATCGCCATCTCTTCGTCGTCCAGCGAGCGCGGCGCGTTGAGGATCTCGTTCGGGGTCATCACTTTGCCGATGTCGTGCACGAGGCCGGCACGGGTCAAGTGCACGATATCTTCCTTCGACGCGCCGAGGCGCTTCGCCAACCGGGCGCACCACGAACCGACGGCGCGCGAATGCTCCGCGGTCAGCACGTCGCTCTGATCGAGCCGCGTCAGCAGGCCGTCGAGAACGATGTCGATCTCGTCGACCGCCTCGTGATGATTCGACTCTCGCACGGGCTGTTTGGACACGGCCGACGCCGACGCGAGGCGATGTCGCACGCGCGCGAAGGCTCGCGCAGTGTCCGCCTCCGGCGTCGAGGCGAGCGTCTTCGCAACGCCGTCGAGCGCGGCACCGATCACGTCCTGCGTCGCGATAATCCCTGCGTAGCGGGCGCAAGCGACGTCGACCCAGGCGGCGGCGATCTCCCAGTCGGCGGCGCTTGCCGACGCGGCGCAGCGCTCGACGAATTGGGCGGCGACGATCTTCGCAGCGACGGTACGATCCGCCGGCCGCAAGCGGTCGAGGGCGGTCGTGACGATATCGGCGGCCCGCCGCTGAACCGCCGCGGCGACGTCTTCGCGGCCATACCCGAATGACTCGCGCAACACGCTCATCGCAGCGCACCGTTGGGGGCGGCGACCCGATCCGGGCGACGACTCGGCCGCTGGGGTTCGACGCTGCTCATCGGCAGCCGGCCGATGAACCGCGCGACGCCGCCCAGCTCGCAACGTTCGAGTTCGTCGAGCCGGTCGCCGAGTTGGAGAACGCTCGCGACGCCGCCCGCGCGACACTCGTGAAACGCGGCGATCGTCTCGACGAGCGTGCGAATTCGCCCGTGAGCGCTCGCCGCGGCGAAATGCGCCGCGGTCAGCGCGTGAGCAGCGGCGTCGTCGTCGCCGAGCAGCGTCTCGGCGAGCGCGAGGTACGCGGCGGTGCGAACGGCCAGTGGCTGGTCCACCGCGAGCCGCCCAAGGCTTTCACGCGAGCGGGCGATCGCGACGCGCGCGCCGTCGCTCTTGCCGGCGGCCGCTCCATAAACCGCGACCTCCGCCCATCGGTACGCGATCCGATCGTCATCGAACAGCTTCTCGGCGCCGGGCGCCAACATCTCGTATGCGTGCTCGAATCGTCCGTCCCACGCGGCGCGCAGCGCCTGTGCGGGGAGGAGTCCCTCGCTGACCATTGGCGTCAGCAGCACCTGCATCTCGCCGAGCTGCGCGTGCAAACGCTCGAGGGCCGCGACGTCGCCCGCATCGACCTCGATCGAGTACGCGTTGAGAATCGCATATAACCGCAACCCGTCGCTGCCGGCCTTTCGACCGGCCTCCTCGAGGCGGCGCAGTGCAGCGCGGGCTGCCGCGACGTCGTCATCGTGCAGCATCGCGACATTGAACAACACGCTGAGCGCGCGTGCCGCGAGATCGTACGAACACGTCTCGTCCGCCCGCGCCAACGCCCGTTCGGCCAACGCCTTCGCGCCCGCATGATCGCCGTCGTTGAGCGCCACGTACGACGCTTGATGGAGGATCCGTGCGCGCAGCGCATCGTCATCGACGCCGGGCAGACGAACGAGCGCGTGTCGTACCGCTTCGCGCGCCTCGGCGAGCCGATGCTCCGAAACGTACGCGGTGCCTAGCAGCGCCCACAGCGCGGCATCGGCGTCGGAATGCGCGCGGGTTTCCTTGACAGCCTCTGCCCGAAGCAACTCGATCGCATCAGGCCGCCCGCGGCGCACCAGGTCCATCGCATAGCGGAGAACGATGTCGCGCCGTTCGTCGTCGCGTGCCGTGTCGATGGCCAGCCGGAACCAGGCTTCCGAGACATCGAAGCTCTCTGCGAGCGAAGCCAGCGCCGCTTTGATCGCGAGCGAGGTCGGATGCCGCATCAGGGTCGCATCGCTCAGTGCGGCCACTGCCGCGCCGGCGACGGCTACGTCCCCGCGGTCGAGCGCTTTGAAGCCGCGCCGGTCGACGGCCGCGGCGAGGCGTTCCTCGTCGCCGGCGCGGACGCGCAGTGCGATCGCTTCGGGCCAACGCTCGACGCGATCGAGCGCCGACGCTGCGCGGTCGAGAACGGCGGTTCGTCGTTCGGCGCCGAGCTCGTCCACGCGCTGCAGCAGACGGACGCGGCACGGTTCGTAGAAAGCGTAGGTTTCTCCGTCGAGCTCGTGCGCGAGCTCTGCGTCCCTCAAGGCCGGACCGAGCTGCGAGTCACACTCGAGCGCAGCCAACAGTACCCCGTCGAAGCGACCGGCGCACGCGGCTTCGTACACCCGCGAACGCTCTTCTTCGGTGAAGCGACGCAGCGCCGCGTCGACCAGGCCGTCGTAGACGTCATCGCGCGTCAACTTCGCGCTCGTTCGACCGCGCGCGAGAGCGACACGCAGTCCGAGCGCCCATCCCTCGGTGGCTTCGAAGAGCGCTCGCGCCTCATCGGCCGAAAGGCTGATACCGGCCGCTGCAAACGCGGTCACGATCTCTTCCGGCTGCAAGCGCAGCTCCTCGGATTCGATCGGTAGATCGCACGACCTCGACGCGAGCCAGCGCGGAACGGGCAGCGCGGCCGCATCACGTACCGCGAGAATCCAACGCATCCGCGGGACCGTCGCTCGGATCAGCGCGCCGAGGAACGCCGCGCAGCGCGGATCGGCTAGAACGTTGTGCAAATCGTCCAACACGACGGTCGACGTAACGTCGGCGAGGTGTTCGCGCGCCCAGGCGGTCGCGACGGCTTCACCGTCGCCACGCTCGAGCTGCAACGAAGCTGATGCCGTCGAACGCTCCAACGCCGGGCAAACGCTCCGGAACGTCGCGGCCAGCCCGCGTACCAGCTCTGCCGGCGCCGCGTGCTCGGGTCCGGCGGTGAAACGAAGATGCGCGACCGCGCGCAGTGCGAGATGATCGCGGATCAGCGTGCTCTTGCCCAATCCTTCATCGGCGACGACGAGGGTGATCGGCGCGCGCATCGCGAGGTCGATGCGCGCGTGAAGCCGATCGAGGCTGAACGTTCGGATGGAAGGCTCATCGCGCCGTAGGCGTCTGAGCTGGACGCTCACGGCGCGACGCTGCTCAGAAGCCGGCGAGCCCGTTGGGGCTGCCGTTCGTACCGGGCACCGCGTTGAATTGGCCCAGGTTCGCGTAGATGTTCGGCGCTCCGACGGTGCCGGCGCCATAGTCCGCCGCCGCGGCGTACAGCCCGGCCACGAACGGTGCGCCGAGGCTAGTGCCGCCGAGCACGACCCAGCCCTTCTCCGCGGTACTGTACACCGCGGCGCCGACGGTACTGTCGGCCAACATCGAGATGTCGGGCACGGACCGCGAGCCGTTGCACGGAGCGGCTGTCCCTTGCCACGACGGCAAAGCGACCATGATGCTGCAGCCGTTGCCGGAGCCGGTCCAGGCCGTCTCGTCCCATCCGCGCGCGGCGGTGGCGTCGGCGGTGAGCGTCGTACCGCCAACCGAGGTCACGTACGGCGACGAGGCGGGGAACTGCACCGCGCCGGCACCGAGATCGCCGGCGCTGGCCGTAATCGCGATCCCTGGATGGTTGAACGCGGACTGCGCACCGGAGTCGATGTTCGGGACGTTGCCCCCGCCTTCGGGGACTCCCCAACTGTTGCTGATCGCTGCCGGACCGTAGGATGCGGCGACGTTCACGGCGTTCGCCAAGCTGTCGAGATCCTCGCCGACCGCTTCGACCAACAGCAGACGACAGTTCGGGCAGGCGGCAGAAGCCATCGCCAGATCGAGTGCGCGCTCGTCCGCCCACGTCGTCGCATCAGCGCTGTTCTTCTTCGGCGCAGGCGCCGGCGGAGGGTCGCCCGGCGTTGGAGCGATGATCACTTTCTGAAAGCAGCCGTTTTGCGACGAACATGCCGGCAAGCCGAACTGCGAGCGATAGGTCGCGAGGTCTTGTTCGGCGGTCGGGTTGTCGAAGGCGACGACGATGGCGATCGCCGGGCCGGCCACCGCCGTCGTCGAAGCCGCCGGCAAGCCGTACGCCGCACGAAGCTGCGCCGGCGAAAGGCCGCCCGACGGCGTCTGGCTAGCGGGATGGTTCGGATTCTTGGTGACGCCGCAGGATGCGCCGTTGGCCGGCCCGGGCCCACAGCCGGCCTGGTCGGCCGGGAACGGCGTAGGCGACGCCGCCGGAAGAGCGCGGGAGATGTTGGCGCCGTCCCTGGGTGCACCGTGAGTGACGGACGGCGCGAGGGAGCCGCCGGCCGCGGCGCAGCCGGCGACCACGCCTGCAGCCACAAGAAGGAACAGCGCCTTCACGACGCCCTTAGCCGGCTGATGGCGCGGCTCGGGGGGGCGGTCAAACGGCGGCAACGGACGTGAAACGTCCGCAAGATCGTACGGCAATGCTTCCTCCTGAAGAAGTGGCGGCCGAGCGACATCCTGTCGGCGCCTGCGGGGGGGTCCTAGATGTCTGTCCCCCAATATTGGGGGTGCCTAACGACCTATCCCTGCCGTCCAGAGTCTACAAACTGTTCGTTTCTCTTATCGAAGAATGTGCGGTTTGGGCCGCCTCTTTGAACGAGCAAAATCCGGCGACTGCGCGCAATTGATCGACGGTCGAGCAGCGTGTCGCGAGCAGGGCTTGCGAGCACACGAGGACCGCCAGCGCTCGGCCTCGCGAGAGCGCCACGTTGAAACGGTTCTCCTCGAACAGGAAATCCGCGCCGCGCGGTGCGTCGTCGGCGCTCGAGGTCGCCAGCGAGTAGATGACGGCCGGGGCTTCCTGCCCTTGAAACTTGTCGACGGTCCCGACCCGGATCTCGTCCCCGAAACGTGCGAGCAACTGCCGCTTGAGCAGCCGAACCTGCGCGTTGTAGGGCGAGACGACGAGCACGTCGGTGACACCGAGCGAGCGCCGAACGCCGAACCGGTCGGTGAACGTGCCGCCGACGAGTCCCGCCACAATCCGCTCGACTTCCTCCGCCTCTTCTAGCGAGCTCTGCGCGTTGCCGTCGTGATCGAGCGGCACGTAGCGCAGGCCGGCGCCGGTGAACCACGGCGCGTCGATGCGCTGCAGCGCGCACGAGGCGGCCGAGAGCAAACGCTTCTCGTAGACCATGGTCGAGAGAAAGTCGCACAGGGCCGGATGCATACGAAATGTACGGTCCAGGAAGACGCCGCGATCAGGCGGGACCGTGTCGTGGCGCAGCGTCTCGCTCTCGGTGAGCATGTGCTCGAGCACCGACGCGCCCACGCCGGCCGGATGCGTCCCGAGCGAGACGTGCGCGAGCTGCAGCGGGTCGCCGAGCAGGATGACGTTCTCGGCGTTTGTCGCCATCGCCAGCGCGTCGGCCAGCGCGACCTGGCCGGCTTCGTCGACGACCAGATAGTCGACCGTCGCGAGGTCGTCGCGGGCGAACAGCCACGCGGTCCCGGCGACGAGCGCGTACTCGGCGAACGGCGCGTTCTTCTCGGCGTTGTCGATCAGCGTGACGGCGTGCTTGGAGACGAACCGGCTCTCGTCGTTGTTCGGATCGCACTTCTTGATGCCGTTGAACGTGAGGCCGTCCTTCACGGCAGCGTCTTCGACGGCGTGAAGCAGGTTGTTGATCGCCTTGTGGCTCGTCGACGTGACGCCGACGCGTTTGCCGTCGCGCAGGAGTGCCGCGATGACGTGCGCGCCGGTGTACGTCTTGCCGGTCCCAGGCGGACCCTGCACCATGAGCGCGCTGCGATCGAGCCGGCGCGCGAGATCGGCGACGTCACTCGGGTCGATCGCCTCCGCGCCGGGCCGAATCTCGGGCTGCACCGCACTGCCTTCGTGCAGCCCGGTGATGCGTGGCCGCGCGCGGCGGAGGACATCCCAGGCAGCCGAGTAGCGCGCAGCGACGGTCCCGTCGAGCACGGTTTCGGCGAGCCGGCGCAACGCGAGCTTCTGCTCGTTCTTCGGGAGCGGGTCGCCGGGGATCAGCGCGCGCGGGTGGGGTGCGCTCGCCCCACGTTTGATACGGACGACGAGCGCCTCGTCGTCGACGCCGCCGATCAACTCGCCGAGCAGCGACCGGCGCGCGTACGGATCGTGCGGCTTCGTCTTGCCGAGCTTGTGCTGCTGCTCCGGAAAGCGATACGTGTACACCAAGTTCTTGTCGCGCTCGCCCTGCTTGTACGGTTCGACATCGTCGGCCAAGACGAGCCCGCCGAGCGCCTCGGTGTCGTCATCGATGAAGTCCGAATCGCGCTCGTAGCGATCGAACAGGGCCCACCAAACCGGTTTGTCCTCGCGCCGGTGGTACGCCAGCAAGTGCGCGAGCAGCGCGCGCGGCGAGCCTTCCGCCGCGCCGTCGAGCAGCTTGCGCTGTTGCTCGTCACGCTCGGCTTCGACTTTGATCTCTTCCTCCGTGCGCGCGCGCGGATCGCGTTGCGCGCGGAACGGGAGCTCGGCACCGTGCTCGGCGCGCGCTTCATCGCGCAACACGAGCAGCCATTCGTGCAGGCGGCGCGTCGAGACGCAGTCTTCTTCGTTGTAGCGAACGATGTCGTCCTTGCGCGCGACGTCGCGGTCGAGCAAGTACTCTTCGAACGCGACGATCGACTGATCGCCCTTGCGGATGTCGGCCGCGCGGACGAAGTCGTAGAACGCCTCCAGCTTCTTGATCGAGTAACCGTCCTGCGACTGGGCGAGCGCCGCTTTCACGACCGCGTACAGGTCGACGAGGATCTCGCCGCGCAGCAGATCGTCGACTGCCTCCTCCCGCGTCCCGTGCCGCATGGCGAGCTTGCGAAGTGCCGTCTTCTCATACGCCGCGTAGTGATAGACGTGCGAGTGGGGGTAGCGCGCGCGATGCTCGACGAGCCAATCGATGAATCGCTCGAAGGCAAGCTGCTCTTGGTCCGGCGTCTCGCCCCAAAACTCGCGATAGGCGTGCTCCGAATCGCTGGGGACGAACGCGCCGAACAGGTACTCCAAACCGCGGCCCGCTTCGTAGAGCGGATCTCCCTCCATATCGAAGTAGACGTCGCCCTCATCAGGCAACGGCAGCGCACCGAATCCGTGGAGTTCGCGCGGCGGCAGGAGCTCGTAGCGACGCGTCCCCGTCGTGCGCTGGTGGAGCTGAAGCGCCGCCTGACGGCGCAGTGTGATGAACGTTTGAACGACCATATTCGACGGCCGGGCGTCGTCGCTCGACGCGGCTAGCCGTTCGAGCGTTGCAATCCCCGCGCCGGTGAGCCGTTTCACTTGGTCGCGACGCATCCCGGCGATCAGTGACAGATGGTCGGCCGCGCGGCGGGCGGTATCACAGTGCTCCTGCCAGGCGCATTCGTCACACGCAGTGACTCGCTCAGGGACGTCGACGGCGTCCAAGACATCGATCGCCTCGACGAACCGTCGCTGCGCTTCACGAACGTACGCGACGTAACGCGCAGGGTCGTACGTCGTCTCGCTGCGATCGCCGAACACCGCCCGGACGCTCCGGGGCAGAATCCCTTGCACGGCCGCGACGAGCAGCGCATAGGTACAGAGCTGCACCAAGAATTGAGGCTTCTCGCGAATTGCGAGCTTGGTGTCCTCGACATCGTACGACCACCACCCCAGATCGCTGGGAGCGTCGACGCGCAGCAGGAAGTCGGCGCGCCCGATCCACTGACCGTCGAGAAACGATCCCTGATAGATCGCCTCGGCGCCGCTCCGCATCGCCGCCCGCGTCGTGTCGACCGCGCGCAGCAGATCGGCGGCAGTATTGTCTCCTTCGGGGACACGCACGACCTCGGTTCCGTCGGCCTCGAGCTGCTCGAGCACGCGCCGTTCGTGCTCCACACCCTTGCGTGCGATGATCGCGAGCGTCGGGTCGTCGTCGGGCGCCCGGTCGCCGCGGAGGAGCGCGCGGCGGTTCAGCGCGACCCGGTGCGGGCAGGCGAGGTAGTCGTTGAGATCGGAGGCCGCGTAGACGACCCGGCCGTCAACGAGGCGCACGCTTCACCATTGGAGAGAACATACGACGATACTGCGCTTCTCCCGTGCCAAGCGGGTGGCAGTCCCGCTCGGCAGAAGGCGGGCGTATGGAGCCGGAATCACGCTGGAAGCACGACGGCGTACGGATCGTCGCCGCCTGCGATCTCGATCCGAACACGCCCCAGACGGCCGGGATGAACCGGGCCGCCGCGATCACCACGGCGACCGCCGGAGCGCAGAAACTGTGGGCGGGGACCGTGCGCATCGATCCCGACGCGCGGACCGGCGCGCACCACCACGGCGAGCTCGAGAGCGTGATCTACGTGGTGAAGGGCCGCGCGCGGATGCGCTGGGGCGAACGGCTGGAGTATGTTGCCGAGGCAGGGCCGGGTGACTTCATCTTCGTTCCGCCTTACGTCCCGCACCAAGAGATCAATGCCGCCGAGCAGGAGCCGCTCGAGTGCGTCCTGGTGCGAAGCGGGCAAGAGCCGGTCGTCGTGAACCTCGACATCCCGGTCGCCGACCAGCCCGAGCACGTGCGCTGGCTCGACGATATCCATCGGTCGTAAAGCCACGGCATTATTTCGGCCAGAACTCTCCCAAGGCAAGAGGGACACCTCAGCCGGGCGTGCGAACGGGGGCTGTGATGATCCGGTTCTCATCGCTGCGTCTTGCCGCGGCGTTCTTCAGTTTTTCCGTTTGCGCGTTCGCCGCAGCGCCGGCAAGCGCCGGAGGCACGAGCCCAGCGGCCGCGCCGACCGAGTCGGCGTATGCCGCCGTGCTGCGGACGATCAACCCGAAGCTGCCGCTCGAGAAAGCGCGCGCGTACGCACGCTCGGTCATGGCCGACGCGTGGCGCACGCATCTCGATCCGCGTTTCATCATGTCGATCGTGACGGTCGAATCGGCGTGGCGTGCGAACGCGATATCGCGCGTCGGGGCGCGGGGGTTGGGCCAGCTGATGCCGCATACCGCGGCGCTGCTCGGCGTGAACGCGTGGAATGCGGCCGACAACCTGCGCGGTACGTCGTCGTACCTCAAGACGTTGATGGATCATTTCGCCGGGAAACCGAACTCCACGAAGCTCGCCATCGCGGGTTACAACGCCGGACCGAAGGCCGTCGAGCGCTATCACGGCGTTCCGCCGTACACCGAGACGAGGAACTACGTCGTGCGCGTGCTGCACGTCTGGAAGCAGCTCGATGCGCGCGTCGGCCGCGCGTTCGCACCCGCCGCGATCATTGCGGTGCGGGCCCAGCCGCTCCCCGACGAGCGCCAGTGGTTGAGCAACGTCAACGAAGTGCTGCCCGCGACGGCGGCGGCGGTCGAGTCCGTCCCCAACCCGGCACTTGCGCCGGAGTCCGTCGTCCGGACCGAAACGGTCGTGGCGCCCCCGGTCGACCCTTCCGTCACCGGATCCGAACCCGGCCGCTAGACCCGGTTTCGAGCACAGGTCGTCGCATCGGCCGCTGACGCAACCGGCGGCCTCCCGCGCCCGGTCAGGGCGCGCATGAGGGCGGACGAGGCGGTCCCGGCCACGATGCAGGCCATGGTGATCGACGCGTTCGGGGGGCCCGAGCGGCTCGTCGTACGGGAGGTGCCTGTTCCGCAGATCGGGGACGACGAGGTCCTAGTCCGCGTCGACACCGCCGGGGTTGGGGTCTGGGACGCCAAGGCGCGCAGCGGCGCGTGGGCGGACGGGCACGAGCACTTTCCGATGATCCTCGGGGCCGAGGGCTCGGGGACGATCGCCGAACTCGGCAACGCCGTCCAAGGTCTGAGCCTGGGCGATGCGGTCTACGGCTACGCTTACGGAGATACGAAGGGCGGCTTTTACGCGGAGTACGTCGCGCTCGCCGCCGCCCACGTGGCGCCGTTTCCCGCCTCGCTCGATTTCCGCGAGGCGGGCGCCGTGCCGGTGACCGGCCTCACCGCGCTCGCCGGAATCGACGACGCGCTCGCGTTGCGGCCGGGACAGACGGTGTTGATCCACGGCGCGAGCGGCGGGGTCGGCACGTTGGCCGTCCAGTTCGCGAAACATCGCGGTGCGCGGGTTCTCGCTACGGGGAAGGGCCGCGATGCGCGCGAGTTCCTACGCGGACTGCACGTCGACGAGGCGATCGACACCGAGCACGACGACGTGCTCGCCGCGGCACGGCGCTTCGCGCCCGGCGGCGTCGACGCGCTGCTCGCACTCGCCGGCGGCCCGGAGCTCGAGCGCGCGATCGCGGCCCTGCGCGACGGTGCGACGATCGCGCATCCCAACGGCGTCGACGTTCCGAATGTCGGCGCAATCGCGTTCGACGGCGTGCCGAATCCGGCCGCGTTCGCGCGTTTGAGCGCGACGATCGACGCGGGCCCGATCGACGTCCCGGTTGCGGCGACGTACGGTCTCGTCAGCGCCGACGAAGCGCACCGCCGGTTGGAACGCGGTCACGTTCTCGGAAAGATCATCCTCGTCGTCGACGCCACCGAAGACGTCGTCGAAAAAGTCGCCTAGGGAGACTTCGCGGGGACGGGTGCCGACGTCGTCGGAGCCGACGTCGATTCCATCGTGGTGGGAGCGCTCGACGCGCTGTTTCCGCCGGACGTCCGCGTAGCGGAAGCCGGCGCACCTGATGCTTTCGGGGCCGGTGACGTCGACGGATGCGGCAGCGCGTACAGCGCGAAGACGGCCGGACGATTTGCGAGCAGTTTGAGAGTGCTGGCCGTCCCGGCGAACAGCAGCCGTTCCGGCGGCAGCGTCGGTGCGCTCGTGGGGGTCGCGGTTCCGATGGGGCCGGGCGACGTGCCGGGCGCCGGCGAGGCACCGTTGAAGCCGATCGTTCGCGGCGTCGTGCTGACGCCCGGCGACGGAGCGGCTGTTGCGCCGGCACGGATCGAGGCCAGCGGGGCGACCGGCGCACGCACGGCGGAGGGCGGCGGAGTTCCTTTCGTGTCGAGCTCGGCGACGGCGAGTCGATACTTGCTATCCTTTTCGCCCGAGTTCCACAATGCGAGCCCGAACTCACCGTCGCGATACTGCGACGCGATCTCGCGCGGAACGTCGAGCGTGATGCGCGGGTAGGTCGCGAGCGTCGCGTCGTGCGTCGGCAGCAGCACGACGTACGCCAGCGCGCGCGCGCGAGCCTCACGCGTCTTTCGCTTGCGTCCCTTGCCGGATTCGAAGTTCAGGTCGGGGCCGTCTTGCGGCTTGACGATCGAGAGCGTCGCCCCGATTGCGATTGCGACCGGCGTCGGCGCGGCCGCAGGCGTGGCGTTCTTGGGAGTCGACTTCGGCGACGGCGCAGCGGTCGGCTCGGGTGCTTTCGGGAACGCGATCGCGCCGCCGTAGCCGCCCACTTCGGTCAGCGACTGGAATTCCGTGGACGTTCCGTAAGTCAGGATGACGCTGGCGGCGCTGGGGGCCGGCGACGGCGTGGTGGGACCGCCGAAGCTGGGCGACGACATCGTGCTGGGCATCCCCGTCCCTGAGCCGAACGACCCGGAGCAAGCGGCGCCTGCCGCACCGAGCACGACACAAGCCGCGATTGCTGGGAAAATGCGCGCGAAGGTCATCGCTTACGAGGTTCGATGCCGGGGCACCGCGCTCCGTTGCGGCCTTGACGACCAGCGGCGTTCAGCAACACGGCCCAGCCGGCGAGGGCTACTCGCCGGCGGCCGCTTGAACGTAGATCTCGGCGCCTTTCTCGCGGAACTCGGCTGATTTCTCGGCCATGCCGCTGGCAGCGTAGGCGCGCACGTCCTGCGTGATCTTCATCGAGCAGAAATGCGGGCCGCACATCGAACAGAAGTGCGCGACCTTCGCACCCTGCGCCGGGAGCGTCTCATCGTGGAACTGCTGTGCAGTGTCGGGATCGAGACTCAGGTTGAACTGATCCTGCCAGCGGAACTCGAAACGCGCTTTCGACAGCACGTCGTCGCGGTGGCATGCGCCGGGGTGTCCCTTGGCCAGATCGGCGGCGTGCGCCGCGAGCTTGTAGGTGATCACGCCGACTTTGACGTCGTCCTTGTCGGGCAGTCCGAGGTGTTCTTTCGGCGTCACGTAGCAGAGCATCGCCGTCCCCATCCAGCCGATCATCGCCGCGCCGATCCCGCTGGTGATGTGGTCGTAGCCCGGCGCGATGTCGGTGACGAGCGGCCCCAGCGTGTAGAACGGCGCCTCGTGGCACACGGCCAGCTGGCGGTCCATGTTCTCTTTGATCAGGTGCATCGGCACATGGCCGGGCCCTTCGACCATCACCTGCACGTCGTGCTTCCACGCGATCGTCGTGAGCTCGCCCAGCGTCTCGAGCTCGCCGAACTGCGCCGCGTCGTTGGCGTCGGCGGTGCAGCCGGGACGCAGTCCGTCGCCGAGCGAGAACGTCACGTCGTACGCCTTCATGATCTCGCAGATCTCGTCGAAGTGCGTGTACAAGAAATTCTCTTTATGGTGCGAGAGGCACCACTTGGCGAGGATCGAGCCGCCGCGTGAGACGATCCCCGTCACGCGCTCGGCGGTGAGCGGAACGTAGCGCAGCAGCACGCCGGCGTGGACGGTGAAGTAGTCGACGCCCTGCTCCGCCTGCTCGATCAGCGTGTCGCGGTAGATCTCCCAGGTGAGCTCCTCGGCTTTGCCGCCGACTTTTTCCAGCGCCTGGTAGATCGGCACCGTGCCGATCGGGACCGGGCTGTTGCGCACGATCCACTCGCGCGTCTCGTGGATGTTCTTGCCGGTCGAGAGATCCATGACCGTGTCGGCGCCCCAGCGCGCCGCCCACACCATCTTTTCGACCTCTTCTTCGATCGACGAGCCGATCGCCGAGTTGCCGATGTTGGCGTTGATCTTGACCAGGAAGTTTCGCCCGATGATCGTCGGCTCGAGCTCGAGGTGGTTGACGTTGGCAGGGATCACCGCGCGACCGCGCGCGACCTCGCTGCGCACGAACTCCGAATCGCAGTTCTCGCGGATCGCGACGAACTCCATCTCCGGCGTGATCTCGCCGCGGCGCGCGTAGTGCATCTGCGAGACGTTGCAGCCGGTCTTCGCGCGCCGGATCGGGCGCGGCGACGGAAAGCGGATGTCGTCGAGCTCGCGCATCGCCTCGCGTCCGAGCCGATAGACCGACGAGGCCTTGCTCAACGTGTCCGTATCGGCGCGCCGCGCGATCCAGGGTTCGCGCGACTGCGCGATCCCCGCGCGCAAGTCGATCCCCACGTCGGGATCGGTGAACGGCCCCGACGTGTCGGTGACCGTGTGCACGGTGCCGTCGCTCAGCGCGATGGCACGGAATGGAACGCGAATCGAAGGATCGCCGCCGACGGCGTAGACTTTCGTCGACGACGGGAACGGATCGCGCGAAACCATCTCGTTGGACGGCGGAAGCATGGTCGCCATCGTTGCACTCCTCTTCGCCGGTATGACCCGGATCAGGTGGTAACGGTCGACGGCCGAAATGGCCGCCCTCTCAGCCCTCACGGGCTCCCGTAGCGTACTGACGACGTTATGCCGAAGGGCGCCGGGTGTCAAGGACGCACCGCGCGCTGCTACTGGTCGCGCTGGCCCAGCTCGCGATCGGTGCTGCGGCCGTCTTCGCGCGCTTCGCCCTGACCGCGTCGGGGCCGCTGGCCGTCTCCGCCGCGCGGCTCACCATCGGGGCGCTGCCGCTGCTCGTGCTGGCGGCGCTGCGTGGCCGCCTCCGCCCAGTCGACGGCCCGACCGAGCGGCGCCTTGCCATCGCCGGATTGCTGCTGGCCGCTCACTTCGCGTTCTGGATCGCCTCGCTCGACTTTGCGTCGGTCGCCCTCTCGACGCTGCTGGTCTGCTCGTCCGCGATCTGGACCGAGGCGTACGCGGTGCTGCTTCGCGGGCGCGTCGACCCCTACGCCGCAATCAGCGTGCTGGGCGCGCTCGCCGGCGTCGCGATCGTCGTCGGCGTGCCGGATCGGGTGAACACGCCGCTGGGCATCGGCCTGGCGATCGCCGGCGCCGTCGCGATCGCCGCGTATCTCATCGTCGTGCGCGCCACCGATGCGCGCTACGACACGCTCGCCGTCACGTCGCGCACGTATTCGTACGCGGCAATCGCGCTCATCGTCGCCGCGGCGATCGCGCACGATCATCTTCCGCCGTCGGGCGACCTGCGCGCGTGGGGCGGCATCCTGGCGATGGCGCTCTTCTCGCAGCTCTTCGGGCACACCGCGCTCAACGCTGCAGTACGCGTGTTCAGCGCGACGTTCGTCTCGACCGCGACGTTGCTCGAGCCGGTGACTGCCGCTGCGCTCGCGGCATGGCTCTTCGGCGAGCGGCTCGGCGCGACGACCGCTGCCGGCGCCGTCGTCATCCTGGCCTCGATCGGCGTCGCGCTCCGCGGTGAAGCGCGCGACGAATCGTCGAGCGTTGCCGCTAAGAACGTAGACGCTCCGTGAAGAGCGCCTACGTTTCTTAGCGCGACGGCCGGCGCCTATTGCCGCGTGCAAGCCTCGGTGGACGTCATCATCTTTCCGCTCTTCGACGATGTCCAGCTGCTGGCCGACGAATAGCCGTTATCGGCCGTTTTCTTGAAGACGCTCGTGCCGTTGCTCGTGCTCGGATATGCGACGGACCACTTGGAGCCGTTGAGCGACGGTGACGTGCTCGTCTCGACCTGGCTTGCACCGCCGGAATCGATGGTGACGAGCACCCAGTTGGCGTGCTGCGCATTGTACGCCAGGTACAGATCCTGTTGGGAACCGGTAGAACCGGCCCGCATGATCGTCTGCGTCGCATGCAGCCATTGCGGCCCGTGCGCGGTCACGACTTGCGTCTCCGTCATCGTTGCCGGCTTGGCCGTGCCGGCGACGCTGACGGTCCGCGTGCAGTGCCACGTGCCGAGCAGAAACTTGAGACTCGCCGCCCGGTCGGCGGCGGTTCCGGCGGCCGGAGTGGTCATCGCGGGGGTCGCGCCCATCAGGCTGAGGGCGAGGATGAGACCTATTGCTTTTGCGTACACTGATCGTTCTCTCCGCACTCGTCAGTTACAGACGTAGACGTAGCGATAGACATACGCGCAGCGCCCGCCGCTGCAGTAGTACGCGTAGCGGTAGACGTAATAGCATACCGGAATGAAGGCGACTTGCCGCGGCGGGTCGATGCCGAGCAGTTGTGCCGCCTGCGCCGTTTGCTGCGCCGAAACGGGGATGGCACCGCGGGCCGGCGCGGCGTCGGCGTGAGCGACGGCCGTAGCGCTCGGGCTCGACGCCGAGTCGGCCCGTGCAAATGCTGTGCTGGTGCCCGCCGCCATGAGGGCGCTGCACGCGAGGAGGAGTGCGAGGACGCGCTGGTGTGACAAAATTCCCTCATTTCGAGAAAGCCACCGGGTGGATGACCCCACGTTAACACCGCTCCCCCGCCCTGCCTATGGGGGGTTTCCCTACCATTCGCCCGGCACAGGACTTCTCGACCCCGTCGCCGCGGTCGGACGGCGCCCTTCGCAAGCGAAATCGAGTGGTGCGGTATTGACGAAGCGATGAAGCGCGTGAAGGATGGGCGTGGAGGAACCACGTCCATGGCCACGACGCTCGAGCTACCCGAGCTGCACGATATCGATTGCGCGACCGAGATCGTGCCGCCGCATTGGGTCGACGACGACGAGATCATCGCGCTGGAGCGCCAGTACAAGCCACTACTGTTCGAGCGTTTCGCCGACGGTACGCTGCTCGTGACGCCCCCCGCCGGTTGGAAAAGCAGCAGCCACAACGTCGAGCTCGTCCGGCAAGTCGGGAATTGGGCACGCTCGGGTAACCCCGGGCTCGTTATGGGTCCCGATGGCGGCGTTGGTTTCCCCGACGGCGCATTGCTCGCTCCGGACCTGACCTACGTCTCGCTTGAGCGGTGGGCGGCTGCCCACCACGAGCCCACGTTCGCGTACGCGGTTCCGGATGCAGCCTTCGAGTTGCTGTCGGTTTCCGACCGCATCGCGACGACTCGGCGGAAGCTGCAAGGCTACCTACGCAACGGCGTGCGGCTGGCGGTGCTCATCGATCCGCGCCGCCGCCACGTCTATGTCGGTCGCGAAGGCGACGTCGAACCTCAGGATCTCGGCTGGATCGAACGCCTCGATTGCTCGCCGGCGATGCCCGGCTTCGTGCTCGACGTCGCGGCTGTATGCGCGGCGTCAGATATGGTGGGTCAGGACGCCGACGAGCATGACGCCGGCGGCGAGCATTCCGGCGGCCATTCGCCGCAGACCTGAACGGACGGTGATCATCGTCGTTTCCACGCGGGCTCCTCTCGCCGTCATATACGCGTAACGCTAGCCGAGGTTTCGCGGCGGGGAGAGGAAACCGGACGGGCGCTGCGCCAGAGGATGCCGGATGAACCGCAACCCCGAGCGCGCGCGGATCGAGGCCGCCGCTCGGCACGACGAGCATTGGCCGCGCTGGGGACCGTACCTGAGCGACCGCCAATGGGGGACGGTGCGGGAAGACTACAGCGCCGACGGCGCCGCGTGGGATTACTTTCCTTTCGAGATGGCGCGCCTGCGCGCGTACCGCTGGGGCGAGGACGGGATCCTCGGCATCTGCGACAACCATCAGCGGCTGTGCTTCGCGCCGGCGTTCTGGAACGAGCGCGACGAGATCATCAAAGAACGGCTGTACGGGCTGGGCGGACCTCAGGGCAACCACGGCGAGGACGCCAAGGAGTACTGGTGGTACCTCGACGCTGTTCCGTCGCACGCGTACCTCAAAGCGATGTACCGCTACCCGCATCAAGCCTTTCCGTATGCCAAGTTGCGCGAGGAGAACGCGCGGCGCGGCCGCGACGATCGCGAGTTCGAGCTGGTCGACACCGGGATCTTCGACGACGACGCGTTCTTCGACATTACGGTCGAGTACGCCAAGCGCGACGTCGACGATATCCTGATCCGCATCAGCGCGACGAATCAAGGCCGTCAGACCGCGCCGCTCCATCTGCTCCCACAACTGTGGTTTCGCAATGAGTGGTCGTGGCGAGCCGGGATCGCGAAGCCGACCATTCGGCCCGCGACCGGACCGGCCGCGCTCGAGCATAGCGCAACGCTGATCGCAGAGCACGCGACGCTCGGCGCACGCTGGATCTTCTGCGACGGCGGCGAGACCGAGGCGTTGTTCTGCGACAACGAGACCGACTTCGAACGCGCCTTCGGCGTGCCCTCACCCACGCCGTACGTCAAGAGCGGGATCGATCGTGCCGTGCGCGGTGAAGGACGCGACGGCATCAACGCCGCGCGAGCCGGTTCGAAGGCCGCGTTGCACTACCGCTGGCTGATCGAGCCGGGCGCGACGCGCACCGTGCGGCTGCGCATCTCCGACGACGCGCGCGCCGGCGGGATCGACGCGGACTTCGATGCGACGTTCGACCGGCGCGAAGACGAAGCCGACCGGTTCTACGCGGCGCTCGCGCCGGCCGGAATGGACCCGGAGGCCGCGACGATCCAACGGCGCGCCTTCGCCGGGATGATCTGGTCCAAGCAGTTCTACAACTACGTAGTGCGCGATTGGCTCGACGGCGATCCGCTCACACCGGCGCCGCCGCCGCAACGAAAGCACGGGCGCAATGCCGGCTGGATGCACGTCTACAACGACGACGTGCTCTCGATGCCCGACACGTGGGAGTACCCGTGGTACGCGGCCTGGGACCTCGCGTTTCACGTGATCTCGTTCGGGCTGATCGACCCGGACTTCGCCAAGAAGCAGCTCACGCTGCTCACCCGCGAGTGGTACATGCACCCCAGCGGCCAGTTGCCGGCGTACGAGTGGGCGTTCGACGACGTCAACCCGCCGGTGCACGCCTGGGCAGCGCTGCGCCTCTACCGAATCGAGGCCAAGCGCAACGACGGGGTCGGCGACTACCGGTTCCTCGAGTCGCTCTTCCAGAAGCTGTTGATGAACTTCACCTGGTGGGTGAACCGCAAGGACGTCGTCGGGCGCAACGTCTTTCAAGGCGGCTTTCTCGGCCTGGACAACATCGGTCCGTTCGACCGCGGCAGCAAACTGCCCGGCGGCGCGTACCTCGCCCAGAGCGACGGCACGTCGTGGATGGCGGTCTACGCGCTCAACATGCTGGCGATCGCGATCGAGCTGGCCAAGGTCGAGAACATCTACGAAGACATCGCCTCCAAGTTCTTCGAGCACTTCCTCATCATCGCCGACGCGATGAACTCGCGGCGCGAAGACGAACCGGGACTGTGGGACGAGGACGATCAGTTCTATTACGACCAGGTCTATCTCGCCGACGGCGAGCGGATCCCGGTCAAGGTGCGCAGCGTCGTCGGGATCGTTCCGTTGTTCGCGGTCGAGACGCTGAGCGCCGGGACGCTCGACCGCCTGCCGAACTTCAAGAAGCGCGTCGAGTGGTTTCTGACCAACCGCGCCGAGCTGGCCGAGAACGTCGCACGGATCGACGTCGGCGGGACGCACGACCGGCGCCTGCTGGCGATCTGCAATCCGGACCGCTTACGCGAGATCCTGCGGCACGTCTTCGACGAGCGCGAGTTCCTCTCGCCGCACGGCGTACGCATGCTCTCGCGGTACCACCTCGACCATCCCTTCGTGCTGCGCTTGAACGGTGAAGAGTTTCGCTGCGACTACGAGCCGGCCGAGTCGACCAGCGGGCTCTTCGGCGGCAACTCGAACTGGCGCGGCCCGGTCTGGTTCCCGCTCAACTTTCTGTTGATCGAAGCGCTGCAGAAGTTTCACTATTACCTCGGCGAGGAGTACACGGTCGAGTTTCCGACCGGGTCGGGTCGAATGCTCAGCCTGTGGGCGATCTCGCTCGAGCTCTCGCGCCGTCTGGTCGGCCTGTTCCGGCGCGACGCGAACGGCCGCCGCCCGTTCAACGGAGACGTCACGGAGTTCCAAACGAATCCGCATTGGCGCGACCACCTGCTGTTCCACGAGTACTTCAACGGCGACACCGGCGAAGGTCTGGGCGCATCACACCAAACCGGCTGGACGGCGCTCGTTGCCAAGATGATCGACCAACTCGCCATGTACGGCGGCGACACGCACGCAAGAGCCGCCGCCGACTTCGATGTCAAGCCGCGGATGTAGGATTGACACACCGCAAGCGACACTTCAACGCTGTCACGCTGAGCTTGTCGAAGCGCGAACGATCGAGCGATGCGACAACGAGGCGCGCACTGCGCAATGCGCGTGGTCGCCCTGAGCCCGGCGAAGGGCGACTGCAGTCGCGTTCGCCTGTGTTTGAACGCGGAACGCGCGTTGGGACGGTTACGGCGCTCGATCGCGCGTCCTTCGACAAGCTCAGGATGACTCAAGTGTTTTTCGCATCCTTTGCGTGCAAGCGCGCGGCATCAATGTTGTCGGGCGAGAGCTCGAAGCGGCCGTCGGAAGAATGACGGTTGACGTTCGCGGAGAATATCCGCCGGAGACCGAACCCTTCCGAGCGATGCGGTACGATCTGGCGGTCATTGGTTCGGGGCAAGGTGGGGTTCCGCTGGCGCTGGATTTTGCGAAGCGCGGGAAGCGGGTCGTGCTGTTCGAGCGCGGACAATTGGGCGGCTGTTGCGTGAACGTCGGGTGCACGCCCTCGAAGGCGTTCCTCGCTTCGGCGCACGCGGCTGGTCGCGCGCGGCGCGCGACCGACGTGCACGTGTACTGCGACGTGCGCGTCGACGTCCCGGCGGTGATGCAACGCGTGCAGCAGATCGTCGGCGAGTGGCACGACGGCGTCGAGAACAAGCTCGCGCGCAGCTCGGTCGAGCTGGTGCATGCCGAGGCGTCGTTCGATGCACCGCACGTCCTGCGCGCGGGCGGCGAAACCTTCGAGGCCGAGGTCGTCGTGCTCGACACGGGTGGCCGCGCCAACGTTCCCCCGATCGACGGTCTCGCCGGCACGCCGTTCCTCACCAATGAGAACTTCTTTCTGCAGGAGACGCTGCCGCGCAAGCTCGTCGTGTTGGGATCGGGGTACATCGGGCTCGAGCTCGGCCAGGGTGCGGCGCGGCTGGGCAGCGCGGTCACCCTGGTGACGCCCGACGATCGAATCATCGCCCGCGAAGAAACCGACGTGTGCAGCGTGCTGACACGCTCGTTCGCTCGAGACGGGATCGACGTGCGGCTGCAGCGCCGTGGGACGAAGGTCGCCTTCGACGGCACGACGTTCGTCGTGACGCTCGACGACGGCTCGACGCTCGACGGCGACGGTTTGCTCGTCGCGATCGGCCGGCGGCCGAACATCCCCGAAGGCACGACCGAGCGCGCCGGGATCGCGCTCGACGCGCGCGGGAACGTGCGCTGCGACGAGCACCTGCAGACCTCGGTGCCCGGCCACTACGCGCTGGGCGACGTCGCGGGTCAGCCGCAGTTCACCCACGTCGCGTGGGAAGACTTCCGGCGGCTCAAAGCGATCATCGACGGTGACCGCTCGCGCACGCGCGACGACCGCGTGCTGGCGTACGCGATGTACACCGAGCCGCAGGTCGGTCGGGTTGGGTTGTCTGCCGATCAGGCGCGTGAGCGCGATATCGCGCATCGCGAAGTCACCCTCCAGCTGGCGGATGTCGCGCGCGGGGCCGAGTGGAGCCTCGAAGACGGTTTCTTCCGCTTGGTCGTCACCCCGGAAACCGACGCGATCTTGGGGGCCACGTTCGTCGGGTACGAGGCTGGGGAATTGATCCACGTGATCCTCGCCCACATGGAAGCCGGATCGAGCTGGCGCGTCCTCGAGCGCTCGGTCCACGTCCACCCGACCTTCTCGGAGGGGCTCCCTTCGCTCGCCCGGCTGTTGCTGTGACCGATTCCGGCCGGCTCGCGGACGTGGAAAGCGGCCGCGAGGGCGATCCGTTCTCCGTGCTCGGACCGCACGAGTTGGGCACGGGTACCGTCGTGCGGGCGTTCGTGCCCGGCGCGCGGGCGGTGACGGTCGTCGACGAGGACGGCGGCACGCTCGCGCAGGCGGAGGCGATCGGGGACGCCGGCCTCTTCGAAGCGTTGATCGTCGCCATGCCGCCACGCTACCGGCTGCGGATCGAGGATGCGACCGGAACGCGCACGGTCGACGATCCGTACCGTTTCGGGCCGTTGCTGGGCGAGCTCGACGCCTGGCTGCTCGCCGAAGGGAAGCACCTCGATCTGCATCGAGTGCTCGGCGCGCATCCCGACACGGTCGACGGCGTGCGCGGGACGCGCTTCGCGGTCTGGGCGCCCAACGCGCGGCGCGTCAGCGTCGTCGGCGACTGGAACGCGTGGGACGGGCGCGTCCATCCGATGCGGTTGCGGCGCGAGGTCGGCGTGTGGGAGCTGTTCGTTCCGGGCGTCGAACCCGGCGCGCGCTACAAATACGAGCTGCTCGGCGCGCGCGGCGAGCTGCTCCCGCTGCGCGCCGACCCCGTAGCGTTTCGCAGCGAGGTGCGCCCCGGCAACGCGTCGGTCGTCGCGCCGCCGTCGTCGCACGCCTGGCAGGACGCGGCGTGGCTCGAGGCGCGCGGCGCCAAGCAGCGCCGCGACGCGCCGATCCAAATCTACGAAGTGCATCTCGGGTCGTGGCGGCGCGTCCCCGAGCAGGGCGATCGTTTTCTGACCTACCGCGAGCTGGCCGAACAGCTGATCCCGTATGTGGTCGAGCTCGGCTTTACGCACATCGAGCTGCTGCCGATCACCGAGCACCCGTTCGACTTGAGCTGGGGCTATCAGACGACGGGCTGGTTCGCGCCGACCAGCCGCTTCGGCTCGGCCGACGACTTTCGCGCGTTCGTCGACGCGGCGCACGCCGCCGGGATCGCCGTCATCCTCGACTGGGTGCCCGGCCACTTCCCGACCGATGCGCACGCGCTGGGAAACTTCGACGGAACGCCGCTCTACGAACACGCCGATCCGCGCGAAGGCTATCACCGCGAGTGGGGGACCTACGTCTTCAACCTCGCGCGCAATGAGGTCGCGAACTTTCTGATCGCCTCGGCGCTGTACTGGCTGCGCGAGTTTCACATCGACGGTCTGCGCGTCGACGCCGTCGCCTCGCTGCTGTACCGCGATTACAGCCGCAAAGAGGGCGAGTGGATCCCCAACGCCTACGGCGGGCGCGAGAACCTCGAGGCGGTCGCGTTTCTGCAGCGACTCAACGCGACGCTCTACGGGCTCGTGCCCGGGATCGCGACGTTTGCGGAGGAGTCGACGGCATGGCCCGGCGTCACCGCGCCGACCGACGTCGGCGGCTTGGGCTTCGGCTACAAGTGGAACATGGGCTGGATGCACGACACGCTGCGGTTCCTCGAGCGCGATCCGCTGTTTCGCGGACACCACTTGAACGAGATCTCGTTCGGGCTGATCTACGCATTCAGCGAGAACTTCGTGCTGCCGCTGTCGCACGATGAGGTCGTGCACGGGAAGCGCTCGTTGCTCGGCCGCATGCCGGGCGGCGACCGCGAGCAATTCGCCAACGTGCGGCTGCTGTACGCGCACATGTGGGCGCACCCCGGCAAGAAACTGCTGTTCGCCGGCGGCGAGTTCGCGCAGCGCGGCGAGTGGCGTGCGCAGGCGTCGCTCGACTGGCACGTCGTCCACGGCGCACACCGCGGCGTACAGACCCTGGTGAAGAACGTCAACCGCATCGCGCGCAGCACGCCGGCGCTGTACGAGCGCGACTGCGAGCCGGCGGGGTTCGAATGGATCTCCTACGACGACGTGCGCAACGGCGTCGCGGCGTACATTCGCTGGGACGCCGAGCGTGACGGGCACCTGATCTGCGTGGTCAACTTCAGCGGCGCGACGCGTACCGAGTACCGGATCGGCGTGCCGCGCAAGACGACCTACCGGGAAGTGTTGAACACCGACGCCGCCGCATACGGCGGCTCCGACGTGGGTAACGGAGGCTCCGTGACCGCGTCCGACCACCCTTCGCACGGCCGCCCGTTCTCGGTGACGCTTACGCTTCCGGCGCTCTCGGCGATCTGGCTCGCCCCGTGATCGCGGCGAAGCCGCGCGTCGAATCCGGGCTGCCGTACCCGTTGGGAGCGACGTGGGACGGCAAGGGCGTGAACTTCGCGCTGTTCAGCGCGAACGCCGAGAAGGTCGAGCTGTGCATCTTCGACGCGCGCGGACGGCGCGAGCTCGCGCGGATCGTGCTCCCCGAGTACACCGACGAGGTGTGGCACGGGTACCTGCCCGACGCGCGACCGGGAACGCTGTACGGCTACCGCGTCTACGGCGCGTACGACCCGTCGCGCGGCCACCGCTTCAACCACCACAAGTTGCTGCTCGACCCGTACGCCCGAGCGCTGTCCGGGAAGCTGCGCTGGACCGACGCGCAATACGGATACCGGATCGGCTCGCACCGCGAGGATCTTGCGTTCGACCGGCGCGACAACGCGGTTGCGATGCCCAAGTGCGTCGTGCCCGAAAGCGCGTTCACCTGGGGCGACGATCACCGCCCGTCGGTACCCTGGACGGAAACCGTGTTCTACGAGCTGCACGTCAAGGGGTTCACCATGCAGCACCCCGGCGTCCCGCCCTTGCTGCGCGGCACGTACTCGGGGCTGGCCGCTCCGGTCGTGATCGACTACCTGCGCGAACTCGGCATCACCACGCTCGAGCTGCTGCCCGTGCATGCATTCGTCGACGACCGCCGACTGGTCGAGCAGAAGCTGCGCAACTACTGGGGCTACAGCTCGATCGGGTTTTTCGCGCCAGAGCCGCGCTATCTGCTCGCGAGCGACCCCAACGAGTTCAAGACGATGGTCAAGCACCTGCACCAAGCGGGGATCGAAGTGGTGCTGGACGTCGTGTACAACCACACCGCGGAGGGGAATCATCTCGGTCCCACCCTCTCGTTCAAAGGGATCGACAACGCAACGTACTACCGGCTCACCGACGACAAGCGCTACTATGAGGACGATACCGGGACGGGCAACACGCTCGACCTGCGGCATCCGCGCGTGCTGCAGATGGTGATGGACTCGCTGCGGTACTGGGTCGAAGAGATGCACGTCGACGGGTTCCGGTTCGACCTTGCGCCGGCGCTGGCGCGCGAGGACAACGGGTTCCGGCGCGACGCGGCGTTCTTCAAGGCGATCCAGCAAGACCCGGTCCTGTCGCGGGTCAAGATGATCGCCGAGCCGTGGGACACCGGGCCGGGCGGCTACCAGCTGGGCAACTTTCCACCCGGCTGGTCGGAGTGGAACGGGAAATACCGCGACGCCGTCCGTCGCTTCTGGCGCGGCGACCACGGGGTGCTGCCCGAGCTGGTCACGCGGCTGGCGGGTTCATCCGACCTGTTCGCGCACAACGGCCGCCATCCGCGCGCCAGCGTGAACTTCGTCACCGTGCACGACGGCTTCACGCTCAACGATCTCGTGTCGTACAACCAGAAGCACAATGAGGCCAATCACGAGCACAACCACGACGGCGCCGACGACAACCTGAGCTGGGACTGCGGCGCCGAGGGGCCGACGCACGACCCGGAGATCGTCAACCTGCGCGAACGCCAGAAACGCAACTTCTTCGCGACGTTGTTGCTCTCGCTGGGCGTTCCACTGTTCACCGCCGGCGACGAACACGGCCGAACGCAACGCGGAAACAACAACGCCTACTGTCAGGACAGCGAGATCTCGTGGGTCGATTGGAGCGACCTCAGCCCGCGCGACCTCGCGCTCGAAGAGTTCGTCAAGATGATGCTGCGCATGCGCCACCAGCATCCGGCGTTCAAGCGCGACCGGTTCTATCGGGGCGAGCCGATCGACGCGGAAGGCCGCAAAGACATCGCCTGGATGCGGCCCGACGCGCACGAGATGGGCCCCGATGATTGGGTGCCCGAGCGGCGCACGATCGGCTTTTTTCTGGGCGATCGCCCGATGCTGTTCGTCGCGATGAACGCGGCGCCCGACGACGTCGAGTTCGCGCTGCCGGACGTCGAGCGCATTTCGTGGTCGCTGGTGCTCGACACCGGGATCGAGGGCGGTGCGCCGCGCGAGGTTCCGGCCGGGAGCGTCACGATCTATCCGATGATCTCGCGTTCGCTGGCGGTGTTTGCGGGCCACCAGCGATGATCGAACGCGTCGCCCGCTCGTACGTCGACGCCCTCGGACGGGAGCGGCGCGCCACGCCTGAGACCGTCGCCCGCTTCGAAGCGCTGATCGGCGACGAGGCGCATGACTTCGTCGCACCGACGCGCGTGTTGCGCGAGGGCGAGCCGCTGGCGATCGAGGTGACGCTGCCGGCGATGAGCTGGCCCGAGAGCGTCCAGTGGTCGCTCGTCCGCGAAGACGGCAGCACCGAAGAAGGGACGCTGCCGCTGCGCGATGCCGCCGTCGTCCGGGCCGATCATCGGCCCGAGTCGACGTATGACACGCGCCGCATCGTGCTGACCGGACCGCAGCCGCTCGGTACCCATCGCCTGGCGCTCGAGGTCGCCGCGTACGGACGCGCGAGCGTGCACGTCGTCGTCGCTCCCGCGCGCGCGTACGCGCCGCAGGGGCGCACGTGGGGGATCGCGGTGCAGCTCTACACGCTGCGCAGCGCTCGCAACGCCGGGATCGGCGACTTCGCCGATCTGCGCACGGTGTGCCGGCTGCTCGGCGAGCGTGGTGCGACGTACGTCGGGATCAACCCGCTGCACGCGCCGTTCCGCGGCGATCCCGAGGCGGCCAGCCCGTACGCAGCTTCGTCGCGGAAATGGCTGAACTGGCTCTACGTCGCGCTCGACGACGTTCCTGAACACGCGAGTGCCCCGGTGCGCGCGGTCGTGGAGCAACCCGGCCGCGACGCGACGATCGTGGCGCTGCGCGCGAGGGAGGTCGTCGACTACGCCGGGGTCGCGGCGGCGAAGGACGCGGTGTTGCGCGCCTGCGCCGCTGCGCTCGACAGCAACGCGGCGCGGCGTGACGCGTTCGACGCGTGGTGCGCGGTGCAGGGCGAGCAGCTGCTCCGCTTCGCGATCTTCGAGGCGCTCGTCGCCCGCTTCGGCCGCGAGCTGACGACGTGGCCGTCAACGTTTCGGACTCCGTCGTCGCCCGACATCGCGCTGTTCGCCGCCACCGAGCAAACCGAGATCCACTACGCGATGTACCTCCAGTTTCTGGCGGCCGAGCAGCTGCACGCCGTCGCCGAAGACGCTGCGCACCACGGCGTGCAGCTCTACCGCGATCTCGCGGTCGGCGTCGACGCGAATGCCGCCGACGTCTGGGCGGATGCCGGCGCCTACGTCGAGGACGTCTCGGTCGGCGCGCCGCCCGACGTGCTGAACACGCAAGGCCAGGATTGGGGTTTGCCGCCGCCCGACCCGCGCGGCCTCGGCCGCGAGGGCTATGCCGAGCTGCTCGCGGTCGTGCAATCGAACTGCCGCGACGCGGGAGCGCTGCGCATCGATCACGCGTTCTCGCTGGCGCGCCTGTACTGGATCCCGCGCGGGGCCGACCCGCGCAGCGGGACGTACGTGACGTATCCGATCGACGACTTGCGCGGGATCGTCGCACTGGCCAGCGTGCGCGAGCGTTGCGTCGTGATCGGCGAAGATCTCGGAACGGTGCCCGACGGTTTCCGCGAACGAATGGCGGAAACCGGAATCCTGTCGTATCGGATCTTGTTCTTCGAGCGCCGGCTCGACGGATCGTTCATCCCGCCCGAAGAGTATCCCGAGCTCGCGCTCGCCACGTCGGGAACGCACGACCTGCCGACGATCGCCGCTTGGCTGCGCGCCGAAGACGTCGGCCTGCGTCACCGGCTGGGACTCCTCGAGATCGAGCCGGACGCGGCTACGACAGCGCGCGAGAACGACCGCCGCCTGCTGCTCGACACGTTGATCGACCACGGCGATCTCACTCCCGACGAGCAGGACGACGACGCGGCGGTCATTGTCGCCGCGAACCGTTACCTCGCCGCGACGCCGTCTGCGATCGTCATGGCTCAGTTGGACGACATCCTAGCCGAACGAACGCCCGTCAACGTCCCGGGAACCTCGATGCAGTACCCGAATTGGCGACGGAAGCTGGGAACCGACGTCGATGCGCTCGCAACCGACGGCCGGCTCACCCGGCTCTGCGCCGCGCTCAACGAAATCCGTCCCGGAGCAACGCCGTGAAAGCTGTCCTGATGGCCGGGGGCGAGGGGTCCCGTCTTCGTCCGCTCACCTCGCGCCGGCCCAAACCGCTCGCGCCGGTCGCCGGTAAGCCGGTGATGGAGCTCATCGTCGAGCTGTTGCGCGCGCACGGCTTCGACGAGGTCGTCGCGACGCTGCACTATCTCGCCGACGAGATCGAAGCCTACTTCGGCGACGGCGAAGCGCAAGGCGTCAAGATGCACTACGTCGTCGAGGACACGCCGCTCGGCACCGCCGGCGCGGTGAAGATGGCGCACGACCTGCTGATCGGCGAGACGTTCCTGGTGATCAGCGGCGACGCGCTGACCGATCTCGACCTGTCCGCCGTGGTCCGCCATCACAAAGAACAGGGCAACGACGTCACGATCGCCCTGCAGCGCGTGACGAATCCGCTCGAGTTCGGCGTCGTCGTGACCGACGAGCAGGGGCGCATCGTGCGCTTTCTCGAGAAGCCGTCGTGGGGCGAGGTCTTCTCCGACACGATCAACACCGGGATCTACGTGCTCGAACCCGCCATCCTCGACCGCATGCAGCGCGGGCGCGTGTACGACTTCTCCAAAGACCTGTTCCCCGAGATGCTGCGCGACGGCGCGAAGCTCGGCGGTTACGTGATCGACGCCTACTGGACCGACATCGGCAACCTCGAACAGTACCAGCAGGCGAATTACGACGCGGTCGAACGCAAGGTCGCGATCCGGTTCGCCGGCGACGAGATCGCACCGGGCGTGTACGCCGGTCCAGGGACGCGCGTCGATCCGAGCGCGACCATCGAGGGACCGGTGGTGCTGGGCCGCGACGTCCGCGTCCACGCCGGCGCACGGATCGTCGGGCCGGCCGTGATCGGCGACCGCACGATCGTCGAACGCGGCGCGACGGTGAACCGTAGCGTCACCTGGGAGGACGTCTACGTCGGCGAGGAAGCCGCGCTCAACGACTGCACGGTCGCCGACCGCAACACGATCCAGAAGCGCGCCAAGATCAACGAGAACAGCGTGATCGGCCGCGGCTGCACGATCGGCGTCGGCGCGACCGTCAACGCGCACCTCAAGCTGTGGCCCGACAAATGGGTCACGCCCGGCTCGATCGTCTCGATGTCGCTGATCTACGGTCAGAAGTGGCCGGGCTCGTTGTTCGGCTCGGGCGGCGTCAGCGGACTGGCGAACCTCGAGATCACGCCGGAGTTCGCGCTCAAGCTCGGCCAGGCGTTCGGCACGTGGCTGCGCCCGGGTCAAGCCGTGATGACCAGCCGCGACACGCATCCGGCGTCGCGCGTCATGAACCGCTGCATCATCTCCGGACTGCTCAGCGTCGGCGTGAACGTGCTCGATCTGCGCTCGTACCCGCTTCCCCTCGCGCACTATGCTGTGCGCGCCGGCAGCGACGGCGGAGTGCACGTGCGCGTCGCCTCCGACGATCCCAACGCGATCCTGTTCGAGTTCTTCGACCACACCGGGATCGGCATCGACAAAGGCACCGAGCGCAAGATCGAAAACCTGTTCTTCCGCGAGGACTTCCGGCGCACGCCGATGGACGAAGTCGGCCGGCTCGATTTTCCCTCGCGCGCGCTCGAGCGTTATACCGGCGCGTTCATCCACTCGCTCGGTGCGAACGCGATCAAGGAAGCGAACTTCCGGGTCGTGATCGACTACGCGTTCGGAAACGCCTCGATCGTGCTGCCGCAGATCCTGGGCACGCTGGGCGTCGAACAGATCGCGATCAACGCCTACTTCGATGCAGCCAAGGTGCGCACGTTCCGCGAAGACCGCGAACGCCATCTCCAGCAACTCACCACCGTGGTCACGTCGCTGGAAGCGAATCTGGGCGTGCTGATCGACGCCGACGGCGAGACCCTCACGCTGGTCGACGACGCCGGGAGGATCGTCGGGCGCAACCGCCTGATGGCGCTGCTCACGCTGCTGGTAGCGCGCGCAAAGCCGGGGGCGCGAATTGCGATGCCGGTCACCGTGCCGACCGTCCTCGAACGGATCGCGGAGGACAACGGCGCGACGATCGTCCGCACGCGCAGCGATCGCCGTTCGCTGATGGCGCTGGCCGAGAACGAAGGCAGCGCGCTCACCTTTGCCGGCGGGATGAACTACGAGCTGATCTTCCCCGAGTTCCAGCCGGCCTTCGACGGCATCTACGCGACGGCGAAGATCATGGAGCTGCTCGCCGCCGAGCACCGCAAGCTGTCCGAGCTCGTCGCGATGCTGCCGCGGTGGCACATCGCCGGTCGCGTCGTCCCGTGCCCGTGGGACCGCAAAGGCGCCGTGATGCGATCGCTGCACGATGAGGCCGCCCACGGCGGCAACGGCAAAGTCGACACGCTCGACGGGATTCGCCTGGCGCGCGACCACGGCTGGGTGCTCGTCCTGCCCGACGCGACCGAAGCCTCGGTCAACGTCTGGGCCGAAGGCGAATCCGACGACGAAGCATCCTATTACGCCGACGAGATCGTAGACCGCGTCAAAGCCATCGCCGCCAGCTAACGCCGTCCCGCAGCGAAAGGCCCCGATGTCACCCTGAGCTCGTCGAAGGGCGAACGATGGAGTCCAGCGACAACACAAACGCCCACGAGATGATCGCGCCGTCGCCCTGAGCCCGGCGAAGGGCGACCGCGACACGACAAAGGTTGACTCCGAAGGAATGCGTTATCGGGTGCGTAACCGGCCGGGCCATGCGCCGACCGATCGTGCTTGGCCTCGTCGTCCCGACCGCCGTGGCCGGGCTCGTGCTGACGACCGCCGTTGCGTTGCTCGCGGCTGCGGTGATTCCGGCGGCGCCTACGCCGCCGGCGGTGCGGCCGGTGACCGAGACGCATTTCGGCGTGACCGTCAGCGATCCGTACCGCTACTTCGAGGATCCGAAGGATCCCGGACTGGCAGCGTACTTCAAAGCTCAGAGCGCGTACGCGCGCGCGGTGCTCGATGCGATCCCCGGGCGTTCCGCGCTCGCCGCGCGCATCGCACAACTCGACAACGCCGCCGAAACGATCGGTGACGTGCAGCCGGTGGGCGGAACGTACTTCTACGAGAAGCGGCCGGCCGGCGCGAACACGACTCGCATCTACACGCGCTCGATCTCCGGTGGGCCCGAACGGCTCCTGTTCGATCCGGACCGCTTCGCGCGATCGGCGAACCAGCACTACTCGATCGACTACTACTCGGTGTCACAGACGGGGCGCTACCTCGCCGCCGGCGTTTCCGAAGGGGGCTCGGAGAAGACCGTGATGCACGTCGTCGACGTGCACAGCGGCAAGCTGTTGCCGGACGTCATCGATCGTGCCATCTACATCGCGCCGTCGTGGCGCGCCGACGACCGTTCGTTCTACTACTTCCGCACGCCGCCGGCACGACCGAACCAGCCACAGAGCGAGAAGGACACCAAGGGCGTCGCGCGCCTGCACGTGCTCGGCCGCGACCCCGACCGCGATCCGGCGATCTTCGGCTACGGGCTCGACAAGAACATCCCGTTCGCTCCCGAGGACGCGGCGATCGTGACGGTTTCGCCGCGCACCCTTTGGGCAACGGCGGCGATCGCGCACGGCGTGCAGAACGAGGTCACGATCTACGTCGCGCCGGCGGCGACCGCGCTCGGCGCTCACGCGCCCTGGCGCAAGATCGCGAGCTATGCCGACGACGTGCTCGGCGGCGACGTCGTCGGCGACACTGCCTATCTGCTTGCGCACCAAGGTGCTGCGCGCCATCGCATCCTCGCGTTCGACCTCCGGACGGGTTCGCTGCGCACGGCGCGCGTAGTGGTTCCCGAGTCGAGCCACGTGATCGAGGACATCTCCCTCGCCGGCGACGGCTTCTATCTGCGCGACCTCGAAGGCGGGCTCTCGACGCTGCGCCGGTTGGCGCTCAATCGCGACGGCACGCCGGGCGCGATCGCCGACATCGAGCTGCCGTTCGCCGGAGCGATCGCCGGCGTGTCGACGGATCCGATGGTGCCCGGCGTGACGTTTGGGCTGCAGTCGTGGACCGAGTCGCCCCGCATCTACCGCGTCGGCGCAAATCTGCCGCTCACCGATACCGGGCTGCGCAAGAAGTCCGACGTCGACTACTCCGGGATCACGTCACGCGAAGTGCTCGCCCCGAGCGCCGATGGAACGCAGGTGCCGCTCTCGATCGTGATCCCGAAGAACATCGTGCTCGACGGGACGCACCCGATGCTGCTCGACGGCTACGGCGCATACGGCATCGTCATCCGGCCGTCGTTCTCGGCGGTGCGGCTGGCGTGGCTCGAGCGCGGCGCGATCTTCGCCGAGTGTCACCCGCGCGGCGGGGGCGAGAACGGCGAAGACTGGCACTACGGCGCGCACATCGCGACCAAGCAGCACACGGTCGACGACTACATCGGCTGCGCGCAGTACCTGATCGCCCAGCATTATACGTCGGCGGCGAAGCTTGCCGGCGAGGGGACCAGCGCCGGCGGCGTGACGATCGGCAACGCGATCGTGCAACATCCCGAGCTGTTCGCCGCCGCGCTCGACAACGTCGGCGATACGAATCCGGTTCGCGACGAGTTCGCCGAAGGCGGCCCGGCCAACATCCCCGAGTTCGGGACGATCACCAACCAGGTCGGCTGGAACGCGCTGTACTCGACCGATCCCTACGTCCACATCAAGGACGGCGTCGCGTACCCGGCCGTGCTGGCAATCACCGGCGCCAACGATCCGCGCGTCGCGCCGTGGATCGTCGCGAAGTTCGCCGCCCGGTTACAAGCCGCCACCTCGAGCGGCAAGCCGGTGCTGCTGCGCGTCGACTACGACGCGGGGCACGGATACCTCGGCAGCTCGCGCGCGCAGGCCCAAGCGCTGGCGACCGATCAAGACGCCTTCCTCCTGTGGCAGCTGGGAGATCCATCGTTCGCGCTGGCGTGGCCGCCAGCACACTAGCAGGGTGCTGAAAAG
>PMOS01000036.1 GCA_003161435.1 Vulcanimicrobiota bacterium
CCACGCCCTGGGACACGATCCTTAGACGTCACTGAAGGAACGCAGCTACCCGATCACCGAGGGGATCGGGCAACGGAAAGCCGCTGGTAATCAGCAGCATCCCATTTTCTTCCAAGCACAGCTTGGCCGCCTTCAACCTCCGCAAGAAGCCATCGAGTTCGTGCGCATAAGTTATGCTGTGCGCGGCCGCCATAGTCAACGCGCGAAGTGTAGCAAGATCGGAAGGACTCGAGTCCTCATCGACCTTCGTCACATATACAGCTCTAAAGCGATCGCCGTGAATTCGCCGAGCCTGTGCAACGGCAGCATTTACATAGATATCAGCTCCACCGTAGCCAATACAGAGAAAGCGGGGCGAAGACAAGAGACCAGAAACGAACCTATGATGATAAAGATTATAAGGCTCGATCATCAATTTGTCGGTCTTCCGTAACCCGGAAAGCATTGGGCCGACGAAAACTCTCTCGCCAGCTTGCGTGAATGTATTCTGCATCAACGGCAGTGGTCGGAAGGGCGCCGCAGCCTTGTTTGATTGATATCGCACGAGCTCGGGAAGGCCCTTTGGTACGACTTCGGGCGGCGACGGAGCGAACCGAATGCTACCATGAAGGTGGAGGAGTTCACGGACGTGCGCCTTCTCAAAGCTTGCATAGTCGAGCGAACCAGGGTCTTCCGGCGTGAATCCATCCCAGAATTGCATACTACGTTCGATTGCGTCATCATAATTAAGCGTCGCGACCCGGAGCGAATGACGCTTTAAGAGTCGCGTAAAGAAGCCGCGAATGACCCCTCGTTTTTCAATTGCTGACTCCGCAATTGCGTCGTCGAGAAAGTCGGCAACGCGTGCCATGACCTCTCTACCAAACCTCTCAAGATGTTGCTCGACTAAGACCGTGGCGAGACGAGGGCTCAAGTCCATGAACGCGTTAAACGCGACTTTTTGAGAATCGGGTAAGGCAAAGCCCAGCCGACTTGACGCCGCGGACAACATGCACTCGACCAAGTGTAAGTAGATCTCGAACGTTGGCGAATCGTAATACGAGCTCGCAATCTTAGATAGCACGTTCCCCAGCGGCACCTCGCGGTTCTGGTCGGCCAGCACCGAGTATTGCGTTAGTGAACGTACATGCTCGGTAATTGCGGCTGTTCCGGGCAGTTTCAAGCCCTCGCTGAATCCCGAGCCTATGAGCACGTTGAGGAGTTTGCGCCTAACCAACTAAGCATTTCGCTGTTCTAGCTTCGTGCCGACAAACTGCGCCCGTGTGAGACGAAGCGTCCGAATTATTAACGGGCGAACATACGCTTAAGAGCGCGCTGCGTACTACGCGGCGGCTCCGTGGCACTTTTTGTATTTCTTGCCGCTGCCGCAGGGGCAGAGCTCGTTGCGGCCGACTTTCTCGGCCGCCGCGGTCTTGGGTTTGGCCGCCTCACCGTCGCCGCGGTTCGTGTGCAGCTGCGTCGGTTCGTACTTCGGTGCCGGACCGAGTAACCGTTCCGCCACCGCCGGGTCCATGCGCGACTCGGCGGGCTGCGGCGCGATCGCGCCGGTCGGAATCTGCTCGAAGGCCGGCATGCCGTTGGCCGACGCAGCCGCGCCTTCGGCATAGGCGTCGGTATATTGCAGCGGCGTGCCGTCGGCGGCGAGCGGCGTTCCGTCTGGGGCGAAACCGCCTGGCGGCATGCCGTCGGGTGGAAACCCTTCGGGCGGCGCCGCTTCGACACGAACCGTGAACGCCGCTTTGATCGCTTCGTCGGCGATGTTGTTCTTGAGGTCCTCGAAGATCTCGTAGGCTTCTTTTTCGTACTCGACGCGCGGGTCTTTCTGGCCGTAGCCGCGCAGCCCGATCCCACTCTTGAGCGCGTCCATGATGTAGAGATGATCGACCCACAGGCGGTCGATCGTCGGCAGCATGATGTACTGCGACTCGATCATCCGCATGATGTCGGGGGTGATCTCCGCTTCCTTCTCCTCGTACGCCGCCAGCGCATGGTTGAAGAGCAGCTCCTTCATACCGTCGCGGTCGAGCTTCTCGAGATCGGGGACGCTCACGTCCTCCTTGATCGGGAAGATGAGCTCGGTTTCGTCGAGGATCGCCGGCAGATCCCAGTCGGCGGGGTGCTTCTCTTCGGGCGCGCCGGTGTCGACGGCGTACGCGGTCTTGCGCCGCAGCGTGTCGACGAAGAAGTCGCGCAGCGGTTGGCCTTCGAGGACTCGCCGGCGTTCGCCGTAGATCACCTCGCGCTGCTTGTTCATCACGTCGTCGTATTCGAGGACGGACTTGCGGATCTCGTAGTTGTGGTTCTCGACCTTCGACTGTGCGTTCTCGATCGAGCGCGACAGGATCCCGGCCTCGATCGGCGTTTCGTCGGTGAACTTGACGAAGTCCATCATCTTCTGCAGCCGTTCTTGGCCGAACAGCCGCATCAGCTCGTCCTCGAGCGCGATGTAAAAACGCGTCGTCCCGGGGTCGCCTTGGCGCCCGGCACGTCCGCGCAACTGGTTGTCGATGCGGCGAGACTCGTGCCGCTCCGTGCCGATGATGTGCAGGCCGCCGGCGTCGGGGACACCCTCGCCTAGCTTGATGTCGACGCCGCGGCCGGCCATGTTCGTCGCGATGGTGACCTTACCGGGGATGCCGGCGTCCTTGATGATCTGCGCTTCCTGCTCGTGGTACTTCGCGTTGAGCACGTTGCACTCGACGCCGCGGCGGCGCAGCATCATCGCCAGCCGCTCCGATTTTTCGATCGAGCGCGTGCCCACCAGCACCGGCCGGCCCTTCTGGTGCTCGGCGATGATGTCGTCGATGACCGCGTTGAACTTCGCCTCTTCCGAACGATAGACGATGTCGGCGTTGTCTTTTCGCCGCACCGGCATGTTCGGCGGCAGCACCACGACGGCCAGCCCGTAGATCTCGCGGAACTCGCGCTCCTCGGTCTTGGCGGTACCCGTCATCCCGGCCAGCTTGTCGTAGAGCCGGAAGTAGTTCTGGAACGTGATCGTCGCGAGCGTCTGGTCCTCGCTGCGGACGTTGAGCCCTTCCTTGGCTTCGATCGCTTGATGGATTCCGTCGGAGTAGCGCCGCCCGTACATCAACCGGCCGGTGAACTCGTCGACGATGACGACCTCGCCGTCCTTGACGATGTACTGCTGGTCCTTGTGGAACAGGTGCCACGCCTTGAGCGCGGCGTTGAGCTGATGGGTCAGCTCGAGGTTGCGCTGGTCGTACAGGTTGCTGACGCCCAGCATCTTCTCGACCTTCGCGACGCCCTTCTCGGTGATCGGAACGGCGTGCGACTTCTGATCGACCGTGAAGTCCTCGTCCTTGACCAGCCGCGGGATGATCTTGGCGAACTGCCCGTACAGCTCGGTCGCGTCATGACCTTGCCCGCTGATGATCAGCGGCGTGCGCGCCTCGTCGATCAAGATCGAGTCGACCTCGTCGACGATGGCGAAGTTGAGGTGGCGCTGCACCATCTGATCGAGCGCCCACGCCATGTTGTCGCGCAGGTAGTCGAAGCCGACCTCGTTGTTGGTGACGTAGGTGATGTCGGAGTTGTACGCTTCTTTGCGAACGTTGTGGTCGAGGTCGTGCTGGATCACGCCGACCGTCATCCCGAGCGCCGTGTAGATCGGCCCCATCCACTCGGCGTCGCGCTTTGCCAGGTAGTCGTTGACGGTGACGAGGTGGACGCCCTTGCCGGTGAGCGCGTTGAGGTAGACGGGCAGCGTCGCGACCAGCGTCTTGCCCTCGCCGGTGCGCATCTCGGCGACGTTGCCCTCGTGCAGCGCCTGGCCGCCCATGATCTGGACGTCGAAGTGGCGCATGCCCAGCACGCGCTTGCCGGTTTCGCGAACGACCGCGAACGCCTCGGGGAGCAGCTCGTCGAGCACGTCGCGCTCGGCCTGGCCCTCGCCCAAGCGCACGGCCAGGCGCGAGCGGAACTCGTCGGTCTTGGCGCGCAGCTGCTCGTCGGTGAGCGCCGCCATCGCCGGCTCGAGCGCGTTGACGCGCTCGGCGGTCCGCCGGAGCCGTACTACTTCGCGTTCGTTACCGTCGAACAGGGTCTTGAGAAAGGCCATACTTCACTACAACCGTTCGCCGCGGGGGTCGGTTCCTCCCGAGGACACAAAGCGGACTCGGCGGGCCGGCTCGCCCCTCTACCGCGGACTGGGGCTGGGGTTACCGGTGAGCGGGAACTTTGCGGGCCGGTTGATCTCGTCGGCCGAGGTCCGCCGCAACAGCGTCGCCACCGTGACGAACTCGTACCCCGCGGCGCGGAATGCGCTCACGACCGGAGCCAGCGCGGCGATCGTCGCCGGGCGGCCGCTGTGCAGCAAGACGATCTCGGGGGCGGTCGCACGATCGAGCAGGTGCTCCTGCAGCGCGCTCGCGGGGACGGCGCGCCAATCGCCGGGGTCGTCGTTCCATAGGATCGTCGCGTAACCGGCCGACTGCGCGGCGCGGATGGTCGCGTCGGTGTAGCGGCCGTGCGGCGGGCGGAACGACGTACGCTCCGCCGGATCGGGTGCGATGCGCTCGAGGCTGTCGGCGCCACCGCGCAGCTCGGCGATCACACCGGCGTCGTCCAGCGCATCGAGGTCGGGGTGGGTGAGCGTATGGTCCGCGATCTCGTGACCGGCGGCCGCGATCTCGCGCGCGAGGTCGGGGAACTGCTCGGCGTCGCGCCCGATCAAAAAGAACGTCGCCGGGACGTGCAGGTCGCGCAGGCGCTGCAGCAGCAGCGGCGTGGTGACCGGATACGGGCCGTCGTCGAACGTCAAGGCGACCAGCCGCGGTCGCGACGAAACCGGGGCGCGCGCGTCGCCGAACAACGCCCCGAGCCGCGCGCCGAGCGACGGGTGGAGCAACGCGGCGGCGTCCGCGTCCCGCGGTACGACCGCAGGCCGGAGCAAGTCGTCGCTCTTGGTCCAGAGGTGCCGACCGCCGATCGCCGCGATGACGGCGCAGACCGCGACGACGACGATCGTGAGTCCCGGCCGCCGGACGCGCCGCGGTTGCTGCAGCGTCGTTCCCCGTTACGTGTGGGCCGGCGCGACGGACGCGGCGGGCATGGCTTTCGCGGTCGCGCCGGAAAAATCGCGCCCGACGATCACCGTGACCACGCTGCGCGGCCCCGGAGTCGCGTCGGTCGCCGGAGCAACGGTCGCGCTATCGACGCCGAGGTCGGCGCGCACGCGGTCGCCGACGAACGGAACCTTCGACGACGGGCGGATCTGCGTCGTGTCGTAGCCGAACGTGTCCGCGTTCTGCACCGAGTCGACGACGTAGCCCAGCTTGGTCAGCTTCGTCGACGCCGCGCCCGCTAGTCCGGCGATTCCGCTGCCGTTCTCGATCACCAAGTGCACCGTCGACGGCTTGACCGACGCGAGCGCGCTCGCCGGCGGTCGAGTGACGTTCCCGTACGGGCCCAGCAGCTCGGAGACGAGCTTCGTCTTTTGCGCCGCATCCGGGATCAGCACCTCACCCGCATACGCCGTCTGCTTTGTATCGACGTAGCCGATCGTGTCCATGTGGTTGAGATCGGCCGGATTCGCGTCCTTGAACGACCACGCCAGCGACTTCTCCTCGTCGAAGGTCAGGTTCGTCATCACGTTCTTGTTGATGACGCCCATGAGCTGGCCGAGATGCACGAAGTCGTTGAACTTCTGCGCCTTGAGCTTGGTTACGACGATGCGGATGACTTGCTGCTGCCGTTTGGTTCGACACGGATCGCTGCACGCGTCATGGCGGAACCGCGTGTAGGCCTGCGCCTGATAGCCGTTCATGTGGATCATGCCGGGCTTGAAGTGGATGTGCAGGTTGCCCCAGTTGTCGTCGTAGTCCATGGTTTCGGTCACCGGCACGTCGATGCCGCCGATCGCGTCGACGAACTCCTTGAGGCCGTTCGTGTTGATCACGACGTAGCGGTCGAAATACGATCCGTCGGGATGCGGGGGCAGACCGAGGAAATCGCCGACCACCTGGTCGGCCAGCTTCTCCCCGCCGTCGGCATAAGCTTCGTTGATCTTCGTGTCGTGCCCGTTGACGATCGCTTCGGTGTCGCGCAGCACCGAGATGAGCTTCACCGAGCGCGTCGGAAAGTCGAGCCCCGCCACCATGATCGTATCGCTGCGCGCGCCCTTCGAGTACGGCATCCCCTTGCTGTCGTAATTGAAGTCGATCCCCATGACGAGCAGGTAGATGCGGTCCTTGTCGAACACGGCCTCGGGCGGCGGGACGTAGATCGGCAGCGTGCGGCTCAAGCTCCGCTGGAACGTATCGTGATCGTGGACCATGCGATAGGCGACGACGCCGGAGATCACGCCGGCCAGGATCAGGAGCGCGCCGATGACGTACGTCAGCACGTTGCCCCAGTTCCAGCCTGCGCCGCCGGAGGGCGGCTGCGGCTGACGCCGCGGGCGTTGGCCCGGCGGTGGCGCCGACGGCGGCGGGTCGGCAGTCAGCGACTTGCTCATCGGCCCGGCAAGCCCGCCTCAACCAGCGTGCCGTAGAAATCGAATGCGGTGTTCCCGTCGAGACGCACGTCGACGAACGCGCCGGCCGGGACGTCGCCGGCGAATGCGACCGTCCCGTCGACGCCGGGCGCTTCGCCCGTCGATCGCCCGGTCAGCACGCTGCGCGTGCGCAGGGCGACCGCGATCGGATCCGTCTTGCGCAACGTGCGGCGCTCCTCCACCAAGACTTGCACGACTTGACCGACGCGGCGTGCGCGAGCACGTTCGGAAGCGCGGCGCTGCGCGTCGCGCAGGCGGATCAGGCGGCGTCGCTTCTCGCGCGCGGGAACTTGCTGCGCCAGGTCCGCGCCCGGCGTTCCCGTTTCGCGCGAGTAGGTGAAGAACCCGACGCGGTCGAGCTCGGCGCGTTCGATCCAGGCTTCCAGCTCGGCTACGTGTTCCTCGGTTTCACCGGGGAACCCGACGATGAAGGTCGAGCGCATGGTGATCCCGGGGACACGCCGCCGAAAGTCTTCGATGATCTCCAAGTAGCGTTCGCCGTGCGACGGGCGCCGCATCGCGCGCAGCACCGGCACGCTCACGTGCTGCAGCGGCATGTCCATGTACGCGCAGACCTTGGGCAGCGACGCCATCGCGTCGATCAGCTCGGAGTCGACGGTCGCCGGATACAGGTACAACAACCGGATCCACGCGACGCCCTCGACGTCGTGCAGGCGGCGCAGCAACTCGGCCAGGCCGCCGCGCCGGTGTCCGCGATCGCGGCCCCACATCGACGTGTCCTGCGCGATCAAGATCAACTCTTTCGCGCCGCCGGCGGCGAGCGCGCGAGCCTCGGCCAGGATCGACTCGGCCGAACGCGAGCGAAACGCGCCGCGCAACTGCGGGATGATGCAGAACGTGCACGGGTGATCGCAGCCTTCGGCGATCTTCAGGTAGGCCGTCGCCGACGGGGTGGTGACCAAGCGCGGCAAGAAATCGTGCTCGGGCTCGGCCTCGAAACCCAACCGCACCGGTCGGCGTCCCGCCATGGCGTCGTCGAGCAGCTCGACGATCGAGGCGTACGCGCCGGTGCCGATCACCCCGTCGATCTCCGGGATCAACGCCTGTAGCTCGTCGCCGTACCGCTGCGAGAGACAGCCCGCTACGATGAGTTGCTGCCCGTCACGTTTGCGCGCCGCGTGCTCGAGGATCGTTTCGGTCGATTCCGCCTTCGCCGGGTCGATGAACGCGCAGGTGTTGATGACCACCGCGTCCGCTTCGCCGGCGTCAGGGACCAGCGCCCAGCCCGCTGCGCCGAGCTTCGCGATCATCACCTCGGAGTCGACCAGGTTCTTGGCGCATCCCAGCGACACGAACGCGACGGTTTGCGTCGGAGCGGCGATTGCCGTCACCGATAGTTCACGAACTGCAGCGGGAGGTCGAACGGCGTCGTCTTCAGGAGCTGTTGCACCTTTTGCAAGTCGTCCCTGGACTTGCCCGAGATGCGAATCTGCTCGTCCTGATACTGCGCCTGCACTTTGAGCTTCGACGACTTGATCGCGTCGATCAGCGGCTTGGACTTGTCCTTCGGTATCCCGGCGCGCACCGCTATCTTCTGGCGCAGCGTGCTGCCGGAGGCGGCCTCGGCTTCCTTGGACATGTCGAATGCCTTGAGGTCGATCCCGCGCTTGACCGCCTTGGACTGGATGATGTCGATCACGTTGCGCAACTTGAGCCCGTCGTCGGCGAGCACGGTGATCGTCTTACCGTCGCTTTCGATCGATGCGATCGAGTGCTTGAAGTCGAAGCGACCCGCGATCTCTTTGCGCGCCTGGTTGAGCGCGTTGTCGAGCTCTTGCGGATCGACGCGCGAGACGACGTCGAAGGAGGAGTCGGAGGGCATGGGAAGCGTCCTGCGGTCAGAGAGTGTAGCGCTGCTCGGCCACGTCCCCATCCTTGCCCAGCGGGCGCGCCGGGCGGCCGTTCACCGTAGCGACGACCCCGCCGGCATTGCCGACTCGGAGGTCGGCGACCGAGCCGGTGAACGTGCGGGTGGTTCCGGCGGGGAAGATGCCTTCGAGCTGCGTGGTCCCATCGATGGTGACGCGCAGCCAGGAGCGCTGAGTGAGATGGACGGCGAGCTGGTGGTGCGGTACGGGCGTCGGCGCTAGGATGGGTACCGCCGACGTCCGGGCGTTCGGTACCGCGGATGGGGACCCCGCAGCGGTCGTGCCGGGTTGCGTGCTGACCGCGGCGGTGGGTTCCCGCCCGGTGTTCCCCTGGAGGTACTGCCAGTACTCGTAGCCGACGAAGCCCACCAAGAGGACCGCGACGAGCGAGCCGATCAGCACCCAGAGCGAGGGACCGGAACCGCCTCGGTCGTCGCCCGACGTCAGCGCGACGGCAGCAACCGCTCGCTCCACCGGGGCGTAGCGGTTGAACATGGCGACCGCATCTTCCGCGTCCAGGCCCAGGAACCGCGCATAGGTGCGGATGAACCCGCGGACATAGACGGGTGCGCCGATCGCCGTCCAATCTTCGTTTTCGATAGCGTTGAGGTAGACCGAACGGATGTGGATCTGTTCGGCGACGTCCGAGAGCGTGAGCCCGCGCGCTTCTCGCGCACTTCGGAACTCCTCCCCGAGCGCAGGCATGTGGTCGAACCTTAGCGGGTGCACCTCGTTCTCCTGGTGCGCGGTTATACAGCAAAGAAAAGCATGAGCGAACGAACACGGGTCGTCGCGGCGATGAGCGGCGGCGTCGACTCCGCGGTGGCGGCGGGTCTGCTCGTAGAAGCGGGCTATGACGTCGTCGGCGTCACGATGAAGATGTACGCCCCCACCCGGCCGGCGCACGCGAAGTCATGCTGCGGCGCCGACGACTTCGACGACGCGCGCCGCAGCGCTGCGGTGCTGGGGATCCCTCATTACGTCCTGGACTTCGAAGAGGCGTTCCGCCGCGGCGTGATCGATCGTTTCGCAAGCGACTATGCTCGCGGCCGCACGCCGAACCCGTGCGTCTCGTGCAACAACAACGTCAAGCTGGGGACGCTGCGCTCCTACGCCGACCGGCTGGGCGCGCGCTACGTCGCGACCGGCCATTACGCGCGGGTCGAGCATGCCCCCGACGGGCCGCACCTCTACCGAAGCGTCTCGGCCAAGGATCAGTCCTACGCGCTGGCCCAGCTCGAGCCGGCCCAGTTGAGCCGGCTGTTACTCCCGCTCGGGGAACTGGGCAAGACCCAGACGCGCGAGCACGCCGTACGGCTCGGGCTCGGGGTCGCGGCGAAGACCGATTCTCAGGACATCTGCTTCGTCGAAGGCGGCGACTACCGCGAGGTCCTGGCCCGGCTCGCGCCCGAAACGGCTCGGCCCGGAACGGTCGTCACCAGCGCCGGCGAGCTGGTCGGCACGCACGCCGGCATCGGCGGCTACACCGTCGGTCAGCGCCGGGGGCTCCCCGCCGGGGACGGCCCGCGCTACGTCACCCGGATCGATCCTGCCAGCAATACGATCGTCATCGGCCGGGCCGGCGAGCTCGGTTGCGACGGCCTGGTCGCCGATGAGCTCAACCTCATCCGGCCCGAGCGCTTCGCGGCGGACGCGACGCGCGTCTTGGCGATGACGCGCTACCGGGCGACGCCCGTCCGCGCGACCGCCGCCGTCGCAGAGGACGCGACGCTGCGGCTGGACTTTGACGAACCACACGATGCGGTCACGCCGGGTCAGCTCGTCGCGCTGCTCGATCTCGACGGCGACGAGATGCTCGCCGGCGCGACGATTCGCGAATCGTTCTAGCCGGTTGCGAGTGCGAGATCGGCGCGCAGGTTCCAGTACGTGTCGCGGATGACGGGGTTGTAGCCCGCGCCGCGGATGATCTGCTCGACCTGCACACGGGTCGCCTCGTTGGTGCTGCCCGCATCGTGCACGACCTGCTCCTCGATGATCGTCCCCCCCATGTCGTCGCAGCCGTAGAACAGCGCGAGCTGACCCAGCTTCAGACCGGGCGTCAACCACGACGCCTGCAGATGCGGAACGTTGTCGAGGAAGAGACGCGAAACGGCCAGCACACGTAAGTACTCGACGCCGCTGGCCTCGCGACCGCGCAGCGGCGTCTTGTACGGAACGTAGTACCAGGGGATGAACGCGGTGAACCCCCCGGTCTCGTCCTGCAGGTCGCGGATGACCTCCATGTGCAGCACGCGCTCTTCGTCGGTTTCGATCGAGCCGAACATCATCGTCGCGGTCGTCGGCATCCCGAGCTGCTGCGCCTCGCGCATCACGCCGATCCAGCCGTCGGGGACGATCTTGCGCGCGCTTATGCGCTTGCGCACGCGCTCGACGAGGATCTCGGCGCCGGCGCCGGGCAGCGATTTCATCCCCGCCGCTCTGAGCCGGAGCAGCACATCGCGCACGCTCAGCTCTTCGATCTTCGCCAGGCCCGCGATCTCCGAAACCGAGAGCGAATGGATGTCGACGCCGGGAAACTCGACGGCCACGCGGCGGAACAGCCGCTCGAACCACTCGATGCGCAGCTCGGGGTTGACGCCGCCTTGGATCATGATCTGCGTCGCGCCCTGGTCGGCAGCATAGCGTACGCGCTCGAGCACCTTGTCGTGCGACATCGTGTAACCTTCGCCGTGCTTCTCGGGACGGAAGAACGCGCAGAAGGTGCAGTGCACGTTGCAGACGTTGGTGTAGTTGATCGTCGTGTCGACGACGTACGTCACGTCGGTCGTCGGATAGAGCGCCATGCGCCGCGCGTGCGCCGCGGCGCCGAGCTCGTGCAGCGGCGCCTCGCGGTACAGCCGCACGCCCTCGTCGAGGCTGATGCGCGCGCCCCCGGCTGCGCGGTCGAGGACGTCAGCGACTGACACGCGCGCGCTCCGGCACGAGCAGGGTTGCGAAGCGCTCCAAACCCCGCGCCGCGCGTTCGTCGAGGTGATAGGCGAGCCGGCTGAAGTAGTCCTCGTACAGTGCCCGATGGTACGGCTTCACGGCGACGGCGGCATCGATGACCGCTTCGCGGTTCGCCTCGCCCCAATCACGCGCGGCGACGAGCGCGTCGGTCAACGCGGCGACCTCGGCGGGATACGCGGCGAGCGCGGCGCGCCGAACCGCCCACACGGCGAAGACGAACGGCAGCCCGGTCCATGCGCGCCACGCCTCGCCCAGATCGTGGATCTGCGAGCGGGGCAACTCGGCCCGCGCGACCAGCGCGTCGTCGCCGATCACCAGGGCGGGCTGCCCGGCACGAGCGGCGGCGAGCGCGTCGTCGACCACTTCGTAACGCGGGTGCACGCCGTGGATCCCGCCCAGGAGCGCCGCGAGCAGCGCGCGCCCCGAAGCCGAGTGCGCGGTCACCGCGATCGTCGCTTCACCGAGCAGCGCGGGCGGCGTCGGGCAGACGAACAGCACGGTGCGCACCGGGCCGTCGGCCGCGATGCACAGGTCCGCGATGCGCACGAAGTCGTCGCGATGCGCGAGATAGTGCGCCGCGCTGATCGCGCCGGCGTCGATGCGCCCCTCCGACATCGCGAGGTTGAGCTGGGTCGGAACGGCATCCAAGACCTCGACGTCGCGCACGACGGCACCGTTGTCGAACGCGGTTTCGATCGGGGCCACGTTGACGTAAGCGATCCGCCCGTAGCGCAGCTTATGCAACGACGGATTCCATCGAAGCGGTCCGCCCGCTCGCGGCATCGGTGAACGCGGCATCCACCTCGCCGGGCCGCCAGTCGTGCGGGAACGTATCGTAGGTCGAGTTGCGGCGGACCGGGACGTAGCCGACCTCCTCGATCAGCCGGCGAAACTCGCGGTCATCGACGTACTGTCCCGAACGCGTGCCGGCGCTGTGATAGATCATCTCCTCGTCGGTCGAACCGTGCGTGCCGTCCATGTCGTCGGCGCCGAACTCGAGCGCGAGCTGACAGACCTTGAGTCCCTGGATCATCCAGTAGGCTTTGATGTGATCGAAGTTGTCGAGCATCAAGCGCGCGACGGCGAACATCCGGATGTCGTCGAGCCCCGACGTCCAACCATGGTGCGAGAGCTCGTTCCCGTCGGGATGAAACGCCAACGGAATGAAGGCGTTGAAGCCGGGTGAACGCCGCTGCGACTCAGCGAGCATGATGAGGTGCTCGACGCGTTCTTCGACCGTCTCGATCGTTCCGTAGAGCATCGTGGCGTTCGACGCGACGCCGTGCCGGTGGAGCGTCTCGTGGATCTCGAGCCAATGCGCGGCGTCGACTTTGTTGGGGCACACCTCGCGGCGAAAGCGCTCGCTGAACACCTCCGCGCCGCCGCCGTTGACGTTGTCGAGCCCGGCCGCGCGCAGCTGCGCGCAGACCTCGTCGTACGAGAGCCGGTGCCGGCGCGCCAGGTAGTCGATCTCGGCGGCGGTGAACAGCGAGAGCTGCACGTGCGGCAGCAGCTGCTTGACGCGGCGCATCAGCGGGAGCCAATAGTCGAGCGAGAGCTGGCGCGGATCGTGACCGCCGACGATGTGCAGCTGGTTGAAGTTGGTCCCCGTCTCGAGCGCCTTCTCGACCACCTCGTCGGCCGACATGCGGACCTTACCGGCATCCTTCTCGGCTCGCGCGAACGAGCAGAAGCGGCAGTTCGCGTAGCAGACGTTGGTCGAGTTGATGTAGCGGTTCAGAATGTAATAGACGTTCTTGCCGCTCTTGCGCTCCTTGGCCGACTTCGCCAAGCGTCCCAGCGTATGGATGTCCGCCGTGCGAAAGAGCGCGACGCCGTCGTCGAGGTTCAGCGAGGTCCCGTCTCGGATCTTTCCTTCGATGAGCGAAAGCGCGGGATCGATCACGGTCGGCACGGATGAACCTCGAGTGGCACGAGAAGTGAAAGGTCCCTTCTCCAAACGTAAGCCTAGTTCAGGCTGGATTGCGCGACAACGACAAACGACGGCGACCGGTTCCTCGGCCGCGCCACGCCGGACACGGCGCTGCCGTGGAGTCCGCTAAGCCTGGCCTCGGAACCTTTCACAATGACCGCCCCGGCCCCCGAGCCCCAGACCCTGGCGGATTACCGCCGGTAACATCGCGGCAGCCACCGGACGGAAAAAAGAATCGCGGCCCCGCCCAAAGCGGACCCGCGATTCTTGACGACTAGCGCCGTTCTAGTATCGGCGTAGACTCGAGGGTTTGCCCCGGACCTTGTTCATCACCGTAATCACGCCCGCCGGACTGACCGCATAGGTCTGGACGGGCGAGATCATGATGTCGTCTTGCCCGGCGGCGCCGAGGATCGTCGGCGTGACGACGTGCAAGCTACTCGGATACGAGCTCTCATATGCCGGATAGTTGAACCCGACGTACTGAACCGTAAACGAGTCGCCTTCCGACGCGGCACCGTCTGCCGCCGTGTTTTGCGCCGGGGTGCAGATCGACGGTGCGCCCAATGGCCCTGCCTTATCCGGGAGCGTCGCGGTCCCCGATCCATGTACGACGATCGTGTAGTACACCGGATTTGCACCGTTGTGGCAGCCGCCCGGCGTCGTCGGCGGGCCGATGTCCGTGATCTGGACGTAGCCTTCCGTTTCGTCCGGCGGCAGGGCGACGGCGAAGGTGAGGCCACCCCCCGTGTCGGGCGTCGCCGCCGGCGGCGTCGCCATGAGCGCGAGCACGCCTCCGGTTCCGGCGGCCGCCGGGCCGAGGTGCGCCAAGTTGGCGGACTGCGTGAACGTCGGCGCGCCGTTCGTCGTGGTCGGCACCGTGACGGTGAGCGCGTACGGGCCCACGGCCGGCGTCATCAGGAAGACGTCGAGACCTTCGCTGACGCCGAGCGTACCTGCCGGGAAGACCTGTCCGTCGCGCGTCCCTTCTCCCGTACCGTCTGGATCGAACGCCGGCGGACCGCCCCACGGCACGAACTGATTCGCATCAGCCGCCGCGTCGAAGAGCGGAGCCGGGTACGGCGCTACGCCGTCGGGAGCGCCGTTCGCGTTCGCGTTCCAGGGCTCAATGCCTAAACCGAAGGCGCCGCCCGACTGACCGAAGGTGGTGGGATTCGCGGCCAGCTGACCGGTCGAGGTGAGCGTCCCATGCCCGGCGTCCGTCGGACCGGGTCCGGTGACGACCGTGGCGTGGAATCCGTCGGCGGTGCCGGCGGTCGCGGGTGCCGTGAAGGGACCCGCGATCGTTACCGACGAGACCAGCGCTCCGCTATCGCCTGGGTTGGTTTGACCAACGCCCTGCCGGAACGTCGACACGAAGTTCGTGCCGATCCTTCCTTGCACATTGGCCGTCCCGACCGCGAACTGTAGCGAGTCCGAACCCAGGTTCGCCTTGGTCGACGAAACCGGATTCGTCCCTGAGCCGCTGCAAGCTCCGAGGCCGAGGACTAACAACGCCGCGCCGAATGCGCGCGCTTTCGTGGTGATGATGATCATAGTGCCTCAGAGCTTGAACTGGTAGTAGAGAGTAGTCTGCATCGGAGCCAACGGCAAGATCAGGTACGCCCCGTTATCGAACGCGTACGTGTTCTTCGGAACGTTCGCGAAGCCCGGAAGTCCGAGGTTCGGGTTCGTCCCGGTTTGCGGGCCCGACAGACCCGTCGCTACCGGCTGGTAGTACGGGTTGACGAACGGTATCTGATTGTTGAACGCATTTCCGAACAGGTTCTGGAACTGGATGCCAAACGTGCTCCGCGCGTGCTTGTACTCGATCACGAGATCCGCTTCGAGGTTGGGCTTCCACAGAACGCCGCCCGCGGCCGAGGTCTGCGGCGTACCACGGGTCGCGGCAATGTTCGGGTTCTCGTTGTTGCCCGAATATGCCGGATCGTAGTATTGCGTCGATGTCGACGTGCCGTTGCTGGCCTGGAAGGTCGGAATCTGGTTGACGCCGACCCCGAAGTTGACCTGTGGGATGTTGCCGAAACTGCAGACGGCGCAAATATTCCCTGACGACGCGATCTCGTTACCGACCGAGTACGGATAGCCCCGATCGTATTGCAGGATCGGATTGACGCGCCAGCCGTTCCCTTTGGCGTCGAGGTGCTTCCACGTGACGCCCAGGCGTGTGGTGAACGGGGAGACGTACCCTGCGCGGTAGACGTCGCCCAGGATCAGCGAACCCGAACCGTTGATCGGAAGCGCGTCCTCACCGCCGATGAGCGGCGGAGTCGTTCCGAGGACGTTCTGGTACGTCATCGCGAGGAAGGCCGAGAAACCACGCGGCCTGTCCGGCGTGTTGACGCCGAACTCCGCACCGGTCGTCCGGTTGAGTCCTTCGTTGTTGACGGTGAACACCGCCGCGCCGTTGCCGAGCAAGCTCACGAGGGCGAACGACGGAAGATGCGTACCGAGCTTGTAGAACGGCGTGATCTTCATACCCCAGCCATTGGCGAACAAGTGGCTGTACGTGAAGTCGTAGTTGGAGTAGATCGCCGGCAAGCCGCCGCCGAGGTCAGGCGCGTCGAAGTGCTGGTCGTACAGCCAGAACAGCTGCTGCGCGTAGTTCGTGCAGGCGACCGGAGGCGCACCCGGCACGCCGCTGCCGCACGTGAAGCCCGGCTTCGCCGGAACGGCCGACAGGGGGGCGTAGCCGTAGAACCCGGCCGGCGTGCCCGCGGTTTGCGCGTTCAAGAACACCGCCGACCGGCCGTAGCCGAATCGAATGGAATCGTTGTTGTCGATCGCGTACGACGCGGCAAGGCGCGGTTGCAACTCGACCGGATCCACGAATTGAGGGCCGATGCTCGCCGTCGTGACGTCCGACGGGTTGTTCGGCATCGTCGGGTTGAACGGGTTGGCTCCGTAGTTCTGCCGCTGTTGGTCCTCTCGGACGCCGAGATCGAAGTGCAGCCGGTCGGTCGGATTGAACTGCCAGCGCAAGCCCAATCCGTACTGTTGGAAGAAGGCTTGGTTATAGTTGATCCCCGACACCGGGATACGCGGTACGCCGCCCGGGAAGAACCCCGAGAGGTAGCCTCCGGCCTGGAAGTCCTTCAAGCACGGGCCGGTGGCACAACCGCCGAACGCGCCGACGTTGTTGGCCGCCAACAGATAGAAGTTCGCTTCCGGATCGTAGTCGTTCCACACTGGGTGAGCGACTTCGTATTGCGCGCTCAGCGTGACGATGTTCTTGTCGCCGAACTGCTTGGTGAGGTCGATGATGCCGCCGACGCGCGGACCGCCCGTGCAATCCAAGCGCCCGATGGCGCCGACGCCGGCGTTGGCGAACGTGTTGCCGCTCGAGCCGGCGTCGTTGCTCGCGCAGAGCATCGACTCGAAGTTGTAGAGCTTGGCCTGCAAGAATGTCGTTGAGTTGATGTTGTTGTCGTACTCGAATTTCAAGTACCGCGTCTGGTTGTTGTTTTGTATCAGACCATTGCCGGTGGGCGTGGTCTGGCTGCTGTTCGGACTGGGAACGTCGGGGTTCACCCCGATCAATCTCGTGAAGTCGGCTTGCGAGAAGCCGAACGCCCCACCGAGGTCCAGGACCATGACGTTGTTGGGATCGACGGTGTAGAAGGGATTCGAACCGCCCAACCCGCCGTACTGCACTTGATCCTGATTCAGGTACAGGATCTGCAACGACTGATTCTTGTCACGGCCGAACTTGTAGACGAAATTGTTCTCGAGAACGTCGTCCCGCTCGTAATTGATCCCGAAGTAGGTGTTGTACGAGGACGAGTCGGCGGCACGCCAGCCTTGGTACGGCTGACCGCGCTGGCCGTTGTACGCGACGTAGTCCGAGAAGCGGTTGTCGGGTGTCGCCCAACCGTATTCGATCGAGGTTTGGTGGTTGTAGTTGGGCCCGCCGTCCTCGAGGCTGATCAACGCCGTCGCCGGGTACGTGCCGCGCTTGGGGATCAAGTTGACGACGCCCGAGCCGATGTTGGCCTGCGTCGCGTCACCCGATCCTTCGACGACCTGCAGCGTGCCGAGACCGACGAAGCGTCCTAGGCCACCGTTCTGTGAGAAGAACGGCTCGGTGAAGTTGATGCCGTCGAGCTGGTAGCCGACCTCGGTGCGAAGGCCCCCGCGGATCGTCAGATTACCGGCGTTCGTGAGGGTCACGCCAGGTACCGCGAGGACGAGGTCGTTCTCGTTGGTACTGCCGGCTTTTCCGGTCGTCTGCAAAATCGCGTCACCGGTCACCGTGTATTGGTCGACGGTCTGGTTTCGCTGGAAGACCGACGACGGCGAACGGGCCTGCGTGCGGCCGATTTGCTGCAGCGCCTTTCTGATCGTGATCGACCCGACGTTCACGGTTTGGTCGCCCTGTACCGTGACCCCGCCCAGGTTGAACACGTCGTAGCCCGGCGCGCTGATCGAGATGTTATACGTGTCGACCGGCAGCCCGATGAATCCGAAGAATCCGTGGCTGTCGGTCGTAGTCGACGCCGAATTGCTCGGTGAGGACACGGTCACCCGAGCACCGGCGATCACCGCTTGCGTGGTGCCGTCGATGAGGGAGCCGTTGATATTGCCGGTCTGGCCACCCGCGGCGAATGACGGCACGCAGGAACCGGCGATGAACGCCAGCGCCATCCAAACGGTTAGGAGATATCGCGCGATCATGGTGCATCTCCGTGAGCTGTTAGGGCAACCAGAGCTTGCTGAGAGAGGCGCGGTGCCAATGAGCGAAATCTCGACCGTGCACAACCGGCGGGCCAGAACGCTTGTCGTTTCCTGGTACACGGATGCGACATCAAGAAATAACCCAACGGCACTCCCTTTCAACAGAAGCAGAAGTGCCAAGGTAGGTGGTGCTTTCGCAGGATGTTGTCGTGCCGGCCTGAGGATACGCTGAGCTTACCGGCACATTATCCTTCGCCCGGCTGAAAGAGGTTCCCTCGGACGAGCGGAGCCGGACGACCACGTCCACGAACGGCGTCGTCGACGCGTGCGTGCGACGAAAAGACGATGCCGGCGGGGTTCCCCACGCCGGCATCGATTAGGCATCCTTACGAGAACGCCCCGAGGGGTTCTCAGCGGCGGCGGCGTTGGAGCGGGCCGGTCACGCCGGTGGCGGGATAGGTCACCTCGGTCGCTTTGGAGATCGTGATGTCGACCGGGTTCGCCAGCGTCGGCGACTCCAGGAGGTTGCTCGGCGACGAGGGCGCCACGATATCGTAGTCCGAGCCGACGACGTAGGCGTAGATCGAATCGCCGGTCGCAAACGGAGCGCTGCCCGTCGTCGCTCCGGACGCAGTCGGACCGCTCGTCGCGCTGTACGTGCAAACGCCGCCGACGACAGGCACGGCGCAAGTGTACATCGTCGGAGTGGCCGTCGTGGCCGAGATGTCGACGATGTAGACGAGCTGGTTGGTCACGCCGGCGGGCGCCGTCGCGGCCGTGAACGTCGCCCCGCCGTTGCCGGTGCTCGTCACCACGACCGCGGTCGACTCGGCCCCCAGCGGCGCGGTCGACGTGAGGGTCGCCGCCTCGGTGAAGCTGGCGGAGTTCTGTTGCGCCGTCGACGGCACGCTCACCGTCAGCGAGTACGATCCGGCAACGGGCGCCGCCGCGAAGGCGGTGAACCCGGAATCGTAACCGAGGAACGCGCTCGAGAAGTTCGCGTTGTGAAAATCCGCGACCGCCGGCGGGCCGAGGATAAACGGCAACCGGGACTGCTCGGGGGCGTAGAGCGGCATCGTGTAGGCGTTGCCGATAGCGCCGAGCTTGGCGGCGCCCAAGATCTTGGGCCCGATGACCGTCTGGACTTTGCCCTTGCCCGAACCGACCACGATCGTGCTGTCGCCGTCCTGGTAGAGGGCCGTATTGTCCGCGACCGTGCCGACGAACTCCGCGAAGCCGCCGGTCCCGAACGACGTGTTGATGTTCTCGAAGCCGTACGCGAAGGCGCCGCCGGCGGTGCCGAACGTCGTCAGCGTGGTCCCGCCCGTCGGCGTCCCAGAGATCTTGTTGGTCCCGGCGTCGGTGTTCGTGGCGGTCTGCGCGTTGCTGGGGACCACGAAGCCGGCAGGCCCGGTGATGGTCGGGGTATTGATGGTCGCGGCAGAGGCACCAGTGGTATACCGGAAGGTCACGACGGTGTTCAGCCCGGTCGTGCCGTCGGGGAAGAGTGCGGTTCCTACCCGGAACTGCAGCGCGGAGTTGTCTTGAACGTCGACCAGCGTCGTCGAGGTGATCAGCGAGTTGTAATTCCCGCCGCACGCCGTGAGGATCGCGATCCCCGCAGCGGCACCGAGCATCGATTTGATCGCGCGCACGCGCATTTCTCCTAAGGTTAGCTGACTACGCCGCGACGGCCTAGTATGTTGGCGAGCGCGGGTCGGTTGCGCGCGTCGGGGGCATATCCCTTCGAAAGCAAGCACGCTCCGATATGACCGCCAACGCGTCGCGCGCCGCACTGCCAGGCATTGCACGGCGAGGTTCCAAACACCGGCCCGGTGATCGCGGGCTCCTCGCCGACCGAGCCCGAAGCCGCCGTCGACCTCGGACCGCCTGCACGCAGCTTCGGACGGAATGTTTGGCGCCGTTTCAGCCGGGCGCCCGGCGCCGTCGTGGGCGCGGTGGTGATCGTGGCGATCCTTTTACTGGCCGTCTTCGCGCCGCTTTTCGCCCCCCACGATCCACTGGCGCAGAACGTCGCGCTGGGGGCTCTTCCACCGGCCACCGGTCATCCGTTCGGCACCGACAAGCTCGGCCGGGACGTGTTCGCCCGCATCTTGTTCGGCGCGCGCATCTCGCTCGGGATCGGCTTCGTCGCGGTCGGCCTGGCAATCTCGGCGGGGACGCTGATCGGAATGGTCGCCGGTTATGCCGGCCGGCGGGTCGAGGCGGTCCTGATGGGAGCGATGGACGTCATGTTGGCGTTCCCGTCGATCATTCTGGCGATCGGGATCACGACGATCCTCGGCCCGAGCATCGTCAACCTGATGATCGCGGTCGGCACCGTCTCGGTCCCGGTCTACGCGCGTCTGGCCCGCTCATCGGTCCTGGCGATCAAGGAGAACGAGTACGTCGAAGCCGCCCGCGCGCTGGGGGCCGGCACGGCGGCGATCCTCACGCGCCATGTGCTGCCCAACATCTTGGCGCCGCTGCTGGTCCAGGCGACGCTGGGAATCGCGACGGCCGAGCTCGAGGCGGCCGGACTCTCCTACCTTGGACTCGGTGCGCGACCGCCGATGCCCGAGTGGGGCGCGATGCTCAACGATGCCCGCGACTACTGGCTCTCCGCGCCCTGGGCGCTGATCTTTCCGGGCGTCTCGATCACGGTGCTGGTGCTCGGCTTCAACTTGCTCGGCGACGGCCTGCGCGACGCGTTGGACCCCAAGCAGCACTAGACCGCGGTGACTACAGGGAGGCCCAGACGTCGAGCTTGGTCTTGACTTTCTCGATCGTCGCGTCGGTGAACTCGGTCGTCGACGCGTGGCCGCCCAAATCGCTCGTCGCGATCCCTTCCCGCACGGTTTCGAAGACCGCTTCGTAGATCGCGCGCGAAGCGGTCGCCGCCCGGCGATCGTCGACGAACGTGAGCAACGCCGCGATCGCCAGGATCATCGCCATCGGGTTCGCGATGTTCTTTCCAAAGAGCCGCGGCGCGGTGCCGTGCGGCGCTTCGGTCATCACCACGTCGGGTTTCCCGTCAGGCGTGAACGACATGACGGTCGACTCCGCACCGGCGATCGAACCGAACAGCTGCATGACCAAGTCCGACAGGCAGTCGCCGTCGCGGTTGAGCGACGGGATCACCATCGCGTCGCCGGCGGTCGAGATCAGCAGCGCGTAGGTGGCGTCGATCAGCTGCGGCTCGTAGGTGACGTCCGGATAACGCTGCGCCGCCGCATCCATCTCTTCTTTGAGCATCCCCTCGTAGACGGGGCTGACGGTAAACTTCGGCCCGCCGAACACCTTCGCGCCGGTGCGGCGCGCGTGGAAGAACGCGTACTCCGACACCACGCGGCAGACCGATCGTTCGATGCGCTCGGTGCGATAGGCGACCTCGTCACCGTTTTCCTCGACCCGCCATTCCTTGGCGCCGTACGCGTCGCCGACCGCCATTCGCACGACCGAGATCGGCGCGTGGATTCCGGCGACCGGCCGAACGCCGGGGATGCGGCGGCCGGTCCGCACGATCACCTTTCCGTCGATCGCTTGACGCAGGATCGCGTTGGGCGATCCGACGTCGCCCTTGCCCTCGGGGGTGATCGTCGCCGCCTTGAGCCCCAGCTTCGTCCGCTTCATCGCGGCCGCGGCCTCGTGTACGATCTCGTTCTGCGTCGCGCGGCGCTTCTCGAGCGACAGGTCGTAGCGTTCCAAGGCAACCTCGAAGCCGACGACGTCGGACGCGACGACGCGAAGCGCATCGACCAGCAACTCTTGTCCCGTCTGGTCGCCTTCGAGCAGGACGATCGTCGATGGGTTCACGGCCCCGCCGTTCGCGGCGCGCGACGCGGGCTCCGCCTCGGCCGGCGCACAGGTGAGGAGCCCCTCGCAACGGGAACTCGGATCGCAATGGCTCGCCTTCGGCGCAAGACCAGCGCGGCGATGCGCTGGAACCTCGAGATCGCTGGAATCCTCGCGCTCGGCTTCGCGCTGCTGCTCGGCATCGCGCTCGTCGCCCCAGCCGGGCGCACCGGCGTGATCGGCGGCGGGGTTGCGTTCGCGCTCCACGCGCTGTTCGGCGTTGCAGCCGGGCTGTTCGTCGTGCTGATCGCGCTGGTCGCGGCGATCGTCTTTCTCGAGATCAACGTGCCCAAGATGATCGCGACGCTGGGCGGCGCCGCGTGCGCGTACTTCATCGCGATCGACATCGGGCTCGCCGCGTCCGGTCACGAAGGCGGCCTGCTCGGGGATGCGCTCGACCGCGCCCTGCGCGCACTGCTCGGCGACGCCGGCGTTTGGATCGTCGTGTTCGTCGGCGTGCTGGCGGTGACGGTCGGCATCACCGGCGTGAGCCTGAAACGGGTGATCGGCTGGTGTGCCGCACGCCTGGCGGCGCTGCGTCCGGCCGCGTCGCCGCGCTCGCTGCGGGAGGCGTTCCACTTTCCGGCGCTGCCGGGCCGCGCCGCGACCGTCGTCGCGCCGGCCGAGTTGCCGGCCCCGGCGCGCACCGTCGTCGAGCCCGAACCGGTGCGGTTCTACGACCGCGACCTCGAGGTAGACGACACCGACGATGACGATCTCGAGGACGACACGGACGAGCTCGACGACGACGAGTACGATGACGACGACGAGGACGACGACGACGACGTTACCGACGAGCCGGCCGACGACGCACCGGGCGAAGTCGAATGGGAGGTTCAGGACCGGCGGCTGACCGCGCTGCCGGTCGTCAGCGGCGAGTACGAGGACGTGCCGATCCGGCCGCAAGCGTACGTCCTGCCCGACGTGCGCGAGATCTTCGACCCGCCGCAGCTGCAGAAGATCGACGATGCGAGCCGCGCGCACGTGCTCGAGGACACGCTCGCGTCGTTCGGGGTCGGCGCGAAGGTGACGCACATCGAGCGCGGGCCGTCGATCACGCGCTACGAGCTGCGGCCGGAGCGCGGCGTGAAGATCTCGCGCATCTCGTCGCTCGCCGACGATCTCGCGCTCGCGCTCGCGGCGACGTCGGTCCGCATCGAGGCACCGATCCCGGGCAAGTCGGCCGTCGGCATCGAGGTCCCCAACACGACGGTGTCGATCGTCGCGATCCGCGAGATCCTCGAGCGCATCCCGCACGACGCCGCGCCGCTTTCGATCGCGCTCGGCAAGGACATCGCCGGGCGGCCGGTATTCGGCGACCTCTCGAAGATGCCGCACCTGCTCGTCGCGGGAGCGACCGGCGCCGGCAAGTCGGTCTGTCTCAACTGCATCATCGCCTCGCTGCTGGTGACGGCAACGCCCGACGAGCTCGAGCTGCTGATGATCGATCCCAAGCGCGTCGAGCTGACGGTGTACAACGGCGTCCCGCACCTGCGCAACGAGGTGATCACCGACCCGAGCATGGCCGCCGGCGCGCTCAACAAGATCACCAACGAGATGGACACGCGCTACGAACGCTTCGCCAAGGCGGGCGTGCGCAAGATCGAAGAGTACAACGCGAAGTTTCCCGACGAGAAGCTGCCGTACATCGTCGTGATCATCGACGAGCTGGCCGATCTTATGCTGATCGCCCCGGCGAAGGTCGAGATGTTGATCATGCGCTTGGCGCAGCTCGCTCGCGCGACGGGGATCCACCTGGTCGTCGCGACGCAACGGCCGTCGGTCGACGTCATCACCGGCCTGATCAAGGCGAACATCCCGTCGCGAATCGCGTTCGCGGTCAGCTCGCAGGTCGATTCGCGCGTGATCCTCGACATGAACGGCGCGGAGCGGCTGCTCGGGCGCGGCGACATGCTCTACCTACCGATCGACGCGCCCAAGCCGATTCGCGCGCAGGGTGCGCTGGTCACCAGCGCCGAGATCGACCGGCTCGTGGCGCACTGGCAGCGCCAAGCAGACCCGGCCGAACGCAAGTCGATGGAGATCGTCCCGATCCGCGAGGACGAGGAGCGCGGCGGCGAGCGCAAGGCCGACGAGCTCTGGTACGACGCGGCGAAGTTCTTGCTCGACACGCGGGTCGTCAAGGGCGAGGCGGGCGTCGGATCGACCGCCGCGCTCCAGGCGCGCTTTTCGATCGGACACCCACGCGCCGTGCGCTTGATGCGCCAGCTCGAAGAGTTCGGGATCGTCGGCCCCAACGAAGGCACCAAACCACGCAACGTCGTCGTCGAAAGCCCGGCCGACCTCGAGCGGCTCGCCGACCGCATCGGCCGCCCGGCGCAAACGGACCTCTTCGCCGGGTGATCCGTTCACTGACGATCGCCCTGGTCGCCGCCTTCCTTTATGGATGGCTCGGTGCGGCGGTTTCGCACGCTCCCCCGTCCGGCATCGACCTCGCGGGGCGAGCGCTCGCCGGCGAGGCGCCGCAGCTCGCGCTGATCTTCACAGCGTCGTGCTGGTGGGTCGCACTCGTCGCGCTGGCCGTCGTCGCGATCGCGATCGCCGTGCGGTTCCCGGCGTGGCGCCCGCGCACGATCTACGCGCTCGTCACGACGCTGGTGACTTGGCAGGTCAGCGACGCGCTCAAGAACGTCTTCCGCCGGCCGCGTCCCGACTACTGGCGGTTGATCCACGAGCCGACGTTCTCGTACTCGAGCGGTCACGCCATGTTCGCGTTGCTCGTCTACTGGACGTGGGCGTGGTTCGTGTGGAACAGCGACCTGCCGCGACCGGTCCGACTCACCCTCGCGCCGCTGCTCGCACTCTGGGGTTGCGGCGTGATCTGGTCGCGGCTCGCGCTGGGCGCGCACTACGTCACCGATCTGGTCGGCGGGCTGTTGCTGGCAACCGCGGCGCTCGCGCTCGCCGGCGCGGCCGGCGCCGCGATCCGCGCAGCTCGCTCGGAAGGACGCGCGGCCACCGGCGCGTAGCACCGAGGATGGTCAAAGACATGGCGTTCGTCGCGTACTCGGTGCGCGACGTTCCAAAGGCGCGCGAGTTCTACCGCGATGTGATGGGGCTGACCGAGGGTGAGTCGGTCGGCGACCATTGGGTCGAGTTCCAGATCGGCGCGGCGACCTTCGGGATCGGCAACGGCGAGCCGCTCGGCATCCCGCCGGGCTCGTCCTTCGCCGCGACCTTCGAAGTCGACGACGTCGCCGCCGAGCGCGAACGTCTGCTCGGCCGCGGGATCGCGGTGACGGACGTCAACGACTTCCCCAACTGCTACAGCGCGTTCGTCACCGATCCCGAAGGCAACCGCTTCGGGATTCATCAGCTCAAGTCGAAGTGACGGACTGCACCAGCGGCGGCCGCTTGAGGTGGAACGCGGTCGCACGCTGATACCGGGCGCCGAGCGCCGTCAGCGCGCTTTCGCCCCAGGCCCGGCCGAGCAGCGCGAACGATGTCGGCAAGCCGTGCGGTCCCATTCCGTTCGGCAGCGCGAGGGCCGGCAGCCCGGCCAAGTTTCCGGGGGCGATCAACGACGGTCCGCCGGGAAACTTCGGATATGCCTTGTCGAATCCACGGCCGATCGGGTACGTCACGGTCGGCAGCGTCGGCGAGACGATCGCGTCGTAGGTTCCCATCGCCCGAACGAGCGCAGCGTTGAGCTTTGTGCGCTGGCGCAGCGCGTCGATGTAGTCGACGGCGGGCGTCGCGTAGGCGACGTAGCCGCCCAGCTTGTCGTCCGCGTTGCGCAACTCGCGTGACCGGCCCGATTCGATCAGATCGCGAAACGCGGCGGCGCCTTCGGCGTCGACGATCGTGCCGACGACCGGTCCCCACGGTCCCTTCGGCAGCGCGACCTCGCCGGCGACGTCCGCGAAACGGCCGAGCGCCTCGAGCGACGCGTGGAAGTTCGCAGCCACGTCGGGCATCGCGCCTTTGGTCGCGTCCTTGAGCACGGCGACCCGCAGTTTGCGGCGCGGCGCGGCGAACGGAGCGTCGACCGCCGTCGGATCGTTCGAGTCGGCACCCGCGATCGCGGCCAGCACCAGCTCGGCGTCGGCGGCGCTGCGCGCGATCGGGCCGAGCTTGTCGAGCGTCCAGCACAGCGCCATCGCACCGTGCCGCGATACGCGTCCGTACGTCGGACGCAGTCCGGTCACGCCGCACGCCGTCGAAGGGAACAGGATCGAGCCCGACGTCTCCGATCCGATCGCGAAACCGACCAGGCCGGCCGACACCGCGATCGCCGAGCCGCTCGACGACCCGCCGCTCCAGTACTTTGCGTTCCACGGCGTGCGGCCGGGCCCGGTGAACGACGCGTCGGCGTCACCGTAACCGAAACCGCCGGCGAGCTCCACCATCGCGAGCTTCGCGAGCAGCACCGCGCCGGCGGCGGACAGCTTCTTCACCACGGTCGCGTCGAAGTCGAAGCGCTGCCGGCGATACGGCTCCGCGCCCCAAGTGGTCGGCGCGTCCGGCGTCGCGAGCAGATCCTTCACGCCGTACGGGATCCCATGCAGTGGACCGCGCACGCGACCGCGCGCGCGCTCGCGATCGGCGCGCTTGGCTTCGGCGCGCGCGCGGTCGTGCAAGATCGTGACGACCGCATTGTAGACCGGACCGTACGTCTCGAGGCGGCGCAGGTACAGTTCGGTCAGCTCGACCGACGACATCTGCTTGGTGGCTAGCAGCACCTGCAGATCGAAGATGCCTCCGAAGGCGAGATCGTCGTCGCTCATCGGGCGTCTCGGACCGAGAAGCGCGTTACCGGCTCGTCGCCGTTGTGCAGCGCGGTCGCGCGGTGCGGGTTGAGGCGCGCCTCGCCGAGCCGGTTGTCGTCGATCGCGCGCGCGATCGTTTCGAGATCCGCGTCTGAGAGCACCGGATCGAATCGGCGCATCGACGCGGAGATCGCCGCCGCGAGCGCGGTCGGCGGCTTCGGCGACGCGCTCGGCTTGGGCGTGGGACCCGTCGCGCCGGCCGCCGGCGCGGCGCTCTGCGCGTCGGCCGGCGCGGTGAGCAGCACGGAAGCAGCGACGCCGGAAACGGCGCCCAGAAACGAACGTCGGTCTGCCATACCGGTCGGTTAGACGCGTAGCGACGAGCGAAGCCCTGCTCCGTCGCCTGCGTCGGCAGGCCGAGCCGATGGGGTACGGGGTAGGAACACGGTATGGACACGTCCGCCGTCGCGAGGCTCGATGACGATCGCCGCGACCGAACGGGCGTCCCCGAGGCGATCTTCGCCGCCGGGAAAACGCTCGAGCAGAACCTCGCCCTGATCGGCGCGTTGTACGCGCGCACCGGGTTCGCGCTTGCCACGCGGATCCCGGAAGACCAGCGCGCGCCGCTCGCTGCCGC
>PMOS01000008.1 GCA_003161435.1 Vulcanimicrobiota bacterium
GCGGGCGGCATGGCCGATCCGGCTTGGGCGATCTGCGTGGGCGCGTAGGTTCCGATGTTGCCTTGCGCTGCAGATCCCTGGGCCGAAACCGACGTCGTACCGATTCCGACCGCGACCAGCGCGGCAAGAAGCCCGGTGCTCAGTCGTTTCACGTAATACTCCCTAGCTAAGGTGTTGTGTCGAGAAGGGCGTTTTTTTAGCGCCGGCGTGGCCGGCCTGAGTATGGGGAGAGCGCGAGGATACTCGCTTGCTCAGCCATGCTCGGACCTACCCACGGGATGGACGCCTTAATCACGGAAGCGGAGCCACCGCCCCGCATCTGATCCGCTCAACGCCGCTCGGTAGCCCTGGGTTCCCCCTGGGCTCCGGCCGGACGTCGGGCGAACCGTCGCCGTAAAGACGCCCTTTACACATGGGGACTCTCGGCTCCGCTCAGGCGAGGACCGCTCAGCCCAGTTTTTCTTCGAGCCGCTCCCGGAACTTCTCGCGGGAGGTGATGTAGCGCTCGTGGGTGCCTTCGGCGATCTTCTCGCGCTCGTCGAACGCGGTGAACGCGTACTCGATCCGCCGGCCGTCGACTTTGAGGACCTCGACCTCGATCCGCACGATCAGGCCGACCGGCGTGGGTGAGAGATGGGCGAGATCGACGTGCGTCCCCAGCGTCAGCTCATCGGCGTCGAGCAGCGGCGCGACGCACTGCATCGCCGCCTCTTCGACGAGTTGAAAGAGCATCGGGGTAGACAGAACAGGGACGCCCTTGTTTCCGGCCTTTTCGGCCGTCATCCATTCCTCGACCCGCGTCTGGCTCTGATAGGTCGTCCCGACCTCGATCTTGCCGCGCATCCCGGAGCCCCTTTACGACCGGCAACCGGACGAATCATTTTCACGTTCCACGCGGTAGTACCGGCGGCCGGCGGCGTATAGGTATGCCGTCCGAGGCCGTTCGAAGAAAACACACGTAAGAAGGAGCAGCATGAGACGGAGTCAGCGCACGTTGCTGGCCGCGGCGGTCCTCGCCATGGCCGCGACCGGGTGCGGCAAGGGTGGAGGCAATGCCGCGCCGCCGGCCTCCCCGCCGCTCGCAGTCGACACAGCCCGCGCGCAGCGCAGCGACATCGCGACATACGTCACGCTCGACGGTCAGATCGCGCCGGTCCAGGAGTCGACGCTGAGCTCGCAGCAGTCGGGGAACGTCACGGCCGTGTACGTGAACGAAGGTCAGCACGTCGTTCGGGGACAGGTCGTAGCGAAGCTCGACGACGCGACCCTTCGCGCGCAACTCGCGCAACAGCAGGCGATGGTTCAGCAGGGCGTCGCGCAGCTCGGTGGGTCGACGCTGCAGGCCCCGGTCACCGCGGCGCAGGCGTCGAATACGGTCGTCAGCGCGCAGCAACAGCTCGCCGCGGCGAAGAACGGCGTAGAGACGGCGCAAGCCGCATATCAAAGCGCGCTCGCGACGTACAACGCCGACAAACAGCTGCTCACCAGCGGTTACGTCGCGCAGACGCAGTACGAGCAGGCACGTTCGGCCGACGTGCAGGCGCTGCAGGCGCTCAACACGGCCCGCGAGACCGAGCGCCAAGCGGTGGTCGGGCTGGCCGCCGCGCGCTCGCAAGGGACCAACGCGGAGCCGATCCAGCAGCAGACGATCGCGGCGAATCGAGGTTCGCTCGCGGCCGCACAGGCGCAAGTGCGTCTGCTGGAAACCGAGATCGTGCAGACGAGCATCGTCGCGCCGTTCAACGGCGTCGTCACGCAGCGGCTGCTGGATCCCGGCGCGTATGCGTCCCCGAACCAGCCCGTCGTGCGCGTCTCGCAAGTCGACACGGTGTACGTGAACGTGAATGTTCCGGACGACGATCTCTCGTACGTCCATCGCGCGACGCCGGTCTCGTTCACGACGACCAGCTTGGGAAACAAGACGTATTCTGCGACCGTCATGGACGTCAACGCCACGCCGACGCAGGGGACGCTGTCGTACCGCGCAAGGGTGCGCGTTGCAAATCCCAACGATCTACTGCGCGGCGGGATGCTCGTCGCCGTAACCGTCCGTAAGGAGTTCCATCCGAGTGCGATCGTCGTTCCGCGCGCCGCGGTGTTCCAGACCGAAAGCGGTGCCAACGTGTTCACCGTGACGAACCTCCCGCCGCCGCCCGCAATTCCCGGCGCGCCCGCGGGAGGCGCCGGCGGTGCGCCGCCGGGCGGCGCGCAAAAAGGGCCGCCGATCAAGCTGATGCAGGCGAAGGTCGTCGCGGTCCAACTCGGTTTGCAGACCGACACGCTGGCCGAGGTGCGCAGCCCCGACATCAAACCCGGCACGACCGTCATCACGACGCGGCCCGACGCGCTACAGGATCGAAGTACCGTCGCGATCGGCGGGCCGTCCGCACCTGGAACGCGCGGGGCGCAATGATGGCGTCTTCGATGATGCGCGCGCTCGGCGTCGTCGCGCTGGTCGGCCTCGCCGCGGCAGCCGAGCCTGCGTTCGCGCAGGCTCCGACCCCCGCTACGACGGCTCAGCCGCGGCCGGCGCTGACCCCGGCGCCGACCTCGACCGCACGGTCGCAGACGCCGAGCGCGTTGCCGGGCGCCGCCGGAACGCCGCCGCCCGCAACCGTTCCGGGAGCCCCAGCACCAGCCGGCGCCACCGGCGGTTCGGCGCTGACCGGCCCGAATTCGATTCCGACCCTGGCGCCGGCCGATCAGGCGGCTCCGCTGCCGTTCCCCGCCTACGGTACGCCCGCGCCGGAGTCGTCGCCGATCGCCGTTCCCGGCGTCCCCCAAGTCATCACGCTCCAGCAGTCGATCCTGATCGCTTATGCGCGCTCGCCGGTGCTCGCGTCGGCGCGCGCCGACGTCGCGATCGCCACCGCTCCGGTCGGGCTCGCGCAGAGCGCGCTGCTCCCGGCGGTGAGCGGGGTCGTGACGACCTCTCGCGCCTACAAACAGCCGTCGGGCGGAGCCAATAGCGTCACGTTCACCAATCCGGTCACCGGCGCGACGACGACGGTGCAGACGCAATCGCAGAGCCCGTACACGACCTCGAACGGCTTGTCGATCGCGTTGCAGCAGCTGATTTTCGACGGCGGCCGCGTCGCCGCGCAGATCAGAAGCGCGCGCGCGACGCAGTCCGCATCGATCGCGACGTACCAGCGGCAGCTGCAGACCGTCGCCTTCAACGTCGCGACCGCGTACTACAACACGCTCGCCGCCGAACGGCAAACGCAGGTCGCGCTCACCACGGTGCAGTTGGACTTGGTGCAGGAGGCACTCGTCTCGGCGCAGATTCGCGCCGGCACCGAAGCGCGCACCGACCTTTCGACCGCGCAGCTCCCGACGGCGCAGGCGCGCGTCGCGGTTGTGAAAGCGCAGGCGAATCAATACGTCCAGTTGGCGACGTTCGCCAACACGCTTGGGATCGACGCCGCCTCGAACGTGCAGCCCAAGGACGACATCCCGGCGCTCAGCGCGACATCGGGAACCGTCACCGTCGCGCCGTCGTTCACGACGCCCAACTACCAGCAGGCGCTGATCCGCGCGACGGCGTTTCGGCCCGACCTGACGGCACAGCAGTTCGCGGTCGTCTCAAGCCAGGAGTCCCTGCGCGCCGCGCGACTCGGTACCTTCCCGAGCCTCACCGGCTCGGCCGGCTACGGTCCGGCATCCACCGACGCGAGCGGAGGTTCGTTCCGCAACAGCGGTTCGATCGGGCTGAAGCTGTCGATTCCGATCTACGACCAGGGCATCACGCGCGCGCAGACGGAGCAGGCGCAGGGCCAGCTCGACAAGGCGAACGCCCAGTACGTGATCACGCTCGAGGGGATTCAACTCAACATCCAACAGTCGTTGGTCAACCTCGTCGCGGCATATGCCGCGCTGGATCAAACCAATGCGGAGCTCACCAAGGCACAGGACGTGCTGCGTGCGACCCAGGCTCAGTACCGGGCCGGCGTCACGACGCTGCCGCTGTTGCTCAACGCCCAAGTCGGGATCACGCAGGCGCTGACCGACGAAGTCACCGCGGTCTATACGGTGCGACAGGCGGAGCAGACGCTGCTGTTCGCGGAGGGCGCGAACGCCGCCGGGTGAACTCCCGCCGGTATGACTTCCATCGTCCCGGTCTGGATCGACGATCCGACCAACGCGGCGATCCTCGCGGAGAGCGAGGACCGCCTGGCGGGCTTCCAGCTCGACCCGTTCGGCGAGATCGCCCAACGTAGCAGCCTCGACGTCGCGACGGTCCTCGAACGGATCGTCGCGATGTTGCGTTCAGGGACGATTCGCCGGGTGCGGCAGACGCTGATGGCGACCAACCTCGCGGCCGGCGCGCTGTGCGCGTGGGAAGTCCCGGCCGAGCGGCTCTCCGCCGCGTTCGATTGGCTCTTCAACGAAGATCCGTTCTCTGGGCACGTCGTGATCCGCACGACCGATGCGGCGACGCCTGGTTCGAACTACCGCCTATGGACGACGCTCAAGGTCCCGCAGGGCTTCTCGATCGACAAGCATGCGGCGTTCCTGGCACGGACGATCGGCGCCGGGGCGTACCGGCTGATGCCGGCGCACCGCCTGTTCGCGCTCGGTGTGGGCCACATCCGAAGGCGTGGGCTCGAGCCCGGCGCACGCGCCGAAGAGCCCGCCGAGGTGATCGTCCCCGAGGTCGTCGAGCTCAGCCCGCTCGAGTGGCGGGTCTTGACGGCGATCAAGCGCGAGTTCGCCGCCGATGAGATCGTGCGCGACGTGTGGCGCGCCCGTGCCGCCGAAGCCGGCGTCGCGCTCGACGAGTTCGAGCGGATCGGACAAGACCTCAACCGGCGCGGCGTGATCGGCCGCTTCTCGACGTTCCTCGAGCACGTCAAGCCGAACGCGAATGCCGGCGGGAAGAGCGTGACCCGCTACAACGCGCTGTTCCATTGGAAGGTTGCCCCGGGACGTGAGCTCGACGCGGGCCGCGAGATCGGACGGCACTACATCATGACGCACGCCTATTGGCGCGAGGGCGGTCCCGAGTTTCGCGGCGTGAACATCATGGGCGTCGCGCACGGGACCGAGAAGGAGGCGGTGTTGGCGCACAAGGCGGCGATCGACGAGCACCTCCGCGAAGCGGGGATCGACTTCGACTACACCAACGTGTTCTGGGGCGGCCGCAGCGAGATCAAGCCGTCGGAGATCGCGCCGCAAGCCTATCGCGACTTCTGCGCGCGGTTCGGTCTCGACCCGGAGGCGATGCGTTGACGGTTCGGCGTCTTCTCGCAGCGGGCGTGCTGGTCGCGCTCGCGTTTTCCGCTTGCAGCAAGGTCGGCGACACCGCCGGAACAAGCGGCGCGAACGGACACGCTGACAGGCTCGTGCTAGGAACGATCGCCGATCCCAGGGGCCTCAACCCCGCGTTTGCCTCGGCGACGCCGACGCTCGAGTTGTCGGCACTCCTGTTCTCCTACGCGGTGCGCTACGACGACCACTCACTCCCCGTACCCGACGCTGTCAGCGAGATTCCAACGATCGCGAACGGCGATGTTGCCAAAGATGGCCTCACGATCAAGTACAAGCTGCGCCACGGGATCAAGTGGCATGACGGCCAGGGCGAGCTGACCTGCGTCGATATGCGCTCGACCTGGAAGATGATGGTCAACCCGAAGAACATCATCGACACGACGACCGGCTGGGACGCGATCAAAGACATCGACTGCAGGGACCCGTACGTCGCGGTCGTGCACATGAAGCACATTTACGCATGGTTCCTTCAGCAGCTCTGGGGCGTGAACGGCAATTCGCCGATTTTGCCGGCGCACATCATCGATAAGTATAACGACGACAAGGGAAGTATGAATCAGGCGCCATTCAACTCGGCGCCGGTCGGCAGCGGCCCGTACCGCTTCGTCTCGTGGGAGCGGGGCAGTCAGATCCGGTTCGAGGCGTTTTCCGACTACTTCTTGGGGAAGCCGAAGATCGCCGAGATGGTCTACCGGATCATCCCCGATAGCAACACGCTCGCGACGCAGGTGCAGACCCACGAGATCGACATCGCGTGGAGCCTCCCCGTAGCACAGTACGCTCACCTCAAAACGGTCCCGGGCGTCACTGCGATCGCGCCGGTCGTCTACATCTTCGACCACCTCGATTTCAACCTGGCGCGTCCGCTGTTCGCGGACGTGCGCGTGCGCCGTGCGTTGACCTATGCGATCGATCGTGGCGGGATGCTCGACAAGCTTCAGCACGGCTTGGGCGAACTCTCCGACACGTTCCTGGATCCGACACTCTACAAGGACGCCTACGACCCGAGCGTGATCAAATACCCCTACGACCCGAGCAGAGCCGGAGCGCTACTCGACACCGCTGGTTGGCACCGCGGCAGGGACGGGATCCGCGTAAAGAACGGGCAGCGGCTGGCGTTCCAGCTAGCGGTCAACGCCGAATCGGCGACCGGGCGTTTGATCCAAACGCAAGTACAGGCCTACTGGCACGCGTTGGGCGCCGACGTCGAGGTCAAGAACTACCCGTCGTCACTATACTTCGACCAAACGGTCCGCGGCGTCTTGGCCGGCGGCCGGTACGACGTCGGCCTTTACGCCTGGGCCGGTGCGACCGCAGTCGATCAAAGCGCGATCTACTCGGCGCACTTCATGCCTCCGCACGGCCAGAACTATCTGCGCTGGAAGAATGCGCGCGCGACGGCGGCGATGGACGATGCGAACGGCACGGTCGATCCGGCGCGGCAGATCGCCGATTACAAGATCGTGCAACAGGAGTTCGCCAAGGACGACCCGTCGATCATCCTGTGGTTCCGGAAGTACGTGATCAGCTATCCCAGCGATCTCAAGGAGTTCACCGCGACGCCGGTCATCACGACGCCGTTTTGGAATCCTTGGGTGTACCATTTCTGAGCGCCGCGCCTGGCGTTTCGCCGTAGCGGCGCTCGCGTTGCTCGCATGCGCGGCGCTGCCTGGCCAGGCGGGCGTGCGCGCGGCCGATCAACGGCATCCGTATACGATCCCGCACGTGCTGCGTTACGCAACCGGTGAGGACATCGTCGGGCTCAACCCCCATCTGAACCAGCAGCTCACGCTGTCGTTCATGTCGTCGCTGACGATGGCGTGGTTGGTGAAGTTCGACCGTCGCGACCGGCCGGTCCCCGAGCTCGCCCTGGCGGTGCCGACGAAGGCGAACGGCGGGATCTCACGCGACGGCAAGACGATCACCTATCGCCTCCGCCGCGACGCGAAGTGGTCGGACGGCGTGCCGTTCACCGCCGACGACGTGCGCTTCTCGGTCGCGGTGGTGCTGAACCCGGCAAACAACGAGGGAACCCATCAGGGTTTCGACCAGATCGCGCGCCTCGACACGCCCGATCCGTACACGGTCGTGTTCCACCTCGTGCGTCCGTACAGCGGCTTCTACGTCAACTTCTTCAGCAGTGCCGGCGCGAACCCGTGCGTCCTTCCCAAACACCTGCTGTCAGGGCTAGCGTCGATCAACGATGCGCCGTACAACGCGCTGCCGGTCGGGATCGGGCCGTTCAAGTACGTGTCGTGGAGGCGCGCAGACAGCGTGGAGCTCGTCCCCGATCCGCTGTATTTCGGTCGTAAGCCCAAGCTGCAGCGAGTCGTCTTCAAGATCGTCCCCGACCGCAATACGATGGTCACGCTGCTCACCACGCACGAGCTCGATCTGTGGCTCCCGGTTCCCGCCGCCTACTACGACCGGGTGCGAACGCTGCCGGGAGTGCGCACGTTGCGTCAGGCGTCCTACGCGTACAATCATCTCGACTTCGAGATGCAGCACGGCGCGCTGAGCGACCTGACCGTGCGCCGCGCGCTGCGGCTCGCGACCGATCGGGCAACCATCCTGGCCAAGATCCGCCACGGAGTCGGTTTCCTTCAGGAAACCCTGTTTCCGCCCGGCCACCCGCTCCACGTCGACGTACCGCGCGTGCCGTACGATCTCGCGGCGGCGAATCGGTTGCTCGACGCGGCCGGCTGGAAGCGCGGCGCGGACGGCGTCCGCGCGAAGAACGGCCGGCGGCTCGACTTCGAGGTCGCAACGGTATCGGGGATCCAAGACACCGATGCGATGATCGAGTTGATCCGGCCGTCGTGGTCGCAGATCGGCGTGCAGCTCGAGGTCAAGCATTACCCGTCGCCGCTCTACTTCGCGCCCGCGAACGCCGGCGGGATCATCTACGCGGGAAAGTACGACGTCGCGTTCTACGCGTGGTTCACGCCGCCCAACGGAGATGTGGCGAACCTGTTCGAGTGCGATCGCGTTCCGCCGAAGGGGCAAAACATTCCGCGCTGGTGCGATCCCGAGGCCGACCGCGCGATGCACGGGTTCGTCCAAACCTACGATGCGGCGCAGCAGCGCGCCGACTCGCGCGTGCTGCAAGAGGACCTCGTCCGCGACGTGCCGACAATCGTCCTGGATGCGCGCGAGGACGTCTACGCGTTCAACGATGACCTGCACGGTTTCGCGCCGAACCAAGTCACCCCGTTCGACGACCTCGTCGATGCCGATATATGAGGAGCTTTCGGTGAAGAGAACACTCGCGATCGCTACGGCGGCATTGGTGCTGACCGCCTGCACCAAGACGGGGGGTGTAGGATCGAGCACGACCGGCGGCGGGCAAGCCGGGTCGCAGAAGAACGCGTACACGACCCCGCATGTCCTGCGGATCGGCGACACCCAAGACTTCGACAACCTCAACCCGCACTTGACTGCACTGCTGATCTTGGGCGATCTCTCGCAGCTGACCGAAGCGTATCTGGTGCGGTACGGTCACGACAACCGTCCGATCCCCGAGCTGGCGACGATCGTTCCGACCCAGGCCAACGGCGGCGTGAGCAAAGACGGTTTGACGATCACCTGGCACCTGCGGCGCGGCGTCAAATGGTCCGACGGCGCGCCGTTCGACGGCGACGACGTGGTCTTCTCGACCAACGCCGTCAACAACCCGGCCAACAATGAGGTCGGTCGCGACGGCTGGGACTTGATCACCAAGATCGACGAGCCCGACAAGTACACGGTCGTGTACCATCTCAAGAAACCGTATTCAGGCTATCTGCCGTCGTTCTTCGGCTCCGCGGGCGCGAACCCGTGCGTGCTGCCCAAGCACATCCTCGGGAACTTGCCCAACATCAACCAGGCGCCGTACAACAGCAAGCCGATCGGCATCGGGCCGTTCCGCTACGTCGAGTGGACTCGCGGCGACCACGTCACGCTCGAGGCGAACCCGTACTACTGGCGCGGCCAGCCCAAGATCAAGAAGATCATCTACAAGATCATTCCGGACCGCAACACGCTGCTCACCCAGCTGCAGACCGGCGAGGTCGACATGTGGAACTACGTCCCGCCGGCCTACTACGATCGCGCGCACGCGCTCTCGAACATCACGACGTTTCGCGGACCGAGCTTCCTCTTCTCGCACGTCACCTTCAACACGTCGCATCCGGCGCTGAGCGAGAAGGTCGTGCGGCAAGCGTTGCGGCTCGCCACCGACCGCAAGCTGCTGCGCGACAAGATCAGCCACGGGATCGGGATCCTCCAGGAGAGCATGGTCACGCCGGCCAGCCCATTCGCCGTGAAGGTGCCCCAGATTCCGTACGACATCGCCAAGGCCAACCAGATGCTCGATGGAGCCGGCTGGAAGCGCGGCGCCGATGGAATTCGGGCCAAGAACGGCGTGAAGCTGAACCTCGACTACGCGACGACGACCGGATCTCCGGACAACGACGCGCGCATCGAGCAGATCCGCACGATGTGGCAGCAGATCGGCGTTTCGATCACGCCCAAGCGCTATAATACGGCGCTGTTTTTCCAACTCGTCGGTGGAATCGTCTACGGTGGGAAGTTCGACGTGACCGGCTTCTCCTGGCAGCTCACCCCCGACGGCGACCTCAACCCGTTTACGTCGTGCGCTCTGTTGCCGCCGAAGGGGCAAAATCTCTCGCGGTTCTGCGATCCGAAGCTCGAGCCGCTCCTGCAGCAGGAGAAGACGGCCTACAACGAGGCCGACCGCAGGGCCATCATCGCCAAGGCGATGCCGATCGTCGTCGACGACGCCGCGTTCGAAGTGTTGTACATCCTCGAAGACGTGCACGCGTACAACAGCGATCTCACCAACTGGCACCCGAACAACACGACGCCCTACGACGACTTCTTGAACGTCGACATATAGGTGTGTTGGCGCAAAGTGCGCCAACACTCGCGTTCGGCCTGCGGCCGATCCGCCGCTAAGCCGAGGGTCGTCGCCGGCTGGACAGGACGACGGCGACGCCGAGGACGACGCAGCCGGCCAGGGGGATCGCCCGTAGCGCACCCCAGGCCGGAACGCGCGCGTCGAGGCCGGCGGCGTGCTGCTCCGCGGCCCAGACTTCGCTTGCATCGGCGTCGGCGGGTGCGCGGTACGCGGCCGGGAGCGCGTCGGGCCAGGTCGGCGCGGGAAACGCACGCGCCAACGGGACCGCGGCACATGCCAGCACGATTAACGCGACGAACGGCACGAGGTCGGTGCGTGTCGTCCGCTCACCGCTCCCCATCACCACGAAGGTGCACGCGACGACCGCGCCGAGCGAGAGGATCTGGCCGGCCGCGGCCGGGCGCTGCGCGATCCCCAGCCAGTCGACCAGAATCATCGCGGTCGCGACGCCGGCCCACACGCGCGACGTGCCCTGCGTGCGCAGGGCGAGCAGATAGAGCGGGATCAGCTCGAGCACGAAGTCGTGCTCGTGAAAGAACGGGATCGCCAGCGGGAGCGCAGCGATCGCGAGCAGTGTGCCGTCACGCGGCGCGAGGCGCAGCCGCACCGTGGCGACGATCGTCGCGGCGATGGCGCCGAGCGCGAAGACCGTGCCGATGACGTTCGCAACCGGATCGGCTGCGCCGAGCGCGGCCGCGATCGCGGCCGGCGTGTACTGAATCGTGACGAAGCGCTCGGCGTGGGCGTGTTGCGCGAGCCGGGCCGCGTAGGCGAACGCGCCGTGCAGACCGCCGCCCGCCCACAGCGACAGCAACGCGAACGCGGCGGCGCCGAGAACCGCGCAGAGCAGGGCGGTGCGGTCGCGCATCCGAGCGATCAGCGCCAGCGCGAGGTTGGGCTGCACTCCGCCGATCAGCGTCGCGAGCGCACCGCCCGCGATCCAACGCCGTTCGTAGGCGACCAGCGCGCACGCGATCCCCGCGGCGGCGACCAGCGCGACTTGGCCGAGCGCGAAGTCGCTCGTCCCGGGTCCGCTGGCGATCCCAAACGCCGCGGCCGCGATCAGCGCGGCGATGCGCCGCGTGCCCACGAGCGCCAGCGCAGCGATGAACAGCCCGCCGTACGCCGCCGCGAGGATCGCGGTCCAGCAGCGCAGGGCGAGCGCGTGCGGCAGCCGGGCGAGCGCGCCAAAGACCGGCAGCGCCGCCGCCGGACCGACGTACGGTAACAATTCGTCGCGCGTCGCGTCGACCCCGGCGATCCGTTGTTCGACGCTCCACACCGCGCGCGACCACGGATCGCCGCCCGCGTTCCACACCGCGCCCGCAGCGTAGTAGGCCTCGAAGTCGCGCCCGAACGGCCCCTGCGTCGGCGGCGGTCGCAGCAGCGAGTACGCGAGCACGGCGGCGAGCAAGGCTCCGGCGAGCGCGAGATTACGTCGCAGCGTAGAGTCCGAGGCGCTCGACGCGGCCGTCGTTCCCCATGACGTAGGCGACCCCGCCGGGGAAGCGCGCCTCATAGGTTTCGGCGAAGATGACCGGCGCGGGACCGCCGACCGCGGTGACGTAGCGCGCGTCGAGCGACGAGGTCGTCGCTCCGAGCGCGACGTCGCCCGGCGAAAGGCGCAGCGCACCGAAGTCGCGCGGCGCCAGCGCCGGTGCGCGATCGAGCTTCGGGATATAGCACTCGAGCGCGACGAGGACGGCATCGGCGTAGAACAGGCTCAGGAAGATGCGGTGTCCGTCGTCGCGCGCCGCGTACGTGTGCCAGCCGCGGATCGGATACGAGAAGCCGACACCGAATGCGTGCTCGACCGCGTTGCGGCGCGTTTCACCGACCGCGAACACGAGGCGCTCGCAGGCGAGGACGACCGGGCGATCGAGCGGCGCGGGCGGGACGTTGCGCCGTGCGCGGTTCGCCTCGTACACGCGCGCGAGAACCTCGACCGCGCGCTGCATCGCGAAATCCGGTGCGACGGGATCCGCCGGATCGTCCTCGCGGCTCACGTGTGCTGCGTCAAATGGTGCGGATCGATGTTGGTCGCCGCAGCGCCGGCGCCGGCGATCCCCAGCAGCGCGAAGTACGCGATGGCGAGGATCAGGCGCTGCTGCCCCGAGACGATCTGGATGGTCGGGTCGACGACGCCGCGGAACGCTGCGATCCCGCGCGGGATCGACGAGAACAGCACCAGCAACACGATCACGATGGTGAAGATCGAGAACTGTCGCAGATACACCAGCGCCCCGATCAGCAGGACCGCGCCGACCAGCCAAATGCGGCCGTCGATCGCGCCCGCGACCCGCCCGCCGTCCAGCGGTATCGCCGGGATCAAGTTGAACAGGTTGATGAAGAATCCGAAGTAGGCCGCCGCGATCCAAAAATTATCGCCGGTGCTCAAACCGAAGCCCCAGCAGATCGCCGAGGCGGCGATTCCGAACACGGGCCCCATGATCGCGGCAAATGCGTTGTGCGCCGGTTCCACCGACATCGGCGAGCTGACGAACGCGCCGAAGCCCGGGATGAACGTCGGCAGCGACGCGGGGATGCCGAGGTTGCGGAAGGTCAGGTAGTGGCCCAGTTCGTGCACCAAGAGCAACGCGACGAGGACGATGCCGAACTTCCAGCCGAAGAACAGCGCGTAGAAGATGACCGAGAGAAACATCGACCCGAAGCTCAGCGCGAGCTTCGGCGCCAAGATCAGCCATTTGAGCGAAGTGAGCGCCAGTAGGATCGCCTTGAACTTGAGCGCCGCCGCGCCCAGCGCGACCAGGATCCCCCCGGCGGTCCCCGCTCCACGCCGCCGTTGCGGTGGCAGCCGCGACCGAAGGCCGTCGTCGTCGTCATGCATCAGCCACTAGTTCTCGCTCCGGCCGTCCCGCTCCGTGAATGGCGCCCGAACTTGCCGGCAGGAGACTTGCGCTCGATCTCGTTGCACTGGACCGGCCACGACTACGAGCGCGTCTTTCCCGCCTACCATTTTTGCATCAGCCGGCCCGAGGACGTCCTGGTTCACCACACGCACGATCTGCGCGAGAACATGCGCGACGTGCGGCTCGACCCCGAGCGACCCTACGCACCGCACACGCGCGGCCGAAACTCCTGGTCGATCGGCCTGTCGGTTGCGGCGATGGAAGGTGCGACGCCGTCGGATTTCGGCGCCTACCCGGTCACCGCCGCGCAGCTCGATGCGCTGTGCCGCGTCGCCGCGACGCTGGCGCGTTTCTACGGCATCGACGTCGCCGCGGTCCGCACGCACGCCGAAGCCGCGCTCGACGACGGATACTTCGGCGCCGGCGACGATCAGTTGCGTTGGGACATCGCACGCTTTCAACCCTCGGCCGCGCCGCTCGAACGCGCGGAGGCCACCACTGCGGGCGACGAATTTCGCCGCCGCATCGCCGGGCTGCTCGTGCGTGGCTAAGGCCGTGCGGATCGTGTTATGGGCGTTGCTCTGGCTCGCGGCCGCGCTCGTCGTCGTCATGACGTGGCATCCCTGGGTCGTACCGTGGACGGGGGTGAAGCGATGAAGCGGATCGTGGTTCTGGGCGGCGGTTTCGCGGGCGTCGCGGTCGCGCGCCGGCTCGAGCGAAAGCTGCGGCGAGACGAAGCGGAGATCGCGCTCGTCAGCCGCGACAACTTCACGCTGTTCACCCCGATGCTGCCCGAGGTGAGCTCGGGCGGACTCGAGCCGCGTCACGTCGCGACCCCGGTTCGCGCGCAATTGCACCGCACGACGTTCGTGCTGGGAGAGATCGCGCAGCTCGACCTGGCCGAGCGTTTCGTCGAAGCGCGCCACCCGCTCACCGACGCGATGACGCGGCTGGAGTACGACCATCTCGTCCTCGCCCTGGGGAGCGTCACGTCGACGTTCGGGATCCCCGGCGTGGCGGAGCACACGCTCGCGCTCAAGACGCTCGAAGATGCGGAGACGCTGCGCAATCGCGTCGTCGCGGCGCTCGAACAAGCGGTCGTGACGCCACCGGGGCCACGGCGCGAGCGGTTGCTGACGTTTGCCGTCGTCGGCGGCGGTTACACCGGTTGCGAATGCGCCGGCGAGCTGGTCGACTTCTTTCGCTCGATCTTGCCCTTCTATCATCCGCTGCTGCTGGCCGACGTGCGCATGGTGCTGATCGAGGCCGGGCCCGCGCTGCTCCCCGATCTGCCCGCCGCGATGGGCCGGTACACGACGCGCAACCTCTCGCGCCGCCGGGTCGAGCTGGTGATCGGCGACGGCGTAACGCACATCGACGAGAGCGGGATCACGTTGAAGTCCGGGACGCTGATCGGGGCGGGGACCGTCGTGTGGAGCGCCGGCGTGCGCCCGTCGCCGATTCTCGCGTCGCTGCCGGGCTGCGAGCACGCGCGCAACGGCGGGTTGGTGGTGAACCAAGACATGTCGGTGATCGGCTGCAACGGCGTCTGGGCGCTCGGCGACTGCGCGTGGATACCTACCAAGCCGGCCGCCGAACAGAGCGACAAATCCGCCTGGTACCCGCCGACGGCGCAGCATGCGATTCGTGAAGGCCCTGCGCTCGCCGACAACATCATCGCGACGCTGCGCGGCCGCCCGACCAAACCGTTCAGCTACAACTCGCTGGGAACGATGGCCTCGCTGGGGGCGCGCCGCGGTGTCGCCGCGTTGCCGGGAGGCATCGTGCTGACCGGCTTCCTCGCCTGGTTCCTGTGGCGCTCGTACTACCTCGTGCGATTGCCGGGCCTCGACCGCCAAGTGCGCGTTGCGTTCGACTGGACGCTCGGGCTGGTCTTCCCGCGCGACATCGCCGAGTTGCGGCTGTACACCGAGCGCGGCCAGCACCAGGCGGAGGCCGATGCGGGTTTGGACGCGCCGCCGCGCCCGTGACGGCGCCCTTGACAGGGGCGGCGCGCTCGGCGTAGGTTATAACTATGTTTTTAGTTTTGGCGACCTTGACGATTCCGTTCGACTACAACGGGACGCTGCGCCCGGGCCAGACGCTGACGATCCGCGACATCAACGGCAGCGTCCGCGTGCGCACCGGCGACCGGCTCGCGATCCACGCCATCAAGCGCGGCGAGCGCAGCGATCCCAACACGGTCGCCATTCGCGTCGAGAACGGCGCGAGCGGCATCGTCGTCTGCGTTCGCTATCCGCCCGATCCGAATCGCGGTTGCGACGAATCGAACCAGTCCTACGGTAACCAGAACAACGACACGTCGGTCGCGTTCGACGTGACGGTGCCGCACGGTGTCGGCGTGGACGCGCGGAGCGTGAACGGCTCGGTCGACGTCGTCAACGACGGCCCGACCGACGCGTCGACCGTGAACGGCAGCGTCCGCGTCGAGGGCCGCGACGTTCGGACGGCGAGGACGGTGAATGGCTCGGTGGCCGTGACCATTCTCGATCGCAATCACGGCACGCTCGACGCCAAGACGGTGAACGGCTCGATCGACGTGAGGCTGCCGGCCGGCGCCGGCCTCACCGTCGACGCAAAGACGGTGACCGGCGGCATCACCGCCCAAGGGCTCAACGTCGAACACCCGCGCTACGGTCCCGGCGCGAGCGTGAGCGGCACGCTCGGCGACGGCGGCCGGCGCCTGAACCTCAACACCGTGAACGGCTCGATCACGCTGCACTGACCGCGCGCCGCACCGGTTCGCGGCCGATCGGCCTCAGGTCAGCCAGGCGTCGTCGGGGCCGGCGTACGTGTTGCCGTAGAGTGTCTCGGCGGCGGGATACGGCTCGGCTTCGATCTCGTCGGTCGTACGATTGACGAGATCGGCGATCTCGCGCTTGAGGGCCTTGACCTCGTCGGCGGCGAGGACGCCGCGCTCGAGCAGAGAGCGCTCGAAGACCGGGACCGGATCGCTCGGGCGGTGCTCCGCGACTTCGTCGCGCGTCCGGTACGTGCGGTCGTCGTCGTCGGTCGTGTGCGAGAGAAAACGATAGCACTTCGACTCGACCAGGACCGGGCCGCGGCCGGACGCCGCGTGCGCGCGCGCGTCACGGACGGTCGTGTACACGGCGACCGGATCGAAGCCGTCGCACGTCACGCCGAGCATCCCATACCCAGCGGCGCGCGTCGCGACGGTCGGGATGCGCATCTGTTTGCTGATGTGGGTCGAGATCGCCCACTCGTTGTTCTCGCACAGAAAGAGCACCGGCAGCGCGTGGACCGCCGCGAAGTTGAGCGCTTCGTGCCACTCGCCCTGCGAGGTCGCACCTTCGCCGAACTGGCAGAACACGACGCGATCGGTCGCGCCGCCGCGCTTGACGGCCCAGGCTGCCCCGACGGCGTGCGTGCACTGCGCCGCGATGATCGACGAGATCGACGCGATGCCCAACGCGCGCGCGGTGACGTGGTTGATGATCGAACGGCCGCCGGTCGTGTCGCCGGCGCGCGCGAGCTGCGAGCGGAACAAATCGGCCAGCGGAAATCCGCAGGACAGGACGAGTCCGGTGTTGCGGTAGTACGGGTAGAGAAGATCCTTGCCGCGCTCGAAGGCGAGTCCGGTCCCGGCTTGGACGGCCTCGTGACCCTCCGAGCCCATTGCGATGCCGATCTTCCCTTGGCGGTTGAGCTGAAAGCCGCGCGTGTCGACGGCGCGCTGCGTGATCATGTCGCGGTAGAGGGTGAGCAGTTGTTCGCGGCTGAGCTCGGTTCCGGCCGGGGTCGTCGTCGCCATCGGCGAGAGCGTTCCCCCAACGGGATCGCGCGCCCCTACCAAGCGGTCGGGCGGGGAAGCACCCTGCGTGCGTCGGAAGCATGACGGGATGCCATCTCTCCCCCGACTCGCCGTCGCCGCGTCGCTTCTCGCCGCGGCGCTTCCCTGTAACCCCCTACCGTCCGCCGCCGCCGCGCCCGACCGGCCGTCCGCGACGGTTCGACGGCCCGCGCCCAAGGCGAAGGGGACCCCGGCCCCCGACACGTTCACCTTTCGTGCAATCGGCCCGGCCGCGTCGGGTGGTCGCGTCAGCGCGGTCGCCGGCAGCAATCGCGACGACCGGCTGTACTACGTCGGCGGCGCGGGCGGCGGCGTGTTCAAGTCGATCGACGGGGGGACGTCGTTTCAACCCGCGTGGAACGGGCCGCACTTCGGCGCGATCGGGGCGATCGCCGTCGCGCCGAGCGACGCGAACGTCGTGTGGGCGGGCACCGGCGAAGCAAACCCGCGCAACGACGTCTCGTACGGCGACGGCGTGTGGCGCTCGCGCGACGGCGGCAAACACTGGACGCATGCGGGGCTCGACGACACTGCGCTGATCTCGAAGATCCTGGTCGACCCGACGAATCCGAACCGCGCGCTCGTCGGCGCGCTCGGCAACCCATGGAAAGACAGCACCGCGCGCGGCGTCTATCGGACCGTCGACGGCGGGCGCACGTGGACGAAGACGCTCTTCGTCGGACCGGCCAGCGGTGCCGCCGACCTGGCGTGGAACCCGAAGTATCCGCAGACGGTCTTCGCGGCGATCTGGCAATTCCGGCGACAGCCGTGGATCGCCACCAGCGGCGGAGCCCAGGACGGGCTCTACCGTTCGCGCGACGGCGGTCGCAACTGGGCGAAGATCGAGGGACGCGGTTTCCCGACCGGCCTGCTCGGGCGCATCGGCGTCGCGATCGCGCCGAGCGATCCGCGCCGCGTGTACGCGGTCGTGCAGTCGAAGCAAGGCACGGTGTGGCGCTCGGACGACGGCGGCGACAGTTGGCGCAAGATGTCCGACAATACGCTGCCCGAGCAGCGCCCGTTCTACTTCAGCCATCTTGCGGTGGACCCGGCCAACGCGAACCGCGTGATCTCGCTCTCGATGTACATGACCGTCTCCAAAAACGGCGGCAGAACGTGGAAGCATCTCGAGGGCAACCTGCATCCGGACAACCACGCGATCTGGTGGTCGTCCGATGGCCGGCGCATCATCGAGGGCAACGACGGCGGTGTCGTGCTGAGCCGCAACGGCGGTGCGTCGTGGGGCTTCTTGGACCGGCTGCCGATCGGCCAGGTCTATCACGTCGGCTTCGACGATCAGAAACCGTACACGATCTGCGGCGGCTTTCAGGACAACAGCTCGTGGTGCGCGCCGACGACCGCGCGCAACGGGACGGGTTTGATGAACCGCGACTGGTTCGCGATCGCCGGCGGCGACGGGATGTTCGCGATCCCCGATCCGGTCGACCCCACCTTGATCTGGACGAACACGCAAGACGGCGTGCTTGGCATCTACGACAGCAAGGCACGGCAGAGCATCGACGTCTCGCCGTATCCGCGCGACGTCTTCACCTCGACCACCTCGCTCGCGCGTTCGCCGTACCGCTTCAACTGGAACGCGCCGCTGGCGTTCGCGCCGCAGGACGGGCACGTCGCGTACTTCGGCGGCAACGTGATCTTCAAGACGACCGACCGCGGCCGGCATTGGACGCCGATCAGCCCCGACCTCACCCGCAACGAGAAGCAACACCAGGTCGCGTCGGGCGGCGCGATCACGCTCGACGTGTCGGGTGCCGAATACTACGACACGACGCTGGCCATCGCGCCGTCGCCCAAAGATGCCGGCACGATCTGGGCCGGCACCGACGACGGCCTGGTGCAGCTCACCCGCGACGGTGGCGCGCACTGGACCGCGGTGACGCCGCGCGGCTGGCCGAGATACGGTCGCGTCGAAGAGATCGACGCGAGCACATTCGCGGGAGGAACCGCGTTCGTGCAACTCGACCGGCACGATCTCGGCGACGACACGCCGTACGCGTACGTCACCGACGACTACGGCGCGAGCTGGCGCGCGATCGCGTCGAACCTGCCGTCGAACGCGCCGGTGCGCGTCGTGCGACAAGATCTGCGCGACGTGAACATGCTCTACGCGGGGACCGAGAACGGTTTGTGGGTTTCATACGACCGCGGCGGGCGATGGGAGCGGGTGAAGGCGGGGCTGCCGGTCGTGCCCGTCTACGATCTGCACGTGCAGCCCACGGCGAACGATCTGTTGCTCGCGACACACGGCCGCGGCTTCTTCGTGCTAGACGACGCGACGCCGCTGCAACAGCTCGCGGTCGCGCGCGGGCGCGACGTCACGCTGTTTCCGATTCGCGCCGCGACGCTGTGGTCGTCGTTCCCGTCGGTCGAAGCCGGCGACGGGAACTCGCTGCCGTCGAACCAGTTCGCCGCGCCCAACGCGCCGTCGGGAGCGGTCGTCACGTTCTATCAGCGCGCCGCCGCCAAACAGCGCCCGTGGCTGGAGATCCTCGACGCGCAGGGTCACGCCGTGCGCACGCTGCGCGGCTCGTTCCCGACCGACGACGGCCGCAAGTACTTCGTCACCAACGCGATCGGGATCAACCGCCTGGTGTGGGACGGTTCCGAGGACGGGCCGGCCCGCTGGTACGGCACGAGCTTGCAGAACATGGGACCGATGACAGGCGCCGAGGCGCTGCCCGGACCGTACACCGCGCGGCTGCACGTCGACGGCCGCACCTTCGACCAGATGTTCACGCTGGCCGACGACCCCGGCACGTCGTGGACGATCGAGCAGCGCACGGCGCGGCACGCTTTTCTGGCAACGCTGTTCGGCTGGTTCGACGGGATCGACAAAGCGCTCAACGAGATCGACGCGCGGCTGAAGCAGAAGACGGTGCCGGCCGCGACGCGCGCACGGCTGCTCGCGCTGCGCGCCGCCCTGACCTCGAACGCGCTGCACGACGAGGATTCGATCGCGCTGCCGGATCGCATCCGCGAACGGGTCGGCGGCCTGGCGGGACAGCTCGGCGGCGCGTTGCAACCACCGTTCGAACAGCATCAGGACGCACTCGACGCGCTGCGGCCCGACGTCGCGCGCGCCTACGCGCAGATCGCCGACGTGCTCGGCAGCGCCTTCGCGCAACGGCTCGGGATGCGTACGTTCGTTCCGGCGGCGCACGCCATCATCGTCGCGCCGGTGCCGAGGCCGATGGCCACGCCGACCCCGATGGCGACGCACGCGCCATCATCGTGATGGAAACGCGCAAGCCGTACGACATCGACTCGCTGACCGACATCGCGTTGCGCGTCTTCGCCGAACGCGGCTATGATGGCGCGTCGATGGACGATGTCGCGCGCGCAGCAGGGATCACCAAAGCATCGATCTACCATCACGTCAGCGGCAAGGAGGCGCTGCTCGAGCGCGGCCTGGGCCGCGCGCTCGACGCGCTGTTCGCGATTCTCGACGAACCTGCGGCGCGCGAAGGATCCGCCGGCGAACGACTGCGCGTCATCATCGCGCGCGTCGCCGAGACGACGCTGCACCTGTTGCCTGAGCTCACGGTTCTGTTCCGCGTGCACGGCGCATCGCGCAGCGAGCGCAACGCGGTCGAACGGCGCCGCGCCTTCGACCGTCACGTCACCGCGATCATCGCGCAGGCGCAGCGCGATGGTGACCTGCGCACCGACCTCGACCCGCGGCTCGTCGCCCGCCTCATCTTCGGCATGTCGAACTCCGTCGTCGAATGGTATCGCAGCGGCTCGCTCACCCACGAAGCGATCGCCCGCGCGATCGTCGCCATAACCTTCGAAGGCATCAGGCGTCGCTAACGACGTCATCCTGAGCTCGTCGAAGGATAGCGGTGCCCTGCGTTCGTCGTTTCAGCTCGTCGAAGAAACGACAATCGTCCCCTACGGTGTCTCGTGCTCGTCGATGAGCAGCGAGATGCGTCGCTCGAGCGCTGCGACGCGTCGCGTCAGCGAATCGTCGCTTTCACGATCGCGGTCGCCGCCGACGGCGAGGTACCACGCCGTCGCGCCGAGCTCTTGGGCGAGACGTAATCCGATCACGAAGCTCGCGATCTTCGTTTGGCCGCTCTCCATTTGGCGGATCGCGCCCTCGGTGACGCCGACCCGGTAGGCCAGCTGCGAGCAGTTGAGCCCGCGAGCGAGGCGAAGCCGCCGCAGTCTCCGGCCGAAACGCTCCACCCCGAACCGAGCGCCGCCGCTGTCGGGCTAGCGCCTCGGGTCGGGTGGGACGACGCCGCTAGCCGGGTAGCCGCGCACGTCGAAGCGCGCCAGGATCCACGGCCGGAGCATCGCGCGGTCTTCGCGCGGCAGGCGTTCGATATCGCGCTGCACCTCCTCGAGGCTGGCGGCGCCGGTGGCAGGGCGCTCGGGGCGGAGACGATCGCGCGGTTCCATGGGACGCGGGCACTTACGGCCTCCAGCATCGAACACCTGTTCGATTAGAGGCAAGATAGCGCCGCGGCCCGAGTCTCTGACGGGCGGTCGGCTGGGTACGGTCCGGAGGATGGTTGAGGAGCGGCGCGAGCTGTGCGTGATCGGCGCGGGGACGGCGGGTTTTGCGGCGGCGGAGGCGGCGCGCGCCGCGGGTCGCGACGTCCTGTTGATCACCGGCGACGAGGAGCTGGGCGGCACGTGCATCTTGCGGGGATGCATGCCGGCCAAGGCGGTGCTGGCGGCGACGCAGCTCGAGGGTGAGGTCGAAAAGGCGCACGAGCTCGGCGTCGAGACGACGGCGGTCCACGTCGACTTGCCGGCGATCATCAGACGCAAGCGCGCGCTGGTCGACTACTTCGCGCAAGATCGCCTGCACGAGCTCGAGAGCTATCCGCTCGTCCGCGGCGACGCGCGCTTCGTCGCGCCCGACGCGATCGTCGTGCGCGGCCGGCGCATCGTCGCGGAGCGCTTCGTCATCGCGACGGGCGCGTCGACGACCGCGCCGCCGATCGCGGGACTCGACGGTGTCCCGAGCGTCACGAGCGCCGACGTGATGGAGATGACGCGGGCTCCGCGCAGCGTCGCAATCGTCGGCGGCGGTCCGATCGGCTGCGCGTTCGCGCAATTCTTCGCGCGGTTGGGAACGACGGTGACGCTCTTTCAGGATGCGCCCGAGGTGCTGCGAAACGACGACCCCGACGTTGGGCGTGCCGTCCGCGAGGCGATCGAGCGCGACGGCGTCACGGTCGTGCTCGATGCGGAGGTGCGACAAGCGAAGCGCGACGGCGACGCAACGGTGCTGGTGGCCGAAACACCGCGCGGCGAGAGCACTGCACGCTGCGACGTCATCGTGCTCGCGACGAATCGCCGACCGCGCGTCGATGCGCTCAACCTTTCGGCCGGCGCGGTCGACGCCGATTCGATCCGCGGCGTCGTTGTCGACGCAACCTTGCGCAGCGTCTCGAACCCGCGCGTGTACGCAGCGGGCGACGTGCTCGGCCGTCGCGCGCTCGTGCACAGCGCCGCCTACGCGGGGCGCCTCGCGGCGACGAACGCGTTCGCCGGCGCACCGCTCGACGCGCAATGGGATCGCTGGGAGGCGCACGCGTTGTTCACGCAGCCTCAGGTCGCGGTCGCGGGGCTCACCGAGCGACAGTGCCGCGAGCGCGGCATCGAGGTGCGCGTCGCAACGCTTCCGGCCGGCGAGGTGGGCAAGGCGCTGGTTTCCGACCAGACCGAGGGCTTTGTGAAGATGCTCGTGCGCCCGGACGGCCGCGTGGTCGGGATCGCCATGGTCCTGGACGACGCGATCGATCTCGCCGGCGAGGCGATCGCGTTGCTCGATCGCGGCGCGACCGCGCGCGAGATCGCCGAGATGCCGCACCTCCACCCGACGATGAGCGAGCTGCTGGCGCGCGTCGCCGAGCGGCTATGTTCGTCTACGGCACGGTGAACGGAACCGGATCGCTCACGACCGGTCCGGTCGCGACGCTCACTTGCACTTGGGTGGGCGTTGCCGGCCACGCGCCGCCGGCCGGGGGCGCGGTAGGGACCGTGAACGCGATCGCGGTGTCGGTCCAGCTCACGATGTTCGCGGCCGGGACAACCGCTCCGTCGAAAAGCAGGCACGAGTCGGGCGGGTTCGGCGCGCCGAAACCGGCACCGCTGGCCGTGCAACTGCCGCCTGCCGCGGCATGGCTCGGAGCGATGCGGTAGATCTGCGGGCGCGGAGCGACGACGAGCTTTCCGCCGACGTATGCCGCTTGTCCCAGACCCATGAGCAGCACCAACGCCGAGCCGACATCGGGCAGGCCGCGAACGAAGCCGCCGGCGGCGAGCAAGAGCTGGGTGTCGCTCAAGAATGCACCGGCTGCGACGAGCGTCCAAAGAACGACCTGGAACCGCGTGAGGTCGACGCGCCCGTCGTCGGTCATGACGAGCCATTTCGGCGAGAGGTCGGGGTCCTTATCTTTTGCGAGCGTGTTCTTGCGCAGCGTGCCGCTCGCGAGCTGCGAGCGCGTGATGCCCGCTGCGGCAACCAACGATGTGACCGAGAATCCGAGCAGCAGCAGCACCGAGCCGGGAAAGTCGATCGGGATCAGCGGGTTCGTCCCGATCGCTGCCGTGCTCGCGACGTTCGCCGGCGCAGGGCTCGCCGGCGGCGTGGGAGTCGGCGCCGGAGCTGGGCTCGAGGACGAGGGCGGCGGACAGACGCTGCCGGGATGCGCGCACCATTGCACGTCCTGAGCGTAGATCGTGCTGAACGAGAAGAGCACGATGTACGTCCAGAACAGCGTTTGCGTTTTCGAGAGGCTCAGCTTCCCGTCGTCGCCCGCGCCGATCGCGACGGGATTCACGCTGCCCGTCACGGCGATGGAGAAGAAAAAGGCCAACAACAGGACGAGCAGTCCCCACTGATACGGAGGCCACGCCCCGGGGATCGCGGGACCACGCGCAAGCCCGGCGACGATCTGGTATCCGAGCACCAGGACCAGCAGCGTCGTCAGCAGCCAGCCGGTAAACGAGAGGCTCTTCTTATCCACAATACGTCACCCCGAATGGACGTTGTCCGAGCGCTGTCGCCCGGCTTACGGAGATCTGGTCGTTACGCCCTGCCGTGAGAGCGAGCAGTTGAGTCCGGGACTTGTTGCTCTCGACGTGACGAAGAGGGTATACTCTGGTCCTGACCGACCGTTTGGTAGGGAGAACATTCACGATGGCCATGACCGCTTCGAATCAGAACCAGCTCGTCGTCCCGGCCGACGGCTTCGCGCCGTTCCCGGAGGTTCCGCAGCCCAACATCTTTCCGATGGAGTGGCGCGTCGAGACGCCGAAATTGGCCGAGCTGTACGAACGGGCGAAGCGGCACGTCTGGAACCCGTCGGACTTCGCGTGGGACACGCTGCGGGCCGAGGATTTCACCGAAGAGCAACGGCTGGGGATCATGTACTGGTACGCGGTGCTGGCGAACTTCGACGGTTCGGGGCCGGCGGTGTTCGCCAAAGCGACGATCCACGCGTTCGAGACGCATCAGGAAGACCCGATCCGCAAGTGTTTCTTCTCGATCACGCACGACGAGATGAACCACGAGGAAGTCTGCCAGCGCGCGATCCAGACGCTGGTCCCCGGCGGCCCGATGGACTTCGAAGCGACCAGCGACTTGGCGAAAGCGGCCCAGAACAACATCGGCTGGCTGTACCACAACGGCGGCCGCTATTGGTCCGGCTATAGCGCGTCGCTCGCGAAGTATCCGCTGAGCGTGCTGTTCACGTCGTTCATGATGGGCGAGGTCGCGTCGTCGACGCTGTTCTTCGGGATGTCGAAGAAGGCGACGCATCCGCTGTTCAAAGAGATCTTCAAGAAGGTCGGTCAAGACGAAGCGCGCCACCTCGCGATCTGCCTGACCGTGCTCGAACGCGATTGGCCCGGCTTGAGCGACGAGTACAAGACAATGATCACCAAGCAACTTCGCGCGGGCTTCGTCTTCTTGAGCATGATCCTGTGGGAGCCGCCGAATCAGTTCTGGGACATCCCCGACTACTTTTTGCCGAACCACCGCGTGCTCGTGCAGCACGCACGTGACGCCGGCCTGGGCGTGCTGACGTACGACGAGCAGGCCGAGAACTGGAAGACCGCGTTGGCGCGCGTGCGCGCGATCGTCGGCGAATGGGGAATCGAGTTCCCGGCGATTCCCGAGCTCGATCTCGACGGCGTCGACGTCGGCCACATCGGGCCCGAGGACATCATCCCGGTCTTCTGACCTTGCGATCTCGCGCGGCGTGGCGCGCCGGTCGTAACCTACTGCGTGGGGCGTATGGCGAGCACGACCGCTACGACGATCGTTGCGAGGATCGGGAAGAACACGCGCAGCGTCCGCGCCGGCGGAATGCGGTGCGTCATCCCGCGGGCCAGCTCGATCTGACGATCCGTCGTCCAGGCGACGAACCACGCGACCTCGGCCATGATGAGAAACACCAGCGCGATCGTCGTGCGACCTTCGTCGGGCGGCGGTCGGGTAGCGACGGCGGTGCACAAGACCGTCATGACCGCGACCAGCACGGCCGGCGGGAGCCATAGCCAGCGGCGTGCTCCGAGCCGGCGCGGGCGGCCGTCGATCCGCAAGCCGAGCGGGACGCGCTTGGGTGCGGTCGGATAGCGCCGCGCGACGTACCAAAACAGCGCGACGATCGCGGCGATCGCGATGCCGACCGCGACCGGCAGCATGACCGGCCCGACGACGTCCTCGATCGTCACGCGGCTATGCGTCGCTCACTTCTTGGCGCAGTGCTGCAACACGGTTCCGCTCGGCTGCACGGACGTTGCGTCGACCGTCGTGTCGTTCAGCTTCTTGAACGTGGTGGTGCCGCCCGTTCCGCCGCCGGTCGACAGGACGTCGGTGAGCACCAGGACGTTCTCGCGCCAGCCGGGCGACGTTGCGACCGTGTAGTCGCCGACGTTTCCGGTGGCGATGTAGACCCACCGTTTGGCGGAGGGATCGTAGGATATCCAGCCGTCGGCCGTGTACGCTGTGCCGTTGGCGAGCGGCGCGCTGACGTGTTGGGTGTAACTCGCGTCGCGCGGGCCCCGTGCGTACGTCACCATCACCGGGGTGCTCGCGTTCGACACGGTGCACGCCCAGGTACCGACGAGAAAGACCCAGGCCGGACCGTCGTCGGGCGGCGTCTGCGCCGCGGCCGGTGCAGCGAGCAGGGCGGCGAAGAGACACGCGGTTACCAAGCGGAGCTGCATGAGTGAGAATACGGCGGGCGGTTGGTTTGCACCCGTTCCGAGGGCGCGCCGGTGCGTCGCCGAAGCGGACGGTATGACGACGACCCAGGCTTTCGGAACCGGACTCTTCGAGCGCCATCACGAGACGCTCGATCGCGCGCGCGAAGCGATTCGCACTCGCGCGTACTTTAGCGCCTATCCCGAGAGCGCGAGCGGGAAGGTCTACGGCGAAACCGCCGCCGCCGAGGGGAAAACTGCGTTCGACGCGCGGCTGGGCCAGCCGTTCGCGCTCGATCAACCCGCCACCGGCGAGACGGTCGCGCCCGAACGTTCGCCGTACGGGCTCGCGCTGGGCGTCCGGTATCCGGTCGCCGACGTCGACGCGCTCGTCGCCTCCGCGGCTGCGGCCGGTGAGCGCTGGGGTCGCATCCCGGTTGAAGAGCGGGTCGGAGTCGCGCTCGAGGCGCTTGCGCGAATCAACGGCCGTTCGTTCGAGATGGCACACGCGGTGATGCACACCACCGGTCAGAGCTTCTTGATGGCTTTCCAGGCCGGCGGCCCGCACGCGCAGGATCGTGCGCTCGAAGCGGTCGCTTACGCGTACGACGAGATGTCGCGCGTTCCCGAGCGCGTGATCTGGGAGAAACCCGCCAAGCCCGAACCGCTGCGGATCGAGAAGACCTATCGCGTCGTCCCGCGCGGGATCGATCTGACGATCGGCTGCTCGACGTTCCCGACCTGGAACGCATATCCCGGAATGTTCGCGAGCTTCGTGACCGGCAATGCGGTCATCGTGAAGCCGCACCCGCAGGCGGTGTTGCCGCTCGCGATCACGGTCGAGGTTCTGCAGGGCGTGCTGCGTGAGGGCGGTTACGATCCGCAGGTCGTGACCTTGGCCGTCGACACGCCGGAACGCCCGCTCGCGAAGGTGCTCGCGCAGCGGCCGGAGATCGCGCTGCTCGACTACACCGGATCGACGGCGTTCGGTGATTGGCTCGAACAGCATTCCTCCGCGCTGGTCTATACCGAGAAGGCCGGCGTGAACTGCGTCGTGATCGATTCGACCGACGATCTCGACGGGATGGCCCGCAACCTGGCGATGTCGCTCTCGTTGTACTCGGGTCAGATGTGCACGACGCCGCAGAACCTGTTCGTGCCCAAGGACGGCATTCTCGCCGGGGGTTCGCGGTTGCCGTTCGACGACGTCGTCGGCGCCGTCGTGAAAGCGCTCGACGCGCTGCTCGGCGATCCGGCGCGCGCGGCCGGCGTCCTCGGCGCGATCGCCACCGATGCGACCTTGCGGCGCATCGATGAGGAGAACGCCAAGCCGGGACTCGTCCGCAAGAGCGCGGCGGTGACCAATCCCGAGTTCCCCGATGCGCGCGTGCGCTCGCCGCTGGTCGCGGTGGTCGACGCAGCCGATCGCGAACGGTTCGAGCGCGAGGCGTTCGGCCCGATCGCCTTCATCATCCGCACCGCCGATACGCAGGAGTCGTTGCGTTTGGCGACCGGTGAAGCGCGTAAGAGCGGCGCGATCACCGCGATCGTCCATACGACCGACGCGGCGGTGCTCGAGCAGGCGCAGCGCTGGGCGCAGGACGGGAAGGTCAACCTGGCCGTGAACTTGACCGGGCCACTGCTGGTGAACCAGTCGGCTGCGTTCAGTGATTTCCACGTGACCGGCGGCAACCCGGCGGGCAACGCGTCGCTGACCGACGCGGCGTTCGTCGCGAACCGCTTCCGCGTCATCGAGACGCGCACGCCGATCGCGTGAACGTCCACGAGTTGACCGGCGACGCGCTCGCGCGTGCCTGTGCCGAGGCGATGCTTTCGCGCGATTACGCGTCGCAAGCGCTCGGAATCGTGCTCGACGAAGCGCGGGTGGGTTACGCGCGCTGCTCGCTCATCGTCGGCCCCACGATGGTCAACGGCCACGGACGCGCGCACGGCGGGATCACCTTCACGCTGGCCGACACGGCGTTTGCCTTTGCGTGCAACTCGCGCAACGAAGCCAGCGTCGGGATGCAGGCGTCGATCTCGTACATCGCTGCGGCGAATCTCGGCGAACGGCTGGTCGCCGAGTGCCACGAGCGGTCGGTGCGCGGAAGCAGCGGCGTCTACGACATCACGCTGACGCGCGAGGACGGTACGCTGATCGCGCTGTTCCGCGGCGTGTCGCATCGGATCCGGGGGACGGTGTTGGAGGGCGCGTCGACCTGACCGAAGGCGAGCGCGTAGGGACCCTGCGGCTGCGAGGCGGCGAGCTGCTCGCGCATCCGGTGACGTTGCCGGCGATGCTGGACGACGCTGCGCGGCGCGCGCCCGATCGCGCGTTTCTGATCGAGCGCGACGCGCGCCGGCGCTGGCGGCAGATCGGCTTCGCGACCGCCGCCAAACGATCGCGCCGCGTCGCGGCCGCGCTTCTCGCGCTCGGCGCATCCGAGACGCGGCCGGTGATGATCCTGAGCGGCAACGGGATCGACCACGCATTGGTGACGCTCGGCGCGGCGCGGGCCGCGATCCCGGTCGCGCCGGTCGCCGCCGTCGTCGGACTCGACGCGCGCGACGGGTTCGCGCGATTGCGCGCGATCGCCGACGTCGTGCGGCCGGCGGTCGTCTTCGCGCGCGACGGCGTCGCCTACGCGGGCGCCGTCCGCGCGGCGGCGCCGGCGGCCGCGTTCGTCAGCGTTGGGGCGCCGCCGCCGGGGATGCGCTCGTTCGACTACGCGCGGCTGCTCGCCCACGAGCCGCTCTCCGACGGCGACGTCGCCGTCGACGGTGACACCGTCGCCAAGCTGATGTTCGGTTCGGATCCGCGCACCGAGAGCGCGGCGGTGATCGTCACGCACGGGATGATCGGCGCGATGCTGCAAGGCCTCGCGCAGTCGTGGCCCTTTCTCGATCGGCATCCGCCGGTGATCGTCGACGCGCAACCGTGGAGCGGGGCGTTCGGCGGGAACGTCGTGCTCGGCATCGCGCTGCGGCACACCGGAACGCTGCATGTCGAGGACGGGGAGGCGGCCGGGCAGCGTCTCGCGCGCACGGCGCGTTTGCGCGCCGAGATCGCGCCGACGCTCGCCTTCGACGTTCCGTCGGGCTGGGCTCGTTGGGTCGAGCACCTTCGTGCCGACGATGGGCTGCGGCGCCGTTGGCTCACGCGGCTCGACCGCGCGTGTTGGAGCGGCTCGACGATGGCCCCGTCGACGTGCGACGCATTGCGCGCGATCGGCGTTCCGCTCGCCGCGATCTGGGGTTCGACCGAAACGGCCGGCGCGGCATGCGTCACCGGCGGCGTCGATCCGAAGTTCGACGCGATCGGTGCGCCGCTCGCCGGCGTCGAGCTCACGCTGCTTCCCGACGGTGACGCGTACGAAATGCGCGTGCGCGGACCGCAAGTGACGACCGGATACTACTGGCGACCGGACCTGACGGCGACCGCCTTCGACGACAACGGTCGGCTGCGGACCGGTGACGTCGTGCGGCCGGTCGACGCGCGCGCTCCTGATCGCGGTCTCGAGTACGTCGCGCGGCTCGACCGTCGGTTCAAGCTGAGCGGCGGCACCTGGGTCCGCGCCGCGGAGCTGCAGGCCGCGTTTCTCGCCGAGTGCAGCGACGCGGCGGACGTGCTGGTAACCGGCCAGGGCGGTGACGACGTCAGCCTGCTGGTGTATCCGACGACGGATGCGGCACTGCTCGACCGCGACGTCTTGCGTGCGCAGATCGCCGACGCGATGCGGCGCGTTGGGGCCGGCGGCGCGGCCTCGGCCTCACCCCGCCGCGCGTTGATCGTCGACGCGCCGCCGGCGCGGCACCCACGCCTCGCGGCCTACGTCGCGCGGCTGCATGCCAGCGAACCCGACGCCGAGGTGATCCTGCTGTGAACGGCTTGCTCGCGGGCGTGAACGTCGGCGGAACGACGACGAGCGTCGTGCTCGGAACGCCGGACGGAACGATCCTCAAGCGCCGCGCGTGGCCGACGCAGGCGGATGACGGCGATGCGCTCTATGCCGCGATCGTCATAGCGCTGCGCGCGATCGCGAACGATGCGCGGGCGATCGGCGTGGCGATCGGCGGACCGATGGATGCGCGCACCGGCATCGTCCTGAGCGCGCCGCATCTGCCGGGGCTGCACGGCTTTCCGATCGGCGCGCGGCTGCGGGCGGATCTCGCGCAACCCGTAGCCGTCCATCACGACGCTGCTGCGTGCGCGCTGGCCGAGGTGCGCTGGGGAGCCGATCGCAACGCGGGCGGCCTCGCCTACCTCACCTGCGGGACGGGCTTCGGTGCCGGGATCGTGATCGACGGCCGGCCGATTTACGGCTCGCGCGGTTCCTCTTCCGAGATCGGTCACGTGCGCTATCGCGACGACGGTCCCGACGTGTTCGGCAAACCCGGCTCGTTCGAATCGTACGGCTCGGCGAGTGTCCTCCCGGCGCTCGCCCGCCGGCACGATCCCGCCTTCGACGCGCTGACCGGCGACGAAGTCGCCGCACGCGCCGCGCGCGGCGATCCGGCGGCCCGAGCGGCGATCGACGACAATGCGCAGGCCGTTGGAACGGCGTGCGCGTTACTGGCCGACGTGCTGGTGCTCGATGTCATCGTCTTGGGCAGCCTCGCGACGTACCTCGGCGAGCCGTGGCTCCAACGCGTGCGCACGACGTTCGCCCGCGAAGCACTGCCCGATCGCATCGCGTCGTGCACGCTGCGCGCGAGCTCGCTCGAACATCTGCAGGACCTCAGCGGCTTAGCCGCGGCGCTCACCCCAGCGTAGTCGCAGAAACCGGCGAGCTTGCTCAGACGTTGCGAGCGGGCTATACTGGGCGCTCCTAATCTTGGAGGTTGCGCGTTGCGTATCGTACGAGTCGTCCTGGTCGTTACGGCGGTCGCCGGAGCTTTCGTTCTCGGCCACGTGACGGCGGTGCCACAGATCGCGCAAGCGCAAACGCCGGTTCCGGCGTCGACGACCGTGCTCTCCGACCTGCGTTGCTACGGCGCGCAGTTCGGCCCCCAGGTCCCGGCGCAGGTGTCGCTGCGCGATCAGTTCCAGACGACGGAGCTGACCGTGACCGCGCCGGAGTTCTTCTGTGTGCCCGTCGTCAAGACGGTGCTGCGCCAGAAAGCGGTAATGGTCGACGGCACGGCAGATCGCATGGTCTGTTACTACGCGCCGGGTGGCACGGCGTACGCGCAGAGCCATACGGCGAGCAATACGCTCGGGAGGCTGACGGTCGCGAACCTCGTGCCCCGCATGCTGTGCGTTCCGTCGCACCAGGACAGCTAATATCGGCCGAGGATGCGCTGTTCGCCGCCGATCGCCACGAGTGCGGCGTGCAGCCGTGCATCGTCGACCTGCGTGAGCTCGACGAAGAACCGGTAGCGAAAGGGAATGCGCCGGTCGGGCCGCGCGATCAGAAACCGTAGGTCGATGCCTCGGTCGGCGAACGCGCTGAGCGCATCGCGCAGCGAGCCGGGCCGGTCCGCAACCGCGATGCCGACGCAGGCGCGGTCGCCCTTCGCGTCGCGCTCGCGTGCCGCGACCAAGAAGAAGCGCGTGTAATTCTCGGCCTCGTCCTGCACGCCGCGGCGCAGGATCGTTCCACCGTGGATCTCGGCGGCGAGGGCCGGCCCGATCGCGCCCACCGTGGGATCGCCGAGCGCGACGATCTCGCGCACCGCGCCCGCCGTATCGGTCGTCGTCGCGCGCTCCCAGCGGTGGTCATCGGCGTAGCGTCGCACCTGTTCGAGCGCGACCGGATGCGAACGGATCGTGCGGACGCCGTCTTCGCTCGCTCCCGCGCAGCCGATCAAGCACAGCTCGATCGCCAGCGTCGTCTCCCCATGGATGTGCAGCGAGGGGTGTTCCCAGAGCAGCTCGTAGTTGCGCGGGACCGGTCCGGCGATCGCGTTCTCGACCGGCAGGACGCCATATGCGACCTCGTTGCCGGCGAGCGCTTCCGCCACCGCGTCGAACGACCCGTAGCCGCGCGTTTGCGCGCCGGGGACGAGAGTGCGCGCCGCGACGTCGCTGAACGCGCCTTCGTGGCCTTGGTAGGCGACGAGCAGCGGCATGCTACGCGCCGCGCGCGTTCCCGCTACGGCGCGAGCCCGTCATCCGCCGAGCTCCTGCAGCGCGGTACGCGCTTCGGCGGCGCGTGGATCGTCGCTATGCACCACTTTCAGGTAGCGGCGGAAGTCGGCGGCCGCGTCGGCGCGCCGCCCGATCGCCTGCAGAATGATGCCGCGATCGAACAGCGCGCTGTGGAAGTCCGGCCGCTCTTTGAGGACTCGGTCGACTTGCGCCAGGGCGTCGATGTCGTGGCCGCTTTCGTGGAGCGCGACCGCGTCGTCGGTGCGCACGTCCGGGTTGGACGGATCGAGCGCGAGCGCGCGCCGATAATAGTCGATCGCCTTGTCGAAGTGCCGCGAATCGAACTCCATGTCGGCCAGCTGGACGAGCGCGGCGAGGTCCTTCGGGTTGCGCGCCAAGCGCCCGCGCAATTCGGTGAGCGCCTGCATCACGGGCGCCGGCGGCCCGCCCGCCGCGTTGCCGCCACCGGTCGACGCGCCGGGCAGCACATTCGCGCCTTGCACCGGCCCGGTACCGGTCTGCGGTACGGTGAACGTCCCCGGCGGATCGGTCGCGATCGGTGCCGCCGTCGCCGCGATGCGCGCGTCGCCTTGCTCGTGCACGCCGGACGGTCCGAACGCCGAGCCCGTCGTGCCGAACCCGACCCGCAGAAACCAACCCAGAATGCCGAGGAACGCGACCGCGAACACTGCGAAGATCGGAATTGCGAATCGCGCCGGCAAGCCCACGCGGGGGACTTGGCGAAGAAGGGTGGGTGCTCCCCGGTCTGCCCGACGTCGCCGAACTGCAGCTGCTCTTTGCGCAGTACAATTGGATGCATTTCCGCGGCGAGATCCCGACCTATCGCATCGCGTACAACGCGCGCTTCTCGAACTGCGCCGGCCGGATCACCTACAAGCCGCCGCTGATCGAGCTGTCACCCAAGCACTTGGCCGGTAAGGCCGGGGAGCTGCGCGAGACCTTGTTGCACGAGATGATCCACGCCTGGCTGCACGCGCTCGGCAAGAGCCCCGGTCACACGGCGACGTTCAAGAAAAAGATGCAAGAGCTCGGCCTGCGGTCGATCTACCACGACCTCGGCCGCGCGATCCCGCTCAACGAATCGACGAAGCGCTACATCCTGCGCTGCGAAAAGTGCACGATGGAGCTGCTGCGCAAACGCAAGCCGCCCGCCAACCTCGTCTGCGCCCGCTGCCGTAAGCCACTCGCCGTCTTCGAAGTCGTCGAGATGCGCCCCGTCGAGCTCACCCAAGCCGCCTCGCGCACTCGAAGGTAAGAAGAGCCCGAACAGCCGCCGTCCGCTGGGAATGAACGATGCGTCGGGAGACGGTCAAAGCCGGGACTTCAGTTCTCCAGCGTTCACTCGCCGCCACCGCGCGTAGATTCGTATAGCAAGAAGTGCGAAGCCGATGAGCACAACGAACGCGCCGAATCGTCCGTGAGGCCATCTGAGACCGAGAAGACCGCCGATCACGAGGTCGACGAGAAATGCGATGCCGGCCCATCGCTCGATCTCGGCTAACGCTTGCGTCGGAATCAAAGGGTCGGCCACGTCACGGCATTCCAAGCGATGTAGAATCCGAACAGCACCAAACCGAAGCCGTAGAACAATGAGAGGAATCGAATTGCCCACGGGCGTTCGGCCGAGAAGCCGAACGCATGGAACACTGGATAGAGCGGTTGGTTTCGCGGGATGAGGCCGGCGAGCCGTATCAGGAATCGATGACCGAAGATCATGGACAGACCAATGACCATGATCCCGAGCCCAACCATGCAGACCGGCAACCGGCGTCCGCTGAAGTCCATTGTTTTCCTCTGCGTCTACCTCTGCGTCTACTTCAAGAGCGATCTACAGCGCGGCGCTGAAGTAGGTGTAGCCGTTTTCTTGGAGGACGGCTTCGGCGGCGATGCCCGCGGGGACGATGCCGAGGCCGGGGAGCACGTGATTGCGTAGCTCGGCTTGGACTTCGAGGGGGTTTCCGGGCGAAGCGTTGCCTTCGGCTTTGCGGGCGGCGACGATGCGGTTCGCGACGTCGCCGAGCGCGGTGTTGCAAGCGAAGATCTTCACGCCGCGCGCGAGCAGCGCGGGGATCGAACGGTCGGCGGTCGGCGCGAGCCCGGCCGTGGCATGCGACCATGGGTTGCCTTGCGCGAACTCGGCCGGGACGGAGTCCTTGCGGCCGTGCACGATGTCGATGAGCTTGTAGTTGCGCCAGGCCTCGTCGTCGAGGGCGAGCGTCACCGCCGAGCCGGCGACCACGATCGCGATCTGCACGTTGGCGGCCGGCTCGTGCCAGCCGCTCTCGAAACCGTTGAGCGAATTGACGGCGAATTGCAGCACCGACCCGTCGTCGGCGCGCGCCGCCCCGATGACCTGGCGGTGCTTCGCTCCGCTGCGAATGCGTGCGACGAACGCCGTCTCGTCGAGGATCGTTGCATCCGCGGCTGCAGGCGAGCGCGTCGCGGCGATCGCGATCGCACCGACCGCACTCGCGGCGAGGAATTCCGTACGCGTGCCCATGTTCGCTACGATACGCCGCGACGTGACGATTCCCGCTCGGGGCGGACGGCTCAGAGGATGTGGCGCGCCGCAAGGCCGACCGCTGCGAGGATCAGTGCCGTAGCCAGCAGCGTGATGAGGTTCGGGGACGAGATGCGCTTGGCGATCGGCGGCCCGAGGCTGCCGCCGACGATGCCGCCCAGCAGCAGCGGCGTCGCGAAGATCCAGTCGACGTCGTGGCCGATTGCGTGGGCGACGATGCCGACCGGCGCGGTGGTCGTGATCACGAAGGCGCTCGTCGCGGTGACGACGTGCGGCGGCATGCGCGCGAGGATCAGCAGCAGCGGGATCAGGACGACGCCGCCGCCGATTCCGAACAGCGAGGAGAAGAAGCCGACGCCGAAGCCCGCGGCGAGCGCGACACGCGGATTGTGCGCGAACGTTCGTTCCTCGATCGGCCGCGACGTCATCCGGCGCCGGCCGAGCACGAGCACGGCGAGCACGACCAGCACGACGCCGTATGCCACGTCGAAGCCCGTTGGGCTGAAGCGTTTCACGGCCAGCACGCCGGCGATGCTACCCGGCACCGCCGAGATCGTCAACGGGACGGCGAGCCGCAGGTCGACGACACGATCGCGCATGTAGCCGACGGTCGACGCGGCGGTGTTCGCGAACACGAGCAACAGCGATGTCCCCGCGGCTTGCGCCGGCGGAACGCCGAACGCGACGCGCAGCAGCGGGATGACGACGAAGCCGCCGCCGAGTCCGACCAGCGAGCCGAAGACGCTCGCCGCCACCCCGACGAAGAAGAGGGCGAGCGCCCCGAGCGGTGTCAGCTCTGAACGCGCCCGATGTAGCGGCGGTCGCGCGTGTCGATCCGGATCACGTCGCCCGGATTGACGAACAGCGGGACGTTGACGGTCGCGCCCGTCTCCAGCTTCGCCGGTTTGGTCGTGCCGGTCGCGGTGTCACCCTTGAAACCCGGATCGGTTTCTTCGACGCGGAGCTCGACGTGCGCGGGCAGATCGGCGCCGATCGGCACGCCGTCGTGGAACTGCACGGCGATCTTCATCCCGTCCTTGAGAAAATCGGCCGGATCGCCGATCACGTCCTTCTGCAGCGTGAAATTCTCGTAGGACTCGCTGTCCATGAAATGGTAGCCGTCGGCGTCGTTGTAGAGCATCTGCATGTCGCGGTTGTCGACGGTCGCCCGCTCGAGCTTCTCGCCGGCGCGGAACGTGCGCTCGACGGTTGCGCCGGACTTGACGTTCTTGAGCCGCGTCCGCACGAAGGCCGAGCCTTTGCCGGGTTTGACGTGCAGAAACTCGATGACGGTCCACAGGTGGCCGTCGATGACGATCGTGACGCCGTTTCTGAAATCGTTGGAACTTATCATGACTGGCGTCCCGCCTTCAGCAGCGAGAAGCGGTTTTCCGTCCCGCGCCGCAAGCGGTCGAGATTTTCGCGGTGCCGGTAGATGATGACGAGCGCGGAAACCACGCCGTAGACGAAGCCGGCGGGACCCAAACCGAACCACAGCACCGGGGCCATCGCGACCGATGCTGCCATCGAACTGACCGATGCGTAACCGCAACCGACCACCGCCGCGATCCACACCAGGGCGAACGCGAGCCCGGCCGGCCACCACAACGCGATCACCGTTCCCAACAGGGTAGCGACCCCTTTCCCGCCTTTGAAGCCCAAGAACGGTGACCAGCAGTGACCGACCACCGCCGCGAAAGCCGCCAACGTCGCGGGGACCGGGCCGCCCAGCGCACCGGCCGCCAGGGTCGGCGCAATGCCCTTGAGCGCATCGAGCACCAACACCGCGACCGCGCCGCGTTTGCCCAGGGTGCGCAGTGCGTTCGCCGCGCCGATGTTTCCGCTGCCCGACGTGCGCAGGTCGGTCGCGTAGAACGCGCGCGAAACCAGCACGCCGAACGGGATCGCCCCGACGAAAAACGCCACGATGACCGACGCGACGGCGACCACGATCGGGTTCATCGCGGACGTTCCTCGTGACCGCCTTCCGCGCGCCGCGAGCGAAACTCGAGCGTCAGCGGGACGCCCTCGAACTCGAACTCGCTGCGCAGCGTGTTCTCGATGAAGCGCCGGTATGACGCCGGCACGAGCTCAGGATCGTTGACGTGAAACACGAACAGCGGCGGATGCGTCTGGGGCTGCGAGACGTAGAGGATCTTGAGCGGCTTCCCGGACTGGATCGGCGGCGGGTGCGCGAGGACCGCGTCGCGCACGATCGTGTTGAGCTTCGCGGTCGCGATGCGGCGATCGAGGTTGTGCGCGACCCTCTCGACCAGCGGCATGAGGCTCTGCAACCGCCGTTTGGTGAGCGCGGAGAGAAACGTCACCGGCGCGAACGAGGCGAACGGCATCTGCGCGTGGATCTCCGCGGCCAATTCGGGTTGGCTGTACTCGCCCAGCTCGCGCACCAGATCGTACTTGTTGCCGACGATGATGAGCGCTTTGCGCTCCTCGAGCGCGATCCCGGCCAGCCGGCGATCTTGGTTGGTCGGCCCTTTGAGCGCGTCGATCAACAACAGCACGATGTCGGAGCGCGAGATCGCCTTGAGCGAGCGCAGCGATGAGTAGTACTCGATCGGCCCGTGCTGGTTGGCTTTCTTGTACACGCCGGCGGTATCGATCAGCCGGAACGTGCGGCCCGACCACTGCAGCAGCGTGTCGATCGCGTCGCGCGTCGTGCCCGGAACGTCCGAGACGATCGCACGCTCCTCGTTGAGCAGCGCGTTGAGCAGCGACGACTTGCCGACGTTCGGTTGTCCGATGAGCGCGAGCGCGAGCTCGGGACTCTCGAGCGCGGCGGGATCTTCGGGCGGCAGCTTGTCGACGATCGCGTCGAGGAGATCGCCGGTCCCCTCGCCGTGCAGCGCCGATACGCCGAGCGGTTCGCCGAACCCGAGGCCGCTGAACTCCGCGTGCACCGACGCGGCGGCCTTGGGCGATTCGACCTTGTTCGCGGCGAGGATCACCGGCTTGCGCGTGCGGCGCAGAATATCGGCGACGTCTTGGTCCGCGGCGACCAAGCCGTCTTGCGCATCGACGATCAGCACGATGACGTCGGCGTCGCGCGCCGCCGACTCGGCCTGCGCCCGCGTTCCTTGCGCGATCGCATCGAGCGGATCGAAGTCGGCGTCGATTCCGCCGGTATCGACCAGCGTGAACGTGCGGTTGCGCCACTCGGCCAGCGCGTAGAGCCGGTCTCGGGTGACGCCGGGCGTATCCTCGACGATCGCCAGGCGCTGGCCCAGGAGGCGGTTGAACAGGGCGCTCTTGCCCACGTTGGGACGTCCGACGACCGCAACGGTCGCCGGTCGCACGCGCAGGGAGGGTGCGAGGGCTTCGGTCATGACCGCCCAAGGTTCCCATCAACATGCTCCGTCGCCTCGCGGCGGTCGCCGCGTGCGTGCTGCTCTTGGCCGCCGTTCCGACCGGTTCTCTGTACGTGACGACCCTGCCAAGCGGCGCCGACGTGTGGATCGACGGAACCTACGTCGGCCGGACACCGCTGGTCGTCGACGCGCTCGCGACCGGACATCACACGCTCGGCGTAACCAAGACCGGCTGGCGCCCGCTCCAGCTCGACGTGAGCATCGTTGCCGGCCAGACCACGCTGAGCTCGATGCGGTTCGAGCAGGAACGGGCCGGGCTCCGGCCGCCGCTGGGCTCGATCTCGATCCACTGTGTGGTCGCCGCCGAGGCGTTCCTCGACGGGGTCGAAACCGCGCCTTCGAAAGACGGCACCTATCCGGCTTCGGCCGGAACGCACCAGCTGGCGGTGCGCACCGCGCGCGGCCGGATCACCCGGTCCGTCACGGTTTGGCCGCAAACCCGGACCGATGTCTTGTTCCAGCCGGACGTCGAGCCGCCGCGACCGAGCGTCGTCGCGCCGGCCGAGGACTATATGCCCAAGAGCGCGATCCAGGTCGAGGGCGAGAAGGTCGTGGTACGCTACGGCGGGCACGAAGTCGTCGCCCATCTCGGGCTGACGATGTACCGCATCGACGGCAAGGTCGTCGACTACGGCCAAGCGCCGACGATGATCGGCTCGCGCCTCTACCTGCCGCTGGACCTCCTCACCATGCTTTCTTCCGGAACGCGCTAGTGGCGCAAATCTACATTGAAACGCACGGCTGCCAGATGAACGAGGCGGACTCGCAGGACATCGCGCGCCGCGCGGTCGGGGCGGGGTTCACGCTCGCCGAGCGGCCCGAAGACGCGTCGGTGCTCGTCCTGAACACCTGCACGGTGCGCGACAACGCCGAGAAGCGCGCTTACGGGCGCATCGCGCACTGGAAGGCGGTCAAGGACGCCGACCCGTCGGTCAAGGTGATCGTGACCGGCTGCCTGGCCGAACAGGACAAAGACCGGATGCGCAAGATCGTCCCCCACGTCGACGGCGTGTTCGGGACGCGCGAGCTCGGCGCGCTGGGTGACGCGCTGGCGATGTGGCGCGCCGAGTATCCCGACGACGACTTTAGCGTCGACCGTGAGATCGAAACCGTGATGGGCGGCGCGGGCGAGGGGATCGCCGGACCGTACGATCCGCTGCGCGGCTTCGTCAACGTCCAGCGTGGTTGCTCGTACTACTGCACGTTTTGCATCGTCCCGCACGTGCGCGGCCGCTTCGATCATCGCCCGATGCGCGACATCCTCGACGAGGTGCGCGCGAAGACGCAGGCCGGCGCGCGCGAGATCACGCTGGTCGGCCAAACGGTCAACGCGTACCGGGAACCGGCGAGCGGCGCAGATTTTGCCGACTTGATCGAAGCGATCTGCGCGATCGAGACCGTCGAGCGGGTGAGCTTCGTCAGCTCGCATCCGAAAGATCTCAACGAGAAGCTGGCGCGCGTCTGCGCGACCCTGCCCAAGATGAACCCGCGCTTCCACCTCGCGCTGCAATCGGGTTCGAACCCGATGCTGCGCAAGATGAATCGCAAGTACACGGTCGAGGAGTTTCTCGAGCGCGTCGGTACGTTCAAGCGGCACAACCCGAGCTGGGCGATCACGACCGACCTGATCGTCGGCTTTCCGGGTGAGACCGAAGAGGATTTCCAGCGGACGCTCGACGTCTGCGCGACCGGAATCTTCGCGCAAGCGTATATGTTCGTCTACTCGCCGCGGCGCGGGACGCCTGCCGCGGTGTGGCACGCCGCGGGCGCCGTCCCGCACGACGTCGCGCAAGCGCGCTTCGTGCGCCTCAAGGAAGTGGAGGACGCGGCCGTCCGCGCCTATCACGATCGAAAGGTCGGCACGACCGTGCGCGCGCTCATCCACGGCGTCTCGCGCAAAGACCCCGCCAAGCTCAGCGCCAAGACCATCGACAACGTCACGGTGAACTTTCCTACCGTGGAAACGGTTCCGGATCTCGGCCGGCCCTGGGCCGACGTCGTGGTCGAGAGCGCCTCGGTCTGGGGCGTGCGCGGTACGTGTATCGGTCGCGCGGCGACGTTCGACGGCGCCGCGCTTCCCGTCGCGCCGCCGTTGATCGACCTACTGGCGGTCTGAGGGCGCGTACTCCGGTCATCAGCGGCGCTTATCGGCGGCGTAGGAAGGGGCCCGGCGCATCCGAACCCCACGGCGCACGATGAGTGACGCAAGCACGTCGAGCCCCACGACGGTGCGCGACGCGACGATCGCACTGCTGCGGCGCCTCGGCATGACGACGGTGTTCGGCAATCCCGGTTCGACCGAGCTCCGCTTTCTCAAAGACTGGCCCGAAGACTTTCGCTACGTGATGGGCCTGCACGAAGGGCCCGTGGTGGCGATGGCGGACGCGTACGCGCAGCTCAGCGGAAACGCGGCGCTCGTCAACCTGCATTCCGCCGGCGGTGTCGGCAACGCGATGGGCGCGATCTTCACCGCGTTCCGCAACTATGCGCCGCTGGTGATCATCGCCGGGCAGCAAACGCGCGCGATGTTGCCCAGCGATCCGTTTCTCTACGCGGAGGATGCGACGCTGCTGCCGCGGCCGTACGTGAAGTGGAGCGTCGAGCCGGCTCGAGCGCGCGACGTACCGGCGGCGATCGCGCGCGCATACACGATCGCGATGGAACGGCCGTACGGGCCTACCTTCGTGTCGGTCCCCGAGGACGACTGGGATTGCGAAGCGTCGCCGGCGCCGGAACGACGCGTGATCGATGATCCCGTCCCTGACGAGCCGGTGATCGAGCAACTCCTCGCTGCGATCGCGGCGAGCCGTGCGCCGGCGCTCGTCGTCGGCTCGGGGGTCGACCGCGACGGCGCAGCCGCCGGCGTCGTGCGTTTGGCAGAAGCGCTCGATGCCGCCGTGTGGGCGAGCGCGTTGACCAGCCGCTGCGGCTTTCCGGAAGATCATCGCCTCTTTCGCGGCGCGCTCCCGCGCGTGCGCAGCGGCGTGGTCGAGTCGCTCCACGGCCACGATCTGGTGCTGGTGCTCGGTGCACCGGTGTTCAACTATCACATCCACCACGCCGGCCCGTTCATCGGCGACGGAACTACCGTGTTCCAGGTGACCGACGATCCGCGACTGGCGTCGGGCGCGGTCGTGGGGACGAGCATCGTCGCGGCGCTCGAGCCGACGATTCGCGCGCTGCTGCCGCGCGTCACCGGCCGTCCGCCGGTGCGAACCGCGCGCCTGCGGCCGCGCATCGAAGAGCGGACCGAGATCACGATCGAGCAGTTGCTCGACGTGTTGGCCGTCGAGTTGCCGCCCGATGCGATCGTCGTCGAAGAAGCACCGTCGACCCACACGGTGCTGCACGATCTGCTGCCGCTGCAGCCGGGTCGCTATCTGACGGCGGCCAGCGGCAGCCTCGGCTTCGGCCTTCCGGCGGCCGCGGGTGCGGCGCTCGCGTCGCCGGGACGGCGGGTCGTCGCGCTGATCGGGGACGGCTCGAGTTACTACGGATTACCCGGGCTGTGGACGGCCGTGCGGCATGCGCTACCGATCACGTACGTGATCGTCGACAACGCGGGTTACGGTGCGATGCGCTCGTTCGCGCGACTGCACGGGTCGGAGCGGTCGCCGGACTTCTCGATTCCGGGTGTCGATTTTTGCGCGCTCGCCAGCGCGTTCGGCCTCCCGTCGCGGCGCGTCGGCGCGTCCTCCGATCTCGTGGCGGCGCTGCGCGAAGGGTTCGGTCAGGCCGGCCCGGCGCTCGTCGACGTCGCGGTCGATAGCGATGCGCGCAACCTGTTCTGACTCGATCGTCACGATATGCCCGAGCTGTCCTCGACAACGGGCGCATTTCCGGAGCAGATCTCCTTGAGGATCGGCTTGTAGTCGTGGACGACGGTCAGAAATGCGGCCAGGGCGTGCGACCGCCGCGAGCGTGAGTAGACGATCCCCATCGGTTCGCGCAACGGCGGCAGGTGAAGCGGTACCAGCTCGAACGTTCCCGCCTCGAGCTCGGCCGACACCGACCAGCGCGGCACGATCGCGACTCCGGCGCGCTCGCGAACGAAGCGCTTGAGCAGCGCGATGTCGTTCGTGCAGACCTCGACCGCGACGCCGGCCTCGTTCATCAGCCGGCGCAGCGGCGCCGACGTGTCCCAGCTCATCACGCGCGACATACGCTCGCCGGGCGCGGCGACCGCGACGAGCTCGGTCGTGCCGAGGACCTCGGCCTCGAGGTCGGAATCGGCGGCCACCGGAAAGCCCACGAACGCGATGTCGGCGTCGCCGGCTTGAACGATCGTCGGCGCAAGGTCGATCCCGACGCCGACGGTGAGGCGAAAGTCGATGCGCGGGTATTGGCGCACGAAGCGCGAGTAGATGCCGGCATAGATGACCGTCGAGGCGACCGTGCCGGTAACGACGCGAATCGATCCCTGCACGCTTGGACGCGCCGCCAGACGGGTTCGCGCGTAGTCGACCGAGCGCAGGATCTCTTCGGCATCGGGCAACAACGCGATGCCGGCGTCGGTGAGGTCGATGGCGTGCGGTTCGCGGCGAAACAAGGCCGTGCCGAGATCTGCCTCGAGCACTCGAATCTGCTGACTGATCGCGGGCTGCGTGATCAGCAGCTCTTGTGCCGCGCGCGTGAAGCTGCGGTGCTTGGCAACCGCGATGAACGCGCGCAAGTGCCGGATTTCCAGAATGGACCGCCTTCCGTTACCGTTCGGGCGGCCGTTCGACGCCCGCAGCGACGATGCTAGTGCATGAGAGCGGACAAATGCCGGTGGCGAATGGCCCGATAAGCCGGGGTTATTCCCGGCGCGGCAGCGTGCGGCAGGGCGCTGCGACGGCGGCGGCGATGTAGTCGATGCCGCTCGCCGCCGCTTCGGAGGTCGTTCATGATGCGCTCGTTCGCTTCTCGGCTCGTCGCCGTACTGCTCGTTTCACTGCTCGGCGTTTGCGCCGGTGGAGCGACCAACGCCGGGGCTGCCGCCGAGCCCTACGTCATCGGCGCGATCCTTTCGGAGAGCGGCCCGGGCTCGACGCTCGGACGGCCGGAGGCGGACAGCATGGAGATGGGCGTCGACGAGATCAACAAAGCCGGCGGCGTGAACGGGCACCCGATTCAGCTGACGATTCTCGACGATCAATCCGACGCCACGACCGCGGTCAACGATTTTCGCCAACTGCTCGACAAGCATCCGATCGCGATCTTCGGAACGCCGCTGACGCCGACGTCGCTCGCGATCGCGCCGCTCGCCGAAAAAGCACAGGTGCCGCTCGTCTCGTACGCGTCGAGCGTCAGCGTCGTAGCACCGGTCGCCCAGCACCAGTGGGTGTTCAAGGTTCCGATCAATGACACCGAGGTCGCCAAGTCGATGCAGGCGTTCATGAAGAAACGGAATCAGACCAAGGTCAGCTTCATCTACCGCAACGACGACTACGGCAAGACCGGGATGGCGCACTTCGACGACGCCGGCAAGCCGCTGGGCTTCGAGATCCTCTCGAACGACGCGATCGCGGCGACCGCCAGCGACGCCACGACCCAGATCACGCACGCGAAAGCGGCGAACCCCCAGGCGATCATCTGCTGGACGTCGCTGCCGTCGGCGAACGTCATCCTCAAGGCGTATCGCGAGCTCTCGCTGCAGACGCCGATCTACTATTCAGATGGTGCGGCGACCGGCGTGTTCCCCAAACAGGCGGGAGCCGCGCTCGACGGCGCCTACATCGCGACGATGAAGGTGAACATCTACACGGAACTCGCCGCGAGCGATCCCCAGCGTAAGCTGCTCGAGCACTACGTCCCCGACTTCGAGAAAGGGTACCCGAAGGACGCGCCGGCCAGCATCTTCGGAACCTGGGGGTACGACGGCGTCAACTTCCTCAAGGCCGCGCTCATGAAGGTCAAGGGTCCGGTGACTACTGCCTCGCTGCGCGACGCGATGGAGAACACGAGCTTCGTCGGCGTCTCCGGGACGTTTCACTTCTCACCCACGCAGCACTACGGCCTCGCGGAGGAGTCGGTCCTCATGGCGCAGATCGAGAACGAACACTTCAGAATCGCGAAGTAGCGGACGCGACGAGCGCGCCCGCGATCGGCGCTGCTTGCTATGTCTATTCGGGTAAGCACTGGACGGTGCTATCCCTTGCGCAGCGCTTCCGTACGTACTAAAATACGTACGTGGGGAAGGAAGCGGTCCGGTACTCCGGGACAGTGACGACCAGCGGGAACTCCGAAGCCATCCGGCTCGAGAAATCGCTGTTTCGCGCGCACCCTGAATTCGGCCGGAACAGTAGGGTGACCGCTACCGTGATCGCCCCCGGGCAGATGCTCGTGTCGGTGACCGATGAGGCTGACGCGAAAACCGACGATCCCGTCGTCGAGGCGTTCCTCGCGTTCCTTGCGGCCGATGTCGCGCGCCATCCTGAACGTGTCGAGGCCATGTCGCAGAGCGCGGTCGAACGCCTCATTACCCTTACGAACGACATCGAGGTTGATGACGACGAGGTGTTTCCGGATGACGTCACCTTGTGAACCCCGCGTTTCGTGACGCGGAAAACGGCTGGAGACTCTACCAGCATCCTCTCTTTCGGGATCAACTCAACGCGCTGATCGCGGAGGTAGAGGCGCTGGCTCGGCGACTTTCAACGAAAGAGTACGCGCGGCATTCAAAGGTCCGTCTCTTGGCGCGAGTGCGCAAGATCATCCTGGAAGACATTCCTCGCGATCCGGCTTCGCGAGCTTATGAGCAAGGCAACATGCTCGGGTCAGCGCACCGCCATTGGCGCCGGGCGAAATTCAACCAGCGCTTCCGCATCTTCTTTCGTTTCCACCCCGGTTCGCGGGTGATCATCTATGCGTGGATGAACGACGAAAGCACCTTGCGCGCCCGCGGATCTCGCCGCGACGTCTACGCGGCGTTCGAACGGCGGCTCACGGCAGGCGAACCGCCCGACGATTGGGACGAGTTGCTCGTCGAGTCCAATCAGTAGAACGAAGGTGCGGGTCAGGTCTTGGCGGGCGCGATCTCACCGTCGGGCGCAATGCGCAGGTCGCGCCCGCGCCAGCGCACGTCGTCGCCGCGCAAGCCGAGGATCCAGACGGCCACGCCGATGCCGTCGCGCAGCGGGATGAGCGCGAGCGACGGCCGGCGAGGTGCGCCCAGCACGCGATGCGCGGCGAGGTGCAGCGCGACGCGAGCGATCGCGGCGAGCGCGACCACCCCGAGCGCGAAGCGGCGGTCGCGCGCGAGCGCGAGATACGCCAGCGCGAGCGGCAGCGGGTAGGTCAGCACGATCCCCGCGTAGCTGCGCGGCCGCACCGACCGGATCGTTCGCGCCCAGCGCAGCTCGTGCGCGACGAGCGCCGGCAGATCCGGCTCGTCGACGACGGTCGCGGCGACGTACTCAGCCAGCGCGACGCGATACCCGTGCTCGGCGGTGAACCGTCCGAGCGCCGCGTCGTCGGCCAATTGGGCACCGAGCGCGTCGAGGCCGCCGATCTCGTCGAGGACGTTACGCCGCACCGCCATCGTTCCGCCGAAGCAGTACGTCATTCGTTCGAGCGTCGTCGCAACGAGCGCCGACGGCGCGAACTGTTCGGTGATCGCCATCGAGCCGACCGCCGATGCGAGGCCGTCGCCCGCCGCTTCACCACGGTAGATGCACGTAGCCGCGCCGACGTTCCGGTCGTCGAACGCCGCGGCGATCGCGTCGAGGTAGTCGGGGCCGACGCGCATGTCGCTGTCGGCGATCACCAGCAGCTCGTGGTGCGCGTGCGGGAGCATCGGCGCGAGCGTGGCGATCTTCGGGTTGCGGTGACGGACGACGCCGTCGCCGGCGACGACCGTGACGTGGTCGCCGCAGTCGGCCGCGACGCGGCGCAGCGCCGCGAGCGCGGGATCGCCGGGATCGAGGACGCCGAGCACGACCTGGTACTCGGGATAGCTCTGCCGGCAGAACGTGCGCAGGTTCTCCTCGAGCTCGAACTCCAGACCGTGCACGGGCTTGAGGATCGTGATCGGTTCGCGCCGCGTGGGATGCACCGCGGGGCGGCGCGCGAACGCGCGCAAGCGGTTCAGCGCGAACGCCGTGTATCCGACGCTCGCCAGCGCAGCGGCGGCGGCGACGATCGACGCGGCGCTCCGCAGATCAGCGCGCATCAGTCAGGTCGCGAAACGCGATGCGCTCGATCGCCTGCGCGCGCACGGCCTCGGCGACGCTGGGGCTCACCAACGCGGCGAACTCCTCTTCGAGCTGGTACGATTGCAGATCGCGCGCGATCCCCGGCCAGCGCCGCGTTGCGGCGTGGAAGTACATCTCGGTCGTCCCTGCCGGGAGCGCCGCCAGGAACGCCATTACGCGTTCCTGCGTCATATGGCCGGTATCGTTGTAACCGAAGACGTGGTCGTTGTAGCGCACGTGAGCGGCCCGCAGCCGCAACTTCATGAGCTGCAGAAACGGCGACAGGAAGAGCGCGTGCGAGAGCCGTCCGCGCAAATCGCGGTGCGTCGCAGACCACGACGCGAGGAACGGCTCGGCCGGGATGCGGATCGGCGGCCGCCCGTAGTCGCGCGCGACGGAGAGGATCGTGCTCAGGACCGTAGGGTGAAGGTGGTAGTGACATTGCGCGTTGACGTGATCGAGGAGGAGACCGGTCGCGCGATAGGCCTCGAACTGGGCGCGAATCTCGTCCTCGAGCTGGCGTTGCGCGCGCCGGCTGAAGAAGTACTTCACCCCCGCGCGCGCCAATTCGCTCGAGAACATCCCGTCACGTTCGACCAAATCCGGGACGCGCTCGGGCGGGAGGAGCGGACGACCCGCGACGACGACGACGTGCAGGCCCACCGCGAGCGATGGATTGCTCCGCGCTCGCTCGATCGCGTCGGCGGCGGCCGGCTCCGCAACCATCAAGCTCGCCGCGGTGACGATCCCCTCGCGATGACCGCGCTCGATCGCCTCGTTGACCGGGATCGAGAGTCCGAAATCGTCGACCGTGACGATCAGCCGGCGTCGCACGGTGCGCTGCCTCCTCGGCGTGCGCGGGAAAGCCCTGCTATGCACACTCTCCACAGGGTGCCCACACCGCGCGCAAGGAATCGCCCGCAGATGCGGTCACCGCTCGGATGACGACGACCCTGACTTGGTCGCCGATGCTCGAGCAGTACTTCGGGATGAAGCATCGCTATCCCGAGGCAATCCTGCTTTCGCGGGTCGGTGACTTCTACGAGGCGTACGGTGAAGACGCTGAGACGATCGCGCGCGCGCTCTCGATCGCGCTCACCTCGAAGGAGGCCGGCGGCGGGCGCCGGGTCGCGATGGCCGGCGTGCCATACCATGCGCTCGACGGATACCTGTCCAAGTTGATCGCCCAACGGCGGGTGGTCGCGCTGGCCGAGCAACTCGAAGCGCCGGTGCCCAACAAGCTCGTGCGGCGCGACGTCGTGCGCGTCGTGACGCCGGGAACGCTGCTCGAAGAGCACATCCTCGAGCGCTCGACGCACAACTATTTGGCCGCGATCACCGCTTTCGACGACGTGATCGCGCTCGCTCACGCGGATATCTCGACCGGCCACGTCGCGGCGACGTCGTTCGACGGTGAGTCGGCGCTCGAAGACGTGCTGGCTGAGATCTCGCGCCTCGATCCCGCCGAGCTCGTCGCCGACGTTCCGGGCGACGTGCGCGCGGCGCTGGGTGCTGCGCTCGAGGAAGCTCAGACGCGCATCGCTGCACCGGTGCTCGCGGCCGTCGGCGAGCGCGCGCGCGAACCGGTCGACGGTTTTTCATTCGATGCCTCAATGGCGATGCACCGTGCGCTGGACGCGCTCGGTGCGTTCGTGCGGCGAGTCAGCGTCCAGCAGAACGGCGGGGCTTCGCTGCGCGAACCGCAGTTCTACCGCCAAGCGACGTTCGTCGCGCTCGACCCCAACACGCGCAAGCACCTCGAGCTGATCAAGGCGCTCGGCGCAAACCCGCGCGCGACGCTGCTCGCGACGATCGACCGCACGCGCACCGCGATGGGCTCCCGTCTGCTCGGCCGCTGGCTGCTCGCGCCGCTGGTGAGCGCGCCGGCGATCGGGGCGCGGGCCGACTGCGTCGCGGCACTGGTGACCGACGGCGCGCGCCGGCTGGCGCTGCAGGACGTCTTGCACGGTTGCTTCGATCTGGAGCGCATCGCGCAGAAGGTGCGCTTTCGGCGCGCGCTGCCGCGCGATCTCGCGTCGTTGCGCCGAACGTTGGCGCTGCTCGACCCGATCGCCGACGCCTTGCGCGAAGAATCGCTGCCGGCCGCGATGCTCGGCATCGCCGCGCGGGTCGGCAACTTCGACGAAGTGCGCCACGAGCTCGACGCGACGCTGGTCGACGATCCGCCGGCGACGCTCGCCGACGGCGGCGTGATCCGTCCGGATCGCGAGCCGGACCTGGCCGAATGCGTTGCGTTGCGCGGCGACACGCGTTCGCGGATCGCCGGCCTCGAAGACCGCGAGCGCGCGCGGACCGGGATCAAGTCGCTCAAGGTGAAGTACGCGTCGGCCTTCGGCTACGCGATCGAAGTGCCCAAAGGCCAGATCGGCAACGTGCCGCCCGAGTACACGCGCAAGCAGACGCTGGCCAACGGCGAGCGCTATGTGACCGCGGAGCTGCGCGAGCTCGACGTCGCGATCGCCTCGGCCCAGGCACGGCAGCTGCGGCTCGAGCAGGCGCTCTACGAACGGCTCGTCGAGCGGATCGCGGAACGCGTCGACGACTTGCTGGCGACAGCCGACGCGCTGGCCGAGCTCGACGCCTACTGCTCGCTGGCACAGGTCGCAGGCGAGCGCGGCTACGTCCGGCCACTGCTCGTCGACGAGAGCATCATCGAGATCGTCGACGGCCGTCACCCGGTGATGGAAGCACTGCTCGGCTCCTCGTTCGTCCCCAACGACCTGCGCCTGGGCGTCGACGCGTCGCGCTTCATCCTGTTGACCGGTCCGAACATGGGCGGCAAGTCGACGTACCTGCGGCAAACCGCGCTGCTCGTCGTGCTGGCCCAGATCGGCTCGTTCGTCCCGGCGCGTTCGGCCAAGCTCGGTATCGTCGACCGCATCTTCACGCGCATCGGCGCCGGCGACGATCTCGCGTCGGGGCAATCGACGTTCTACGTCGAGATGGCCGAGGCGTCGAACATCCTGCGGCGTGCGACCGATCGCAGCCTGTTGCTGATCGACGAGATCGGTCGCGGCACCGGCACCGTCGACGGCTTGGCGATCGCGCAGGCGATCTGCGAGTACTTGCTCGAGCGCGAGACGCGCGCGCCGGCAGCGCTGTTCGCCACGCACTTCCACGAGCTGGTCGCGCTGGCCGAACGCTGGCCGCTGGTCGCGAACTTCCACATCACCGCGGTAGAGAGCAGCAAAGGCGGCGCCCCGGTCTTCTCGCACCGCGTGCTGCCGGGTTCGTCGTCGCGCTCGTTCGGAATCGAAGTCGCCCGCATGGCGGGCTTGCCGCCCGGCGTCGTCGCGCGGGCGCGCGAGATCGCCGGCGCGCTCGAAGGCCGTCCGACGCTCGAAGTCACCGTCCCGTTGCGGGGCAAGCTGGCGAAACCCGGCGTCGTGGAGCAACCGCTGCTCTTCGACGAGCTAAGGACAGGCGCTCATGGTCGTGAATGAAAGTTCCGTCCGCTAAAGGCTGAGAAGCGTCTCCTTCGCGGGTATGAGGTGCCGATATGGAGCGGCTCCTTTTGACGCGCACGCAACTCGACGGCCTCACGCTGGCAGGAAGCATCGTGATCGCGATCATCCTCGGGGTGGTCGCGCATCGCGTGCTGTATTGGGCGCTGCGCCGCATGGAAGCGCGCCGCCACAGCGCGTTCGGCGACGCCGTGATACGCCGCACATGCCGTCCGGCGGCGTACATCTTGCCGCTCCTCGCGATCCTCGCGACGGTCCCCAACCTCGTGCTGCCCGAGGTTTGGGCGACATCTGTGTTGCGCGTCACCGGCTTGCTGACGATTGCCGGCATCGCCTGGACGATCATCACGACGATCCAGCTGTGGTCCGATGTGATCGTCGCGCGGCACCGCGTCGATGTCGAGGACAACCTGCTGGCCCGTCAGCTCGGCACCCGCGTCGACATCCTAACGCGCGCGACCGTAATCGTCGTGATCATCGTCGCGGTCGGTATGGAGCTCATGACGTTCCCCGAGGTGCGCACGATCGGCACCACGCTGCTCGCGTCGGCCGGCCTGGTCGGCATCGTCGCCGGACTCGCCGCACGCCCGCTGTTCGAGAACCTCGTCGCCGGGATCCAGCTCGCGCTCACCCAGCCGATCCGTATCGACGACGTCGTCGTCATCGAGACGCAATTCGGGCGCATCGAGGAGATCCACAGCACCTACGTCGTCGTGCGGCTGTGGGACCTGCGCCGGCTCGTCGTCCCGCTGACCTACTTCATCAACAACCCGTTCGAGAACTGGACGCGCCGTACCGCGAACCTGCTGGGCGAAGTGTACGTGTTCGCCGATTGGACGCTCGACGTCGCGGCGCTGCGCGCCGAGATCCCCGAGATCGTCGCGCGCAGCCCGCTGTGGGACAAGCAGTTCCAGAACCTGCAGGTCACCGAGGTGACGGAACGCGCGGTGCAGATCCGCGCCTTGGTGACCGCGCGCAACTCGGGCGATCTGTTCGACCTGCGCTGCTTCGTGCGCGAAGAGATCGTGGCATACATTCGCGAGCACCAACCGCACGCGATGCCCAAGTTGCGCGTCGAGCTGCCGGGCGGAAGCGGTGATGCCGCGACACCTGCGTTGACCGAAAAGCGCATTGCGAGTGTGGTCGCCGAGTCCGACGGAAAGCCGTTGCCGAAAGCGAAGGTGTAACCGGTAGGCGACGTTCCGGTAATCGCGAACCGTCATGCTGCGATGAGTGATATGCCGATTACAGCGCAATCCGGGGTCCTCAATCACGGTCAACGAGTACCACCAAATGGGCAAGCCGATATCATCGGCCCCGACGAGCGCGTCGAGTTGCTCGACGGCGAGCTGATCTCGATGCCCCCGATCGATCCGGAACACTCGTACAGCGTTCGCCGGCTCAACACGCTGTTTCAGCGGCGCTTCGCGGGCTTGGCCTCCGTGAGCGTCCAGGGACCGGTTACGTTGGACCGTTGGTCGGAGCCGCAGCCGGACGTTATGTTGAACGCGCTGCCTGAAGAGCGGTACGCGGTCGCGCATCCGACGCCACTGGAGTTCCCCGACGAACAGATCGCCGTCGCCGACGTTCTTTCCCCACAGGCCTGACGCGGCGAAACATCACTTCGATCCGGCGACGAGGTGTCGGTCAGCGAGCGCGAGCGTACCAGACGAGGCCGTCCTCTTCGCGCTCGAGCTGAAAGCCGGCGCGCTCCAGCGCGCGACGTGACGGCAGGTTCTCGGCGATGACGGAGCGCGCCACGACGCGATGCACGCCGTCGCGCGCAAGGATGTGGTCGGCGAGCGCCGTCACGAATTCGGAGGCCAAGCCGCGACCGCGCGACGGCTCCGCGATGCCGTAGCCGATCTCGACGTCGCCGCCCTCGTCCGGCGGCCCGTGCGTTCCCGCCTCACCGACGGCGACGCCGTCCTCGAGAATCAGCCACGCCTCGGCCCCGTGGTCGGCCACCATGCGAAGCGCATCGAGCGTATCGGCGTGCGGCCAGCCCTCGCCGCGGTGCAACGCGTCCGGCTCACCGGCCAGGACGGCGCGCGCCGTGTCGCGCGAGATGGGCTCGAGGACGAGCCGCCGAGTGACGATGCGCTCCACCATGGAGTGCTTGCCCGTCGCGCTGCGGGAGACCGCTACGGGGCGACCCCGGTGGGGCTCGGGCGCGCGTCGAACAGCGGCAGCATGGCCGATCCGTTGCAGGCTTTCGATCGCGTTCGCTTCGGGCGCCTCGCCGCGTGATTCGACTCCTCGATCCCGAGACGATTGGCCAGATCGCGGCCGGCGAGGTCGTCGAACGCCCACTTTCAGTCGTGAAGGAGTTGGTCGAGAACGCGCTCGACGCCGGTGCGGGCCGCATCGCCGTCCGCGTCCGCGGCGGCGGGCTGGTCGAGATCGAGGTCGCCGACGACGGCGTTGGGATCGCGCCCGACGACCTGCCGCTCGCGCTGCGGCGTCACGCGACCTCGAAGCTCGCCGACGCTTCCGGGCTCACGCGCGTCGATACGCTGGGCTTTCGCGGCGAAGGGTTGGCTTCGATCGCCGCGGTGGGCAAGCTGACGATCGTCTCGCGTACGGCCTCCGCCGACGTCGCGACCGCGATCGACGCGCACGCTGACCAGGTCGGCGAACTGCGGCCGCTGGCAGGCCCGCCGGGAACACGCGTCGTCGTCCGCGATCTGTTCGGCAACGTCCCGGTCCGGCGCGAGTACCTGCGTTCGCCGTCGGCGGAGTCGGCGCGCATCTCGTCGTGGCTCGCGACGCTCGCCCTGGCCTATCCGCAGGTCGGCTTCAGCTTGGAGCATGACGGAAGAACGGTGTTCACGTTCGCGCCGGGCGACGACCTCGCGCCGCGCTTGCGCCACGTGTTCGGGCAAGGCTCGACGACGATGGTCGCATTGCGAACGGAAGATGCGCGCGGCATCGTGAGCGGCTGGGTCAGCTCGCCGGGCGACGAGCGTGGCGACCGCCGCAGTCAGATCCTGTTCGTGAACGGACGGCTACTGCGAAGCACGCTCGTCAGCGGTGCGTGGTCGGCCGCGTACCGCACCTTCGCGATGGTCGGACGCCATCCGTACGGCGTGTTGTACCTGCAGATTCCGCCGAGCGAAGTCGACCCGAACGTCCATCCGACCAAGAGCGACGTGCGTTTGCGCCACGGTGACCGAGTCGTCTCGGTCGTGAAGGACGCGATCGGGGGCGCGCTGCGGCGCGGCGCAGCGGCGCGGCTCGAGCGTGCGATCTCCTTTGCGCCGCCTTCGTCCGAGGCCGGATCGACGCCGATCGAGTGGGCCGAGTCCTTCGTCCCGTCCGAGACGACGAGCGAGACGAACGCGAAGACGCTGCGCGTTCTCGCCCAGGTCGATCGGACGTTCATCTTGGCGACCGACGGCGATGCCGTCGTCTTGATCGACCAGCACGCGGCGCACGAGCGCATCGTCTTCGAGCAGCTGGCGGCCAACGCACACGCGCACGTGTCGGCGGAGCCGCTGCTGATCCCCTATACGTTCGAGGTTCGTAGCGAGGAAGCCGATCGACTCGACGGGACGCTCGAGGCGCTCGCGGCCGGCGGGTTGCACGTCGAACGCTTCGGCGAGCGCGCGTACCGCGTGACGGCGACGCCCGCCCGACTCGTCCACGCCGGCCGCTCCCGGCCCTTCGATGTCGCCGACTTCGTGGAGTGCCTCGATGATGACGCGCGCGGTCTCGACGCCGATCAGCGCGTCTGGGCGTCGCTCGCGTGCCATTCCGTCGTCCGCGCGGGCGACAAGCTCGAGTATCCCGAGATGACGGCGCTCGTCGAACGGTTGCAGCGTTGCGAGAATCCGATGCATTGTCCGCACGGGCGTCCGACGATCGTGCGGCTCGAAGCCGACCGCATCGCGCGGCTCTTCAAACGCGTGTGACGGCGGGCGTCCTGATCTTGACCGGGCAAACCGCGTCCGGCAAGAGCGCGCTGGCGATGGAACTGGCGGAACGGTTCGACGCGGAAATCGTCGGCGCCGACTCGCGGCAGATCTATCGCGGGATGCCGATCGGGACCGCCGCTCCGAGCGCGGACGAGCGCGGCCGCGTCGCTCACCATCTCGTCGACTTCCTCGATCCGCACGAGCGCTACAGTGCGGCGCGCTTCGTCGCCGGCGCGTTGGCGGCGATCGACGACATCCACGCGCGCGGGAAGCGCGCGCTCGTCGTCGGCGGCACGGGTTTCTACCTGCGCGCGCTGGCCGGCGACGTGAGCCTCTCGCCGGCGTACGATGCGGCGCTCCGCGACCGCCTGGCGCACGAAGCGCGTCTTCATCCGCCCGACGTGCTCGCCGCCTGGCTGCACGCCGTCGCGCCCATGCGCGCGGCGGCGATCGCTCCGAACGATCCCTACCGTGTGACGCGCGCGCTCGAGATCGCGCTCGCCGAGCGGGCCGGTTCTCGCCGTTCCGACACGCGCGACGCGCAGAACCTGCGCACGCGCGGTCTGGCCGCGCGCAAGCTGTACCTCGAGATCGAGCCGCAGGAGCTGGAACGGCGCATCGCGGCACGCGTCGATGCGATGCTCGCGTCGGGTTTGCTCGACGAAGCGGAGCGCATCGGGCCGGATGCCGTCGCGGCCGACGCGGTGGGCTACCGCGAGGCCCTGGCGTTCCTCGCGGGGTGGTCGAACCGCGGCGAGCTGCGCACGCAGTTGATCCGCAACACGCGCCGCTACGCGAAACGCCAAGCGACGTGGTTCAGAAGCGAGCCCGGCCTCGAGCGAATCCCGCCCGAGGACGCGTTCGCCTCCGCCGTGACCCTGGCGGGAGCGCTGCCGGGCTGGGCCTAAACCCAATGGCATGACGCGCCCCCAGCCGCTCCAAGACGCCTACCTGGGCGAGGTGAAGCGCCAAGCCGTCCCGGTAACCATCTATCTCGTCAACGGTTTTCAACTGCGCGGTGTCGTGAAAGGGTTCGATCCGTTCACGATCGTCCTCGAGTACGAGAAGAAGGTCCACTTGATCTACAAGCACGCCGTTTCGACGATCTCGCCGAACGGCGCCGTCGCTGCTCCTCTCATCCCCGACGAAGCGGAGGTCGCCAGGCCGTGACCGCCGGTGTGCCGATCGTCAAGGCGAACGGAGCGGGCAACGATTTCGTGCTGGTCGACGAGCGCCTCGGGCCGGTCGGCGATCGCGCTGCGTTCGCACTGCGTGCCTGTGACCGCACGATCGGGATCGGCGCCGACGGCGTGCTCTTCGTCGAGTCCTCCGACCGTTTCGACGCGCGCATGCGCATCTTCAACGCCGACGGCAGCGAAGCGGAGATGTGTGGCAACGGGATGCGGTGTGTTGCACGGTATCTCGACGAACACGATGGCCGCGCTGCGGCGACCGTCGAGACGCTGGCCGGGCCGATTCAGACGCGCATCGTGTCGCGCGCGCCCTATCGGGTCGCGGTCGAGATGGGCGAGCCGCGGATCGGCGCACCGCACCTCGTGGCGGGGTACCGCGCCACCCCGGTCGATCTGGGCAATCCCCACGTCGTCGTTCGCGTCGACGACGTCGCCGCGGTCGATCTCGGCGTCGCCGGTCCGCTGATCGAGCGCGATCCGCGGTACCCGCGCGGCACGAACGTACACTTCGTCGCGCGCGCCGGCGCCGACTGGCGCGTGCGCCATTGGGAACGCGGTGCGGGTGCGACGCAGGCGTGCGGGACCGGCGCGGTCGCCGTCGCGGCCGTTCTCATCGCGGCAGGCGACGCCGCATCACCGGTAACGGTGCACGTGCCCGGCGGCGCGCTGGAAGTGATCTGGCGGCCGCGAGATCGCGCGACCTTGGTCGGCGACGCCGTGCGGGAGTTCGAACGGGTCCTGGCGTGACCGGGCTCGCCTACGCGGACTCGCGCGGTCGCATCTTCTTCGACGACACGCGTGCGCCGTTGGCCGACGGTGGGATCGAGCGGCCTCCGCGGCACGAGGAGCTCATCCCCGCGCCGCCGGGGACGGTCACCGCGATGCTGCCGGGACGCGTACCGCTCCTGATCGGCGGCGGCGTCGTCGCGCGACGGACGGCGCTCGCCGCGCTGCTGCCGGCAGGCTACACGCGACTGCTGCTGCCCGCATACCGCCGCCAGGCCGACGCGCCCGCGTTGCCGCTGTTCGGCTACACCTTTGCCGGCGTGATCGACGACCAACTGCACGTGGCGGCTATGCGGACCGACGAAAGCGAGGACTGGACGCCGCGGTATTTCGGCGAAGGCGAGCTCGAAGCGCTGCTTCGCGCGCGTCAGGCCGAAGATCCGCGCAATCGCACGCTCGCGCAGTTGGCGGTGTGCTCGCGCGATTACGGCTGCTTCACCGCGCAGAACGTTTTTCTGGAGCGTGGCGAAGCCGCGTTGCCGGTTTCGCCGACCTGCAACGCCGCCTGCGTCGGCTGCATCTCGGAGCTTCCGCCCGACGCCGGGATGCCGTCGCCGCAGACGCGGGTGGCCTTCGAGGCGGACGTCGACGACCTCGCGCGGATCGCAATTCGTCACCTCGAGCGCGTCCCTGGGGGGATCGTCTCCTTCGGCCAAGGCTGTGAAGGCGAACCCTTGCTGCGCGTGACGACGATCGAACGCGCGATCGAGAAAATCCGCGCAGCGCGAAGCGACGGGACGATCAACCTCAACACCAACGGATCGCTGCCCAAGAGCTTGCACCGCCTGATCGACGTCGGGCTCCAAGCCGTGCGCATCAGCCTCAACTCGTTCCGCAGCTCGGTGTACGCGGCATATTACCGGCCGGCCGGGTACGATCTCGGCGACGTGCTCGACTCCGTCGCGCTGGCGGTCGACCGAGGCTTGCGCGTCTCGCTCAACTACCTCACGCATCCCGGCGTGACCGACGATCGCAGTGAGGTCGAGGCGATGGAGCGGTTTCTGGGCGCGCATCCGGTCGCCATGGTCCAGACACGTACGCTCAACATCGACCCCGAGCGCTACTTCGCGCAAGTCGGCCGCCCCGCCGAGCCGATCGGGATGCGCGAGGCGCTACGCCGCATCGAACGCCTGGGGATTTCGCTGGGCAACTTCACGCACACGCACTAGCCCTCGTAGCCCTGCACCGGCTGATAGGGGTTCTGGGCGCCATGCGTGATCGCGTCGCCGCCGAGCGCGATCTCGTGCGCGTGCGAGTCCACATCGACACCCTGACCGCTGCAGCGCAAGGTCGTTGCAATCGAGCCGCCCTGGGCGTTGCTCGCGCTGATCGTGAGCGAACCGTCCTGATTTGCGGTCACGTTCGCTCCGCCGGACAAGGTCGTGCTTTGGCCCTTCGCCAGCGACACCGCCTGGCCGCCGTTGTCGATCGAGAACGAGCCGTCGCGGTTCATGGTGACGCTGTCCTGACCGTAGTTCGTGTGGACGGTAGCCGACTGGTTGTAGGTGACCCCGCCGGCGCCCGGCGCGGTGACCGCCGTCGAAACACGGTAGCCGCCGCTGATCTGGTCGCTGTGCACGAGATCGCCGTGACTCGTCATGCTGTCCCAGTGCGCGTTCACCGGCTGATTGCCGCCCGGGCCTTCGCTGGTGCCGACCTCGGCGATGTGCGGATCGCCGCTCGAACTGACGTCGACGTCGGCGAAGTTCTGCTGTGCGCGCTGCGACCACGGTGGCTGCGTGCCCGGCGTCCACGGCTGCTGGCTCCCCGGCTGCTGCGACCACGGTTGCGGCTGCGGTTGCGTGCTCGGCGATGATGACGTGCCCAGCCCACCGCTCTGCGTGAGCGTGGAGGCGAACTGCTGCAACGCGTTCATGATGCTGGTCAGCATTCCGGTGATGCTGTTCGCGCCGCCGCTCGACAGACCGAACGGGTCGGTGCCGCCCATGCCCCCGGCAGCGGCGTTGCCTGCGCTGGTTCCGCAGGTCCACCAAGGACGAGCGACGCCGTCGGGCGAGGACGCCGGCGCGTAGGGATCGGCGCTCGGACCGAACGTCGAGCGGGTACCGCCGCCGCCGTCGAGCGACGAGAAGTCAACCGCGGGGCCGAGCCCCGGCCATTGCGTGGGAGTCATCGTGCGCGTCATCTCCAGGAAAGGTGGTCGCCCTCCCCATCACGCGCACATCGTCGTCCGTCTAGTAGGTAGAGCGACCGCCGGAGAGATCGAAGACGGCACCGGTCGAGAACGAGCAGTCTTCGGTGCACAGCCAGGTCACCAGCGCGGCGATCTCGTCGGGCGAGCCGAAGCGGTTCATCGGGATCTTCGACTTCATGTAGTCGATGTGCGACTGCGTCATCTGGGCGAACATCGGGGTCTCGACGGCGGCCGGTGTGACGCAGTTGACGCGCACTCCGGTTTGCGCGAGCTCCTTGCCGAGCGACTTCGTCAGCGCGATCACACCGGCTTTGGATGCGCTGTAAGCGCTCGCATTGGGGTTGCCTTCCTTGCCCGCGACCGACGCGATGTTCACGATGCGCCCGTAGTCGGCTGCGCGCATCGGAACGGCGAGCGCGCGGCAGCAATGGAACGTGCCGGTCAAGTTGACGTCGATGACGTCGCGCCAGCCGTCGAGCGGGTACTCCCAGGTCAGTGCGTTCGGACCGGTGATCCCCGCGCTGTTGACCAGCGCATCGACCCGTCCGAGCGCGCGCAGCGTCGCGTCGCGCGCGGCCTCGACGGCGGCGTAGTCGCGCACGTCGACGACCAGCGTGTGCGCGCCGCCCAGCACGCCGGCCGCCTCGGCCAGCGTCTCGGCGCGCGCGTCCCACAAGCTCACCAGCGCACCGGACGCAACCATGCGCCGGGCGACCGCCAAGCCGATCCCCGACGCGCCTCCGGTCACGACCGCCGTGCGGCCGCGCAAATCGAGCTGATTCATGCGGCCAGGATTTTCGAGGGACTCTGGTAATGCATTTCTTTTGAGTTCCGCTTCGGTGGGGGTTTTCCGTGTCCGAGAACGGCAGCGCGCCGCATCTTCGCAGCGCCGAATGGTTCGGCAAGCGCGATCGCGACGGCTTCATCCACCGCAGCTGGATGCGGGCCGAGGGTTTCGCGCCTGACGTTTTCGACGGGCGCCCCGTCATCGGGATCTGCAACTCATGGTCGGAGCTGACGTCGTGCAACGTGCACTTGCGGCGCGTCGCGGAATCGGTGAAACGCGGCGTCTGGGAGGCCGGGGGCTGGCCGCTCGAGTTTCCGACGATCTCGCTGGGCGAAACGTACATGCGCCCGACGACGATGCTGTTCCGCAACCTGATGAGCATGGACGTCGAGGAGTCGATCCGCGCGAACCCCATCGACGGCGTCGTGCTGCTCAGCGGCTGCGACAAGACGACGCCGGCTCAGCTCATGGGCGCGGCGAGCGTCGATCTCCCGGCGATCATGGTCACCGGCGGGCCGATGCTCAACGGCAAGTACCGCGGCGGCGACATCGGCTCGGGGACGATGGTCTGGCAGTTCTCCGAGGAAGTGCGCGGCGGGAAGAAGACGTGGGACGACTTCTTCGAAGCCGAAGCCGGCCAATCGCGCAGCAACGGGCACTGCATGACGATGGGGACGGCCTCGACGATGGCCAGCATGGCCGAAGCGCTCGGCATCGCACCGACCGGCAACGCCGCGATCCCGGCCGTCGACTCGCGCCGCTACGCGCTCGCGCAGTTATCGGGCCGCCGCATCGTCGAGATGGTGCGCGAGGACCTACGGATGTCGAAGATCCTCACTCGCGACGCGTTCGAGAACGCGATCCGGGTCAATGCAGCGATCGGCGGCTCGACCAACGCCGTCGTCCATCTGCTCGCGATCGCCGGCCGCGTCGGCGTGCCGCTCACGCTCGAAGACTTCGACCGGCTCGGTCACGACCTGCCGCTGCTGGTCGATCTGCAGCCCTCGGGCCGCTTCTTGATGGAAGATTTCTACTATGCGGGCGGCGTGCCGGCGGTCGTGCGCGAGCTCGGCGACTTGATCCATCGGGACGCGCTGACGGTCGGCGGGCGCACGATCGGCGAGATGACCGCCGAGGCGCCGTGCTGGAACCGCGAGGTGATCCGTCCGTTCGACGCTCCGGTGAAAGAACACGCCGGAATCGCGGTGCTGCGCGGCAACCTCGCTCCCGGCGGCGCCGTGATCAAACCGTCGGCTGCCACGCCGTCGCTGCTGGTGCACCGCGGCCGCGCGCTCGCTTTCGAGAGCATCGAAGATTTCAAGGCGCGCATCGACGATCCTGATCTCGAGGTCGACGAGACGTCCGTACTCGTGCTCAAAGGCGCCGGGCCGCGCGGTTATCCCGGGATGCCCGAAACCGGGAACCTTCCGCTGCCGCCCAAGCTACTGGCGAAAGGCGTCACCGACATGGTGCGCATCTCCGACGCGCGGATGAGCGGAACGGCGTACGGTACCGTCGTCCTGCACACGTCGCCGGAGGCCGCGGCCGGCGGTCCGTTGGCGCTCGTCCAAACCGGCGACGTGATCGAGCTCGACGTGCCGAACCGCCGCCTCGACCTCATCGTGAACGAGGCCGAGTTGGATCGCCGGCGCGCCGCGTGGCGTCCGGCGCCGCCAGCGTTCGAGCGCGGCTACGCGAAGCTCTACACGGAGCACGTCCTGGGTGCCGAGCGCGGCGCGGATTTCGACTTCCTCGTCGGCAACAGCGGCTCGAAAGTCGCTCGGGAAATGCATTAGCGCCCGTTTGTCATCGACTACGATATGCGTGCGCGGTCGGCCGTCAGCCTCGAACGTCCGTCAGGCTCGAACGTCCGTCAGCCGACGAGCGCGGTGCAGACGTCCAAGCGGGTGTCGTGCTTGATCATCGCGATCACGTCGTCGCCGCGCTGCAACGTGGTGTCACCGTTGGGTATCAGCACGTCTCCGCCGCCGCGGTCGACCGCGACGATCACGCTGCCGCGCGGGAGCGCGACATCGGCGATGCGCTTGCCGCGGGACGGCGAATCGTCGGCGATGCGCAACTGGACGAGCTCGAGGTCCCCGCGCCCGACGCGCGCGAGCGGTTCGAGGTCGCAGGCGTTCACCCGGTCATCGATCATCCCCAGAATGATCTCGGTCGACGAGATGACGGTCACCGGCCGATCGGCGTCGAGCGACTCGAAGATCAGCTTGTTCTTCGGGTTGTTGACCCGGGCGATGCAGCGCGCCCGCGAGTGCTTCTTGGTGATGATGCAGACGACGAGGTTGTCCTCGTCGTCGCCGGTGTCGGCGACGACGACGTCGGCTCGCACGACGCCGGCTTGCATCAAGACGTTGGGGTCGCAGCCGTCGCCGACGATCGCGACGTCGGTTTCCAGCAGGTTCGTCATCATCTGCGCCTTGCGGGCGTCCTTTTCGATGACGACGACCTCGTGCTGCTGCTTGATGAGCCCACGCGCGAGGTACGTGCCGACCTTGCCGCCGCCGACGATGAGGATGAACATCAGACGCGCACCGCGGTGAGGATCATGCGGTCAGCCGTACTTCGGGCCGCGCCGACGCGAACGCACCGGCGAACTGCGTGAGCGCGTCGGGCGCCACGATCGCGTTGATCTCGTCACCTTCGGTCAGCACGTCGCCGGGGGCCGCGATGCTGACGCTGCCGAGGCGGCGAATCGCGGCGATCCGCACTTTCCCGTCGATCTCGACCTCGGAGACTCGCTTGCCGGCCTGCGCGCGCGTCACCGTCGCGACCAGCGACGAGAGTTTGCCGAAGTCGAACGACGGGACCGACGCGTACGCCACGTCTTGTAGGCGGTCGCGGATGATCTGCGCGCCGATCGTGGTCGGAGAGAACGTCTCGATCCCCAGCTCCCGGTACAGCTGACCGCGCGGCGGGTCGTAGATGCGAGCGACGATCTTCGGGATCCGAAACATCTTCTGGGCGATCAACGCCGCCATCACGTTGCGGTTGTCGCCGTCGGTGACGGCGACGAAGCCGTCGGCACGATCGGCGCCGGCGCGTTTGAGCACGTCGTAGTCGATCCCGGTTCCGACCTCGACTTGGCCGCCGAAGCGATTGCCCAGCCGCTTGAACGCGGCGGGATTTTCATCCACGACGACGACGTCGTGCTTGTCGGCGACGAGCAGCTTGGCGAGGGTCGAGCCCACGCGCCCGCAGCCGACGATAAGGTATCTCATGGGGCGACTCCGGGATTTCGGTACCGCTCCTATCGTTCCCGCAGGGGCAGGAGCCGACCCGACGTCTCAGAATTCGGGGGATTTGGTCCAAGCCACGGGGCGTAGCTCAGCTTGGTAGAGCGCTGCGTTCGGGACGCAGAGGTCACAGGTTCAAATCCTGCCGCCCCGACCATCTCCGCCGGACCTTCGGCGGATTCCCAACCCGGGCCGCCGTTGTTCTCACGTTTCAGTCCAGCCGCCCGTCGCGTGCTCCGTGCGGCGGAGCAAGAGTGCCGGAACCACAACCACTACTACGTGGGGGCCGAGCACATGCTGTACGCGTTGCTGGAGGAGCACGATGGCGCGGTCGACGCGCGGCTCGCCGCCGATCGCGTCGAGCCGGCGAGCGTCCACGCCGAGGTCAAGCGTGCGCTCGGCACAGGCGACGGCCGAACTTGGGAGGGGATCTTGGTGACACCTCGCGTCCGCAAGATAGTAGAGATCGCCGAGCGGCTCGCGGGCGATCGCGAGATCGAGCCGATCGACCTGCTCGAAGCGATCCGTGCCGAAGGCGGCGGGCTCGCGGCCGACATCCTGAGGCGCGCATGGAGCACTTGACCCAAACTCTTCACGACCTGGTCGTCCACTTCGGCTATGCCGGCTTGTTCGTGGTGGTGGTGCTCGGTAATCTGGGGATGCCGGCGGCGCTCGAGGTGATGGTGCCGACGGCCGGCGGCCTGGCCGCGCAAGGCCATCTTGCGCCGGTTGGGCCGCTCGCCGGCTGGATCGTGGTCGCGGTCGTCGCGACGATCGGCGAGCTGCTCGGAGCCACGATCCTGTATACGATCGGCTTCTACGGCGGCTTACCGTTCGTTCATCGCTACGGCAGATACATTCGCTTCAGCCAGCACGAGTACGATCGCGTTCACGCGTTCTTCGAGCGATACGGGCGGCCGACGGTGTTCTGGTGCCGCTTCATTCCGTTCGTGCGCGGCGTCTCGTCGCTGCCGGCCGGGATCTCGCGGATGCAGAAGCGCTATTTCTTCACCTACACGCTGCTCGGCTCGGCGATCTTCTGCTTCGGTCTGTCCTATCTCGGTAACGTCGCCGGAAACAACCTCGACGCAATCGTCGGTTCGCTGCACAAAGCGGCGCTGTCGATCGTCGTGCTGCTGGTCGTGCTGGCCGTGGCCGCGTTCGTCGTTCTGCGCGCGCGCAAGAAGAAGGCTCCGACCGACCTGGCCGCTTAGACGATGGGACCCGAACCGGACCGGCTCGAACGCACGCTGGCGCAGCTTCCCGACCTCCCGGGCGTCTACATGATGATCGCGGCGGACGGGCGGATTCTGTACATCGGGAAAGCCGTATCGCTGCGCAATCGCGTGCGGTCGTACTTCCAGGAATCGGCCGCGCACCCGTATCGCACGGTGAAGATGGTCGAACGCGTCGCCGACGTGCGCACGATCGTGGTCACCAACGAGGTCGAGGCGCTGATTCTCGAAGCCAACTTGATCAAGCGGCATCAGCCGCCGTTCAACGTTCGGCTGCGCGACGACAAGCGCTTCCCCTACCTCAAGGTCACCAACGAGCGGTTTCCGCGCGTCACCTTCACTCGCGTGGTGAAGGACGACGGCGCGCGCTATTTCGGACCCTACACCAACGCGCACGGCCTGCGCGAGCTGATCGACCTCGTCCGGATGGTCTTTCCGCTGCGCACTTGCCGCGAGCCGATCGACGGCAAGCGCAAGCGGCCGTGTCTGCAGTATCACATCAAGCGCTGTCTGGCGCCGTGCGTCGGCTACCAGTCCGAGGAGGACTACGACAAACTGGTCGACGAGGTCGTGCTCTTTCTCGAAGGGCACTACGATCCGCTGATCGTGCGCCTGCAGCGCGAGATGACCGATGCCGCCGGGCACTACAACTTCGAGGCGGCGGCCCGGCTGCGCGACCGGATCATCGCGGTGCGCCGCACCATCGAAGGGCAAAAAGTCGTCTGGCGTTCGAGGATCGATGCCGACCTGATGGCGCTCGCGCGCGCGCAGGGCCAAGCGTGCGTCGAGGTCTTCTTGGTGCGTGAAGGCAAGCTGCTCGGCCAGGAGTACTTCATCCTCGAAGGGACGTCGGAGCGCAGCGACGCCGAGATCATGTCGCAGTTCCTCAAGCAGTTCTACACATCGCGCACCGGCAATTTCGGGATGAACGCAGCGTTCGACGCCGAGCGCACCGGTTCGCCGCTCGCGCTTCGCGCTGCCCGCGATCAGCAGGCACCCGTCGCCGAGAAGGCGCGCGCACGCCGGCGCAGCGGCTTCGAGGCCGCCGTCCCCAAAGAGGTACTGGTCGAAGCGCGGCCCGAGGACGCGAGCGTGATCGAGGCTTGGCTCACCGAGATCAAGGGCGTGCGCGTGCGCGTGCTCGAGCCGCAGCGCGGCGAGCGCGTCGACTACCTCGAGCTGGTGAAGAAGAACGCGGAGCAGAACCTTCGCGCGTTCCTGGTCCACCAGGAAGCGACCGAGAGCGCATCGGCGAGCGCGCTCACCGAGCTCGCCGCCGCGCTCGACCTCCCCGAGCCGCCGCATCGCATCGAGTGCTACGACATCTCGAACATCCAAGGAACGCACTCGGTCGCGTCGATGGTCGTGTTCGTCGAAGGCCGGCCGCGCAAGAGCGACTACCGCCACTTCAACATCCAAGCCGTGCAAGGTCCCGACGACTTCGCCTCGATGCAGGAGACGCTGCGCCGCCGGCTGCGATACCTGCGTCAAGACGCGGACCGGCCGCCGTTAGCCCAAGGCGACGTTGCGACCGCTGCGATCGAGGCGCAGGCGCGCAAGCGCGAGCGCTTCCACGAGAAACCCGATCTGCTGTTGATCGACGGCGGCAAGGGTCAGCTCAACGCCGTGGTCGACGTGATGCACGAACTCGACATGTGGGGTATCCCGGTCGCGGGGCTGGCCAAGGAGCACGAGTGGCTGTTCGTTCCCGGCAGCGGGGAGCCGATCGTGCTGCCGCCTAACTCGCCGGGGCTGCACCTGGTCATGCGAATTCGGGACGAAGCGCATCGCTTCGCGATCACCCATCACCGCAATAAGCGCGGCAAGGCGATGACGAAGTCCGTGCTCGACACGCTCGACGGCGTCGGGCCGGTGCGCAAAAGGCGCTTGATCACCGCGTTCGGGTCGGTGCGCGCGATCAAGCAGGCCTCGGTCGACGAGATCGCGGCGGTGAAGGGGATGACGCCGGCGCTGGCCTCGCAAGTGAAGGCCGCGCTGGGCGGCTGACGGTATGCGACTCACAAGCGGCGATCGACGATGAAGGCCCGCCACGAACGGGGTTTGACGACGCTCGTCGTGCTCGAGGCAGTCGCGCTTTTCGTCGTGGCGCCGCTGTCGGCGAAGGGCGCCGCACCCCTGGCGGTCGACGTGGGGGTCGCGGTCGCGATCGTGGCTTCCGTGCTCGCCGTCGTTTGGCGCAGCCGCGCCGCGGTGGCCGCCGTCATCCTCGCGGCGTCGGTCGAACTCATCGCCAACGCGCTGCGGATCGCCCGGCCGTCCGAGCGCACGGAGGCGCTCGATTTTGCGGCGGCGCTGATCCTGCTCGTCGCGCTCACCGTCGTGCTGGGGATCGCCGTCTTCGGGCCGGGGCGCGTCACGATCCACCGCATCCTCGGCGCCATCGCCATTTACCTCAATACGGCGGCCGCGTTCGCCCTCGCGTATCGCGTCATCGATACGCTCGGACCCGCCGCGTTCACGTCGGGCGGCGCCGGTTCGCAAGATCACGCGATTCCAGCCCTGATCTACTTCAGCTTCGCGACGTTGACGACGAGCGGTTACGGCGACATCGTACCGCTTGACCCGTTCGCGCGTTCACTGGCCAATCTCGAGGCCGTCATCGGGCAATTGTTCCCGGCGACCTTGTTGGCCCGGCTGATCACGCTCGAGTTGGAAACGCGCCGCCGACCCCCGGAATGAACGCTCGGCGACGATTGCGCGACTTCAAGGGCTCAGAGGCCGGCTGGCCGGCCGGACGTCCTAACGCGACTCTAAGCAGTTTATCAGCATTTCCGGTGGCGCGGCTGCGTTACTCAGGCGCAATGATCAAACCGCTCATGGCCGCCTTCGCGGCCCTCACCTTCATGGTACCCCTCGCGGCCCAGGCACAGAACGTGCCGTCGTACGCGCAGGGGCAACCGTCGTACGCCGACGGCGAAGAGAACGTCCACGGCCGGATCGTCAGCTTCGACGGCGGATACAATCTCCAGGTCCGCGACGAGCAGGGCTATATCGACAACGTCCAACTCCATCAGGGCACGATCATCAATCCGACCGGCATCACGCTGCAGCCCGGCATGGTCGTCAGCATCCTCGGCTACAACTCTGGTTCGTACCTCGCCGCGAACGAGGTCGACACGCCGTACACGTACTATGGCGGCGTGCCGTGGTACGGCGGCCATCCGTGGAACTACTACGGCCCGACGATCGGCCTCGGATTCTTCTTCGGCAACGCAGGCTGGTGGCACGGTTCGTACTTCAACGGCGGATACCGTTGGGTCGGCGGAGCGCGGATGTACAACAACGTTCGCGTGCGCGACACGTATCAAGGCGGACAGTTCCGCGGCCGTGACTACGTCGCTCCGCCCGAGCGCGGCGGCTACTACCCAAACCGTACCCGGAACACCGATAACAATCGGCACGACGATCATCCCCACCGCTGACCGCTCGAGCTGACCCACGGGACCGTCCCGCTCCACCGAGCGGGGCGGCCCTGCCGTTCGCGGCGAACGAGGCCGGCATGGGTTTCTTGATTCGGCTCATCGTCAATGCGATCGCGCTGATCGCGATCACCTATCTCCCGATCGGCATCCACGTCACGGGGATCGTCGGCGCGCTCATCGCGGCCCTGATCTTGGGCATCGTGAACGCGATCTTGCGCCCGATCCTGATCATCATCAGCCTGCCGCTCGAGATCGTGACGCTGGGACTCTTCACCTTCGTGATCAACGGCTTGCTGTTCTGGCTGGTTGGGGCGCTCCACGTCGGGTTGATCGTCGACGGTTTTTGGCCCGCGTTCTGGGGCGCGATCCTCATGGGGATCGTCTCGTGGATCCTCTCGATGCTCACGCGCGGTTCGGACCAGCCGCAACGCCGCTGACCTCGTTGTTCGATCCGTTCTGGCTCGCCAAACCGTTCCTGCACGCGCTCGATCCCGAGGACGCGCACGAGATCACCTTATGCGCGCTCGAGTCGGGGTTCGTTCCCGGCCAGCCCGGCGGTGACGACCCGGTCCTTGCGACGACGCTCTTCGGCCGCGCGCTGACGAACCCGATCGGGCTCGCCGCAGGCTTCGACAAGAACGCCCGCGTGCAGGATCAAATGGCGGCACACGGCTTCGGCTTCGTCGAGATCGGCGGCGTGACGCCGCTGCCTCAGCGCGGCAACCCGCGGCCGCGGGTGTTTCGTCTCCCCGAGGACGGCGCCGTCATCAACCGGTTGGGGTTCCCGGGCGACGGCGCCGAGGTGGTTCAACGGCGCCTGCACCGCCGGGGCCGGCCGGCGATCGGGTTCGGAATCAACCTGGCCTCCAACGCCGACAGCGCCGACCCGGCCGCCGACTTCGTGGCGCTCGCGCAACGCTTCGCGCACGACGCCGACTATCTGACGCTGGACATCTCGTGCCCGAACACCGCCAACGGCTTGGTGTTCCTCGATCCGTCGCGGCTCGGCGATCTGCTCGCGCGGCTAGCCGAGATCGACTGGGGCGCGAGCCGTCCGGCGTTGGTTGCGAAACTGTCGCCCGACATCGACGACGCGTTGGTCGAACGGCTCGTCGCAACGCTGCTCGGCGCACGCATCGACGGAATCGCGATCGCGAACACGACCCGAGCGCGGCCGGCCGATCTGCGCGGCGCGAGCGCGGCCGAAGCGGGCGGCCTGTCGGGCCGGCCGCTGTTCGCCGAGTCGACGGCGATGCTTGCGCGCGTGCGCCGGCTGACCGGCGGGCGCGTGACGCTCATCGGCGTCGGTGGGATCGCGAGCGGCGCCGACGCCTACGCGAAGATTCGCGCCGGTGCGACGGCGGTTCAGCTGTACACCGCGCTGATCTACGAGGGGACGTCGCTCGTGACGTCGATCAAACGCGAGCTCGCGCGAAGGCTTCGCAGCGACGGATTCGGCTCGGTCGCCGATGCCGCCGCGGCGCCTGCTACTTGACGCCGCGGAAGAGGCGACCCGTCGACCTTGTGGACCAGGCCGGCCTGCGGAACCTAGTCTTCCGGGCCCGTGTTATAGTAGGTGCTGGTCCAAGCGGACTCGCTCGAGGGGCTGAGTAGTCTCGACGGAGAGATCCGTGGCCGACGTAAGCAGGCGGAGTTGTGAGCCCTCCTAAAACGATCACAAGCGTTTACACGCGAACAACGAATACGCTCTGGCTGCCTAACTTAAGTTAGCAGTCACCGTCCGGGGGAGGTTGCCGAAGCCGTCCCCCAGGCGGTCAATAAGTTCGGCTAGGATGCGGAGACCGTTTCGAGATGCATCTGAAACTCAACCGGAACTGCGGCGCGTCTGATTCCTGTACCGAGAAGCAGGAGCGTCTAAGACAAAATCGGTGCTGAGCCTGGAGAAAGCGGCGGTCCGGCTTTTCGGACCCGGGGGGCGGCTCCCCGGCAGCTCCACCAATGTGATGCTCTCTCCCAATAATAACTCAGAAACGGGGATTATTGGGAAGAGAGCGATCAAATCGAAATAATTATTGGGAAGACGCGCGCAAGCGCGTTTTTTCATGTTCGACGACGACGAAATCAACGTCATAGCAAAGGGGACGCCGTAGCCGGCGTCCCTTTTGCATTTCACGCTCCTCCCCGGGAATACCTGACCGGGCACGGCCAAGAACCGCGCAAGACCGTGTTCGTGATGAACAGTCTTGCGAACCCTTGTTCGATGGAACTCACGTGATAATAGGAAACTCGTGCTCGTAAAAATCGCCGCCTTCGTCGTTCCCCTTGGATTCGATACCCTTGCCGTCGCCGTGGCCCTTGGGCTCCATGGTATGCGCCCACTACGGCCAGCATTGACGTTCGCGTTCTTTGAAGCGGTCATGCCGCTCATCGGTCTGTTCCTGGGCCACCTCGTCGGGGCGCGATTCGAGACGCCGGCCGTTGTGCTCGGCGGCGTCGTGCTTATCGGTGTTGCCTTGTACATGCTCAAAGAAGCACTCGAGGACGAAGATGAGACGGAGGGACTCTCGTTCTCCTCGATGCGTACTGCGGCGCTCGCCGGCTTCGGCATCTCAATGGACGAGTTGGCCATCGGCTTCCCGATGGGAACGAGCGGGCTGCCCATCCCGCGGACCATCGGAGCCATCGCGATTCAGGCGTTCATCGTGACGTATCTGGGCATCGTGGTGGGCAAGCACCTTGGCCAAACCTCTGGGCGCCGGACATCCCGCACAGCCGGCTTCGTCGCCGCTATCGCCTTCGGCTTACTCGGTATCTACCTCATCGCTCAGCGCTTCGTGCCGGGCCTGCCCGAGGTCTAGACCGGTAAACGACCTGTCCGCGAATTACTGGGAAGTTGACAAGAATTACTGGGATGCGGCGAATAAGTGGGAGAGTGCCCCAATGTGATGCTCCATCCCAACGACTAGCGCGATCGCCCGTCGGCGGCCTAGTTGGCAGGATGGAGCATTTTGCCGTCGGTCACGTCCCAGTCGATCAGCGGGATGCTGCGCGCTTGCGCGTAACCGGCTGACATGGTTGGTCGCATGCCCACGCTTCGCGGCGCCGGCCGAGCGGCGCTCGCGACGACGTGCGCCGCGGCGCTCGCCGTAACTGCGTGCAGTCGCCACAGCGCAGCAGAGACGCGCACGTTCGCAGGCGTGCCCCTGATGCCGAACATCACGTGCACCGACCCCACCTGCCGCGGCTACAACGAGCAGCCGTACGTGCTGACGAGGTCGCGCTACGGGATCGGTTGTCTCGGAAACGTTGCGCCCGGCACGACCCCAAGCACGAAGCCGCCGCCGCAAAGCTACCTCGTCAAGGACATCGGTAAGCCGGGCCTGCCGACCTTGAAGGCGAGCGAAGCGTCGATGGTCCGGCGCATCGTTCGGTACGTCCACTCGAGTACGCTGCGCATCGCCTGGGTCAGCGATGGGGCCGAGTTCATCGTGTTCGACGCGAAGGACGGCCCCTGCGAGGTATGGGCCCCGGGATATGGCGTGCTCAACGGCAACCCTTGCAACGAGTACTACGAGCCCGGCGAGAATCCGTACACAACGCACGCCGGCACCGAATGCGATCCGGTCAAGCGGCCGTGGATGACCGCTACGCGCTGACGAGCACGCCAACATCGGCCAGAACGACGAGGGCCGTGTCGTTGTAGTCGGTCACGGTATCGGCCTTGGGGACCGCGATTTCGACGGCGTAGTCGGCGCCGCCACGGCTAGAGAGGACAAGGGACGGTATCCTCCGCGTTCTCTTTTCACAAAGGCGCCGCCAATACGACCGGGGTTATGTGGCCGAATGACACGTGAAGAACTGACCCTGACGATTCAGAGGCGGAAACGGACGAAAAGGTTGACGTGGAAGCAGATCGCGACGGCGATCGGCCGGGCGTCACCCATCGTGACCACGGCGGCGCTCTTTGGGCAGATGCGCTTGGACGATGACGAGGCCGCAAAGGCGGCGGAACTGCTCGAGCTCGGTGACGAAGAACGCCTGTTGCTGACCGAGATACCCTACCGCGGATCGCTGCCGGCCGGTCCGCCTACCGATCCATTGATCTATCGCTTTTACGAACTCGTGCAAGTGTACGGAACGACGTGGAAGGCGCTCATTCAGGAGGAGTTCGGCGACGGCATCATGAGCGCGATCGACTTCGATATGCAGATCGAACGGCAGGCCGATCCGAAAGGCGACCGGGTGAAGATCACGATGTCAGGAAAATTTCTGCCGTACAAGAAATACTAAGAGGAGTGGCCTCGGCCAGGCTTCGTTACCGGATGTCTGGAACGCGACGCTCGTGGCGCGTTCGGTAGGTTTCGTCGGCGCGGGCCGGATGGGTGGTGCGATCGCACTTCGGATTGCGAGCGATCGCGCATGGGACGTGCACGTCTACGATCCATCACCTGACGCCGTGCGGCGCTTCGAAGGAAGCAGCGTGCAAATCGCCGCGACGGCGCCCGAGCTCGCGGAGCGATGTGAATTCGTCGTAAGCAGCCTTCCTCTGCCCGAGCACGTGCGCGCGCTCTACTCGGAGGGCGGGATCCTCGGCGCGTTGCGTGCCGAAAGTATGGTCGTCGACATCAGCACGATCGATCCGAACACGGGCCGTGCCGTCGCCGACGCCGTCGCGTCGCGCGGCGCGGCGTTCGTCGCGTCACCGCTCGGGATGGGGCCGCGCCAAGCCGCGGACGGGACGCTGCCCCTGTATATCGGCGGTGATCCGGCTGCGCTCGAGCGTGCGCGTGAGTTGCTGGACGCTTTTTCGCCGAACCACTTCGTCGTAGGCGGCGTCGAACAGGCGTACGCGGCGAAGCTGGCGATCAACTACGTGAGCATGTCGAACCTCGCCGTGCTGCTCGAAGGCTTCGGCATCGGTGTCGCCGCCGGCATCGATCCGTCGCTGCTGTGCAGTCTCATGCAAGACGGCGGCGCGCGCTCGTTTCAGGCGGAAGTCCGACTACCGTGGATCCTCGCCGGCGACTTCGCGACGCGGTTCGGCATCGACCTCGCGCAGAAGGACATGCGTCTCGCGGTCGACCTCGCCGCGCGCGAGCGGGCTCCGGCCGCAACCGGCGCCGCAGCGCTGCAGCATTTTTCGAACGCGCAGCGCCGCGGCCTCGGCGCGTCCGACATCGGCGCGTTGTGGCAAGTGCTCCGGCCCGGCACGGGATCAGAACCGGAATGACGACGCTGCGCGAACGCCTCAGGGACGGCGTTGCCGCAGGGGTCGGCCTCACGTTTCCGACGCCGCAACTGGTGGAACTCTGCGCGCACGTCGGCTTTCATTGGGCGTTGCTGGACCGCGAGCACGGCGTGTGGAGCGACGAGTCGCTTGAAATCGCGTGCATCGCGGCCGACGCCGCTGGGCTGAGCGTGATGGTCCGGCCGCAGTCCAATCGGCCCGAAGCGATCCTTGCCGCGCTCGACCGCGGCGCCGCCGGCGTGCAAGTGCCGCACGTTTCTACGGCGGCGCAAGCCGAAGCTGCTGTGCATGCCGCGAAGTACGCGCCGCTCGGCGAGCGCGGTCTCGGCACGAGCGTTCGAGCGGCCGGATACGGTGTCGATCTCGACGTCGCGGCGTATGTCGCGCGCGCGAACCGTGAGACGCTGGTGTGCGTGCAGATCGAGGACCACGAAGGGCTCGCCAACGCTGCGGAGATCGCCGCGATACCGGGCGTCGACATCGTGTTCGTCGGGCCGATGGATCTCTCGCAGGCCTTCGGCCACCCCGGCGACCTCGCACGTCCCGAGTTCCGGTCCGCCGTCGAGCGCGCGATCGAAGTCGCGCACGCCGCCGGAAAGACGACGGGCACCGCGGGCGGCTCGGCTTGGCTGCGGTACGCCGTCTCGCTCGGCGTTCGCTACGTCTACACGAGCCTCGGTGCGGTGCTCGGCGTGGGAGCTCGGGATTTCATCGCCGGCGTCACGCCCTAAGAGCAACAGCCCGCGCAGCAAAGTCGTCAGAATGGATTTTGAACGCAAGAGCGCGATCATCGTTCCGGTGCCGGATGCGGAGCGCGCGCTGGGTGCTATTCGGCGCCTCTACGATCCGTCGGCCGCGGTGGGCGTGCCGGCGCACATCACGCTCATCCACCCGTTTTGCCCGGCGCCCGTCCCCGAAGAAACGATTCACGAGTTGGAGCAGCTCTTTGCGAGCGCTATCCCGATCGTGCTTCGGTTCGAGCGTGTCGGCCGTTTCTCGAACACGTTGTATCTCGAGCCGACGCCGGCCGGGCCGCTCATCGCGCTCACCGAGGCGCTAGCAGAGCGTTGGCCTCAATGGCCGCCGTACAGCCGCGCGCACCGAGACATCGTTCCGCATCTTACGGTTGCAGACCAACGAGATGATCGAGCCCTGTTGGAAACGCTGGCGGCATCGGTCGCGTCAACGCTACCGTTGAGCACGACGGTGACTGAAGCGTGGCTCATCGAGTCGGACCCGGACGGACTCTGGCACCGGCGCTCCATCCTGCGATTCGGTCGAGACTGCGTGACTAACATCGTCTAACCGTGCGAGCGGCTGTCCGTACGTTCTCGTACCGACCCTTGTGAGCGTGCCATGGTACGGTGGAGAGCAATCATTTCGCCTGCGCCCAAGTTCGGCACAGCAGAAGAAGGCTCTCGTTTTCAACTATGCAGGCGGAAATCGCGTCCTCGACGCCCTCACTGATGCTGAGCGCCGTGCGCTGCTCCGCGATAGTAAAACGATCCGGATGGAGCGGCGCGACGCCGAGCCGCAGCCCGGCACGGGGCTGAGCCACGTCGATTTTCCGATCGGTGCGATGATGTCTGTCGTTGCTGTCTTCGAGAACGGAGACACGAACGAGGTCGGGGTCGTCGGCCGAGACGGGTTCGTCCCGATCGAACCGGTCGTCGAAGAGCCGAAATGGCGGCGCACCGTGTTCTGCCAAGTCGCTGGGGATGTCATACGAGTGCCGATCAACGATTTCCAGCGTGAGATGGCGACGAAGGGTCGCCTGTCGCAGCTGGCGCAGCGGAGCATCGGCGCGCGACTGTTTTGCGCGGAACAGCTCGTGTCGTGCAACCTGTCGCACTCGGTCCTGCAACGCTGCGCACGCTGGTTGCTGATGACCCAGGATCGGGTTGGCGCCGACGAGTTCCCGCTCACCCATGAGTTCCTCTCGATCATGCTCGGCGTCCGACGCGCCGGCGTCTCCGAGGCGGCGGCAGCGCTGCAAACGGGCGGGGCTATCCGCTACCACCGCGGCCAGGTCACAATCGTCGACAAGCCGCGTCTTGTTGCCGCCTCGTGCGAATGCTACGCGGTGACGTCCGAGGCGTTCGAGCGCGCGCTCACGTTGTAGGGCGGTCGGTCTAGCCCGGTCCAGAGTCCCAAGCGGCCAAGATTGGCTTTTCTTTACGTGCGGAGCGGTTCCGGCGAGTCTTTTATTGGTACGCTACCGTACACGGCGGATTCGCTCCGGCGCTGAAAGGCCTCGTCGCATGATTGCGACTTATCTGTACGGGAACCGCCTGCTCGATGCTCGTCCGAACCGCGACCGCGAGCGCACGGCGGCCGGCATGCACGTGCGCACCGTGAAGCGGCGCGAGCCCTCGCACGAGAGTGGTGACCTGTTCGGTCACGTCGACTTTCCGATCGACGCGGTGCTGTCGGTCTTCGCGAACTTCGTGAACGGCGAAGTCTGCCAGGTCGGTACCGTCGGCTGCGAGGGCTTCCTCGAGGCCGAGGCCGCCCTCGAGGTCGACGCCGCGCGCCGGCCTTCGTCGTGTCAGGTCGCCGGGCGCATCGTCCGAATGCCGATCGAAACGTTTCGCGAGGAATTGCGCTCGAGCGCTCCGTTTGCCCGTATCGTGCGGCGCAACGTCAGCGCGCGCCTGTTCTCGGCCGAACAGTTCACCGCGTGCAGCGTCAAGCACGCGTTGCTCGAGCGGTGCGCGCGCTGCATCCTCATGACGCGCGATCGCGTCGGCCGTGACGACTTCGCGCTCACTCACGATGTCCTCGCGACAATGCTCGGAGTGCGGCGTGCCAGCGTGTCGGTCGCGGCCGAGAAGCTGCAGCAGCTGGGTGCGATCCGCTATCGCCGCGGAATCGTCGTCGTCAACGACGCCGACCTATTGTCCGCTGCCGCCTGCGAATGCTACGAGACGAGCAAGCACGCGTTCGCGCGATCTTTGCGCGACGACGACGTCGCGTTCGACGAACAGCTATACGCCGGGTTGAGGGTCTAATATCTAATGGGTTCACGAACTGGTAATTGGGCCACCGGCGCGGTGCTGGTGCTGATCCACCTCGGCGCGCTCGCGGCATTCTGGCCGGGCTTCTTTTCCTGGTCGGCGCTCGTCGTCTTGGCGGTGCTGATGTACGTCACCGGCGGCGTCGGGATCGCGCTCGGATTCCACCGTACGCTTACGCACCGCAGCCTCAAGCTGTGGAAGCCGCTCGAGTACGCGGTGACGGTCTGCGGATGTCTGGCGCTGCAAGGGTCGCCGATCGATTGGGTCGCCACGCACCGGGCGCATCACGCGCACTCCGACACCGAAGCCGATCCGCACGACGCGAACGCGGGCTTCAATTGGTCGCACTTCCTATGGATGGTGATGCCCAACCCGAACGTCATCTTCGGTGAGGAGCGCCGCCGCTATGCGCCCGATCTCGTGGATGACCCGTTCTATGCGTTTCTCGACCGCCGCCACGTGCTGCTGACCGTCGCGCTCGCCGCGTTGCTGTACGCGGGCGGCGGATGGTCGTGGGTCGTGTGGGGGATCTTCGTGCGGCTCGCACTCGTCTATCAGTTCACCTGGCTGGTGAACAGCGCTGCGCATACGATCGGCTACCGCTCGTTCCGCACGACCGATCGGTCGACGAACTGCTGGTGGGTCGCGCTGCTCGGCTGGGGCGAGGGCTGGCACAACAATCACCACGCGTTCCCGTTCTCGGTGCGTCACGGGTTGCGCTGGTACGAGCTCGACGTGACCTGGCTGATGGTGAAAACGCTGGCCGCGCTGCGACTCGCCACCGAGCTCAAGCTTCCGACTGCACAGATGATGCGCCGGCTGCGGATCGAACCGGCCAAGAGGCGAACCGCCTAAACGGGAACGCCATCGCCGCCGGCCGAAGCCGCGGCGATGATCGACCGCTACTTCGGTATTGCGAAGGCGGGTTCGACGATCCCGCGCGAGCTGCGCGCCGGGTTGACGACCTTCCTCACGATGTCGTACGTGCTGTTCGTCAACCCGCAGGTGCTCGGCGGCGCGATCGTCGTGCCCAACGGCTTCGCGAAGCTGCTCGTCGTGACGGCGCTGGCGGCGGCGATCGGCAGCCTCCTCATGGCGCTGGTCGCGCGCTATCCGTTCGCCCAGGCGCCAGGCATGGGGCTCAACGCGTACTTCGCGTACACCGTCGTTCTCGGGCAAAAGATCCCGTGGGAAACGGCCCTGGGTGCGGTCTTCATCTCCGGTGCGCTCTTCGTCGTACTCTCGGTGCTCGGCGTGCGTCAGGCGATCGTGCGCGCGATCCCGAACCCGCTCAAGTTCGCGGTGACCGCCGGGATCGGAATGTTCCTGGCGTTCCTGGGTTTGCGCAACGCCGGCGCGGTCGTCGCGAACCCGGCCACGTTCGTGACGTTGGGATCGCTGACTGCGCCGCCCGTGCTGATCGCGCTGTTCGGTCTGCTCGTCACCGCCGCGCTGCTCGTGCGCCGCGTGAAAGGTGCAATCGTGTACGGCATCGTCGGCGCGACAGTGCTCGGGATCGTGACGCGCGCGCCGCTCTATCCCGGCGCGCACGGAGCGCTCGTGCCCTTCGCGGGGTTCCCCCACGGCGTCATCGCGCTGCCCGTCTGGCCCAGCGGCTTGATCGGCGCGCTCGACATTCGCGGCGCAGTCGCCCTCGGCGCGGCGGCGGTCGTGTTCACCTTCTTTTTCGTCGACTTCTTCGATGCGACCGGGACGCTGGTGGGCCTGGCAAGCCGCGCCGGCTATCTCGATGCCAACGGCGACATGCCGCGTTCGCGCCGCACGTTCGCGTCCGACGGCTTGGCCGCGATGTTCGGCGCGCTGCTCGGGACTAGCACCACCACGGCTTACATCGAAAGCGCCGCTGGAATAGAAGAGGGTGGTCGCACGGGCCTCACGGCGCTCGCCGTTGCCATGTTGTTTCTGCTCGCGACGTTTCTCTGGCCGCTGGCCTCGCTGATCCCGGCGGCCGCCACGGCGCCGGCGCTGATTCTGGTCGGCTCGCTGATGCTGCAAGGCCTGCGGAACATCGATTGGGACGACTACGCGGTGTCGATCCCGGTCTTCTTGACGATGGTCGCGATGCCGCTGACGTTCTCGATCGCCAACGGAGTGAGCTTCGGCGTGATCTCGTTCGCGGCGATCAAGCTGTTCAGCGGCCGCGGCAAAGAAGTCGATCCGCTGCTGTACCTCGTCGCCGCGCTGCTGATCGCGCGCTACATCTGGCTGGCCGGCTGACGACAGGCAGCCGACTCGGTCACGCGAAATGGGGTGCGTGTGGACGAGCAATCGCGCTCCCCCGATGAACAAGCTCACATTGCCGCGTTGGTCGATGTCGCCAAGAAAATGATAGCGGGCGAGCTCGGCCCGATCGCCGGGGCGCGAAAGATCCTTGAGCTGCAATACGACGTAGGCGACAGTGAGAACGACGTATTTCTGCCGTTCGTCGGAATCTGGTCCGAGGCCGACACGTTGGTCGTCGGCGACCGTTCGCTGTTCGCGGACGAGTATCTCGAGCGGGTCGATCGCGAGTATGCCGACTACGATGAGCGCCTGCGGCCGAGCATCGGCGACTGTTGCCGTGCCCTGCTCGACGTGTTCGAGCCGCGGCTAACCTAGTCCGCGCTCACTCCACGGCCGGAGCGGGCGGGGCGGTGCCGGTCGCGCCGGCGAGTGCGTCGGGGCGCTTGAGCAGCCACATCAGCGGTACGCTCGCGATGAAGACGAACGCGGACACGTGGAAGAGATAGTCGAAGACTGGCTCGGCGGACGGCCGTCGTTCAACTTCGCTGCACGAGCGAGATGCCGGCGGCAATCGCCGCGAGCCCCCCGAGGTCGCGCACGCCGACCGGTTCGTGCAGGAGCAGCGCCGCGAGTCCGAGCCCGAACACCGGCGTGAGAAAGTAGTACGCGCTCACGCGCGAGGCCTCGCCGTGGGTGAGCAGCCAGAACCACAACAGCGACGCGCCGATCGACATCACCAGCACGACGTACCAGAACGACGCGACCAGTTCCCACGACCAGCGCACCTGCGGCGCGCCCTCGAAGACGATCGCCAGCGGCAGCAGCACGATCCCGGCCGCGAAGAGCTGCAGCGCGTTGACCGCGCGCAGGTCGAGGCCGGCGCAGAACTTCTTGAACACGATCGTCGCTGCGACTCCGCCCAGCACGCCGGCGAACGCCAGCGCCACGTCGGCCGGCTGTGCGGTGCCCGTTCCGGTGCGCAACAGCATGATCCACACGACGCCGCCGAAACCCAGCAACAGCCCGAGGATCTTCCCGGGCGTGAGCGGTTCGCGCAGCAGCCACGGGGCGACCAGCGCCAGCGTCAGCGGATTGGTCGATGCGACGATCGCACCGACGCCCGAAGCGAGATGCCGCAACGCGATGTAGGTGCAGCCCAAGTAGATCGCGTTGCCAAGGATGCCCAGCGCGGCGACCGCAATCCAGTCCTTGCGCGAACGCGGCAACACCGCGCCGAGCAAACGCGCGACGATCAGCGCCAGCAGCCCGGCGACCGCGAACCGCACCACCAAAAACCACAGCGGCGGTGCGCCGAGCACGCCGACTTTGCTGGGGACGAACGCCGACGCCCACAAGAAGATGTAGAACAGCGCTCCCGCGACGCCCAGGGCTCGGCCTTTCACCCCGTTCGAGCCGGTGCTACGCCGAACGGTTTGCTTCGACGAGCCTGGTGAGCTCCGTTGCGACCTCGAGCGCGTTGGCGACGACGAGCATGTCGGCGAACTCGCCGATCGGGGCGCCGGCGTCGGTGTTGACCGCAACGATCGTCCCGGACGTCGACATCCCGACTTTGTGCTGGATCGCGCCCGAGATTCCGAACGCGATGTACAGCCGCGGCGAGACCGTCTTGCCGGTCTGACCGATCTGCATGCTGTACGGAACCCAGCCCGCGTCGGCGACCGCGCGCGTCGCGCCGACCGCGCCGCCGAACGCCTTCGCGAGCGGCTTGAGAACGCTGTCGAAGGGTTCGGCGCTCCCCAAGCCGCGGCCGCCGCTGATGATGACCGCGGCTTCCTCCAGCCCGATCTCGGCGGCCGCTTCCTCGACGTGGCTCTCGATCTTCACCACGTACGTCTTGCCGGCGGGCTTGGCGATCGGCTGCACCGTTGCACCGGCGCCACCGGCTTCGGCGGCGAACGCGTTCGGTCGCACCGTCACGACGCCGTACTCGGTGTTCTTGAACGCAGAACTCGTGATGAACGCTCCGCCCAGTTTGGGCGCGACGCAGACGAGCTTGCCGTCCTCGAGCTTGAGGTCGGTGACGTCGGCCACGATCCCGGTCTTCAGTCGCGCCGCGACGCGGCTGCCGATGTCGCGCCCGTGCATCGTGTTCGGAACGAGGACGATCGACGAACCCAACTCGCGCGCCAGCGCCTCGACGTAGTCGACTTCGGGCTCGGCCAAGTACGTGTCGACGTCGGCGTCGTCGTTCACGTGCACGACGTCGAGCGGATAGCCTTTGAGCTGCTCGGCGAGCGCGGGCGCGCCGCCGCCGAGCACGACCGCGTGAGCTTTGCCGCCCAGCATGTCGGCGACCTTACGTGCTTCGGTCGCGAGCTCGAAGGTGACCTTGCGCGTGTGCCCGCCGCGCTGTTCGACGAAGATGATGACGTCGGACATCAGACGAGCTTTCTTTCTTTGAGATAATCGAAGATGACGCGGGCACCTTGCGCGGAGTCGTCGGGTTTGACGACCTGCCCTTTGCCGCGCCCGGCCGGCGGCGCGAACGACAGCAGCTCCGTCTTGGCATTCGCTGCACCCGCCGCGCCGGCGACGTCGAGTTCGGCGACGGTGAAGGTGGTGATCGGCTTTTTCTTCGCGCCCATGATGCCTTTGAGCGAGGGGTAGCGCGGTTCGCCGACGGCCATGGTGACGCTGATGAGCGCCGGCAGCGGTCCGTTCACGACCTGATAGCCGTTGTCGGTTTCGCACTGCACTTTGAGCGACCCCTGCGCCGACTCGATGTGGCGCACGTTGGCGATCCCCGGCACGCCGAGATCTTCGGCCAGCGCGCCCGGAACCGCGCCGGTGGTGCCGTCGTCGGAGAGCCCGCCGCAGATGATCAAGTCGAAGCCGATCTTGCGCAGCGCCGCGCCGAGCACGACGCCCGTTCCCCAGGCGTCGGTCCCTTCGAGCGCGGCGTCGCTGATCAAATACGCGTCATCCGCGCCCATCGCGAGCGCGCGCCGAATCGTCTCTTTCCCGTTCTCGGGATACATGCTCACGACGGTGACGGTCGTATCGGCACCGAGTTGCTCCTTGAGCCGGAGCGCCGCCTCGAGCGCGTACTCGTCGTACGGATTCATCACCAAGTTCATCCCGGTGCGAACCAGACGCTTCGTCGCCGCGTCGATCTTCTTCTCGGCGGTCGTGTCGGGAACGATCTTGACGGTGACGGCGATCTTCATCGCGCGGCCTGCGCTGCGAATCGGGAAAAACAATTCATCGTATGTATGGTCACGGGCGGCAGACCCCGTTTTCTACCGTCCCCCGCGGGACCTTCCGCACCCTACACGAGCTTGGCCAGGTTGGCGGCGAACGCCGCGATCGTCTTTTGCGCGACCCCTTCGATGAGACGTCCGCCGACCGTCGCGACGATGCCACTGATCTGCGCGTCGGTGTGGATCGCGACGTGGGTCTTCCCATCGTGCTCGGTTGCTTTCGACTCGACCGACGCGGTGACGCCGCCGCGGCCGCGCGTCTCATCGCCCTTGACCGTGAACCGCGCCGTGTGGCCGGCGTCGTCGATCTCGTCGACGGTGATCACGGCGCGATAACTCACCTCGACCGGTCCGACCTTGATCGAGGCGCGCGCACGGTACGTACGGTCGTCGACGACCTCGGTGATCTCGGCCCGCGGGATGCACGTCGCGACCCGCGGGATGTCTTTGAGGACCGGCCAAACGCGGTCGATCGGAGCGTCGACGTCGAATCCGTCGTCGATCGTCATGAGGTAGAAACCACGCTGCGATCGTTGTGCACCGGCAACGTGCCGTCGCTCAAGCGGCCGCCGCGCCGCCGTTCGCGCAACGCGACAATCTCGGCGGCGATCGAGATCGCCGTCTCTTCGGGCGTGCGCGCGCCGATGTCCAAACCGATCGGCGCGCTGACTCGGCCCAGGTCAGCCTCGGAAACGCCCGCGCTGCGCAGCGCATCGATGCGATTCGCGTGCGTGCGACGGCTCCCCATGGCGCCGATGTAGCCGGCGTCGGTGCGCAGCGCGACCTGCAGCAGCGGGATGTCGAACTTGACGTCGTGGGTGAGCACGATCAGCGCCGTGCGGTAATCGACCGGCGCCTGCGACAGGAATTCGTCGGGCCACGCCACGACGACGTCGTCGGCGTCGGGGATCCGTTGTTTGGTCGCGAAGATCGGCCGCGCGTCGATCACCGTGACGTGATAGCCCAGATACTTTCCGATGCGGGCCATTGCGCGCGAGAAGTCGATCGCACCGAACACGTACATCGCGGGCTTGGGCGCATAGGCGGCGATGAACAGGCGCACCTCGACGCCGACCGGTTCGCCGTCCTCGCCGAAGGTGCGCATCGCGGTTTCGCCGACCGCCAGCAGCGCGCGCGCCTCACCCGCCGCGGCGACGTTCAGCCCCGGCGTGCCGAGATCGCCCAACACCTCATCCTCGAAGACGAGCAGCTTCGCGCCGGACTGCGCGCCGTCGATTCGCGTGACGAGCGCGACCGGTGTCTCGGCGCGCAGCGCCGCGGCGAGGCGTTCGAAGATCACCAGTCGAGCCGCTCGACGAACACGTGGATCGTGCCGCCGCAGGTCAACCCGACCGAGATCGCGTCGGCGTCGCTGATCCCGTAGGTGACCAGCCGCGGCCGGCCGGTGGCGATCGCGTCCTGACCCTCTTCATAGACCGCCGATTCGACGCAGCCGCCGCTGACCGAGCCCGCTACGTCGCCACGCTCGTTGACGGCTAGCATGGCACCCGGATCGCGCGGTGCCGACTTCTCGACCCCGACTACCGTCGCGACCGCTACGCGTTGGCCTTCGCGCCGCCAGCGCTCCACCGTGTCGAGGACGTCGATCATCCAAGTCTCCCTTCGATGGCGTCGGCCACCGCTTCCAGCGTTCGCAGGTTGTGACCCGACAAGAACGCGTCGAGATACGGTAGCGCCGCCGCCATCCCCCTCGCCAGCGGCTCGTAAGCCGCGTGGCGCTTGTGCGGGTTGACCCAGACGATGCGCCGGGTCAGTCGCCGCAGCCGTGCCATCTCGGCGCCGACCAACGCCGGATCCTCTCGTTCCCAACCGTCCGAGAGGATCACGACGGTCCCGCCGCGAGCGGCTCCGCGGACGGCGTACCGGTCGTTGAAGGTGCGCAAGGCCGCGCCGATCCGCGTCCCGCCGCCGTAATCGCGCACTGTCTGGGCGATCGCGCTCATCAACCGGTCGTCACCGGCCCGCTTCAACAACGGCGTGAGGTCGGTGAGCCGGGTGGCGAACGCGAACGCGCTGACGGCCGGCCGCGCGGCCGCGGTGACGCGCGCGTACTGGACGAGCGCCCGCGCGAACGGTGTCATCGAGCCCGAGACGTCGAGCACGAACGCGACCGGACGAAGGCGCAGCCGGCGGCGCGTCGTGCGTCGCCGGGCGAGCTCACCCGCGGTGCGCGCGGCGCTCTGCAGCGTGCGGCGGAAGTCGAACCGATCGCCGTGCTGGTCGGCACGCCGGCGCCGCGAGGCGCGCAGCTCGGCGGCGGTCCGAACCCGCTCGATCAACCGCATCATGGCGGCGCGCTCGGCTTCGTCGAGATCCTCGAACGCCTTGTCGCTGAGGCGGTCCTGGCTCGACGCGGCGATCCACAGGATCGGCGCTTTGTCGGCGAGTTCCGGGCCGGCGGGGCGGTCCGACGGTGGCGGCGGGATCGTCTCCCGTTTGGGGGCGTTCGGGGCGGGGCGCGGCGGTGCGTCGACCGTACGGACGAGCCGGCGCAGCGCGTCGGCGTCGTCGATCGCTCCGAAGAACTCCAAGAACGCTGCCTGGAACGCGTCGAGGTCGTCGATGCTCGGCAGCATCGCGGCGCGCGCGCGCCAGTAGACCCCGGCGCTCGACGCGGTGGGCAGCACGCGCAGGACCTCCGCGAACGTCTGCGCGCGCCTGGTCCCGGCCACGACACCGCGCGCGGCGAGCGCGCGATCGAAGCCCGCCGCGAGCGTGGCTTCGTCGAGACCGTTCGCGCCGCGCAGTTTACCCTGAGCCTGTCGAAGGGCCGCGCGCGGCGGCGACGATCGCCGCCGCCGAGGCGCGCGCGAGGTCGATATCCTCCGGGTACTTGAGCACGCTGCCCAGCGATGGTTCGAAGACCTCCGTTTCGAGCCGCCGCGCGCCGAGCAGCCCGAGCGTTTGCGTCCAGTCCAGCGACTCGGCGATCCCCGGCGCCTTGCGCAGCCCGCGCTCGCGCAGGTTCGCGGCGGCGCGGGCGACGTCGCCGGCCAGCTCCGGCGCGACGTCCGGCAGGTGCAAGCGGATGATCTCGATCTCGCGCTCGACGGTCGGGTGCCCGATCCAATGATAGAAGCAACGCCGCTTGAGCGCGTCGTGCAGGTCGCGGGTGCGGTTCGAGGTGAGCACGACGATCGGCGGGTGGGTCGCAGCGATCGTCCCGCGCTCGGGGATCGAGATCGCGAAGTCGGCCAGAAACTCGAGCAGGAACGCCTCGAACTCGTCGTCGGCGCGGTCGATTTCGTCGATCAGCAGCACGATTCCGCGCTCGCGCGTCGCGCCGAGCGCCGCGAGCAGCGGCCGGCGGATGAGAAACTCGTCGCCGTAGAGGTCGGGTATGCGCCGCGCTTCGTCAGCTCCCGGACGTTCCGATGCTTCGGCAGTGCGAATCGCCAGCAGTTGTTTCCCGTAGTTCCAGTCGTACGCCGCAGCGGCGAGATCGAGCCCCTCGTAGCACTGGAGCCGTAGCAACTGCGCGCCGAAGACCGCCGCCAGCGCGCGCGCCGCATCGGTTTTGCCGACCCCGGCGTCTCCTTCGAGCAAGATCGCACGGCCCAAGCTGACGCCGCACGCCAAGGCGGTTGCCAGCCCGGCGTCGGCGACGTAACCGACGCCCAGCAGCCCCTGCCGGAGATCGTCCACGTCGACGGGTTGCGGCATGGCGCTGGCCGTTCTGGAAACGGCAAGGAGATTCCGGCGTCGCATCGGTAGCTCTGGGTCCCAGGTCGTCACGGAGTCGCTTCATGCAGATCGATCTCACGGTCAACGGGAAACGCGCTTCCCTCGATGTCGAGCCCCGATTGCTCCTCGCGCACGCGCTGCGCGACAGCCTGAACCTCACCGGAACGCACATCGGCTGCGACACGTCGAGCTGCGGTGCGTGTACCGTGCTGCTCGACGGAGTATCGGTGAAGAGCTGCACGGTCTTCGCCGTTCAGGCCGCCGGCCAGGAAGTGACGACGATCGAGGGGATCGGTAACGCCGACTCGCTGCACGCGATGCAGGAGGCGTTCTGGTCGTCGCACGGATTGCAGTGCGGCTATTGCACGACCGGGATGATCGTCAGCGCGGTCGACCTGCTCCGCCGCAACCCGGACCCGAGCGACGACGAGATCCGGTCCGGCTTAGAAGGAAATCTCTGCCGCTGCACGGGCTACGAGAATATCGTGAAGTCCGTACGCGCGGCGGCGAAGGCGATGCGCGACGGAACGGATCGCCACAGCGTACGAGAGCTGATGCCGCTGCATCCGCCGGCGGTCGACCCGCCGCCCTCGGGCGAGGGGATCATCCCCAAGCAGTTCCAGGAAGCGAACGCGTAATGGCTTTCACCGCAATGGTCGGCGCGCGCATTCGGCGCCGCGAAGATCCCCGTCTCATCACCGGCCGCGCGACGTACGTCGACGACGTGCGCCAAGTCGGAACCGTCTACGCCGCGTTCGTGCGCAGCCCGCACGGTCACGCCAAGATCGTCAGCATCGACACGTCGGCGGCCAAGGCCGATCCGCGCGTGCTCGCGGTGTACACGGGTGAAGATCTGCATCATGCGCACGGCGTCAAGTCGTCGCTGCCCGTCGCGCACAAGATGGCCGACCTCAAGACGCCGCCGCACTACATGCTGGCGCTCGACGAGGTCCGGGTCGTCGGCGACGCCGTCGCGATCGTCGTCGCGACGACGGCGTACGCGGCGCGCGACGCGGTCGAGCTCATCGCGGTGGAGTACGAAGTGATGCCCGCCGTCACCGACGTCGAGAAGGCCGCGGCCGGTCCGCCGTACGTCCACGCGTCGCTCGGCACGAACATCGCGTTCACCATGCCGTTCGCGGCCGGCGACACCGACAAGGCGTTCGCCGAAGCGGACGTCGTGGTCAAGCAACGCATCGTCAACCAGCGCGTCGCGCCGGTACCGATCGAGCCCCGCTCGATGGTCGCGAACTGGGACGCCGGGATGCAGCAGCTCACGATCTACTCGGCAACGCAGATCCCGCATCTGTTGCGCACGCAGCTGGCCGTCGTCCTCGGGCTGCCCGAGAATCACATCCGGGCGATCGCGCCCGAAGTCGGCGGCGGGTTCGGCGCCAAGCTCAACGTCTACGCGGAGGAAGCGGTCGTGAGCTGGGTCGCGATGCAGCTCGAGTGCCCGGTGAAGTACATCGAGACGCGCTCGGAGTGCTTCCAGGCGATGATCCACGGCCGCGACCAGATCGACGATCTCGAGATCGCCGCGAAGAGCGACGGGACGATCACCGGGATGCGGCTCAAGATCACCGCCAACCTCGGCGCGTACCATCAGCTGCTCACGCCGGTCGTCCCGACGCTGACCCTCTTGATGGCGCACGGCTGCTATCGCTTCGAGAACATCAGCGCCGAGGTGGTCGGCGTCTTCACCAACACGATGTCGACCGACGCGTACCGCGGCGCAGGCCGGCCCGAGGCGACGTTCTTCATCGAACGCTCGATCGACATGGTCGCGCAGCGGCTGGGGCTCGACCCGGCCGAGGTTCGCCGGAAGAACTTCATCGCCAAGACGTCGTTCCCGCACACCACGGCTACCGGCCTGACGTACGATTCCGGCGACTACGAAACCACGATGGACAAGGCTCTCAAGATCGTGGACTACGCGGGATTGCGCAAGCGGCAGGAAGAGCTGCGCAAACAGGGCCGCTATCTCGGCATCGGGCTGTCGACGTACGTCGAAGTCTGCGGGATGGGCCCGTCCGCTGCAATGCCCGCCGCCGGCTGGGACTCGGCGACGATCCGCGTCGAGCCGACCGGCAGCATCACGGTGCTCACCGGGATCTCCCCGCACGGACAAGGCGAAGAGACGACGTTCGCGCAGATCGTCAGCGACGAGCTCGGCGTTCCGATCGATCAGGTGAGCGTGATCCACGGCGACACCGACAAGGTGCAGTACGGCGTGGGCACGTTCGGCTCGCGCGGTACGGCGGTCGGGGGCGCGGCACTTCAGCTCGCGATCCAGACGATCCAAGCCAAGGCGATCAAGATCGCCGCGCACCAATGGGAAGCCAATCCCGACGACCTCGAGTACCGTGACGGCAAGATCGGCATCAAAGGCGATCCGTCCAAGTCGATGACGACGCCCGAAGCCGGTTTCGCCGCGTTCATGGGCGACAATTTGCCGCCCGGGCTCGAGCCGGGTCTCGACGCGACGCGCCGCTTCGAGCCGCCCAACTTCGTGTTCCCGTTCGGCACGCACGTCTGCGTCGTCGAAGTCGACGCCAAGAGCGGCCAGGTCGAGGTCGTGCAGTACGTCGCGGTCGACGATTGCGGGCGTCTGTTGAACCCGATGATCGTCGAAGGGCAGATTCACGGCGGGATCGCGCAGGGTCTGGCGCAGGCGCTGTTCGAGGAAGTCGTCTACAGCGACGACGGCCAGCTCCTCACCGGGACGCTGATGGACTATGCGATCCCGCACGCCGAGCAAGTTCCGCACTACGAGCTCGACCACACGGTGACCGGCACGACCGTCAACCCGTTAGGCATCAAGGGCTGCGGCGAGGCGGGGACGATCGGTTCGACGCCCGCCGTGGCGAACGCCGTGATCGACGCGCTCGCGCCGTTCGGCGTGGTCCACATCGACATGCCGCTCAAACCCGAAAAGCTCTGGGCGGCGATGCAGCCGAAGTCGAACGGGAGCGTGCGATGATCCCTGCAGCGTTCGAATACAAACGCGCGAACAGCGTCGATGAGGCGTTGCGCCTGCTCGGCGAACACGGCGAGGATGCGAAGCTGCTCGCCGGCGGCCACAGCCTCATCCCCATGATGAAGCTGCGCTTGGCGGCGCCCGCCATGCTGATCGACATCGCAGGCATCCCGAACCTCGATCAGATCGACGCCGCGTCCGACCCGTTGACGATCGGCGCGCTGACGAAGCACGCGAAGCTGGCGGCGAGTGACGAGCTGCAAAAGAAGGCCCCCGCGCTGTGGGATGCGGCGAACGATCTCGGCGACCCGCAAGTCCGTAATCGCGGCACGATCGGCGGCGCGTCGGCGCACGGCGATCCGTCGGCCGACTATCCGGCGGTGCTCCAGGCGCTCGACGCGACGTTCACGCTGGCCGGCAAGAACGGCACGCGCGAGCTCAAGGCCGCCGAGTTCTTCCGCGGGATGTTCGAGACCGCGCTCGGCGCGAACGAGCTGCTGACCAAGATCTCGTTCGCCGCCGCACCGAAGTCGGCGTACGTGAAGTTCCACCACCCGGCGTCGCACTATGCGGTCGTCGGCGTCGCGGTGGCCCTCACGATCGACGGCGGCGCTATCGAGTCCGCGCGCGTCGCGATCACCGGCGTCGGTGACGTCGCCTTCCGCGCCGCCGGCGTCGAAGCCGCGCTCAAAGGCGTGAAAACGAACGACGCCGACGGGCTCGCCGCGGCCTGCGCCGGCGCCGCTAGCGGCGTGCAAGCCCGCTCCGATACGTTCGCCTCAGCCTCGTACCGAACCGCAATGGCCGACGTCTTCGCAGCCCGCGCGGTGGCCCAAGCGGCGGCGCGGTAGCAGCGTAACCAGAGCCGCAGCGCGGTAGCAGCGTCACCAGGGCGGCAGTGCGGTAGCAGCGTCGCCAGGGCGGCAGCGCGGTAGCAGCGTCACCAGGGCGGCAGCGCGGTAGCAGCGTCACCCTGAGCTTGTCGAGGGGCGACATCGGTACCCTAATCGAGCCTCGCCACCTGTCACCCAGAGCCGGGTCGAAGGGTGACGGCGGCTGCGCAGGTCGGGAACCAAGCTCGTCGCCACACCGGTTGTACGGTGTAGGATGGCGCCGAAAACGACTCCGGTCGGACGAGCGATCGACGCGCTGCGACTCTTGTCGGTGGGAGACGTGGCGGCGCGCGATCACGTCCGGACGGTGCGTTCGACGGTCGCGGTCGCCAACGACGACGAATTACTGCGGCTCCTGCGGCTGCTCGACGCCTTTGACGTCGACGCACCGCGCGTCGAGCACGACCTCGGTCGGGTCGCGGCGGCGGGCGATCCTGCTGAGCGGCGTGTCGCGCTGGCGAGGCTGCGGCACGACCTCGAGCCGCGGCGCGACCGGATCCTCGCGCATCTCGCGACGCCGCCGGGCGATCTGGAGTTCGTGGTCGACCTGCGGGCCGCGCTGCTCACGTTTCTCGAGAAACGTGCCGACGCCGCCGATCTCGCACCGCTCGACGAAGACTTGCGCGTTTTTCTGGCATCACGCGTCGACCTCGGGCTGCTCGAACTTCGGCGACTGACGTGGGCGGACTCCGCTGCGCTGCTCGAACGGTTGGCGCGCTCGGAGGCGGTGCACGCCGTGCGCGGCTGGTTCGACTTGAAAGACCGGCTCGACGACGACCGGCGCGTCTACGCGTTTTTTCACCCCGCGCTGCCGGAGACGCCGGTCGTGTTCACCGAGGTCGCGTTGACCGACGAGCTGCCCGCGTCGATTCGCGGCATCCTCAATCCGCTCGCCGCGCGCGTCGATCCGAGCCAAGCACGCACCGCAACGTTCTACTCGATCTCCAACACGGAGCGTGGTTTGAGCGGTATCCCGTTCGGCAACGCGTTGATCAAGCACGCCGTCGAGGAGCTGCGCGCCGAGCTGCCGCGCCTGCGCACGTTCGCGACGCTCTCGCCGTTACCGGGCTTCGCCGGCTGGGTCCGCGAGCTCGGCGAACGCGTCGATGCCGACGTTCGCGCCGCGCTCGCGACTCCGGCCTGGCACCGCAAGCCGTTGCCTGCGGCGGCTTTACGCGAACCGCTGCTGCGGCTCGCCGCGCGCTATCTGCTCGTCGCCAAACGCGGCGGCGGCGCGCCGCGCGACGCGGTCGAACGCTTTCACCTCGCCAACGGCGCGACGATCGAACGCCTCGATTGGCTCGCCGATCCGACCCCGCGAGGGATCGAGCAGTCGTTCGGAATCATGGTGAACTACCGTTACGGACTCGACCGCTACGCGGCCAACCAGCTCGCCTACGCCGCCGATCATGCGATCGACGCCGCATCGCAGGTGCGCGCGCTCGCGGCGTTCGATCCGACCGTGCTCGACGACCCCGTCACGATCGTGTCACGCCGTCACGCGCTGCTCTCGGTCTTCAGCGGGTTTGCCGCCCGCGCGAAACGCTTGCTCGCGCGCGCCCCCGCGCCGACTTGATTGCCAGAGCTACATCGGCGGTTCTCCAATCAGTCGTTTCTAATCGTTCCTGTCTGCTTTCGGATCGACCAAACCACGAGTCCCTTCCGACATCCAAGACTCGTCGAGGGCATGCGGTTGAGTGGACTTTAGGTGGTGTTCGATCATGATGCATGTCTCCGGGACGTCGTGGCTTAACGCACGTAACACTTGGCGCACTGTCAGCTGCGGTCGGCGGAGGCTTTGTGACTGACGAATGATCGTCACGCCGAGTGAATATCGCGCTAAGTCATCGTCCGAGAGCATCAGGAGAAACGCATCCGGAGTTACCGCGAGTATACCAAACGGTTCCACGGACGCGGCCGGGAAGTGGCGCACGTTTCGCGTGATGATGTACTGCGCATTGGCGCGGATCGCAGCGGCAAGTACGTGCCGGTCGCCTTCATCATTGTGAAGCGACGGTATGAGCGTTTCGTATGCGGTTACGCTCGCTTCAGGGAAGGCGTCGTTCATTAGCTGAATTCTGCGAAGGGCTTGAGCCGGTGTGCAACGGCCATCCGCGACCAGGTTGCGGCGAGTCTCCTCCAAGATGTCTCCGGACCAGCGCGGCAAGAAAAGCGCCGGGAACGAAGAGCCTTCCGCAAGCGACAAGAGCGTGTCGCACAGCGGCATGGGATAGAGCACGTTAGCATCGAGTAGGGCAACGATGTCGCCCGCATCGTCCCTCATGTCAGCTCGTCGTAGGCACCGAGCTCGGCGCTCTGTTCGCGCAACTCTGACAAGCTATGGCGCCTTCGCTCGGCCCGACGATCTCGATATTCAAAGACTTGCGCGAGGGTCAAGCGATGGTGAGTCCCGACGCGTTCGGCGTGCAACTCGCCGCTATGCACCAGTTTGCGAAGATATTCGCGGGAGACGCCCAAGATCTGCGCAGCCTCGCTCAGGGACAACTCACGATCGAGGGGGACGACTTGCACGGCAGCACCACGTCCGAGATATTGCGCCATATCGCGCAGCCCGAGCACCACGCTCTCAGGCAGACGTACGGTTTGATCGCCCGTCCGAAGGAAGACGCCGGGGCCGCCGGACCGAGGCTCACCAGCGAGCACATGTCCTAACTCGATGATTGCGGGTTGATCGGCGCGGGCGCCCTCGAGGACGTCGAGATGCTTTCTAGGCATGTGCTATTCTACCGTATATCTGCCACAACTACAACAAAGGCGACGCTTGGGCGGCCCGCTAGAGGCAGCGGACGGGCCGTCGCGGTCGCCGGCGGGGTGGGGGCGCCGCCGTTCGCGGAGCGACAGGCTGCTGGGTTGTGCGGAACACGAAACGCCTGTTGCTATGCCTCTGGCGGCAGCTTAGTCGAACAACGTACGTTGCGGGTGTGCCTCGGACGAGCCACCGCAGCCCCGCACCGCACCTCGGAAGCAGAGGTCGAGTGCGGCCTGGCGCAGCTTCGCACGGCCCGGCCGTCGAACCCCTACTTGATGCGGTACGACGAGGACGTGCTGCGCGGGATCGCGCGATCGGCGAGACAGCTGCTGGCCGGACAGACGGCGGCCGTTCTGATCGCCGACGCCGCCCACGACGAGGAGGGAAGCGTTCGCGTTTACGGACCCGGCCTCGAACGGCTGCCGGGCGGCGGCCACTCGTTTTCGCCGGCGACGCACGTCACATCGAACCTGGTGCGCCGGCTACTGGAGGTCGAGATCACGCGCTTCACGGACGCGCGCAGTCAGCTCGGCTACCTACCGTTGTGGTCGGAGAGTGCCGAGGTCGACGGCGATGCCCAGATTACGCTCTCGGTCCGGCGCGTCGACTACCTGGGTGAGCAGCACGAGCCGATCGGGATGCTGATAGTTCAGCGCGTGCGTCCGTTCTCGGAGGACGACGAGCGACTCATTCGCGCGCTGTCCGACGTTGCGCGCGCCGCGATCGTCGGCGCGCTGCCAATCGTCCTCTGCCAGAGGTGCAATCTACCCGTCGAGGATGGAAGCGGCCTCGCAGCCGTCGTCGCTCGCGAGTGGCGATACGGTCACAAGCGGTGCTTCGGGCGCCGAGAGACACCGAATTGGATGGAGCTCGGCGCGCTACGGGAGATGCCGCTTCACGAAACCTATCGGGCGACGACGGACGCTGCGGTGGAGGAGGACTGGCTAACGGCGCGAGCGGTGACGTCCTGGTACCGAATGCTCGAGGACGTCTTTGCTACTCGAATCCTGCGGTGGAACGATGACGACACGTTCGACCGCGTCCGCGGGTACGCGGTCACCGACGATCAGATCGGCGGCGATGACTAGTCGTGCCATGCAATTTGCTCAGCGACATACCATCTGGAAGCTCCTGCACGGCGTCCCCGTGGTGCGTTGCCCGCGCTTTAGGCGCGAGAAGCGGTGCTTTGCATCTGCCTGTTCGGACCAATGCATTGAGTTGCTCAGCTATCGTTAATGGTCAGTAACAGCGACAAGGGGAATGCTTATGCGAAACTATTCGAGCAGTTACGGCGCCGCAAGAATATGCAACTTCGGAACGCCAGCGCGCGTCGAGCACATTTATGAGTGAAAGTACGCCGCACGTCGTCGAGCCTGTCGACCCGGAGATCGTTTCGATCCTCGAGGAAACATGCAAATCGTACCAATCGTTTTTGCGCGCTTTCGTCAAGTGGTTGGCGGAGAAGAGAGCCGAAGGCAGTCTACAATCGTGGGAGGGCCCAGGGGTAGTGGGATGGTGGCTTACGTATCTGTTGCTGCTCTCATACGACGTTGCGTTCGTCACCGTTGCGATCCTGCGCGAGGGCATTGATCGGCAATTGCTGGTGATGAAGCGACAGGCGCTCGAATACGTAGTTCGCGCGCTCTACCTTGTGCGGCACCCCGAAAAGGCGCAGCAGCAGTACGACGCACTGCCGCTTAAACTACGCACGTACTTCGAGAAAATGGACCCCGCTGAGTCAGGCGAGGCTTACGCCGCGGCGTTGGAGATGGCGGAACGTGCGGCGTCAGCATTACCGCCGGGGGCCGGGCCAACATACGGCGAGACGAGCATGTTCGACATGCTTGTGGACCTGTACCCGGACGACTATCGGGCGATCTACGCGCGCGAGTATTGGTGGCCAAGCGCGATCATGCACGGCCAGCAGGTGGGAATGCTCGACGCATTACTCCGATACGGCGATGGGAAGGTCTGGATGAGCCACAATAGCATGACGTCCACGCGGACAGGCAACGTCGTCAACATCACGCAGTCCGTCCTGCAAGTTCTGCTGCTGACGGGCGATACGTTCCAGTTGCGCGGCACTCACTGGGTGGCGCTCGTGGAGCGCTTCAACTCGTTCGTGCGTCGGTCGTCCCCTGACTCAAAGATATTTGACCTGCCGCTGGACGGGAATGCTCTCCGCGCAGCCGCTGCTTACAAACCAACCTCCCAAGACGGTACGTCCCGCGCGACTTAACGACCCCTGGGTCCGGGCTCGCGAGCGCAGAAGGCCTGCAAATCCTGGCTACCGCCGGGACGGCGTAGCAGCGTTCGTCGCCGGCGCATCGGGCTTCGGGCCGCAACCGTTGGGCGGCGCGACGGGCGGTTGCGTCGCGGTCAGGCCGAACGAGAGTGGGAGAAACGACGTGCCGTCGGTCATGTACGTGCCGGTCACGTTGAGCGTCTGGCCCGGTGCCAAACCGAAGCCCTTGACGAGGTAGCGCTGTGACGGGTCGCTGACGCAGCGAATCTCGGTCGGTGCGGCATCGCCGTCGAACCAGATCGTCGTCGTGACGCCGCCGTTCGCACCGGGCTGCTCGTAGAGGTAGACGTTCTGCGCCGCGCCGGTCGGGTTGACGAGTTGCAGGGCGACGTCGCGCAGCACGCCGTAGTCGCCGGCCAGCGGCGCGCGCTGCCCGGCAGCGGCGACAATGTCCGGCCGCGCGTTCGGAAACGCGGCACGACCGTCGGCGAAGTACCGTATGCCGACGGTGAACGGCGCGGGGTCGGGACTCCCGGCCGTGTACGAGATCGCGAGCGGCGGCACGTTCGCCAGCGAGAACTCGCCGCGGCGAAAATGTCCGTCGCTGGGATGTTCGGGCTGCGCGAGCAGCGTCGCCGGATCGACGCCGGTGCTCGCCGCGACGACCATGACGTTCACCGGGGCGCCGTCGAGCTCGCGCAGATCGTAGATCGCGGCGATCAACTGTCCGGCGAGCATCGGGCCGGCACCGAGCGGAACGAAAACCGGCACGGCCGACGAGACCGTGGCGACGACGCTTTCCTGCGGCGCGCGCTCGAGGAGATAGCGCAGCGTCGAAAGATGGCCGACGTACGAGTACGCGTCGGTCGGCCCGGCCGCCGCACCCAAGACTTGAACGTGCGCGGTTCCGGTCGTCGCGGCGAGCGCGAGGTACAAGCGGCGCGGCACGTCGGAGACGTGGTAGACGTAGACGCGCGCGGCACGCGACGGATCGATCGTGCCGCGAAAGAGCACGCCGTCGTCGAGCGGGCCGAGGCGCTCGGGATCGTCGCTGTAGAAGAGCACCGCCGGATCCAACCGCGGCAGCGCGGCGACGCGCAGGTGGACGTTGGTCGTGCCGCTCTGATCGACGTACGTGTCGTGGCCCTGCACGGTGACGCGCGCTTGCGCTTCGAGCGTATCGCCGGGGTGCAGCGTCCCGGCGGTGAGTCCGCCGACCGCGAGCGTCGTCCCGGGCTGCATCTGCGCGAGTTGGGCGATCGCGTCTTGGACGCGTGCCGTCACGTACTGCGCCGACACCGTCCCGGCCAGCTCGACGTCGGCGTCCGCCGGTACGACGCCCGCGCGTGGAGCGACCAGCACGTTGATGACCGCCGTATCGCCGGCCGCATCGGAGAGCGTGACGGCCCCTCGTCCGTTCGTGACGCCGGTCAGCGTGAGCGTGCGGCCCGCGGCGTCCGAGTAGACCTCGACCCCGGAGAACGACGGCGACGCGACCAGCGGCCCCGCGCCTCCGACGGCGTGGACGACCACCACTGCGCCGGGCACGATGCCGACGCGAGCGCGATCGACCCGAATCGGCACCGGCTGTACGCTGGGGCCCGGGGAAGGCGCCGTAGAGGGTGCGGTCGACGGCGGCCCGGACGGTTCGGGTGAGACGGGCGGCGTGCTGGGCGACGAGGACGGCGGGAGGGGCGGCGGCGTAGGCGGCGGCAAGCCCTGCGCCCCTGCAGCCGCCGGCAGAACGGCGGCGAGCGTCGACAGCGCGATTGTGAGCAGGATCGTCCAAGACCTCATCGCGCGTGCTTGTGCGTCGCTTCGGCGTGCGGAGCCTGTCGCGCGGCGCAAACGGACACTGCTCGTGTGGGTTGAAACGAGGACCGTGGTGGATGCCTTTCATCCGCTCGTAGCCGATTGGTTCGCCGATCGATACGGCGAGCCGACCGAGCCGCAGATCCAAGGCTGGCCGCTGATCCGGGCCGGCCAAGACGTGCTTATTACGGCGCCGACCGGCTCGGGGAAGACGCTGGCCGCGTTCACGCTATGCCTGGACGATCTGATCCGCCGGTCGATCGACGGCACGCTGCCCGACGAGACGCTGGTCGTCTACGTCTCGCCGCTCAAAGCGCTCACCAACGACGTGCGCAAGAACCTCGAGACACCGTTGGCCGAACTGTTGGTCGCCGCTGAAGCGCGGGGGATCGCGCTCGCGCCGATCCGCACCGCGACGCGCACCGGGGACACGACGCAATCCGAGCGTGCGCGCATGCTGCGCAAGCCGCCGCACGTTCTGGTGACGACGCCGGAGTCGCTGTTCATCTTGATGACCGCCGAAAAATCGCGCCGGCTGTTCGCGCGCGTGCAAACGGTCATCGTCGACGAGATCCACGCGATGGCCGCCGACAAGCGCGGCTCGCATCTCAGCCTGACCTTGGCGCGGCTGGATGCGCTCGTCGAAGGCGAGAGCGGCCGCAAGCCGCAGCGCATCGGCCTGTCGGCGACCGTCCGGCCGATCGAGACGGTCGCGCGCTTCCTGAGCCCCGACGCGCAGATCGTCGACGTCGGCCATCGGCGCGCGATGAAGCTGGCCGTCGAAGTTCCGTCCGACGAGCTGAGCTGCGTTGCCAGCAACGAGATGTCGGGCGAGATCTACGACCGGCTGGCCGAGCTGATCCGCGCGCATCGCACGACGCTGGTGTTCGTGAGCACGCGCCGCATGAGCGAGCGCGTCACGTTCGCGCTGCAGCAGCGGCTGGGCGAAGGGATCGTGATGCCGCACCACGGCAGCTTGGCGAAAGAGCTGCGCTTCGACGCCGAGACCAAGCTCAAGAACGGCGAGCTGCGCGCGGTCGTCGCGACCGCATCGCTCGAGCTCGGGATCGACATCGGTTCGATCGACTTGGTCGTCCAGCTCGGTTCGCCGCGCGCGATCGGGGTCGCGCTGCAGCGCATCGGTCGGTCCGGGCACTGGGTCGGCGCGCTGCCGGAAGGCCGGCTGTTCGCGACGACCCGCGACGAGCTGCTCGAGTGCGCGGCGATCGTGCGCGGGATCCGCAGCGGTACGATGGACGCCCTGCGCATCCCGGCGGCACCGCTCGACATCCTCGCGCAGCAGATCGTCGCCGCCTGCGGCGCCGGCGACTGGGGAACCGACGAGCTCTACGCGATGGTGCGCAATGCGTACTCGTACCGCGATCTGCCGCGCAAAGATTTCGACGACGTCGTCACCATGCTCGCCGAGGGCGTCGCCACCTCGCGCGGCCGCAGCGGCACGTTCTTGTTCCACGACCGCGTCAACGGCCGGCTGCGCGGTAGGCGTGGGGCGCGCATGGCCGCAATCACCTCGGGCGGCGCGATCCCGGACACGGCGAACTACAACGTCGTCGTTGAGCCCGACGGTCACGTGATCGGCACGCTCGACGAGGACTTTGCCGTCGAGAGCATGGCCGGCGACATCTTCCTGCTCGGTACGACGTCATGGCAAATTCGGCGCGTCGAAACCGGCGTCGTTCGCGTGGCCGACGCGCACGGCGCGCCGCCGTCGATCCCGTTCTGGAACGGTGAAGGACCTGGCCGCACGATCGAGCTCTCGCACGAGGTCGCCCTGATCCGCGCCGCGATCGACGAGCGCGACGACGCCGAGGCCGCGAAGTGGCTGATCGACGAGTGCGCGCTCGACCTCGCCGGGGCCGAGCAAGCCGTCGCGTACGTTCGCGCCGGCAAGGCGGTTCTCGGCACCGTTCCGACCGACACGACGATCGTCGCCGAACGGTTCTTCGACGAGGCGGGCGGGATGCAATTGATCCTGCACACGCCGTTCGGCGCGCGGATCAACCGCGCGTGGGGACTTGCATTGCGCAAGAAGTTCTGCCGCTCGTTCAACATCGAGTTGCAGGCGGCCGCGACCGACAACGGTATCTGTTTGTCGCTGAGCGATCAGCATGCGTTCCCGCTCGAGATCGTGTGGGAGTACGTCAAGTCTGCGAGCGTAGAGAACACGCTGACGCAGGCGCTCCTTCCCGCGCCGGTGTTCGGTGCGCGCTGGCGGTGGAACGCGATGCGCGCCCTGGCCATCCTGCGGTTCAACGGCGGCAAGAAGGTCCCGCCGCAGATCCTGCGGATGCGCGCCGAGGATTTGCTCGCGTCGTGCTTCCCCGACGCGGCGGCGTGCGCCGAGAACCTGACCGGACCGATCCGCATCCCGGACCACGTGCTGGTGCGCGAGACGATCGACAACTGTTTGCGCGAAGCGATGGATCTCGACGGGTTGACCGAGGTCCTGCGCGCGGTCGAAGCGGGAACGATTCGCACCGTCGCGGTCGATACGGCCGAGCCGTCGCCGTTCTGCCACGAGATCCTCAACGCGAACCCGTACGCGTACCTCGACGACGCGCCGCTCGAAGAGCGGCGTGCACGGGCCGTGACGCTGCGCCGCACGATTCGCAGCGACGGCGAGGGCGGCATCGGCATCCTCGATCCGGAGGCGATCGGCGAGGTGGCGGAGTCGGTGTGGCCGGTCGTGCGCGACGCCGACGAGCTGCACGACGCGCTCGACACGCTGGTCGTGCTGCGGCCCGTGGCGGAGTGGAGCGGGTGGCTCGACGAGCTGGTCGCGCAGAACCGCGCGACGACGCTGACCGTCGGCGAGCTGCGGTTCTGGACGTGCGCCGAGCGGCTCGATCTCGCGCGCGCCGTCTATCCGGAAGCGACGATGGATCCGCAGATTGCGGCGGTGGCACCCATGCAGCCGCTGCCGGCGACGCCCGAAGAAGCGCTGGCCGAGATCCTGCGCGGCTGGCTCGAATCGAGCGGCCCCGTCACCGTCGCGCAGTTGGCGGCGCGCTTCGCGATCGATGCCGATGCCGTGACGATGGCGCTGATCCGGCTCGAAACGGAAGGCCAGCTGATGCGCGGGCGTTTCCGCGGCGCCGAGGAGGAGTGGTGCAACCGCCGGGTCCTCGCGCGCATCCATCGCCTCACGCTCGGACAGCTGCGGCGCGAGATCGAGCCGGTCAGCACCGCCGAGTACGTGCGCTTTCTGTACCGCTGGCAGCACGTCGCGCCGACGTCACGGTTGCACGGCGTCGACGGGACGCTGCAGATCATCAAGCAGCTCGAGGGCTACGAGATCCCGGCCGCGGCGTGGGAAGCCTCGGTTCTCCCGGCGCGCGTCGCCGGCTACAAGCGCGAGTATCTCGACAAGCTCTGCTATTCCGGTGAGATCATGTGGGGGCGCCTCTCACCGCACCCCGCGCTCGCCCAGGACGACGACGCCGAGCGCAAGCGCCGCATCCGGCCGACCAAGCTCGCGCCGATCTCGCTGTTTAAGCGCGAGGACGGTGAGGCCCTCATCGTCACCCGGGACGGCGAGGAGAATGCCGCGCTCTCGCACGCGGCGCAGGAGGTGCTCGAAGAGATCGCCCGGCGCGGTGCGCCGTTCTTCGCCGAGATCGTGCGCGGCACCAAACGTCTGCCGGCCGAAGTCGAGGAAGCGCTCTGGCAGCTCGTCGCCGCGGGTCTGGTGACCGCCGACGGCTTCGATGCTCTGCGCTCGCTCATCGACGCGAAGCGCCGGCTCGGTGAGAAGGGGCTGCGCGCGCGGCCGCGCTCGTCAAGCGGCCGCTGGACCCGGCTCAGCTCGGCAACCGAACGCATCGACGCCGAAGCCTTCGCGCGCCGGCTCCTCGAGCGCTGGGGCGTCGTGTTCCGCGACGTGGTCGCGCGCGAGTCGCTCGCGCCGCCGTGGCGAGAGTTGCTGCGCGCCCTGCGCCGGCTCGAGGCGCGCGGCGAGATTCGCGGCGGCCGGTTCGTGTCCGGCTACGTCGGCGAGCAGTTCGCGCTGCCCGAAGCGATCGAAGCGCTGCGCGCCGCGCGCCGCAGCGGTGACGACGCGGACGTCGTCAACGTATCGGACTACGATCCGCTGCGCATCGCCAGCGCGCTCACCGGCGGCGTCATCGCAAGCCCGCTCCACGCCGCCGTTTCGTAACGACCCGTACCGGTTGCCGGCACGGCTGCCGGGTGTGATGATACGGCGCCGAGAAGCGAGGGACGATGCGTAGCGTTCGCTTGGGCCGTACCGGCCTCAACGTCTCCGAGATCTGCCTAGGGACGATGACGTTCGGCCTGCAGACCGAGCGCGACGAAGCGTTCGCGATCATGGACGTGGCCGAGGCGGGCGGGATCGACTTCATCGACGTTGCCGACGTTTATCCCGTCGGCGGCACGCTCGAGACGGTCGGGCGTACCGAGGAGATCGTCGGCGATTGGATGGCCGGCAAGCGCGACCGCTTCGTCGTCGCGACCAAGGTCTACAACCCGATGGGCCCGGGGCCGAACGACAAGGGGAACGCGCGCCGTCACGTGATCGAGGCATGCGACGCGTCGCTGCGGCGGCTGAAGACCGAGTGGATCGACCTCTATTACATCCATCGCTGGGACACGGAGACGCCGATCGACGAAACGCTGGGCGCGTTCGACGATCTGCGGCTTGCCGGCAAGATCCGCTACGCCGGCTGCAGCAACATCGCGGCTTGGCAAATGATGAAATCGCTGTGGACCGCCGATCGCAACGACACGGTGCGCTTCGACGCCGTGCAGCCGCGCTACAATCTCCTGTACCGCGCGATCGAAGCCGAGCTGCTGCCGGCGGCGCGCGAGTTCGGTGTCGGCGCGGTGGTGTTCAACCCGCTTGCCGCCGGCGTGCTGACCGGCAAGTACAAGCGCGGCGAGGCACCGCGCGAGGGCACGCGCTTTCAACTGGGCAACGCGGCTGCGCTCTACCAGCAGCGCTACTGGCAGGACGAGCAGCTCGACGTCGTCGAGCGCTTGTCCGCCGACGTCGCGTCGCGCGGCAAGACGCTCACCCACGTCGCGCTGCGCTGGGTGCTCGACCAGCCCGGCGTCACGGCGGCGATCGTCGGCGCGAGCCGGGCGGAGCAACTGCGCGACTCGCTCGGTGCGCTGGAGATCGAGCTCGACGACGACGACCGCCGCGCCTGCGATCAAGCCTGGTACGCGCTGCCGCGGCGGCGCCCGGAAGAAGAACGCTGATGACGACCTTCGCGAGCTTCTGGCGCCACGGCAGCAACACCATGCTTTTGCTCGCCGCGGTCATCCTCATCGGTCTGTTCGCGACGCACGTGCTCACCTTCGGCGTGACGCTGATCGGCGCCGTCGCGATTGGAGCGCTGGTGTTCTTCGTCTCCGAGTACACCACGCATCGGTTCCTGCTGCACGCGACCCCGAGCGCGAACGCGTTCGTGCTCAAGCTGCAACACCGCTTGCATTACGATCACCACATCGAACCCGCGCGGCTCGACCTCTTGTTCCTGCCGCTGTGGTTCGCGATCCCCGTCGCGGCGCTCACGCTCGCGATCTATTTCGCGATCACGCGGAACTGGGACACGAGCGCGGCGCTGCTGCTGGGCAGCGTGCTGGGCCTACTGTGGTACGAGTGGGTGCACTACGTCGCACACATCCCGTTCGTGCCGAAGACCGCGTTCGGCCGTTGGATCAAGAAGTACCACCTCTGGCACCACTTCAAGAACGAGCAGATGTGGTTCGGCGTGACCAACCCGAGCATGGACTTCGTCGGCCGCACCTATGCGCGGGTCGAAGACGTCGATCGTTCCGGGTCGACACGGATCCTCTTTCCGAAGTAGTGCCGAAAGAGATACGTCGGGTAATGCAAAGGAGCCGGAAAAGCTTCATCGCGGAGATCAGCGTCGACCGCGCGGTCTGCATCGTGGGCGGACTGCTCGGGATCGTCGGGACCGTGTTGCCGGCTGAAACGATCAAGACCGAGCCGCTCGCCATGTCCGCAACCGTCACCCTGACGTTCTTATCGGCCGGCGCACCGGGTTTCATCGTGCTCCTGATCGCGGTCGTGCTCGGTGGCGGAGGCCTGTTCCGTTTGTCGCGTGCGTTCAGCCTTGCCGGCCTCGCCCTGTCGACGCTCGTCTTGTCCAAGCTTTTCGGCGACTGGTTCAACGTGGAGTACCAGTACGCGTCGATGCTGGCGCAGGACGCCCTCGCGCGGCCTCATCGGTATGGGATCAACGTCGCGACGCCGATCCAGTATGTTCAAACAGGTGCAGGGACCTATTGTTTGCTGCTCGGGTTCGCCGTGCTGCTCGTCGCGTACGCTAGGCTCGCCGGCGCCCCGCCCGCGCGCGCGAAGTCGTGACCTGCGATTCGGCGGGGTTGCGAAAAGGTTGCGCCGAGGTTCCGAAAAGGTTACAATCGCAGCATGGCCGTGTCTGCAGCCGCTCACCGCATCGGTGCCGGGGCGCTCGATGAAATTCGGCGTCGCTTCGCGCTGAGCGAGGACGAGCTCGCCGGGTTGTTCGGCGTCAGCCGGCCGGCGATTACCAAGTGGCGCCAGCGCGGGGTACCGGTCGGCCGGGCTGCCGACGTGGATCGTGTGCGCGAGCTTGCAGAGTACTTCGGGCGGCGCTTCATCGCGGCTCGGATCCCACAGATCGTCCGCACGCCGGGCAAAGGACTCGCTGGTAAGACGGTGCTGGCGGTCGTAGCCGAGGCCGGCGGGGTCGACCGCGTGTATGCCTATCTCGAACGGCTCTTTTCCTACACGCCCTCGTAAGAGTGCCGGGCTGCTGTCACAGCGCTCGAGCATACTGCATGGGTGACCGCAATACACGATCGTGGGCGGCGCCCAAGACCGGAACATGAGACACGTTGAACGCGGCGGGTTTTACTTTCGCGTCTGCGATCCATCGTGGGCCGACCCGCTCGACGCGTCATTCGCCAAGCGCCACGGTGGCCGGTGGAATCCGGCCGGTGCTTTCGGCGTACTGTATCTCTGCGCGACGATTTCGGTTGCAGCGGGGAACGCCCGCCGAGTCTACGAGGGCGAGATCGCGACGCTGTTCGATTTGCTGCCGGAGCAGCGGCCGGACTTGCAAGTCACGCTGGTGGCGCCGATGCGCGTCGTCGACGCGGCGACGGAAGCCGGGCTGCGATCGCTGCACTTGCCGCTGACCTACCCGATCGGCGTACCGTGGCAGCCCTGCCGAGTGATCGGGCAACGTGCGTACCGGAACGAGGAGAACGGCATCGCCTGCCGCTCCGCGGATGCCACCGATCGCACGAAGATCGCCGTCGAGGGCGAGGAGCTCGTTGTCTTCGACCACGCCGTCCAATACGTCGCGCGGATGGAGCGGTTACGGTTCGCGCAATGGTACCCGGTCGAGGTCGGTGATTCGCCTGCGTGGATACGGGGCCGGAAGACATAGCTGCCAGGACTGCGGCACTGCTGCGTCGCAAGCAGGCGTCGGCCTTCTTTGACCCCCGGGTTGTCGAAAGGGGTACGCTTCCATGCGCGTGATGTTGCTTGCGCTCGCGATCTTCGCGGGCGCCGCCCTGCTCGGGCTCGAGGCGACGCGCGGTGCGTTCGCGGCGCGCGACGCGGCGGCGAACGTCACGCAGATCGATCCGTGCCCGCACGCGCAGCCGGTACCTGATGCGCTGCGGTTGCCGCCGCCCGGGCAGATCCCGCTGGGCGAGCCGACGGCGATCGAGCAGAAGATGCTGCGCTACCTCTACGGCGATGATCCGAATCACGTGCCGAGCAGCAGCCCCAACCTGTATCCGTATCGCCGGCTGGGCTGGTGCGTCGACAAGTACGTGCGGGACACCGGACCGTACACCCACGGACAGTACTACGGGACGCATCCAGCGGTGCGGATCTACTACTCGCCCGAGGCGATGGCGTGGCTGCGCGGCGGCCGGCGCGGCGTTCCGGCCGACGGCGCGGTGATCATCAAGGAGCAGTATCCGGCACCGGCCGCCATGCACGGAAACGAACACGGGGACCAGCTCAAACCGCTCGACTGGACCGTGATGATCCGCCGCACCTCGGCATCACGGGACGGCTGGTTCTGGGCCGAGGTCTACACCAAGACGACGCCGACCGGTAAGGGGATGACGTTCGGCGGCACGCAGTACCCGAACGCCGGGTTCGGATTGTACTGCCTGCGCTGCCACGCCTCGGCGAACGTCGCGACGACGTTCGCGTCGCTCGACAACATCAAAGGCTACCCCGGGGAGCCGCTGGTGTTCAAGGTCGACGACACGTGGCGCACGCCGCCGCCGTCGGCGCCGGAACTGACGGTCTCCAAACAGCCCGATCGCGAGCACGAGAAGAACGCGGTGCTCGCAACCCATCCTCGCGTCACCTTTCTGCCGCCGTCGTTGCAGCGTTTTCCCGACGAGCCGCTCGACACGTTCGGCTCGCGCCCGCACGCGAAACTGCCGCCGCAGTTCATGACGTCGGATCAGTGCATGGGCTGTCACGGCGCGTCCTCCGGTCCCCCGTCGGGGCCGTCGATGTGGCTCGATCCGCCGCAGTCGTGGACGCCGCCGCCCGCACCGGCGACCCCACCCCCCGCGCCGGTCGGCGTGAACGTGTCGGAGTACGGCGAGTGGCGCTGGTCGCCGATGGGGCTCGCAGGTCGCGATCCGGTGTTCTTCTCGCAACTCGAGAGCGAGCTCGCCTACGTCGCGGCGATCCCGGCCAAAGAGATCGCCGGCGATCATCCGCACCAGACCCGTGAAACGCTGGAGCGACAAGTCGTCGATACGTGCATGCAATGCCACGGCGTGATGGGCAAGCGCACGAACGACATCGACCACGGCGGCAGCGCGCACTTCGACGAGAAGTGGGTGTTCGCGCAAGACCCGGCTAACCCGGGATTTCACTACGGCGGGCTCGCGCGCGACGGCGTGAGCTGCACGGTCTGCCACCACATCATGCAGACCAAACGCGAAGACGCCTCGCTCGCGTACGTCCTCGAGCACAAGAACACCGGACTGTTCGACGTCGGCAAGCCGGACGTGCTGCACGGACCGTTCCACAACGACACGATTGCAACCCATCCGATGAACGAGTCGCTCGGCGCGAAACCGGTGTTCGCGGCGATCACGACCTCCGCGCACATGTGCACGAGCTGCCATAGCATCGATCTCCCGATCGTCGATGCGCCGGATAAGGTCCATCCGATCGTCCCGGCGATGGCGCACGACGTCGAACAGAACACCTACGTCGAGTGGGTCAACAGCCGGTTCCAGACCGAGCGGATGCCGCGCCCGGGCGCGCAATCGTGCCAGGACTGTCACATGCCGGCCGGCGTCGCGAACAAGCGCCTCGATGTGAACCAGGCGGCGATCCAAACGCGCATCGCGCTGGTCGAAGACGAGAGCTATCCGCAGGCCGAGCACGCCGCGCCGATCGATCAGATCACCGTGCACTATCGGCAGAAAGGCTTTCGGCGTCACGAGCTGCTCGGCTTGAACGCGTTCCTGCTCCGCACGTTCCAGGTGCAGCCGAACACCGACGTGCTCGGCGTGCGGCTACCGGATTATATGTCGGGGTCCAGCACCGATCTCGAGGACGCGATCGGCAACGTGGTCTACCAAGCACGGCACGCATCGGCGAAGCTCGACCTCGTCACGCGCGTCGACGGCGGTGCGCTCGTGGCGACCGTCGGGGTCAAGAACCTGACCGGGCACCGGTTCCCGACCGGCGTCGGCTTCCGCCGCGCGTTCATCGAGCTGGTCGTCGAGGATCCCGCCGGCAACGTGGTCTGGTCGTCGGGACGGACCAACGCCCAGGGCGAGATCGTCGACGGCGCGGACGGGAAAACGGTGCTGCCGACCGAGTATTTCGAACGCGGTACGGACGGCAAGCAGCGTTCCCAGCCGCACTTCGACGAACGCCGCGTCATCTCGCGCACCGACCAAGTTCAGATCTACGAAGAGCTCGTCCGCGACAAAGCGGGCGATTTCACCGAGAGCTTCATCCGCCGCGACGCGACGTTCAAGGACAATCGGCTCCTACCGCAGGGGTATCGCTACGGCGGCGTGCCGGGGATCCCGCTGCCGCCACATTGGCTCGACGCGACGCATCCGCACGGAACGGGCGACGATCCGCGCTACCGCGACGACAAGGGGCGCGCCGCGGTGACATATCGCATCGTGCCGCAGACGGCGGTCGACCCGTCGCACCTGCGCGTGCGCGCGACGCTGTACTACCAGGCCTGGGAGCCGTACTTCAAGCGGCTGCGCACGACCGGGGCGGGACCGGCGGCACAGCGCCTGAGCTTCTTGCTCGACCCGTCGCACCTGCAATTGCAGAACACGCCGCTGGAGAATTGGAAACTCGAGATCGACTCCGTCTCGTCGCCGAAGACCTAAGAAGCCTCGGCCTGACAAAAAAAAGGCCCGGGGACGAATCCCCAGGGCCTCTTCTCTTTGCGTCTCGCTAGGTCTTAGCGATACGATTGGCGCTGCGAGAAGCACTCGCGGCAGTAGACCGGCTTGTCGCCGCGGGGTTGGAACGGGACCTCGGCGACCTTGCCGCAACCGCTGCAAGTAGCCTGGAACATCTCGCGCGCGGGACGGCTTCCGCCGCCACCGTATCCGCCGCCCGAGTACGAGCCGCCGCCGCCGCCACCGCTGGCGCCGCCACCACGTTGGCTCTTACGAGCAGCGCGGCAATCGGGGCAACGGTTCGGTTTGTTGGTGAAGCCCTTCGCGGCGAAGAACTCTTGTTCTCCGGCCGAGAATGTGAAGGGCGCATTGCAGTCGGTGCAATTCAGGGTTTCGTCAGTGTACATCGATATTTAACTCCGGCGTCGGGGGGTTGTGAAGACGTGCGATGTACCTGAACCGGGAGAACGCCTGAGCGCCAGACCACGCGGGACATGACTCGTACTATCAGCCGGTTCCTTAGACGCCTTCGTCGGACCGGCTCGATCACTTTAACACAGGTTTGCCCGAAATAGTGCCGTTCGGCCACGTAAGGGGACGGTCAAGACGCGGCCGGCCCGATCATCCCGAACCGGGTGGGGGAACGACCCAAGCAACGGGTATGAGGGAAGCGAGATGGTCGAATCGCACGAGATCGCCGACCTGACCGCTCGACTCGGGGTACCGTACCTCGAGCAGTTGACCCATGCACGCGGTGAAGCCGCGCGGGTCCTGGTGTATTGGGGCTGCGGGTGCACGGGGATCGGAACCGGCGAACGGTCCGAAGGGTCGAGCGCCTTGCGCTGGTCGCGTTGCGACCATCATGCCGGCGCCGAGAAAGCCCTCGCCTGAAGGCTTCGCGACCGAGAAGCCGAGCTTACTTGCCTCGGTTGATGACGTAGTCCCAAGTGAAGCCGGCGGCGACCCCGACCATTCCGAAAACGATAGCGCTGGTGAGCATTGCGGGTCCTTCAACCCGCCCCATGACGGCGAAGTTCCCTTGCATGTGCACGCCGTGCGCGCGGAACCGCCGTTCGCGGGCGAATCCATCCGCTGCAGCGAACACTCTTTGGCAGGGCGCGATAACCGCGCTCCGCACAAGCGCACTCGAGTCCTCGTAAGGAGTTCCCATTCCGCCTCCTCGCAGACGCAAGGGCGGTGGCGGCAAGAAGCGCCGCGAGCCGCTGACCCCCGTCGTCAAAGAAGATACGCTGAGCCTGGTCGGCCGCGTCATCGAAACGTTTCCCAGCTCGACGTTCAAAGTCGAGCTCGAGAACGGTCATACGATCCTCGCCAGCCTCGCCGGTCGTTTGCGCCGATTCCGCATCCGTATCACCCCCGGTGACGACGTCGACGTCGAGCTTTCGCCGTACGATCTCACGCGCGGGCGGATCACGTACCGCCGTCAGGGACGAAACGCCTAAGACGGAGAATAGCCTCCATCCAAGATGCGCTGGTCTCGCGCCTTGGTGCTGGTCGTGCTGTTCGTCGTCGCCGTCGCGGTCGCTTGGTGGTACACCCACCGCCAGGTAGCGCTCGTCGACGACACGATCGTCGTCTACTACGTGAAGGACGACGGAACGTCGCTGGTCCCATGGCGCGTTTCGCTGGGCCCGGCGCGCGATCGTGCGAGCGTCGCCTTCTATGCTGCCACGCAATGCGTTGCCGGCCCGCCGGAGGGGACCGAAGCGGTTCGCTTCCCGCTGGGAACGCGAGTACGGGCCGTTAACGTTGTGGGATCAACGGCCGATGTCGATATCTCGAAAGACGTCGCGTCCTCCGCCGAAGGCGGGTTCGCGGAGTCGGCCGAGTTCAAGGCGCTCGTGTGGACTCTCACCCAACCGTCGCTCCATGTGACGGCGGTGACGGTGCGGATCGACGGAGCGCGCGTCGCGACACTTCCCGGAGGGCACCTCGAGCTCGATGAACCGCTCTCGCGTTCGAGCTTTTAGTCGTAGCGCGGCAATCGCCGCGCTGGTCCTGTTTGCCGGCGCCACGGGTGCGCGCGCCCAGGACCGAACGCCGAACCTCTGGTTTCAGGGGACGCGGCTGAACTTCGCGCACGCCGTACCGATGCAGGGCGATCTCGCCGTGAGCACGCGAGACGACGGCCTGCGGCGCTTCCTCGACCGCCTCGGGGCGAGCGTCTCCTACCAGCCGCAGCAGCGCTACGTGGTCATCACAGCCCAAGACCGGCGCACCATCGTCTTCACCATCGGCGATCCGGCCTACACGATCGCCGGCGTGCGCGCTCAGGCGCCGTTCGCGCCGACGGCCGACGGCGGCGACGTCGTCTTGCCGTTCTTCGCGCTGGCGCGGGCACTGTACGTCGAACCGGTCCAGGGTTCTACCGAGACGGTGCTGCAGCCGCGCATCGGCGTGCTCGACGTGCGCTCGGACGCGAACCGCACGTTCGTCACCGTCCGCGGCGCGATGCCGCTGGTGACGACGACGAACGCTGAGTCGCCCGACCGTTTGCAAGTCTCGTTCACCGGTTTGGGATCGTCGCTCGCGCCGTCGCGACGGTCGGCCGGCGCGGCGGTCGACGAGATCGACGTCGCGGTCGGCGGTTCGCCGCGCGTCCCGACGACGACGCTCACGATCGCGGGCGCTCGCGGCACGACCCATCGCATCGTCCCGGCCGACGTCCCTGACGCGTTCACCGTGGTGTTCGAGGCGCACGGTCCGGTCGCGCAGGCCGCGCCGCCGACACCGCCGCCGCTCGGCAGTTCGCCACCGACGGCGACGCCGGACTATCCGCCGGGCGGGTCGCCGCAAACGCCGCCGACCGCGGCGCCGCCGGTAGTCGCCGGCCGCGCGACCGTCACCGACCTCGCGATCGAGCCCGGCGCCGGCGACAGCTTGGCGATTCGGGTGAGTCTGAGCGGCGCGACGGCGTACGAGTGGCATCGGCTCGCCGACAACCGCTGGTACATCGACTTCGAGAACACGACGTTGACGGGACCGGGCCGGGACGAGCGGCCGTCCTTCGGCGCGGTCGAATCGGTGCGCATGCGCCAACTGGGAACCGGCGACGCGCCGACCGTGCGCATCGCGTTCACGATGACCGGCGAGCAACGAGTCGACCTCGGGCCGAGCGACACGGGGATCGTCATCACGGTCTTCTCGCAGCCCGCCGACGATCTGACCCGCATCGGTACCGGGCAGACCGGGGGCGTCCCCGTCATGCCGAGCGCGACGACGTTCGAACCCGGCGCCGCCGGTTCGCCGGCCCCGTGGAAGTACGGCCCGGCGACGAATCCCAAGCTCATCGTGATCGATCCCGGTCACGGCGGAGCCGACGTCGGGACGATGCACAACGGCCTTACCGAGAAGCTGCTCACCTTCGACATCGCCCAACGCCTGCGCTCGATCCTCGTCGCGGCGGGCTGGACCGTGCGCATGACCCGTGACAACGACACCGATCCGGTCAGCACCGACAACCTTTCGCGCATGCACGCCGACGGCAAGCCGAACGCCGACGATCGCGCCTACCTGCAGACGCGCTGCGACGTCGCCAACAACGCCGGCGCGCGGCTGTTCATCAGCATCCACGTCAACAGCGCCCCGGTCGAGAGCGCGCACGGCACGACGTTCTACTGGTACAAGCCGCAGGACGCAGCGTTCGCGCAAGCGCTCGAGAAGAGCGTGATCCCGGTGGCCGGAACGTTCGACGACGGAACGCGCCACGAGAACTTCTACGTCGTGCGTCACACGACGATGCCGGCCGTGCTGATCGAGACGGCGTTCGTGACCAACGCCGGTGACGTCGCGTTGCTGCACCAGCCGTCGTTCTTGCAGAACGTCGCACAGGGCATCGCCAACGGCGTGAAAGCCTACGCCGGCGTGCCGAGCGCGAACGCGCTGAGCCAGCAGTAGTGCTCGGCCTGTACGACTCCGGTCTCGGCGGCCTCACCGTGCTCGCCGCGCTGCGCGCCGCCGGCGTCGATCAAGACGTCGTCTACTTTGCCGATCAAGCGCACGTGCCGTACGGCGACAAATCAGATGCGCAGCTGCACGGCTACCTCGAAGAGAACCTGGCGTTGCTCGGCGGTCTGGGCGTCGACGCGGTCGTGACCGCCTGCAACACGACGTGCGCGGTGGCGGAGCGCTACGGCTGGCCGGCTACGCCGTTCCCGGTGCTCGACCTCATCGCGACGGCGGGCCGCTCATTCGTCGGCACGCCCCATCGACGCGTCGCGGTCGTCGCGACGGTCGCCACGGTGCGCAGCGGTGCGTACGCGCGGGCGATCCGCGCCGCCGCGCCGCAGGTCGAAGTCGCCGAGGTCGCGGCGCCGTCGCTGGTCCCGATCGTCGAGCGCGGTGAAGCCGACTCGGCGGTCGCCCGCACCGCCGTCGATGCGGTCGTCGCGCAACTCGGCCCCGACGTCGACGCGCTCGTCTACGGTTGCACGCACTACCCGCTGCTCGATCGCTGGTTCGCCCAAGCGCTCGGCCCGCGCATCGAGCGTATCGATCCCGCCGTCGCGCAGGCCGCCGCCGCGCAACGCCTCGTCGCGCAACTGGACCTCACCCCCGGCACTTCGTCGACCGCATACTACACCAACGGCGACGCCGAAGCGTTCGAAACCGCCGTCCGTCGCTGGACCGGCGACACCGCCGGCCGCGTCTCAGCCCTCGTCAGCCGCTAACAACACGCCGTCATCCTGAGCTAGCCTGTCCTGAGCTTGTCGAAGGGAAGGGCGAACGACGTTTGCTTGCGACAATCGCAGCGGATCCACGTCGAATTCACGACGTCGTGCTGAGCTTGGCGAAGCGCGACAGCCTCGATCGTCCTGACCGTGATGCATCGGCGACGGACTTGCCCGGCCACCATCGTCAGACGACGTGGAAGATGCGGAAGAAGAGCAGCGTCGTCGCTAGTGCGAGGAGCGTTCCGGCGAGGACTTGCAGCAGCGTGTGCGCACGCAGATAGACACGTGACCAGCCGACCAGCGGGATGAGGATGTAGAAGGGAGCCGGTCGCTGGCCGAAGAGCACGGTCAGCGCGACCAGCGGCGCCGTGATCCCCAGCGCGTGGGTCGAGATCTTCCAGTAGCGCGTGATCCATTGAACGACCAGCGCGCTGGCCGCGTAGCCCGCCATCGAGGCGGTCATGATCGCCGGCGCGTGGATCAGCCACAGATCGATCGCGCCGAGCGCGTAGAACACGACGAAGGCGATGAAGACCCGCTCGCGCTCGGTCCGGATCGACATGTCCAAATCCGAGATGCGGTCGGTAGCGTACAGATAGAAGATGAACAGCATCGGCGCGATCGAGGTGAAGAACGCGCTGTTGAACAGCAGCACCCAGAAGTCGTACGAGCTAGCCGACCGAGCGTCTGCGAGGATGACGAAGAGGGCGAGCGACGTCAGGAAGGGGTTGCACACGGTCGAGATGATCTTCGCAACGTCGGTCCAGACGCGCTTGCGGACGCGCAGCGGGGTCGGCGGGACGACCGGGGGATTCGCCGACGGCGAACCCGGGGGGGCGTGCACGGGGACGGGCCTTCGGCCCTCGTCGCCGAACACCCCGTGATGATCCTCGAGCGCATCGCGTCCCCGGCCGACGTCAAACGGCTCAGCCGTCCCGAACTCGACCAGCTGGCACGCGAGGTCCGCGAGACCCTGATCCGCGTCTGCGCCGTCAACGGCGGTCACTTGGCGCCCAATCTCGGCGTCGTCGAGCTGACCATCGCGCTGCACCGCGTGCTCGACCTTCCCGACGACGTCGTCGTGTGGGACGTGAGCCACCAAAGTTACGTGCACAAGCTGCTGACCGGACGCGCCGCGCGTTTCGACACCCTTCGCCAAGGCGGCGGCGTGAGCGGGTTTGCGATGCGCAGCGAATCACCCTACGACGCGTTCGGCGCGGGGCATGCCTCGACGTCGATCTCGGCCGCGCTCGGGATGGCAACGGCGCGCGACTTGGCCGGCCGCGACGACACGGTCGTCGCGATCATCGGCGACGGCGCGCTCACCGGCGGGCTGGCCTACGAAGCGATCAACAACGCGGGGCTGCTCAAGACCAACTTCATCGTGGTGCTCAACGACAACGAGATGTCGATCGCGCCGAACGTCGGGTCGATCGCGTCGTACCTGGGGGCCCTCCGCTCCAAGCCGCTGTTCACCAAGGGTCGCGAGGTTCTCAAGGGCGTGCTCGATCACGTCCCGCTCGGCGAAACCGCGCGCAAGGCGCTCTCGACCGCCGAGATGGCGGGGATGCGCTTCGCACTGCACGATCACAAAGCGCCGGTGATCTTCGAGGAGATGGGGTTCCGCTACGTCGGGCCGATCGACGGCCACGACCTCGACACCCTCATCGACGTGATCTCGAACGCGCGCAAGATCTCCGGCCCGGTGCTGCTGCACGTGAAGACGGTCAAAGGCAAGGGCTACGACATTGCCGAGGGCGACAGCCGCACGTTCCACGGCGTCGGGCCGGGCGTCTATCATCCCGATGAAGGCCGGATCGAGAAGAAGGCCGCGCGCCAGACGTTCGCGCAGGCGTTCGCGGACGCCATGATCGCGGCCGCCGAGCGCGACTCGCGGGTCGTCGGCATCACGGCCGCGATGCCCGACGGCACGGGCCTGGCGAAGTTCGCCAAGCGCTTTCCGCTGCGCTACTTCGACGTCGGGATCGCCGAAGCGCACGCGGTGTGCTTTGCCGCCGGCTTGTCGACCCGCGGCATCAAACCGGTCTGCGCGATCTACTCGACCTTTCTGCAGCGCGCATACGACCAAGTCGTGCACGACGTTGCGATCCAATCGCTTCCGGTCGTGTTCGCGATCGACCGCGCCGGCTTCGTCGGCGACGATGGGCCGACGCACATGGGGCTGTACGACATTGCGTACCTGCGCACGCTGCCGGGCGTGACGATAATGGCGCCGCGCAACGAGAACGAGGTCGCGCCGATGCTGGACCTCGCCCTCTCGCTCGATGCGCCGGCGGCGATCCGCTATCCGCGCGGCTCGACCAGCGGCAAGCACGACGAGCCGATCGCGCCGGTCGTGCTCGGCCGGGCCGAGGTGCTGCGCCGTGGCAGCGACGTGGCGATCCTGGCACTGGGCAACACCGTTGATGCGGCGCTCGACGCGTATGCGCTGCTCGAGGAGAGCGGCTGCGCCCCGACCGTCGTGAACGCGCGCTTCGTCGCGCCGCTCGACGAAATGCTGCTGCTCGAGTTGGGTGAAACGCACCGGCGCTTCATCACCCTCGAGGAGCACAGCCTGGCCGGTGGCTTCGGATCGGCTGTCGTCGAGTTCGTCAACGACCGTGGGATGGACGTCGCGGTCGAGCGGATCGGCGTACCCAACGTGCTGGTCCAACACGCCAAGCCGGAAGCGCAGCGCGCCCAGTTCGGCCTCTCCGCCGAAAACGTCGCCGCTCGCGTCCGCGCCCTAGCCCCGACGCGGACGGCCTGACCCCCGCCGCGCACCCCGGCCGAACAGGACAATTTCGGGGCCGACGCCAAGCCCCGGCGGTTCTTTCCGCGTCTATCTTCGGAGTCCGATCCATCGTGTTTTCCGTGTTGCTCGCTGCCGCGTCGACCGCTCCCGAGGCCGTTAAGGCGGCTGCTCCCGCCGCCAAAGCGACCACGATCCCGTTCACCCTGCCCCCGGGCTTTCAGTTCGACGTCACCCCGCACTCGCCGTTGGCGCAGCACGCGCCGTGGCTCACCCACACCTTCGCGGGGCTGTTCATCGTGCTGGGCGTCATGCTCGTCGTGCTCCTCGCCATCCAGACCACCAAGCAAGAAGGCTTGAGCGGAACGCTGGGCGGGCGGGTCGAGTCGGCGACGCGCCGGCTCGGGCTCGACGCGCAGATCGCGCGCGTCACGCAGTTCGTCGCCATCTCGTTCGTCATCGTCGCCACCCTGGTCAGCCTCAGCGGAATCTGAGTGGCGCTGCTCGAGGTCCACGACCTCCGGACGACGTTCAAAACCGAAGACGGCGTCGTCGCCGCGGTCAACGGGCTGTCGTTCTCCGTCGAACCGGGTTCGACGCTGGGCATCGTCGGCGAGTCGGGTTCGGGGAAATCGGTCACCTCGCTCTCGATCATGCGCCTGATCGCGCAGAACGGCACGATCGAACGCGGGACGATCCTGTTCAAGGGCGAGAACCTGCTCGACAAGAGCGAAGCCGAGATGCGGAAGATTCGCGGTCGCGACATCGCGATGATCTTCCAGGATCCGATGACCTCGCTCAACCCGGTGCTCACCATCGGCGAGCAGATCGCCGAGGCGACGCGCCTGCACCTCGGGCTCAACAAGAAAGAGGCGCTCGACAAGGCGGTCGACATGCTGCGCCTCGTGCGCATCCCGATCGCCGAGAAGCGCTTGCGCGACTATCCGCACCAGTTCTCGGGCGGGATGCGCCAGCGCGTCATGATAGCGATGGCGCTCTCGTGCGATCCCGCCGTGCTGATCGCCGACGAGCCGACCACGGCGCTCGACGTGACGATCCAAGCGCAGATCATCGAGCTGATGAACGAGATGCAGGCTCGGTTGGGTTCGGCGATCGTTCTGATAACGCACGACCTGGGCGTCGTCGCCGAGACGTGCGAAAACGTCTTGGTGATGTACGGCGGCAACATGGTCGAGTACGGCACGGCCACCGAGATCTTCGATTCGCCGAAGATGCCCTATACGATGGGGCTGCTCGAATCTCTGCCACGATTGGATCAAGCCGGTTCGCGGTTGATCCCGATCGAGGGCCAGCCGCCGAACCTGCTGCGCATGCCGCCGGGGTGCGCGTTCGCGCCGCGCTGCCGCTATCGGATGCCGATCTGCGACGAGCCGGTTCCGCTCTACGATTTCGGAAACGGCCACGTCGCGCGCTGCTTCCTCTATGACCAGCGCGCCGAAGGTCAGAAACCGATCGAGGCCGAGAACCGGCCCGTCATCGCCGGCTCAGCGGTGGCGCAGGCGCCGCCGCGCGTCGCGCGATGACCGCGCCGAGCGCCGGCGCCGCCGCCGCCGCGACGGTCGCGCCGCACGACGATCTAGTCATCGTCCGCGACCTCTACAAGTACTTTCCGATCACCGCGGGGATCTTGCAACGCCACGTCGCGGACGTGCGCGCCGTCGACGGGATCGACTTCGAGATCCGGCGCGGCGAGACGCTGGGGCTGGTCGGCGAATCCGGTTCAGGCAAGACCACGGCGGGGCGCGTCATCCTGCGGCTGACCGAGGCCACCAAAGGCAGCGTGCAGTTCGAAGGGCGCGAGCTCGTCGGCCTCTCGCGCAACGATCTGCGCCCCCTCCGCAAGGAGATGCAGATCATCTTTCAGGACCCCTACGCGTCGCTGAATCCGCGGATGACGGTCGGCTCGATCGTGCGCGAACCGCTCGAGATCCATGGCATCGCGCACGGCAAAGAGGCCGACGTCCGGGTTCAGGAGCTGTTGCGTCTGGTCGGCCTCCAGCCGCATCACGCCAACCGCTATCCCCACGAGTTCTCCGGCGGCCAGCGCCAGCGCGTCGGCGTCGCGCGGGCGCTCGCGGTCAACCCGAAGTTCATCGTCGCCGACGAGCCGGTTTCGGCGCTCGACGTGTCGATCCAAGCCCAGGTCATCAACCTGCTTCAGGACTTGCAGCAGCAGCTCGGGCTGACGTACCTGTTCATCGCCCACGATCTCTCGGTCGTGCGCCACATCTCCAACCGCGTCGCGGTCATGTACGTCGGCAAGATCGTGGAGATCGCCGACCGCGACCGGCTGTACGACAACCCGCTCCATCCCTACACGCAGGCGCTGCTCTCGGCGATCCCGATCCCCGATCCCGACATCGAACGGCGCCGCAAGCGCGTCATCCTCACCGGCGACATCCCGTCGCCGGTGAACCCGCCGCCGGGTTGCCGGTTCCACACCCGCTGCCCGATCGCGTTCGATCGCTGCAAGGTCGAAGTGCCGGCGTTCAAGGAGTACGAACCGGGACACCGCGCGGCGTGCCACTGGGTCGAAGAGCACGGCGGCACCGCGCCCGATCTGACCGTCACGCCAACCGCGCTCGCGTAGCGCAGGGCGCCGGAAAAGAAACGAGGAGCGGTCCGAAGACCGCTCCTCTGATGTTGCCGTCAGGCCTTTTTCTTGCGTCCGGCCTTCTTGCGTCCGCCGGTCTTTTTGGCGGCCTTCTTCTTGCGACCGCCGGTTTTCTTGGCGGCTTTCTTGCGGCCACCGGTTTTCTTGGCGGCTTTCTTTCGTCCGCCGGTCTTCTTGGCAGCCTTCTTCTTGCGACCACCGGTCTTCTTGGCGGCCTTCTTCTTGCGACCGCCGGTCTTCTTCGCGGCCTTCTTCTTGCGGCCGCCGGTTTTCTTGGCGGCTTTCTTTCGTCCGCCGGTCTTCTTGGCAGCCTTCTTGCGGCCGCCGGTTTTCTTGGCGGCTTTCTTGCGGCCGCCGGTTTTCTTGGCGGCCTTCTTGCGACCGTTGGTGGATTTCTTACGGCCGGCGCCTTTGCGGCGACCGCCGCGACGACCCGCTGCAGCCGGTGCTGCGTCAGTCGTCGAGCCGTCGCCATTCATGAGATCCGAGTCCATTCAACCTCCTCGTCCGCGCGGACGGAGTTGTCTTCGATCTTGCGTCGCTTGTGCGATGCAGTTAGAGGCAGAATACAATCATTTCGCGTTTCGTGCAACTCTGCGCCCCGGCCGGGTGTTTCTCGCGCGCGCCGCGCGACGAAAAATTGGAGGCTCTTGACGTCCGGGTTTATACTGTGGCCCGAAGCTCGTCCCAGCGAGCGCACCCTCTGGAGACCGCCGTGGCGAAGCCCCTGATCATCGTCGAATCGCCGACGAAAGCCAAAACCATCAAGAAATTCCTACCCGCGCGCTACGTCGTGAAGGCATCCGTCGGGCACGTCCGCGACCTGCCGAAATCGACGCTGGGAGTCGATGTCGCCGATGGATTCACGCCCCGCTACCTGACCATCAAAGGTAAGGGCGACATCATCAAAGACCTCAAGGCGGCGGCGAAGGGTGCCTCCGACGTCTACCTCGCGACCGACCCCGATCGCGAAGGCGAGGCGATTGCGTGGCATCTCGCCGAGCTCCTCAAGCTCGAGCATCCCCAGCGCATCGAGCTCCACGAGATCACCCGGGAGGCGGCGCTGGCCGCACTCAAGGATCCGCATCCGATCGACATGCCGCGCGTCAACGCGCAGCAGGCGCGGCGAATCTTGGATCGGCTGGTCGGCTACAAAATCTCGCCGCTGCTGTGGGCCAAGGTGCGCGGCGGGCTCTCCGCCGGACGCGTGCAGTCGGTCGCTGTTCGCTTGATCGTCGACCGCGAGCGCGAGATCCGCGCCTTCGACCCGCGCGAGTACTGGTCGATCACTGCGCAACTCGCCACCGCCGGTTCACCGATCGTGTTCCCGGCCGACCTGCACCAGGTCGACGGTGAGAAGGCCGAGATCGTCAACGGCGAGCAGGCCGACGCCATCATGAAGGCGCTCGAAGGCGCCGAATTTCGCGTCTCCGGCGTCAAAACGCGCGAGACCCGGCGCAACGCAGCGGCCCCGTTCACCACGTCCACGCTCCAGCAAGAGGCGTCCCGCAAGCTCAAGTTCCGCGTCCGTAAGACGATGCAGATCGCGCAGGCGCTGTATGAGGGCATCGACCTGGGCCGCAGCGAGGGAACGCAGGGTCTGATCACCTACATGCGCACCGACTCGACGCGCATCTCGGATTCGGCAAGCCAGGCGGCCCGCGAGTACATCATCGGCCGGTTCGGCGAGGCGTATCACAGCGGCGGCCGGCAGTTCAAGATCAAGGAAGGCGCACAGGACGCGCACGAAGCGATTCGTCCCACCTCGGTGCTTCACACGCCCGAGTCGCTGGCGGGGGTTCTCAAGCGCGACGAGCTGCGTCTGTACCGTCTGATCTGGGAGCGTTTCATCGCGTCGCAGATGGCGCCGGCCGTTTTCGATCAGACGACGGTCGACATTGCAGCGACCGAACGCTTCACGTTCCGCGCGACCGGTAGCGTGCTCAAATTCGCCGGTTTCACCGCGGTTTACGAAGAGGGCACGGATACCGCGACCGGTTCGGCCGACGCGGCGCCGACGTTGACGCAGGCAGAGAAGGCACGGCCGATCCTGCCCAAGATGAATCAGGACGACGTGCTCGACCCCAAGTCGATCGAACCCAAGCAGCACTTCACCGAGCCGCCGCCGCGCTATACGGAAGCGACGCTGGTGCGGGCGCTCGAGGAGAACGGGATCGGGCGGCCGTCGACCTACAGCGCGATCGTCGAGACGATCCAGGCGCGCGGCTACGTCGAACAGCTCGACCGGCGCTTTGCGCCGACCGAGATCGGCGAGTCGGTGAACGATCTGCTGGTCGAGCACTTCCCCGAGATCGTCGACCTCACGTTCACCGCGTCGATGGAGGGCAAGCTGGACACGCTGGCCGAGACCGGCGGCGACTGGGCGGCGACGGCAAAAGTGCTGAGCGACTTTTACGACGGGTTCGCGATCGAGTTGGCAGAGGCCGAGCGCAAGCTGCCCAAGTACGAACAGCGCGACGAGCCGACCGACGAGGTGTGCGTCAACTGCGGCAAGCCGATGGTCATCAAGACCGGTCGCTTCGGGCGCTTCATGTCGTGCACGGGCTATCCTGAGTGCAAGACCACGAAGCCGATCCTCAAAGACACGGGCGTGAAGTGTCCTAAGGACGGCGGGATGATCGCCGAGCGAAAGTCGCGCAAAGGGCGCACGTTCTACGGCTGCGCGAACTACCCGGCTTGCGATTTCGTCTCGTGGGACAAGGTCGCGCCCCAACCGTGCGCGGTCTGCGGCGACTATGTGACCGAGAAGGTGAAGCGCGGGGGCGCGGTCACCTACATCTGCCACACCGACCGGCAGCACGCGACGGGTCTGGGTTCGGCGGGAGACACGGACGACGAGGCCGACATCGCATGAGTCCGCGCGCTGTGGCCGACGTCACGGTGATCGGCGGCGGCTTGGCGGGATGCGAGGCGGCGTGGCAAGCCGCGCGCCGCGGCGCGTCCGTTGTTTTGTACGAGATGCGTCCGCACGTGCGCGGTCCCGCCCATCAGACCGGAATGCTCGCCGAGCTGGTCTGCTCGAACTCGATGCGCGGCGCCGCGCTCGAGAACGCCGTCGGGTTGCTCAAAGAAGAGTTGGTCCGGCTCGACTCGCTCATCGTCACCTCGGCACGCGAAACCGCCGTGCCGGCCGGCGGCGCGCTGGCCGTCGACCGCGCGCGCTTCGGCGCGCTGGTCGAGTCGCGGCTGACCGCGTTGCCCAACGTCGAGCTGCGGCGCGAGGAGATCGCCGCGATCCCGCCCCAGGGAACGGTGATCGTCGCGTGCGGTCCGCTACCGTCGGACCCGCTCGCCGCAGCGCTCGACGCGCTGGTCGGCGGGCGGCTGCACTACTACGACGCAGCCGCGCCGATCGTCGCGCTCGATTCGATCGACACGGACGTGATGTACCGCAAGTCCCGCTACGACAAGGGCGAGGGCGACGACTACCTCAACATCCCGCTGGACCGCGAGACCTACGCGCGCTTCGTCGACGACCTGCGCACGCTGCCCAAGCACGATCCGCACGGCTTCGAAACCGACGCCGCGACCGGTGACGTGCCGTATTTCGAGGGCTGTCTGCCGATCGAGGAGATGGCCGCGCGCGGCGAAGACGCGCTGCGCTTCGGTCCGCTCAAGCCGGTCGGCTTGCGCGATCCGCGCACCGGCCGCGCACCGTACGCCGTGGTGCAACTGCGCAAGGAGAACGCCGCCGGCACGGCGCTGAACCTGGTCGGTTTTCAGACGCGTTTGACGTGGCCGGCCCAAAAAGAGGCGTTCGCCAAATTGCCGGGGCTCGCGCAGGCCGAGTGGCTGCGGCTGGGCGTCATGCACCGCAACACCTTCATCGACTCGCCGCGGCTGCTCGGGCCCGATCTGCGGTTGCGGGCGCAACCGCGCATCCTGTTCGCGGGCCAGATCACCGGTGCGGAGGGCTACGTCGAAGCCGCCGCCTGCGGCACGATCGCCGGAATCGCGGCGGCACGCGAACGGCTCGGCCTGCCGCCCGCCGTCGTGCCCGCCGACACCGCGCTCGGCGCGATCGTCGCACACCTGCAAAACACCCAGACGCCCGACTTCCAGCCCGCCAACGTCACCTGGAGCTTCTTCTCGCCGCTGGACGAGACGATTCGCGACAAGCGCGAGCGGCGCGCGCGGATGGCCCAGCGAGCGCTGGCGAAGATCGATGCGTTCGCCGCCGCCGTCGCACCGCAGGCGGTTCCCGCTTAGCGGCTCGACGGATGCAACCTCGGCGCCCGGCGGCGAGTACCAAGCCTGGATGAAGATTCGTTCGACGACGATTTGCGCCGTCCGGCGGGACGGCCGGATCGCGATGGCCGGCGACGGTCAGGTGACCGTCGACAAAACCGTCATGAAGCACGGCGCGCGCAAGGTCCGCACGATCGCGGGCGGCAAGGTCTTGGCCGGTTTTGCCGGCAGCGCGTCTGATGGGATGACGCTGCTCGACAAGTTCGAGAGCAAGATGAGCGCGTACAAAGACAACGTCGTGCGTGCGGCGGTCGAGCTGGCCAAGGACTGGCGCCAGGATCGCGCACTGCGCCGGCTCGAGGCGCTACTCATCGTGGGTACGCCCGACCACCTTTTCGTGCTGAGCGGAACCGGCGACGTGATCGAGCCCGACGAAGGCGTCGCCGCGATCGGCAGCGGGGGACCGTACGCGCAAGCGGCCGCAATGGCGCTGCTGGGGCACTCCGGTTTGACGGTCGAAGAGATCGCGCGGGAAGCCTTGCGCATCGCCGGCCGCATCGACATCTACACCAACGACAACGTGGAAGTGCTCGCCCTGTGACCAAGAACCCCCAAGATCTCACGCCGCGCGAGATCGTCGCGGAGCTCGACCGCTTCATCGTCGGACAGGCCGACGCCAAGCGCGCCGTCGCGGTCGCGATGCGCAACCGCTACCGCCGCGAGCGTCTTCCCGAACGCGTCCGCAAGGAAGTGTCGCCGAAGAACATCCTCATGATCGGCCCGACCGGCGTCGGCAAGACCGAGATCGCGCGTCGCTTGGCGTCGCTCGCCGGCGCACCGTTCATCAAGGTCGAGGCGACGAAGTACACCGAGGTCGGCTACGTCGGGCGCGACGTCGAGTCGATGGTGCGCGATCTGGCCGAGGCCGCGGTGCGCATGGTTTCCGACGAGCGGCGGAGCGAGGTGCGCGAAGCCGCCGATGCCGCCGCGGTCGAACGGATCGTCGACATCCTGCACCCCGAGACGTCGGCGCCCCAACCGCAGCAGGCGAACCCCTTCGCAGCCTCGCTCGGCTCGATCTTCGGCAACGCGTTTCCGCAGCAGCAGGCGCAGACGACGACGCAGACCGCGACGCGAACCCTCCCCGACGACGAATCGGCGCGCGTGCGCGCGAGCGCGAAAGCCGACGTCGAACGCGGCTTCTACGATGTGCGCATGATCGAGATCGAGGTCGAGGAGTCGGCGCAGCTGCCGATCGGGATGCTCGGCGGCGGCGAACCGGGCGGCGGCGCGGACATGGGCGAGATGCTGGGCGGGCTGCTGCCCAAGAAACGCGTAAAGAAGAAGGTGACCGTTGCCGACGCGCGCCGCATCTTCGCGCAGCAAGAAGCCGACAAGCTCATCGACATGGACGCCGTGAAGCACGAGGCGCTCCGGCGCGCGGGCGACCATGGAATCGTCTTCATCGACGAGATCGACAAGGTCGCCGGCCGTGAAGGCGGGCGCGGCCCCGACGTCTCGCGCGAAGGCGTGCAGCGCGACATCCTTCCGATCGTCGAGGGTAGCACGGTGCAAACCAAGCACGGGCCGCTCTCGACCGATCACGTGCTGTTCATCGCGGCCGGTGCGTTCCACGTCTCCAAGCCGTCGGATCTCATTCCGGAGTTGCAGGGACGCTTTCCGGTGCGGGTCGAGCTCGACTCGCTGACCGCGGCCGATTTCGAGATCATCCTCACGCAGCCCGAGAACGCACTGATCGGTCAGTACAAGGCGCTGCTCGGCGCCGACGGCGTCGACCTGGACGTCACCACCGACGCGATCGCCGAGATCGCGCAGATCGCGATGCGCGTCAACGAGCAGACCGAGAACATCGGCGCTCGCCGGCTGCACACCGTCCTCGAGCGCGTCCTCGACGAGATCGCCTTTCGCGCTCCTGAAGAAGGCGGGCAGATCACGATCGATGCGGCGTATGTGCGCGATCGATTGGACTCGATCGCGGGCAACTCGGACTTGTCGGCGTTTATTCTTTAGCCGTTAGTGTCGCGACATTGGGTTGATGGTGGCTGCGGGCGGGGAGTCGTGCAGTGCTGCGGCGGGGACGCTCCCTTCGCCGCATCGTGCGGCTCCGGTCGCTCGGTTTTCCGCTCGCTCCTCGCCCTCCGGGCGCCGCTCGCTTCAAAACGCCCCGCCGCAGCACTGCACGACTCCCCACCCTTCAGGCAAGACGCATCCGGGATATTTGCGGCGCGGAGGCATGCGGCGAATTTTCGCGGCGCGGAGGTACGCCGAATTTTCGCGGCGCGCGGGTGACGTCGTCATCCTGAGCTTGTCGAAGGGCGGCGCATCGTGGCACGCCACGGATCCGAGGTTGGCGTGACCGCCATCGATTTGTCGTGCTGAGCGAAGTCGAAGCGCGATTGCGGGTCAGAGATGGAGCGAGCCGGATACGAGGAAGATCGCGCCTACCGCGTTGTTGAGGGCGTGGAGCGTCACGGAAACCCAGAGGTTGCCGGTTGCGGCGTAGGCTATGGCGGAGACGAAGCCTAGGGCGGCTAGGGACGGGAACAGGACTGGGTCGCCGTGGACGGCGCCGAATATGACGGCGCTGACGAGCGCGGCGACGAGCACGCCGATGCGTGGAGCGAGCGCGCCGAATAGCAGGCCGCGGAAGACGATCTCTTCGACGACCGGCGCTACGACGACCATCGCGGCGACGGCCAGCGCGATGCTGATGATCGTGACGTTCGGCAGCTTCCCGACCACGTCGAAGTGCTCGAAGCCGCTTTGAACGTGCTTCGTCTGGTGCATTGCGACGAGCTGGACGGCGGTCCCGATGCGGACTAGGAACAAGGCGCCGACGCCGATCAGGATCGCGCGGACGTCGCCGGCGCGCAATCCGCGGAACGGCGTGCGGCCCGTCGTGCGCAGGCGCCACCATGCGAACCAGCCGCCCGCGACGTACGAGGCGATCTCGCCGGTCGCTACCAACGGGTGGCCGGGATTGAGCGACGGCATGTTGCCCGTGGTCAAGATGATGACGACCAGGAGGAGAAAGATCGCGACGAAGGCGACGGCGAGCGAGATTCCGAGCGCCCCGAGAGCCGACAAGAGGCCGTTCCAGAACGGCACGCCGATGCGGTCGCGGCCGTCGGCCCGGCCGAATGCTCGACCGATGCCGGCTGCCGGGGCGGACACGGTGGAAGCGCTCAGGGCGTCGTCGCGAGCACGCGGCCCGGGCAGTGCGACGTCACGTTCAGGTGCCGCGAGCTGACGCGCTCGGGCGCAACGATCTCCAGCGCGACCCAGGGAGCTTTTCCGCGCGGCGTCCAGGTGTCGCGGACGGCCTGTGCGACGGCGCCGTCACCTCCGAACGAGACGCGCCCGATCGGTGAGACGCTGCCGTCACTGCGCACGAAACGGTAGGCGACGTCGTGCGGAACGTTGGCATCGTAGGCTACGATCGTGGCGGTGCTGGCCACCGCGCAAGAACGGGTCACGGGATGCGCGGCGAGCGTCACAGCGAGGCTGCTCTGCGCCGTCAACCCTGGGCCGGTCGCCAGCACCGCGAGGAGGGCGCTTGCGAAAACGCGCATCGTGGTATCATTCTACCCCGTTCGCCATTACGGTGCGCTTACGAAGGGAGCACTCTTTCCCAGCCATGAAATCATCTCTCACCCGTGGCCGCGCGCTCAAACAGATCGCCGGCCTTCCGCTCGCCGCGCTCGCCGTGGGCGCGACTCTGTCGGCCGCTCAAGGCGCGGTTGCCAACAACCAGAAGCAGTACAAGTATCAGAACAAGCCCGGAGCGAAGGGCGCGAAGTGCTCGGGGTGCCGGTTCTTCAAGCCTCCGCACGGCTGTACGATCGTCACCGGCACGATCAGCCCGAACGGCTGGTGCATCGCGTACTCGCCGAAGTAGCGAGCAGCCCCTCTCTCGGCAGACCGGCGGGCGGAACTCGGAAGCTCCGCCCGTCGGTTATACTCGGAGCAAGCCCATGGCCTATATTCGCGAGATCATCACCGAGGGACACCCGACGCTGCGCAAGGTCGCCAAGAAGGTCGACCTATCGGAGATCGCCGATCCGATGTTCCAGCAGCTCCTCGACGACATGTTCGAGACGATGTACGACGCGCCGGGGATCGGCCTGGCCGCGCCGCAGGTCGCGATCTCGAAGCGGATCTTCACCGTCGATCTCCAGGACGACGACGAGGCGCACGGGCCGCTGGTCGTGATCAACCCGAAGTTCACCGTGACCGAGGGCGAGATCGAGTCGGTCGAAGGCTGCCTCTCCGTCCCGGGGATGGTCGGCGATTTGACCCGCTTCGAGCACGTCGTCTGCACCGGGCTTGACCGAAACGGCAAGAAGATCTCGCTCGATGGAACCGGGCTGTTCGGACGTTGCCTGCAGCACGAGATGGATCACCTCAACGGCGTGCTCTACATCGACAAGGCGAAGAACCTGCGCCCGGCCGAAACCGACGAAGAAGTCGCGGAGGCCGAAGCGGTCACCGCCGGCGCTCGCTGAAGATCGTCGTCTTCGGGACGAGCGAGTTCGCCGTCCCCACGCTCACGGCGGCCGCCGAGCGGCACGATGTCATCGGCGTGGTCACGCAGCCCGACCGCCCGGCCGGTCGCGGCCACAAGCTCGTCGCGACCCCGGTGAAGCTCGCCGCGTCGGCCCGCGGCTTGCGCGTGCTCGAACCGGAGCGGCTCAAGCCGTTCGTCGACGAGGCTCGCGCGCTCGGCGCGGATGCGTTCGTGGTCGCCTCGTACGGCAAGATCGTTCCGCAAGCGCTGCTCGACGTCGTGCCGATCGCGTTCAACGTCCACCCCTCGCTGTTGCCGCTGTATCGCGGGGCGACGCCGCTGCAAACGGCGATTCGCGACGGTCGCTCCGAGACGGGCGTCACGATCATCGCGATGGACGCGGGGATGGATACCGGCGATGTGCTCGTTCAAGAACGCACGCCGATCGGGCCCGCCGAGACGTACGGCGAGCTGCACGACCGGCTCGCGCAACGCGGCGCCGAGCTCGTCGTCGACGCGCTGGACCGGTATGCGAACGATAGCCTCACCCGCATGCCGCAGGCGGAGGTCGCGCAACGGCTGGGGATCGGCGACGACGAGATCGCGGCGACCGCGACGCGACCGCTGCGGAAAGGCGACCTGGAGATCGATTGGAGCCGCAGGCCGGACGAGGTGGTCGCGCTGGTGCGGTCGCTCGCGCCCGCGCCGCTTGCGCGCACCACGTACCTCGATGAGGCGATCAAAGTGGTCGCGGCGCGCGCGGTTTCGCTTGCGACGCTGCTGGATGAGCTCGCTGGAGACAAGCCGTGGCCCAACGGGTTGAGCGTTTGCGGTTATCCTGGACGCGAGTTGCTCTATGCGGTGCATGGCGACGACGGTGCGGTCATCATCGATCGGCTCATCGCGCCCAATCGCGGGGAGTCCACGGCTGCGGAGTTCGTGCGGCGCCGGCTTGCGCAGACCCGAGCGCGGATGAGCTCGGGGCACTACCCGTGAGCGAGCCCAAGGCGACGACCGCGCGCGAGGTTGCGCTGCAGGTGTGCCGCGACGTGTTCGGGCCGAACCCGCGCGCCGCGCGCGAAGCGCTCGACTACCGGTTGCGCAAATCCGAGCTCGCACCGCGGGATCGCGCGTTCGCCACCGAGCTGGCGTACGGCGCGATCAAGCTGCGGCGCTGGCTCGACTTCGAGCTGCAGCCGTATGTCGGTGAACGCGCCAAAGCGCTGCCGCAGCCGATCGCCGAGATCCTCCGGCTGGGCGCATACCAGTTGCGCGCGATGCACGGCGTGGAAGCATACGCGGCCGTGTCCCAGAGCGTCGGGCTCGCGCGCAAGTACGGCCACAAAGGTACTGCCGGACTGGTGAACGCGGTGCTGCGGCGCGTAGCGATCGAGCCGCCGCGCGATGCGGACTTCGACACGCGGGCATCGCTGCCGAGCTGGGTGATCGCGCATTGGCGCGAGCGCTTCGGTGACGATCGGATCGAAGCGATCGTCGCCGGCGTGAACGCGCCGCCGGCGGTCGGCCTGTGCGTCGATCTCCGGAACACGACGCGCGACGCTGCGCAGCAGGCGTTGGCGGAGGCGGCAATCGTCGCGGCTCCGAGCCCGTTCGCGCGCGACGTGCTCATCGTCGAAGGTCCGGCGCCCAGCGGCGAGCTCGAACGTCTGGCGGATCATCGCTGGCACCAGCACGCCGAGGCGGCGGCGTTTCCGGTCGACATCCTCGATCCGCAGCCCGGTCAACGCATCGTCGAGCTGTGCTGCGGCCGCGGCAACAAGACGCTGCAGATCGCGAGCCGCACGCGTGACGCCGCGACGCTGCTCGCCGTCGACGACGACGCGCACAAGATCGCGCAGACGTCGGCACGGCTCGACCAGGCCGGGATCGCGTCGGTCGCGCTGGTCACCGCCGACGCCGCCGCGATGCGGGCGAGCGCCGACGCAGACCTCGTGCTGCTCGATGCACCGTGCTCGGGGCTGGGGATTCTCGGGCGGCAGCCGGAGGCGCGCTGGCGCAAGGACCCCAGCGATCCGCAACGGATGTCCGAGTTGCAGCGATCGCTGCTTCACGCCGCCGGCGGCTGCGTGAAACCCGGCGGAGCGCTGGTCTATGCGGTGTGCTCGACCGACCGCCGAGAGGGCGAGGATGTGATCGAAGCCTTCCTCGAAACGTCCGGCGCGTTTGCCCGCGACGTCGTCCCGGCCCGCTACGCGCCGTTTCTCACGGCCGCCGGAGACGTGCTGGTCACGCCGGGGATCGACGGGCGCGACGGATTTTACGTGGCGAGGTTGAAGCGCTCGGCGTGAGCCGGCGGTTCGTCCGATGAACGTGTTCGCCCGGATCGAGAGCGCGTGCGCGCGGGTCGTCGAAGACGCGTTCGCACGCGTGTTTCCCAGCGCGCTCGATCCCGCGCAGATCGGGCGGCGCCTCGTCGCGACGGCACAAGCGGCTTCCAGCGACCTCTATCTCGTGCGCGTCCACCCGACCGACTATGCGCGATTGGCTGCCGACCGTGACTTTCTCGAGGGCCGCTGGACGGCGATGCTGCGCGAAGCGCTGCCGCAAGGGCGCGGCGGCGCGGCGCGGGTCGTGCTCGACGAGGATCCGGACGTCATCTCGGGCTCCCTCGCGATCGAAGCGGTGGTCGACGAGCGCGCGCAACGGCTCGCGTTAGAGCGCCCCGACGGTACGACGGTGCCGCTGTTCGACGGGCTCACCATCGGGCGGGCCAGCGAGAACGTCGTCGCCCTGCGTGACGCGCGCGCTTCGCGACACCATGCCCGCATCGTCGCGGACGGCACCGGCTGGAGCGTCGAAGATGCAGGCTCCGCGAACGGAACCTTCGTCGACGGCGCGCAGGTCCGCCGCTCACGGCTCGACCGCGGCCAGATCCTGACCGTCGGCGATACGCCGTTGCGGGTCGTGGAGGCGCCGTGACCGATCCCCGGCTGCTAACTTTAGGACTCGCAGTCGCCTACGTTGCCTACGTCGCCCTCGTGCATGACCGCCGAGGCCTGCCGCCGTCGCGGGCCATGGAGGCGTCGATCCCGACCGGGATCGAGCTAACCCTCGCCCATGCGGGTACCATCAAGACGTATCGGTTCGGGCGGCGTATACTGGTCGGCAGGGCACCGAGCGCCGACCTTCGTCTCGCAGACCCACGGATAAGCAGGCTTCATGCGCGAATCGAAATGCGGGACGACGGCGTCTACGTGGAAGACTTGGACAGTCGCAACGGAACGATGGTGGACGGCGAAGCCGTCACCGAGCCGCGGCGCCTCGAAGTCGACGACGAGGTGACCGTCGGGTCGGCAGCCCTCGTCTTTCGGGGAGTCGGAGCATGGAAATAGCGGTCGGATCACGACCCGGTGCCCCGCAACGAGGCGGCGACGAAGCCTATGTCGCCGAAATCGTCGCGCCCGGCGTCGTGCTGCTCGCGGTGGCCCACGGCTTCGGGCGCATCCGCGAAAAGCCGGCCCCCATGGTCGCCGCTCAGGCGGTCCGCGACAGCCTCAAACGCCGCGTCCGCGGCGAGCGGCGCGACCCCCGCGCGGCGCTGTCCGCCGCCTTCACGTCAGCCAATGCGCGCGTGTACGCGCATTCGGGAAGCACCGACGACTACGTCGCTTCGGGAACGTCACTGACCGCCGCGCTGATCGTCGGCGACCACGCGTTCGTCGGCCACGTCGGAGCGACGCGCGCCTATCTCGGACGCGACGGCGCGCTGTCGACCTTGACCACCGACGACGCGGTCGGCGACGGCCCGTTGCGACTGCTCACGCGCACGCTGGGCACGCAGGCGACGCTCGAGCCGTCGCTCGCGCATCTGCGGCTCATGCACGGCGACGCGCTGGTACTTTCGAGCGGAGCGCTCCACGAGCTGCTCGACGAAGACGAGATCGCCGAAGCGCTGCGCGCCTCGTCCTCGTCGGAGGACGTCACCGCGCGACTGCTCGCCATCGCCGGGGTTCGCGGTGGGGGCGCGGGCACGGTGATCGTCGGCCGGTCGTTCCATGAAGTCGGCGGCGAAACCGCCGGGCGCCGTCCCGCCGTGCGCGAGGCGGCGATCGCGCTGGTCGCGATCTTGGCGGCCGCCGTCATCGCGGTGTTCATGCTCCACGCGATGTTCAGCGGCACGTGATCCTGCGACTGCGTGGCTGAGGCGCTAACGCGCCTTCGGGCGTGCGCGCCAATGGTCGTCGCCTTGATCCTCGCCGCGCTGACGCTGCGGCTGATTCCGCACGGCGCGCTGGTGCCCGACTGGCTGCCGTTCGCGCTCGGCGCGCTGGCGCTGGCGTGGCCTGCGCTGCGTCCGGCCGGCGTCACGCGCGATGACACGCTGCCCGCATTGGCGGTTTTGCTGTCGTCGATCGGCCTCGCCGTCGTCGCCCGTCTGCAGCCGAGTCTCGCGCAAAAACAGGTCGTGTGGCTGGCGATCTCGCTCGTGCTGGCCATCGTCGCAGGGCCGTGGTTGGCGCGGTTTCGCATCCTCGCAGCGTATAAGTACATCTGGATCCTCGCGGCGATCGCGCTGTTCTTCGCACTCGCCCTCTTCGGTCAGGAAGTCAACGGCGCGCGGCTCTGGATCCGCCTGGGTCCGGTGCAGTTCGAGCCGGTCGAGGTGATCAAGCTCCTGGTCGTGCTGTTCATGGCGTCGTATCTCACCGAGACGGCGGACGTCATTGCGCGCACGCGGCCGTGGTCGTTGCGAGCGAACGCGAAGTACCTCGGTCCGCTGTTTCTGGGCTGGGGCGTTTCGATGGGGATCTTGGTGTTCGAGCGCGACATCGGCATGGCGTCGCTGCTGCTCGCGACGTTCGTCGCGATGCTGTACGTCGCGACGCGCCGCATCGATCTGGTCGTCGGAGCGACGGCGGTGTTCGGCCTGGCGGCGTGGTGGGCTGCGACGCACTATCGCTACGTCGAGGCGCGCATCGCCGTGTGGCGCGATCCGTTCCACGATCCGCTCGGCGCGGGCTACCAGGCGCTGCAGTCGTTGTTCTCGCTGGGCGCCGGCGGCCTGTTCGGCACCGGGTTCGGCAACGGTCGTCCCGACTACATCCCCGAGGTTGCAACGGACTACGTTTACGCCGCCTTCGGCGAGGAGTGGGGCGCCATCGGCTCGATCGCGCTGCTGGCCGTGTTCTTGGCCGTGGTGCTGCGCGCGCTGCGCGTGGCGAACCGCCAACCCGACCTGTACGCCAAGCTGCTCGCCACGGGTCTGGCCGCCGTGTTCGGTTTTCAGATCGTGATCATCGTGGGGGGCGTGTTGCGGCTGTTCCCGCTGACCGGGATCACCCTACCGTTCATGTCGTACGGCGGCAGCTCGCTGGTGACCAACTACCTGCTCGTCGCGCTGGTGTGGGCGATCTCGAGCGAGCCGCGCGATCGCCGTCGCGACGCATCCGGCCCCATAGCAGGCGAGTAGCGAGGCCCATCGGCCGGTTTTGCCGTACAAGATCGAGCATGCAGGACCAGGATCAGGAACGTCCCGCGGGCTCGGGTGAAGGGCCGCCGGCGCAGCTGGATCGCCGCAAGGGGCCCCGCCGCGGCTCGGCCGAGGGCGACGTCGACCTCAAACGCCGCGGGCCGGACCGCCGCAAGCGCAAACCCGGCCTCGCCGGATTGTTCGGTGCGATCTTCGGGGGCGGCAAGTCCGACGAAGACCCGGGGTAGAAAAAAAGGGACCGGCGTAGCCGGTCCCTCTCTGCGTTCAGCGGCGCACGCGCCCGCGGATCAGTTGCCGACGGCCGAGCTCGAGTTGGTGGCCCCGCTGCCTTGCCGCGCCTCTTGGATGTCCCAGGCCTGGCGCGCATCGTTCCAGCTCATGGTGTAGATGTTCCCGAGCGCCATCGGACGGCTGATGGTGGTCTGGCTACCGTCGCTGGCATTGGTTTCGACCGACGCCGTATACGGCGAGCAGACCGGCGGACTGCCGGCGTAGAACCAAGTATAGTCCTTGGCCGCCACCGTCGACGCGGCCGGCGCGACGCCGTTGCACGCGCGGGTGAAGGTGAGCTTGCGCGTCGAGGTGTTGACGACGACGACCATGAGGTTCGTGTCGAAGGCGGTGTAGTCGTTCGTGCTGCCCGGCTTGGCCAGGGCATACGTGACGCCGTTGCGCAGCGCGATCACTTTCGTGGTCACCGAACCGTCGGAGTTCGTCGTGCCGATCTGTAGCGACACCGCCGAGTTCGCGCACGTCCAATTCCTGTTCTGCAGGGGATTGAGCGTGTCGAGCGTCCAGTTTCCGGAACCACAGCGCACCGAGTACTTGAGGGGTTTCTTCTCGAGATTGCCGACCGTGATTTTGTCGGCCGAAGCGAGAGCGGGGAGCGCGAAGACCACCGCTCCCATCCCTAGGGCGAGAAGGCGCTTTTTCATGGCGGCCTCGTTGAGTACCGGCCGTCCGGAATCCTGTGTTGGGGCCGCCGGCAGCCTCGGAACCTCGTCCGGCGTGCGTAGCCGGGGTGTCCGGACGCGACGGAGACGTTTTGTCCGGCGCGCGTCGCTGGGGCCTACACGGGCCGGAAACTTTTCGACGGGCGGCGCGCTAGTAGGGCGTAGAGGTTGCTCTAGGAGGTAGAGATGGTCGCCCAGCAGTTCGACGCGGCGCGCGAGCTCGAGAACGCCGTCCACGTCTTGGCCGCCCGCTGGACGCTGGCGCTGCCGACGGCGATCGCAGCGCTATTGATCGCGGCGATCGTCTTTTTCCTCATCGGTGCGGTCATCATCTCCGGTGTTGCCGCGGCGTTGATCGGCCACGGCGCCGCTGCGGTCGCCGCGATCGAAGCCGGCGCCACATCGGTCGCGATCGCGATCGGGACGATCGCCCTGATCTCGACGCTCGCCCATTCGATGGTCATGGCGGCGGCACACGATGCCTGGGCCGGGCGGGACCCCGACTACAGTGCTGCGTTCCGGCTCACGCTCAACCGTTTCCCGGCGCTGCTCGTCGTCGCGTTCATCATCGCCTTGCTGTACGCGATCCCGGTCGCGCTGTCGTTCGTGCTGATCGGGATCCCGCTGCTGTTCGTGCTCGGCTACTTCTTGATGTACGCGCGAGCGGCGATCGTCATCGGCGGCGAAGACGCGGTGACCGCGATCGGAACGTCGTTCCGGCTCGCCTCGACGCAAACCGGCCCGAGCCTGATCGCGTTCGCCGGCATCGTCGCGGCATTCATCATCGGCCGCATCGTCGACGCGACGACGATCCACATCCCCGGGCTCGGCCTCCTGACCGCGTTCTTCGTCGGCGGCGCAACCGCCGCATACATCGCCCTCGTCGAAGTCCGCTTCTACGAAATCCTCCGCAACGCACCGGTCCCCGGAGCTACGGCACCCGGAGCGCCAACGTCGACGCAACTCCGCTAATCCGCTCTCGTTCCCCGGGGACGTTCGCGCCGCAGATCAAGGCACGAGATCGTAAGCAAACAGCGATTCCAGGATCGTCGCCATCGCCGGATCGATCTCGTGCAACCGTGCCCGCGTCGCGCGAGGCCACGGTGAGCGCGGATCGTTCGCTTCGACCCATGCCCGCAAGCATTCGGCGAAGTACTCGTCCAAACCCGACGCAGCGTACGGCGTGACGAACGCGCGCGCGCCGCGAAACGCGCGCCGTATCCGCGGGTCGACGCCGCTGAGATAGACGCCACCGCCGAGCGCGCAGTCGAGCGCGTGCGCGAACTCGTGCGCAACGGTCATCACCGACGTCGAGCGGAGATAGACGGTGCGTTCTTCGACGACGAACAAGCCCGCCGGCGGAATGGGCCAGTCATCGACGCCGCTCGCCAGCCGGCGCAGCGCCGGCGATCGATCGCGGTATCGATCCGTACTCCGCAGATGGATCACTTTCGTGCCGGCTGCAGCCGCCAGGCGCAACGCTCCGGGTCCGAAGAGGTCGAGTACGGCGTCGATCGCGGTAGCATCCCGAGGCGCGGCGCTGATGGTAGGACGATCGGACATCCGGCCGAGCGTAGCGGCGCCCCGTGAACGCTTGAAAACGCCGGTGTTGCCGCAAAGCGGCGACGAGACGGCAGGACTCGGTGAGAACTGCCTGGTTCAGGCGGAACAGAAGGTGTGCGCGCGAAAGCGGAGGGCGTGAGCGTCCCGAAGTGGGTCAGGAACCTCGGCGGAATTGTCGCTTTTTTGAGCACGTTCGCGTTTGCTACCGCAGATGAGGGGTCGACGAACATCGCTAAGATCATTGCGCCCAGCGGACATCTGCGGGCGGCCATCAACTATGGCAATCCCGTGCTCGCGCAGAAGGACCCGCAGACCGGCGAGCCGCGTGGCGTTTCTGCGGAGCTCGCGCGCGAGCTCGGACGACGATTGGGAGTGCCGGTGGACTTCGTCACGTACGACGCGGCCGGAAAAGTGACCGATGCGCTGCAGAGGGACGCGTGGGATGTCGCCTTTCTGGCGATCGACCCCGTTCGCTCGGCGGGGATCACCTACACGGCGCCCTACGTCCTGATCGAAGGCGCGTATCTCGTCCCCGACGGCTCGCCGATTCGCACGAACGACGACGTCGACCGCGCCGGCGTGCGAGTCGTCGTCGGGCGTGGGAGCGCCTACGATCTCTATCTGACGCGGACGCTGAAGAACGCGCAGCTCGTCCGCGTTCCAACGTCGGCCGACGCGATGGATGCGTTTGAACGCGATCACTTGGAAGTCGCCGCAGGCGTGAAACAGCCGATCGCCGCCTACGCCGCCGCACATCCGGGCCTGCGCGTGCTCCCCGGCCGCTTCATGGTCATCGAGCAAGCTGTCGGCCTCCCGAAGGCGCGTGACGCCGCCCTGCCGTTCGTGCGCGCGTTCGTCGAGGAGATGAAGGCCTCAGGCTTCGTCGCCAAAGCCCTTGCTGCGAGCGGCCAAGGCGACGCGACGGTGGCGCCCGCTTCGCCGTAGCCTGCGCGCTGTCTCGTATCCTTACCGGACGACCGAGCTCGGGCTGACTCGGGCGGCCTTGAGCGCCGCGAGCGCGTCGACCTCGGCCGTGTACTCGATGCTCAAGCACAAATTGGAAGCCGACTGGACGCTCGCGGGGGTCGGAATCACCTTCGCCGCAACGCCGGAGTCTCGAAGCGTCTTCGTCGCGATCATCGTGCCTGAATTCGAAGGGAACAGCAGAATGACGTTCGACATCCTTACGGCGTCGTCGCGCTGAGTCGATGAGAGAGCTGCTCTCGAAGGCTTGCGTTCATCTCCATTTCGCGCATCAGCGCATCGGCCGTCTCGCGTGAGGTGAAGTCGACGAGATCTTCGAGCCGCTTGAACAGCGAGCTGATGGCGATCGTCAGCCAGAAGAGAACGCCGCACTCGATCACGACGGCGAGCGCGTGCAGCGCTACGCGGTCGATGCCTTCCTCCGGGAAGACGTTCGCGGGAACGACGAGATCGAGAATCAGGTGATGCGCGGCCGTGAACGCCGCCGAGATCGCGATGGGACGCCAATCGATGTACGCCGTCAACATCGCGAAGACGCCGAAGAAATACATGTGGTAGTCGACCTGCCAGTCGCCGTTGCCCGCGATACCGCTGAAGTGGCCGCGCCCCGCGTAGACGAACAGAATCGGCCCGAACGTCAGACACAGCGCCATGATCGAACGCAACAGGAGCCCGTCGCGGAGCTTCCAGGCGCAAACGGTGGCGACGACGGCGACCGCGAGCGCAACTGCCATGGGCGGCTGCCACGGATTGCGCGCCATGAGGGCGACGCCCCCAACCAAGAAGACGTGGGCCCAAACGACGCCGACGAAGATCTTTGTGGCGGTCGTCCGGATATCACCCAGCGTAAAGGAGCTAAGCAAAGTGAGTGTCCTTTTAGGAAGCCCGGCCCGGATTTTATCGGCCGGCCACGGGCAAAGCTGAGCCGGCCGAAAGATTCGGGCATGTCCGGGGCTCCTGACACCACGCTGTCAGGAGCGCCTTGCTAGGATCGGTGCACGTCGCAACGACCGAACCGCAAGGAGCCCTCAAATGTCCGAGAATGCCAACGCGATCCGCACGCCCATCACCTGGTTCGAGATCCCGGCTACCGATCTGGAGCGCGCGAAGCGCTTCTACGAAACGATCTTCGAGACGGAGCTGAACGTCATGGACTTCGGCGGCCCGATGGCGATCTTTCCGCACGAGGACCGGAGCGTCGGCGGCTGCATCGTCGCCGGCCGCGACTCCCACCCGTCGCCGCACGGTACGCTGGTCTATCTCAATGCCGAGGGCCGCCTCGACCGCACCGTCGACCTCGTCACGCAGGCCGGCGGACGCGTCGACACGCCGAAGATGAAGATCACCGACGACATCGGCTACGTCGCCTACATCATCGACTCGGAAGGGAATCGCGTCGGCCTTCACGCGATGACCTGAGGGTGCGACGTGCCGACCGTCTGTTCACGATCGTTCAGCTGCTTCGGGGCGGCCGGCACGTCACCGCGCGCACTCTCGCCGACCGCCTCGAAGTATCGGAGCGGACGATCTACCGCGACGTCGACGAGCTCACGCTCTGCGGCGTCCCGATCGAAGGCGAACCGGGCCGGGGGTACCGGCTGCCCAAGACGTTCGAAATCCCGCCGCTGATGTTCGAACGGCACGAGATCGAAGCGCTGGTGGTCGGCGCGCGCTTCGTCGAGGCGTGGTGCGGTCCCGGGCTTGCGGCGTCGGCGCGCTCCGCGCTCGCGCGCATCCGCGGTGTCGTCCCGGCCGGCCTGTTGAGCCAGATCGACGATGCGCGGGTCTACACGCTGCGCTTCGGCCAGAGCCTCGCGATCGACAACTTCGAGGTCGTCCACCAGGCCATCGGGCAGCAGCGGCGACTCACGATCGACTACGCCGGTGAGGACGGCATCCCGACCCTCGACCGGACGGTCCGGCCACTCGGGCTCTATTTCTGGGGCAAGGTGTGGACGCTGGCGGCCTGGTGCGAGCTGCGCGACGACTTCCGCAGCTTTCGGGTCGATCGTATCCGGCAGCCGCGGATGACGGAGCCTTTCGCGACCGAGCCGGCGAAGTCGCTCGAGACGTTCCTGGCGCGAATGCGCGCGACCTGAGGGTGCCCCAATGAGCAACTATCCGTTCCCGACAATCAACGATCTCACGTTCGTCGCGTACAGCGGCGCGCGCATCGTGCTCGACGGGTTCTACGTCACCGGCCAGCCGTCGACCGCCGCGTATACGGCGCTGGCGCAAACGGCGAACGTGAAGTCGGTGATCTGCGTGCGCTCGCCGAGCGAGACGGTCGCGACGCCGCCTCCCATTCCGCCCGCGCCGCCGTTCGACACCCACGAAGCGGCGGAGCTGGGGAAGCTCGGCGTATCGTACGTGAACATCCCAATCGAGCGTACGATGACGCAGTCGCAGTTCGACACCGCCGCGACTGATGCGGCACTCACCTTGCTGGCGAACTACCGGCAGGGGACGGCGCTCATTCATTGCTCGACCGGCGACCGCGCGTCATCGGCGTTCGCTGTGTTATTGATCCTTGCCGCGGGTCAGACGAACGCCCAGGCTGTCGACTACGCCACCAACTGTCTGTTGTTGGCGAATCCGAACATGGTCGCGCTCGTCCAAGGCTACACATTGCCGCACGCGATGGCCGAGCGCGCTCAGGCGATCAAGGGCTCGTTACCGCGGAAGAAGTGATCGCGAACGTCTCAACCCGGCCGGCTGGGTTGCCGATATTCTCAGAGAGCAGCAGCCCGGCCGGGAGGCCCGATCGTGTCTACGCAGTTCGCCTGGTTCGCATCGTATGCGGCCGCCCTGTGGGCCGTCGCCTCACTGTGCGCCGGAAGCCTCGCCGCGGTCGTGCTGATGCGCTGGCTCCGCCTGCGCGAAGATGCGCAATACGTCGCACTCTGGGTGCAGGTCGCCAACATGAACACGCTGCTGCGGCTCGACCTCGATCACCTCACCGGCGACGACGACAACTTCGCGCTGCGCGAGGCGCGTGGCGCGCTCAAGGCTTTCGCCGCGGACCGGCCGGAACGGGAGCGCAAGCTGCTCGACCACTACAACGGTCTCGCCGGGGTCGCGGTCGCGTTCGGCGAGCGCGTCCACAACCATCACGGAATCATCGACATGCAAGCGGTCGCGAATCGCCGCGCGCACGTTCAGAACGCGCTCGCGGTCGGCGACCAGATCGAAGCTGCGCTCGGTGGGCTCGCCGAGCTGGCGCGTTGCGCCAACCTCGACCGCAAAGAGCGGGTCCGCGAGAACTATCAGCGACCCGACGTGGCCGAGGTCGGCTGACGGCGCCGCGCCTCCTCTTCCTGCAGCGCGCGCCATTGCACTTTTCCCGTCGCCGAGCGTGGTAGCGATTCGGCGAACTCGATCTCGGTCGGCACCTTGTACGCTGCCATGTGCTCGCGCGCCCACGCGATGATCTCGCCGGAGGTGGCCTGAGCACCGTCGCGCAGCACGATCACCGCCTTGACCTGCTCGCCTTTGCGCGGATCGATCGCGGCGATCACGCACGCTTCCTTGATCGCGGGGTGTGAGAACAGCTTGGTTTCGACTTCGGCCGGCCACACCTTGAAGCCCGACGCGTTGATCATGCGCTTGACGCGGTCGACCAAGAAGAAGTAGCCGTCGTCGTCGACGTAGCCGAGGTCGCCGGTGCGGAAGAAGCGTTTGCCGTCGAGCTCGATGAACGCCTCGGCGGTCGCGTCGGGCTGGCGCCAGTACTCGCGCATCACCTGCGATCCGTGGATGATGATCTCGCCGGTTTCGTTGGGGCCGAGCTCGCGCAGACTGTCGGGGTCGATCACGCGCGAGTCGACGCCGAACGTCGGAATCCCCAAGCACTGGAGCTTGGTGCGATCGGGCGGGTTCGCGTGCGTCATCGCGATCGTCTCGGTGAGGCCGTAGCCTTCCATGTAGTTCATCCCGAGCCGGCCGCTGAGCTCTTCGCCGACCGCTGCCGGAAGGGGTGCGCCGCCGCCGCCGATTCCGACCAGCGAGCGCAGCGCATCGGTGCGGTAGGCGGGGTGTGAGAGCAGGTCGACGACCATCGTGCTGATCGCGGTGACGCTGGTGCACTGATAGCGCTCGATCAACGTCAGCGCCGTCTCGGGGTCCCAGCGCGTCATCATCACGATCGTCGAACCGTTGCAGAGTGTCCCGTTCATGTCGCCGGTCATGCCGGTCACGTGGAAGTACGGCAGCACCGAGAGAACGCGGTTGCCGGGGTTGTTCCCGCCGCCCCACATCGGCGTCGCGAAGGTCGTCGTCTGCATCGAGCGGTGCGTGTGGACGCAGCCCTTGGGACGGCCGGTCGTCCCCGACGTATACGGCAGCAGCGCCATGTCGTCGGCGCCGGTAACGATCGGTCCGGGCGGCTCGGATTGCGCGAGCGCGTCGGACCATGCGACCAGCCCGTCGCCGGCGAGGTCGGCGCGCGGCGCGGCGACGGCCGGCGGCAAGTTCAACTTGGTCTCGCGTTCGACGTAGTCGGCATACGCGGCGACGATCACGTGGTGCAGCGGATCGGGGGCGTACCCGCGCAGCTTCGGGAGCAGCTCCTGACCGGTGAGGGCCACTGTCGCGCCGCTGTCGTCGAGATAGGTCTGCAGCTCTTCGGCGACGAGCATCGGGTTGAGCGGCACGACGACGGCGTTTGCGCGCATGATCGCGTAGTACGCGACGACGAACTGCGGCGAGTTCTGCATGTACAACAGCACGCGGTCGCCGCGGCGCACGTTCGCCCGATGTTCGAGGTAACCGGCGAGCTGCTCGACCTCGTGCCAGAGACGGCGGTACGAGATCGGCGTGTCGTAGTACACGATCGCGGAGTGATCGGGGAACCGCGCCGCCGACGTCGCGAGGTTGTGCGCGATGCTGGTGACGGGGACCGGGAACTCCTTCGGGCGGCGAGCCGGCCAGAACGCGAAGTGCCGTTGTTGCATCGACCGATCTCCCCGCTCGCGCTCGCGAGTCCTTTCCTGGGACTCGGGCGCCTTGCATGCGAAGGCTGACCCGGTGTCCATCCCCAGCACTTTGCCGCCGACCACCGCGCTCGGCGACGGTATCGTCCAGATCCGCCTGCCCATGTCGGGCAACCCGATGCGTTACATCAACGGCTATCTGCTCGAGGACGAGGGTGGACTCACGCTGATCGACTGCGGCTGGAAAGCCGACGACGTGCGGACCGCGCTCGAAGACGGGCTCGCCGCCAACGGCTTCGCGCTGCGCGACGTGCGGCGACTCGTCGTCACGCACTTCCACTTCGACCACTACGGGTTGGCCGGGGAGCTGCTCGCCGCCGGTGTTCCCGAGCTGGGCATGCATCCGATGGACTGGCGCGTGCTGCAAATGCGAGCCGCGGCTCCCGACGACGACCGGCTCGCTGACGCCTGGCTGGAGCGCAACGGACTCACGGTGGAGATCCCGCCGGGCGAAGACGAGCAGTACGACCGCTACGACTTGGTCGCGCCGACCCGATTGCTCGAAGACGGCGACCGTGTCGGGCGCCTGCGCGCGCTGTGGACGCCCGGCCACTCGCCAGGGCACTTGTGTTTCGTCGATACGGTTTCGGGCCGAACGTTCACGGGCGATCACGTCCTCGATCCCGTGACCCCGCACGTCGGCCTGTGGCACGATCGCGGCCGCGACCCGCTGGGGGACTATGTCGCCTCCTTGCGGGCCGTCGGCGCGCTCGAAACCACCGGCGTGCTCCCGGCGCACGGCGAGGCCTTCCCCGACCTCGCCCGGCGCGTCGCCGAGCTGCTGGCGCACGAGGCCGCTCGGGAGGCCCAGGTGATCGAAGCGCTCGCGACCGGCCATACGACCGGCGCGGAGGTAGCCGGCGCCCTGCGCTGGCGCCGGCGCGGCGACCGGTTCGATCAGCTGACGGCCGGACATCAGCAATTCGCCGTCGCGGAGACGCTCGCGCACCTGGAACACCTCCGCTCGCAGGGCATCGCCGTACGCAACGACCGGGTGACCCCGATCCGGTGGGAGCTCCGTCCGGAAAGCGACCGAGCGCACATCTTGCCCGCCTAACGGCACAGGGAACCGGCCGTCTCCACAACGTCCGATACTATTCGTAGAGATGGAATCGACGACCGCGCTGCTGAGAATAGCGGCTCGGGTTGCGGGCGCCTCGGCGGTGCTCGTCGCTCGGCCGAATGACGCGGTGCCGTTGGCCGCGTGGGGCTGCGATCCCGACGCCGCCGGTGCGCTGTTGCGCGCCGTCCGGTACGCGTTCCCGTTGGGGTCGTGGTCGTTCCGGCAGATCGAGCTGACCCTGCGCGACGGCAGCGCCGGCGAGCTGTTCTTCATCGCTCCGTCGAGCGACCTCGACGATCCCGCGTTGCTCGCGCTGGCCCAGGAGATCGCGAGACTCTGCGACCCGGCGGGTTCGATGGGCCGCGAGGCGAGCGCGATCGAACGGCTGACCGAAACCGTCGAGCAACTCGGCGAGGCGATCGCGATCCTGGGGACGCCACACGATCTGAACGCGCCCTCGCATTTCCTTCACGTCAACCTGACCTTCGGCGCGCTCTTCGGTTACAGTCCGGCCGAGCTCGTCGGGAAATCGACGGAGCTCATTTGGGGGCCGTTGACCGACACGCGCCAGATGGCGTGGTTGCGCGCGCGCGTCGCCGAACGCCAAGCCGTCCGAGCGGCCGTGGTGTTTTACGCCAAGGACGGGACACCGGTCTGGGTCGAGGTCGCGACGACGCCCGTCCGTCAGGACGAGCGCGACATCCACCACGTCGTGACCTACCGTGACGTCACTTCGCGCAAGCAATTCGTAGACGCGCTTGCCGGCGAACAGCACAAGTTGCAGACGACCTTGGCAGCGATCGCCGACGCGGTCGTGACCGTCCTGTCCGACGGCCGGGTCGAGTTCGTCAACGAGGCCGCGCAACTGCTGCTGGGCGTCGACCTCGTCGACGCGTACGGCCAGCACGTGAGCGACGTCATCTGTCTGCTCGACGACGATGCCAAACCGATCGACGTCATCGCAGGTGCGGCGCAACACGGCGTGCACCGTGGCCGGGGGCACGTCGCCATCAAGAGCGGCATCATCGACGTCGCCTTCGTCGCATCGAGGATCCCGGACGAGCACGGCAGCGTCGTCGTGCTGCGCGACGTCACCGCCGAGAACAGCTTGGCGAAGCGTCTGTCGTTCGAAGCGTCGCACGATCCGTTGACGGGCCTGCAAAACCGCCGCGCCTTCTTCGAGCTGCTCGAGGAAGCCGTGCGCGGCGCGCGCGAACGCGGCGAGCAGCACGCCGTCGCGTTTCTCGATCTCGACCGGTTCAAGGTCGTCAACGATCAGTTCGGCCACGCCGCGGGCGATCGTCTGCTGCGGGAGGTCGGACCCATCATGGGGCGCATCGTGCGCGGCGCCGACGTCCTCGCGCGCATCGGGGGCGACGAGTTCGGTCTGCTGCTCACGAACTGCGGCATCGACGACGCGCGGCACGTCGCGGACAAAGTGCGAAATGCCGTCGAGGAGTACCGGATCGAGCACGAGGGCCAGTGGCTCGGGATCGGCGTCTGCATCGGGCTTGCCCCGATCAACGCGAAGACGGCCAGCGCGGCTGCGGTCATTGCCGCGGCCGACGCGGCTTGCTACAGGGCGAAGGCCGCCGGCCGCAACGCTATTGTCGGCTGATCCCTTTTGGGGTCGCCGGCTGCCCGGCAGGAGATAGTTTAGGCTTCAAGCAACGGCGACGCTAGGTCCTTTTCAATGGGGAAGGCTTCGTGCGGATCGTTTGTATCGGCGGTGGGCCGGCCGGGTTGTTCTTTTCGATCGTGATGAAGGCGGCTCGGCCCGACGCGCGGATCACCGTGCTCGAGCGGAATCGTGCCGGCGATACCTTCGGATGGGGTGTCGTGTTTTCCGATCAGACGCTGGGAAATATCGCGGCGGCGGATCCGGCGACGTACGAGCGGATCGTCGAGAGCTTCGTTCATTGGGACGACATTGACGTCCATTACCGCGGGCGGGTGATCCGGGCGGGCGGTCAGGGTTTTGCGGGAATCGCGCGCAAACGGTTGCTGGCGATTTTGCAAGCGCGTGCGAGCGCGCTCGGCGTCGAGTTGCGGTTCGAAGTGGAGGCGAACGAGGCGGACTTCAGCGACGCCGACGTGATCGTCGTCGCCGACGGGGCGAGCTCGGGGACGCGTCGCGCGCACGCCGACGCATTCGGGACCACGCTGGAGACTCGGCGCAACCGCTACATTTGGCTGGGGACGCACCAGCGCTTCGACGCGTTCACCTTCGCCTTCGAAGAGACGCCGCACGGCTGGTTCCAGGTCCACGCCTATCAGTTCGATGCGGATACGGGAACCGTGATCGTCGAGTGCCGCGAGGAGACGTGGCGGGCTGCCGGCCTCGACACCGCGACCGCCGAGGCGTCGGTGGCGTTTTGCGAGCGGCTGTTCGCGCGCTATCTTGGCGGCCAGGCGCTGATGAGCAACGCCAAGCACTTGGCGAACCCGTGGATCTCGTTCGTGCAGGTGAACAACGCGCGCTGGTTCGACGGCAACCGGGTGCTGATCGGCGATGCGGCGCACACCGCGCATTTCTCGATCGGCTCGGGAACCAAGCTCGCGCTCGAGGACGGGATCGCGCTGGCGGCGGCGTTACAGCGCCGTCCCGAGCGTACGCGTGCATTCGAAGAGTACGAGGCGGAGCGGCGGATCGAAGTGTTGCGGCTGCAGAACGCGGCGCGCAACAGTACGGAGTGGTTCGAGAACGTTGCGCGCTACGCCAGCCTCGAGCCCGAGCAGTTCGCCTACAGTTTGCTGACCAGGAGCCAGCGGCTCGGTCACGACAACCTGCGCTTGCGCGACGGCGAGTACATCGCGAACATCGAGGCGTGGCTCTCGCAGCGCGCGGGAACCTCCGGCCCGGTGCCGCCGATGTTCGCGCCGCTGCGGTTGCGCGAGCTCGAGCTGCGCAATCGCGTCGTCGTCTCGCCGATGGCGATGTACAGCTGCGTCGACGGCATGCCCAACGACTTCTATCTCGTGCACTTGGGGGCGCGGGCGCAGGGTGGGGCGGGGCTGGTGTTCACCGAAATGACCTGTGTCGCGCCGGACGCGCGGATCTCGCCCGGCTGCGCGGGGATGTACCGTGGCGAGCACGTCGGCGGCTGGGCGCGCATCGTCGACTTCGTCCACCGCTACACCCATGCGAAGATCGCGCTGCAGCTCGGACACGCCGGGCCCAAGGGCTCGACGCAACGCGGTTGGGAGGAGCCCGACGAGCCGCTCGACACCGGAAACTGGTCGCTGCTGGCGCCGTCGCCGGTTTCGTACGGCGAGCGCAACCAGACGCCGCGTGCGATGACGCGCGAGGACATGGACCGCGTGAAGCAGCAGTTCGTACACGCGACCGAGATGGGGTTGCGCTGCGGGTTCGACTTGCTCGAGCTGCATTGCGCGCACGGCTACCTGCTGTCCAGCTTCATCACGCCGCTGACCAATCGCCGCACCGACGAATACGGCGGTTCGCTGGAGAACCGCCTGCGGTATCCGCTCGAAGTCTTCGCGGCGATGCGCGCGGCGTGGCCCGGCTACAAGCCGATGTCGGTGCGCATCTCGGCGACCGATTGGGTCGAGGGCGGCGTCACGCCGAACGACGCGGTGGAGATCGCGCGCGCCTTCGACGCGGCAGGGGCCGACCTGATCGACGTCTCGGCCGGGCAGACCTCGCGTCAAGCGCAACCGGTCTACGGGCGAATGTTCCAGACGCCGTTCTCCGACAAGATCCGCAACGAGCTCCGGATCGCTACGATGGCGGTTGGAAACATCACCGATGCCGATCAGGTCAACAGCATCATCGCCGCCGGTCGCGCCGACCTCGTTGCGCTGGCGCGCCCGCATCTGGCGGACCCGTACTTCACGCTGCACGCTGCGGCGCAGCTCGGCTACGACGAACTGCAGTGGCCGGAGCAGTACCTGCCCGGCCGCGAGCAATATCTGCGCAATCTGCGCCGGGCGGCACAGATCGCCGCCGATGCGGCGAGCGAGGTGACCCGATGAGCCCCTTTCTGTCCGGTCGTCATGCGCTCGTCACCGGTGGAGGACGCGGCATCGGTGCCGCGATCGCCAAAGCTCTCGCGGCGGAAGGGGCGTTCGTTACGCTGCTCGGTCGCGAGCGCGACGTGCTCGAACGTCACGCCGCGACCTTGCCGGAGGCGGCGAAGGCGCACGTCGTCATCGGCGACGTCTGCGACGAAGCCTCGGTCGTCGCGGCCTTCGCGGCGGCGCGCGCGCGGCACGGCGAAATCGGCGTGCTGGTGAACAACGCCGGGATCGCGGTCAGCCGGCCGTTCGCGCGGCTCGATCGCGCGGCGTGGGACGCCGTGATCGCGACGAACCTCACCGGCACGTACCTCTGCACGCGCGAAGCAGTGCCGGCAATGGTCGCCGCCGGGCACGGGCGCATCGTCAACATTGCCAGCACGGCGGGCCTGGTCGGCGGGAAGTACATCGCCGCGTATTGCGCCGCCAAGCATGGCGTGATCGGACTAACGCGTTCGCTCGCCGCCGAGCTCGGAGCGAAAGGCGTCACGGTCAACGCGGTGTGTCCGGGCTTCACGGAGTCGGCGATGCTGGACCGCGCGCTGTCGTCGATCGCTTCGACGACCGGGCGCAGCGAAGACGACGCGGCCGCGACGTTGCTCGTGCGCAATCCGCTCGGCCGTTTCGTGCGGCCCGAAGAGGTCGCCGGCGCCGTCGTGTGGCTGTGCCGCACGGAATCCGGTGCGGTGACCGGCCAGGCCATCGTCGTCGACGGCGGCGAGGTGCAGCACTGATGGCGGTCGATGCCGAGTCGCGCGTCACCCACGACGACCACCTCTCGGTGCGTGTCTGGCTGCGCCTGCTGGCTTGTACCAACCTCGTCGAGGGCGCCGTCGCAAGTCGCTTGCGCGATGCGTTCGACACGACGCTGCCGCGCTTCGACTTCCTCTCCCAGCTCGAGCGCAATCCCGGCGGCCTGCGCATGACCGAGATCTCGCAGCGCATGATGGTCACCGGCGGCAACGTCACGCGCATCGCCGACCAGCTGCTGGCCGAAGGGCTGATCACGCGCGCCGTCGCGCCCGCCGACCGGCGGGCGTCGATCGTCAAGCTCAGCGCCGCCGGACGGCGTGCGTTCGGCGAGATGGCGCGCCGCCACGAGAGCTGGATCGTCGCGATGTTCGCCGGCTTGTCGGTGACCGAGCGCACGCAGCTGCACGTGCTGCTCGCCAAGCTCAAACGACACCTCAACGTCCTCGAAAGCGACTGACCCGCGATGAACGCAGACCAGAAGTACGCGTCGTATGTTGCCCGGCACTTTCGCTGGCTGGTGGAGGACGGCGTCGCGACGATCACGCTGGACCGGCCCAAACGCAAGAACCCGCTGACGTTCGAGTCCTACGCCGAGCTGCGCGATCTCTTTCGCGGCCTGGTCTACGCGAGCGACGTCGACGCGGTGGTGATCGCCGGCGCCGGCGGAAACTTCTGCTCGGGCGGCGACGTGCACGAGATCATCGGCCCGCTTACCCAGATGGCGATGCCCGAGCTGCTTGCCTTCACGCGGATGACCGGCGACGTCGTCAAAGCGATGCGCGCTTGCCCGCAACCGATCGTCGCCGCGGTCGACGGGATCTGCGCCGGCGCCGGCGCGATGCTGGCACTCGCATCGGACGTCCGCTACGGTACGCGTGCCGCGCGCGTCGCCTTCCTTTTCACCCGGGTCGGTTTGGCCGGCGCCGACATGGGTGCGTGCTCGCTCTTGCCGCGGGTGGTCGGGCACGGCCGCGCTTCCGAGCTGCTCTACAGCGGACGCTCGTTGCCCGCCGAGGAGGCGCTGGCGTGGGGGTTCTTCAACCGGCTGTGCGCACCGGCATCGCTGCTCGACGAAGCGCACACGTTCGCGCGCGCGCTCGCCGGCGGCCCGACCTTCGCGCACGCGATGACGAAGAAGATGCTGCACCAGGAGTGGTCGATGGGACTCGACGAGGCGATCGAGGCCGAAGCCGAGGCGCAGGCGATCTGCATGGGAACGCGTGATTTCCGGCGCGCGTACGAAGCGTTCGCGGCCAAGCTCGTTCCGGCGTTCGAGGGCGACTGATGATCGCCACCGCGCACGTCGACACGTTTGCTCGCGACCGCCTGCCGCCGCGCGAGCAGTGGCCGGAGTTCCTGTTCACCTTGCCCGAGCTGCAATACCCCGAGCAGCTCAACTGCGGGGCCGAGCTGCTCGACGCGAGCATCGTGCGCGGCCTGGGCGATCGGCCCGCTGTCGTCACACCGCAGCGCCGATTGACGTATGCGGCATTGCTCGACGAAGCGAACCGCATCGCGAACGTGCTGGCCGGCGAGCTCGGACTCATCCCCGGAAACCGCGTGCTGTTGCGTGGCTTCAACAACGACGTGATGGCGGCGTGTTGGCTGGCGGTCGTCAAAGCCGGCGGGGTCGTGGTAACGACGATGCCGCTCCTGCGCGCCAAGGAGCTCGTCGACGTCGTCACCGCCGCGCAGGTGAGCCACGCGATTTGCGACCTCCGTTTGAGCGAGGATCTGCAGAACGCGTTGCCCTCGTGCCCGACGCTCGGCACGATCGTGTTCTCGCACGACGATCGCGCGAGCGGGCTGGCCGCGCTGGCGGCGCGCCGGCCGGCGACCTTCGACAACGTCACGACCGCGTCCGACGACGTCTGCATGATCGCGTTCACTTCCGGCACCACCGGGCAGCCGAAGGGGACGATGCACTTCCATCGCGACGTGCTGGCCGTCTGCGACACGTTTCCGCCGTCGTCGTTTCGCCCGACGCCGGACGACGTCTTCGTCGGGACGCCGCCGCTGGCGTTCACCTACGGTCTCGGCGGCGCGCTCTTGTTCCCGTTGCGTGCCGGTGCGTCGACGGTGATGCTGGAGAAGCCGTCGCCCGAGGTGCTGCTCGGTGCGGTCGACGAGCTCGGCGCGACGGTGCTGTTCACCGCGCCCACCTCGTACCGCGCGATGGCGCCGCTGGTCGACCGCGCGCGAATCGGTACGCTGCGCGCTTGCGTTTCGGCCGGTGAGTCGCTTCCGGTGGCGACCCGCACGTTGTGGGAGAACGCGTCGGGCGTGCCGATTATCGACGGCATCGGCTCGACCGAGATGCTGCACATCTTCATCGCTGCGGCCGGCGACGAGATCCGGCCCGGCGCAACCGGCAAGCCCGTCCCCGGCTACGTCGCGTGCATCCTCGACGACGACGGCGTGCCGTTACCGCCGGGCAACATCGGGCGGCTCGCGGTGAAGGGCCCGACAGGTTGCCGCTACCTCGCCGACCCGCGCCAGCGCGACTACGTGCAGAACGGTTGGAACCTCACCGGCGACGCGTACCTGCTCGACGAGGACGGCTACTTCTGGTACCAGGCGCGAACCGACGACATGATCGTTTCGTCGGGATACAACATCGCCGGTCCCGAAGTCGAGGGCGCGCTGCTCGAGCACCCGCGCGTGCTGGAGTGTGCGGTCGTCGGCGTGCCTGACGAAGCGCGCGGCTCGATCGTCAAAGCGTTCGTCGTTCTTCGACAAGCTCAGAATGACAAGGTAGAAGCTCAGAATGACAAGGTAGAAGCTCAGGGTGCCGAGGCGGCGCTCGCGAGCGAGTTGCAGGAGTTCGTCAAGGCGCGGATCGCGCCGTACAAGTATCCGCGCGCGATCGAGTTCGTCGAGACGCTGCCGCGCACGCAGACGGGGAAGCTGCAGCGCTACAAGCTGCGCACCGATGAGGCACCGCGATGACGATCCTCCAGCCACCCGGCTGGCCGCGTCCGAAAGGGTTCGCCTGCGGAGTGCGCGCCGGCGGCGCGAGCGTGTTCGTCAGCGGCCAGATCGGATGGGACGAGCAGGGGCACTTCGCCGCGCGCGACCTAGCCGGCCAAGTTCGTCAGGCGCTGCAGAACGTCGTAACGATCCTGGCCGAAGCCGGCGCCGGTCCCGAGCATGTCGTTCGGCTGACGTGGTACGTCACCGACAAAGGCGAGTATCTCGCCGCGCAGCGCGAGATCGGCGTCGTGTACCGCGAGGTGATGGGACGACACTTTCCGGCGATGTCCGTGCTGGTGGTGGCGGCGCTGCTCGAAGACGACGCGAAGGTCGAGATCGAGGCAACCGCCGTTGTCCCGCATTAGCCGTTTGCGGATTCGATCTCGTCGATGGAGACGATTTGGAGCACGTTGATCATCGGTCCCTTGGTGCTGGTGCCGTCCGCGGCGCTGACCATGACCGAGATGATCGGCGTCGCTTCGCCGTTGAGCGCCGCCGCCGCGGTTGCGCGGATGAGGGCCAACTCGTGGTCGTCGACTGCGAGCTGCAGGCCGCCCACCATGATGACCCGGTACTGTTGCATGAAGGATGATCCGTGCTCTCGCGGGCGCTGACCTGTGCTTCACGCACGGTGACCATACGAAGGGCGCATGGGCGGGCGAGGCGCGGGGAACGATAGCGGTATGAATGAGGATCGATCGAGCGCGCGGACCGAAACCGACGACCGCGTCGATGAGAATCGCACCCCGTCCGAGCGCGTGCCGCTTACTCGTAAGACCGGCGACACCGACCCCGGCACCGGCTTGCCGCCGGGGATGCACGACGACGATCGCAGCCCGCTCGACCCGGGCGGAACCCTCGACCCGACGGGTGGCCGGGAAAAGTAGCATCCCGCCGCGATGATGAGCCGCGTCACACCGGGTGCAGGTAACCGCCGGTGGTACCGGGTTTTCCGGTCCGCGGGCGCGACAACTCATGGTGGCCGATTCGCCGACCGATCTCTCGTGTGTGGTCCGAGCATTTCCCGCCGAGCCGACGGTTGACGCCGGTGGGACGCTGGTGTTGCATGTCGCCACCGACGCGGCGTGTTATCGCGTGCGGCTCGAGCGCTGGAGCGACGTCGGGCGCTGCGTCCACGAAGCCGGGCCGTTTGCCGGCGAGCCGGCGCCGCCTGGTGCGCCCGACGTCCGGTGGGATTGGCCGACGATCTCGATCGCGCTGCCGCGCGAGCTCGCGCCGGGCGCGTACATAGCTCGGTTCATCGCCGACGGCGGGGCGAGCGAGCGCGGCGCGCCGCGCGACGATACGCCCGACGCGCGCTGGGGCACCGCGCTGTTCGTCGTGCGCGCGCGTTCGACGGCGCAGGTGCTGGTGAACCTGCCGCTCTTCACGTATCACGCCTATAACCTCGCGCATGTCGATGCGACGTGGCGTTCCGAAGACGCAGCGTGTTTAGCGGGCGGACAACTCACCTCGACGCTGCAGCGGCCGGGCGGCGGCACCGGTGGCCACTTGCGCGACGAAACCGGCGTGGACGTCTACGATCGAACGTCGCCGCGTCATACGTTCGCGCACTGGGATCTCTACGCGCTGGAATGGTTCGCGCGCGAAGGCATCGCGGTCGACGTGTGCACCGACCTCGACCTGCATCGCGGGACCGTGGACGCGCAGCGATACGCGCTGCTGTGTTCGTTCGGCCACGACGAGTACTGGACGCGCGAGAAGCGAGCGTTCGTCGAGGCCTGGCTCGACGGTGGACGCAACGCGGCCTTCTTCGGGGGAAACACGTGTCGTTTGCGTGCCGTCTACGACGACGCATCCGCCACGCTCAGCCGCGACGGCGTCTGGTCCGACGACCTGCCCGAGGATGCGTTGACCGGTCTGTCGTCGCGGCACGGCGGGAGCAAATGGGCCGGCCCGCGGCCGGCGACGGGCTATCGCATCGAGCGCGGCGCGCATCCGTTGTTTCGCGACGCGCACGTGCGCGACGGCGATACGATCGGCGCGGGCGCCGCGCTGGTCGGGTACTCGTGCGACGGGATCGATCCCGAGCACGCGCCGCCCGGCCTGGTCGCACTCGGTCGCGCTTCGTTCGACGGCTGGAACGTTTCGGGCGGCAACGGTGAGATCGCGCTCGGGGGGCACGCCGCGATGGTGACGTTCCGGCACGGCGACGGCGTCGTGTTCAATGCCGGGACAACCGACTGGGCGCGCGCGTTGGGTTGGGGCGAGGCCCGCACGAAGGCGATCGCGCGATCGGTCGTGCGCCGCTTGACCGAGCCCGCGCAGCGCGCGGCGCGCTCGGCGAGCTAGCTCAGATCGCCGGTATAGCCGGCGTCTGCGCGACGTACCAGTCGAGGATCTCGCCGGCGGTGAGCGTGCACGCGCCGTAGTGTTCGCGCGCGAGCGTGAGGATGCGGTCGAGGACGCCGATCCGCGCAGGTGTTCCGGTGAGGTACGGATGGAGCGCGATCGCCAGGATGCGCGGCGAGACGGCGCTCTCTACGTGTAACGTCTCGAGCGCGGCAGCGCAACGCGCGTACAGTTCCTCGGCCGGATGCTTCTCGACGGTGAACACGACGATGTCGTTCGTGTCGATCGGATACGGGATCGCGACCATCCGGCCGTGCTGTACCTGCAGATCGAACGGCAGATCGTCGGCCGGTCCCCAGTCGCAACAGTACTCGAGCCCGGCGTCGGCGAGCAGATCCAGCGTGCGTTCCGTCTCGACCAGCGCGGGTCCGAGCCAACCGCGCGGTCGGGTTCCCGTCGCGGCCTCGAGCTCTGCCAGCGCATCCTCGATGACGGCGCGTTCGTCGTCGACCGTCGCCATGGTGCGCTGGACGACGCCGTGCGGCATCATCTCCCAACCCGCCGCGACGGTCCGCTCGATGATCTGCGGGTACTCGCGGCAGACTGCCGAGTTCACGCTGAGCGTCGCGCGCGCATCGTGCCGGGCGAGCGTGTCGATCAGTCGCCAGATGCCGACCCGCTGACCGTACTGGTACCAGGTGAAGTTCGGAACGTCGGGGACCGTCCCGCCGCCCGGCGGCGGCGGGAGCGCGGCGCGCGGCATCGGCTTCGCGAAATCCCACACTTCGACGTTGACGATCAGGTGCAGCGCGAGGCGCGCGCCGCCGGGGAACGGCGCCAGCGGCGTCCGTGCATACGCGGGCGTGTACGTCATGCGGCCGTGCGAAAGCATTGCGGCGGCTTCCACGCGCGCCAGGCCTCGGCCCCCGGATCGCCAAGACGGCGCAGCATGGCGGCGACGATGCGTGCGGCGGTCTACCACGGGCCTCGCGACATGCGTATCGAGCACGTTCCGCGCCCGCGTCCAGAGCCGGGCGAAGTGTTGGTGCGCGTCCATGCGAACGGCGTCTGCGGCACCGACGCGAGCGAGTTCACCAGCACGCAGATGTACCCGCTGCACGCGCGTCACGCGCTGACGGGGCATCTGGGTCCGTTGATCCCCGGCCACGAGTTCGCCGGTCGCGTCGCCGAGGTCGGCGACGGCGTCGAAGGGTTCAGCGAAGGCGAAGCGGTCGTCACCGGAGCTGCGCTGTGGTGCGGCGTCTGCCCGCAATGCCGTGCCGGGCGCACCAGCATCTGCGCGTTCTACGCGACCGTCGGTCTGCACCGCGACGGCGGTCTGGCCGAGTTCGTGCGCGTCCCCGCGCACATCGTCTTTCGCACCGAGCCGTTCGGCTTGGGCGACGACGCCGCGGTGCTGACGCAGCCGATGGCGATTGCGGTGCACGCGCTGCGCCGCGGCCGGCCGCAGATCGGCGAGAACGTGCTGTTGATCGGCGCCGGCGGGATCGGCGCGTTCCTCACCTTCGCGCTCGCGCAGCACGGCGCGCGCGTCGTCGCGGCCGACGTCTCGGCGGAACGGCTGACGATTGCCCGCGTGCTCGGCGCCGTCGAGACGATCCGCGCCGGCGACGCGTCCTCGCTCACGACGGCGTTGGCCGAGCTCGGCTTCGTGCCGACCCTCGTGTTCGAAGTGAGTGGGAGCGACGCCGGCATCGCGGCCGCGATCGCGGCGGTCGACGCCGGCGGCCGGCTCGTCGAGGTCGCAATTGCCAAGCACCTCGTCCAGATCGACGCGCGTCGCATCACGACCAAAGAGCTCGAGATCATCGGCACCAACGCGCTGATCGGCCGCGAAGACGTTCCCGAAGCAGCGCGTCTGCTCGCGGTCGAACCCGCCGTGTGGCAGGCGGTCGCGCCAACCGCGATCCCGCTCGAACGCATCGTCGAAGACGGTCTCGTCCCGATGCTCGAAGGCCGCGCCGCGCAGATCAAGCTGCTGGTCGATCCTTGGACGCGCGCGGCGCGCCCTACCGCAATGGCGCTTGCGTGATGGTCGGGCTCATTCTCCGGCGCCGGTGCGGGTGAGCATCGCGCGGAGGCGGTCGAGGTGGTCGCGGTCGTGGTCGAGCATGCCGGCGACGATCGCGTCGAGCGTGATCGGAGGACGCGCTTGGTAGTGCCCGACGCGCGTGAAGCCGGCTTCCGTGGTGGCGCGTACCACTTCGGCATTCTGCCGGCGTGCTTCGAGGAACGCGTTGAGCGCAGCGAGCGCGTTCTCGGCCCGGTAATCTGAAGCCGCGGCGACGCCGGCACCGTCGAAATCGAACAGCTGCGGGTCGTCGTTGTCGATGACGCTCTGAATCCGCGGCGTGAACCCGTCGCGTTCCAGATCGCGCAAATGGCAGACGTGCTCGACCGCGCAGAACTCGTCGCCCAGCGGCGACAAGAGCGTCTCCGCCGGAAAGCTCGCTACGAGCTCGGCCAGCTCCGCCGCATTGGTCGTCAGCTTATCGCCACGCGTAACGACCTCAGGTTGGCTCATGGTGACTCCTTCGCCGACTTCAGCTGAGCCGGACGATGCCGTCGGTGGCATACCAGTCGACGGGATCGTCGAGGTTGACGATGACGCTCTTGGTTTGCGTGTATTCGCGAAACCCTTCGAGCCCGGTTTCGCGGCCCATCCCGCTGTCTTTCATCCCGCCCCAGGGGAGCGACGGATCGATGCGATGGTGGTCGTTCACCCAGATGATCCCGCAGTCGAGGCGTTCCGCGAGCTTCATCCCGCGCGCGGCATCCGCGGTCCAGATCGACGCGGCGAGCCCGAAGCGAATGTCGTTCGCGATGCGCACGGCGTCGTCGACGTCGCGATAGGTCATCACGCAGGTGACCGGGCCGAAGATCTCTTCCTGCGCGATGCGCATCGCGGGCTGCACGCCGGTGAAGATCGTCGGCTCGTAGAAGAAGCCCGCCGCCGGCGGACCCTCCGGCCGCCGCCCGCCGCAGGCGACCGTCGCGCCTTCGGCGCGGCCGATCTCGACGTACCGCTCGGTGCGCGCGAGCTGCGGCGCGGAAACCAGCGGTCCGAGCTGAGTGGCAAGGTCCAACGGATCGCCGATGCGGATCGCGCGCGCACGCCGCACCATCCGCTCGACCAGCTCATCGGCTTGGCGCTCGTGCACGAGCACGCGCGTGCCGGCGACGCAGGTCTGACCCGATGCGATGAACGCGGCGAACGTCGCGCCGGCGGCGGCGCGGTCGAGGTCGGCGTCGGGCAGGACGATCACCGGCGCCTTGCCGCCCAGCTCGCAGGTCACCCGAATGAGGTTCTCGCCGGCCAGCTTCGCGACGACGCGGCCGGTTTCGGTTCCGCCGGTCAGATCGAGCTTGCGCACGCGCTTGTCGGTGCAGAGCGCGGCGCCGGCCTCGGCTCCGAATCCGGTGACCACGTTGAAGACGCCGTCGGGGATCCCCGCGTCACGGGCGATCCGCGCCAACTCGAGCGTGGTGAGCGGGGTGTACTCCGATGGCTTGGCGACGACGCAGTTCCCCGCCGCGAGGGCGGGCGCGAGTTTCTTGGTGAGGATCAACAGCGGGTGGTTCCACGGCGTGAGCTGTCCGACGACGCCGAGCGGGACGCGCCGGACGTAGTTCACGTACGGTCCCTCGAACGGCGTCACCGCATCCTCGGCGGTGCGCGCGACCGCGGCGAAATACCGGTAGAACTCCGGGATGCGGCTCAGCTGCGCGCGCATCTCGCGCAGCGGTCGGCCGACGCAGGTCGACTCGAGCGTCGCGAGCTCTGGCAACGCGGTTTCGATCGCGTCGGCGAAGCCGTTCAGAATGCGCTGCCGCTCGCGCACGGCCAGCCGCGACCAGCGCCCGTCGGCGAACGCGTTGCTCGCAGCCTCGATCGCCGAGCCGATCTCCGCGGCACCGCCCTCGGCGACGCGCGCGACGAGCGCGCCGTTCGCCGGATTGCGCACGTCGAACGTGCGCTCATCGGCGCTGGGCCGCTCGTGCCCGTCGATGAAGTGCCCGTGCACTGCGATTCCGTCCAGCGTCGTCAACGTGCGTGACCTCGGGGAGGTGGGGAGATCGGGCGGCGTCCGCGTAGCTGCTCATATGGAGATCGAGCCGGTGGAACCTCCCATGCAGGTCGACTGGGACGTCGCCGTTCCGATGGACGACGGCATCGTGCTGCGCGCGGACGTGTTTCGTCCCGCCGGCGGCGGCCGCTATCCGGTGATCCTGAGCTACGGGCCGTACGCGAAAGGGCTCGCGTTCCAAGACGGCTATCCGAGCGCGTGGAACCGGATGGCCGAGCAGCACCCCGACGTCACCGCCGGCTCCACGAACCGCTATCAGAACTGGGAGGTCGTCGATCCGGAGAAGTGGGTGCCCGACGGTTACGTCTGCGTACGGGTCGATTCGCGCGGTGCCGGCCGTTCGCCCGGCTTTCTCGAACCGTGGTCGCCACGCGAGACGCAGGACCTCGCGCAGTGCATCGAGTGGGCCGGCACGCAATCGTGGAGCAACGGCAACGTCGGCCTCAACGGCATCTCGTACTATGCGATGAACCAGTGGTCGGTCGCGTCGCTGCAGCCGTCGCATCTCGCCGCGATCTGCGCGTGGGAAGGCGCCGCCGACTTCTACCGCGACCTCACGCACCACGGCGGCGTCCTATGCACCTTCGCGCAGAACTGGTACGACATGCAGGTCAAGAGCGTGCAGCACGGTCTGGGCGAACGCGGTCCGCGCAGTGGCGTGACCGGCGAGCTCGCGTGCGGTCCCGAGACGCTGAGCGAGGAAGAACTGGCGCGAAACCGGACGGATTTCGGCGCCGACATCTTGGCGCATCCGCTCGACGACGAATACCACCGCTCGCGTTCCCCGGTGTGGGGACGCGTCGTCGTGCCGTTGCTGAGCGCCGCCAACTGGGGCGGCCAGGGGCTGCACCCGCGCGGCAACTTCGAAGCCTTCGTCCGCGCGGCGTCGCCGGAGAAGTGGCTCGAGGTTCACGGCATCGAGCACTGGACCGAGTTCTATACCGATTACGGGGTGCGGTTGCAGAAACAGTTCTTCGCCCATTATCTCAAGGGCGAGGACACGCTGCGCGACTGGCCGCGGGTCCGGTTGCAAGTGCGGCACGTCGACCGGTTCGAGGAGCGGCACGAGGATGCGTGGCCGATCGCGCGCACCCAGTGGACGAAGCTGTACCTCGACGTTGATGCAGGCGCGCTGTGCGCCGAACCGCCGGCGGCAGAGATGCGGGCGGAGTACGATCCGTCCGGCGACGGCCTGACGTTCACGAGCCCACCGCTCGAGCGCGAGACGGAGATCACCGGACCGCTGGCGGCGCGGCTGTTCGTCGCGTCGTCGACGAGCGACGCCGACATCTTCGTGGTTCTGCGAGCGTTCGGCGCCGACGGCGCCGAGATCGTCTTCCAAGGCGCCATCGACCCGCGCACGCCGCTCGCGCAGGGCTGGCTGCGCGCCTCGCATCGAGCCCTCGATCCCGACTTGACCACCGACTACCGCCCGTATCACCCGCACACCGCCATCGCGCTGCTCGTCCCCGGCGACGTGGTGCAGCTCGAGGTGGAACTCTGGCCGACGTCGATCGTTTTGCCGGCCGGCTCTCGCCTGGGCTTGAGCGTGCGAGGCAACGACTACCGGTATCCCGGCCCGAGCGGGGGACGGCTCTCCAACTTCAAGAACGAGATGACCGGCTGCGGACCGTTTCTGCACGACGATCCGCGCGATCGTCCGCCCGCTCTCTACAGCGTCACCAACACGCTCCATGCCGGGCCGGCACGTCAAGCGTACGTTCTGTTGCCGATCGTGCCACCGGCCGACTAATGGCCTGCTGCGGCGGCGCGGAACAGGACGAACTGCTAGGCTCGGGCAAGCCTGGTAGTCCCAGCGGAGATCGCTGGGAGGAGGCATCATGAAGCGAACGACGAGCGCACTCGTCAGTCTCGCCGTCCTCGTCGGCGTCGTCTCGGCAACCGGGCTGCAACGCACGAACGCGCAAGGCACCTGGCCCGACGCAACGGCATATGCCAACGCGGACCAAGACGCGTCGAACTGGGTTCTCCCGGCACGCGGCTATAGCGGCAACCGGTATCTTTCGGAGACCGAGATCACGCCGGCCAACGTCGGCACCCTCAAGAAGGCCTGGAGCGCACCGATCGATGCGCGCGGTCCGCTCGAGACGGCACCGATCGTCTGGAACGGAACGATGTACGTGACGTCGTCGCACAACGACGTGTACGCGCTCGACGCGGCGACCGGAGCGCTGAAGTGGCACTTCCCCTACAAGCCGCACGTCATCGCGTTCTCCGCCAACCGCGGCGTCGCGCTGCTCAACGGCAAGGTCTACGAGGCGACGCTCGACGGACATCTGATCGCGCTCGACGCGACGACCGGCAAAGTCGCCTGGAACGTCGTCGCCGCGCACGATCTGACCAACACGTTCTACACGATGCAGCCCGTTCCGTACAAGAACATGCTGCTGCTCGGCGCCTCGAACGGCGACTGGGGCGGCATCGGCTACATCACCGCGTTCGACGCGGCGACCGGCAAGCGGATCTGGGACTGGTACGCCGTGCCGGGACCCGGCCAACCCGGCCACACGACCTGGACCGGTGATTCCTGGAAGCGCGGCGGCGGCGCGAT
>PMOS01000009.1:0-98027 GCA_003161435.1 Vulcanimicrobiota bacterium
TCACCGACCTTCGTCTTCACGACCGCGAGGATGCGGTCGGTGGGAATGTGCGCGTTTCCGGTCACGGCGACGGAGACGACCGTCGGCGCCGCCGGAGCGGAGTATGCTGCCGGCGTCACCAGACCGAAGAACGCAAGCACGGCGAGCGCGATGCGCGGCGTGCGGCGGAACCGTTCGAACAAGCGGAGGACGTCCTTCGTGCGAGAGAGGGGGCCGGGCCTAGCCACCGTGGGCGACCGCCGGGCTGCTGGTTTTTGGGGTGTAACGCGCGACTGACCGTGCGCGTTCCCGGCCACCAGGGTACGACACGCCGCCCCGAGTGCCTTGTGGGTTCGGCTCCGCCGAACCCTTCGCGGTTGGGCTGACGCCCAAGCCGCCCTCCTGCGGCGACCATTGGTAGCCGAGCCTCAGGGGTACTTCCTGACGATTGAAAAGGTGAACCCTTGGCGGCCGGAAAGCGGCTGGATCCCCTTGAGCCGCTCCGGCCCCAAGAACTGGTCGGTCCCGTTGACGTTGTTGGTGAACGCCGGATCGCCGTTCTGCGTGAAGTAGTTGAACTGGACGGACGTCGCCGCATCGGGTCGCGAGGTGAAGCCGGCGGTGGTGCGCACCGGATTCGAAAGCGTTTGTCCGAAGCTCGCGTAGACGTCACGGTGCCCGAGCTGCTTGAGCATGTCGTAGCCAACGCCCCCGCCGTAGTCGACGGTCAGCTCGAAATCGGTCAGCCCGAACTTGCCGGTGAAGAACTGTTCGACGGGTGCGAGAAAATGCTGCGTGAGCTGGCCGTTGAGAACCGAGAACGCCTCTTCGTTGAAGTTGATCACGCCGGCTTGATACGGCGTGACGCCCGGCGGCAGCAGCGCGTTCGATTCGCCCGGCGCGCCGCGCAGCGTCGTCCCGTTCTGCTGCTGCCCGAAGTTCACCGCGCCGAACACGGACGCGTCGAGCAGCAAGCCGATGATCTGCTCTTGCGAGTACGGCGGGTTCGACGCGTATTGGATCACCGAGCCCGAGCCTGAGGCCAGCTCGTCGGCGGGTCCCCGCACGGTGATGGTGATGTCGGCGCTGCCGACGGCGTTGCGGGTCGGATCGGGATCGGGATTCGTCACGTGAGCGTAGGCACGCAGATCAATGTACGGCAGCACGCCGTTGGCCGGCGTGAACGCGACCCGCGCCTGCTGCACGCGAAACGCCCGGTTGTAGGTCGAGAACACGCCGCCCGGTGTCGCGGTCAACACGCCGTCGAGCTTCGGAGCGCTCAGCGTACCGGTCAGCACGACCGTTCCGGTGGCGCCGACGTCGACGTAGGGCGACGACGCCTGCACGCGCACCTTCTTGCCCACGTTCGCGGTCAAGTCGAATCCGAGGTTGAGCGGCAGGCCCAGCCCGCCGCTCGCCGTGCTCGTGCCGGCGGTCGCGTTCCGATAGATGGTGAGAATCGGGATCGAGGCGTTGGAGAGGGTGAGGTCGCCGGACAGAACCGGTATGCCGGTACCGCTGCGCAACTGCATGGTTCCGTCGATCGTGCCGCGCCCGTACTGTGGCAGGTCGACTCGCGCGCCGTGCGCGACGAGCGCGACCGTATAGCCGCTGGTGTGCGCGCCGGGGAACGGCAGATCGAGTTGCCCGCTGCCGTCGAGCGTCCCGCCACCGACGTTCGCGTGCAGCGCCTGCAGCGCAACGCTCGTCCCCAAGAACGTCAACTGCGCGTTCGCTTTCGTGACGGCGTCGCGGTCGATGCCGGAGACGTAGGTGCCGTCCGCCAGCGTGACGGTGCCGGCGACGCGCGGTGCATTCGCCGTACCCTCGACCGCCAAACGCCCGTTGACCGTCCCGCCGAGCTTCGTCTGCGGTCCGGGGACGAACGGTGCAAACGGCGCGAGATCGAGTCCGCCCAATGCGAGCGTGAACGACAACGGCGCGACCGGGTTCACGCCGAACGGCCGCAGCGAGAACGGTAGCGAGCCGGCGACCAGCACGGTCCCTTTGGCGAACGTCGCTTCGGCGTCGTAGACGGAGATGGTCTGCCCGTCGTAGCCGACGTTGCCGAGCACGCGTGGAACGGCGAGCGATTTGTAGCGCGCGCTGGTCAACTCGAAACCGACCGTCGCGCGCGGTTTGGCGATCGTGCCCGCGATGCGGGCCTCCGCCTGCAGTGCGCCTCCGACGTCGTAGTGCGGCCCTTTGGGGCGCAACGTCGCGAGCGCCTTGGCGACGTCGGGCGACTGCACGTGCACGGCTAGCGCGAGCGGATCGGTCGTCGAGAACCCGAACGAGCCGCTCGCGTCGAAGCGCGCGAAGCCCAAGTCGAGCGTCGTGTTCGAAACCGTCATCCGAGCGCCGTTGCTGCGCGCATGAACCCGTCCTTGCGCAACGGCGAAACCGTCGATCGAACCGTTGGCGAGCGACGCGTCACCGTTGACCGTCAAGCGCGGCCAGCGTCCGGCGACCGAACCGCTCGCGTCGACCTGACCGATCACCGGGGCGCTGATGCCGAACGCCGGCAGCCAGGTTGCGAGGTCGACGCGCTGCGCCTGCACGGTCGCGCGATAGGTCGCGCTCCGTACGGCCGTGATCGGGTCGCCGGCCGCCGCGACCATCGTGCCGTTGGCGCGCAGCGCACCGTGACTGCCGCGAACGTTGAGCGCCGTCGTGACCGAACCGCCCCGCTGCGACCACGTCGCGTCGGTCTGACCGAACGCGAAGCGCCGGTACCGGAAGCCCGCCACGTCGACGCGTCCCGACGTACGCGTCGTCATGCCGTCGTTGGCCAAAGAGACGGCGACGCGCCCGCGTCCGTCGAGTGTTTCGGCCTCGTCGAAGTAGTCGTTGAAGTCGGCCAAGTCGGCGGCTGCGCTGCGAACGTCGACCGCGAACGCCCGGCGCGCGACCGAGACTTGCGCGTTCACCGCGGTCCGCGTCGTGCCGAAGGTCAGCGCACCGTTGCGCGCCCAGAGCGTGCTCGGCGTGAGCGCAACCGCGGCGCGCCCGTCGCGAAACGACAGCCCGTTGTACGATCCCTCCGGAATCGTGACGTTGCCCGAAACGTTCGGTTGCGCGCCGCTGCCGCGCACCCGGACCGCCGCCGCGAAGCTGCCCTCCAAGTACTTCACCGGTACGTGCAGCGTGCGGCGCAACGCGTCGACGTCGCCGATCGGCACGTCGGCCGCCAGATCGTACGCGAGCGCGCCCGGGCCGGTCCGTCCGATCCCGTCGACGCGCCCCGAGAAGTCGGCGTACGTCGCTCCGAGCCCGCCGACGCCGTTGCTCACCCGCGCCGTACCACCGGCGAGCGCGACGTCGACGCCGCCGCTGATCGGAAGTCCCGACGCGACGCCGTCATCCAAGGCGACGACACCGTTGAACGATGGGCCGGCGCCGCGCAGATCGGCGATGCCGAACAGCGCCAAGGTTCCGGCCTGGACCGGGACGCCGGTCCCGCGCAGCGCAGCGACCGGCAGCGCCGGAGCCGAGACGAGAAACGGGCCGCCGGTGTCGGCCGCAACCGCGCGCGCGCCGCCGATCGAACCTTCGGCCGCGACGATGCGCACGGCTTTGTTCTCGACCGCGATCGTGCCGCTGACGCGATCGACCGCGACGCCGCGGACGTATCCACCGGCGAGGTCGGCGCCGGTCGTCTGGACGACGATGCGGTTCTGCGCGATCGTCGCGCGCACCGGACCGTGGACCTCTCCCCGGGCGCTCGCATCCGACGTGAACGGCTCGAGATTCTGCAGCAAGCCGTCGTAGCGGCCGTCGAGCGCGAAGAGCCCGTTCGAAAAGGCGCCTTGTCCGCCGAAGCGTCCGAGTGGTCCGTCGACGCGAATGTCGGCCAAGCGCACGTCGCTGAACGTCCCGCCCAACCGCACGCTGCCGGTGCCCAGCGCATAGCCTTCGACGCTGAGATCGCGACCGCGGATCGTTCCGCCGACGCCGAACGACGACGGCGTGCCGCCGGCGGCGAGATCGCCGTCGACCACACCGGCGATCCGCGGCAGCGCCGGGATCCGCACGCCGGGGAGCGCCGCCGCCGTGCGCACGTCGGCCAACCGGAAACCGCGCGTGTACAGCCAGCCTGCGCTTTGCGAGATCGGCCGCTCGAGCTCGAATCCGCCGGCCAGCAGCGATCCGTCGGCCCGTGAGAACCGGAACGGTCCGAACTCGCCGACGCCGTGCGGGTCGACCGCGAAGGTCCCCGCGCCGCGGGTCGGTCCGATCGTGCCGATCGTGCCGCGGACGCGAAACACGTCGCCGGGCGGCTGCGTGAACAGCGCGACCGCGCGAACGGTCGAATCCGGCGCGAGCAGATCGGTATAGGGCAACTCCGCGCCGGGTCCAGCCGCACCGAGCGCGAGTTGCACGTCGTCGCCGGCATCGTTCACCAGCACGCGCCCACCCAATGCCAGCTTCACGGTGCCGAAGCGGCCCTGCAGCCCGCTGATCACGATCGCGCTGTCGCGATAGTCGACGATGCCGTCGAGCGCGTCGATCGGGAAGCGGTCGTAGTGCAGGTGCGGCATCGAGAACGCCGTGTGGATCAGCGGCTGCGCGATCGTCGATTCCAGCAGCGACTCGAAGTGCGCTTCGCCGCGCAGCGGCAACTTGGCGGTGAAACCGAACAGGCCGCGCAGCACGTGCAGGTCGCCGTCGGCGATGAAGCCGAGCCTCAGCGACGGCGTGCCGAAGAGATCGTAGAGCGCACCGCGGCCGTGGATCGGGATCCCGCCGATCGTTGCGTCGATCGCCTCGGTCGAGAACATGTCGTCGCTGATGACGAACGAGGCGCGCACGTCGCGCACCTCGCGCGCCAGCGCACTGACCGCGATCGTGCCGTCGCGCAGATCGGCGCGGCCGCCGAGCCGGTAGGTGAAGTCCTCGCCTTTCGGGGCGAGCGCGTAGACCTGCGCGTCGACGCCTGTCAGCACGCCGCCGTCGAACCGCACCGCTCTGGAATGGACGAGGAAGCCGAGCACCCCGCGCAGCGGCAGCTCGCGCGCGGTAACGGTGTTCAGCGCGATCCCGCGCTGCACGTCGATGATGCTGCGCACCGCGAGCGGGTAGCGCGCGACCGGTGCGCCCGCGGTGCGCCGGGCCACCAGCACGCCTTCGAGACGTGCGGTCGTGCGCGCGTCCGACTTGACCGACGCGTCGATCGACACGTCCTCGATCGACTGGTTCGCCAGGTCCTTCTGCAGCGGCGCGTCATCGATCAGCCGGATGACGCCGTCGCGGATGCGGGCCGTGAAGTAGTATGGTGCCGCCGCCTTTCGGGTGGTCGGCGGCGCCGCCCCCGACGTGCCGCCGGCGCGATTGAACGTCAGCGTTCCATCGGCGTGACGGGTGATCGTTAGGATCGGCTTCTGGATCGTGATCGCGGCAAAGCCGAACCGGTGCTGGCCGCCGGGAAAGATGTCGCGCAGCGCGTAGTCGACGTCGACGCGCTGGGCGTCGAGGACGGGATCGCCGTTCTTGACGACGTGCACGTCGAACAGCACGCCGTGATTGGTCCCTAGCGTCTCGGCGCCGATTCGCACGGAGTACCCCGTCGCAACCGACAGCGTCGCCTCCAGCACCCCGCGCGCGATGAGGTGGCGCGCCGCGATCAGCACCACGAGGAGCACCGCCACCGTCGCGGCGACGATCACCGCGCGACGCGACGCTCTCACGCCAAACACTGCTTCCTTCGTCCCCGAGCGCCCATCTTTACAAACGTCGTCTCATCCGGTTCACATCGACCGGGGAGCGCTTCGCTCGCGGCGAGCGCTCCTGTCCGGGCCGGCAGGGCTACAAGTCCAGATTTCGCACGGTGCGGGCGTGCTCTTGGATGAACAGCTTGCGCGGCTCGACTTTGTCGCCCATCAGCGTCGTGAACATGCGCTCGGCCTCCTCGGAGGCTTCCTCCAGCGTCACTTGCTTGAGCCGGCGGGACTGCGGATCCATCGTGGTGTCGGCGAGTTGCTCGGCGTCCATCTCGCCGAGCCCCTTGAACTGCTGGATGGTGAACTCTTTGGCGTCGGCGCCGTCGAAGATGCCGTTGAGCTCGGCCTCGTTGAACGCCCACCACTGCTTCTTACCTTTTTTCACGCCGTAGAGCGGCGGCTGCGCGATGTAGACGTAGCCGCGCTCGACGAGCTGCTTCATCTGCCGGTAGAAGAACGTCAGCAGCAGCGTGCGGATGTGCGAGCCGTCGACGTCCGCGTCGGTCATGATGATGATCTTGTGGTAGCGCAGCTTGTCGGCGTTGAACTCTTCCCCGAACCCGGTGCCCAACGCGGTGATCATCGTGCGGATCTCTTCGTTCGAGAGCATCTTGTCCAAGCGGGCCTTCTCGACGTTGAGGATCTTGCCGCGCAGCGGTAGGATCGCTTGGGTGTTCGGATCGCGCCCGCCCTTGGCCGTGCCGCCGGCCGAGTCGCCCTCGACCAGAAAGAGCTCGGAGAGCGCCGGATCCTGCATCTTGCAGTCGACCAGCTTGCCGGGCAGCCCGCTGCCCTCGAGCACGTTCTTGCGCCGGGTCAGATCGCGCGCTTTCTTGGCGGCTTCACGCGCGCGCTGTGCCTGCATGCACTTGTCGACGATCGCCCGCGCGAACTTCGGATTTTCTTCCATGAAGAAGTCGAGGCGCTCGCTGACGAGCGCGTAGACGATCGGGCGGATCTTCGCGTTGCCGAGCTTGGTCTTGGTCTGCCCTTCGAACTGCGGCTCTTGCAGCTTGACCGAGACGATCGCGGTCAGCCCTTCCATGCAGTCGTCGGTGGACAGGTTCGCGTCGGCCTCCTTGAGCATCCCGCGCTTGCGGCCGTACTCGTTCACCTTGCCCGAGACGGCGGTGCGGAAGCCGGTGAGGTGCATTCCGCCCTCGATCGTGTTGATATTGTTGGCGTACGAGTAGACGACTTCGTTGTAGCCGTCCTGCCACTGGAACGCGCACTCGATGACGACGTCGTCGCGCTCTCCGTTGGTCGAGATCACCGGCGTGAGCGAGTCCTTGTTCTCGTTCAACCACTCGACGAATGAGACGATCCCGCCCTCGTACATGTACGCCTTTTCGCGCGGGCCTTCTTCGGGCCGCTCGTCGCGCAAGGTGATTGCCAAACCGCGGTTGAGAAACGCGAGCTCGCGCAACCGGTTCTCGAGGATCTTCCACGAGAACTCGAGCGTTTCGAACACCTGCGGATCCGGCTTGAACCACTGGTACGTCCCCGCGCCCTCCGCTCGGCGCAGCTTCTTGAGCTTCTGCGAGGTCTGGCCGCGCTCGAACTGGATCTCGTACTCCCACCCGTCACGGTGCACGCGAGTGACCATCCATTCGGAGAGCGCGTTGACCACCGAGATGCCGACGCCGTGCAGCCCGCCCGACACCTTGTAGCCGCCCTTGCCGAACTTGGCGCCGGCGTGGAGGATGGTCATGACGACCTCGACCGCCGGTAGCTTCTCCTCGGCGATCATGTCGACTGGGATGCCGCGCCCGTCGTCCTCGACCGAAACCGAGCCGTCCTTGTACAGGATCACCGCGATGCGTCGCGCGTAACCGGCCAGCGCCTCGTCGACTGCATTGTCGACCGCTTCGTAGACGAGTTGGTGGAGCCCGCGTTCGGCCGTGTTGCCGATGTACATGCCGGGACGCTTGCGAACAGCCTCGAGGCCTTTGAGAACCTCGATCTGCTCGCCGGTGTAGTCGTTCATTCGATCCACTATCTTCGCCGCGAGGGACGCTTTTCACTCGAAGGGCTGCGAGGAAGTCCGAACCGCCGGCCTACGTCCGCTCGATCTCGCGCACGAAGTCGTAGAGGTCGCCCAGCGCGTTCACGCGCACCGCGGAGTCCATCTCGAGCCGATTCGGATCGATGCGCGTCTCGAGCAGAACGAACGAGCTCGCCAGCTTGCGCAGCCGGACGCGATCGACCGGCTGTCGCAATTTGTGTAGCGCGCTCGCGCGGCGGAGCTCGTCCCACCACGACCGCAGCAGCCGGCGCCGAATGCCGTCGTACGCCTCCGCATCGAGGCCGTCGATCGCGCCCAAGACTTCTTCGGGCGTGAGCCACGGCGCCTCGAACAGCAGCCGCTCGCACGCAAACCGCCGCCGTCGCAGATCGTCTTCGCGGCACGGCCGGCAGGTGGGTCCAACCTCGACCGGAGCCTCGCACAGCGAGCAGAACGTTCCGCCCAGCGCGCGGTGCGCGGCCCGCGTTCGCCCGACGGCGCGACGCAGGCGGGCAAGCGCGTCGTCGAGCGTCTTGGCCGGCGGTTCGCGGGGGACGCCCTCGGCCGCGTTCCGCGGCCCGCTCGCGCCGGCGCGTGATGCCGGCCGCGCGCGCATCTTCCCGACGCGAAAGCGCAGCCGCATCAACGCGTGCAGCTCGGGCCGTGCGCGCAGTCCGCGCACGATCTCGGGTTCGAGGAAGGCCAGCTGGTGCGACCAAGCGGACGACGTCGTGAGCACCACCAAGGTCTGATCGCGCTCGATCGCGATCGGCTGCGCGGCGCGCGCGACGTCGGCACCGACCAACTCTGACCAGGCCGCGCGAACCGCAACCAACGGATCGGAGCCGCCGCCGGGCTTCGGACGCCAACCGTCGAGGACGGTGCCGAGCTTCAGCACGGCGTCACGCTGGCGGCGCGGATCGCCCAGGTCGTCGCCGGCCCGACCGAGCTCGGAAGCTCGGTCGTCGTCAAGAAGGCTTGCTCGTAGCCACCGACCGCCTTCAGAAAGCCGGCCGCGCGCTCGGCGTCGAGCTCGCTGAGCACGTCATCGAGCAATAGGATCGGAGCGTCTGCGGTGCGAGCGCGCATGACGTCGTATTCGCCGACCTTGAGCGCGAGCACCGCCGTGCGCTGCTGTCCCTGCGAGCCGAACGCCGCCAGAGGCTTCCCATCGACGAGCAGCCGCAGGTCGTCGCGATGCGGCCCGACCAGCGTCGTGCGGCGCCGCACTTCGGCGTCGAGCTGCACGGCGAGCGCTTCGCCGACGTCGCCGTCGGGGTTCGGTGCGTACGTCACGCCGAGCCGTTCGCGCGTCCCGCGCCAGCGCGCGTAGATCTCGGCCGTCGCCGCGGCGAGCTCGTCGACGAACGCGCGTCGCGCGGCGATGAGCGCCGACGCGGGCCGCACCAGCTCGTCGTTGTACGCCAGCAGCAGATCGCGGTCGGGCGCGATCGCGCCGCGCAGCAGCGCGGACTTCTGCTGCACGACCTTCTGGTACAGCGCGAGATCGCGATAATAGGTCGGCGACAACTGCGCGAGCGCGCCGTTGAGGAACGACCGCCGCAGCGACGGTCCGCCGGCGACCAGCTGCAGATCGGCCGGGACGAACGTGACCACGCGCGTGCGTCCGAGAAAGCGGGCGAAGCCGACCGCACCGCCGTTCACCTCGAACGACTTACGCGTCCCCGCCGGCGTCTGCGAGATCGTGCACCGCAGCCGAATCCCACCGGCGGCGATGCGCGCCTCGCCGCCGATCTCCGCGCGCTCCGCGCCGTCGCGGATCAGCTCGCTCTCTCGATGCGCGCGAAACGACTTGCCCGTCGCCAGCATCGCAAGCGCTTCGAGCAGATTCGACTTCCCCTGCGCGTTCGGACCGACCAGCACGTTCAATCCCGCCGCCGGTTCGAAGTCGAGCCGCTCGTAATTGCGGAAATTCGCGAGCCGTATCCGGTCGATCTTCACGACCGGTGCAGAAGCACGTCACACGTTTGGGCGTACTCGATCAGCGCCATCGCCTGGAGGGTGATGAAACCTACCGCTAAGACGCACATTGCGGGCCCCCTAGAGCCAAACGCGACTCCGCGGTCGGAGCGATGCGCGCTTGCAGCGTGATCGAACTGCGTGAGCTGGCGCAGGGCTGTGACGACGTCCATCGCCCTTACGAGCCAAGCGCTATTGGCGCAGCGGCATCAGCACGTAGAGCTGCTCGCCGGATTCTTCGCCGAGCTCGAGCGGGCGGATCGCGGCGGGCGAGAGCGGGCCGAGGAACTCGAGCACGGTTTGCGGCGAGTCGACGTGGTTGAGGATCTCGACCAGATAGCGCGCGTTGAAGGCGATGGCGAGGTCCTCGCCGGTCTGCTCGACCTCGAGCTCTTCGTACGCGTTGCCGGTGACGTCCGATTTCGCGGTGATCATCAGCGTTTGGTTGGCGACCTCGAGCTTGACCATCGAGGCGCGATCGCCGGCGACCAGCTCCGCGCGGCGCAAGCCGCCGATCAAACCCTGCGTGTTTACCACGACGCGCCGATCGAACTTGGCCGGGATCACCTGCTGGTAGTTCGGGTACTGACCGTCGACCAAACGGACGACGATCGAGGTCGTGCCTGCCGTGAGCTGCAGCTGGTTCGCGTTCGCACCGAGCGCGGTGACCTCGACGAGTTCGGCGCTGCCGAGATTGCGCGCCGCCTCGTTGAGCGCCCGCGACGGGACGATGTACTTGACGGTGCCCTCGATCCCGCGCTCGAGTTTGGCCGTCCAGCGCGCGAGCCGGTAGCCGTCGGTCGCGACCAGCGTGATCTTGTCGCCGTCGAGCTCGAGTAGGGTTCCCATCAGCACGGCGCCGCGCGCCTCTTCGCTCGACGCGGCGAAGATCGTCGCGGCGACGCCTTCGCGGAAACGTTTGGCACCGATCGTGAACGACTGTCCTCTTTGCGCGGTCGGCAGCGGCGGATACTCGTCGGCCGGCAGGGCGTGAAAGTCGTAGTTCGAGCGTTCGGCCTTGACCGAGGCGCGCGACGGCGATCCGGTGAGCTCGAGCAGCCCGGCCGGCAAGTTTCCAAGATACCCGCTGAAGAGCCGAGCCGGAACGGTGACCGCTCCGGACTCCGCGACCTCGGCCGGAAACGATTGTTCGAGCGTGAGCTCGAGATCCGTGGCGCGCACGCGGATATTGCCGTCGTCCGCGCTGAGCAGCACATTCGAGAGAATCGGCACCGTGGTGTGCGCGTTGACAACCTTGCTCGCCGCGCCGACGGCGGACGCGATGTCTTTCGTACTACACGTGAACTTCACTGATCCACCGTTTCGAGAACCGTCGCGGTCCGGTCTTTAGTTTAAAGAAAGATCGTCGTACTAGCAGTAATGCGGTGAAGATTGGGGAGAACCGCCGAACTCCGCTCGCAGCACGCCTTTGCGCCTGTTTTCGCCTGTGGACGGGGGCCGCGCTCTGTCCACGCGATCCCCGCCATGCTCGCGCATCCCGTTTTTCCACGGCACCGGACCTGCCCTGGTGGATTGGTCCGGTGGACGGATCTCGCCGGCCCAGCGATGCCGGTGCCCAGTCCGGCTGCCGGCTATCGGTAGGAAGAACGTGCAGAATCCAGCCCGGCACCAGCGTGCCGGACCGTAGCGGCGGCGAGCCTGTGCCCCGCGCCGTCACTCGGATTGGATTTGCGCGACGATCGAACGGATCTTGTTGCGGAAAGCTTCGTCGGCGTCCATCATGTCGGCAATCTTGTCACGCGCGTACATCGCCGTCGTGTGGTCCTTCTTGCCGAACTCGCGCGCGATCTGCGGCAGCGAAGCGCCGGTGAGCTGCCACGCGATGTACATCGCGATCTGACGCGGCAGCGTCACGCGCTGGTCGCGGCGCTGCGCCTCCATCTCCTTGATCGAGATCCCGTACTGCTTGGCGACGCGCTCTTTGATCCCGGGGATCGTGACGCGGTGCATCGGCGCTTGCGCGACCGCGTTCTTGAGCACTTCGGCGGCGAGCTCGACGGTGATCTGGGCTTTGGTGAGCGACGCGAAGGCCACCACGCGGATCAGCGAGCCTTCGAGCTCGCGGATGTTCGACGGTATCACCTTGGCGATGAAGGCCAGCACTTCGTCCGGGACGGGGACCTTCTCGGTTTCGGCCTTCTTGCGCAAGATCGCTTCGCGCGTCTCGAAGTCAGGCTGCTGGATGTCGGTGAGCAGACCCCACTCGAAGCGCGAGCGCAGCCGATTCTCCAGCGTTTGAATCTCCTTGGGCGGACGATCGCTCGAGATGACCAGTTGCTTCTGCGCTTCGTGCAGCGAGTTGAACGTGTGAAAGAACTCTTCCTGAGTCTGTTCTTTGCCTTCGAGGAATTGAATGTCGTCGATCAAGAGTACGTCTACGTGGCGATACCGGTTGCGAAACTCGACCGTCTGGTTGTTCTTGATCGCGATAATGAACTCATTGGTGAACTTCTCCGACGAGACGTAGACGATGTTCGCGTTGGTATTGCGCTCGAGGACGCGATGGCCGATCGCATGCATGAGATGCGTCTTGCCGAGACCGACGCCGCCGTAGAGGAAAAGCGGGTTGTAGGCCATGGCGGGCGCTTCCGCGACGGCTTGCGATGCGGCGTGCGCGAACCGGTTCGAATTGCCGATGACGAAGTCGTCGAAGGTGTAGCGGGGATTGAGGTTTCCGACCCGCAGATCGTCGGGCGCGGCCGGTTTGGCGGACGGCGCGATCGACGTCGTCGGGGTCTGCGTGGCATCGCCGGGATCGACGACGACACGCAGTGCGATCTCGGCGCCGAGCAGCTCGTGGAGGACCGTGGTGATGTCCGTCTTGAGCCGGTTCTCCACCCAGTCGCGGGCGAACGTCGTCTGCACCGCCAGCACGATCTCGGAAGGCGATAAATCGACCAGCCGCATCGGCTTGAGCCACATCTCGAAGACCGGTTTGTTGTAGCGCGGCTCGAGTCGCTCGAGCGCCGCGGCCCACAGATCCTGAGGGGCTGTCGCCGACGAGGTGGTATGGTGCATCGAGTTCCCTGCCGCATGATCCGAGCCGGCGAGCAGATTACGCGCCGGGGGAGAATGAGCGTTGGGGATTGGCCCGGCGGGGTGGGCTTCCTGCGCGGTTTTCCCCCGGAATTGTCCACTTCTCCACAGGGCGCCCGGTCCCGGTGCGACGAGGCGCGTTAGACCTATCCACGGCTTTGCGGCCCACGTAAATCCGGCAGGAACCCGCTCGTGGCGCGGTTCGGACGTGCACTCCGGGGCTGATCAGTCCACAGCTCTCTCCACAGCTGTGGACAAATCAGGAACTCTTCTTAGATGGCCGGTTTTCCTTGACGCTCGGCTCGCTGCAGCCGTATACTATCGTGTCGCACTACTCTGGGCTCGGCCCGCCCGATCCCTACCGTCTGGAGTACCTCGCTCGTGAAGCGGACCTATCAGCCGCACAATCGCCGTCGCAAGCGCGTCCACGGCTTCCTCGCGCGCATGCAGACCAAGAACGGCCGGCGCGTGCTCGCTGCTCGCCGCAAGAAGGGCCGCCACCGCCTGTCGGTCTGACCGGTGCGGGCGTACGATTCCCTCCGCCGGCGCGGCGACTTCACGCGCGTCGCGCGGCGCGGGAAGCGGAACGCCGGCACATACCTAACCTGCTTCGTTGCGGACGGCCGCCGTCGAACGCGGGTCGGCGTCACCGTCGGCGGCACCGTGGGGGGCGCGGTGGTTCGCAACCGACTCCGCCGCCGGATCAAAGCCATCCTCGACCGTTATCCGTTAGGCGCGCCGCCTTGGCGCGACATCCTGTTCATCGCCCGGCCCGGCGCCGGCGAGCTCGCGTGGCCGGTCCTCGTCGACGAAGTCGCGCGGCTGCTGCGGGTCGGCTCGTGATTGCCCGCACGGCCGCGCTTGCGGCGCTGCGTGCCTACAAGCGCTTCCTTTCGCCGATCCTTCCGCCGGGCTGCCGATTCGCCCCGACCTGCTCGGAGTACGCCGCCGAGGCGATCGAGAAACACGGACTTCTCCACGGCGGTAACCTGGCGGTGCGCCGCCTGCTCCGGTGCGGACCCTGGCACCCGGCCGGCTACGATCCGGTCCCCTCTGCGGAACTCCGCAACCGAAAGGCCTGCTGACGCTCGTGCTCCTCGCCGCGAACATGTTCTTCGATCCCATCGTCCACACGCTCGGCCTGGTCCTCATCTACATCCACAAGGTGATCCCGTCGTACGGCTGGGCCCTGATCGCGCTGGCCTTCGTCGTGCGCCTGGCGCTGTGGCCGCTCTCGAACATGCAGTTCAAGTCGATGGCGGAGATGCAGAAGGTCCAACCGCTGGTCAAGCAGCTGCAGGCCAAGTTCAAGAACGACCCGCAGGCACAGAACGCGGCGATGATGGCGCTCTACAAGGAGCACAAGGTCAACCCGCTCGCCGGCTGCCTTCCGATGCTGGTCCAGTTTCCTATTCTGATCGGGCTGTACTGGGCGATTCAGGGGCAGATCAGCTCGTTCACCCACGAGCACTGGCTCTGGATCGGCTCGTCGATATCGCAGCGCTTCCCCGACGTCTTCGCCCAGAGCCTAGCCGTCCCCGACATCTTCCTGCTCTGCCTTTACGTCGTCTCGATGTACTTCACGGTCCGCTACGGCAGCCCGCCGTCGACCGACCCGCAGCAGGCCCAGACGCAGAAGCTCATGGCGTTCATCTCGCCGGCGATGATCGCGTTCTTCGGCTTCAAGTACCGCTGGGCGTCGGCGCTCTATATCTACTGGTTGGCGACGAACGTCTTCACGGTCGCGCAGCAATACCTCATGTTCCGCAAGTACGGCCTGGTCGGTGGGGGTCGGGCTGCAGCGGCGGCCGCGCTGCCGTCGCCGGTCCCGGCGGTGGCCGATCCCGCGCCCAAGCCCGCCGGATCGCCCAGCACGAACGGGAAGCGCGCCTATCGGCCGAAGAAGCGGGCTCGGCGCTAGTGGGTTCGCTGCGGCGAACCCTTCGCGTTCGGCCTGCGGCCGATCCGCAGACCTAAGCGAGCCTCACCGACAACACGACGGGAAAAGGACGGATGGAAGAATACGAAGGCGGCCGCCGACGCGGCCACGGTCAGCGGCGTCGCGCAGGGCGGACCGTCGAAAAGCCGGCGCCGGCGCCGGCGAGCGGCGGGGACGATCGCCGGCCGCCGCGCCGGCCGGGGCCGCCGCGCGAGCCGATGGCGCAGGTCGCGCCGTCGCCGGAGCCCGAGGATGCCAAGCCGGCGCGTGCGCTGCTCGAGGAGATCCTGGCGAAGATGGGTCTCGACGATGTCGAGATCGTCTACATCGCGCGCAGCGAGGGCGAATACTTCGAGGTGCGCGGACCACGGCTTGCGTCGTTGATCGGACGCGAAGGCAAGACGCTCGAAGCGCTCAACCTGATCTACAACAACATCATCAACGCCGGCGTGCGCAGCAACCGTCGTTACTACACGATCGACGCCGAGGGTTATCGTGCGCGGCGCGCGGATCAGCTCAAGACGCTCGCGCTCGCGACGCTCGAACGCGTCGTGCGCGAAGCCAAGCCGATCAAGCTCGAGCCGATGCTTCCATCCGAGCGCAAGATCGTCCACCTCGCGCTCGCCGACTCCCCGTTCGTGCGCACCGAGTCGGAAGGCGTCGAACCCGAACGCAGGCTCGTCGTGTTTCCGAAGGACGCATAAACGAGCGATACGATTGCGGCGATCGCGACGCCGCCGGGTCGCGGCGCGATCGCGATCGTGCGCTGCAGCGGGGCTGACGCGCGCACGATCGCGGCGCGCGTTTTCCGCAGCGGCGAAGCGCTGCGCGACCGCGTCGCAACCTACGGCGAGATCATCGACGTCGACGGCGCGGTGATCGATCGCGGGCTCGCGCTGGCGATGGACGCGCCGCGCACCGTCACCGGCGAAGACGTCGTCGAGCTGCACGTGCACGGTAGCCCGGTCGTGGCGCGCGAAACGTTGCGCGCGCTGTTGCACGCCGGCGCGCGCGCGGCCGGTCCGGGTGAGTTCACTCGGCGCGCGTTCTTGAACGGCAAGCTCGATCTGAGCGCCGCCGAAGCGGTCGCCGACGTGATCGACGCCGAATCGCGCGCGGCGGCGCGCGCCGCGCAGGCCAATCTCGCCGGCGCATTGCGTGACGCGGTCGACGGTGTCCGCGCTGCGTTATCGTCGGTGCTCGAAGAGCTCGCCGGCGCGATCGACTATCCGGACGAAGTCCCCGAACCGGCGCGCGAACGGGTGCACGCGCTCGTCGGCGAGGTCGATGCGAAGCTCGACGCGTTGATCGGGGACTGGGAACGCGGGCGATTCGTGCGCGAGGGTCTGTCGCTGGCGATCGTCGGCCCGCCCAACGCGGGGAAGTCGTCGCTGCTCAACGCCTTGCTCGGCGAAGAGCGCGCGATCGTTTCGGCGACGCCCGGCACGACGCGCGACGTCATCGAAGAGTCGTTCGCCATCGACGGCGTCGCGGTGCGCGTGCTCGACACGGCCGGATTGCGCGCGAGCGACGACGCGATCGAGCGCAGTGGGATCGAACGCGCGCGCCGCGCGCTCGACGGCGCGGCCGTCGCGCTGGTCGTCGTCGACGGCTCGCAGGCGCTGGACGCCGACGCGCGCGCCGTGCTCGAGAACACGCGCTCGCGCGCGCGCGTTGTGCTGTTCAACAAGCGAGATCTTGGCGCCGCGGGCTATGACGCGCGCGACGATGGCGAACGCGACGCGCTGTCAGGCACGGTGTTCGACGGCGCGGCGGTCGACGCGGTGCGGCGCGCGGTCGCGGCAGCCGGCTGGCACGGCGAGTCGCTCGACTTCGCACGGCCGCACCTGGCGTCGGCGCGTCAGGCCGACGCGGTCGCCCGGGCCCGCGAAGCGCTCGCTCACGCGCGCGTGACGCTCGCCGCCGGTGAGCCGGTCGATCTGATCGTGCCGGAGTTGTTCGCCGCGGTCGCCGCGCTCGGCGAGATCACCGGCGCGGCGGCAACCGAGGCGGTCCTCGACGGCATTTTCTCCCGCTTCTGCATCGGAAAGTGAACGCGCGCGTCGAAGCCGGTCGCGTGCGGGTACGACGCGCGACAGAAGCCGACATAGCCGTGCTCGCCGAGCATCGGGTCGCGCTGCGCATCGACGAGCACGGCCTGCCGCTCGAAGCGCGCCGGCTGGCGCGCGACGCGACCGTCGCCACGTATGCCGAGCTGATCGCCACGGGCGAGTTCCTCGCGTGGATCGGCGAGCGGGACGGCGCGGTCGCCGGCAGCGTCTGCGCATGGCTGCGGCGGATGCTGCCGATCGAAGACGGACGGCGGCCGCTCGACGCGCGGGTGCAAGCGATGTACATCCTCCCGGCGCAACGCCGCAGCGGCTTGGGGACGGCGCTGATGAACGCGCTGCTCGACGTCATGCGCGAGCTCGGCGTGCGCCGCGTGTACTTGCATCCGAGCGATGCGGGCCGGCGCTTCTACCCAGCCTTCGGGTTCTCGCCCAGCGACGAGATGGAACTGATCCTTGCTTCGAAGGAATCGCTGTGAGCGCACGCGCTGACGACGCTGCCGTCATCGTGGTCGGCGGCGGCCACGCGGGCGTCGAAGCGGCACTCGCAGCGGCCCGATTGGGTGTTCCGACGGTGCTGGTGACCGGCGACCCGGAGCGCGTCTGCACGCTGGCCTGCAACCCCTCGATCGGCGGCAGCGCAAAGGGGCAGCTCGTGCGTGAGATCGACGCGCTGGGTGGCGCGATGGCCCGGTTGACCGACCGCGTCTCCCTGCACTCGCGGTTCCTGAACGAGTCGAAGGGCCCGTCGGTTCGCGCGTTGCGCGCCTTGGCCGACAAGCCGGGTTACGTGCGCGTGGCGGCCGAGGCGGTCGCGGCGCAGCCGGGCCTCACGGTCGTGCGCGGGATGGGCGAGGATCTGATCGTCGAAACCGGCGCCGTCCGCGGCGTGGTGCTCGCCGGCGGCGGCACGCTGCGCGCGCCCAACGTCGTCCTGGCCACCGGGACGTTCTTGGGCGGCAAGACGTTCCGCGGCGACGAGGTCCGCGCCGAGGGTCGCTTCGGCGAACCGCCCGCGATCGGGCTCTCCGCGACGCTGGCGCGGCTGGGGTTTCCGCTCGGCCGGCTCAAGACCGGGACGCCGCCGCGCGTCGACCGCACCTCGCTCGATCTGGCGGCGATGGCGGTTCAGTCACCGAGCGCGACGCCGCTGCCGTTTTCGTACGCGAGCCCGCGCGCATTCGCCGGGCCGCAATTGCCGTGCTGGATCGTCGAAACGAACGAACGGACACACGCGCTGGTGCGCGAGAACCTGCACCGTTCGCCGCTCTACGGCCTCGATTTGATTCGCGGCATCGGCCCACGCTATTGTCCGTCGATCGAGGACAAAGTCGTCAAATTCGGCCATAATCCGACGCACCAGGTCTTCGTCGAACCCGAAGGTTGGGACGAGCCGACGTTCTATGTCGGCGGTTTCTCGACGTCGTTGCCGTCCGACGTTCAGCTCGCGATGTTGCGCACGCTGCCGGGTTTCGAAGCGGTGGTCATGCTGCGCGCCGGATACGCGGTCGAGTACGATTTCGTGCAGCCGACCGAGCTCGATCCGAGTTTGGAGACGCGCCGGGTCGCCGGACTGTTCCATTGCGGGCAGCTCAACGGGACGAGCGGGTACGAGGAAGCCGCCGCGCAGGGCTTGATCGCCGGGATCAACGCGGCACGTCGCTCGCAGGGCCGCGAAGCGCTGCGTCTCGGCCGCGAGACGTCGTACATCGGCGTGCTGATCGACGACTTGGTCACGCGCGGCGTCGACGAGCCGTACCGGATGCTCACCTCGCGCGCCGAGCACCGCGTGATGCTGCGTCATGACAACGCCGATCTGCGGCTCACCCCGGTCGGCCGCGACGTCGGCCTGATCGACGAGGACGCCTGGTCGGCGTTCGAGCAGCGGCGCGACGCGCTCGCCGGCGGCGTTCGCTTCGCCGAGAGCTCCCGCGTTGGGCCTGCTCGTATTGGCAGGGATGACCTTCCGGCCGGAGCGACGCTCGCCGACGCGCTGCGGCGGCCCGACATTGGCGTCGACGACGTTCGGCGGCATTTCCCGCCCGCGACGGACGACGATGTCGCGGCTCGAGTCGAGATCGAGATCAAGATGGACGGCTACGTCCGGCGCCGCCGGACGGCGATCGACCGGGCCGTCCGAGACGAAGCCGTGGCGTTGCCGTCCGACCTCGACTACGACGCGGTGCCGGCGCTTTCACGCGAGGGTCGCGAGAAGCTGGCCCGGATCCGGCCCCGCACGCTCGGCGCCGCGTCCCGCATTCCGGGGATCACCCCAACCGACGTCGCGCTGGTGAGCGTCCACCTCCACCGGTTGATCCTGGCGACCGCCTCGGCGTGACCCCGCTGCCCGATCCCGAGGCGTTCGCCGCGTTGCGCGCGGGCGGCGTCGAGGCGGCCTTGGCCGAACGATTGGCCGTGTACGCCGCCCTCGTGCTGGCAGCAAATCGGCGCGTCAACCTGACCGGCGCCCGCGACGGTACGGCGTTCGCTGCGCATATCCTCGACGCGCTGACCCTGCGCGCGGACGTGGTGACGCCGCTGATCGACGTCGGCTCGGGGAACGGCCTCCCCGGCATCCCCCTTGCGCTCGCGACCGGCGCCCACGTCGTCCTGCTCGAGCCGATCAAGAAACGCGCGAATTTCTTGCGTGGCGCGCTCGAGACGCTCGGGATCCCCGGCCAGGCGGTTGCGTTGCGCGCGGAGGATGCCGCGCGCGACCCGGCCTATCGCGAGCGCTCGCTGACCGTAACGGCCCGCGCCGTTGCCGGCGCGCCGACCGTCGCGGAGCTGACCGTCCCGTTCCTGGCCGTCGGCGGGCGAGCGCTCCTCCAGCGCGGCTCGCTCGACGCGCGCGAGCGAAATGCCGTTGCCGACGCGGCCCTCGTCCTCGGCGCGGAGCTCATCGAGGAGCGCATTCTCGACGGAGAACGGCGCATTCTCGTCCTGGAGAAGCGCTCGCCGACAAGCCCGCGTTTCCCTCGCAAAAACGGCGTCCCGGCCAAACGTCCGCTCTGCATGTAGCCAGGATTTCGGATCACCCGCTTTCTTCGCTCAGCCAAGTGTTCGGGGACTATAGACTTGACGCGCCAGAGTGCCCCGACTGTTGACACAGGGCATTCTGCGGCGAAAAAGCGAGCCCGTTGCGGGCGTGATTTTCGCGTGGAGGCGGCCTAGTCAAGTCAGCGAACCGTCCGCCCGAATGCAGTCGCTGAAGGCGTTGTTAGAGCAGCCCGTGGTCGCGCGTTTGCTCACGTTTGCGCTGGGCGGGCTCGCGCTCTACGCGGCGCTTTACCTCTTTCGCTTCAGTCGCGAGATCGGGCAAGAAGAACGCGCGACGGTCACCCAGCGGCCGTCGTCGATCCATCAGATCATCCCGGGGTGGGTGTACCGCGTGCAGGCTGTTGGTCTTGGCGTTATGATGCTACTGCTCGCGGCAGCATTTCTCACAGGAGCGATTCTGGGTAAGCGCTTTGCGCCAAGCATACCGTGGTGAGGGAGACTCGCTAGTACCCCGGGCACCCTTGTGCGTCAAGTCTATAGTCCCCAAGTGTTCCACGGTGAACATTCCTCTGCAACGCAAAGAGAGGTTCCCCGTGGAACATTAGCTCGGCGGAATCTGAGAGTCCAGGAGATGCGCGAAGCTCGGAATCGTCCTACAATGAGCGCGGCGTGCGGCACCCTCTCGATGACGTTCTGATCGCGACCCTACCCGCCGCCGAGGTCTATGCCGTCGGCGGCCGGGTTCGCGACGAGTTCCGAACCACGCTGGACGCGGTGGAGCGGCCGCCGAAGGACCTCGACTACGTCGTCACCGGGATCGGGCAGGACGCGCTGCTCGAGGCGCTTCGGGCCGTGGGACGGGTCGACGTCGTCGGCGCCTCGTTCGCGGTCCTCAAGTTCCGCCATCCCGCGGGCGAAGCCGACATCGCGCTGCCGCGGCGCGAGCGGTCGACCGGCGTGGGACATCGCGAGTTCACGATCGAGTCGGGACCGGAAATCCCGCTGTCCGACGACCTCGCCCGCCGTGACTTCCGGATGAACATGATCGCCCGGCGCCTCGTCGACGACGCGGTCGTCGACCCGTACGGAGGGATCGCGGACATCCAAGCGGGCCGGATCGACGTGGTCACGGCGGCGGCCTTCGAGGAGGATCCGCTGCGGCTGCTGCGGGCCGCGCAGTTCGCCGCGCGCTTCGGCTACGAGCCGACGGCTCGGACGCGGGACGCGATGCGCGCCGCGGCGCCGCTGGTGGTGACGGTTTCGGGCGAACGGATCGGCGAGGAGGTCGCCAAGCTGTTCTCGGCGCCGAAGCCCTCGGTTGGGCTCGAGATCCTGCGCGAAACCGGCGTCTTGGCCGGCATCTGGCCCGAATTGCTCGAGGGAATCGAGGTCGATCAGAACGACTGGCATGCGTACGACGTCTACCGCCACAACCTGGCCACGCTCGACGCGGCGCCGGCCGGCGATTTGACCCTCCGCCTTGCGGCGCTACTGCACGACGTCGCCAAGCCGCGCACCGTCTCACCGCGCGCGGACGGGCGGGGGAATGCCTTCCACCAGCACGAGCACGTCGGCGCAGAGCTGATCCCGCCGATGCTGGCGCGGCTGCGGCTGCCGAACGAGACGGTCGAAACGGTCGCGCACTTGGTTCGGCAGCACATGTACTCGGCCGACCCCGACGCGCAGGACCGCACCCTGCGGCGTTTCATCCGCCGGATCGGACCGGGCAACCTCGACCGGCTCTTCGCTCTGCGCCGGGCCGATATCGCCGGCTCGGGACTTCCCAAGCGCGACGATTCGAACGAACGCTTCGAGGCGCGGATCGACGTGGTGCTCGCCGAACGGCCGGCATTCAGCGTCGCCGATCTCGCATTGAGCGGCAGCGACGTGATCGCGATCTTCGAGCGCACCGGCGCCGCCGAACCGGGGTTTCGCGGCGACGCGCGCGTTGGGGAGGTGCTCCGGGCGCTGTTCGAGGAGGTCACCGACGACCCGTCTCGGAACGAGGCGGGCCTGCTCGCCGAGCGTGCTGAACGGTACGTCGACGAGCATTTCTCCGTGTCTGGGCGATAGGTTCGGTTGGTGTCCGCGGTTCCAGTGCAGACGACGGCGCGCGTGATCGCGATCGTCAACCAGAAAGGCGGCGTCGGCAAGTCGACCACCGCCGTCAACCTCGGCGCATCCCTCGCGGTGCTCGGCCGGCGCGTCCTCGTCGTCGATGCCGACCCGCAGGGAAATACCACGACAGGCGTCGGCGTCGACAAGCGTGCCGTCGAGCGCGACATCTACAACGTTCTGCTGCAGCGCGTGCCGATCGCCGAGGTCACGCGGCCGACCGAGGTGGAGAACCTCTTCATCGTTCCGGCGACCCTCAACCTGGCCGGCGCCGAGGTCGAGCTCGTCTCCGCGCTACAGCGCGAAAACCGTTTGAAAACCGCGCTTTCCGGCGTTCTCGGCAGCTACGACGTGATCTTGATCGACTGTCCGCCGTCGCTCGGGCTGCTGACGATCAACGCGCTGACCGCGGCCCACGAAGTCATCATTCCGGTGCAGGCCGAGTACTATGCGCTCGAAGGGCTCAGCCAGCTGGTCGCGATCGTCCGGCGCATCAAGGAAAGCCTCAATCCCGACCTCACGATTCGAGGCGTATTGATCACGATGTTCGATGGACGTACCAAGCTGGCGACCGAAGTGTTGGAAGAAGTCAATCGCTACTTCCCCGACCGCGTGTTCCAGACGCAGATCCCGCGCAACATCCGGCTCTCCGAGGCGCCGTCGTACGGCAAGCCCGCGATTCTGTTCGACGTCCGGAGCCGCGGAGCGCAGGCCTACCTCTCGCTGGCCCGGGAGCTGGCGTCGTGAGCGTCAAGCGCGGCCTGGGCAGCGGCCTGGGCGCGCTGCTCGGCGACGACGGAACGGCCGACGTCACCACGCCGCCCGCTAAGCGCGATCTGCAGCAGATCGCGCTCGAACGCATCCGGCCCAACCCCCACCAACCGCGTCGCACCTTCGCACCTGAAGCGCTCGACGAGCTGCGCGGATCGATCGAAGCGTTCGGTGTGCTCGTCCCGGTGATCGTGCGCGAGCGCGACGACGGCTACGAGCTGATCGCCGGCGAGCGGCGCTTGCGCGCAGCGCAAGCCGCCGGGCTGCACGCGATACCGGCCATCGTTCGCGCCGCCGACGACCGCGAATCGCTCGAAGTCGCGATCATCGAGAACCTTCAGCGCGAGAACCTCGACGCGCTCGAAGAGGCGATGGGGTTCGCGCACTTGATGGAAGCGTACGACTTCACGCAGGAACGCGTTGCGCAGCGCGTCGGCAAGAGCCGTCCGTCGATCGCGAACGCGCTACGACTGCTCTCGCTTTCCGACACGATCAAGCAATACGTGCGCGACGGAAAGCTGACGGCCGGACACGCGCGCGCGTTGCTCGCGCTGCCGCTCGAGCGCCGCGAAGCGATGGCGCTGCGCGCCGTCGACGAAGAGCTCTCGGTGCGCGCACTCGAACGGCTCGGACAAGATGCCGGCGCGAAGCGAACCCGAACCGCCGTGCCCGCGCGACGCGCCGGCACCACCGACGATGACGCGCTGCTCGAACGGTTGCGCTATCGTTTTGCCACGCAGGTGCGCCTCGTTGCGCTCGAACGCGGCGGAACGATCGAGCTGCGCTACTCCGACGCCGACGATTTGATGCGGATCGCCGACCTGCTGCTCGGAGAATCATCGTGAACGGGTTCGCACGCGTCGCATCGGCGCTCGCGTGCGTGGCGGCGCTCGGCGCGGCGCCGCCGTTTCAGTATGGTCCGGTTCCCGCGCACAACGCGCAGACCGCCGTCGTGCAGAAGTACGTCGATGCGCTTCGGCGCGGCAACTACGCCGGCGCGTTCACGCTGCTGACCGACGATTTGCGGCGCTACTACGGCGACGCCGGTTCGTATCGCAGCGTGTTCGCCGCCGACGGATACGCGCTCGAGAAGGCGACGATCGTCGGTGCGCGCGGCGACGATCGCGGACGCGTGTACTTCGTGCGCGAGAGCCTCGCCTACGTCGACCACGCCACCGACAAGCGACTCCGCCTCACCGCGATCGTGCCGCTCGGCGTGCTGCCCGAGCACGGCGCGCTGCACGTGAAGGATCCCGGCAAGCCGTACCGCGCGTTCGCGTCGTCGTCGTCGGCCGATGCGTCGGAGCTGCACGTCACGGTGAAGAAGGTCGACTTCTATCCCGATCGCATCGACGTCGTGGTCACGTTCGCCAACGCGGGCGACAATTACGTGACGCTGCTACCGTACGGGCGCAGCGTGTTGCGCGACGACCGCGGCGGCGTATACCGTATCTTGGCGACCAAAGATTGGACCGTCACCGACCGGCATCTGTTCGAGGGCATTCCGCTGCCGCCCGGTGCCGAGTACACCGGTTCGATAGCGTTCTCCGCGCCGCGTTTCGGCGACGTGAAACGTTCGTGGACGTTGACCCTCGCGCCGTCGCTGCGCGAGGGGACCGACGCGCCGTTCGATGTCACCATTCCCATCGAGCCGCGGGAGTGAGCTGAAACCGGTCGAGAGAGGAACCGTCCGGCGGGCTACGGAACGCTCGGACCGCCCGGCGGCATCTTCAGGCAAGGCCTCCGGTGTTTTCCGTTCTCACGGGAGTCGCACCCATGCGTCGCATCGTCCTGTCCCTGGCCGTCCTGGGCGCCGCTTCGCTCGGTGCTTGCAGCGGCGGCGGATCGGTATTGAATTCGGTCGGCGCCAACAGCCCGGACAAAGTGATTTTGACGGTCGCCGGGTCGTCGAACGTCGCGCGCGTCCTACCCGGCGCTGGGATTCCGATCAGCGCCCAAGCGGTGAACGGGTCGGGCAACGGTGTGCTCTCGAACAACCGGTTCATCTGGACCGCCGCACTGGTCACCAGCGGCTCGTACCCGTTCAACACGACGGGTCAGACCAAACCGTGCGCGCAGGTGTTGCAGACGCCCGTTGGCGGCACGGCGACACCGTACGCGGCCGACTTCGGCATCTACGTCGCGATCGACCCGGTCAACGAGGCGAACATCATTTTCTATCCGCCGACGATCATTCCGCTGCCGGCCGGGTCGTCGTCCATCGAGCCGGTGTATCCGTATTGCGTGGTGGTCAGCGCCGCGGCGGTCGGCAGCAGCGCGGTTGGTTCGATCACCGTCGCCGTCGTCAACCCACAGAACCCCGAACAGTAGAGGTTTCGTCCGCATGACGATGACGAGGAGCGGTGGCGCTCCTCGTTCGCGTTTGCACGGCCTTTACGCGCTCGTGGAGCCGGCGCGCGGCGAACCGGTCGCGTTCACCGAAGCGCTGTTGCGTGGCGGGATCCGGCTGTTTCAGGTGCGTGCGAAGGACGGGATCGACGGCGCGACGCTGCTGGCGATCGTCATCCGCGTCCGCGCGGCGAGCGGCGTGGCGCTGGTGAACGACGACGTGCGGTTGGCGCGACTCGCCGACGGAGTGCACCTCGGCCAAGAGGACGCGGCCGGGCTCGATCTGGTTCAGCTGCGCGCTGCGCTGCGCGGCGGCATCATCGGGCTCTCGTGCGGGACACCGCAAGAGGCGCGCGCAGCGGATCCGGCCCTGATCGACTACGTCGCCGCGGGGCCGGTGTTCGCTACCCCGTCCAAACATGATGCCGGTCCGCCGATCGGGATCAGTGGGACGATGGCGGTCGTCGCGGCGACCGCGTTGCCGTGCGCGGCGATCGGTGGGATCGGACCGGCGACGATCGGTCGCGTGCGCGAAACCGGCGCAGCGATGGCGGCGGTGATATCGGCGCTCGTCTGCGACGATCCGGAAGCGGTCGCGCGCGAGCTCGTCGCGCGCTGGGACGCGGCGGCGCGGTGACGGTCGTCGCGACCGTCGGGACGACGCATCCGCTGGCGTTCGCCGGGCTCGCCTTCGCGGTGCTCGCGCTCGCGCACGAAGGCGTGCGGCCGGTCTGCGTCGTCGCCGGCGTGAGCGCGCAGGACGCCCTGCGCGTCCGCGCGCGCGTCGCGATCGATCCGGCGGTGATTCGCGCGCAATTCGATGCGTTGCACGACGCGGCGGTCGACGCGTTTCATGTCGGCGCGCTGCTCTGTGCCGAGTCGGTGCACGCCGTGACCGCAGCACTGGAGGATTTCGCCGGCGTCCCGATCGTCGTCGATCCGGTGTTGGCGGCGAGCGGCGGCGACGCGCTCGGCGACGACGCGACGCGACTCGCGCTGCGCGATGCGTTGTTCCCGCGCGCGACGCTCGTCACGCCGAACCTCGACGAAGCGGGCGCGTTCCTTGGGCGCACGCTCGGCGACGTCGCCGCGATGCGTGACGCGGCAAACGAGCTCGTCGCGTGCGGCGCGCAAGCCGTGCTGGTCAAGGGTGGTCATCTCGCCGGCGATGCGATCGACGTGCTCGCCGACGGCCGTACGACCCGCGAGTTCGTCTCGCCGCGCATCGATGCGGACGTCCGCGGCACCGGCGATCTGCTCGCGACGTCGATCGCCGCGTCGCTCGCGCGCGGTGCGACCCTCGCCGAAGCGATCGAGCACGCGCGCCGTCGCGTACGTGACGCGCTCGCGTGCGGCGTGCCGTTCGCCGGCACGCGCGTCACGCCGTTCGGATACGGTTAGCGCACGTAGCGCGGTAGCGCTTCGCGCAGAGAGTCGAGCGCCCAGCCGATGTCGTCGAGCGAAGCGGCATACGAGAAGCGCAAATATCCGGCGCCGGCCGGTCCGAAGCTCGAGCCGCCCAAGCACGCGACGCCCGCGTTCTCCAAGAGCCATTGGGCTAAGTGCTTATCGTCGGACGCGATCTTCGAAACGTTGGGAAACGCGTAGAACGCACCTTCGGGCAGCGTGCACGAGATGCCGGGGATGCTGTTGAGCCCGGCGACGATCGCATCGCGCCGCTCGCGAAAGATCTCGTTCATCCGTTCGACCGGCGCGTCGTCGCCGGTCAGCGCCGCGATCCCGGCCCGCTGCACGAAGGTCGCGACGCACGAGAACGTGTTGTTGTTGAACAGCGTGACGGTCTTGGCGATCTCTTCGGGCGCGATGCAATATCCCAGCCGCCAGCCCGTCATCGCGTACGCTTTGGAGAAGCCGTCGACGATGATCGTGCGCTCGCGCATCCCGTCGAGCTGCGAGATGGAATGGAAGTAGTCGACGTAGCGATTGCGCGAGTAGATCTCGTCGGAGATCACCAGAAAGTCGTGCTGGTGCGCGAGCTCCGCGATACGCTCGAGGTCTTCGCGCAGCAGGACGCCGCCGGTCGGATTGTGGGGCGAGTTGATGACGACGGCTTTCGTCTTCGGGCCGACCTTCGCGGCGAGCTCGTCGAGGTCGAGCCGCCAGTTGCGGGACTCGAGCAGGTGGACCGGGATCGCCTTGGCCTCGAGGTAACCGGCCGCCGAAGCGTACGCCGGATAGGCCGGATCGGCATAGACCAGCTCGTCGCCCGGATCCAGCAGCGCGGCCAGCAGGTTCCAGATGATGGGCTTGGCGCCCGCCCCGACGACGACGTTCTGCAAGCCGTACGTCGGCGCCAGACCGCGGTATGCGCTCGCGTAGGCGGCGATCGCCTCACGAAGTTCGGGGATACCTGCCGATGGAGTGTAGTGGGAGTAGTTCTCCTCGATCGCCCGGATGCCGGCGCGCTTGATGTGATCGGGCGTGTCGAAGTCCGGCTCGCCGATCTCCATGTGGACCACGCGGCGCCCGGTGGCCTCGATCGCCTTCGCGCGCGCGAGCACTTCGAAGGCGCTCTCGGAGCCGAGTCGGGACACAGCGGAGCACAAGTAGTCGGCGTGATGGGCGATCGTCGTCATTGGCGAACCTGCAAGCGAGGTCGGCGAGGCGGAATCGCCGAACGAGGGCGGAACTGATGCGGACCCTGACGGAAGCTTTCGCGCCGGGCGCGCCGTCGTTACCCGAAGGGCTACGAACCCTCGTCGTTTCTCCCGACCGTTCGGTCGAACCTGGAACGACGGTTCGGGCCACCTTCGCCTTCTACAACTTCGGCGGAGCGTCGGCGACCGGACTTCGGGTTCGCTTCAACCTACCCGACGGGCTGCGTTACGTACCGGGGAGCGCGCGGGTCGACGACCGTCCGCTCGACGACGCGCGCGGCGAGACGAGCTTGCTGGCGCCCAACGGCGCCGATGTCGGTGAAGTTCCGCCCGGCGTCGAGCGCCGCATCTCGCTGGCCTACGTCGTCGCGCCGACGATCGAGAACGGAGCGACGCTCGACCTGCAAGCGGCGCTCGCCAGCAACGAAACCGAGGTCATCGGCTCGAACGTCGCCCGGCTGATCGCCGTCAGCGCGCCCGCGCTCGAAAATCCCGAGACGATCGCATCGCTCGAAGCGGTCCGCGTGGCGGAGCCGGGCGAAGAGATCCACGTCGCCGCGCGCGTCCATAACAGCGGACACGCCACCGCGCACGACGTGGTCGTCGTGCTGCCGGTCCCCGACCGCACCGCCTACGTCGGTGGCAGCGCGAAGATCGACGGGCGCGAGGCCCCGATCGACGAGCGCGGCGGCGACCCGTTCGGCTTCGGCAACGCGACGATCGCTTCGCAGGCGCTGGCTGCCGGTGCGACCCTGGTGGTCGAGTACCGCGCACGCATCGACACACCGCTCGACGACAACACCCGCATCGTGCTGGGCGGAGCGGTCGCGTCGACCGAAACGGCCGAGTTCGAGCTCGATCGAGCCGAGCTCACCGTGCGCAGCGCGAGCCGCTTCGATACCGAGGCGACGCGGCTGGTCGTCGACGCACCTAACGAAGTCGAGCCGGGGCGCCGCGTGCGCGTCGCGCTCGTCGCCGAGAACGCCGGCTCGTGCGCCGCCGACGACGCTCATGTCCGGCTGACCCTGCCCGACGGCCTGCGCTACGCGCCGGGTTCGCGCGCGGTCGACGGGCGTTCGGTCAGCGAGAGCGACACGCCGGGCAGTTTCCTGTTCGCGCGCGTCGACGCCGGCCGCCGCGTCGAGGCCGCGATCGACGCCTACGTCGTCTCGCCCGCGGTCGACGGCACGCCGCTGCCGATCTCAGGCTCGCTCCGCTGGTCGACCGGTTCGCGCGCCTTTGAGCGTTCGCTGACGGTCCGTTCGTCGCCGCGCTTCCTTGACTCCCGAAACGTTCTCTCGCTCGACGGTCCGACGCAGGTCGTGCCGGGCGGCGAAGTCCGCGCGACGATTCGCATCGCCAACGACGGCACGGCGCAGGCGACCGGCGTTCGCGTCGTGATCGAAGGCGATCCCGCGCTGCAGTCGTTGCGCTACGCCGACGGCGGCAGCGAGGCGCGCGTGCAGCCCGCCGGGATCGACGTCGGCACGCTCGGCCCGGGCGCCACGCGCACGATCGCGCTGCTCGGAACCGTCGCGTCGCCGATCGCCGATCGCTTCGAGATCCGGTTGCGCGCGCGGCTCGAGAGCGATCAGACGCCGGCGCTACCGCTGGGCCAGATCGAGCTGCTGGTCCGTTCGCGTTCGCGGTTCGCGCCCGGTTCGTCGACCCTGTCGTACGCGGCGGGCGAGCCGCTGCGGCCGAGCGGCCACGGCGACGTCGAGATCATCGTCGTCAACGAAGGCACCGACACCGCGCGAGACGCGCGCCTCCAAGTCGACGTGACGCCCGACGCGCGCATCGAGGCCGTCGACGGCGCGACGCGCGTCGGCACGACGCTGCTCTTCGGCGATATCGCCCCCGGCACGCGCGTCGAAGCGACGATGCGCCTGCGGCTCGCGCGCATCGTCGCGCGCGGAACGGCCGTTACGATCAACGGTCGCCTCGAAGCGGTGGGTCTGCTCCCGCTCGCGCTGGCGCCGGTCACGATCCCGACGATCGCCGAGCCCCGCTTCGACGACGGCGCGACGCTGCGCACGCAGCCGTCGGAGACCGTCGACGCCGGCGAACCGCTGTACGTCCGTTTGGCGCTGCGCAACACCGGCGACGGCGCCGCGAGCCGGCTGGTCGTGCGCGGTCAGCTACCGCCGCACAGCGCCTACCTGCCGGGCTCGACGCTCGTGAACGATGTCCCGCTGCTCGACGTCGACGGCGGTTCGGTGCTGTGGTCCAAGAACGCCCTGGTGCTCGAAGACGTCGATCCGGGCGTCGAGGTCGTCGTGCGCTTCGGCACGATCGTCAACACGCCGCTCGCGGCGGGGACGCTGATCGACGCGCACCTCGACGCGACTTGGGACGGCGGCGGCACGCTCGCGATCTCGTCGCCGGCCGTGCGCGTCCGCTCGACGCCCGCCTTCGCCGTCCGCGCGACCGGGCTGCCCTTCTCCGTTTCGGGGATCGCCCCGCGCACGGTCGACGTTCTGCACGACATTGCCGACCAGCACCGCGCCGACCAGCACCGCACCGCCCAGGTGCAGTTGCCGCAGACGCAAATCGCCGCGCTCCCCGCGCCGGTCGCCGAACCGCCGCCGGTACCCCCGCCACCCAAGCCGCAACCGCCGGCGCCCGACCGCGCGACCTTCCGCTACGACGAAGACGCGATCGAGGCGCGCTTCACGCCCGCGCCGCCGAAACCCGCGCCCCCGCCGCCGGTCGCGGTCGAGCCGCCCGTCGCCGCGCCCGAGCCGCAGCGCGTCGTCGTCCCCGAACCCAAAACCGTCGCCGCACCGACACCCGCTGCCGTCGTCGAACCGGTGGTGCCGCCACCCGTCGCGCCGGAGCCGCCGGCGGTCGCCGCGGCGCCCGTCGTCGCAGTGCCGGAACCGCCGGTCGCCGTAGCGCCCCAACCGCCGGTTGCCGCAGTGCCGGAGCCGCTCGCCGCCGTCGTGCCGGAGCCGCCCGCCGCCGTGGCGCCGATCGCCCCTCCCCCGCCGCCCATCGTCGAGCCTGTCGCCGCCGTCGAGCCCGAGCCTGAGCCTGAGCCGCCGGTCGAGACGCGCCCGGTGTACCGCGTCGTCGAGGATGTCGTCGCGCCGCCGCCCATTTCGCCGCCGCCACCCGCGGCCGTCGAAGAGGCGATGCCCGACGCCGACGTGGCCGCCGGTTCCGTGGCGCCGCTGCCCACCCAAGCCGAGAGCATCGACAGCATCGCGCACGCGCTGAGCGCGTTCGCCCAACCACGTACCGCCAAACCGCCGCCGGTCGTCGAACCGCCGTCGGTCGTCGAACCGCCGGTGGCTGCAGTCGCACCCCCGCCGCCCATCGCCGAGCCCGTGGCACCCGCCGCGGTCCCGGAGCCGGCCGCGCCGCACGTCGTCGCCCCCGAACCGGTCGCCGAGATCGCCGAGCCGATCGCCCCCGCGATCCCCGAACCCGTCGTCACGATCCCCGAACCGGCCGCGGCCGTCGCGCCGCCGCCCGAGCCCGCACCCGCAGTGGTGCCGGTCCCACGGCGGGTCCGGCTGGTCTTCGCGCACGACGCGCTCGAACGCGCGCTCACGTTCCTCGAGCAGTCCGACTACGGCGGCCTGATCACCCATCTGTTCGCGATCCGCACGCTGTTGCCGACCGCGTTCGTCGGACTCAACGGCGACGTCCCCGGCAAGCTCGCGGCCGAACGTGAGGCCTTGCGCGGCGTCGTCGACCGGCTATTCATCAAGATGCGCATGCCGCGTTACGCGCTGACCGCCAAGGACGTCGAAGACCGCTCCAGCCGTGCTGCGCTGATCGAGCTCGTGCACTCGCTGGTCGACGCAAGCCCGTTCGACGAAAACGGCGCCGGCGATGCGGCCGTCGTCATCGAGGGTCCGATCGACGTCGCTCGCATGCTGCCGCATCTCGAAGCGCTCGCAACGGATCCGCTCGGCAGCGCCCGCCCGTGGCTCGTGCTCGCCGAGCTGCTGCCGTCGGTCTTCATCGAACCGGCGGGCAGCGAAGCGATGAACGTGTACCGGAGCGCACTGATCTCGACGTTCACCAACGTCACGGCACTACCCAACGAGGAGTTCCACCGCGTCCTGGCCGGGACGCAGAACGCGGCGCTCGACGCCGCGTTGCGCGACGTGCGCGCCGCGTTGCGCGACGCGCTCGAAGCCGCGGCCGCGCGAGCGTAGCCGATCCTTCCGGCGCACTGATGCTGCACGTCGGCGAGTTGCTCGTCCCGGGAATCATCCTCGGCGTGCTCGGCATCTTGCTGATCGGGATCGCGCATTTCTGGCCGCAATCGACCAAACCGGTCATCACCGCCGTCTCGCCGGTCGAGACGGTCCACCTCGGCGCGAACCCATCGCCGTCGAGCTGGAATCAAACCGGACCGGTCGCGTTCATGTCGCACTCGATCACCTGGCCCGCGCTCGTCGATCCGGATGCCGGCGAGCTCGACGAGGGCGAACGGCGTCGCGTCCTCGACGGCCTCGGGATCGTCGGCGACGCGTGGTGCGCCGGCATCCTCTCCAAAGCGTTCGATGAGGAAGAAGGCGAGCTGCGCGTCGCGGCGATCGAATCACTCGGCCAATGCGACGCCGAGATCGTCGAGCCGACGCTCGAGCGCGCGTACTCGTCGTACGTCGTCGCCGAACGCTACGCCGCGATCGACGGCGCGTCGCGCCGCGCCGATATTCCGCTGCTCGAACGCGCTTTGCGCGATACCGACGGCACCGTCGCGCTCGCCGCCGCGTACGGTCTCCACCGCGCCAAACGCGACGATCTCATCGATAGCGCGCTCGCGCATCGCACCGATCCTCGCGCAACCGAGATCCGGCGAGTTCTGCAGATCCTTACGTAGATGGTGGCTTGGGGTGGACGGGGGCACGGTGCGTTGGCTGGGACGCTCCCTGCGCCTCGAAACGAACGTCCCGGCTGACGCAGTGTACGACGCCCAACCCTTCGCCACGACCTCAGCGCGTGTTAGATCGGCGGAATGTGCCGCCCAAAATATTCCGCGATGATGTGTTGCGCGATCGGGCCAGCGACGCTGGCGCCGTAGCCGCCGGTTTTCTCCATGTAGACGGCGATGGCGAGTTTCGGATGCGTCACCGGCGCGTAGGCGACGAACCAGGTTGTGTTGGGGCCGTGACCGCCTTCGGTTTCGGCGGTGCCGGTTTTCCCGCCGAACGGGAGCTTGTCGATCGCGAGCCCGTAGGCCGTTCCGCCGGGATTGGTGACTTGCGACATTCCGGCGTCGACTTCGCGCAGCGCTTCGGCGGTGACGTTCACTTTCCGAATCACTTCGTGATCGAACGTCTTGACGACGCGACCGCGCGGCGAGCGAATCTCGGCGACGATATGCGGGCGGTAGAGGATGCCGCCGTTGACGACCGTCGCGGTGACGTTGGCCATCTGCAGCGGCGTCGCTTGCATCGCGCCTTGGCCGATCGCGAGCTGACAGACATCGCTCGGTTCGAGATGGTAGCCGGGGCCGAACGTTTTTTCCGTCCACTCCTCGGTCGGCCAGTTGCCTGGATATTCGCCCGGCAAGTCGATGCCGAGGCGCGAGCCCAGACCATATTGGAGCGCATAGTAGCGCAGCCGTTCGTGGCCGAGCCGGTATCCGAGCTGGTAGAAGTATCCGTCGGATGAAGCGGCGAGCGCGCGCACGAACCCGACCGAGCCGAGGCCGCCGGCTGCAATGTCGACGAAGCGTACGCCGTGACAGTTCCACGCGCCTGAGTCATACAGCACTTGATTCGGTTTGATCGCGCCGCTCGAGATCGCCCCTGAACCGGTCACCATCTTGAAGGTCGATCCGGTCGGCGACGCCGCGCCGATCGCGCGGTCGTAGAGCGGGTTGAGCTTGTCGCTGAGCAGCCGGCTGTATTTCTTTTCGTCGATCGGCGTGGCGAAGTCGTTCGGGTTGAACTCCGGCATCGAGGCCATCGCGAGAATGCCGCCGGTCGACGGGTCGATGACGACCACCGCGCCGGCGAGGCGGCGGCGGCCACCCCACTTGCGCAATTGCGCGCGCAGGTTTTTCTCGACGATCTTTTGGAGGCGCCAGTCGAGCGTCGTCACCAGCGTGTCGCCGGGGACCGGGTCGAGCGGTTTGAGCCGGCGCACGAGCGCGCCCGAAGCGTTCACCTCGACTTGCTCGCCGCCGGCGCGGCCATGCAAGTAGCTGTCGTAGGAGTTCTCGAGCCCGTCTTTGCCGGTCACGTCGTTGGGCGAGTAGCCGAGACGCTTGCGCGCGGTGTACTCGTCTTCGTCGATGATGCCGACATAGCCGAACAGGTGCGCGCCGAGCTGGCCGTAGGGATAGTTGCGGACCGGCTGCTCTTCCATGTCGACGCCGGGAAGATCGCTCTGCGCTTCGGCGAGCCGCGCGGTCTGCACCGGCGTGAGATCGGTGGCGAGGATCACCGGGCCATACGGTTCGTAGGTGACGACTTGATCGAAGTTCTCGTAGTTCTTGTCGTGATGGTGCAACAGCCGGTGTCGCAGCGTTGCGGCCGGGACTCCCAATACCGGCGCTAGTGTGTCGAGCGTCTTGTCGATGTCGGTGATCTCCGACGGGATCAGCGCGCAGACGAACGATGGGCGCGAGCGGACCAGCACCACGCCGTGGCGATCGACGATCAGCCCGCGCGGCGCCGCGACCGGGATCACTTGGATCTGGTTGGCCCGCGCCGCGGCGGCGAACGTCTCGCCTTGAACGAGCTGAACCTGCGCGAGCCGCACGACGATCACGATCAGCGCGAACACGAGCACCGCAGCGAACCACAAGAAGCGCGGAAACTGGTGGTCGTCGGGGATTCGGTCGATCGCCGCCATCAGCTGTAGCCGTACCGCTCGATCGTGGTCTTGTCGGTGACGAGCCGGCTGCGTATCGTCAGCCACGCGAATGCGATGACGGCGGTGAGCAGCGCGCGCCACAGCGACGTGTGCAGGTGCGCGACGGCGAAGCCTTGCGGGAAGCCTTCAGCGCGCATCACGGTCCAGAACAGCAGATCGCGCACGAGCACGGCGCCGCCGCACAGGATCGCCGGAACGAACGCGCCGTCGGCGAACATGCGGCGCGAGAAGCCGCCGACGAGCAGTGCGACGATGGTCGTCGAGATCGTCCAGCCCCCGCCGGTTCCGGCGAAGATATCTTCGAGCAAGCCCGCCGGCAGCGCCAGCAACGCACCGCGGCGCGCGCCGGCGCGCGACGCGTACAGCACGACCGCGATCGTCACCAGCGACGGCACGGCGCCGCGAAATACGAACAGCGGAACGATGACGGTCTGCGCGAGCGCGAGCAGTGAGGTCCAGCCGAGCACCGGCCAATACGCCGGGCCGACCGTCGTCTCAATGCTGCGGTATTTTCTGCGGTAGAACGACGACACGAGAGAGCGCCGAAAGGTCGGCGGCCGGTTGGACGATGGCGGTTTGGTCGAGCGCGCCCGCGACGGTGGGCGCGAGCTGTTGGATGCGGCCGATCAGGACGCCGGCGTGAAACGAGCGGCCTTCACCGGTAACGACGCGGTCGCCGACGTGCAGCTTCGCGTCTTGCGAGACGTACTGCAGCTTCACGCGCGTCGACGTGCCGACCGCGATCGCCCACCAGCGGCCGTGCTGCACGACCGCAGGGAGCTTGGACGTCGCGTCGATCACGAGCAGAACCTTAGACGAGATCGGGCCGAGCTCGACGACCCGGCCGACGACGCCGCGACCGGTCACGACGCCGTCGTCGCGCCGAATGCCGTCCTTCGCGCCACGGTCGATCGTGACGACGTGCGTCGCGGCTTCGGGATCGTAGCCGATTACCGTTGCTTCGATTCCGTCGGGATGCGCGAGCTTCGCGGCAATCAGGTCTTGCGCCGCCGGCGTTCGCGCGAGCCGTTCTTGCAACTCGTCGTTCTGGCGGTGCAGGTCGGCGTTTGCAGCGCGCAACCGCCCGTTCTCGCCGGCGAGCCCGGGGCTGCGCACGACCGTGTCGAAGCCGCCGCGCGCGACGTTGACGACGGTCGTGACGGCGAGCTGCAGATATGCGCTCACCGTCGTGACCGTCATCGTCAGCGGCGAGGTTCTACCGGCGCGGGCGAAATCAAGCTGCAACAGCGCGACGAGAGCGGCCACGATGACCGTCCCGATTATCGCGAATAGCTTTCTCTCATCCCGGTTCGTAACGATTGGTACCACCTCGTCAACCGATCCGCGTGCGGCCGAAGCCGTTCGAGCAGACCGGGCGACGCAAGAATCTCGCCGGCGCCGCGCGCGACGCACCAGAGCGGATCGTCGGCGACCGTCGTCGGCACGTTCGTGCGCGCGCCGATCTCGCCTGCGAGGCCCGGGATCAACGCGCCGCCGCCGGTCAGAACGATGCCGGCTTCCATGAGCTCGCCGGCAAGATCCGGCGGAGTTGCTTCGAGGATCGACCAAGCTGCGCGCGCGATGCGGTCGATGCCGTCACGCATCGCCTCGGCGACGAGCGTCTCGTCGACATCGCGTTTGCCGGGCCGCAGGTTGCGCATGTCGCTGCCGGCGACGGAGTACGGGTCTTGGCCCGGTGGCCGGCCGGCGTAGCCGCGTTCGATCTTCAGCCGTTCCGCGGTAAGCGGCCCGATCCCGAAGAACTCGTTGCGCAACCGGGCGATGATCGCCGCGTCAAACGTGTCGCCGCCGACCTTGATCGAGCTCATCGCGACCACACCGCACAAAGTGAGCACGGCGATCTCGGTCGTTCCGCCGCCGATGTCGATCACCATCGCCGGCCGGGTGCCGGTGATGTCCAAGCCGGCGCCGACCGCAGCGGCGACCGCCTGGGGAACGAAAGTCGTCGTGCGCGGGCCTGCGGCGCGAATCGCTTCTTCGACGGCCTTGCACTCGATGTCGGTCGCACAGCCGGGAACGCAAGCGATCACGCGCGGCGCGATGCGCGGACCGCGAGCCAGCGCCCGGTCGACGACGGTCTTGACCAGCGCGTGCGCGCCGCGAAAGTCGGAGATCGTTCCGCCGCGCAGCGGGCGCACGACCTCGATGCGGCCGGGCGTGCGACCGTCGAGCTCCTTCGCCGCCTGACCGACCGCGATGAGCGCGCCGTCGCTGGTCCGGTACGCGACGACCGACGGCTCGCTGACCAGCACGCCTTCGTCGTGCGAATACACGACCGTGTTCGCCGTCCCGAGATCGATGCCGATATCCGCGCTGAACGTGGCGCGGAGCGTCGAGGCCAAGCTCATCCGGTACGCGCCTCTCGCAGCCGTTGCGCTCCATCCTGCGCCGGAAGCAGGCGGTATCCGAGCCGCGGCAGCGCCGCGGCGAACCGGGCCACGGGGAACCCGACCACCGTGAAGTAGTCGCCGTCGATCTGCTCGACGAGCGTCGCCGCGAAGCCCTGGATCCCGTAACCGCCGGCCTTGTCGAGCCCGTCGCCGCTCGCCGAGTACGCCTCGATCACGGCTTCGTCGAGATCCGCGAAACGCACGCGCGTCGATACGACCTCGGTCAGGTCGGCCGAGGTTCGGTCGTCTCGGAGTGCAAACGCGGTGTGGACGACGTGCCACCGGCCGGCGAGGCGCCGCAGCATCGCTCGTACTTCGGCGGTGTCGGCGGGCTTGCCGAGCGCCTCACCGTCGAGGTCGACGACGGTGTCGGCGGCAACGATCAACGCCGTCGACCGTGCCGCCCCGGCGGCCTTTCCGCGCGCATGGCGCAGTGCCGTCTCGACCGGCGTCAAGCCGAAGAGCGGCCGCTCGTCGTACGCGGTGGGGACCACGGTGACGCGCAAACCCAGCGAAGCGAGTACGTCGCGTCGTCGGGGTGATGCGCTAGCGAGCGCAACGGCATCCAGCGGTATCTCGTGAGTGATGCTTTGAGTGTACGTGCGGCCGCACGCGATGACAACGTTTCGCGCCGAAAATTGGCCTTCGCCGCGGATCGGCCGAAGGCCGAACGCGAGTGTGGCTCGGTCCCGGCGGGACCGAGCCACACCCTAGACCACGTCGAGGCGCACGACGTCGTCGGCCGACTCGCCGCGAACGACGCGCCGGTGGTGCCCGTCACGAACGAACACGACCGGCGGACGGCCGAAGCGATTGTAGTTGCCGGCCATGCTGTAGGTGTAGGCTCCGGTCGTTCGCAGCGCGACGAGGTCACCGGCTGCGAGGTCGCGCGGCAGGACATAGTCGCCCATCTCGTCGTTTTCGCACGACCGCCCGGCCAAGGTCGCCGGTTCGTCGGGGCCGAGCTTGGCCGCCGCCAGCACCTCGGGGAGGTGGCGCGCCCCGTAGAGCAGCGGGCGCGGGTTGTCGGCCAGGCCGCCGTCGACCACCACGAAGCGCCGCCGGCCTTGGGTCTTGACCGCCATGACCCGGTACAACGAGCTGCCGGCCCGGGCGACCAACGCACGGCCGGGCTCGATCGCCAGGCGCAGCCCGTGGCCGGCGGCGCGCTCGGCCAGCTCTGCGGCCAACACCTCGACGGCGAGCGGGTGCGGGTCGTCGGGACCTTCGGCGACCGCGATGCCGCCGCCGCAGATCAGCTCTTCGACGGCAAACCCGAGCTCGGCGGCGAGCCGCGCGGCGGCCAACAGCTCGTCGAGATTCAGGGCGAACGGCGCAACCTCGGAGATCTGCGAACCGATGTGCGCGTGCAAGCCGATCAGCCGCAGCTGCGGCAACTGCGCGAGCCGCGCCAAGACCTCGGGCAATCGGTCGAGCGCGATCCCGAACTTCGTGTTCTCGCCGCCGGTGCGAACGAAGGCATGCGTGTGCGCCTCGATCCCCGTGTTCAGGCGCAGCATCACATCGACCGGCTGGTCGGGCTGTGCCAGCGCGGCGAGGCGTTCGAGCTCTTCGTCGTTGTCGACCACGTCGAATGCGACGCGCCGGTCGACGATGGCGCGCAGCTCCTCGCCGGTCTTCCCGCAGCCGTGAAAATACATCCGGCCGGCCGGGAATCCGCCGCGCTCCGCGGTGAGCAGCTCGCCCAGCGAGCAGACATCGAGACGCAGCGGCGTCCCGGCGAGATGCTCGGCGAACGCCGCGCACAAAAACGCCTTGCCGGCGTAGCCGACCGCGATCCCGCGCGGCGCGCACGCGCGCAGGAAGCGATCGATCTCGAGATCGAGTTGATCCAGGTCGATGACGAACAACGGCGTTCCGTAGGTCGCCGCGAGCTCGCGTGCGGAGACGCCGCCGAGCGCGCGGTCGACGGCGAGTGGTGCGGACGTCATCCTCGGTATAGACCCCGTTCTTCGATGTAGCGATACACCGGTTCGGGGATGAGGTAACGCGCGCTGCGCCCCGCGCCGAGGCGCTCGCGGATCAAGGTCGCAGATTCGGCGACCAGCGGGAGGTCGAGCAGCCGAATCTTCGCCCGCCGCTGCGGCGCCAAGGCGGCCAGCGCGGCGTCGAGATCCTCACCGGTGATCGGCCCGCGCGGTGCGACGACGAACGCTTCGACCGCGTCGATCACCTCGTCCAAGCGCTGCCACTCCGATCGCACCAGCGAGTCGCCGCCGACGACGAAGGTGAACGCCGCGTCGGGATAGCGCGCGCGCAAACGCGGCAGCAAGTCGGCGGTATAGCCGCTGGCATCGGACGCGAGATCGCTGTCGTCGAGCGCAAAGGCCGGGTTGGCGGCGATCGCGAGCCGGATCATCTGGGCGCGCTCGGCGGACGGCGCGCTCATCGCGCCGTCACGATAGTGCTTGCCCTCGCGCGTCGGGACGAACAGCACGCGCGCGAGATCGCACGCGTCGCGCACCGCCTCGGCGACGAACAGATGCCCGTTGTGGACGGGATCGAACGACCCGCCGAAGATCCCGACGCGCATCGCTAACTGTAGTCGAACTCCACGCCGGCGATGCGGACGGTGTCGCCTTCGTGGACGCCGAGCTCGCGCAGGCGCTTGTCGACGCCCATCTTCGCGAGCACGTGCTCGAACCGCGCGAGCGCTTCGTCGTTGTCGAAATCGGTCATGCGTGCGAGCCGCTCGACGCGGTCGCCGCTGACGACGTACACGCCCTGCTCGACGTGGATCGCAAACGGCTCGTCGGCGGTGAGCTGGATCTGCGCGGGCTCGGGCTCGGAGACGGGTGGTGCCGGCATCGCGCGGATGAGCGCCCACGCGGCATAGATCAGCTCTTGCACGCCTTCGCCGGTTGCCGCCGAAACGGCGCGCAAGCCCTCGATCTGCGTACGCAGAGTTTCGAACGTCGCGCGCGCGTCGGGCAGATCGATCTTGGTGATCACGACGAGCACCGGCCGGTTCAGCAGCTCGGCGTTCCACGCGCGCAGCTCGTTCTCGATCGTCGCCTTGTCGGCGAGCACCTCGTCGATCGGCTTCGCGCCGTCGATGAGATGCACCAAGACGCGCGTGCGTTCGACGTGGCGCAAGAAGCGGTCGCCGAGTCCCGCACCTTCGTGCGCGCCTTCGATCAAACCGGGGACGTCGACCATCACGAACGATTCGAAGTCGGCGACGCGCACGACGCCNNTGCGGCTCGAGCGTGGTGAACGGATAGTCGGCGACCTTCGGGCGGGCCGCGCTGACGACGCTGAGCAGCGTCGACTTTCCGGCGTTGGGCAGACCGATCAGCCCGGCGTCGGCGAGCAGCTTGAGCTCCAAGCGCAGCTCGCAGCGCTCGCCGGGCTCGCCGTTGTACGCGAAGTGCGGCGCCTGTCGCGCCGCGGTCGCGAAGTGCTGGTTGCCCTGACCGCCGCGACCGCCGCGCGCGACGCGCAGCCGCTCGTTGGGCGTGCTCAAATCGGCGAACAACCGCGACACGCCCTTGTTGCCTTCGGCGTCCAGCGCCGTGCGCGTCACCAGCGTGCCGACCGGGACACGGATCACCAGCTCGTCGCCGGCTTTGCCCGACTTGTTGTTCTGCGATCCCGCGCGTCCGGCTTCGGCGGCGAACTGTTTCTTGAAGCGAAAGTCGACCAGCGTTCCGAGTTCGGGATCGGCGACCAGCACGACGTCGCCGCCGCGCCCGCCGTCACCGCCGGCCGGGCCGCCTTTGGGAACGTACTTCTCGCGGCGCCAGGCCACGATGCCGTCGCCGCCGTTGCCGGCCGCGATCGTGATGCTCGCCTCGTCGATGAACTGCATCAGGGCAAAGCAAAAAGAGCCGCGTCGGCGGCTCTTCTCGGCAAGCGGCTCGGAGCCGGTTCAGACAGCGGCGGGGACGACGTTCACGTGCTTCCGATTCCTCGAGCTCGTGAACGTGACCTGACCTTCCACGACCGCGAAGATCGTGTGGTCTCTGCCGATCATCACGCCGTGGCCGGGATGGAACTTCGTGCCGCGCTGGCGGACGATGATGTTCCCCGGGATGACGGTCTCGCCGCCGAAGCGTTTGACGCCCAGCCGCTGCGCGTTCGAGTCGCGGCCGTTGCGCGTCGAGCCGCCGCCCTTTTTGGATGCGAACAGTTGGAGGTCGAACCGGAACATAGCCGCGAGAGTATACACTACGTCCGAGCGACGGTCAAACGGAAACCTCGACCCGGCGAGCCTCGGCGCGCATCGTCACCGGGCGTCCAGGGCGCAGGGTGACCAGCGGCTGGAGGGGGATCGGCGAGAGGTCCAAGGCGCGGAAGCGGACCCGGCGAGCGATCGTCGCCAGGACCAGAACCGCCTCGGTCCAGGCGAAGCTCTCGCCGATGCACACGCGGTTGCCGCCGCCGAACGGGAAGTACGCCCCGCGCGGGAGGGCCGCGGTTTCGCCGTTCGACCAGCGCTCCGGCCGGAACGCATCGGGCTCGTGCCAGAAGCGCGGGTTGCGGTGGGTGACGATCTGCGAGGTCAGCAGCACCGAGCCGGGGGCGATCTCCCAGTCGCCCAGCCGGAACGGCCGGATCACCCGCCGGCCGAGGATCCAGGCCGGCGGCCGAAGGCGCATCGCTTCGGCGACGACGTCACGGGTGTAGGTCAACCGCGGGTAGTCGGCCGGGACCGGATCGCGGTCGCCCAACACGGTGTCGAGCTCGGCGTGCAGGCGCGCCTCGGCGGCAGGGTCGCGAGCCAGCGCGTCCCACGTCCAGGTCAGCGCGTTCGCGGTCGTCTCGTGACCCGCGAGCAGCAGGGTGAGCGCCTCGTCGCGGACCAGCTCGGGCGGCATCGGCCGGTCCTCCTCGTCGCGGGTCGACAGCAAGATCGAGAGCAGGTCGCCGCGGTCGCGGGCGTCCAGGCGGCGCTCCTCGATCAGCCGGTAGATGATCGCGTCGAGGCCGGCCCGCGCCTGGCGGAAGCGGCGGGTCGCGGCGTGCCACGGTATGTAGTCGAGCAGCTCGGCAAAGGTGCTGATGCTGGCCGGGAAGCCGCTCATCGCGCCGGTCACCGCGGCGCCGATGGCGTCGGCCTCGTCGTCGATGTCGGCCGAGAACAGCGTCGCCGCGGCGATCCGTAGCGCCATCCGGTTCATCAGCGCGTCGACCGCGACTTCCTGACCGTCGGCCAGGGCCGCCGCGGCATCGCGCGCCGCCTCGATCATCGTCGCCGCGTAGCCGGCCACCCGCTCGCGATGGAACGCCGGCTGCACCAGCCGGCGCTGGCGCAGGTGGAGCGGCTCGTCGCTGGTCAGCAAACCCTGGCCGAGGAGCCGCCGCATCCGCCGTAGTCCGCGGCCCTTGATCACGTCGTAGCCGCCGGCGGTCAAGATCTGGTCGATCAGCGCCGGCTCGTCGACGAACCAGAACCGCCCGCGCGGCATCCGCCACGACGCGACCGGTCCGTAGTCGCGCGCGACCGACGCAAGGAACGCCGGCATGCGCGCGAGGTTTCCGGAGGCGGAGAGGTTGCGAAGCGCCGTCATGGTCGGCGGACCGGCGGGGTAGCGCGCGCGGGAGATCATCGCGCGCTCTGGTACTCGCGCGGCGATGCGCGGTTACCGGGTGCGCCCTCGTTTGTTCGCTCCCCGGACTGGGCAGCTAGATTCCGTGCGCTCACGAGCCGTCGCTTTCGCGGTGGTCGCGGTCATCGCCGCTCTCGTCGCGGCGTACCGGCTGCATCACGACCGCGCGCTGTGGAGCGCGGACGGTCCGATCTACCTGCGCATGGCGCTCGAGGATCGCGGCCTGAACCCCGCCGCGGCGCTGGCGGTCACCGATCGATACGTCCTCGCCGGGACCAGCGAGGCCAAGAATCCCGACAGCCAAGGGTTCTACGGTCCGACGCCGCCGGAGCATTACCGCACGCAGGCCGCGCTGTTCGTGACGCGTCCGCTCTATCCGGCGGTCGCTGCGCTGCTGCTGCCGCGCTTCGGGCCGTTCGCGCTCAAGATCGTCAGCGCGGTCGCGTACGCGCTCGTCACGCTGGTGTTCTTCGTGCTGCTGTTGCGGTTCGTCACGCCGCCGATCGCTGCGATCGGCGGGCTCGCATTGCTGTTCTCGCCGGAGATCGAGAGCATCGCCGCATTACCGCTGACCGACATGCTCGCGCTGCTCTTCTGGATCGTCGCGCTGCTCGCGCTGATCGCATACGTCGACCGGCCGGCGATCGCGACGCTCGCCGCGTTCGCGGTCGCGACCGCGCTGCTCGCGATCACGCGTCCCGCCGTGTATCTGCCGTTTTTTGCGGCAGTGGGCGCGTTCGCCGCGCTGCCGCGCGCGTCGGCTGCGCGCGGCGCTGCGCTCAAGGCGGTCGCGGCGGCGTTCGTCGTCGCGCTCGCGTTCGGCGCCTACACGCTGCTCGGCCACGGTCCGGGACTGATCGAGCAGCTGCGCTGGGAGTACGCGTGGCAGCAAACGCTCCACGAACGTTTCGCGTCGCACGGGCTCGCGGTCTGGTGGCTGCTGTCGGTGCTCGTGGCGTCGGTCCAAGACGTCGCGATCGGGATCTATAAGGATAACCTGTTGTTGCTCCTCGCGCTGGCGGTCCTCGGCGCGATGCGAGCGCGCCGCTCGCCGTTCTTCGGGATCGCCCTCGGCTGCGTCGCCGGAGCGCTCGTCGCGGTGCTCGTGCACCCCCTCGACACGATCCGCACGGTGACGATCCCCCTCACCCCGATCGCGATCGTCTTCGCGGCCATCGCGCTTCAGGAGCTGGCCCGGGCGGCCGACGCTGATGGGCGGATCCTAGCCGAAGAGGATTTCGACGCTCGAGGCGGTTCGACGACCTAGGAGCCGCTTGGCCGGTCGGGTGGAGCAGCGGTTTTTGGGGAGGGGCGCTCGGGCGCCCTTAGAACCGGATTGCGTTTTGGAGAAACGCCGCGTCGTCATCACGGGACTTGGCGCGATCACGCCGCTCGGAAATTCCTATCCCACCTTTTGGGAGGGGCTGGTCACCGGGCGCAGCGGGGTCGGCCCGACCATGGCCTTTGACCCGTCCAAGCTCAGCACGCGCATCTCGGCCGAGATCAAAGATTTCGACCCTGATGCGCTGTTCGGCCGCCGTGACGCGCGCCGCATGGATCGCTACGCACAGTTCGCGCTCGCTGCGGCGCGCGAAGCGCTCGAGGATGCGAAGTTCCCGGACGACCCGGAAGTTCGCGATCGCACGGGCGCGATCGTCGCGACCGGGATCGGCGGGATCATCACCGTCGAGAACACGACCTTCGAGGTCGGTCCCACGCAGCGCTGGGATCGTATCTCGCCGTTCTTCGTCCCGATGCTGATGGGCAACGCCGCGTCGGCGCAGATCTCGATGAACTTCGGACTGCGTGGCCCGGTCTTCGCGGTCGGCAGCGCATGCGCGAGCGCGAACGACGCGTTCACCGTCGCCTACGATAAGATCGTGCTCGGCGATGCGATCGCGATCGTCACCGGCGGCAGCGAGGCGACCGTGATCCCGACCGCGATGGGCGGCTTCTGCTCGATGAAGGCGATGACGACGCGCAACGACGATCCGACGCACGCGTCGCGGCCGTTCGACAAAGAACGCGACGGGTTCGTGCTGGGCGAGGGTGCCGGTGTGCTGGTGCTCGAGGATCGCGAGTTCGCGCTGGCGCGCGGCGCACGCATCTACGCCGAGGTGCTGGGCTACGGGCAGTCGGCCGACGCGTTTCACATCGCGCAGCCCGACCCCGAGTCGCGCGGCGTGATCCTCGCGATGCAACGAGCGCTCGAGCGCAGCGGCGTCGCGCCCGAGCAGGTCGGTTACGTCAACGCGCACGGCACCTCGACGCCGCTGGGGGACAAGGCCGAATCGCAGGCGATCGAGCGCGTCTTCGGCGAGCACGCCACCAGCGGCAAGCTCGCGGTTTCGTCGACGAAGTCGATGCACGGGCATCTGCTCGGCGCTGCCGGCGCGATCGAAGGGATCGCGACCGCGCTGGCGCTGCACCACGGCATCGTGCCTCCGACGACCAACTACGAAGTGCCCGATCCCGAGTGCACGCTCGATTACGTGCCGAACGTCGCGCGCAAGGTCGACCTCAGCGTCGCAATGTCCAACGGCTTCGGGTTCGGCGGCCACAACACGACCGTCGTTTTCGGTAAGCACGCCTGAGATGGCCGGCGAGAGACGGCGCGCGCGGTTGCGCTCGCTGCTCAAGACGGCCGGGATCGACGACGTCGATCCGGCGCGGATCGAACGCGCCTTCGTGCACGCCAGCGCCGGCCGCGAGCAGACGCTAGCCTCGAACGAGCGGCTCGAGTTCTTCGGCGACGCGATCCTGGGTTTCGTCGCGTCGCGCTGGCTGATGACGAAGTACCCCGACGCATCCGAGGGGATGCTGACGCGCCGCAAGGCAAATCTCGTCAGCGGGACGGCGTGCGCCGAAACCGCGCGCCGGCTCGGCTTCTCGGAGCTGGTCGTGCTGGGACAGGGGATGGATCGCAGCGGCGGCAGCGGTCACGAAACGGTCCTCGCGGACGCGTTCGAGGCGTTCTTGGCGGCACTCTACGAGGCGAGCGATCTCGAGCACGTGCAGCGCTTCCTCGAGAAGGAGCACATCGTGCCGGCCGACCGGCGCGACGTCGGCGAGCGCGATGCGAAGACCGATCTGCAAGAGTTCGCCCAAGGGATGCTGCGGCAGACTCCGATGTACTTCGAGCGGGCCGAAGGGCCGCCCAACGACCGGCGTTTCACCTCGCAGGTGCGGATCGGCGACGAGATCCTGGGCGAGGGGATCGGCCCTTCGAAAAAGGTGGCGCAGCAAAGCGCCGCGGCGATGGCGCTCTCGACGCTCCGGCAGCGTCAGCCGCAAGCAGACGCGCGACCCGCGTCGAACGATGACGGCCGGGTGATCGCGCTCGACAAGCGCCGCCGTCCGCGCACTCCGCGCTCCCCGGATCCCGGAGCCTCGGTATAAGTGTCCCGTCTCGCCAGTTCGCGCACGAAATCTCGCTCGTCTGTTCATCCGGGCTCTTCGTCGCTCTTCGGTCACAACGCTGTGACGTTGCTCCCTCATCGCTCCTCGATCCGAATGAACATCCTTCGCGATCTTTCGCACGGAACTGACGAGACGGAACACTCGTGCGCCTAAAGTCACTCAAGGTCTTCGGCTTCAAGACGTTTGCCGAAGCGACGACGCTCGACTTCGTCGACGGCACGACCGCCGTGGTGGGGCCGAACGGTTCGGGGAAGTCCAACCTCGTCGACGCGATCCGCTGGGTGCTCGGCGAGCAGTCGACGCGTTCCCTGCGCTCGCAGAGGATGGAAGACGTCATCTTCGCCGGGAACAACACGCGCAAGCCGCTGGGGATGGTCGAGGTTTCGCTGACCTTCGACAACCACGAGCACCAGCTCAAGCTCGACTTCGACGAAGTGCAGATCACCCGGCGCGCGTACCGCGTCGGCGAGTCGGAGTTCTACATCAACCGCGAGCCGGTGCGGCTGCGCGACGTGCACGAGCTGCTGATGGGCACCGGCCTGGGCCCCGGCTCATACGCGATCGTGTCGCAGGGTCAGATCGACGCCGTGCTGTCGTCGAAGCCGACCGAGCGCCGCGCGCTGTTCGAGGAGACGGCCGGGATCGGACGGTTCCTCGCGCGCAAGCACGAAGCGCTGCGGCGGCTCGAGGCCACCGAGCAGAACGCGATTCGCGTCAACGATGTGATCGCTGAGCTCGAGCGCCGCATCCCGGAGCTCGAGACGCAAGTGCGTCGCGCAAAGCGGTTTCGCCGGGTCACCGCACGGGTGCGCGATCTCGAGATCCTCACCTTCTTGCGCGCGTCGTCGTCGCGGCGCGCCGAACGCGAGCGCGTCGCCGCCGAGCTGGCGCAGCACGAGGACCGGCGCGCCCAAGCTGCCGCGCGTGCCGCCCAGCTCGGCGCGCAGCTCGCCGCCTTGCGCGAGCAATTGTACACGCTCGAGCTCCAACTCGACGCGCAGCGGGCCGACAGCCAGGCCGCGCGCGCCGAGTTGGCGCGGATCGAAGCCGACCTGGCGGCGGCCGTCGCGCGGCGCGACGGGCTCGAGCGGCAGTCGAGCGCGGTGATCGCCGATCGCGAGCGGGTCGAGAGCGAGCGCGTGCTGTTGCGCGAAACGATCGAGGCGCTCGAGGTGCGGCTCGCTCCGCTCACCGCGCAGACCGAAGGTTCACGCGAGCGCGAGCTCGCCGCGTCGACCGCGGTCGCCGATGCGCGCGGCGCACTCGATGCCGTCTACCAAGAGCTGCGCGCGGTCGAGGCGCTGGCCGCCGAACGCGCCGCGAACGAAGCGGAGCGCCGCGCGCAGATCCACAGCGCGCGCGTCGAGATCGATCGCCTCGAGGGCGAGCACGCCGCGGCGCTGACCGAACGCGACGCGCACGCGGCCGCGGTCGACGAAGCGCGCGCGCGCTTCGGGGAGCGCGAGCTGTTGATCGCGCGCTACGAAGCCGAAGCGGCGGCGCAGCGCGAGCGCGCGCGGGTCGCGCGCGAGCACGGCGAGACGGCGGGCGGGCGGGTCGCCGAGCTGCAGCGCCGCCACCGTGAGATCGCCTCGGAGATCGCCGGCGCCGAGTCGCGGCTGCACACGATCGAAGAGCTCGAGGCCGCGCTGGAAGGTCACGCGCACGGGACGCGCGCGGTCGTGGAGGCGTCGCAGCGCGGCGAGCTCGGCGGTTTGCACGGCGTCGTCTCCAACTTGATCTCCACCGACGAGCGCTACGCGCGTGCGCTCGACGTCGCCTTCGGGCCCGGGCTCTCGAACGTGATCGCCGAGCGCTCCGAAGATGCCGAGGCGGCGGTCGCGTACTTGCGCGCGCGCGAGCTGGGCCGCGCGACGTTTCTGCCTCTCGATACGCTCGCGCAACGCGAAGGCCGCGATCTGGGCAACCTGCGCGGACACGCGGGCGTGATCGGTTACGCGCACACGCTGGTTCGCGCCGAGCCGCGCTACCGCGGGATCGTGGCGTTTCTCGTCGGGCGCATTCTGGTGGTCGACGAGTTGCGAACCGGGATACGCCTGACGCGCGCCGAGGGCTTCCGCGACTCGATCGTCACCCTCGAGGGCGATCAGATCATGGGCGGCGGTGCGATCAGCGGCGGCCGCTTCCGCAAGGAACGCTCGATCCTCGCGCGGCGCGCGCAGGCCGAAACGCTCAAAGAACGCCTGCCGCAGCTGCGCGCGCAGCTCGAGACGATCGAGCGCGAGGGTGCAGCGGCGAAGGCCCAGCTCGACGCCGCCTCCGCCGAGCACGACGAAGCGACGCGACTCGCCAACGACGCTGAAGTCGCGTTGCAGGACGTGCGCACGCAGTTGCAAGGGCTCGTCGTCGAGATCGAGCGCGTCGACGCGGCGCTGGTGGTGACCGCGACGCGGCTGCGCGCGCTGGCCGGCTCGCGTGACGACGTCGTCTCGCGGCTGCACGCGCTCGAGCGCGTCGCCGACGATCACGTCGATCTCACGCAACAGCGCGCGATGCTCGAGGGAACGCTGGCGGCTGCCCGAGCCCGGATCGCCGCCGTCGAGGCCGAACAGAGCGAGGTCGTCGCGTCCGCAAGCGCGCTGCGCGAGCAGATCGCCGCGCTGAGCGCCGAACGCGACGGCACGGTGACGCGGCTGGGATTGCTCGACGCGGACGCGGAGCGCGCCGGGGCAGCGCGCGAAACGATGCTGCGGGAGCTCGACGCGCTGCGGGCGCGCACCGTCGAGCTCGAAGCCTCGCTGGGCACCGCGCGCGAGCGCGTCGCCGCGGTCGACGCGGCGGTCGATGCGGGCCGCAAGCAGCGCGAAGCGACGGCCGACGACGCCGCGCAGCGCGAAGCCGACGAGCGCGCGGCGCAGAGCGACGACCGCGAAGCCGGCACGGCGGGTGAATCGGGCCGGCGCCGCTTGGCCGAGATCGACGCCGAGCTCGGGATGCTGCAGCAGAACTTCGCGCAGAACCCGGCCAGCGACGCCGAGCAGCGCGACGTGCTCGAGCGCTACGCGGGCGAGTCCCCCGAGATCGTCGACGAGCTGCCGCGGCTGCGCGAAGAGCTCGTGCGTTTGCAAGCAAACGTCAACCTCAACGCCGAGGCCGATCGTGACGAGCTGACCGAACGCGAGCGTTTCCTGCGCGAGCAGATGGACGATCTGCACAAGGCGCGCGAGACGCTGCTCGCCACGATCGCGGAGATCGAAGTCTCGTGCCAGGCCCAATTCAACGAGACGTTCGACGCCGTCAAAGCCAAGTTCAGCGAGATGTTCGTCGAGCTGTTTCCCGGTGGCCGGGCGGAGATGTGGCAGACCAATCCCGACAACCTGAGCGAAACCGGGATCGAGTTGGCCGTTCAGCCGCCGGGAAAGAAGATGACCGCGCTGGCCGCGCTCTCCGGCGGCGAGCGCGCGATGACGGCGTCGGCGCTGATCTTCGCGCTGATCGCGGTCAAGCCGTCGCCGTTCTATCTGCTCGACGAGGTCGACGCGGCGCTCGACGACGCGAACGTCGAACGGCTCTCGACCAAGATCCGCAGCGTGTCGGCGACCTCGCAGATGCTGATCGTCACCCACAACAAGAAGACGATGGAGCTCGCGCAGCGCATGTACGGCGTGACGATGCAGGAGCCCGGCGTGAGCTCGATCGTCAGCGTGACGCTCGACGACCGGCCGGTCGCGCCGCCGCAGATCGAGCCGCAGCGTGAACCCGCCGTCGCCGGTGCCTGACGTTCCCGAGGCCGCGCTGCTTTCGGTCTACGATCGCACCGGTGTCGTCGAGTTGGCGCGCGCGCTCGCCGAGCGCGGTGTTCCGCTGTATGCAACCGGTGGAACGCGCGCGCATCTGCACGAGCACGGCGTCGACGCCGAGGATGTCGGGGAGCTCACCGGCTACCCTTCGCTGTTCGACGGGCGCGTCAAGACGCTCCACCCCAACGTCTTCGGCGGGATCTTGCAGGACCGCGATGACCCGGTGCACCGCGGCGAGGCCGCGCAGCATCACATCCCGACGATCTCGACCGTCGTCGTGAACCTCTACCCGTTCGAGTCGACGGTCGCGCGCGAGGGCGCGACGCTGCAGGAGGCGATCGAGCAGATCGACGTCGGCGGCGTCGCGCTGCTGCGCGCGGCGGCCAAGAACTTCGAACACGTCAGCGTGCTCAGCGATCCGTCGCAGTACGGATCGTTCATCGCCGCGCTGCCGAGCGGCGGGCTCGATCGTGCGACGCGGCGCGGCTACGCGACGCGCGCGTTCGAGCGCACCGCGGAATACGACAGCGCGATCGCGCGCTACCTCGAGTCGGGTCTGCTGACGCACGAGTTGCCGGGCTCGCTGGCGCTGACGATCCCGATCGAGCAGCCGCTGCGCTACGGCGAGAACCCGCAAGACCGGGCGGCGTTCTATCTTGCCCGCGAAGCACAGCTCCCCGATCAGCTCGGCGGGAAGGCGCTGTCGTACAACAACCTCCTCGACCTCGATGCGACGCTGCGCGTGCTCGTCCGCGCACGGCTCGGCGCCGACGTGCCGGCGTTGCCGGCCGAGCATTTGACGCGCGCCGCGATCGTGAAGCACACGGTGCCGTGCGGCGTCGCGGAGCGCGACTCGGTGGCCGGCGCCGTGCGCGCCGCGCTCGACGCCGATCCGGTTTCGGCGTACGGCGGGATCATCGCGGTCGACGGGAAGGTCGATGCGGCGGCGGCCGAGCACCTTGCGGGCTTCTTTCTCGAGATCGTGGCGGCGCCGGCCTTCAGCGACGACGCGCTGGCGCGCTTGCGCAAGAAGAAGAACTTGCGCATCATGCGCTTTCGGGCCGGCATGCCCGAGCGAATCGCAGCCGAGCTGCGCGTGCGCAGCGCGCTGGGCGGCGTCCTCGCCGAGGACGACGATCCCGACGCGCCCGCCGAGCGCTGGACGGTCGTATCGAAGCGGCAGCCGACGGCGGGCGAGTGGCGCGATCTCGTCTTCGCTTGGGACGTCGTGCGGCACGTAAAATCGAACGGCGTGGTGATCGTCCGCGACGCCGTTTCGCGCGGCATTTGCGCGGGGCAGACGAACCGCGTGAGCGCGGTGCAGATCGCGGCGCATCGCGCGCACGACTTCGCGCACGGCGCGGCCGCCGCGAGCGACGGCTTCTTCCCGTTCGCCGACGGGCTGATCGCCGCCGCGGAAGCCGGCTGCACGGCCGTCATCGCGCCGCAGGGCTCGATCCGCGACGCCGAGGTGATCGCGGCCGCCGACGAGCGCGACATCACGCTCGTGTTCTCGACCTACCGCTACTTCTTACACTGACGAAGATGATCGGCTTCATCATCCGTCTGGTCGGTTACGCCGTGCTGCTGGGCGTCGTCACGCGCGTCGCGTTGATCTGGTGGTCGCTGAACGGCCTCGACAACGTCGCGGCGTTGCAGCGCTTCCACGACCAAGGCATCGGCGTGCTGCTGATCGCGCCGGTCGTGTTGGCGCTGATCGGCTTCGGCCCGCTGCGCTCGCCGGCGATCTTCGCCGGCTTCTTTCTCGCCGGCGCCGCGCTGACCGCGCCCTTCGTCTGCGCACGCGTCGCCGGCGTCTGAGCCAAGCCGCTCAGACGCCGCACGGTTGCGCGCAGCGCGTCAGTGCTGCGCGATGCCGGCTTCGAAGGTGAAGAGTCCGGTCTTCTCCTTGATGGTGTCCCGTGAGCCGGCACCCGGAACCGAGACCAGGATGTAGCCGCCGTTGAACGGGCCGGCAAAGAGTCCCGGACCCGGAGCGCCCGCGTTCACCGTCGCGGCCGTGTCCGCGGGTTGTGTGACCCCGGCGAACTGCGTCGTCAGCGTCGTGCCGAACGCGAACCCGGAGATCTTGTACCGGGCATCGGCCGTAGCCCCACTCGCCGCGAGGGTCAGGCCGAAGTCGCTCAGCAACAAGCCCTGCGACTCGCCGGTGATCGTCGCGAGGTGCGCGAGTCCGACGGTCGTTCCGGACTCCGCCGCCGCGAGGTACGTGTCGCCGCCGAACCGATCGTGCAGGTAGCGCTGGAACAAGTAGACCTCGCCGTAACAGCCCGAGCAGTTGTAGGTGGGGGTCGTCGACTTCGTGGCGTCGTCGATCCCGCTGAAGCCCGTCAGGCTGAAGTTGGACGGCGCGTCGACGAACTCGTCCGCGTGTACCACCGCGTCGAGCGCGTCGTTGCTGAGCGCCGGGAACATTCGCGGCACGGCGAGATCCTGCGCGAGCATCGACAGGCCCTCGTTGATGAACGTGTCTTCCGGCGTCTGGCCGGCCGGGGCGATGACGTGGTTCACGTAGTTGAGCAGGTGCTGATACTCGTGCGCGGCTCCGCGCACGAGATCTTCCTGCAGCGTGTAGGCCAACGAGCTTTGTCCGCCGCCCGGCCCGAACCAGCCGAAGTAGATCATCGGCGCTTCGTTCGAGTGCGCACCCGCGGCGCGCACCGATGCGAAGCACTGCAGCACCGAGTCGGTGAAGAAGTTGGTCGAGTCGAAGTACCCGCCGACGCCTCCGCCCAGCGAGTTCGGGTTGACGACGAACACGACGACGTGGCTATTGTACGGGACGAAGGGCTGCGCCGTACCGATGACGGTGCCGCTCGCGTTGCAGGCGTTCTGGGCCCCGTACTGCGCCGCGTTGTACGAATCGTTCGCGAAGTGCGCGTTGTCGGACGCCCAGCCGTTCTCGTAGTCGTTCCCGATCGACGTGATCGTCGACGGGGTCGACAGCACGCCCGTCAAGGAACTGTCGACCCAGATGTAGCCGTGGGTGGTGACCGCGGCGAGCGTGGCGGCGACTTGCTTGTAGCTGCCGTTGCTGGAGCCGATCGCGGCGTTCTGCGCCCAGATCATGGCGGTCGAACCGACCGTCGTTGGCAGCGCGAGCGGACGGCGCACGGATGCCGGAGTCCGGCCGCGCGCAAGCGCGTCGTGCGCAACACCTCGCGAGTGATGCGCTGACCGGCCAGCGGTTGGAACTCGACGTGCAGGTTCCGCGTATCGATTCGGGGGCGCGCGACCGCGCGGCGGACGGAGTTGCCGCCGACGCCGTTCACGCCGACCGAGATCTGACCGATCGTCGTCACGGCTTTGCCGGTCGAAGCGAGGAGGCCGTTCGCGATGCCGACGAGCGTGGCGCCATTGGACGTCACGCTCGTGGTGCCACCGAAGCCACCGCCGGCGATTGCCGACAGCAGGCCGATCGCCGGCGCAGCCTGGAGCGTCGGAGTTGGGGTTGGCGACGGGGTCGGCGTCGCGGTGGGCTTGGGCGTCGGCGTTGCGGTCGGCTTTGCGGTCGGCGTCGCCGTAACGACCGGCGTCGGGGTCGGTTTCGGTGTCGCCGTGGTGCCGGGCGTCGGGGTGACGGTCGGCGTCGCGCCGGGAGTGGGGGTCGAGCTCGGCGTCGGAGTCGGAGTCGGGCTCCCGGTCGGCGCGGGGCTCGGCGTCGTGACGGTGCCGGTTGCGATGAACAGCGCGTACACGTAGGTGACGCCGGCCTTGAAGGTCGTCGGGTACTGGCCGCCCGGGAACGTCCAGGTCGTCGACCCGCCGCCGATGGTCACTGGCCCGAGCAAGGTCTTCCAGCCCCCGGGCGCCGCCGGGTCGTAAAATGCGACGTAGGCCGACGTAGCCGCGAGCCCCGTTTGCTGCGTACCCTGGAGAATGAACGTGAAGGCGGGCGTGGTCGGGAACGTGATGTTCGCCGACGACGTGAAGCTGACGTAGGCGATGCCCGTGATCCCGGTCGCGCCGATGTTCCGCGGAGCTCTGGCCGTGCTTTGAAGGGCCGGCGCGGGCGAGGGCAACGCGCTGAACACCTCGGTGATCGTGGCGGTGCCGCTGGTCGCGATGGGCAACCCGACGAGGGCTTCGAGGCCGACCGCGATGGGCCCGAGGGTGGCAGTAGCCGGCGCCGCACCTGCGCCGACCGAAGCGCTAGCGGAAACCGGCGTCGGCGTCGGGGTCGAGCTGGGCGTTCCGCCACCCGTTACGCTGCCGCCCCCTCCGCCACCACAAGCGACCAGCGCGGCCGGGACGGCAAAGATCGCAGCCAACAGAACGTCACGGAGACGAATCACGGCGAACCTGCACGATTCTGGACGATGTCTGGCCAACGCGCGACGCTTGGCCTACACTACGGCTTCAGGGAACGCTAGGGCCTCCCTGCTTGCCCGCCGAGGTGGCCGGCGGACGGAAGGCCGTCCCGCCGCATCCGCGGTTCCAGGCCGCGGGTCTTCCGATCGTGTCCGTTCGTTCCGTGCAGAACGTTCTTTTCATCGGCTTGGTGGGGTTGGGTTGGGGTCTGCTCGGCCCGGCCAGCAAGGTGCTGTTCGCCGCACAGCCGGGCGTTATCGACGGGGTCACATTGGCGATCGCACGCAGCGCCTGGGCCCTGCCGGTCTTCGTGCTCGCAATCGTGGTGAGTTGGCGCGCCGCAGCGCCGCGCCTCGACGCGCGCCGGTGGGCGGCCGTTGTCGCCGCCGGCCTGACCTTCGGCCTGGTCATCAGCGTCGTGTTCTCGATCGCGGCGCAACACACGTCGGTCGCGCACATATCGTTTCTGATCGGCCTGTCGCCGGTGACGAACACCGCGCTCGCAGCGCTCGTGTTTCGCACCGGGCTCGACCGGCGCGCGATCCTCGCGTTGGTGCTCGGCATCGCGGGAGTCTCGCTGTTGGCGCTCTCGCACAGCGCGAACGGAACCGCGCTGCTCGGCGACGCGTTGATGGTCGTCTGGCTGATCGCGTTCGCGGTCTACGCGTGTTTGTTGCGCTACATCGGTACGAGCGTTTCTACGCTGCTGTTGATGTCGGTGGTCGGAGCGATCGGGATGGCGGCGCTGCTCGTCCCGGGGCTGCTGCTCGGCTACGGCGGCGCGATCGCTCATGTCACCGCCACGCCGTCGGCCGGCGGGTGGTTCTTCGGCGAAGTCGTGGTCGGCTCGACGCTCGTCGCCCCGACCGCCTATGCCGCGACCGTGCGCCGGCTCGGCGTCGCGGTCGCCACCATCGGGTCGGAGTACTTCGCACTTGCGGTCGGTATCGTGGCCTCGCTCGCCGCGCACGAAGCGTGGAATCCGCTAACCGTCGTCGCCGGCTGCATCCTGTGCGGCGCCCTCGCGGTAACCTTTGCGCCGATCCCGAGCCTCAGCAAACCGGTCGTTACGCGGGAGCGCGGCGCTCGGGTCGCGTAGCCAACTGCATGTCGCGCTATCTGCACACGTCGATCTTCGTTACCGACATGGACGCGTCGATCGAGTTCTACACCAAGAAACTCGGGCTCAAGCTGCTTGACGGCCCGCTCCACTATCCCGGCAACGCCGACATGGCGTTCGTCGGCGCGAGCTGGGACTCGTACATCGAGCTCGTGTACGACTTGGAGGAGCACCCGCCGTACGAGCTCGGCAACCGGTATGAGCACCTTGCGCTCGAGGTCGACGCCGACTTGCCCGCCGTCATCGAGCGATTGCGCGCGCAGGGCGTGAAGATCGTCAAGGAGCCCAAGAAGTCGCCGGGCGGGACGCGCTCGATCGCGTTCGTCGAAGATCCCAACGGTATCCCGGTCGAGCTGCTCGAGCCGCGCGAAGGCGCGGTGACGTAAAGCCCGAAGGCGACGGGTCGACGTGAACCCGATCAGCGCCCCTCGCGGCACGCAAGACATCGTTCCGCCGGAGTCGGCGGATTGGAACCGGCTCGAGGCCGAATGTCGCGACATCGCCCACCGTTTCGGTTACGGCGAGATCCGCACGCCGATGTTCGAGGCGACCGAGTTGTTCGAACGCGGCGTCGGCGAGACGACCGACATCGTCGAAAAAGAGATGTACACGTTCCGCGACAAGGCGGACCGGAGCATGACGCTGCGTCCCGAGCTGACGGCCGGGACGGTGCGCGCGCTGCTGCAGCACAACCTGCTCGCCCAGGGCCCGCAGCGGCTCTACTACATCGGCCCGTTCTTCCGCTACGAGCGCCCGCAAGCGGGGCGTTATCGCCAGGCGAACCAGTTCGGCGTCGAGTGCTTCGGCGACGCCGGCGCCGAAGCCGACGTCGAGGTGATCCAGATCGCCGCGCGACTGATCGCGCGCTACGGGATCGACGACGCGGTGTTGCACCTCAACAGCGTAGGTGACGCGACGTGCCGGCCGCGCTACCGCGAGGCGTTGCTCGCCCACTTCCGGCCGCATCTGGCCGAGCTCAGCGACGATTCGCAGCGCCGGCTCGAACGCAACCCGCTGCGCATCCTCGACTCCAAGGACGCGCGCGACGCGCCGTTCGTCCGAGACGCGCCGACCTTCATCGACCTGCTGTGCGAGCCGTGCCGCGCTCACTTCGACGCGTTGCGGGGTTACCTCGACGGGCTGGAGATCGCGTACGTGGTGAACCCGCGGCTCGTGCGCGGGCTGGACTACTACACCCGCACGGTGTTCGAGTTCACCTCGGCGGCGCTGGGCGCGCAGAGCACCGTGTGCGGGGGCGGCCGCTACGACGGTCTGGTCGCGGCACTGGGCGGCCCGCCGACGCCGGGCGTCGGGTTCGGCCTCGGCCTGGAGCGCTTTCTGATGATGGTCCGCGCCGTCGCCGGCGACCGCCCGCCGCTGCGCCGCGGGCTGCAGGCGATCGCGTTGGGCGAGGGGGCCCTCGCGCGGCTGGTCCCCATCGTCTCGGCCCTACGCGAGCGCTGGACTCAACCCACTTTTGCGGACTGGCAGGACCGCAAGCTGACCGCGCACTTCAAGGTCGCCGACCGGAACGCGGCCCGCTGGGCGCTCATCCTGGGCGATCAGGAGCTCGAGGCGAACGAGTTCGTGCTGCGCGATCTGGACGTGCGGACCGATCGGCGGCTGCCGCTCGCTTCCTCCGCAGCGGAGGTTGCGCGCGTGGTGGTCGAAGCCACCACCTGATGGAGCAGGACGAGACGGCGCGAGTTCGAGCGCTCGGCGAGATCGCCGCGGAGTTCGACCTCGACGCGATCCGCGTGCGGACCGGCGACACCGAGATCGAGATCGTGCGCCGCGATGCCGCACTGCCTGGGCCCGCGCCGGTAGCCGGCGTCCCGATCGCGCCCGGCGCCGAGCTTTCCGCGCAGCCGGGCAGCGGCGAGCTTCCCGCACCGGGGCCTATCGCAGGCGCGAACGTTCGCCGGGTCACCGCGCCGGTCGTCGGCGTTTTCTACGACGCGCCCGCGCCCGGCGCCGATTCGTTCGTCGAGATCGGCAGCCGCGTCACCGTCGGGCAAACGCTGTGCATCCTCGAAGCGATGAAGCTGATGAACGAGATCGCCAGCGATTACGCCGGTGTCGTCGTGCGCTGCCTGGTCGAGAACGGTGAGCTCGTCTCGCTGGGCCAAGAGTTGTTTTGGATCGAAGCATGAGCGGCCCGGAGGTGCGCACGATGTCCAGACCCGTCGACCCGCGCGGGCGTCGCCCTTTCCACGAGCTACTGGCAGATCGCAAGGGGCAGCTCGACAAACCGCACTACCCCGAGCAGGTCGCTGCGATCGTCGCCGCGCTGGTCGATGCGTTCCGCAACGGCAACAAGGTGCTGTGGTTCGGCAACGGCGGCAGCGCGGCCGACGCGCAGCATCTCGCCGCCGAGTTCAGCGGACGCTTCCTGCGCGAGCGCAAGGGCTTGCCGTCGGAGGCGCTGACCGTCAACACCTCGGCGGTTACGGCGATCTCGAACGACTTCGGCTACGAGCATCTGTTCGCGCGAATGGTCGAGGCAATGGCGAAGCCCGGTGACGTCGTCGTCGGGATCACGACCAGCGGAACCTCGAAGAACGTCGTGCGCGGGCTCGAGGCGGCGCGCGCGGCCGGCGCGACGACCGTCGCGTTCACCGGCAACGGCGGCGGTCCGGCCGCCGACGTCTCCGACCTCGTGCTCATCGGTCCCGACGGTTACAGCGCGATCGTGCAAGAAGTCCACATCACGATGGGTCACATCATCTGCGACCTCGTCGAACAAGAGTTGATCTTCGCGTGATCTTCACGACCGCAACGCCGCCCGCGTGTTACGCGACCGTCAATGCGTTTTACGCGGATCCGAACGATCGTGAGCGCGGGGGAGTCCACGTACGAATCTTTTTCGTCGGCGATCCGCGCGTGATCGCGGTGAAGCTCAACGCGAAGATGAATCGAGGCGCGTGACGCGTCCGGTTGTGTTTCTCGACCGTGACGGAACGATCATCGAGGACAAGGGGCACCTCGCCGATCCGGCGGGCGTCGAGATCCTGCCGACGGTCGGTGACGCGTTGCGGTTGCTGCGCGAGCACGGTTTCGCGACGGTGGTCGTGTCGAATCAGTCCGGCGTTGCGCGCGGCTACTTCGGTGACGATACGGTGCGTGCGGTGAACGGTGAGATCGTGCGGCGCCTCGCCGCGGACGGGCTCGCGATCGACGGCTGGTACTGGTGCTCGCACTTCGACCAGGGTTGCACGTGCCGCAAGCCTGCGCCGGGGCTCGTGCATCGCGCGGTCGACGAACGCAGGCTGACGCTCGAGGACAGCGCCGTCGTCGGCGATCGCGGCAGCGACGTCGCGCTCGGTCACGCGGTCGGGATTCCGGGGATCTTGTTGCCCGGCCCGTATCCGTACGACGGCCCCGAGCCGGACTATCGCGCGCGCACGCTGCTCGAAGCCGCCGAATGGATCGTCGCCCGCGTCCTTCGACGAGCTCAGGGCGCTCGAGGGAACGGCGCCCTTCGACAAGCTCAGGATGACACGATGGTTGTTCAGGATGACACGATGGTTGCTCGGGGTGGCGATGGTGGCTGAGTTCATCGCGCCGCCGCGGGCCGCCGAGCTGCTGGCGCGCATGGCGGGCCGACGGATCGTGGTGGTCGGCGACGTGATGATCGACGAGTGGATCTGGGGCGACGTCACGCGGATCTCACCCGAAGCGCCGGTACCGGTCGTCGCGGTGCGCGACCATTCGTTCACGCTGGGCGGCGCCGGGAACGTCGCCAACAACTTACGCGCGCTCGGCGCGCGCGTCGCGTTCGTCGGCAGCGTGGGCGACGACGCGGAGGGTGCGCGGCTGCGCGCGATGTTCGACGACCTGGGCGTCGATGCGCGCGGGCTCATCACGCTGGGTGATCGGCCGACGACGCGCAAGACGCGGGTGGTCGCGCATAACCAGCAGGTCGTGCGCGCCGACTGGGAGTCGACCGCGCCGCTGCGTGTCGACGACCGCGCGCGCGTCGTCGACGGCGTGCGGGCCGCGGTCCGCGATGCCGACGCCGTCGTGCTGAGCGATTACGCCAAGGGACTCTTCCACCGTGACGTCGTCGAGGCCGCGCTCGCCGCACCGATCGTGGTCGCCGATCCGAAACCCGCCGGCATCGCAATGTTCGCCGGCGTCACCTGCATCTCGCCGAACGTCGCCGAGGCTGCGCGTGCCAGCGGGATCGCGATCGTCGACGACGCGTCGCTCGAGCGCGCGGGGCGTGCGCTGCTCGCGATGCTCGGCTGCCGTTACGTGCTCGTCACGCGCGGCGAGCACGGGATGTCGCTGTTCGGCGCGGCCGGCGAGCGCGTCGACGTGCCGGCGGTCGCGCACACGGTCTACGACGTCTCCGGCGCCGGCGATACGGTGGCCGCCGTGCTGACCCTCGCGCTGGCCGCCGCCATCCCGGCCGAGGTGGCGACGCAGCTCGCGAACTTCGCCGCCGGCGCGGTGGTCGAAAAGCTCGGCACGGCGACGGCGCTGCCGCGCGAGATCGTCGACCTGATGGAACGGCCCGCGGCGAGCGAAGGAACGCGCACGTGACGCCCGACGCGTTCGCCGGACTCGTGCTCGATGCCGATAGCGCCGTCGCGTGGCGCGAGCGGCTGCGCGCCGACGGGCGCCGCGTCGTCTCGACCAACGGCGTCTTCGACTTGCTGCATGCCGGGCACGTTGCGTATTTGGCTTGGGCGCGGGCGCAGGGCGATGCGTTGATCGTGCTGGTGAACGAAGACGACTCCGTGCGGCTGCTGGGCAAGGGCCCCGGCCGTCCGCTGGTGCCGTTCGCCGATCGGGCTCGCGTCGTTGCAGCGCTGCGCAGCGTCGACGCCGTCGCCGGTTTCGCGCAGCGCACGCCCGAGACGCTGCTCGACCGCATTCGACCCGACGTCCACGTGAAGAGCGACCAGTACCGCGTCGAGGAACTGCCCGAACGCTTCGTGGTGGAACGGCATGGCGGAAGCATCGTCCTCGCGCCGCACCAACCCGGCCGCAGCACGACCGATCTCGTAGCGGCGATCCGCGCGCGGTGATGCGGATCGCGATCACCGCGAATGGCCCCGGCGAGTTCGCGGGCTGGGTGCGGCCGCTCGTCGCGGCGCTGCGAGCGCGCGACCCGGCGACCGAGATCCACGTCGTGTGCGTCCCCGACGACTTCGCGACCGGCCACGAAGCGCCGTACGTCGAGCGGCTTTTCCCCGGCGTGCGTGCGTACCCCACCTCGGACTACCTGCGGCTGGCCCTGGGCCGCGGCGTCGATGGCTTGCCGGCGCGTGTCGACCGCGTGCAGTACCTGGGCGGCGACCTTTCGCACGCCGTGCGCGTGCGCGCGCGGCTGGGCGGCGAAGCGACGTCGTACAAGTTCTCACGCAAGCGATTCGCGACAGTGTTCGAGCGCGTGTTCGCGGTCGATGAAGCGAATCGCGAGCAGCTCATCGGCTGGGGCACCCCGGACGCGCGCATCGAGGTCGTCGGGAATCTCGCCATCGACGGCGCACTGGGCGAAGCCGCCGGCGCGTTCGGCGAAGCACCCAGCGATGCGGCGCGCGACGGGATCGTGCTCTTCCCCGGTTCGCGCAAGCACGAGGTCGAGAACATGTTCCCGATGTTCGTGCGGGTCGCGCTCAACTTGCGCCGGATGTTGCCCGGTGTTCCGATTGCCTTCGCGGGCTCGCCCTTCGTCCCCGACGATGTCGTGCGCGCCGCGCTGGCTCGCGGCGGGGCGCACCCGCTCTCGTACGGTGCGCCGGCCGAGTTGACGGATGACGGCGAGATCGTCGCGTCCGGTCAACGCTTCCCGCTGTTGCGAGCAGCGATGCGCGCGGCCGCCGGCGCACGGTTGGCGGTCTCGATTCCCGGCACCAAAGTGATCGAGCTGGCGGCGCTGGGCGTTCCGGCCGTGGTGTGTACGCCGTTCAACGCGCCGGAGCTGGTCGTCATCGGCGGTCCGCTGCAGTATGTCGGTAAGTTGCCGGTGATCGGCACCCCGATCAAACGCGCGGCGGTGCTGAGCTTCGCGAGCCGGTTCACCCACTTCGCGCAGCCGAACATCGACGCTGGGAAGGTCCTCGACGTCGAGATCGCGGGGACGCTGCTGCCCTCGCAGGTCGCGTACGTCGCGGCCGAACGCTGGCGCGACCCGGCGTGGTGCGCCGCGACCGGCGCCGAGCTGCGCGAGCTCTACCGGGATCAGGCCGGTGCCGCGGAGCGGATGGCGGCGTTCCTGCTCGAACCGGTCCGGTCGTGAAGTTCTCGGTGGTCATCGCGACCAAGGACCGGGCGGCGCTGCTCGACGGCGCGCTGGCGTCGCTGCGCGCGCAGCGGGACGCGCCGGAGTTCGAGCTCGTCGTCGTCGACAACGGTTCGTCCGACGCAACGCCGGAGATCGCGCGCAGGTACGGCGCGCAGTACGCGTTCGTCGCCGAGCCCAATCGCGGCAAGGCCCGCAACGCCGGCGTGGTGCACGCCACCGGCGATGCGATCGTGTTCGTCGACGACGACGTCGTGACGCCGCCGCACTTCTTGGCGGCGCACGCGCGCGCTCACGACGAAACGGTCTTCCCGCTGGCGGTTTCGGGCCCGATCGTCAACGTCCCCGACGCGGCGCAGCGCCCCGAGCCGACGGCGGCCAACTTCTCCCGCGCGTTCTTCGTCACGTGCAACGTCTCGGTGCGCGCGGCGTCGCTGCGCGCGGTCGGCGGCTTCGACGAGTCGTTCGATCTGTATGGCTGGGAAGACACCGAGCTCGGCGCACGGCTGCGCGCGTACGGCGTGCGCCGCGCGTTCGCTTGGGACGCACACCTGTGGCACATCAAGCCGCCGACGCCGGAGTCGCTCGAGGACGCGCTGGGAAAAGCGATCGAGAAAGCGCGCATGGCCGCGCGGTTCGTGCGCAAGATGCCGACCCGCCGGATCAAGCTCGCCACCGGCGCGTACGCCTTCAATCTGGTTCGCGCGCGGATCCTCGCGCCGCCGGTCGCGCAACCGCTGTTCGCCGGGCTGGCGTCGTCGACGCGGGTCCCGGCGGCCGTCGCGCAGCTCGCCCGCAACGCGCTGCTCGACAGCGTTTACACCGAAGAGCTCGCTCGACAACTGCGGCGAACCTGACGCGATGCGCGTCCTGCTGGTGCGTCTCGACGGGATCGGCGATGCGGCCGTCTGCGTCCCGCTGATCGCGGCTTTGCGCGAATCGGGCCACGACGTCGGCATCGCGTCGACGACGCGCAACGCCGGCTTGTTCCTCCCGGGCGTGCTGATCGCCGAGCACGTCCTCGAGCGAATCGCGTGGCCGGCGCACGGTTCGACGCCCGACAGCGCCGTGCGGGCCGTCGCCGAGATCGCCGCGATGCAGTACGACGTCGCGCTGATCGCCAGCGAGGAACCCGAGGCGTTCGGGCTGGCGGCGCCGGCGCGCGAACGGGTCGGTTTCACGACCGGCTGGAGCCGGCCGTTCAAGACGCTCTGGGTGCGCGGGCGGACGACGCGGACCGTGAGCCGTTCCCAACGCATCGGCGGTGAAGACGCGCACGAGGTCGAGATCATCTACCGGCTCGGCGCGGGTTTGGTGGGCCGCAACGAGCCGCCCGCCGACGTCGCGCAGCTCGCGCCGCTGCTCGTCGCGGCGTCGTCGCGCACGCGGTCGGGGATCCTGCTGCAGGCCGGACCGAAGTGGGGCGCGAGCGGCGTCGCCGGTGACGCATTGCGCGCGATCGTCGAGCGGCTCGAGCCGCGCGGGCTGCGCGTCGTTGCATCGCCCGTCGACGCGGCTGCGGCCGGCGCAGCACTCGGCATCACGCCGGAGACGTTCGCCGACGTGCGCTCCTGGGTGACGGCAATCGACGCCGCCGCGGCGGTCGTCACGGTGGACACCGGCGCGGCGCACGTCGCCGGAATGCTCGGCGTGCCGATCGTCGACGTCTTTCCCGACGCGCAGTTCGACGCGCAGGTTCGGCGCTGGCGCCCGTGGGCGTCGGCCTATCGCGCATTGCGGGCATCCGAACTGCGCGGCGGTGCGGGCGCAGAGCTCATCGAATCGATCCTCGATGGCAGCTGAGCGCGCGCTCCTGGTCGCGGCCGGCGGAGGGATCGGCGACACGCTCTTGGCCGGCGTCGTCGCGCGCGCACTCCGGACGCGCTACGAAGCCGTCGACGCGGTCGTGCTTGCCGCGCATGCGGACGTCGCCGCGCACGTTCCTGCGATCGACCGTACGATCGTCCTGGGCCAGCCGCTTCCGGCGCGCTATGCTGCGGCGGTCGTCACCTGGGCGACGCTGCGCACCGCGCTGGTGCCGTGGCTCGCGCGCATCCCGGTGCGCGCCGGGCAGGCTCGCCGGCTGTACTCGCCGCTGTTCACTCATCGCGTCGTCGTGCGCAGCGAGCTCGGCGACGGGACGACGCGCTGGCCGCAGATCCTGCTCGACTACGCGCGCGCGATCGGTTGCGACGCCGACGACGACCGGCCGCAGTTCGCCGTGCGCGACGACGAGCGCGGCGCCGCCCGCATCCTGCTTCGGGTGCACGACGTCGGCGGGCCCTACTACCTGCTGCATCCGACGCGCGGTTTGTCGGCACTGCGTTCGCGTTGGCCGACTGAGGGCTTCGTCGCGCTCGCCGCGCGGTTGGCCGCGCGCGATCGCATCCCGGTGCTGGTGACGGGTTCGGCGGAAGACGCCCCGATCGCGGAGGCGATTGCGGCGGGCGCCGGGCGCGGCGTGATCTCGATCGCCGGCGCGACCACGATCGGCGCCTTTGCGGCGCTGGCCGAGACGGCGCGCGCGGTCGTCGCGATGGATTCCGGGCCGATGCACGTCGCGGCGGCCGTCGGCGCGCCGACGGTCGGAATCTTCGCGCTGCAATCGGACGAACCGGACCGCTGGGCACCCAATGGCCCGCGCGTCGCGGTGGTGCGTCCCAGCTACCCGTGCCCGCCCGGTCATCGCAAGGAAACCTGCCCCGACTTCGCCTGCGTCCGCGAGCTCGACGGCGCGCGCATTCTGGCCGCGCTCGACGGACTGCTCGGCGCTACCGCCGAACGCTGACGCGTGATCGCCTACGATGACTTCCTGCGCGTCGACGTGCGCGCGGGCACGATTCTCGCCGTCGAGCCGCTCCCCAAGGCGCGCAAGCCCGCCTATGCGTTGCGCATCGACTTCGGCGCGGAGCTGGGCGAACGGCGCTCGTCGGCGCAGATCACCGGCCGCTACGCTCCGGCCGATTTGGTCGGCACGCAGGTCTGCGCGGTGGTCAACTTCCCACCCAAGCGCATCGCGGGCTTCGAGAGCGAGGTGCTGGTGCTCGGCATGGATGACGACGCCGGCAACGTCGTGCTGGTGCGTCCGACGTTCCCGGTCCCCAACGGCCGGCGGCTGTACTGATGACCGCGACCGCTACCGGCTTGACGATCCGCGTGCTCGAGCGCGACGGAGAGAAGCCGGAGCTGATCGTCGCGCTGGCGCGCTTGATCGTCGACGCGTACCCGGGTTTGGGGATCGATACGAGCGCCGCCTTCGAACGCTCCGTCGAACGGGTCCGCGACATGCTCGCGTATCCGGAGGCGCGTTTCGCGATTGCCGAACGCGACGGCGAGCTCGCCGGCGCGATGCGTCTGTACGACTACGAGATGAACGTGCGCGGGCGCGACGCGCTCACCGGCGGCCTCGGGTCGGTCGCGGTTTCGCTAGTCCACAAGCGGCGCGGCATCGCGCGCGCGATGGTCGACTGGTACATCGACGATTATCGCCGCCGCGGCGCGTCGTTTGCCGCGCTCTATCCGTTTCGGCTCGACTTCTATCGCGCGCTGGGGTTCGGCTACGGCACGCCGATGCAGCGCTATCGTTTCGCGCCTGCCGCATTGCGCGACGATGGTGCGCGCGGCACCCCGCGGCTGCTCGGCGAAACCGACCTCGATGCGATCCTCGACTGCTATGAGCGCGTTCGCGCGTCGACGCACGGGTTGATCAAGCGCCACCGCACCCCGATGGAACGCGCGCTGCGCGATGCGGAGCTGCGCTACGTCGGCGTTGAGGTCGGCGGGACGCTGCGCGGGTTCATGCAGACCAAGCCGATCGCCGGCGATCACCTCATGAACCGCGACGAGCTCGAAGTTCGCGACCTGCTCGCCGAGGACGACGCGTACGCGGCCGCGCTGCTCGGCTATCTGCGCGCCCAGCGCGACCAGTTCGCCCGGGTCACGATCGAGACGCAGGACGCCGCGTTCTACCTCGCCGCCACCGACCCGCGTGACGGTTCCGACACGGCGGTCGCGCCGCCCGCCGGGCACCGCGTCGCCGAGACTGGGCTGGGCGTGATGTATCGCATCCTCGACGTCGAAAGCGCGTTCGCGACCTTGCCGGCAGCCGGTGTCCCGTTCGTTCTGCGAGTGGTGGTCGACGATCCGTTCATCGCTGCGACGCGCGGCGCGTGGACGTTTCGTTTCGGCCCGCACGGCGCGCCGCGGCGCGACGACGGCGCGCAGCCCGATGCGACGCTGACGATCGGCATCCACGATCTGTCGTCGGTCGTGATGGGCTCGCTGCGCTTGCGCGATGCCGTGCACCATCGCTCGGCGAACCTCGAGCCGCGCGAGCGGCTCGAAACCGTCGACGCAGCGTTCGCCGTCGCGCAACCACCTTTTTGCGCGACGCGCTTTTAGTGCCGGTGCGCCTTTCGATCCAGCTCTGCACGTATAACCGCGCGGCCCTGCTCGAGCGGGTGCTCGCCGCGTGCTTCGATCAAACGATTCCGTCCGACGCGTACGAGGTGGTGCTCGTCAACGACGGTTCGCAGGACGACACCCCGGCGGTGATCGAGCGCGCACAACGAATCGCCACCTGCCGGTTCACGGTGGTGAACCAGCCCAACGGCGGGCTTGCCAAGGCGCGCAACGCGGGGATCGTGCGCTGCACGGGCGCGCGCATCGCCTTCATCGATGACGACGTGCTGCCGACGCCGGTGTTCGCCGCCGAGCACCTGCGGTCGGACGCGCGGTTCGGCGACGTCGTCGTGCGCGGCGCGGCGATCAACACCGAGTCGTTCGACACCCTCCCGCTGGCCGTATGGAGCTTGCGGAACTATAGCGCGAACTGGTTTTGGACGACCAACGTCTCGGTGCGGCGCAGCCGTCTCGACGCGGCCGGCGGACGGTTCGACGAATCGTTCAGCGAGTACGGGTGGGAGGACATCGAGCTGGGTCTGCGGCTGCGCGCGCTCGGCACGAAAGCGGTGTTCAACCGCTACGCCGTCGTCTTCCACTACAAGCCGCGCGCCAAGGGGACCAACGTCACCGGGATGCTGCGCCAAGTGCGCGCGCAAGCGCGGACCGCGGTGCGACTCGAGCGGCTGCATCCGAGCTGGCGCGTCGCGTTGGCGATCGGCGACACCGCGCCGCAACGGCTGCTCGGTGCAGCCCTGCGCCGCAGCGGGCTCATTCCCCGCCTCGAGCGGGTCGTGTCTCGAACGAGCGACGAAACGCGGCTCTCGCCACCCGAGCTCGCCGCGGCGCGCCTGCTCGCGGCGGCGGCGTACTACGACGAGCTCGACCAGGCAAAGCGCGTCTGATCGCGTGCGCATCTTGCTCTCGCGCACCGATCGCGTCGGCGATCTGATCCTTTCGACGCCGGCGATCGCCTCGGTGCGGCGTTCGTTTCCGAGCGCGCACATCACGCTGTCGTGCAGCAGCTACAACGCCGTCGTCGTCGACCGGTCGCCCGACATCGACGAGTTGGCGATCTACGCGCCCGACGCCGGCCCGTCCGCGTTCGGAGCACGCTTCCGCGGGGTGGACCTGGCGATCGCGCTCGCCCCGCGCGACCTCGATCACCGGATCGTCGCCGCGACCCGGGCGCCCAAACGTGTCGGCTATACGTACGCGACGCGCTACCTCGCGCGGCTCTTCTTACGTGCCCGGCTGACCGACGTGGTGCTCAGCCAAGCCGATCCCGCGATCGCGGAGCGGCACCAGGAGCTCCTCGTCGCCCACGAAGTCGATCAAGTCCTAGCGGTCGCCGTCGCGGCCGGGGCGACGGAGCTGGTGCGCGACCTCGTCTTGCCGGTCACCGACGAGGATCGTTCCGCCGTTGCGGGCCTGCCCGCGACGCCGATCGTGGTCCAGCTCGGCAGCCGCTGGACCGAGCACGGCTCGACGACGGAGAGCTGCGTGCAGCTGCTGCGGGACCTGCGGGTGCTCGACCGCCCGCTGGTGGTGACCTACGGCGACGACGCCGTCGCGCTGGCTGCCGCCGTCGCCGAGGCCGGGGTCGCCGACGCCCTGCTGGGCAACCTGCCGTTCCACGTCTGGGCGGCGGTGTTCGAGAAGGCCGCCTGCGTCGTGACGATCGACACGGGTGCGACGCATGTCGCAAGCGCGGTGCACGTCCCGACCGTCGTGCTGTTCGAGGACAAGTGGTTTCGGCTGGCCTCACAGGAATGGTCACCGTACCGCGTGCCGAACGCGATCCTGCGCAAACCGCCGGACGAAACCGAGGCTGCGCTGCGCGCATCGCGCAGCGAGATCGTCGGCGCCGTCGCCTCACTGCTATGAACGATCATCCGCGTATCTCCGTCGTCGTCCCGACGTACAACCGTCTCGAGACGCTCCGCCACGTAATCCCCTCGCTGCTCGCGCAGGATCAACCTCGCGCTGCCTTCGAGGTGGTCGTCGCCGATTCGAACTCGACCGACGGGACCGCCGAGTATCTGGCAGGCGTCGCGCAGGAGCATCCGTTCGTGCGGCACCTGCCCGGGCCGTACACCGGACGGGCGTCGGCGCGCAACGCCGGTATCGGCGCGGCGCGCGGCGACATCGTGCTGTTCACCGACGCCGATATCATCGCGTCGTCGGACCTGCTTGCGCGCCATCTCGCGCACCACGAGCGACCCGGAAGCCGCGCGGTCGTCGGGATGGAAGTGCAGGTTTCGTCCTACGACGACTACCTGAAGAAACGCGATGCGCGCGAGCTGCGCGCGCCGCTGCACGGCGAGAAGCCCAAGCGCTTGTCGTGGCTCTACTTTCTCACCGGCAACGCGTCGGCGCAACGGGCCGAGCTCGACCGTGTCGGGCGGTTCGACGAAGACTTCACCGGCTACGGGCACGAGGATCTCGAGCTCGGGTATCGGCTGCAGCACGCCGGCATCGCGATCGAGTACGAACCTGCCGCCGTCAACTACCACTGGCATCCGGTGCCGTGGGACGAGCAGCAGCGCAAGTACGAGCTGGCGGGGAAGTCGACGGTCCGCTTCTATCGCAAACACCCAGCCTTCGACGTGCAGCTGCGGCTGGGGATGACGCCGGTTTCGCTGGCGCTGCACGACGTCGTGCGGCGCATCCCGCCGCTCGAAGCGTGGATCGAGCGCGGCGCTGCGCGCCCCGGCTTCGCGCGCACGCTGTCGTACCAGTATCACTACCTCACCGGGGTCAAGGCGGCGCTGCGTGGATAATTCGTTCGCCCGCGTCTCTTGCGGAGCGATAACCATTGCCGACGAGGGCCGCAGCGTCGAGCTCGCCGGGTGGGTGCACCGCCGTCGCGATCACGGTGGCCTCATCTTCATCGACGTGCGCGACCGCGACGGCATCACCCAAGTGACGTTCGATCCGTCGATGAACGAGGTCTTCACGCGCGCCGAGACGCTGCGCAGCGAGTTCGTCGTGCGTGTGCGCGGCAGCGTGCGCCGGCGCCCGGCCGGCACCGAGAACGCGAAGCTGGCGACGGGCGAGGTCGAAGTCCCCGCCGCGCAGCTCGAGATCCTCAACGAGTCCAAGACCCCGCCGTTCGTCATTGCCTCCGACGAAGAGCCGGCCGAAGAGCTGCGCCTGCGCTATCGCTACCTCGACCTGCGCCGGCCGCGGATGCAGCGCAACCTCACCATACGCCACCGCATCATCAAAGCGATGCGCGACTACTTCGACGAGCACGGGTTCATCGAGATCGAGACGCCGAACCTGATCAAGCCGACGCCTGAAGGCGCGCGCGACTACCTCGTCCCGTCGCGCGTCCACCAGGGAACGTTCTATGCGCTGCCGCAGTCGCCGCAGATCCTCAAGCAGATCCTGATGATCGGCGGGCTCGGCCGCTACATGCAGATCGCCCGCTGCTTCCGCGACGAAGACCCGCGCGCCGATCGTCAGCCCGAGTTCACCCAGCTCGACGTCGAGCTGACCTTCGTCCAACAAGACGACGTGATCGAGGTGATGGAAGACGCGATGCGCTCCGTCTGGCAGCGCGCGCTCGACGAGACGATCCCCGATCCGCTGCCGCGGCTGACCTATGCCGAAGCGATGCGCCGCTACGGTTCCGACAAGCCCGACCTGCGCTTCGACCTCGAGCTGATGGACGTCGCGGAGCTCTTCGCCGGAGGTGGGTTCGGCTTGTTCGCGGGGCTCGCGGAGAGCGACGCGAACCGCGTGATCGCGCTGCGCTGGCCCGGCGGCGCGGCGCTCTCACGCCGCGACTTCGACGCGGTCACCGAGCTCGCCAAGACGTTCGGCGCAAAGGGGCTCGCCTACATTTCGCTCGCAGCCGACGGGGTGAAAGGCTCGATCGCGCGCTTCGTCGACGACGCGCTGGCCGCGAAGCTGCGCGAGCGCACCGGTGCCCAGGACGGCGACGCGATTCTGTTCGTCGGCGACGCCTCGCGCGACGCCACCGACGTCGCCGGACGGCTGCGCCTCGAGATCGGCGACCGCCTCGGCTTACGCGACCCCAAAGCGTTCGCGTTCTGCTGGGTGCTCGGCTTCCCGCTGTTCGAGCGCGAGGACGACGGCACGATCACGTTCACGCACCACCCGTTCACCGCGCCGTTGCCCGGCCAAGAAGCGCTCTTCGACACCGACCCGCTCGCCATCACCGCGCAGCATTACGACCTCGTGCTCAACGGCTACGAGCTCGGCAGCGGCTCGATCCGCAATCACACCGCCGACTTCCAGCGCAAAGTCTTCCGGCGCCTCGGCCTCACCGACGAGCAGATCGAGGATCGCTTCGGCTTCTTCATGGAAGCGCTCACCTACGGCGCGCCCCCACACGGCGGCATGGCGCTCGGCCTCGACCGCGTCGCCATGCTCGCCTGCGGCGAGTCGAACATCCGCGACGTGACCGCCTTCCCGAAAAACCAAGCCGCAAGAGACGTCATGATGGACGCCCCCTCCACCGTCCCCGATCAGTCGCTCAAAGATCTCGGCATCACCATCGTCGAGCCGCCGAAGACGTAGTTCGTCTCGTCACCCTGAGCTCGTCGAAGGGCGACGCACCGCGGCCAGCGACGAAAGCGGGCGGTCGTGCTTCGACTGCGCTCAGCACGATGTCACGATAGCGGCGATATCGCCCTCGAGCGATCGAAAAGGCGACGTCATCCGTGGTTCGACAAGCTCACCATGACAACGAAAGGGGCGCGCCGCAAACGAAAGGGGCGCGCCGCAAACGAAAGGGGCGAGTCCGGTGGACTCGTCCTTTTTCGTCGGAGGGAACGCTCTGTGTCGGTGGCGCGTCAGAGGGGGTGCACGTCGCGGCGCGTTTCGCGGAACAGCATCTTCTTGTTGAGCTCGCGCAGCGCGTCGATCGACTTGCGGTGCTCGTCGGACCGGCCGTACTTGTTGGCCGCCCGCAGCGACGCATCGAGACTCCGTTCCCGGGCCGCGTACACCAGGAAAGCGCAGAGGTCGCGGTCGTCGATGCTGTAGTTCATGACAGCGAAAATATGCCCATCGATTCTGCGGGCTATACCTATGCGATTGGTGGAATTGCGCGCGCTCGCCGAGCGGCGCATCGTTCCCGCACGATTCTTCCACACTGTACCCTGCGCGTAGGGTATTCAATCCCGGCCTCTACTAGGACTGGGGGCCTAATCGCCGAGGAGCTCGTGAGCGCGCGAGAAGACCGCGTCGAGCATCGGCTCGGTCAGCACGCCGGTGTTCGTGTTCTGCCGGCTCGGATGATACGACGCCAGGATGGTGACGCGCCGGCCCGCGGAGAGCTCGGCGACGGTTTCTGCAAGGTGCGCGAACGGCGCCCGCGGCGTGTGGTAGCCGCCGAGCTCTTTCACCAGCGCGTGCACCGTGTCGTCGGCGATCTTCCCGAGCGTGACGACGACGCGCGCATTGCCGAGCGCCGCGAACTCGTCACGCAAGTAGGGCAGGCAACGTGCGCGCTGATCGGGAGTCGGCTTGTTCGCCGGAGGCGCGCAGCGGACGGCGGCGGTGATGAAGACGTCGCGCAGCGTGAGGCCGTCGTGGCGATGCGTGGCGTCAGGGCGGTTCGCAAACTCGGCGCGATGCAGCGCGCGATACAGCCACTCGCCGCTGCCGTCGCCGGTGAAGACGCGACCGGTGCGATTCGACCCGTGCGCGCCGGGCGCCAGGCCGACCAGGACGACGCGCGCGCGCGGATCGCCCCAACCGGGCACCGGCTTGGCCCAGTAGTCCTCGGCCAGAAAAGCGCGCTTCTTCACCCGGCCGACCTCCGCGCAGTACGCGCGCAGCTCGGGACATCGGCGGCAAGCCACGACACGTTTTTCGATGGCCGCCAACGAGGAACTCACTGCGCTCCATCGCTTCGACGCCATCGTGCCGTCAACTTCCGACGAATGTCGGATGCGCAGGAACGCGGCGTTGCGGCGCGCGAGGATAACGGGTTGTGTCCCGTCTCGACGTTCGCTCCATGGCCTTGCTTGCGACCGCGCACGTCACCGACGACCTGAATCAGAGCTTCATCCCCGCGCTGCTGCCGTACTTGATCGTCTGGCGCGGGCTCAGCCATACCGACGCGGGAACCCTCGTGCTGGCGCAGGCGATCTCGTCGTCGGTGCTGCAGCCGGTGATCGGTTACGTCGCCGATCGCCGCTCGATGCCGTGGCTGATCGCGATCGGGCTGATGCTGGCCGGCGGCGGTGTCGCGCTGGTCGGCTTCATGCCGACGCTCCCTTTGATGTGGATCGGCGCGCTGATCAGCGGGATCGGCGTCGCGTCGTTCCACCCCGAGGCGGCGCGCTTCGCGAACTACGTCGCCGGCGCGAAGAAGGCGACCGGGATGCGCTGGTTCGCGGCCGGCGGAAACGTCGGCTTCGCCGTGGGGCCGATCTTCGCGACCGCGGTCGTCGCGGCGTGGGGACTGCCGGGGACGCTCGCCGCTTGTATCCCGGTCACCGTCATCGGCATCATCGTGCTGCTCGAGTTGAAACGGTTGCGCACGTTCATCCCGGCGCACGCGACGTCGCGGAGCGGTCAGGGCACCGACGACTGGGCGTCGTTCGGCAAGCTCTCAGCGTTCGTCACGGTGCGCGCGATGGCGTATTTCGGCTTCGTCGCGTTCGTCCCGTTGTACGTCGTCGAAGTGCTGCACGGCTCGCCGGCCGTCGGCGACTCGATGCTGACCGGTTTCCTGCTCGCCGGCGTGCTTGGAACGCTGTCGGGCGGGGTCATCGCCGACCGCTTCGGCCGGCGCATCGTCCTGTTCTCCTCGACCGTGCTCGCCGCGCTGATGACGGCGGTCTTGGTCGCGCTCACGCACCAGGGAAACTTGTTGCTCGCGATTCCTCTGCTGCTCGTGACCGGTTTCGTGTTCGTCGCGTCGCAATCGGCGTTCGTCGTGCTCGGCCAAGAGTATCTGCCCAATCGCATGGGGCTGGCGTCGGGCGTCACGCTCGGGCTGGCGGTGTCGCTGGGCGGCGCGTTCTCGCCGGTGATGGGCGCGATCGCGGACGCGCACGGCGTCTCCGCGACGATCCTCGCTTCGGGCGTGCTATCGGTCATCGCCGCGCTCATCACGCTGACGCTGCCCGGCGAACGGCACGCGATCGCCGCGCGCGCCGCCCAAACGCCGGTCGACGTCGCGAATCAGTCCAAACCCGGATAGCCGAGCTGCGCCAGCGCGGCGTAGGTCAGCACGGCGACGGCCGCCGACAGGTTGATCGAGCGCACGGCGCCGCGGCGCATCGGGATGCGCAGCGTGCGGTCGGGATGCGCGTCGAGCAGCGCCTGCGGCAGGCCGGCGGTTTCTTTGCCGAACACGAGTGCGTCGCCGCGCCGAAACTCCGCCGCGGCGTAGGTGCGCGGCGCGCGCGTCGAGGCCAGCCACATGCGGTCGGGTGCGAACGTCGCCAGCATCGCGTCGAGCGACGAGTGGATCGCGACGTCGAGCGCTTCCCAGTAGTCCAGCCCGGCGCGCTTGAGCGCGCGATCGTCGATCCGAAAGCCCAACGGCTCGACGAGGTGCAGCGCGCAGCCGGTCGCCGCGCACAGGCGCGCGACGTTACCGGTGTTCGGCGGGATCTCCGGTTCGACCAGCACGACGTGCAACGGGACGTCGCGCAGCGGATCGGGCGCGACGAGCCGGTCTTGCGGTTGCGCCGCGCCGCTCACCGGGCGCCCCCGTTCGCCAGCGCAACGAGCTCGGCCGTGCGCTTGGGCGGCGCGATCAAGTACGCCACGCCGCCCGCCGCCGTGAAGAGCGCGTCGAGGGCGGCGCGCGGATAGCGGGTCGCGACGGACGGGTGGGCCGGGTCGTTGACCGCGACGTGCGCGCCGTCGACCCCGCGCACGACGAGCAAATGGCCGTCGCTGTGCTCGAGCGGCGCACCCGGCAATTCGCCGTCACTCCACGAGACCGAGATCCCGACGGGCAAACCGGCGTCGATGAAGGCGGCGACATGATCGATCCCGCGCAGGTGCGCGACGACGCCGCGCAGGCCGACCATGCCCGCATACGCGGCGTTGAACGACCAGTTCCCGGTCCCCGCGTACGACGCGTCGTAGACGCCGTGCGCGACCGTGGCCACGTCGACCATGACGCCGTGAAAGCGGAGCAGCATCGCCAGTGACGTCGCCGAGCACCAGCCGCGCTCGGCCGGATACGCGGGCACGTACTGCGAGAGCGCGGGGACGTCGAGCGTCGTGGTGTGCGTTCGCCCGTCGCGACCGTCGCGCGCGGGCGGTACGCTGACCGCGACCGCGTCGAGCTCGACGCTGCTCCGCACGCCGATGGCCGCGAACGGCACGTCGCTGCGCACGACGTCGACCTCGATGCGCGTCGACGAATCCGCGCCGTCGAGCGAACGGCGCTCATCGGGCGACCAGCGAACGTACGGTAGCGCCACCGACGTCGTCGCGTCGCCGCGGTGGACAATGAGCGACAGCGCACCGACCGGCGCGGTGGTGTTCCAGGAGACGACCGCCTGCGATGCCGGAGAGATGCGCAGCAACGCGTCCTGGTCCGGCCGCTCGATCAGCTGCAGCACGACGGAGCCGAATCCACTTAAATCGTCCACTCCCAGCAATTCCAGTAGTCGGAGATGTACGACGCGGGCTTCCAGTTGTGCAGGTCCGAGTTGACGGCCGCGTATGAGTTCTGCCAGTACAGGAACACGGCCGGCGTGAGCGCGCGGACGCGCTCGGCCTCACGCTGGAAGAGCGCGCGGCGCTTGGCCCGATCGAAGGTCAGGTTCGCGTCGTGACTCGTCTGCGTCAACACCGGGTCGTTCAGCCACGACGTGTTGGCACCGTGCGGGGGGATGAACTTCCCGCTCCAGTTGCCTTCGTTGTCGGGATCGGGCGCGTCGGTTTCGATGGTGAACTCGCTGTCGAACTTCCCGGTGTAGATCGGCCCGGTCTGCGCGAACAGCAGGCTGGTCGGATAGTTCTTGACGGCCAGATCGATGCCGGCCGCGCGCAGATCTTGCCGCATCTCCAGCTCGGCCTCGACGTTGGCCGGTTTGGCCGGCGTCGTCGAGACGGTGAACGAAAGCGGAACGCCGTCCTTGGCCCGCATCCCACTGGCCGCCGCGTTCCAGCCGGCGGCATCGAGCAGCCGCGCCGCGTCGGCGAGATCGTGCTTGGGCGCGGTGATCCCATGCGGCGCGGCCCACGAGAGCGGGAAGATGTCGGAAACCGCGCGCTGATTGACGCCGTGATAGACCGTTTGGTTGATCCGGTCCCAGTCGACCGCCTCGGCCGCGGCCAGCCGCACGCGCGGATCGGAGAGCTGCGGCTTGGACGTATTGAACTGCCAGCGCCGCAAGTTCGCGATCAAGCGTTTGGAGACGACAAAACCTTGCAGTACGGAGAGACGCGCGATCTGATTCTCCGTGACGCTGTCGAAGACGTCGACCTCGTGCGTCTGCAGCGCGTTGAACAGCGTGTCGGCGTTAGGAACGACACGGTAGGTGATGCGATCCAGACCGGGCTTCCCGCGCCAGTAGCGCGGGTTCGCCGCGAACTCGAGCGACGAGCCGTGGTTCCAGGCGGTCAGCACGAACGGACCCGACGAGATCGGGCGCGAGTTGAACGGCGCGTGGTTGAGGTCGGGCAATCCGGCGAGCACGTGCGCGGGGAGCGGCGGATACCCGGCGCCGCCGACCGCGAAGATGCCCAGGATTCCGCCGTACGGCTGCTTGAGGCGAACGATGACCGTGTTCACGCCGCGCAGCTCCATCGCGGCGATGTCGTCCCAGCCGGTAGTTAGCCGCGTGTTGTTGCGCGGGTTCATCACGGCCTTCCAGGTGAAGACGAGATCGCGCCCGTCGTACGGCGCACCGTCGGACCAGGTCATGTGCGGGCGGATGTGCAGCGTGACCGTCTTGCCGCCGGCCGAGATCCCGCCGTTCTGCAGCGTCGGAACGACCGTCGCCGCCGCCGGCAGATACTCTCCGCTCGGACCGTAGCGGAACAGCGGCTCGAACAGAAACTGCGACACCTGGTCGGCCGCGTCGGTGTTGGCGAAGAGCTTGTTGAGCGTGTCCGGCTCCTCGCCGGCGGTCCCGATGATCAGATGGCCGGGCCGCGTCCACGGATGGCGCCCGCCGATCGAGCCTTGGTCCGTCTTGGCGCACCCGCTCAGCAGCAGCACGAACGCCACCCAGGCGATGAGCTTACGCATGCAGCGCCGTGGTCTTGCGCAACGCCGGCGCGATCGCGTCGTAGAGCGCATGCGGGCCGTTGCGCACAACGTCGTCACACGGCAAGCCGGTTTCGGCGCGCGCCCGTTCGAGGTGGGCGCGTGCTTCGTCGTCGCTCAAGTCGCGCGTGTTGAGCGCGATCGCGACGACCGGTGCGGGCTTCACCGTGGCGCATAGCCCTTCGTAGGTTCGGATCAGCACGCGGTACGAGAGGATCGGCACGTCGTAGTCTTCGATCACCGTGCGCGAGGGATTGTGCACGAGCACCAGCGCGTCGGGCGCGCCGCCGTACAGCAGCGCGAGGGTGACCGGCGCGAAGGCCGGATTGTTGATCCCGCCCTGGCCCTCGAGCAGCAGCAGGTCGCGCGCTCGGCGATCGCCTTCGAGCACGAGCTGCTCGGCGGCGCCCGGCGCGAAATCGGCGACGACGCGGTCGATCGCGGTTCCCCAGCCGGCGATCGCGATCCCGATCTGGCCGGTCGGAACGAACGCCGCGTCGACGCCGCGCTCGCGCGCCGCGCGCACCAATTCCAGCGCGGCGGTCATCTTGCCGACCGCGGCGTCGCTGCCGACGGTCAGTACGATGGTCGCCTTGACGTCCCAGGCTGCACCCGAGAAGAGCGGTGCCGCCGGCGGCAGCCGCAGGTCCCAGATGCGCGTGTCGTGGTCGCGCGCCAGCGCGGCGAACTCGTCGTCGTCGTTGAGCATCGCGTGCAGGCCGCTGACGATCTCGAGCCGCGCGCGCAATGCGCTGCGGATCGCGGCCCGGAAATCCTCGGGCAATCGCCCACCGGCCGGCGCGATGCCGACCAACAGCGCGGTCGGGCCGTACCGCAGACCGTCCTCGAACGACGCGACGATCGGCGCGTCGCTGCGCAGGTACGGCAGCACGTCGCGAACGTTCCGTCCGGCGAGATCGGGGTCGATCACGGCGACGACCGTATCGGTCGAGTACGCGATCACGCCGTGCGCCATCTTCGCGGCGCGCGAAGTGAACGCGTGCGGCGCGAGCACGATGTAGCGCCGCTTCGAGGCACCCGTCGATGCGCTCAGGACAAGCTCCCCGAAGTCTGCCGGACGCCCAATCCCGGCCCATCGGGGAGCACGATCTTGCCGTTCACGTAGCTGACCCCACTGAACGGGTCGCTCGCGGTCAGGAAGGGACCGTCGAGGTCTGCCCAGTCGACCAGCGGGCTCAGGTGCGCCGCCGCCGCGGTGAGGATCTGCGTCTCGAGCATGCAGCCCAACATGATTTTCAGTCCCATCGCCCGCGCGGTGTGGATCATCGCCAGCGCGCCGCGGATCCCGCCGCACTTGACCAGCTTCACGTTGATGCCGTCGACGCAGCCCCGCAGCGCTGGGAGATCGCGCGCGTCCTTGGAGTCTTCGTCGGTGACGATCGGGATCGTCGACCGCTCGCGGATCCAGCGCAGCTTTTCGGGCGAACCGGCCGGGATCGGCTGCTCGCAGAACTCGATGTCGAACTTCGCCAGCTCGGCCAAGTTCTTGACGGCTTGCTCGGGCGACCATCCTTCGTTCGCGTCGACGCGGATCGTTCCGGTATAGATCGAGCGGATCGCTTCGATCGTCTCGAGATCGTTGCCGCCGCCGAGTTTTACCTTGAGGATCGGATGCGTGCCGACCTCACGAACCTTGTCGAGCGTTTCTTCGGTGCCGGCGATCCCGACGGTGAACGACGTGCGCGGCGTGCGCGCGGGATCGAGACCGAACAGTCGCCATAACGGCAGGTCGAGATCTCTGCCGATGCAATCGTGCAGCGCGATGTCGAGCCCACACGCCTGCGCGGGCGGCAAACCGGTGAGAAGCCGTTCGAGCGCGTACGGGTCGTCGCCGAGCTCGAGCGCGTCGAGGCCGGCGATCACCGATGCGACGTCCTCGTTGTAACGCTCGCTGGGCGCGGACTCGCCGAGCGCCTCGATGCCGTTCCAGCGCAGCCGCACGATCGCGGTGCGCGCGACCGACGCGGACGAGCGCGCGATGGTGAACGTATGTTTGAGCGGAAGATCGAGCGCTTCGACCGTCAATCGAATCGGCGACACACCGTGCGGCTTCTCGCCACAGCAAGACAGCTCCGCTCTTGAGCTGCGTGGTGCAGCGTCCGTAGGGTGGGCCGGCCGAGCGAACGAAGCAGCGTCGATGATCTCACGAATCGCCGCATCCGCGCTGTTCGCAGCCGCGCTCGCTGCCGTGCCGCTCGCGGCGATGCCGCAAACTGACAATCAGGTCGTCAGCATCACCCGCAGCTCCGGCGCGTGCCCGAAGTCGATCGCCGTCACCGTCGTGACGAAGCAGTACCCCGGCGGCTTCACGATGGACTACACGGCGCAGACGATGGGAGTCGCGAGCCCCGTCAGGGTCGTGGCGGCGCTGCCGCAGCGCATCGCCTTCATCGCCCAGTTGCACCCCGCGTACGCGTCGTGCCGAGGGTCGGCCAAGTCGGGCGACATCACCTTCACGCTCTCAAACGGAACGCTCAGCTTCGTGCTCACGCCCGGGAAGGGCCCGAACAACACGTATCCCGGCGCGCTCCACGTGAACGTCGTCAAGGGCTTGCCGCACGCGAACATGTCCATCACCGACTGATCGGCACGGAGCCGCAAGGCGCTCACCGCCGCGCGTGACCCGGCGCGACGATCCAGACGAGGCCGACGCCGACCGCATTCGACGCGGTGCCCAGCGTCGGCGACAGGTTGCGCTCGACGTCGAGGTCGAGCGCGAGCTGCGTTCCGACGGCGTGCTGGATCGCGAAGACGAGCCGGTTGCCGGCCGGGAGTATCGGGCTTTGGCGTGACAGCAACGCGTCCTGTACGATCAGCGTGTCGTTGCTGGTGAGCGCATACGAGAGCGTGTACGACGGCGCGTACACGAAGTAGCGCCGGTTGCGGTTGGTCGCGTCGGCGCCGATCGCCGTGCCGACGACTTGGCTCATCGCCAGCGCGATGCGCGCGGTGATCGCGAGCGCAAGGTTTGCGCCGGCCGAGAACGTCGGAGCGCCGGCGGTGAACTCACCGCTTCCCGTCGGCGGGCTGTACGAGACGCCGATCGAGCCCTGCGCGCGCGCCGTGTCGAGCGTCAGATACTTCACCGCGAACACCATGTCGGTCGAACCGCGCGCCGCGTCGACCGGCGCACGCCCCACGATCGCGCGCGACTCGGGTTCAGGCGGCGCGATCGCGATCTCGAGCCGCGGCGTCACGCCGGCTCGAAGGAGCGTCAAAGGCCCGCTGGCGAGCGTCGAGCTCCCGCCGGCGTCGGTGGTGATTTGCCGTCGCACGCCCGTCTCGACCACCCATTCGCCGGGCAGCGCGACGCACGGCGCCCCTCCGGTCGACGTCGAGCGGCCCGTCCCCGGGCGGTCGGCGAGCGTCGCCGCGATCGGCATCGCGCACGGTGGCGCCATGGTCGCGTCGTCGGCACGCGCCGTTGCCGTCAGTGCGGGGAGCAGGGCGATCGTGAAAACGAACCAGCGCATCATTGCCTCTGTCAAGTCCTTGACGGCGGGTATACGATACAGCAGCGACGACGACTGCGGCGGAGCGCGTAGGCGCCATAGTGGTTGGCCAACGTCAAAACCAAGGGAGCATCAGCTCCGGATACGACCGGTTGCCTAACCCTTCATCGGGCTGGACACTGGGCGCCCGGGCCGCACCCACCTGCCATAGGCAGGTCTTCAACTAGGTTCCAGACGGCCGCTGCGGTTTCGTCCACTTACTTCGAAGGCTCGGTTCTCGCGAAGGCGCCGCTCGGCGCCCGCGTCGCGCAGGGCGGCAATCGCCGCCGCCAGCGTGTCCCAGGGCCGCTCGCCGGCGAGCGCGTCCAGCAGGACCCATGGCCGGCCGGCGTGCGCCAGGAGCGTCGCCGGATCGTCGTCCGGCGTCGCGGTGACGGCCGGAAACCGGTCCCTCGCGTCGAGCGTCGCCGCCTCGTCCAGGGCGCGCGGGCACGGTCTCAGCCAAGCGCTGTCGGCGTCTTTCAGCAGCCGCTTGACGGCCGGCAGATCCTCGCCCAAGGTCCCGGGAGCCGGCGGCACGAGCAGCGTGACGTTGGCCGCCTTCGCGGCACGTCCGAGCGCTTTGGCGATGGCGACGGTTTCGACGTAGGTCGCGGGCGGCACGTCGCCCGGCGGCGGCAGCGGCGAACGGACGACCAGGGCCCCGAGTGCGGTCGCCAGGGCGAGGGTGCTCTCGCGCGCCGCCGCAGCGTCGCGATCGAACAGCCCGGCGGTGTCCAGGCCGAACGGCACGAGCCCGAGATCGACCGCGACCTTGCGCAGCTGCGCCGTGTACTCGAGATCGGTCCGGGGAAAGTCAGCGAGGCCGGCCAGCACGCCGTCGGCGTCGAGCTGGGAGGCGCAGCGTTCGAGCCACTCCAACTGCGTCAGCTCGCCGGCCGCGAGCAGTTGTCGAAACGCCGAACTCGAAACCGCGATCCGCATCACCGTCGCTTTCACCGGGAGAACTCGTTGACCATCGTCAGCCTGCGGGCCGGGATCTGATGGACCGCCAGACGCTCGCCAACGTCGTGCCGCTCGCCGCGGTCGTGATCGCGTTGGCCGAGTACCTGCTCGACCACACCTATCCGCGCTACGCAAGCCCGTGGTTCTGGATCGCGCTGGTCGCGACGATCAGTCTGCTCGTGCTGGTGCAGGTTCTACGCTTTACCGGGGCGTCCAAGCCGAGCGCGGCGAAACCCGATTATTCCGCAGCGTCGGTGATCCGCCGGCGCTCTGACTCCGATGACAAAGGTTGACGAAGGCCGGCGTCGCGCCGGAGCACTACTCGAAGGGAGTACCGCACGTGCCTGAACCACAGCCTGAAACGGCGCCGGATCGGCATGCACTGATAGCGCTGCTTCGAGCGGAGCGTCGTGTTCTCGAACGTTCAGGTGTGCGGCGCGCGGCACTCTTCGGTTCTACGGCGCGTGGTGATGCGAATGCCGCTTCGGACGTCGACATCCTCGTCGTCCTCGATCCGGCAGCGCACGTTGGTCTTATCCGCTTTGCCGCCCTGCAAGAGCATCTCCGGCGGTTACTAGGGCGCGACGTGGACCTCATTAGTCGCGGCGCTCTACGAGCAGACCGCGACGGGGCCATCCTCGACGAGGCAATCTGGGCGTTCTGAGCGTGGCTGACACGGCAAAGATTCGGAAACGAGCTCGTCTCGAAGACATCGTCGAGCACACGCAAGCGGCATGCGATGCGCTCGCTTCGATATCTCAAGGTGAATTCATGAGCGACGCGATCGTGCAGAAAGCAATTTGCTTCGATCTCCTTTGCATCTCCGAGGCGACGGCACGGCTTCTCGACCTCGACCCGGGTATCGCGCAACGCTATGGCGACGTGCCTTGGCCTCAAGTGCGCGCCATTGCGAACGTGCTTCGCCATGAGTACCACCGGATCGATATGGACATTGTGTGGGACACGGTAAAGGCGGGCGACCTGGATAGCCTGATGGCTGCAGCCACGCGTGAGTTGGAGCTCTTGAGTTCGATCTGAAAGCGCTGCCAGCCAGCCCGGCGTCGCGCTGGCAGCCGCGCCCGGTTGGCACGCTGAACCGGCCGGTTCCCCGCTTCACCGGGGCGCTCCGCTGGAGGCGGCGAAGCCTGCCCACGCGCAGCGTCGGTCATTCGCCGGCGCACCGACTCCGAAGACAAAGGTTGATTCGCTGATGCAAGTGCTCGAACCCCAAACGCTCGCTGCGGCGGATCCCGAGATCTTCGCCGCGATCAGCAACGAAGAGCGGCGCCAGCGCGACAACCTCGAGCTGATCGCGTCGGAGAATTACGCCAGCCGCGAGGTGCGTGAAGCCAACGCGTCGGTCATGACGAACAAGTACGCCGAAGGTTATCCCGGCAAACGGTATTACGGCGGCTGCGAGTACGTCGACGTCGCAGAGACGTTGGCGATCGAGCGGCTGCGCAAGCTGTTCGGCGCCGAGCACGCAAACGTTCAGCCGCATGCGGGCGCGCAGGCGAACATGGCCGTGCTGATGGCGGTCCTGCAGCCGGGCGACACCCTCTTGGGGATGTCGCTGGCGCACGGCGGTCACCTCACCCACGGCACCAAGGTTTCGTTCAGCGGAAAGCTCTACAACGCCGTCGCCTACGGCGTGCGCAAAGAGGACGAGCTGATCGACTTCGATCAGGTGCGCGCGCTCGCCCGCGAGCACAAGCCCAAGCTGATCATCGCCGGCGCGAGCGCGTATCCGCGTACGATGGAGTACGCGCCGTTCCGCGAGATCGCGAACGAGATCGGCGCGACGTTCCTGGTCGACATGGCGCACATCGCGGGGCTCGTCGCGACCGGCCTGCACCCGTCGCCGGTCCCGCTCGCCGACTTCGTGACGTCGACCACCCACAAGACGCTGCGCGGCCCGCGCGGCGGGCTCATCCTGACGACCGCTGCCTACGCGCAGGCGATCGACAAGAGCGTGTTTCCCGGGATCCAAGGCGGACCGTTCATGCACACGATCGCCGCCAAGGCGGTCGCCTTCGCCGAAGCGCTCGAGCCCTCGTTCACGACGTACCAGCAGCAGGTGATCGTCAACGCTCGCGCGATGGGTGACGAACTGCAGCGCGCCGGCGCGCGTTTGGTCGGGGGCGGTACCGACACGCACTTGCTGCTGGTCGATCTCACGCCCAAGGGACTGACGGGGAAGGCCGTCGAGGCATACCTCGACGAGATCCGCATCACCGTGAACAAGAACGCGATCCCGTTCGATCCGCAGAAACCCGCCGTGACGAGCGGTATCCGCATCGGCTCGCCGGCGATCACCTCGCGGGGATTCGACGAGGCCGACGCGCGCGAGGTCGGCCGAATCATCGGCGAAGCCCTCGGCGATGTCGGCACCGAGGCGAAGAAGGCGACGCTCCTCGCCCGCGTCGCCGAGTTGACCTCACGCCACGACGTCCCATAGCGTTGGTGTCGTACATAGCCGACGTCTCGTGGAGGCGTGTCCCGGCGACGGCCAATCATCGTGCGTGTGGTTGCGTCGATCCGGTTCGCGTGTGCCTCAACCTGGGGGTTCGGAGGGTAATTGAGGTTCGGCCTCGTCCATTTCAGTAGACGGCGTCAGCAAGCGCCATCGCGTGCGAACATCGTTACGGTCGGTTTCAGCAGGCTGCACGATGGCAACGGTGGGTAGTCCTGCGACGTCGATGTTGCATCCACGCCAGCCGGCGCGACGTGCCGTCGTGGAAAGCGGTCGGCGCGGGATGATTCGCTCTTCGCCAATCATCGCACCAGGTAACGCGTCGGCATAGACGATCATCGACCGGCGCGTGTCGAACTCGGTGAGAATGTATTCGGGCATAAGTCCTGCCCTGACCGCATATAGCGTGGCGTCGTAGGCGGCACCGATTAAGAGGCCTCCAAAGCGCCCATCCTTTGCTTTCAACTGGTATCTCGTACTACATTCCGGACAGCGGAAGTCCGCGACCGGCGTATTGGGCGGCAGGCGTTCCAAGCCGTCCCAGGAGCAGCGCAAACAATAGAGGTTCATTTCCGCCCACGTTTCGATCAATACGCGCGCCACTTGAGCCCGGTTCGTGTACCCGTCCGCCAGTGTAGGATCGAAAAAGGCGCTGAAGACAGGTAGATTGTCGAGGCGCTCATAGCGACCGGCTCCTAGGAAGCGCAGGACGCCTTGGTTTCGCAATACCTGAAGGCTCTGCCGAATTTTGGCTTCGACGAAGCGATTCGCTGGATATTCGGCCCGAAACTCATCCGCATGCTGAAGGATGTTCGCCAGGCTGAAGAGTCGCGGCTGCCGCCCGACGACCTCTTCTACTAGAGACTTCCAGGTGCGTCGGGAACCCACAATGGCGAAATGTTCGCTCCGAAACCGGTCCGGCCTTGCAGGTCACGTTGTTGCGAGGGACGAGACTCGCCTTGCGAGTAGCTTAGAACCGTGGTGGAATCTTCGCTGCAACTCCAGACGCCGCGCCTGGTGCTGCGGGAACTGACCGACAACGACGCGCCGGCGCTGCTCACGTATCCTAAGCGACGAGACGCGCTTTACGGCATGGGAGCCGAAGTGCGGCATCGAGTCGCGTTTGCAGTAGATCGAGTGCGGCCGGATGGAGGGCGAGGCGAATCGTGCGCGCACGGTGGACGGTGAAAGAAGAGGCTGCGACCTTCGACGAATATGTGCGCCGTTTCCCGATTGCCGTCCGGCGGCTCTTGAAGATGATGCGACAAACGATACGAGAGGCTGCTCCCAGCGCTGAGGAAACGATCAGCTATCGCATGCCGGCGTTCAAGCTGAAGAGAATTCTCGTTTGGTACGGCGCTCATACCGGGCATATCGGGTTTTATCCGGGCGCCTCTGCGATCGCCGAGTTCAAAGAGGACCTGTCGGTCTACAAGGGCGCGAAAGGGTCCGTGCAATTCCCGTTCGACCAGCCGCTTCCGCTCGATCTCGTGCGCCGCATCGTGAAGTTCCGGGTCAAGCAACAAGCGCGCACCGAGGGACTCGGAGCGGACGCCGAGTAGCGTAGCGTCGTGGCGGAAACATCGCCGCAGCTGTGGACGGCGCGCCTAATGCTGCGGGAGCCCAATGACGACGACGCGGCGGCGCTGCTCGCATATCACATGCGCAATGAGCCGCGCTTTTCGCTGTGGGAGCCGAAGCGCGGTACCGACGTCGCGCAGCATTTGCAGTGGATCCAATGGCGCCGCGCGGAAGGCGAAGCGGGCCGCGCGCGCACCTTCTTGGGGTTCGATCGCGCAGATTCGGCGGGGCTCGTCGGGTCGTTCAACCTCGACAGCGTCACGCGGTACCCCGAGTCGAGCGCGATGCTGAGCTACTCGGTCGACGGCGCATATGAAGGGCAAGGCTACGCACGCGAAGCGGTGGCGGCGCTGGTCGCTCACGCGTTCGATGAACTCGCCCTGGGCAGCCTGAGCGCCACATACGACCCCGCCAACGCCCGCAGCGGTGGCTTACTGGCGCGCTTGGGTTTCCGGATCGTCGCGCAGACGCCCGTCATCCCGGGGATGGAGCGGATCATGCGCGCGCAAGTGCTCGCGATGCTCGAACGTCCCGCGTGAGCGAGGAGATCACCACCGAGCGTCTGATCCTGCGCGAGCCGCGCGACGAAGACGCGCCGGCGCTGCTCGCGTATTACGTTCGCAACGAGGAGCGTTTCGCGCGCTGGGAACCTGAACGCGTCGACGATCTCGAGCACCATCTTCGTTGGATCGCGTGGCGCCGCGATGAAAGCGGCGCCGGGCGCGGCCGTTCGTTTCTGGCGTTCGACCGGGCGAACGACCACGCGCTGGTGGCGATCGTCAACCTCTACCAGATCGTCCGAGGTGCGAGCCAGAGCGCGGTCCTGGGTTATTCGGCCGACGGCGCCTACGAGGGGCGAGGCTACGCGAGCGAAGCGGTCCAGGCGGTCGTGAAGCATGCCTTCGACGCGCTACAACTGCATCGTATCACCGCGAACTACCAGCCGGCGAACGATCGGAGCGCGGCGCTCTTGCGGCGCTTGGGTTTCGTCGTCGAAGGCTACGCGCGCGACATGCTGTACATGCGAGGCACGTTCCGCGACCACGTGCTGACGTCGCTCGCGAACCCCGCCTGGCAGCCGCCGCCGGCGCCGTAGCAGCGCGTTGCAGGGCCGGGCAAGCGCAGGCTCGATGACGTTCACGTGCACCAGCCGCTGATCGTCGACCATCCTGCCGTTCAAGACCGCCTTGCGCGCCTGCGCGACGCGACCACCACGACGCCGGTCTTCCGGCGCCTGGTCGAAGAGCTCGGCCAACTGCTGGCGTACGAAGCGACGCGCGCGCTGCCGCTGACCGAGATCGAGCTCCAGACGCCGGTTGCACTGGCGAAGGTCCAGCGCATCGCGACCCGCCCCGTCGTGGCGCCGATCTTGCGCGCGGGACTGGGCCTGCTGCCGGGTTTCCTCGCCGTCGTCGACGACGCGGTGGTCGCGCACCTGGGTTTCTACCGCGACCCCAAGACGCTCGCCGCTGTGCCGTACTACGCGAACCTGCCTGACGATCTCGCCGAGCGCGACGTGTTCGTGCTCGACCCGATGCTTGCCACCGGCCACTCCGGCTCGGCGGCGCTCACGACATTGGCCGAGCGCGGCGCGAAGGCACCGACGTTCGTGTGCATCATTGCGGCACCCGAGGGAATCGCGACGCTCGCGCGCGAGCACCCCGGCGTCCGGATCGTGACCGCCGCGGTCGACGAACGCCTCAACGACCACGGCTACATCGTCCCCGGCCTCGGCGACGCCGGCGATCGCATGTTCGGCTCGACCAGCTCCGTCCCGGTGAGCGCTCGGACGCAGTAGCGAGCGCGGAGGGTGCGCGCATTGCGCTGAGTGGCGGCGGCCGACCGCTCGTGCTACTCAACGAGGCCGCAGGGGGCGAGGTCGCGAGGGAGACGAACGCGCGCTACCTGCCCGGGAGGCTTCGCTCATAGTGAACGGTCTTTTTTGTGTCCGCGCTACATGCGTTGGGCTCGTTTTCGTGCTCGCGGGCTGCGCGGGCCGGTCGAGCTCGGTCGTCCCCGGTGACGGCGCGAAGCCCGCGGGGCACGGACGCACCACGGCGACGTTCACCATTCGCGTTCCGAAGCCGACCGCGGCACAGGCCGCTCGGCGCGCGCCGCGCTACATCTCCCCGGCCACCGAAAGCCTGACGCTCTTGGTGACGAATCACGTCGGCGGCGCGACGGTGCTCAACGAGACGGCCGGCCTGACACCGACGGCGCAGGGCTGCACCTCGACCCTCACCTCGACCATCTGCACACTGAACCTTGCGCTCTCGCCGGGCCAATACGACGCGTCGATCGCGACGTACGACGGCTACGACTCGGTGCACAACGCGGTGTCCGGGAACCAGCTGTCCGCCGGCCAGCTGATCGACTTCACCATCAGCGCCGGGGTCGCGAACACCGTCTCCGTCACGCTGTCCGGTATTCCAGCGTCGATCGTCGTGACCGGCACGTCGAGCAAGGTGCGCGGCACGCAGGCCGCGGGCTTCACGACGCTGGGCAGAAATGCGCGGTCCATGCTTGTGTTCGCGCTCGACGCGGACGGCGACATCATCGTCGGGCCGGGGTCGCCGGCGTTCACCGTCGGCGTAACGAGCGGCAGCGGCTTCACGGTCACCAATCCTACGACGACCGCTCCGAACACGTTCTCGATCAAACCCCAAGGCGCGGCCGGGCAAACGACGTCGTTCACGGCGACGGCTGCATATACCGATAGTACGTGCTCGCTGCCGGGCGCCGTGTGCACGACGACGTTCAGCGCGACCGACTCGGCGCAGACGCTCTTCGTCTCGAATCGAGACCAAAACAGCGTCACCGTCTACAACGCGCCGTACGGGACGCCGTCGGCGACCGTCACCGCGAATCTGACCTCCCCGTTCGGTATCACGACCGATGCGGCCGGCGATCTCTTCGCTACGAATAACAGCACAGCGGACGTCTACGAGTTCGCGCCGCCGTACACCGGAACGCCGAACGCGATCTCAACCGGTATCTACACGCCGTCGGACGTCCTGATTGCACCGAACGGGACGTTGTTCGCCGCCGGCGGAGCCTACCTCACCGAGTCGGCGCCGCCGTACTCGAGCTCGTCGCAGATCTCGACCTTGATGGCCGGCGCGAAGGGGATGGCACTGGACGCATCCGGGAACCTCTTCGTCGCCAACCAGAACAGCAACTCGGTCCAGGTGTTCGCGCCGCCGTATACCGGCGCGCCGACCTCGATCACGAACGGCGTCTCCGAACCGCAAGACGTCCTGCTCGACCCCTCGGGCAACCTGTTCGTCGCTAACTTCGGAAGCACGTGCTGCGGTTTCGTAACGATCTATGCGCCGCCGTCCTACACCCTGACGACGACCATCACGAACAGCATCTTCGAGCCTTCGTGGATCGTGATGGACGTGTCCCGCAATCTCTTCGTCGCGAACAACGGGGGCGGCGTCCTGATCTACGCGCCGCCCTATACCGGGAGTCCGGTCACCGTCGCGACCGGCTTGAGTCCAGATTCGCTCGCGCTCGACATCGACCAGAACCTGTTCGTGGCGGACTTCGGCACCAATGACGTCGAAGAGTTCGCGCCGCCGTACACGGGTGCGCCGATCGCCACGATCACCACTGGGGTCAACGGCCCCACGTCGATCACGCTCAGCCAGTAACGCAGCACGCCGTCGCGGGCGCTGCGTCAGAGCAGCAGGCTGCGTCCCAGCACGCCGGTGATCTGGTCCTGCGCGTCCAGCGTCGCCTGGCGCACGACGCCGGCCAGCGGTCTGAGCGTGTCGGCGAAGCTCCAGGCGAGATCGCGCGCGGCGCGGACATTCCAGATCGCGGTATAGCGGCCGATCTTGCCGGTGTCCTGCGCCGCTTGTCCGATGATGCCGGTCGCGAGAAAGGTCAGCGCCTGCGGTATCTCCGCCTCGAGTAAGCCGTTCACGAGCTCGAAGTCGGCGTGTTCGGGGCTGGTCATCGACGGGACGAGGTTCAACTCGGCGTCGGTCTGCAGGAGCGCCAGCGCGAGGTCGTGGTTGATGTGCGCGTTCATCCCCGCGAGCGCGAACTGGATGCGGTCGATGTCCACGGTGAAGCGCGCTTCGCACAGTGCCTGCCATGAGCTCGGGACGCCGGCGTTCGCGATCCAATCCTTGATCGCGGCGAAATAGAAGCCGGCGAAGACGACGTCGAGGCGGGTGAGCCACGCCGCGTCTTGCCAGCCTCCGGGCGGCGGAGCCGTATCGACCTTCGTCGTCACGTCGAGGTAGAGCCGGTTGAACCACTTGAGGCCGTCGTTCGGCGGCAGCACGCCGTCGATCGCGGTCATCGTCGCGACGGCGTCCGCGATCGTGACGACGTTCGCGCCGTCGACGATCTGGGCGAGCTGTTGATCGCCGCCTGAAGCGTTCATGATCCCGCGCTATTTGTCGTCGACGAACTCCGTCCCGGTCGGCGCGCGCACGCAGGGACCCCCGCCGGGCGCGGGAGTTGCCCGTTGAATTTCGGCCTGCGAAGGTTAGTGGTTGCCTGGAACCTTGTGGTGCGGATCCGTCGGGTGCGGACGCGGCGTCGGCGGGTTGGTCTTGAGGGCGATCGGAACGTGGGTCGCGATGGTGCGCGGATGGGTCGACGTTACCGCGTCGGCGGCGAACGCGCCCGCGCCAAAACCGCACAGCACCACCGTAGCAACGGTCACGTTGAGAAAACGACGCATGGGAGATCCTCTTCGCATGATGATGGCGCGAGTGTAGCGCCGCCTGCGTTCCCGGAGCATTCCGGCGTGCCTCGAAGCGCCACGGTGAGGCTTGGCGCCGGAGGTCCCTCGGTCGGCGTCGGGCGGTGCGGGTTGCCGAGACCGCGTCGGCCCCGAGGCAGGAACGGTCCGCGGCTCTCGTTCGGCGAATACGGAGACTTCGGTGCACGAGGACGAGCGAACGAGCGGCGGACGGCCGTCCGACAACGGGACGACGCGGCCGGGCTGGGACGAGTATTTCATGGAGATCGCGCGGACGGTCGCGACGCGGGCGACCTGCCCGCGGGCGAGCGTCGGGGCTGTCCTCACGCGCGAGCGCCGCATCCTCACGACCGGCTACAATGGCGCGCCGCGCGGGGTCGCGCACTGTACCGACGCAGGCTGCCTGATCGCCGACGCTCATTGCCTGCGGGCGACGCACGCCGAGGCCAACGCGATCGTCCAGGGCGCGCTGCACGGGGTCAGCCTGCAAGGCGCGACCGCCTACTGCACCCACCAGCCGTGCTCAGGCTGCTCGAAACTTTTGATCAGCGCAGGAATCGTCCGTATCGTCTACCGTGATGCGTATCCCGATCCGATCGCGTCGCTGCTGCTCGACGAGGCCGGCGTGATCCTCAAGCGCTACGAGCCGGAAACCGCCCGGGCGTGAACGCCGTCTTCATCGCGGCCGCGCTCGCGCTGGCCTTCGCGACGTCGTTCCTGACCACGCCCTACATTCAGCGCTTGGCGCACAACGTCGGGATGCTCGACTCGACCGGCGAGCGCCGCATGCACGATCAGCCCAAACCGCGCATCGGCGGGATCGCCGTCTACCTAGGGTTCGCGTTCGCGCTGTTCTCGGCACTCGGCTACCTCTTCAACCAGCACGCGCTGCACGGGTCGCGCGATCTGCAGAACGTCCACGACGTCGTCGGCCTGATCTTCGGCGGCACGCTGATCTGCATGCTGGGCGTGTGGGACGACGTGATGGGGATGACCCCGCGCGTGAAGCTCCTCGCGCAGACCGTCGTCGCCGGGATCTCGATGCTGTACGGCTTTCTGATCCCGTACGTCAACAATCCGTTCCATCACGGCGACATCATCTATTTCCCGCTCTGGCTGAGCATCGTCCTCACGCTGGTCTGGTACGTCGGGATGATGAACGCGATCAACTTCATCGACGGCCTCGACGGTTTGCTCTCGGGGCTGACAGCAATCGCCGGGACGTTCTTGCTCGTCATCAACTTGCAGCACGGCCATCCCGAGATCGCGCTGGTGCTCGCGGCGCTCGTCGGCGGGGCGTTGGGCTTCCTGCCGTACAACTACAATCCGGCCAAGATCATCCTGGGCGACTCGGGCGCGCTCTTCATCGGATACGTGTTCGCGACGGTTTCGATCATCGGCGCCAGCAAGACCGCGTTCACGATCTCGCTGCTCGTACCGCTGATCGTCCTCGGGCTGCCGATCGTCGACACCGCGGCCGCGATCGTGCGGCGCACGCGCGCCGGAAGGAAGATCTACGAAGCCGATCGCGGGCATTTCCACCATCAGCTCATCTTCCGCTTCGGCCTCAACGTGCGGCAGGCGGTGCTGCTGATCTACGCGCTATGCGTCGTCCTCGGCGTGCTGGCGCTCGTGCTCTCCGGCGGCCTGGGCGCGCTCAAGCTCGCGTGAACCGCGCACCGCTGCGCGTCATGACCGTGATGGGGACGCGGCCCGACACCATCAAGATGGCGCCGGTCGTGCAAGCGCTGCGCGCCGCGCGCCCCGACGTCGAGCCGATCGTCTGCGTCACCGCGCAGCACCGCGAGCTGCTCGACGAGGTCCTGGCGCTGTTCGGAATCGTCCCCGACATCGATCTGGACATCATGACCAAGTCGCAGTCGCTGACCGACATCACGACCCGCGTGCTGATCGGGATGGAACGCGCGCTGATCGAAGCGCGGCCCGACGTCGTGCTGGTCCACGGCGACACGACGACGTCAACCGCCGCGGCGCTGGCGACGTTCTACCAAAAGATCCCGGTCGGTCACGTCGAGGCGGGACTGCGCACGTCGAGCATCGCCGAACCGTTCCCCGAAGAGGCCAATCGCCGCCTCACCGGTGTCCTCACCTCGTTCCATTTCGCCCCGACGGCGCGCGCCAAAGCGAACCTGCTCGCCGAGCGGACCGCGCACGCGTACGTCGTCGTCACCGGCAACACGGTGATCGACGCATTCCTCGCGACCGAGCGGCGAGTGCGCGCGGGCGCGGTCGCCGTGCCGGCGCTGGATGGGCTCGACCCCGGCCGCCCGATGATCTTCGTGACGGCGCACCGGCGCGAGAACCACGAAGCGATGCGCGACATCGCCCGCGCCGTGCAGACGATCGCCGCGTTCCCCGAACGGCCGCAGGTCCTCTGGCCGGTCCACCCCTCGCCGCAGGTCGCGCCGGTGATTCATGAGGTGCTCGACGGGATAGCCGGTGTCCGGCTGGTGGCCCCGATGGGCTATGCCGAGACCGTCGCCGCGGTGGCGGCCTCGGCGTTCGTGCTGACCGACTCCGGCGGGCTCCAAGAAGAAGCCCCGACGCTGGGCAAGCCCGTCCTGGTCATGCGGCGCGAAACCGAACGCCCCGAGGGGCTCGAGGCCGGAACCCTGCGGCTGGTCGGCGCCCGCTACGAGGATATCGTCGCCGAAACCCGGCGGCTCCTGACCGACCCGGCCGCGTATGCGCGCATGGCGCAGGCGTCGAACCCGTACGGCGATGGGCGAGCAGCCGAGCGAATTGTCGCCTCGCTGCTCCACGTCCTGCGCAACGGCCCGGCGCCGCCCGAGTTCGAGGCGCCGTGAAGCGAATCGGACGCGCGATCCGATGAAAGTCCAGGAGGTCAGGAAAGAAATTTGCGACAATACGGGGGGCGCCGACTCGGCCGACCTGCGCGACTATAACGCGCGGAAGCGGTCGGTCGCCCTGCGCTCGTCGCTGCTGCTCGCTGGGATCGCCATCGTGATGGCGATCCGCTCTCCGGTCCTGGGGCTCGACCTCGCGATCGGAGGGGGCTGCGGCGTCATGAACATGCTGCTGATCATGCACAACAACGAGCGCCTCCTTGATGGGAGACGCTCGCGTGGTGTGTACGGGATCAACAACGTGGTACGAGTGCTGGGTATAGGTGTTCTCCCGGCGTTGGCGGGATTTACCGGTCCTTTTTGGACCCTAGGGATCTCCTATGCCGGATTCTTCGCGCCGCTCGTATCGTACGCGATCGTGCTGCGCAACGCATATCGGGGAAAGTAGTTTTGCACGAGCAAGTCGGCTCGCACCTGACGTGGCAATGGCCGCTGATCGGGTCCGTGCACGCCGATACCATTCTGACGACCTGGCTGGTGATGCTGGTTTCGTTGGCGTTCTTCTGGTATTTGGGCCGCTCGTACAAGACCAATCGCGTCAACAAGCGCCAGGCGACGTTCGAAGGCATCGTCAACTATCTGGCCGACCTCACGCAGAGCACCATCGGCAAGCACGGTGAGCGGTACGTCCCGATCTTCATCGGGATGTTCTTCTTCATCTTCATCCTCAACCAGATCGGGTTCTTCCCCTTCAAGCAGTTGGGCTTGCCGTTCGGCGGCGCACCGACCGCCGACTTGAACACCACCGTCGCGTTCGCGCTGCTGGTGTTCTTCGGGATCCAGTTCGTCGCGGTGCGCCAGAGCGGGATCAAGGCGTACGCTCACCTGTTCAAGCCGTTTCCGGTGCTCTTTCCGCTCAACTTGATCGAAGAGCTCGCCCGGCCGGTCGTCCTCGCGCTGCGTTTGTTCTTCAACATCTTCGTCGGCGAGCTGTTACTCTTCGTCGTCGCCACCATCATCGCGTCGAACGTCAAAGTCGGCCCGGTGAACCTCTCGCTCGGCGCGGCGATCGTGCCGTTCTTCCTGCAATTCTTCAACTTCTTCGTCGGAACGCTGCAGGCGTTCGTCTTCACCCTGCTCTCCATCGTCTATCTCTCCTTGGCAACGGCCGAGGAAACACTGAGAAAGGTTCAGACCACGTGACCTCGGATGCACTGATCCTGGCAATGATGGTGATCGGCTTCTCGCTGATTGTCGCGGCCGTCGCCTTCGGCTCGGCGATCGGCGACGGTATCGTCGCATCGAAGGCCGTCGAAGCGATCGCGCGTCAGCCCGAAGCCCGACCAAACATCTTCACGTTCTTCTTCCTCGGCGTCGGCATCTTGGAGGCGTTCCCGATCATCGGTCTGGGGCTGGGCCTCTACCTGTTCTTCGCCGTCACCAATGTGCCGTCGCACATCGCGGCGATCGTCGATCACACGGTGACGACGACGGCGCCGGCGACCACCACCAAGTAACGCTCGGGAGCGCGTAGCCTCTTGTTCCTGCAGATCGACGGAACGCTGATCGTTCAGGTCGTCAACTTCGTCCTCTTCATCATCCTGCTCGACATCGTCTTCCTCAAGCCGGTCGGAGCCGCGATCGCGAAACGCCGTGCGTACATCGACGGCCTCAAGCGCGACGTGGAAGCCGCCGAGACGGAGATCAAGGCGGCGCACGGCACGGCCGAGGGGCGGCGCGCCGCCGCGCGCCGTGAGGCGGAAGCGGAGATCACGAAGGCGCGTGCTGCCGCGCAGACCGAGGCGCTCGACCTGCTCGCCGGCTACCAGAGCCGGGCCACCACGATCGTGGAGCAGGCGCACGAGGAAGTTCGGCGCGAGATCGTGTCGGTTCGCGCGAGCGAACCGCAGGTCGTGGAGTCGATCGCTCAGTCAATGCTCGACCGTGCGATCGGTCCCGAAGCGGTGGCCTAGATGACGGCGGAAGATGCGTTCTTCGAGACGGTCGCGCTCTGGTCGCAGGTAGCCGGCGCGATCGTGTTTCTGGTAGCCCTGATCTTGTTGTTCCGCAAGTACCTGATCCCGGCGGTCGTCGCGAACGAGCAGGCGCGCAACGCCGAGATCGTCGACGCCGAGAAGCGGCTGGCGCGCATGCGCGCCGACGCCGCGAAGGCGCGCGTCGAGGTCGAAACCGCCGATCGGGATGCCGCCGAGATTCTCGCCCGGGTCGAACGCGTCATCGAACGCGACCGCGAGCACACGCTCGCGGAGGCGAAGGCCGAGGGCGATCGCCTGGTTCGCAACGCCGAGGGCGAGCTCGAACGCGCGCGGTTGGTGGCGCGCGACCGGCTGCGCATCGAGTTCATCGAGAAGGCACTCGCGCAAGCCCGCGCGGAGGCGCCCGCCCGCGTCGATGCGGCGATGAACGCCGCGCTGGTGAAGCGCACGGTCGACGATCTCGCCCGAGGGAACGCCTGATGCCCAACGAGACGCTCGCCCGGCGTTACGCGACCGCCGTGTTCCAGCTGGCGCAGGAAGCCGGCAAGATCGACACCGTGCAGGGCAACCTTCACGACGTCGTTCGCGTGCTCGACGCCGACCAAAACGTGCGCAAGTTCTTCCGCTCGCCGGTCGTCGACCGCAAGGAGAAGGAGGCGATCGTCGCCCAGGTCTTCTCGACGCTCGACCCGATCGCACTCCATACGGTACTCCTCCTGATTCGCAAGCGCCGCGAGAACATGATCGAAGAGATCGTCACCCAGTTCGACGTTCTCGAGCGTGCGGCACGCGGCGCGCGCCCGCTCCGCATCGCCAGCGCGCGCGAGCTCTCCAAGGGCGAGCTCGACGCCATCGTGGCGCGCCTGTCGACCGCATTCAAGACGACGTTCGACGTCGATCAGACCGTCGATCCGGCACTGATCGGCGGTGTTCGCATCATCCTCGGCGACGTGCAAGCCGACGGTACCGTCGCCGGCCGTCTCGACGACATCGCCCGCCTCTTGAGCACGAACTAACCCTGTCACCCTGAGCCTGTCGAAGGGCCAGAAAGCAAGTTATGATCAACGCCGACGAAATCGCCGGAATCATCAAACAGCGCATCGCCAGCTACGCGACGGGGACGAACGAAGCCGAGATCGGCACCGTCATCAAGGTCGGCGACAGCATCGCGCGCATCTACGGCCTGGACAACGCGCAGTCGTCGGAGCTCGTCGAGTTCCCCAACGGCCTCAACGGCATCGTGCTCAACCTCGAAGAGGACAGCGTCGGCGTCGCGATCATGGGCCCCGACACCGACATCAAGGAAGGCGACAAGGTTCGCCGGACCGGGCGCATCGCGTCCGTTCCGGTCGGCGACGCCGTGCTGGGCCGCGTGGTCAACCCGCTGGGTCAACCGGTCGACGGCAAAGGCCCGATCGCCTCGAGCGAGTACCGCACGATCGAGAACATCGCGCCGACCGTCGTCGAGCGCCAGGGCGTCAAGCAGCCGCTGCAGACCGGCATCCGCGCCATCGACGCGCTGATCCCGATCGGCAAGGGCCAGCGCGAGTTGATCATCGGCGACCGCGGCACCGGCAAGACGGCGATCGCGGTCGATACGATTCTCAACCAAAAGGGCAAGGACGTCATCTGCATCTACGTCGCGATCGGGCAGAAGAACTCGACCGTCGCTTCGCTGCTGCAGACGTTCGAGCGCGCCGGTGCGATGGAGTACACGACGATCGTGACGGTGTCGGCCGCCGAGCCGGCGTCGCTGAAGTGGATCGCCCCGTTCGCCGGTTGCGCGATGGCCGAGTACTTCATGTACCAGGGCAAAGACGTGCTGGTCGTCTACGACGATCTCACCCGCCACGCGCAGGCCTACCGCGAGGTTTCGCTGCTGCTGCGCCGTCCGCCGGGCCGCGAAGCGTATCCGGGCGACATCTTCTTCCTGCACTCGCGCCTGTTGGAACGCGCCGCCAAACTCTCCGACGAGAAGGGCGGCGGGTCGATCACCGCGCTGCCGATCATCGAGACGCAGGCGGGCGACGTTTCGGCGTACATCCCGACCAACGTCATCTCGATCACCGACGGTCAGATCTACTTGCAGAACGGGTTGTTCTTCCAGGGCATCCGTCCGGCCGTCGACGTCGGCATCTCGGTCTCGCGCGTCGGTTCGGCCGCGCAGACCAAGGCGATGAAGTCGGTCGCGGGGCGGCTCAAGCTCGACCTCGCGCAGTACCGCGAGCTGGCCGCGTTCGCCAAGCTGGCCTCCGACCTCGATAAGGCGACGCAGCAGCAGCTCAACCGCGGCGACAAGATGACCCAGGTGCTGGTGCAGCCGCAGCTCGCCCCGCAGCCGATGGAAGATGAGGTCGCCGTGATCTTCGCCGCGACGCGCGGCCATCTCGACGCGATCCCGACCAACCGCGTCGGCGAGTGGGTGAACCGCTTCGTCGATTACCTGCACGAGAAGCACGAGGCCGTCCCGGATGCGATCCGCACGTCGGGTGCGCTCTCCGAAGAAACCGAGAAGCAGCTCATCACCGCCATCGAAGACTTCAACAAAGGCTTTTAGCACCAACCATGCCGTCAGTTCGCGATCTTCGCGACCGGATTCGGTCGCTGAAGAACACGCAGCAGATCACCAAGGCGATGAAGCAAGTCGCCGCGGCGAAGATCCGCCGCGCCGAGGCCCTGCAGAAGCAGTCGCGTCCGTATGCCGACGCGATCGGGGCGATGCTGCGCGACCTCATCGCCAACGTGGGCTCGATCGACCACCCGTTCATGAAGGGTGGCCGTGGGGGCGCGCCGGGCGGTGTGATCCTGATGACCGCCGACAAGGGGCTGGCCGGCTCGTTCAATTCGAACCTGATCCGCGCGGCCGAGATCCACGCGCGCGAGAACGCCGATCTGGCCTGGTACGCGATCGGGATCAAGGCCCGTAACGCGCTCCGCCGGCAGAGCCGCGAGACGCTCCAGTTCTGGCCGCTCGCGCAAGGCGTGATGTTCGACAGCGCGCAGGAGCTCGCGCACCGGGTCACCGACGACTTCACCGAGGGGCGCATCTCGTCGATCACGCTCGTCTCGCCGAAGCTGGTCAACATGATGACGCAGCGGCCCGAGGTGCGACAGATCGTGCCGATCGCCGCGGAGCAGACCGAGAAGAAGCCCGCCCAGGGCTCGGTCGAGTTCGAGCCGTCACCCGAGTTCGTGCTCGGCCGGCTGTTGCCCAAGTACCTCGAGTTCACGCTCTACTCGGCGATGCTCGAGACGAACGCATCGTTCTACGCGGCGCAGCTCGTCGCCATGAACAACGCCACCGACAACGCCAAGAAGCTGATCGACGAAAACACCGTCGAGATGAACAAAGCGCGCCAAGCAGCGATCACCAAGGAGATCTTGGAGATCGTCGGCGGCGCCGAAGCCCTAGCAGGTTAGAAGGAAAGAAGCACACCGTGACCGCCACCGCCAACACTACGAAGCTCGCGACCGGCAAGGTCGTTCAGGTTCTGGGCAACGTCGTCGACGTCGAGTTCCCCAGCGACGCGCTACCCAACATCAACGACGCGCTGACCGTGCACGTCGGCGGGCAGAGCACGGCCGGTACGAACGGCGCGAGCGCGCACATGGACGGGATCAAGCTGTCCGGCACCGCCATGGCCGAGCGCGACCTCGTGCTCGAAGTTCAGAGCGAGCTGGGCAACAACCAGGTGCGGTGTCTCGGCATGGGATCGACCGACGGTTTGGTGCGCGGGGCGTCGGTGACGAACAGCGGCGCGTCGATCACGGTGCCGGTCGGCGAAGGGACGCTGGGCCGCATCTTCAACGTGCTCGGCAAGACGATCGACTCCGACGAACCGGTGAAGGCCGCCGCGATGTGGCCGATCCACCGCGACGCCCCGACGTTCGCGCAACAGGAACCGACCCCGAAGATCTTCGAGACGGGGATCAAGGTCGTCGACTTGATGGCCCCCTACACGCGGGGCGGCAAGGTCGGCCTCTTCGGCGGCGCCGGCGTCGG
>PMOS01000009.1:98051-112410 GCA_003161435.1 Vulcanimicrobiota bacterium
GGCGAGCGCACGCGCGAAGGCAACGACCTGTGGGTCGAGATGAAAGACTCGGGCGTGCTCGCACAGACGACGCTCGTGTTCGGCCAGATGGACGAGGCGCCGGGCGTGCGCTTCCGGATCGCGCAGACCGGCGTCACCATGGCGGAGTACTTCCGCGACGAACTCGGTGCCGACGTGCTGCTGTTCATGGACAACATCTTCCGCTTCATGCAGGCCGGCTCGGAAGTCTCCGCGCTGCTGGGGCGCATGCCGTCGGCCGTCGGCTACCAGCCGTCCCTGGCGACGGAGATGGGCCAGATCGAAGAGCGCATCACGACGACCAAGAACGGTTCGATCACGTCGGTGCAGGCCGTCTACGTCCCCGCCGACGACTACACCGATCCCGCCGTCGCAACGACGTTCGCGCATCTCGACGCGACCACGGCGCTGTCACGGCCCATCTCGGAGCTCGGCATCTACCCGGCCGTCGATCCGCTCGCGTCGTCGTCGCGCATCCTCGACCCGGCGATCGTCGGCCAGGAACACTACGACGTCGCGCGCGGCGTGCAGGAGACGCTGCAGCGTTACCGCGATCTGCAGGACATCATCGCGATCTTGGGTGTGGAAGAGCTCTCCGACGACGACAAGGTCACCGTCGGCCGCGCGCGCCGCATGCAGCGCCTGTTCTCGCAGCCGTTCTTCGTCGCCGAGCAGTTCACCGGACGCGGCGGCAAGTACGTGAAGATCGAGGACACGATCCGCTCGTTCAAGGAAGTCCTCGACGGTAAGGTCGACGATCTGCCGGAATCGGCGTTCCTGTACGTCGGCGACATCGACGAGGTCAAGCAAAACGCTGAGACGATGAGCGCGCAGAAGTAGATGGCGAACGCGGTTCCGTTCACGCTGATCACGCCGCTGTCGGTCAAATTCGACGGTCAGGCGGAGCTCGTCATTGCGGTCGGCACCGAAGGCGAGGTCGGGATCCTGCCGTCGCACGCGCCGTATCTCACCGCGCTGCGCCCCGGGCTGCTGCGCGCCAACGTTCAGGAATCAGGGACGACGCGCCGGCTCGAGCTCGCCTGCAGCGAGGGCTTCTTGCAGGCACTTCCGGGAAAGATCACGATCCTGGCCGACGCCGCGCTCGCGCCGGACGAGGTCGACATCGCCCAGGCGCGGGCAGATCTCGCCGCGGCGCAGGACGAGCAGAAGGCTGCCGGCGGCGACCTTGCGGCACACGCCCGCGCGCAAGTGAAGATCGACTTCGCCAACGCCCGGCTCGCCGTCGCAGGAGTCTAGTTAAGAGAGCTGCAGAATTTGACCCGGGCCGGACAGGCCCGTCCTCGCGGCGGCGCGGTCCGCCCCCAAGGAAGCACTCAAAAATGGAGAACGTTCTTGGCGCGGCTGAACTTCGCCGCATTGAGGATTCTCCGTGGACGATGACCGCTACCCTATGCCATTGTATTTGAATCAGGAAGTCGTTTTCGACTTGCTGGCAATCATGGAGGGAGGTTTGTCTCGATTTGAATCGATTCGAACCGTACAGTCGCGGTCCAGCGAGAAATCGAGCGATGCCGAGGCAAGGGTCGGCGCCAGTAACGTGTTTGCATTTCTCGGTCTCGCACTCGGGGGCGGACGCAAGGCTCGTTCGGAGAATGCGGACACTACGGAGAGTCAGACTGAGAAGGTCTATACGCCAAACGCATTGTTCGCAAAGGTGCGTCAGCAGCTTCAAATGGACGGCAACATTCGAACCGTCGATTCCGAACTTAGGGCTGGGAACTTCGTTGAGTTTGAGGCGACACTACGCAGGAATCCCCTCGTAGCGGCGCTCGAGACAATGAAGAGCCTTGGCGGGATGTTTGCTGCTTTTCAAGCTCCTGAACAGAAAGTTGCGACTCGGCAAAAGGGAATCGCGCCCTCGGAAAAGTCAGGCGAGCGTTCAGTCAAGGACGTGTTGCGAATGATCGACGCCTTCCTAGCACAGTTGACGGAAACTGGTTCGATCGACTTAATTGGCAAGACCGAGGGCCCACTGCCAATCAATGCTGTCCTCACGATCGACCCCGCCTTCTTGCGTGACCTTTCAATGTCGGACATACTGGACGGTCAATACCGCGTGCTCGGCAAGGTTACCCGGGTTGTAAAGGATACGGGATCCGAAGGTATCAATTTGCTCCGCAAGACAAGTCTAGGTGCGATGACTGTCGATTCCCTTAGTGGCTTTGTCGATGCGTTAGGGAGCCTTCCGCAGATAAATTTGCCTGAGATCATTACGAAGATAGATGGGCCTGCCATCCAGGTAATGCCAATTTCAATATTTGCCTAAAGGGCTGGCCCGGGAGAATGTAAGTCAGAGTGAGATTCAGGTAAGATCGCGCGTCGTCGTCATCATGCTCTAAGGCAAGGCCCTCCTCGTGATCCGCGGCGGGCGCGCTTGCGACCCGACGAGGCTCGCCCGCTCGGAGTTCGGCCCCACGCGTTGGTCAGACTTCAAGGCTTCTTTCAGCTGGCGGGAATCGATTGAGCACCCACGCGTCGAAGAGCGCGACATGCACGCTATTGTCGTTCCGCGTACCGGAGGCGCGTCGGTCTTGGAATGGACCGAACGCCCGGATCCCAAGCCCGGCCCGAGCGAGGTCACGATCCGCGTGGCGCTCAGCGGGGTGAACTTCGCCGACATCATGCGCCGGCGCGGCGGTTACCGCGGCGGACCGCCGCCGTTCGTGCCGGGACTGGATTGCACCGGGACGATCATTGCGGTCGGGTCAGCGGTCACGGAGCTGAAGGCGGGACAGCGCGTCGCCGCCTTTCCGGAGGACGGCGGCTACACCGAGATCGCGATCGCGCGCGACGTCTTGACCTATCCCGTCCCCGACGGCGTGCCCGACGAGGCGGCGGCGTCGCTGACGATGCTGGTCACCGCGTACAATACCCTCGCGATGTCGGCGCGGCTCGAGCGTGGTGAGAGCGTGCTGATCCACTCCGCCGCCGGGGGCGTCGGCTCGCTGGCGATTCAAGTCGCTCGTGCGCTCGGTGCCGGAACGATCGTCGCGGTCGCCGGCGGTGCGGAGAAGGTCGCGTTCGCGCAGTCGCTCGGCGCCGACATCGTGATCGACCACACGACCGAAGACGTCGCGGCTCGGCTCGAACCGATCGGCGGCAAGATCGACGTCGTGCTCGACGCGGTCGGCGGCGAAACGTTCAACGCGACGATCCCGCTGCTCGCGGAGTACGGCCGGTACTGCATTTACGGTCAGGCGTCGGGCGAGCCCGGCGAGGTGTTTACGAACGTCCTGCACAGTGGCAACCGCTCAGTGATCGGTTACACGACCGGCGGCTACCGCGCATCCCGTCCCGAACGACTCCGTCCCGGTGTCGAAGGCGCCTTCGACCTGGTCTGCGAGGGTGCCGTGAAAGTCATCGTCGGCGCAAAGTATCCGCTGCGCGACGCCGCCGAAGCCCACCGCCACGTCGAATCCCGCGCCAGCCACGGGAAAACGCTCCTCACGGTTTAGGGAGCGAAAAGGTTCGGTCTCCCCGATAGCCTAGCAGCGTGGACCCTCTGGCTAAGTCGTCATCGCATCCGCGTCTGAAACGCCTCGTTTCGGATCGACGATGCGAATAGCTGCTTCCACAAGTTCATGGCGCTTCTCAGGCGACACACTTGCGCGCGCCTGTTTCAACTGTTGCTCGACATAGGACTCAGCCAGGCTTCGTAGTTCTTGCTCGCTCATGGTGTGCCACCTCGCTTGACGATCTCTTTTCCATACACTTGATCTACGATATAGTCGGCGAAATCCTTTGCCCAATACAGTTGAGGCAGCCGGTGTTCGTCGACGTATTTCTTGAATTCTTCGTCTACTTCTAAGATTTGATGCAGCGCCTCGCTAAGGTCGTCAGGTCGAATCCGTTCTGCTTTTGCCAACCCTTTGTCCAAGAAATCCACCGCGGTGCCAAGTAGGCTTTTCCAATGTTGTTCGTGCCCCTTGAATAACTTAGGAAACTCTTGGTCCTTCAGGCGCTGCAGCTTCTTGGTGGTCAGACCCATAGAAATCGCACCCCTTTGATTACAGCATTAGTGCGGCTCTCACGCCATAGCCTATTGACCCGAGCGAACACGCGATGAACGCGATGAGCACAACCCTTGCAAGGCCGTCGCACGGATAGAACCAATACATGGTCGCCGCCACCGCAACGAGAACAGCGGTGGCGAACGGTACGAGTCCCCAGACCGCTGCCTTACGATATTTCCTGGTGGTCTCGACGGGCGCGGGATTCGCCGCTGATTGAAGCACGGCAGCTTGTCCGAAGAGAAAACCAACGAAGATCAGCAGGAGTCCGCCAAGCGCAATCCCGCCGCCAAGAACAGCGACCATCGCGTCCTTCAAATCGGGCGCCGGGATCGATCCTGCCCCCATTGTTGTCGTGGGTTTTAGTCGCCTCGTACCGCTTTCCTGGTTGGCGTAGGACGGCGACCCGCGGAGTTCCTCAAACACCACTGCGGAAGGAGGGATCCCGTCCGAGCCCGATTTTACCGGCCTTCGAAATTGGACGACCCCGTACGCCAATCGCCTCGGCCGAACGAACAAGGAAACCAGCACCCAAGCGGCCTCGTGCTTGTCGAGCGCCCCTCAAGAGTGCTATACTGGGGTCGGTGTCGGGCACTGAGTTCGGGACCCGCCCGGGGACTTCGTTCCAGCCGGGTACGCATGGCGGCCTAGGGGCCGCCGCAACGTTAGAGAGAACCGGTTATCCGGTTCTCTCTCTTTTACTCCGGCGCTGCCCACGATGCGTAAAGGAATTCTCCCTCACGATTGACCTCATGTTGTTGGTCATCAATCATGTACGCCGTCAATACAATTGAATCGCGTGGATCGACGCTAACGAGCAAGGTATAGTGCTCGCGGAGTGTCGAAAACTTCTTAAGATATCTCAAGCGCGGTCGTCCCATGTGAGTGCCGAGCCAGACCTCCGTCGGATGCTGGATCGCATCGATGACGTAACTGCACAAGAGCGTATGGTCGACGTCACGTTTTTGCGCAAATTTTCGAGCAAGGCCGTGGTGCACGATGATTGGGCGTGGCCACGCGCGTGGAACGATAGATCGCGGCCAAAGTAATACTCCAAGCCCCATGTACCTACGGATGAGACCCTCAAGATTTCCCTCCGAGAGGTTGGCAATAGTCTCACCAAACCGTCGGCGCCGGATCGTCGGCGCTATGTTGAAGGCGGCGCCGATTGTCCGTCCGATACGATGAAAGCGCGGTAGCAACAAGCTCCGCCAGTCTCCAACTCTTCCTAAGCTTCTCCGCGCGCGAAGCTCGAACAGCGAACTCTCACTCAAGCGCCAGCGGCTGTCAGCCTCGACTTGACCGCATCTTACGCAAGCGCCCGTAACGCTAAGAACAGCGCTGTCGGCCGTCGCGCTTTCGCCAGTGGCGAGGACTACAGCCGTCGGCCAATCCGATCTGACTCGGTAGACTTCTTCTAGTTCACAACACCCCACCACTGTGCTGATGATTCCATATACCCCAGGCCGTTTACCTCTTCAAGCGAGTAACCGTGACGCGAGATGCGCAATGTTCGTCATCGAGACTATGCAATAGCCGACGAGAGCAATTACACGGGCGGGCGTCGTGCCGCTTAACCCAACCAGGGCTCCAACGCTAGCGCGTAGACTTCGGCGACGTGGAGCGGGCGGCGCCCAGCCCCGTGCTCGATTTGGTGCTTGCAGCTCATGCCGTCGGCGACGATCAGCGTTGCGTCGTCTGCGGCGCGGACGGCCGGAAGTAGATCGCGCTCGGCCATGCGCAGCGAGATGTCGTAGTGCTCGGATTCGTAGCCGAAGGTTCCGGCCATCCCGCAGCACGACGACTCGATCGCCGACGATTCTAGGCCTGGGATCGCGCGCAGCGCGCGCATGACGGCGGTCATCGCGCCGAATGCTTTCTGATGGCAGTGTCCGTGGACGACCGCCTTCGCGCCGAGCGGCTGCAGGGGCGGCGACCAGCGGCCCGCGTCGAGCTCGCGTGCGACGAACTCTTCGAACAACAGCGCCTGAGACGAGACTGCGCGGGCATCGTCGGTCGGTTCGAGCGAGAGAACCTCATCGCGTAGCGTCAGCAGGCATGACGGCTCGAGGCCGACAATCGGGACGCCGCGTCGCGCGAACGGGAGCAGCGCCGCGATCATACGCCTCGCCTCGGCGCGCGCGTCGGCCAGCATCCCGGCGGAGAGAAACGTTCGCCCGCAGCACAGCGGCCGCGCTCCGTCGCTCGCGCGGGCGAAGGTCACGGTGTAGCCGGCCGCGACGAGCACCCGTTCCGCGGCGCGGGCGACGTCCGCCTCGTACCAACGGTTGAATGTGTCGACGAACAACACGACTTCGCCATTCAAGGTGCTCGTGGGAACCGCGGCCGGCGGCTCCCGAAACGGACGCGAGTGCCAGCGCGGGAGCGAGCGTTTCGCGGTGAAGCCGATCGTGCGCTCGATCAGCGCCGCGACGCCCGGTAGCCGCTGCACGGCGTTCGCTGCGCGGCGGCCGAGCGGGCCGAGGCGATAGGCTGCGCGCGGTAGGCCGGCGACGATGCGATCGGCCAGCGGCGTGCCGTGCTTGGCGCGGTAGCCGGCCAGGAACTCGATCTTCATTTTCGCCATGTCGACGCCGGTCGGGCACTCGCGCTTGCAGGCCTTGCACGACACGCACAGGTCGAGCGCGTCGTACAGCTCGTGCGAAGTCAACCCGTCGGGCCCGAGCTGACCGGTGAGCGCGAGACGCAGGCCGTTGGCGCGGCCGCGCGTGACGTGGTGCTCGTCGTCGGTGACGCGGTACGAGGGACACATCGCGCCCGGCGCGCTCTTGCGGCACGCGCCGTTGTTGTTGCACATCTCCACCGCGCCCGCGAACGAGCCGAACTCCGACCAATCCAGCGCGGCCTTGCGCGGCTCGGGCGTGTAGTGCGGACCGTAGCGGAACAGCGTGCGATCGTCCATCTTCGGCGCGTCCACGATCTTGCCGGGGTTCAGCGTGTTGCCGGGATCGAACGCCGACTTGATCTCGCGAAACGCCGCCACGATGCGCGATCCGAACATCTCCTCGTGAAACTCGGAGCGCACGATCCCGTCGCCGTGCTCGCCCGAGTGCGCGCCGCCGTACTCGCGCACCAGCGCGAACGCCTCCTCGGCGATCGCGCGCAGCTTTCCAACGTCGTCGTCGCGCTTGACGTTGAGCACCGGCCGCACGTGCAGACAGCCGACCGCGGCGTGGGCGTAGAACGTTCCGGTCGTCCCGTGCTTGGCGAAGATCGCATTGATGCGTTCGGTATAATCGGCCAGATGCCGCAGCGGGACGGCACAGTCTTCGATGATCGATACGGGCTTGGAGTCGCCGCGCATCGAGGTCATGATGTTCAGCCCCGCCGCTCGCACCTCCCACATCTCGGCTTGCTGGACATGATCGGTCAGCTTCACGACCGAGTGCGGAAAACCGAGCGCCGCCATCGTTTCGTCGAGCTCGTCGAGTTTGCACGCGAGCGGTTCCGGCTCGTCGCCCGCGAACTCGACGAGCAGCAGCGAACCGGGCTCGCCGCGGACGTACTTCGCCATGATCGGAGCGAACGCGGCGATCTCGCGCGAGAGCTCGATCATGGTGCGGTCTACCAGTTCGACGGCGACGGGATCGAGCGCGACCAGAGCTTCGGTCGAGCGCATCGCGTCGGCGAAGGTCGGGAAGTGGCACACCCCCAGCGCCTTGGCGCGCGGCAGCGGTTGCAGCTCGAGCTCGATCTCGGTGAAGAACGCGAGCGTCCCCTCCGACCCGACGAGCAGCTTGGCCATGTTGAAGTCGCCGCTCGGCCGGATCGTTTGGATCGCGTAGCCGCCGACATGACGTTGCACCTTAGGGATCCGCGCGTCGATCTCACCGGCTTCGCGCGCGGCGATCGCGCGCACCCGGGCGACCAGCTCCCGATATCGCTCCGGCCCGTCAACGCCGTCGGCGCCGACCGTTCCGAAGTGCGCGCGCGTGCCGTCGGCGAGCACCGCGTCGATCCCGGCGACGTTGTCGGCCATGATGCCGTAGCGGATCGAGCGCGCGCCCGAACTGTTGTTGGCGGTCATCCCGCCGATCGTGCAGCGGCTCGCGGTCGAGGGATCGACCGGGAAGAACAAGCCGTGCCGCTTGAGCGCGCGGTTGAGATCGTCGAGCACGATCCCCGGCTGAACGCGCACGCGCCGCGCCGTGGTGTCGAGCGCCACCACATCGCGCAGCGAGCGGCTGACGTCGACGATCAACCCGTGGTTCACGGTCTGACCGCATTGCGACGTGCCCCCACCACGCGCGGTGACCGGGACGCCGTGCTCGCGCGCGATCGCGATCGCCGCCTCGACGTCGGCGGCGTCGCGCGGGACGACGACACCCAGCGGGAAGATCTGGTAGATCGACGCGTCGGTCGCGTACATCCCACGCGACGCGCGATCGAACCAGACGTCGCCCGCGACGGCGGAGCGTAGCGAGTCTTCGAGCCGCCGCGCGAGGACGGGTTCGCGAATCAGACGGCCGCGAGCGCCGGCGTGGGATTCGCCAGGTACGCCAGCGCCGGCGAGACGCCGTCACCATGCGCGATTCCGGACAGTTCGAGACCCATCTGCACGCCGGACAACGTCCCGGCGAGCATCAGGTCGTTGAACGAGCCGAGGTGCCCGATGCGAAACACGCGCCCCTTCAGCTTGCCCAGCCCGACGCCCAGCGACATGTCGAACCGGTCGAGGATCGTCGCGCGCAGCGCGTCGGCGTCGGCGCCGTCGGGGACAAGCAGCGCGGTGAGCGTGTTCGAATACTCGCGCGGGTCGAGCGCGAGCAACTCCAGTCCCCAGCCGCGCGCCGCGCGCCGCGTCGCTTCGCCATGTCGGGCATGGCGCGCGAAGACGTTCTGCAATCCCTCTTCGTGCAGCATGTGCAACGCTTCGCGCAAACCGTAGAGCAGATTGGTCGCCGGTGTGTACGGGAAGTAGCCGTCTCGGTTGGCGGCCAGGATCTCGTCCCAGGCCCAGTACGAGCGCGGCATGCGCGCGCTCCGCGAAGCCGCGAGCGCCTTCTCCGATACCGCGTTGAACGCGAGACCCGGCGGGAGCATCAGCCCCTTCTGCGAGCCGCCGACGGTGACGTCGACGCCCCACTCGTCGTGCCGGTAGTCGATCGATGCGAGCGACGAGATCGTGTCGACGAAGAACAGCGCGGGGTGACCGGTACGGTCGATCGCCGCGCGCACGTCGGCGACGCGGCTGGTGACCCCGGTCGAAGTTTCATTGTGCACGATCGCGACGGCTTTGATCGCGTGCGCGCGATCGTCGCTCAGCCGCGCCGCGACGGCGTCGGGATCGACGCCGTGCCGCCAGTCGCCCGGGATCACTTCGACTTCCAAGCCGAGCCGCGTCGCGAGCTTGCTCCACAGCGCGGCGAATTGCCCGGTCTCGACCATCAGCACGCGATCGCCGGGCGAGAGCGTGTTCACCAGCGCCGCCTCCCACGCGCCGGTTCCGGAAGCCGCGTAGATCACGACCGGACCCGCGGTCGCGAAGACCGGCTTGATCTGCTCGGCGATCTCGAGCGTGAGCGCGGCGAAGCCCGGCCCGCGATGGTCGATCGTCGCGCGATCGATGGCGCGCAGCACCCGCTCGGGGACGTTGGTCGGACCAGGGATTTGCAGGAAGTGGACGCCGCTGACGTGAGACACGAGTTCTCCTCGGGATTCAGGATGTTCGGGTACTTCGGGTATTGTCGAGAGCCGCGCCGGGCTCTTGCCGCCGGACGCTTACTCGCCGGCTAGCGCCTCCGCTTGCATCGTGGGGTCGCGCTGGGGCGTCGAGATCGCGTTGACGACGAGCGCGACGACGATCAGCACCATCCCCGTGAGCTCGTTGGTCGAGGGTACCTCGTGCAGCTGGATGGCCGCAGAGAGCACGCCCACGACCGGCGTCGCAAGCGACGCGATCCCGGCGACGCCGGCCGGGAGCCGCGACAAGATGAACATCCAGAGGAACCAGCCCAGCGCGCCGCCGCCGATCGACATGAACGCCATCGCGGCGATGAACGATTCGCTCCAGTCGATCGGGGCCGGGAAGATCAGCATCAAGGCGACAAGCGGGATCGTCCCCCAGAGCAGCTGCCAGCAGGTGAGCGAGAGCAGCTCGACGTCGTATCGAGCGCGCAGCAGCTTGGCATAAACGGCGCTCGCCCCCCACGAGACGCCGGCCAAGACGGCGAGCGCGTCGGAGCCGAACGATCGCGCGTCGAGCGGCGCCACGACGAAAGCCAGGCCTGCCGCGGCGAGCGCCAGAGCAACCCAGCGCAATCCGGCGACGCGCTCGCCCAAGAACGGCCAAGCCAGGAGCGCGGTCCAAAACGGCATCGTGTAGCCGAGCACAGCCGACTTCCCCGCGCCGGCCTGCGAGACCGCGATTGTCTGGAGCAGCGTCCAGCCGGTCGTCTGAAGCAAGCCGAGGATCAGCGTCGGCACGAACGGCGTCGGCTTAAGCGAACGCCGCGTCAGCGCCAACACCCCGAACAGAACCAGCGTCGCGACCGCGAGCCGCGCCCCGGCGACGAAGAGTGGCGACGCATACGCAGTCGCGATCTTGATCGGCACCCACGTATAGCCCCACACGAGCGTGAGGACGACCAGCGCCAGATAGACCGTCGCCCGCCCGCGCGTGTTCACCGCCTACTACGTCAGAACGACGTCGAACACGCAGGTCGTTACGTTCTTACCTGCGCGGGTGGCGCGCTGGGCGGAAGCGAGAAGCCGCCGTGACCGCTCGGGACGCTGTCGGGACGATCGGTGCCGGCAAGCATGTCGCTCCAGGCACGTTGCAGCGACGGGATGAGCGTGCGCAGTGGATGCGCGCCGGTCGGCTCTTGGTAGAAGCTGACCGGCAGGCCGAGGCCGGCGAGAAAGCCGGCGGTCTGCTCGCTGTACTTCGTCGGAATGGTGTCGTCGCGCGCGCCGGTCACGACGTAGAGCGGCATGTCGTGCCAGGCGACGTCGACCGCGCGCACGCCGCTGTTGAGGATCGCGCCCGAGATGCAGAGCACCGCCTTCCAGCGATACCCGCCGCGCGGGCCGATCTTGAACACGCTGAAACCGCCCATCGAGTAGCCGGCCAAATACGTACGGCCGCGATCGACCGGTAGCGCATCTTGCAGCGCGCCCAGCAGATCGTACACGTCCGTCGCCGCCGGTTCGGCGAAGTCGTAGATGCCGCGACCGAACGGTGCCGCGACGATCGTTCCGGTGCTGTCGGCTACGCGTCGCAGCGCGGCTTGCCCGAGCAGCTCCGCCTCGGTCTGCGGGTTGCCGTGCAACGCGATCGCCAGCGACGCGCGCGCCGCGGGAGCGTTGGGCGGGACGTACAGCGCGACGAGCTGCCACTTGCCGTCAACGTGCGAAGGGACGAGGTACTCGTGCAATCCAGGCACCGCACGCAGCGGTGCCATGGTGCCGGCGACGAGCTGATCGGCGGCCTCGATGTCCAAGCGCGCGATGCTGCCCGCGGTGTCGGCCCACTGGGCGGCCGTGTACCCGTCGGGTGTCGGTTCGTTGGTTCGCTCGAGATCGTCGAACAGACGCCGCTGGAACATCGCCGTGTCGTCGGTGCCCAGCTCGCCCTCGACCTTCGCCCGCGCGGCCGCAAACCGCTCGAGTGCGGACCACACCGCGGACGCCGCCGGCGTGCGCGCGCCGGTCGTAGCCGGTGCCTGGGCGCGGACGGGCATCGCCCACGACAGCGTGAGCGCGAGCACGCCGGCCGCGGCCCCACGCATCATCGTTTTCGATTCTAGACCGGTTCGCCGTCGACGGTCAGCCGATGACACAAAACGGTCGTTGCAGGCCGTGTCCGAGATTCCTGGGACGGGTACGGGGGATCTGAACGAAAGTGTTCTCAAACGACGAGGGGGAGGTGCGCGTCGATGTGGCGGCGGTAGCGTTCGAAGGCGACGCGGTAGGTCAGCGCGAGCTGTGCGTTCGGTTGCGTCGGGGCGTCGTAGCCGACGGCGTGCGCCGCGGTCGCGGCGTCGTCGATGAGGCCGACGGCTTGGGCCGCGAGCAGTGCGGCGCCGAACGCCGAGGCTTCTTGTTCGCGCGGCTGCACCGCCGGGATCCCGAACACGTCGGCCAACAACTGGCGCACCAGCGGCGATTTTGTCAGCCCGCCGCTGAGCAGCAGGCGCTGCGCATCCTGCGCGAGCTCGCGCACGACCTCGTACACCGAGTACACGCCGAACACGACGCTCTCGAACGCGGCGCGCAGGATGGTGCGGCGATCGTGAGCGAGGTCGAGCCCGTCGAACGCGCCGCGCAGCGCGCTGTTCCAATACGGGGCGCGTTCGCCGGCGAAGAACGGGAGCACGACCAACCCGTCCGCGCCGGGCGCGATCTGCTCCGCGAGCTCGATCGCGCGCGCGAAGCGCCGCTCCATCGGGATCTCGTCGAGCAGCAAGGCGAAGATCCAGTCCAGTGACGCGCCCGCCGCGCTGGTTGGGCCGCCGACGACGTAGCGCGTGTCGTCGGCGCAATAGCAGAACGTGCGCGCGCGCGCGTCGAGGATCGGCTGATCGGCAAGGATGCGGACCGCGCCCGACGTCCCTAGCGTGAGCGCGACGTCGTCGCGGCCGCTCGCGCCGACGCCGATGTTGGCCAGCGCGCCGTCCGACGACGCGAGCACGAGCGCGGTCGGCTCGGCCAGCCCGAGCTCGCGCGCGATCGCCGGGCGAAAGCGCCGCAGCGCCGTCGACGGCAACGCCGGGCGCGACAACCGGTCCGGTTCGATGCCGGCCAGCTCGAGCGCCGGCGGATGCCAGTCGCGCGTGCGCAGATCGAACATCCCGGTCGCCGATGCGATCCCGTGATCGATCAGCCATTCGCCGGTCCAGCGGAAGACGACGAGCTCCTTGAGCCCGACGAAGCGCCGCGTCTTCGCGAAGGTCTCGGGTTCGTTCTCGGCCAGCCAGCGGAGCTTTGCGACCGGCAGCATCGGATGCATCGGCGCGCCCGTCGATTGGTACAGCGCGAGCGCGGTACCGTCGCTGCGCCACTTGTCGGCGACGGCGTGCGCGCGGCGGTCCATCCAGGTGATGACCCGCGAGAGCGGTTCGCCGGCATCATCGACGCACAGCACACCGTGCATCGCGCTCGAGAAGCCGATCGCCGCTACCTCGCTCCCGCGCATCCGAACGTCGGCCAGCACCTCTGCGAGGACATGCATCGTCGCACGGTAGACGACGTCGGCGTCTTGTTCGACGAAGTCGGCCTGCGGCGTCTCCAGACCGTAGAACTGCGAGCTGCTCGCGATCTCTCGCCCGACTGTCGTCACCGCGAGCACCTTCACCGCCGACGTGCCGAGGTCGACGCCGACGACGACGCCGGCGGTTTCCTCAGTGCCCGGCAAAGTGGGGTTCGGGGATCTTGTCGATGCGGCCGAGCACGACGACGTACGAGAAGATGCCGACGATCAAAATCACCCCCGCCGTGATCAGCGCGATGTTGAACGAGCCGGTGCGCGCGACGATGATCCCGGTGATCGTGGGCGCGAAGAAGCCGGCAACGTTGTTGAGGAAGTTCATGATGCCGCCGACCTGACCCGTACTGTTCGAAGGCGAGATCAGCGCCGGGATCGACCACCCGACCGGTGCGTGGAACGAGATCCCGGCGACCGCGATGGTGATCCAGAAGACCGCGACGTTGATGTCCTTGGTGTAAGCGGCACCGATCACTGCGAAGCCGAGTATGAGCCCGGCGATGAGGACCGTCTTGCGCACGCGGTTCGCGTCGAAGCCACGCTTGATGAGATAGTCGACGAGCCAGCCGCCGACGATCAAATCGGTGAGCGTCCCCACGCCCCAGATCAGAAACACGTAGCCGCCGACTTTGAGGATGTTGATCTGGAAGGTGCTTTGCAGGTACGTCGGCAGCCACGTCAACAGGAACGCGAACAGATAGCCGTAGGCGGCGAACCCGATTGTCAGTCCCCAGACTTTCCGTTGCGCGAGGAGGTACCATAGGCTCGCTGCGCGCGGACGCTCGCCGGCCGGCAACTCCGGCTCGCCGCCGCCCTCGCGGATGTGCTTCGCCTCGGCCGGTGTCAGCCGTTTGTCCTGGCTCGGGTTGCGATAGAAGATCCAAAACAGCGCGAAGAACACGAGGCTCAGCGCGGCCGTCGTCCAGAACATCCCGCGCCAGCCGAACAACACGAGAAGGTAGGCGGTGAACGCGACGCCGATTGCGTTCGACAGCTTCGCAGCAGCGTCGAACAACGAGGTTGCCAATCCGCGTTCGCTTCGCGGGAACCAATACCCGACGGCCTTGGCGTTGGCGGGGAACGT
>PMOS01000039.1 GCA_003161435.1 Vulcanimicrobiota bacterium
CATAATTCTTAGTTATCATCGTTTGCCGTTACGGGGACGCTGCGGTTAGGTTTCCGAGAACATTCGCGCGGGTCAGGGCGGCCTCAAGAGCTCGGTCACTAACGTGGGTGTAGATCTGAGTCGTCATGATGCTGCGGTGGCCGAGGAGGCGCTGGACGAAGCGAATGTCCGTACCGGATTCTAGCAGCATCGTTGCAGCGGTGTGGCGGAGCATATGCGGCGTTAAGCGCCGCTCGAGGCCGGCGGACCGCCCAAGCCCTGCTATTGCGTGGCGGATTCGAGCGGGCGTTAGCGGGCGGCCGCGCTCGTCGACGAGCAGTCGCTCGTTCACGGATTGGACGCCGCGACCGTGCCGCTCGGCCACGTACTCTCGCACTTCTTCGCGCAGCCGCGGATCTGTCACGAACACTGTCCGTTCGCGGCTCCCTTTCCCGAGGATTGTGAAACGCCCCGAGCCGATGTCTAGGTCGAGGAGACGGAGCGCGGTAAGCTCGCCGACACGTACCCCCGTGGCAAGGAGCATGGCGATAGCCAAGGCATAGTCAGGACCCTGTTCTGCGCGATGCCGCATGAGGCGACGAACGTCGCGTCTATTGAGGCAGCGCGGCAGGCGCGCCGGCAAGCGGATGCGGAGCTCCGTTTTCGCGAAGGGCGATGCGACAAGTACATCTCGTCTGACCAACCACGCGAAGAGAGCCCGCAAGCACGCGAGACGCCGCTTCACGGTTGCCGGCGAAAGCTTGCGCTCCGTCGAGAGACGATTCCGATACGCGAGGACGTCGATGGGTCCAATCGCGCGGACTTGGCGCGAGCCGCGGACATCTCGGCCGAACTCGGCCAGATCTTGGCGGTAGGCGGTGATGGTATTGGGCGCAAGATGCTTCTCCTCGGCACAATAGCGGAGAAACGCCTCAATAGCGGCGGATACGCGCACAGTTCGACCTCCGGCAGGGCACAGCGAAAGGCGACGTTGTCCCGAGTTTGCCGAAGGATGGTCGCACCCTGAATTTATCGCCTCCCGACATCGCCGAAGTGACGAAAATCATGCCCCTGCAATCAATACGACTGGTCGCGGGATGCCGTTACCCTTCGACGGGCTCAGGGTAACGGTTATCGCGGCGCGAGTGCGATAAGGCCGTCGCCCTTCGACAGGCTCAGGGTGACGACAATATTAGGCAGCGCCTTTTAAGACGGCGCTGTTTAGGCGCTCGCACGCGGCACAATCACTCCTCGAGGGTGGTGATGTCGCCGAGGTCTTGGCCGGTTTCTTGCGCTTTGAGCAAGCGGCGCATGATCTTGCCGCTGCGCGTCTTGGGGAGTTTAGCTGCGAAGCGGATCGCGGCGGGGGTGGCGATCGGGCCGATCTCGTGGCGAACGTGCGCGATCAGGTCGGCTGCGAGCTCGTCGGACGCGGCGTGGCCGGCGCGCAGCACGACGTACGCGACGATCGCCTCGCCCTTGATCTCGTCGGGGACGCCGACGACGCCCGCTTCGCCGCACGCCTTGTGCGAGACGAGCGCGCTCTCGACGTCGGCGGTCGCGAGCCGGTGACCCGCGACGTTGAGGACGTCGTCGGCGCGGCCCAGCACGCTGTAGTAGCCCCCCTCGTCACGCGTCGCGACGTCGCCGGCGACGTAGGTGCCCCAGCGGAAATACTGCGCGTAGCGTTCGGGATCGCCCCAAACGCCGGCGAACATGTTCGGCCACGGCGCGCGAATGACGAGCAATCCGCCGGCGCCGGTGGGGACCGGTTCGCCGTCGCTGCCGACGATGTCGAAGGCGATCGGCCCCAGCGCTTTGCCGCTCCGGTCGGGCCGGATCGGCGAGGTCGGGAAGAACCCCATCATCGGTCCGCCCGTCTCGGTCTGCCACCACTGATTACAGACGGCGAGCTCGCCGCCGCCGATCACGTCGTAGAGGAAACGCCAGGCCTCCGGGTTGAGCGGCTCGCCCGCGCAGTAGACCGCCTGCAGCGACGACAGGTCGTGCTCGGCGGCGACGTCGACGCCGAGCCGCAACAGCATGCGCGCCAGCGTCGGCGCGGTGTAGAACTTCGTCACCCGCAAACGGTCGAGCGCGGCGTAGATCGCACCGGGCGTCGGATGATCCGGCGCGCCTTCGCGCAGCACGCAGCGGTAGCGGTTGGCCAGCGCGCCGTACACCATCATCGTGTGGCCGACGATCCAGCCGATGTCACTGGTGCACCAGTACACGTCGTCCGGGGTGATCCCGGTGGTCTCGGCCAGCATCGCGGCCGAACCGACCAGGTAGCCGCCGTGGGTCATCACGACGCCCTTCGGCTTCCCGGTCGTTCCGCTGGTGTAGAGGATGAACAGCGGGTGCTCGGCGCCGACGATCTCGGCATCGCACTCGGTGCTCTGACCGTCGCAGTACGCTTCGAAGTTGACCTCGCGCGGATCGTCCGGCACCGGCGTGGCCTCGCGGCGGTGAACGATGATACGCCGCACACTTTCCAACCCCGCAACCGCGTCGTCGACGATGCGCTTGAGGTCGACCGCGCGTCCTTTGCGATAGGTGACGTCGCCGACGATCAGCACCTGCGCGCCGGCGTCGGCGATGCGGTCGCGTAGCGCCGTCGCGCCGAGGCCCGCGTAGACGACCGAGTGGATCGCGCCGATCCGCGCGCAGGCGAGCATCGCCACGATCCCCTCGATCGTTAGCGGCATGTAGATACACACCCGGTCGCCGGCGACGACGCCATCGAGCCGCAGCGCGTTCGCCAACTGGTTCACCCGCGCGAGCAGCGCGCCGTAGGTGATGGTGCGCTCCGTCCCGTTTTCACAGAGGTACTCGTACGCGATCGCATCGGCGTGGTTCGCCAAGTGCCGGTCCAAGCACGAAACGGTCGCGTTGAGCCGTCCGTCGGGAAACCAGTGCGGGTCGTGCAGCGCGCCGCGAAAGACGGTCTGCGGCTCCGTCTCCCAAGCGATACGCCGCGCGCGCTCGCGCCAGAACGCGATCGGATCGCGCAGCGCATCGGCGACGAACGCGTCCTGATCGGCGATCGGAAACCACGCCGATACGCCGGCCGGCGGCGTTATCAGCTCACCGGTCGACAGCAGTCCTTCGATGTACGATGGCTTCGTCTCCACGCTCGATCTCCTCGGAACGCTATTCCTTGATGTAGTCGTGCTGGTCGATGATCGGTCCGGATGGACCATTGGTAACGTGATACGTCGCGTAGTATTCGCCGCGCGCCGAGCTCAGCCGCACTTCGATCGTCGCGCCGGTCGGATCGCTCGACGTCGTGCGCATCGAGACGATCCGCGTCCCGCGGTCGATGAATGCCTCTTCTGAGAGCGCGCCGGCGTCGCCGGGAGACTTCCCGAGCTCCGCGTAGGCGCCGTTCTCGTTGCCGGCGATCAAGTCGCTGAGATAACGCCGCACCGTATTCTGCGCGAGTCCACTCACGGTGAGCGGCGCGGGGCGCGGGACCGGCGTCACGACGACCTCGGGCGCCGTTGTCGGCAGCGGTCGCGGCGTCGCCGGACGCGGCGTGATCGCGATCGCCGCCGGCGTGGGCGCGGGTTCGCGCGTCGCCGGCGACGCAGTCGTCGCGGCGGCCGGCGTAGGGCTCGGCCGCGGCGTCGCCGTCGCATGCGGCGTTGCGCTCGGGGTCACCGTTGCGGAGGGGCGCGCCGTTGGCTTCGGGGACGTTGTCGCGGAGGGAGACGGCGTCGCCGTCGCGTGCGCGACCAGCGTCGCGATCGCAACCGGGCCGCGCGTCGCCCGCGCGACCGGCGTCAACTTCAGTCCCGGGACGGCCGTCTGTCGCGTCGACGCAGCGGTCTGTGTTTCCTTGTGCTGCATCGCCGAAAGAAACGCGCCGATACCCAGACCGGCGACGACGACGCCGATACCGAGCGCGATCGTCGGCAGCCAACTCGAAGACGACGAGGACGGGCGGCGCGGCGTTTGCCGGGCGCGACGACGACGGGGCGGATCGGACATCGCTCGCGAGGTTCCGCACCTACCGGGAGCGGCCCCGCCATTGCGGGAAGGAGCGGGTCGGTATGCTCCGGGTTGCCGTCCCGATCGATGTCTCCGCGGTTTCGAAAACCGCCTCGACCGCATTCGCGCTCGCGACGCCGCTGCGCGTCGGCGACTTGTTGACCGCTGCCGTCATCGAAGCGCTCGGTCCGCGTGCGCCGCAAGACAAGCGCGAGCGCGTCGTGCGCTCGACGCTCGACGGGTTCGGCTCGCGTGAGTTCGTGGTCGAGATCGACGGACGCGTGTACGACGATCTCGACGACGTCGCCGTCTGCTCGGGCACCGCCACGCTGCGCTTCTTCCTCCGGCGCGCGTTGCGCGCGGCGTGAGCGCCGCCGAAGAAGACGAGCATCTCCCGTCGTCGATCGGCGGGCTGATCGGCTTCGCGTTGAGCGGCTGGGCCGCCAACGCTCCGTTGTACCTCCTCCTGGCGGCCGGTGTGTTCGCTGCGTACGCGCTGGCCGAGTTCGCGATCCCCGCGGCCGCGACGGAGACACCGCAGGGCCAGTTCAAGCTCTACGTGCTGCAATACACAGGGTTGTTCGCGGACTCGTTCGTCGTCGCGGCGGTCGCGCTGGGCGTCGCGGCACGCGGACTCGGGACACCTCTGTCACCACGTACGCTCGCCGCCGGCGCGACCGAGCGCTGGTTGCCCGTCATTGCCGTGACCTTCCTGGCGCAGTCCGTTGTGTTGCTGACGAACACGTTCAGCGGGCTCGAGACACCGCCCGAACCACGCGCGCTCGTCTATCTCACCGCGCCGATCACCTGGATCCTGTGGGGGATCCTCGGCCTCACCGGCCCGTTCGTCGCGCTCGCTCAGAGCCGTGCTGCGCTGACCGTCTTGGTCGGCTTCGGCCACGCCTTCACCACGTCACTGCGCCGCGGCAACCTGCTGCGGCTCTGCATTCTCGCCGCGATCACCGTCCTGCCCACCCTGCTCCAAACGCTCCTGCAGAACGATCTGGTGCAGCAGCACGCTTCCCGCCCGATCTTTTGGGCCAACGTTCCGATCGACGCCTTGACGGTCGGACCGCTGGCCGCGATCCAAACGGCTTTCGCGCTCGACTTCGTGCGCCGCATGGGCCGGCCGGAGCAGCCGCCCGCCGGTCGCTGACGTCGATTCGCCCGCGTCAGCGCTGGGCGTACGCCTGTCCGCGCCGCGCCAGGACGAGTTGCGCGTAGAGCGCGTTCGGCCAAGCGAAATCCTCACGCGTGTACGCCTCGGGCCAGTCGGAGTTGAACGATTCGTGCAGGCGATGGTCGCCGACGTCCGACACGGCGATCCAACCGAAGACCCGATTGACCTCCGCGTCGTCGGTCGCGGTGAGCGCCTGGACGCACAGCGCCAGCGGCCAGACGTAGCCGTGCGGCGTGTGCGGGCTACCGATTCCCTGCGCATACTTGCCGCGGAAGAAGTACGGGTTGCGGTCCGACAGCGCGAACTTGCGCGTCGCCTTGTAGAGCGAGTTCGTCTTGGGAAGGTAGCCGAAGTACGGAATCGAGAGCAGCGAGGGGATATTGGCGTCGTCCATCACGTTCGCGTGCCCCCGCCCGTCGACTTCGTAGGCGTAGATGCGACCGAACGGCGCCAGCTCGAGCGTGCCGTACTGTTCGATCCCGCGCTGGATCTCGACCGAGAGCCCCCATGCATTGGCCGACATCCGCCCGTCGTGCCAGACGTCGCGTTCGAGGGCACTGAGATCTCGCATCACGACCGACGCGAACATGTTGTCCGGGATGTTGAAATGATACCGTGCGGGATCGTCCGACGGCCGAAATCCGGTCCACACCATCCCGGTGTACCGGACCGGGCTGCCGCGGCCGTTGTTGGCCAGCTGCGGGTTCCGGTAGTGCGAGCGCTGGGCATGGTGCTGTTCGTCGCGCAGGGTCGCCACCACGCGGTCGAACGCGCGACGCACCTCGGGCGTGAACACGCTACGGTCACCGGTCTGCTTGTAGTAGTCGTACGAGAACCAGATCGGGTACAGCAACGAGTCGACTTCGAACTTGTGCTCCACCACATGATAGTTCGATGAGAACGCGTTGGCGTACGGATCGATCAGGATGTACTTCGCTTGGCGAGCAACCACGCCGCGGAGCGTTCTGGCGACGTCGGGGTCGTGCGCCGAAAGCGCGATGTACGGCCGCACGGTTTCGCTTGCGTCGCGGAGCCACTCCGCGTCGATGTCGCCGGTCGATACATAGGTCGTACCGTCTCGCTGAGCGAGCGCGTGGCGCTGGATCGTCTCATCGAACGCGGTCAGGTAGAGAACGTTGAGTTTCGCGTTGAGGGTGGGACTGAGGGTGAGACCCTCGCCGGCGCGTGCGGGAACCCCGATGCCGACGACCGACAACGCCAGTACGAACGCCAAAAAACGGTTGCGGATACGATTTAGCAACTCATCATCCGTATCGGCACGTTTCCGGAGTACCATAGTCCGGGAACGTAAACAGTCCCACGTCCGTCCGAGGCCCCAGATGATCTTCCGACGCGCCGTCGTCGCCGGCACGTACGCGCTCCTGGTTTTGGCAGCGTCTGCTACCCTCGCGCTCGCTGACCAAACGTATGCGGTCGATGGGAGCGATACGTTTCGCGCCGGCGGCGGCGGGATCCGTAGCCAGACCGTCTACCACGGCATGCAGCGGCTGGCGGTCGCGCGCAACGGAGCGACGACGATCTATACGGCACGCGTCGAATACGACAAAACGGGTGACGGCGGGAAGCAACATCAGCGCGCTTCGTTCACCTCGACCGTGCTTCCCTCGGGCGCGCAAAAAGATGGTCCGGCTTCCGACCCTGATTACCTTACCGTCCTGAACCAGCCGTTCTCGGTGCAGCTCGACGCTCCGACAATGCGGGATTTGGCGCACCTCAAGCGGCCGGTGCCGTTCGACTTCCCCTCGCCGATGACCGGTGCGCCGCTGCGCGGAACCCTGCGGCGCCTCCCCGACGCGCTGGTCGGCGGCAACCGCGCGATGGGGATTGCCTTCGAGGCAACCGGGCCACTGCACGGCGCGCTGCCGGACCGGCCCGCGATGGCACTGGCCGGCTCGATCACGATGAAGGGCACGGCCTACTACGACTACGGGACCACCCTGCTGGTCGCGCTCGACGCGACGCTCTCGATCGACGGCACCCTCGATGACGACGCCCGCCGTTCTCCCGTGTCGATCGTCTACTCCCGCTCGATCCGCTCGGCCGGCCCCACCGAAGCCAACCGAACCGCCCCGACCCCGCGCCGAACCTAATGGGTTCGGCTTCGCCGAACCCTTCGCGGTCCTCGCTTCGCTGCGGTCCGCCGCGAGGGATGACCAGAACTATACGGAAACCGCGCAACCGGCGCTCGGATGGGTCCGGTTGAACCCCCTGATGAGTGCGCTCGCAGCACCGATCATCGGAGACCACTACCTCGTGACCGCACCGGCAACGGTGTCTCACCCCGTTCCGGGACCCGAGACCTTCGAATCGATCGTCGATGACTACCAGCGTCGGCTCTACGGGTTCGCGCTCCGGATGACGGGCAACCGAGAAGACGCCGAGGAGATCGTCCAGGACGCCTTCGTGCGCGCGTATCGGGCGCTCGCCAAGATGGACCCGCAGCAGCGGGCCGAGCTGCGCCTGCAGCCCTGGCTCTATACGATCACGCTGAACGTCACGCGCAACCGCCTGCGCTCGAAGCGACCGACCAACGTCGCGCTCGACGCGCTGGCTGACCCCGATGCACTCCTCAACGAAACCCAAGAAGGGCCCGACCAGCCCGAGCAGATCGTCGACCGAGCGGCCGACATGGTCTTGGTCGAGCAAGCCTTGCTCCAGCTTCCGATGCATCTGCGCGCCGCGGCGACGCTGCGCTTCATCGAAGGCCGGAGTCATCCCGAGATCGCCGAGATCCTCAACCAGCCGATCGGCACGGTGAAGTCGCACGTCCATCGCGCCGTGCGCATCCTTCGCCGCATCCTCGGGCCCCAAGTCGGGCGGATCGTGCAGAACGACCGCCCTGCCGCCAACGAGGAAGAAGAGGAGTAGCCATGCGCTGCTGCGACGTCGAACGTCTCTGGGACGAGATGCGCGAGGGTGTGGAACCGCGCCGCGAACACGTGCTGGCCCACTTGCGCGGCTGCACGGTGTGCCAGGAGATCTACCGCGAGAACGAGGGCATCGCGTACTGTCTGACGTGCCTGCCGCCGGTCGATCCGCCCGATCTCCTGGTGCCCAAGATCCTCGAGCACATCAAAGCCGCGGTCAAGATCGAGACGCCGGATTCGATCGCGGCGATCGATTCGCCGATCGGGCGGCTGTTCATCGCGTTCCGCCACAGCGGGATCACCGCCATCGCGCTCGATCGCGGCGAGGGTGAAGAAGCGGTCTTCGCCCGGCTGCAACGGCGCTTGGGTCGCGGGCTCATCCCTTCGCAGGCGCCGCAGTGGGTCGGCGACACGGTGGCCGTCTTCTTCCGCACGCACACGACCGACTTGGGCAAGGTCGATATCACCGAGCTCAGCCCGTTCGAGCAATCGGCACTGCGCGCCGCCGCTACCATCCCGCCCGGCGAGGTCCGTTCCTACGGCTGGATCGCCGAGTCGATCGGCCAACCGACCGCGGCGCGAGCCGTCGGACGTGCGATGGCGCGCAATCCCGTTCCGCTGCTCTATCCGTGTCACCGCGTCGTCGACGCCAACGGCGCGATGCATCAGTATGCGTACGGTGTCGAGCTCAAGGCGCGCATCCTCGAGATGGAAGGTTATCACCCCGAAGCCGTGCTGACCGGCTCGAAGCGCCGCTGAGTCAGAAGGAGAACGCGCGAAGCGCTCGCGAAAGCGAGCCTCACGATACGTCCGCGGATCCTTCAGACGATAGATCAGCGAAGGCTAACAGGCGGACAAGAGGAGGTGGTCATCGTTACTAGTGACAGTCCCAAACAACGTCTCACGATGATCGGAGGGCTCCGGACCTAGTCCGGCCCTTCGCGAAACGAACCAACCTTGTCCGCCGCCCCCCGGGGGCGGCTTTTTTTGCCCGCGCCAGGTAACCGATGCTCGAGGCCACCACGCAACCAATGCCCGAGGCCACCACCCACCCAATGCCGGAGGCCACCACACAATCGGCTCGTAGGATTCGCCCGAAGGGCGACGGATTCGGCCGAAAGGCCGAATCCTACAGGTCCCTTGCCTTCTTGCCAGAAAACCTTCGGTTCGTGTCGCGGCACGTTCTGCTGACCGGTTTCGAGCCGTTCGGACCCTCCGCGGTCAACCCCGACCCCAAAGCTCGCGTCGCCGGCACTCCCAGCGGCCGGCCGGTCGTGGATTCCCGGACGACGAAAAGTTGAACGATAACAACGAGCGCGATCCGCGCCTGTCCGCCATCCCCGACACGCACGGTCACGCAAAGGGCGAACACAAGCCCTACGCCGAGGAACGCCCGCTGCCGCTGACGGCGCGCATGTTGTTCCTGTGGTTCTACCACGCCTGCCGGCGTGGGTATCCGCGCTTTCTCATGGTCGCGGACCACATGAACTACCTCACGTTCGAGGATCCGGCCGCGGTCAATCTGGTGCGCCGCGCGCTCAAGCTCGCACAAGCCGGCGACTTGTACGGCGCGGCCGAGACGGCCAGCGTCGACGTGGCGCACGCGGCCGTCGTGAGCGAAGGGCTGCGCCGCGGTATGCGCTACTCGATCGGCGCCGAGGTCGACAACGACCCGCGGTCGCGCCCGGACGCGCAGAACATCGTCGATGCGATGCGACCCGACGCGATCATCCGGTCGGTGCACTTCATCCCGATCGCACACCCGGTACACGGCGAGAACTGGCCGTGGCCGTTCGACAATCCGGAGTTCAGCGAGTTCTACGACGTCGTCGGCACCGAGGTCGTGTGGGAGACGTACGTCAACTCGCTGGTCGACGTGATCGAACGGCTTCCCGGCCACATCGTCGGCCACTTCTTCGTCCCCGCCGTCTTCGGTCACTGGCCCGACGACGCCAAGCTCGAAGTCTACGAAGACCGCGTGCTGGCCGCCGCCGGCGCGCGCCAGATGGCGGTCGAGTTCAACACGCGCTTTCTCTATCGCGATCACGACGACGAGCAGAAGCGTCGCTACCTCGACGCAAATCGGCGCTTCCTGCGCAAGGCGAGAGACCGCGGCGTCGGGATCGCGATCGGCTCCGATGCACACTCCCCGAAGGATCAGGGCGGCGCCTTCGACGTCGTCCTCGACTTGCTCGACGAGCTGGAGATCAACGAGATCATCTTTCCGCTCGGGGGCTCGCTGCGGCGCGTCGCGCTGCGGATCGTGCGCGAGCCCGAGCCCGAGCCGGTCCCCGAACCGCCGCCACCGCCTGAACCGGCCAAGGTCCCGGCGCCCGAGGCCGCCGAACCGGTCGCCGCGGCCAAACCGGTCCGCAAGGCACGATCCACCTCCAAGCCGGTGCGCTCCACCGGCTCGTCGGCCGAGCGCCCTCCGGAGCGCCCCGAACCGGCGGCCGCCGCCCCGCCCGCACCGCCCGTCCCGTCGGTGTCGGTCGACGACGAACCGGCGCCGGTCGCGCCGAAGCCGGTCACACCCAGGCCCGCCCGCAAGGCGGTCGACGACCCCGTGCTCCCGGCATCGCCGAAAGCGCCGGTCGCCAAGGCGGAGCTCCCGGCGGTCAAAGCCGCAGCAAAGGCTGCGCCCAAGCCCGAACCCAAGCCGCCGGCCAAGGCGCCGGTGAAGGCGAAGGCCGGCCCGGCCAGGGCCATTGTGGCCAAAAAACCCGCCGTCGCGGCAGCGAAGGCGCGTCCCAAGCCGTCCCCGGCGAAGATGGCCGCCAAGCGGCCGGCGGCGACGGCCGCCAAACACGCGCCGCCGGCTAAGAAAGCGGCGCCGAAGAAGCCTGCTCCCAAAAAGCCGGCACCCAAGAAAGCAACCTCGGCGCGCTCCCCGGCGAAGAAGGCTGCGCCGGCGAAGAAAAAACTGCCCAAGAAGGCCGCGGCGAAGAAAGCGACGCCGGCCCGCAAAGCGCCGCCTCGTAAGACCGGCGCCAAGAAGACAGCCAAGAAGACGACGCCCAAGCGGCGCTAGGGAGGACCCGGTTTGCGAAGTCTGGTGATCGGCGCGCTCGCGTGCGCGCTGTCCGTTAGCGCGTGCTCGAAGGTGGGGGACGAAACCAACGCCGGCGGCGGGACCGCGCGCGGCACGGGCACGGTCCCCGGCGAGTTGCGCGTTGCGATCCAGCGCTCGCCCAACACGCTCAACCCGATCCTCTCGGCTTTTACGACCGAAGGTTTCCTGAACCGCCTCTCGTTCGACAACTTGATCAGCACCGACGAAGCCGGCAAGCATCTGATCCCGATCCTGGCGGCCGAGGTGCCGACCGAGCAAAACGGCGGGATCAGCAAAGATGGCTTGACGATCACGTACCATCTGCGTTCCGGCGTCAAGTGGCAAGACGGCTTTGCGTTCAGCAGCAAGGACGTCAAGTTCAGCTGGCAAGCCATGATGAACAACGCGAACAACGTGAACGAGCGCGTCGGCTACGAAGACGTCGCAACGGTCGATACGCCGAACGCGACGACGGTCATCTTCCACCTCAAGCACAAGTTCGCGCCGTTCGTGAACACCGTGTTCGCCGAGAGTGACAACCCGGTTTGCGTCCTCCCCGAGCACTTGCTCGCGAAGTATCCGAACCTCAACCAAATCCCGTTCAATCAGGCCCCGATCGGGACCGGGCCGTTCAAGGTTGCCAGTTGGGTGCGCGGCGACCACATCGAATTCGTTGCGAACGACGATTACTTCCGTGGCAAGCCGAAGCTGCGCCGCATCATCGTGCGCGAGATCCCCGATGAGAACACCTCCCTCAACGCGCTGCGCGCGCACGATATCGACTGGATCTTCGAAGCGTCGCCGAACCTCTACAAACAAGTTCGCGACGTGCCCGGCGTCAAGATCGTGATCAACGACCAGCCGCAAACGCTCGGCATGATCATGAACACGTCGCGCCATCCGCTCGACGACGTGCGCGTGCGCCGCGCGATCTCGTATGCGGTCGACAAGGCTCTGCTGGTCCAGAACAACACCGGCGGGACGGCGGTCGTCGCCTGGGCTGACCAGCCGCCGTTCATGTGGGCGTACGAGCCCAACGTCATGAAGTACCCACACAACATCGCCCAGGCGCGCCGTCTGCTCGCCCAGGCCGGCTGGTCGCCGGGACCCGACGGCATGATGCGCAAGAACGGGCAACCGCTGCAGCTCCAGCTGGCATATAACGTCGAGAACGCCACCCGCCGGCTGGTCGCGGTGCAGGTCCAAGCGATGCTCAAGCAAGCCGGGATCGACGCTGAGGTCAAGACCTATCCGGCGAACATCTTCTTCGCCACCTACGGGCAGGGCGGGATCCTGACCAACGGCAAGTTCGATCTCACCGTCTCGGGCTGGATCGCGGGCATGGATCCGGACGACCACTCACTCTACCAGTGCGACCAGATTCCGCGCCCCGAGCACCCCGACGGCGCGAACTACTCGCGCTACTGCAGCCCGCAAATGGAGGCGTTGCAGAAGGCGGCGCTGGGTACCTACGACGAGGCCGCCCGCAAGAAGGCGTACTCCGCCATCCAGAAGCTGCTGGCGGCCGACCTCCCCGAGAACTACATCTGGTTCCCGCGCCAGATCCAGCCGATAAATCCGGATTTCAAAGGCTTCACGCCGAACCCGATCAACGAGTCGTGGAACGCCTACCAATGGGAGATTTGATGCGGCGTGTTTGACGAGCCATCCCAGAGCCCGATCGCGCGCATCCCCGAGTTGCGCTGGCTCAGGAACATCATCGTGGAGCGCGCGCTCACCCGCGGAGACTACTTGCTCTCGGGCGGCGCGCGCAGCGACTACTATATCGACAAGTTCAAGCTGTTCGCCGATCCGCACGTCCTGCGGCGCATCGCGCGGCTGTTCGGGCCGATCATCTCCGAGATCAATCCAGACGTGATCGGCGGGACCGAGCTGGGCGGCGTCATCATCGCCACGGCGGTTTCGCAGATGACCGGATTGCCGATGATCGTCGTGCGCAAACAGCCCAAACAGTATGGCGCGTTTGCCGAGGAGTACGTCGAAGGCCCGATCGTGCGCGGGCAGCACGTGTTCTTGCTCGAGGACGTCGTGACCAGCGGGCGCGAGCTCCTGGCGGCCAAGGCTCGCTTGGAAGAGCTCAACCTCCGCGTGACGCCGCATGCGGTGATCTCGCGCGGGCTGGCGCCGGTGAGCTCGTTGATTCAGTTTGCTTTGCCGCGTGGGGAGGGTGGGCCGCGGCAAAACTAGCCGTTGTGGCGTTGAGGTGGGAGCGCGACGTTGCTGCGCCGGGGACGCTCCGTGCGCCGCATCCTGCGGCTTCCGTCGCTCGGTTCTTCGCTCGCTCTCGCCCTCCGGGCTCCGCTCGCTCCGAAACGCCCCGGCGCAGCAATGTCGCGCTCCCACCTCCGGCACGATTGTTGGATGGCGTTCTGCCGCGATGAGGGGTTGGCAGACATGCTGTCACCCTGAGCTCGGCGAAGGGCGACGACGCCGCGGTGGGGACTAGTGGTCGAGGGTTAGGGTGTGGTGGTCGTCGGCTACGATGATCTCGCCGGTGAAGATTTCGCGGGCGGATTGGTCGAGGTCGTTCGCGGTTGACTCTTCGCCGTAGTGGGTGAGGACGAGCCGCCGGACGCCGGCGGCTTGCGCCATCTGGGCGGCTTCCGCGGCGGTGCTGTGGCCGCGCTCGCCGGGCTCGGTTTCGCCGCGGCGCAGCGTCGCTTCGCAGAGGAAAACGTCGGTTTCGCGCGCTAGCGCGACGACGCGGTCGTCGGGGGCGGTGTCCGCCGAGTAGGTGACGCTGGCGCCGTCGCGTTCCCAGCGAATGGCGAAGGCTGCGATGTAGTGGGCGGTTTGGGCGAAGCGTAATGTTGCGGCGTCAATGGCGAGCGGCCGGGACGGGTCGTACTCGCTCAGTTCGAAGACGTCTTGAAGAAAGTCTCCGCCTTCGTGGGCGAACGCGGAAACCAGCGCTCGCAGCATCGCGAGCCCGCCCGGCGGGAGGTAGACGCGCACCTTTGTGTTACGGCGGCGGGAGCCGTAGCGCAGCGCGTAGCGCAGCGGGATCAGGTCGATGAAGTGATCGGCGTGCATGTGGCTGATCACGACCGCGCCGAGCCGATCGTAATCGACGTGGCGGCGGAGGTTGGCGAGCGCGCCGGTGCCGAGGTCGAGGACGATCGGAGTTTCGCCGTCGTCGACAAGATACGAGCTGCACGCGCGATCTGGGCGCGGGATCGAGCAACTCGAGCCGGCCACGACCAAGTGTGCGGTGGCCGTCAGAGCGATCGGACTGCCTCGAGCACGGCTGCGGCGTGCCCCTCGACCGAGACGCGCGGCCACACCTTGGTGACGGTGCCGGTGCCGTCGATCAGGAACGTCGAGCGCTGAATGCCGACGCTCTTTTTTCCGTACATGTTCTTTTCGACGATCACGCCGAACGCGTCGCAGATCGCCGACGACGTGTCGGCGAGCAGCGAAAAGTTCAGGTCGTACTTTTCGGCGAACTTCTTCTGCGCGGCGACGTCGTCGCGGCTGACGCCGACGATCGCGGCGCCGGCACCGGTCAGCTCGCCCTTGACGTCGCGAAACGCCTGCGACTCTGCGGTGCAGCCCGGTGTGTCGGCCTTCGGATAGAAGTACACGACGAGCTTTCGACCCGCGAAGTCGCGCAAGCGCACATTGTGGCCGTCTTGATCGCTGGCGCCCACGTCCGGCACCTTGGCTCCCGCTTCGAGCACGTCACTCCCCCGATGGTGGATATAACCGTCGGCTGCGCCGGAATAGACGGCGGCACCTCTCCCCGAGGAGTCGACGCGTGACGAGAAAACGTATTGCCGGTCCATGTCATCGTCAGCGGCTCACCCGCTCGCCGAACGGCTCATCGAACTGGCTCGGCGAGAGCCCCTCGACGGGCCCGTCATTGAGGTCGGCACCGGCTCGGGGCGCAACACGCGAGCCCTCGTCGAGGCAAACATCCCGAACGTCACGGTACCTGACAGCACACCGTACACGCAGCTCCCCGGCACCCGCGACAGTTACGGCGCGGGTCTTTCCACCCACGCGTACCTGCACGGCGAGAGCGCGAAGCTGCGCGCCGGCATCGCCGAGCTGCGGCGCGTGCTGCGTCCGAACGCCCCGATTTTCATCACGCTCGGCTCGTTCAAGGACGCGCGCTACGGCTTGGGCATCCCGTTCGACGAGCGCAGCTTTGCGCCGGGCGAAGGCGACGAGCTCGGCATACCGCATGCCTACTTCGATCGCGACGGCGTGATCGAGCTGCTCTTCGGGTTCACCATCGATTCGATGGAGGAAGTCGATGTCGACGACATTGTCGGCCGCTGGGCGCACGCCGACGACGACGTTGCGGGACGCGTGCACTGGTTCGTCCAGGCACGCAAGACGTGAACCGGCCGTGGGACGCCGAGATCGAGGTTTCACTCGATCTCGTGCGTGAGCTGATCGCCGCCGAGTTCCCGTCGCTCGCGCCGGTGCGCGCGGAGTTGCTCGGTTACGGTTGGGATAACGCGGCGTTTCTCGTCAACGGCGAATACGTGTTTCGGTTTCCGCGACGCACGATTGCAGTTCCGCTGATTCGCAGCGAGCTCGCAGCGCTGCCGCGCATCGCGCCGATTCTGCCCGTGCCCATTCCCGTGCCGAGCTTCGCCGGATCGCCGAGCACCGGTTACCCGTGGCCGTTCGCCGGCTACTCGCTGCTTCGCGGCACGCCGCTCGACGCGAAACGGCCTTCGGCGCGGGAACGTGCGCTGCTGGCGCCCGCACTCGGCTGGTTCTTGCGGGCGCTACATGGTGCGCCAACCCATGCGGCGGCGGCGAGCGTTCTCGGCGGCGACCTCATCGGGCGGCTCGATCACGCGAAACGGATGCCGCAGGCGCGAACGCGCTTCGCCGACGCGGCCGCCGCCGGCGTGTTCGCCGACGGCGACGTCTTCATCACCGCGATGGAGCGGCTTGCGCCGGATGACGCGCCCCGCCCGGCGGTCGTCGTGCACGGCGACCTCTACGCCCGACATCTCCTCGTCGACGATGCGGGCGCGCTGGCCGGCGTGATCGACTGGGGCGACATCCACCTCGGCGATCGCGCGCTCGATCTCGCCGCAGCAAAGCTGGTGCTGCCGGCTAGCGAGTTGGACACATTTCGCGCTCATTACGGTCCCATCGATGCCACAACGTGGAACCGCGTCACGTACCGCGCGATCCATCACGCCGCACTGGAGCTCGCTTACGGCATCGACCGCAACGATCGCGACCTCATCGACGCCGCCCTCTTCGCGCTCACCGCGCTTCGCGAGCAGTTGTAGCCGCGCGCATTTTTTCTCGATCGCGTCGTCGCCAGTAGAAGGCCGACAGCCCTGTCACCCTGAGCTTGTCGAAGGGCGACGACCTTACGGAAATCGAGCCGCGCCAACCGTCACCCTGAGCCGGGCGAAGGGTGACGGCATCGAAGCGTGACCGTAAGACGCGATTAGTAACGCGGGACGGCGGGATCGATCTGCGTGGACCAAGCTTCGATGCCTCCGGCGAGGTTTTCGGCGTTGTCGTAGCCGTTGGCTTCGAGGAATTGGGTGACGCGGGCGCTGCGGCCGCCGCCGTGGCACATCACGACGATCGGTTTGTCGTGCGGCAGCTCACCGAAGCGCTCGGGGATCTCGCCCATCGGGATCGTCGTGCCCCACGGGATCGAGGCGGTTTCGATCTCGTCGGGTTCGCGGACGTCGAGCAGGACGAAATCGTCGCCGGCGTCGTGGCGGCGCTTGAGCTCGGCGACGGTGATCTCGTTCATGCGCCGGCCGGCGGGCGCGTGGCGATGAGGTCGTGCATCGAGCTCGACGCGTTCGCGTAGAGCCGCCGTGGCATCCGGCCTGCGAGATAGGCGTCGCGTCCGGCTTCGATCGCGTACCGCATCGCGCGGGCCATGCGCACCGGATCGGTTGCGGCGGCGATCCCGGTGTTCATCAGCACGGCGTCGACGCCAAGCTCCATCGCGATCGCTGCGTCCGACGCGGTTCCGACGCCGGCATCGACGATCACCGGAATCTTGGCGCGCTCCTTGATCAGCCGGATCGAGTACGGATTGCAGACGCCGAGGCCGCTGCCGATCGGTGCGGCCAGCGGCATGACGGCGGCGCAGCCGACTTCTTCGAGCCGCTTGCACGCGATCGGATCGTCGACGACGTACGGGAGCACCGTGAAGCCGTCGCGCACGAGCTCTTCCGCCGCGACGATCGTCTCGCGCGTGTCGGGATAGAGCGTCTCAGCGTCGCCGATCACCTCGACCTTGATCAGGTCGGTGCCGAGCGCTTCGCGCGCGAGCTTCGCGGTCAACACGGCGTCCTTGGCGGTGTAACAACCGGCGGTGTTGGGCAGCAGCGTCATCTTCTCGCGGTCGATGTAGTCGACGAGCGTCTTGCCGCTCTTGTCGTCGAGGTGCATGCGACGGATGGCCACGGTGACGACCTGGGCGCCGCTGGCTATGTGTGCCTGTTGCATCACGTCGAGCGACGGGTACTTGCCGGTTCCCACGAACAGGCGCGAGTGGAACTCGTACTTGCCGATGCGCAGTGTCTCGAGATCAGTGTCGGTCTGCATTTCGTCTCCTAGCCCCCAGCGACCGCGACAATGACCTCGAGCCGATCGCCCTCGCACAGCGCGGTCGCCGCGTGACGGGCGCGCGGGACGACGTCGTCGTTGAGCGCGACCGCCGTCCCGTCACGGCGCACGCCGATGGCCTCGAGCAGCGAGTCGAGCGTCGCCCCGTCGGCGATCTCCCGCGATTCGCCGTTGACCTGAATCGTCACGCGATTTCGTTCGCGACCATGCTCCTGGGACCCGCCGCGGTGCGTGTCGCGGCGAACGGCCCCAATGCGGCGTCGCGCCCGTCGACGACGAGATCGGCGATCAGGCGGGCGGTTATCGGCGCGAGCAAGATGCCGTTGCGGAAGTGACCGGCCGCGACGACATAGCCCTCGAGCGCGGTCGCGCCGAGATACGGGCGACCGTCGGGCGTTCCCGGCCGCAGCCCGGCCCACGTCTCGACCACCGCAAATCCGGCCAGCGCCGGCGCGACGGCGAGCGCCGCATCGAGCAGGTCGTGCAGTCCGGCCGTGGTGACCCGCGCGTCGAAATCGCGCTCTACCGCCGTCGCGCCGACGAGTAGCCGGCCGTCGTCGCGCGGCACCAGATAGCGGTGCCCCAACCAGACCAGCGCGCGCATCGCTTTGCGCGGGAGGGCGATGGCTAGCATCTCTCCGGCGACCGGACGAACGGGGATGCGAACGTCGTCGGGGACACCGTCGAGCTCGCCCGCCCACGCGCCGGCGGCGTTGACGACCGTCCCGACCGGCGTGAAGCCGTGCTGCGTGCGCAAACCCCGCACGCGCCGCGCGTCGCAATCGAGCGCGATGTCGGCGACGCGCTTGAAACGCACGCCGAGGGACTCGCAGGCCGCCAGCAGCGCCCGTCCCAGGCGACGGTTGTCCACCTGCGCTTCGTTCGCCACGAACACCGCGCCGGCCAAGTCCTTCGCCAGCAGCGGCTCGCGCGCGAGCACGTCGCCTCGGCCGAGCATTGTCACTTCGCCGCCGTTGCGACGGTACATTTCGGCGTGAACGGCGAGGTCGGCTAACCGCGCGTCGTCGAGCGCAATGTGCAGCGTCCCGTCGCGCCGCAACCGCGCATCGACGCCGCTTCGTTCGCGCACATCCTCGACGAACACCGGGTACATCGCCAACGATTCGCGGCAGAGCGCCAACATCGCCGCGTCCGGCAGCTCCTCGCTGAACGGCGCGAGCATGCCGGCCCCCGCCCACGACGCTGCCCGCGCCGGCTCGTCACGATCGAACACCGTTACCGCGACATCGCGTTTGGCGAGCTCATACGCGACTCCCAGCCCGATCAGCCCCGCCCCAACGACCGCGACGTCAGCCATCGGGTTCACCGACCGTGCAATGACGAGCACGGTTGCGGGGGCGGTGCAACCCGAGAACGAATCGCCGGTCGTGCGACTCGCGTGGGCTGTGGGAACGCTGACGTGCATCGTGTTCGCTGCGCCGGTCGCCGCGACCGCGCGCGGCGAAGCGTCGTATCGACTGGCGGAGACGCGCGAACCGGTTCCCGCGTCCGCGCGCGCCGTCCGAACGCCCGTCTGGTCGCAGCCGTATGACAGAGACGCGTCCGCCTTCGGTTCGGGTGCGCTCTTGGCGGACGGATCGGGCGCGGTCGCATTCGCGTCGGGGGGACGAATGTGCTCGTTCTCCGAGGACGACGGGCGACGTTTGTGGTGCGCGGAGCCCGGGCACGGTCCGGCATACGCGGGCGGCGCCGTAGCCTATGTGCTCGGCGGCGGCGGCGTCCTTGCGGTGGACGCGCGAACCGGGAGGACGCTATGGCGTCGTGCAGGACCTCGATTTGTCTGGCCGAGCCGCGACGGATTTCTCGTCGCGCGATATGACCGGGACAGCTTCACCACCGCGATCGCAGAGGCGAACCGCGCAGGACACACCGTGTGGTCGGGCCGGTATGGCGGCGGAAACTCCGAAGCGCCGTTCGTAGCGCCGCCGTTCGCATTCGCGCGCACGATCACGTCCGGAGCTACGCTCGTGGCAACCGAGTATGTCTTCCGCGTAGGAGCCGGCGGTGGCTACGATACCGCGATCGTCGGCGCTTGGGCGCTCTTGAGCACCGATGCCTCGTCCGCAATTGTCCAGACCGTGGGCGTAGGAGAGATGCAAGACCACTTCCTTTCGCTGAACGTGGTGGTCGTCGACCTGCGCACAGGGCGGTACACGGCACGCTATTACTACGAACCCGACTACGACGCGAACCTTTCCGCGTACGATCAGCTCATCACGCCCGGTTCTTCGGGCGGAAAGAACGCGGTCGACGGTCAGACGTTGTACATGACGATCGGTCCCCGACTCTATCGGTACCACCTGGGCCCCCCAAAGGGGCAACGCCCGTTACTCATTTCGAGCCTCGGAACGTATATCGGCGGACCGTATGCCGGAGCGCTCTACGTCTCGCGTCCCGACGGGGTGTGGGCCCTCCGGCCCGGCGATCGTTCGGTACAAATGCAGCTCGTCGCGCCGTCGGCTGCCCCATTCAACACCATCGCGATCGTGGGTCGAACCGCCTACATCGCGTTCGCGAACGGAGAGCTGCGCGGCGTCGACGTCGCCGACGGCCGCACGACGCTGGAAGCAAAGAGCTGCGTTACCGGCAACATCGGCATCGGCCGCAAACGCATCTTCGTAACCTGCGTTTCGGGCCCACTCCGCGTCGTCGCTTTCCCGCGCCCTGACGTACCGTAACGACGCGCTCAAATCCCCGTGTAGACTGGGCCTTTTCCGCCTTGGGGCGAGACCCAGGTGATGATCTGGCAGCGTTCCACCGCGGCGTCAACCACTCGCCGGGCGACGTCTCGATTTCGACGATCTAGGCGTCGCACGCGCCGGCGCGATTTCAGAAGCCGCCTCGATGACTGACCGAAGCACCCGGTTCACCTGTTCGGACGTCTTGAAGCGCCGCGCAATGTCCGCCTCGAGGACGACGACGTTGGTACCGTGGGCGTAGCGCGCGGCGTAAACGCCGCGCTTGCCGCCGGTGAAATCAACCTCATTTGGAATGTCAACCTTGCTCATATTGCTTTCGCTCACGACGCGTCGCCAGTCGGGCGCTGATGATTCGGACTCTATCGCCTCGGTCGGCATGGGCTATGACGATGATCTTACCACGCCGACACCGCCCCGTTGTAAAGAACCGCTGCGCTTCAAACCGGTCATGCGGAACCGTCAAGGTCAATGGGTCCTCAAAGACCGTCGTGGCCTCCTCGAACGTGACCCCGTGCTTCGTCGCATTGGCCCGCGCCTTTCTCGGATCCCACTCGAACTCCAGCAATAGAGCCTACATCCCCGTGTAGACGGGGCCTTCGCCGCCTTGCGGGGGGACCCAGGTGATGATCTGGTAGGGATCCATGATGTCGCAGGTCTTGCAGTGCACGCAGTTCGAGAAGTTGATCTGCAGCCGCCCTTCGGCCGGAGCCGAGCCCTTTTTTGTGAACGCGGGCTCGTACACTTTCGCCGGGCAAAAGTACTGACACGGATTGCCATACTCGACGGTGCAGCGATCGGCGCAGATGTTCGTGTCGGAAACGTGCAGGTGCGGCGGCTGGTCCTCGTCGTGGATCGCACCGCTCTTGTACACGTCGGTCAGCTTGTCGAAGGTCAGCTTACCGTCAGGCACGACGCGGTGCGTCACCTGCGTTGGGGTGAGCTCGCTGCGCTTCTTCATCCGCTCGTGACCGTACTCGCCGGCCAGCTTGTCCTTGATGCCGAAGCCGCGTCCGCCGGTCATCATCCCCAGTTGCGCATTCATCAAGCCGCCCCAGATCCCGGTGCTGAACCCTTGGTGGAAATTCCGGGCGGCATGGAGCTCGGTGAACGCCCACGAGTCGCGGAACTTGTCGTCGTAGGCGCTGAGGGCGGCTGACGACGTATCGTCTTTTTGCAGTGCGTCGAAGATCGTTTCCGCGGCCATCATGCCGGACTTCATCGCGAGGTGGATGCCCTTGAGCCGCAGCCCGTTCAGAAAACCCGCGCTGTCGCCGACGATGCACAGCCCGTCGGCGAAGAAGCGCGGCATCGCGTGCAGACCGCCTTCAGGGATCGCTTTCGCGCCGTAACGGATCATCTCGCCACCCTCGAGCAACGGACGAATCGCCGGATGCAGCTTGTAGCGCTGGAAGTTGTCGTGCGGGTCGGTCGTCGGATCCGCATAGTCGAGTCCGGTCACCAGGCCGATGTCGACGATGTCGCCGGTCATCCCGTAGATCCAGCCGCCTCCGAACGTGTTCCATAGCGGCGCACCCAGCGTGTGGATCACGCTGCCCGCCGCGAGCCGTCCGGGCACGCGCCACAACTCCTTGATGCCGACGGCGTAGACTTGCGGATCGCGGTCGCGATCGAGACCGAGCCGCGCGATCGCCGTCTTGGTCAACGTGCCGCGCGGACCCTCGCCCAGCACGACGACCTTCGCCATCAGATCCGGTCCCGGCTCGAAATTCGATTTGTGCGATCCGTCGTGCGCGACACCCTTGTCGCCGATGCGAACGCCGACCACCCGGTCTCGGTCCCACAAGAGCTCTTGGCCCGGAAACGCCGGAAACACGTCGACGCCGGCCTCTTCCGCCTTCGCCGCCAGCCACTTGGTGAGGTTTGAGAGCGAGGTGACGTATTTGCCGTGATTGTTGAGCGCCGGCGGCGTGAACGGCGCTTGGATCTTGCCGCCGTTGGTGAGAAACCACAACGCGTCGCTGCCGACCGCGACGTCGAGGCCGCCGGTGATGTCCTCGCCGGGGAACAGCTCCGTGAGTGCTTTCGGATCGACGACGGCGCCGGAGAAGCCGTGGTTGCCGATCTCGCCGCCCTTCTCGATCACCATCACGGCGATCTCCGCGCCGGCCGCTGCGGCGAGCCGGCGTAGGAGGATCGCACCGGCGAGCGACGCCGGGCCGGCACCGACGAACAGGACGTCGACTTCGAGGGAATCGCGCTCAGGCATGACCCGCCCGCGTTCGCGCAGCGGCGTGGCGGCTCCCGGGGCCGCGCACGCCGCTACGACGCGGCGAGCACGGCGGTCGCGAAGAGCCGGTGCGCGGCGATACGCTCCTGCCACGGGCGCGGACGCGGCGTCTCGAAGGTCAGCGCGACCGGCGTTCCGCGGTACATCGACGCCAGCGAGCCGGGCAGCCCCTCGAACGCGCGGACCTCGGCCTCGTAGTCGACCAGCACGGCACCACGCTCCACGCGGTACATAGCGCCGGCATCGAAGCCGGCCGGCAAGCCGAGATCGAAATCATCGCCGAGCGCTTGCGCGGGGATCCCCGCATCATCGAGCGCGCGCACGACGAGCGGCGAGAACTTCGGCGAAAAGCCGGGTCGCAGCGGCTCGTAGACGTAGCATCCGTCAGCTTCGAAGTCTTCGTGCATATCGAGCGTGAGCAGGAAGCGCCGATCGCGGTTGGCGGTCAGGACCGCGCGCGCCTCCGGCGTCGTGCCGCCGCGCGAGAAGGACCGGTTGATGTCCTGACCTTCGGCGTTCGAGCGCGTTCCGGCGACGTACCCGCTGGGGTTCAAACACGGCCAGATCCGGTACGCAAAGCGCGGATCGAGCAGACCGTCACGCACGATCGACAACAACGCCCACGGCGCAGCCGGTTCGTCGCCGTGCACGCCGGCCGAGATTGCGACGGTCGGCGCCGACGCGTCACCGATCTCGGCGACGAGCAGCGTACGCGGCGCACCGACGCACGCGATCTCGCGGACGCGCACGCCGAGCGCGCGCAGCGCGCGCCACTCCCGGGCTAAGTCATCGTAGTCCGTACGCGCATCGTGCACCGGTCGCTCAGGGCAGCGGCGTGCCGTTGATAGCGGCGTCGAGCAGCTCGATCGGGTGGGCGCAGCGCAAAGCGAAGCCGCTCTCGCGGGCGATCGACTGCATCTGCAGCGTGCAGCCGGGGTTCGCGCTGGCGACGAGGTCGGGCGCGACGCTGCGGACGTTCTCCACCTTGCGTGCGCCGATCTCGTGGGCCGACTTCGGCTCGAACAGGTTGTAGGTGCCGGCGCTACCGCAGCACTGGTCGCCGCTGGGGATCTCGAGCAGCTCGAGCCCCGGGATCGTGCACAGCAGAGCTCGGGGTTGTGCGCGAACGCGCTGGGCGTGCGCGAGATGGCACGCGTCGTGATACGCGACGCGCAGGTTGAGCGGCCCGCGCCGCGCGCGCGGCTCGAGCGTTGCGAGGTATTCGTTGATGTCGCGCACTTTCGCCGCGAATGTTTGCGCGCGCGTGCGCCACTTGGGCTCGTCGTACAGCAGGCTGCCGTACTCCTTGAGCGTCGAGCCGCAGCCGGCGGCATTGATCAGGATCGCGTCGACGGGCTCGCGCTCGAAGCGCGCGATCAGCGCGCGGGCGAATCGTTTCGCCTCCTCGGTGCGGCCGCTGTGGAGCGAGAGCGCGCCACAGCAACCCTGGCCGGGCGGGATGACGACGTCGCACCCTTCGGCGCTCAGCACGCGGATCGTCGCGGCGTTGACGCCGGGAAAGAACACGCGTTGCACGCAGCCGGCGACGAGCGCGACACGGGCGCGCTTCGTCCCTCGGGCTCGTGTGAATGCCGGTAGCGACGCGAAGGCATCGCGCAGCGTTACCGGCGGCGCCATCGTCGCGAGCTGGCGCAGCCGGTGCGGCAGCAACTTGCCCAGCGGCCCGGCCGCCGCGCGGGTGAAACCGAGCTTGCCGGCGAGCAACAACGCGGGCACCATCGCGCGCAACCGGTGCGGGTACGGAAACGTCGCAAAGACGAACTCGCGAAACGCACGGTCTTCCGGCGGTCGCGTCACCGATGCCTCGACGCGCTCGCGCGTCGCTTCGATCAACAGGTCGTAGCGCACGCCCGACGGGCAAGCCGTCACGCATGCCATGCAGCCCAGACATGCGTCGATGTGTCCGGCGACGACGTCGTCGAGCGGGATCGCGCCCTCGGAGACGCCTTTCATCAAGTCGATCCGCCCACGCGGCGAATCCATCTCCTCGCCCCATGACACATACGTCGGACACGCCGGCAAACAGAACCCGCAATGCACGCAGTCCGAGATCAGCGAGTCGTAGGTACGCGGTTCCGTTTGGGTGGGAGACCCCGTTTGCCGAGTATCCGTGGCGTCGGGCATGAGCCCTTCATCTTCAAGGGCGGCGCCGCCGGCTCCGCCGTTGACGCGATCATCGGGCCTCGACCATAGCGCCGATAAGGGTTTCCCCCCATGTTGCGCCGCGCAGTGGGCGTGCTACGGTTTACCTTGCCCCCTAACCGAGGGTCCCCATCACCATGCATCCGCGCTCGTCAACGAACGATGGGCTCTCGAGAGGTAGACCGCAATGCGCCTGCTCCGCCGGGTTTCGGACTCTTCTTTGAGCCGATTCGCATCTTCGCCGGGACCGAAAAGGCTGCTTGGCGTTGCGGCCGTGACCTTGCTCAGCGTCGCGCTCACGCACTGCAGTAACTCAGGCGGCACGGCATCGACGGTCCCGAACCCGACCACGGTCCCAACCGCATCGCCGTCGCCCTCGAGCAACCCGTCGTCGAATCCGACGGCCACCCCGTCGCCAAGGCCGTCCGGTAGCCCGAGTTCGTCGCCAACTGCGACGCCGAGCCCGACAGCGAAGCCCACCGCAACGCCGACCCCGAGCCCGACGCCGACAGCCAAGCCGAGCCCCACCGCGACGCCGACCCCCACGGCGACGCCGAAGCCGGCGCCTTCCGGGCAAATCTACGTCGCGGACTTCGCGAAAAACAGCATCTTCGTCTATGCTGCAAACCCCAGCGGAACGCTGAACGAAGCGCCGCTCGCGACGATCGCCGGAAGCAATACCGGTCTGAACCAGCCGCAGGGCATTGCCGTCGATGCCAGCGGCAGGATCTACGTCGCGAATGACATCTCGAATGTCGCCGGGGCCGGCATCCTCAGCGCAGGCGGCTACATCACCGTCTACGCGGCAAATCCGAGCGGGACGCTCAACGAAGCGCCGCTCGCGACGATCACGCAGGCCGTGGCCCAAACTGGTGCTGTATTGCCCGGGTTTCCCTCCGCTATTACGCTCGACTCGAGCGGAAAAATCTACCTCGCGACCGGGGACTACGGGGCGGGCGGCGGCGGTACCGTTTTGGTCTTCCCGGCGAATCCAAGCGGAACGACCACGCAAACTCCCATCGGCACGATCAATACCGTGGGCTTCGCCTTCACCGGTATCGCCCTCGACGCAGCGAGAAGAATTTACGTCGCAAACCCCTTCCCTCAAGCGAACGCGCCCGCTGAAGTCGCCGTCTTCGCAGCAAACCCGACCGGGGTCGTGAGCGGGGTGCCGGTCGCGACGATCGTCGGAAGCAATACCGGGGAGGACAATCCCATCGGCATCGCTCTGGACGCAAGCGGGAAGATCTACGTCGCCAACTTCGGCCAGTACGCTCCCGGGATCCCGAGCATCACCGTCTATGCCGCCAATCCGACCGGGACGCTCAACGAAGCACCGCTCGCGACGATCGCCGGCAGCAACACCGCCCTGATCAATCCAACCGCCGTCGCGATCGATGCGACCGGCAAGGTCTACGTCGGGAACGCAGGCGCGAGCATCACGGTCTACGGTGCGAACCCGAGCGGAACGCTGAACGAAGCTCCGATCGCGAAGATTTCCGGAAGCAACACGGGCCTCACATCTCCACCCAACGGCCTCACAGGCTTGGGCCAACCCATCAGTCTCACGGTCCACTGACGCTGGCCGAACGAGAACTGTACAAGCGGCCGACTAGCGGCCCAGCTTATTCGACGACCTGGATGGCTCGCGCCAAGATGTCGGGCCGCGCATCTCCGCATCGGCGAGCAACGCTCTTGAAGGCGCGGCTCATCGATCCGTAGCGGCTATCGAACCAGGCCACCAATTCGTCGACGCTGCCGACGATCGACGCATGGTGGGACTCGATGCCGTGCTGATCGATGTCGGCGACGGCGACGACGAATACGCCCTTCTCCGTCTCGAACAACTCGATCGACGACCCGTCCGGGTAGTCGAGCCGCGCCAAAGACCGACCCTTGAAGATGAGGTCGGTTTCGTTGTCGCGTTCGACCTCGAATGAGGACGCCGGACCTTCGCGGCGAGCAGCGCTAGACATCTGCGACATGGTAGCATACATCGGCCCGCCGGGCCGCGGTCGTTGCCGTCACAAGCCGCCGACGAAGCGGCCGGCGTTGCAGAGGCCGTGCGGGTCAAAGTTCGCCTTCATCGAGCGCATCAGCGCGAACGACGGCGGCGGGGCGCCCCACGTGTCGATCTGGCCACGCGCCCAATCGGGCATGGCGTCGATGACGAGCCGGCCGTGCCCGCCGGTTTGTGTGCCGACGTAACGTCGCAGCTCTTCGAACTGCGCCGCGCCGCTGCGCCCGCGCGTGCCCGACGGTATCGCGTCCTCGGCGTATGCATGCAACGCCACGCCGAGCTGCGGGTATGCGACGGGCACGGCGAGCGGCGAACCGGCGACGTACGATCCGAGCGTCGAAACCGGCGCGGCGGGCGGAGCGATGATGCGAAAGCGCCAAGCACCGTCGCGGCGCACCGCGCGTTCGCGCTGCTCGTACGACTCGTGTTCGAGCGCGGACAAATCGCGCAGATCCGCCGCCGTGTCCACCGCGATCTCGCGCAGCGTCCGGGCCTGCGCGTCGACGCCGGCGACGGTTCCGGAGAACGTGACGACCAGCGTATCGTGGTTGTACAGCGCGATCGACTCGGGTTCGAGCCGCCGTTCGACGACCGCCTTCGTCGCGCGCGTGACGTCGTCGGCGCGCGCGAAGCGCAGGGCCGACGACCGTATCGCCGCCGGGACGGGATAGACGCGAAACGTCACCGAGGCGATCGCGCCGAGCGTGCCGAGCGAGCCGACCATGAGCTTGGGGAGATCGAAGCCCGCCACGTTCTTGACGACCTTACCGCCGCCGCGTGCGCGGACGCCGTCCGGCCGGACGATCTCGACGCCCAGAATCAAGTCCTTCGCCGTGCCGTAGCGCTGACGGCGCCGGCCGTATGCGTTGGTCGCGATCACGCCGCCGACGGTGGCGCGGTTGCGATCGACCACGTCGAGCGGGAACATTTGGCCATACTGCGCGAGCACGCGGTCGAGCTCGGCAAACGACATGCCGGCTTCGACGGTAATCGTCTGGTCTTCCGGAACGTAGTCGATGACGCGGTCGAGCGCGACGGTGCGCACGATCGTATCGAGCGCGCGCGGCGGGTTTCCCAGATCGATCTGCGTTCCACCGCCGACGAACGCGAACGGTCGGCGGTCGCCCAGCAGATCGCGCACCGCGTCGGCAAGCTCCTCGATGGTGCGCGGGGTGACGACGTCGCGTGACGCGACGCCGGCGACGACGATCGACGAGCTCATCCGCGGCCTGCTTCGCCGCTCTGCTCAGACGAATGCGGGACGTACGCACCCGGCCGATCGCCGCACAGCCGGGGGGTCGGGAACATCTTGTCGGGGTTGAAGCGCAGCTCCGGATCGAACACCGTGCGGACGGACTGCATCGTCTCGAGATCGTCGTCGTTGAATTGTTCGCCCAGATAGCAGAGCTTGTCGTGGCCGACGCCATGTTCGCCGGTGACGGAGCCCCCATATCGCAGGCAGACGCGCAGAATCTCGCCGCCGACTTGTTCGGCGGCGTGCTCTTGGCCGGGGATGCGCGCATCGTAGAGGACCAGCGGGTGCAAGTTGCCGTCGCCGGCATGGAAGACGTTGGCGATCCGCAATCCGGCGGCGGCACCGAGCGCGGCGATCTCGCGCAGCACCGGCGAAATGTCCTTGCGTGGGATCACGCCGTCCTGGACGTAGTAGTTCGGCGAGATGCGGCCCATCGCCGCGAACGCTGCCTTGCGCCCCTTCCACGCCAGCAGTCGCTCCGCGTCGTCCTTGGGTGCGCGCACCTCGATCGCTCCCGCGTCGTGCAACAGCTGCTCGGCGCGAGCGGAGACTTCGCCGACCTCCTCCTGCACGCCGTCGTAGTCCATCAGCAGCAACGCACCGCAGTCGAGCGGCCAGTCGACGCCGGTCGCCTTGACGATCGCCTCGATCGCCAGCGCGTCGCACATCTCGATCGCCGCCGGCACGATCCCGGCGCCGATGATCCGCGAGACGGCGTCGCCGGCTTCGTCGCACGACGGGAACGTCGCGAAGAGCGTTTGTGTTCGTTGCGGCGTACGCAGCACGCGGACCAGCGCCTCGGTGACGATCCCGGTCATTCCTTCGCTGCCGACGACGACGCCGACCAGGTCGTAGCCCAGTGGATCTGGCTCACCGGCGTCCGAGCCCAGCTGCCTGACCTCACCGTCGGGCGTGACCAAGGTCAGGCCGATCACGTGATTCACCGTGAACCCGTACTTGAGACAATGAGCGCCGCCCGAGTTCTCAGCGATGTTGCCGCCGATCGTGCAGACGCTCTGCGAGCTCGGATCGGGCGCATAATAGTAGCCGTCGGGTGCGAGAGCGCGCGTGATGTCCAAGTTGATGACACCGGGCTGCACGCGCGCGAAGCGGTTGTCCAGGTCGACCTCGAGGATCTTCTTCATCCGCGAGAGGCCGATCACGATCGATCCTTCGCTCGGCAGCGCGCCGCCCGAAAGCCCTGTCCCGGCGCCGCGCGGAACGACCGGCAAGAAGAGCTCGCGCGCGAGCTTCACGCAGGCTGCGACCTCTTCGGTGGAACCGGGCAGCACGACGATCTGCGGCCGCACGCGATACCCCAGCAGGCCGTCGCACTCGTAGGTCCGCAACTCGCTGGCCGAGACGATTGCGTTCTTGCTGCCGACGATCGCCGCGAAGCGCGTCTGAAGCAATGCAAGCCGGGGACCGACGGGGGTCGCGGTGGTCGTCACGGTTTCTCAACCCTACCTTGCGCGCGGCTCCCGGTCAACGACCAAAGGGACCGTTTGTGACGAGGGCATCGCGCCCATCGCGATGGAATCTCCCCGCGTGCCGCGCTTTTCCGCGAACCTCTCGTTTCTGTTCGGCGATCTGGCGTTCTACGACCGGATCGACGCCGCCGCCGCGAACAGCTTTCGCGGCGTCGAGTACGCCTTTCCGTACGAGTACGACGTCGGCGAGATTCGGCGCCGCCTGCGCGCGAACGGCTTGACGCAAGCGCTGTTCAACTTCCCGGCCGGCGACTTTGCCAAGGGCGAGCGGGGCTTTGCCTCCGACCCCTCGCGGGTCGAGGAGTTCCGCCGCGGCGTCGCCGACGCCGTACGTATCGCGCGCGAACTGGACTGCGCGCGCGTCAACTGTCTGTGTGGGATCGCGATCGAGGGGTTGGACGCGGCGACGGCGCGCGCGACGCTCGTCGCCAACCTTCGCTATGCGGCACAGGCACTCGACGCGATCGGCGCGACGGCCCTGGTCGAGCCGCTCAATCGTATCGAGACGCCGAACTTCCTGATCGGCACGTCGGCCGAGGCGCTCGAGCTGATCGCTCAGGTCGGCGCGCCGAACCTGCGGCTGCAGTACGACGTCTACCACGCCCAGCGCTCCGAAGGCAACATCATCGCGACGATCCGCGCGCAGGTCGCGCGGATCGGTCACGTCCAGATCGCCGACAGCCCGGGCCGTAACGAACCGGGGACCGGCGAGCTCGCGTACGAACGCATTCTGCCGGTCTTCGACGAGCTCGGTTACGACGGCTGGATCGGGCTCGAGTACCGCCAGTCCCGTCCCGCACCCGAGACATTCTCCTGGATCGCACCGCTCTCCACGCACGAGGTCACCGCATCGTAATGTCGCAGTCACAACCCGTCGTCGGCTTCATCGGCCTGGGGATCATGGGCAAGCCGATGGCGCGCAATCTGCTCAATGCCGGGTACTCGCTGATCGTGCTGAACCGCTCGCACCCGCCGATGGACGAGCTGATCGCGGTCGGTGCGCAGCCCGGCACGTCGCCGCAGGACGTCGCCTCACGCAGCGACATCGTCATCACGATGCTCCCCGACTCGCCCGACGTCGAGTCCGTCGCGCTGGGCGCGAACGGGATCATCGCCGGCATCCGCGACGGCGCGTTGTGGATCGACATGAGCACCATCGCGCCGGCCACGACCAAACACGTCGCGGGCGAGCTCGCAGCAAAGGGCGTCACGTCGCTCGACGCGCCGGTCAGCGGCGGCGAGAAGGGTGCGATCGACGCGGCGCTGTCGATTATGGTCGGCGGCAGCGATGCCGCGTTCGCACGCGCTCAGCCGATCTTCGCGGCCCTCGGGAAGAACATCGTGCACGTCGGTGAGCTCGGTGCGGGTCAGGTCACCAAGGCGTGCAACCAGATCGTCGTCGGCGTAACGATCGAGGCGGTCGCCGAAGCGCTCGCGCTCGCCGAGCTCTCCGGCGTCGACCCGAACAAGGTGCGTGCCGCGCTGCTCGGCGGTTTCGCCCAGAGCAAGATCCTCGAAGTCCACGGCCAGCGGATGATCGACCGCACGTTCAATCCCGGCTTCAAAGCACGCCTACACCGCAAGGACATGAACATTGCCGCCAACGCGGGCGACGAAAACGGCATGGACCTCGTGGCAACGAAGCTGGTGCGCGAACGGTTCGACCAACTGATCGCGCGCGGCGACGGCGATTGCGACCACAGCGCGCTCCGGACCCTCTACCCGTTTCCCGACCCCGTCAAGGCGGAATAGTTTCCGCGTCATCCTGAGCTCGTCGAAGGACGACGTGCCCGTCACCATTGCACCGCCCACGGGGATCGGCCGCATGTACGCGATCGCTTTCGACCTGGACACCGAGATGCTTCAGCGCGCGTAGGCGAAGCCTTCGTCGGCGAGGATGCCGCGTATCTCCGCATAGGCATGCCGCCATGACGGCGTGCCGTATCGCGACGTCCGCATGCTCCGCATCGAAGAGAACAACAACCTTCGCCCCGCGATTGACGCCGCGATCCCTTCGTAGCTACGCTGCTTCCTTCGTACCGACTATTCGCGGTGGCGCGAACGAGATTCGATCGGCTACCCGTCCTGCGCGGCGGCGGCCATCCTCAATGGTACCGAGTATGCCACGGACGCTCGCCATGGGCATGAACATTCGCATAGATCCAGGAGCGAAGCGCTTGAATCCCAGACGCTCGTAGAACAGCGCAGCGCGACGGTCTATTGCATCGACAACGATTGCTACGCCGCCAATCTCCGCAGCGACGCGAGCGCACCGCGTTACCGCGTCGACGACCATGGCCGTTCCGATCCCTTGACGGCTTGCTCCAACCGCAACAGCTAGTCGCGCGATGAGTACCGCAGGAAGCTCGTGACGCGGCAACCTTAGCATCTTGACCACCGCTTCGGGCAACTCATTGGCTTCGACGCGGCAGGTCGTAAGGGAGTAGTAGCCGAGGATCGCAGTCTCGCCACCTTCGTCGACCGCGACGTACGTCTTAGAAAGTCCCTTTGATGCGGCCTGGTGCGCGTGCTCGTGGAGAAAACGATCGAGCGACTCCGTTCCGCATCTGAAAGCCAGGCGGTTATGCTTGCCTCTTTGCAGAGACTCGACGATCACGGCCGGCTTTCGACCTCGCGCGCATATCGATAGGCAGCCGCGAGAAGTCGCTGGTTCGGCTTCGGCGGCTTCGCTAATGCCGCGAGAAGCGTGCGAAACTCGCACTCGGTGAGGATGATGCGCCCGTGATCCGCAGTGCCACGGAGGGCGCGTGCTGAAACCTTTGCAGTCGCCGCCGGCCGCTGAGCCTTGGGCTTCGATTTCGGTGCGATTGGTAGGCTCATCCGCGATACTCTACGCCATCTTCGCGCCCGGAACAATACCTCAAAGAGTCGACGGCGGGATCCGATGGTTATGTAGTTCTACGGACGCGGACGGTGACGTGGATCCCCTACCGTCGGGGCATGGAAGCTCCAACCTCCTCGCGCAAACGTCTCGCCGACGAAAACGGGTCGATCCTCCTCATAGCAGGGATCGTCCTCGTGCTGGTCTTGTTCGTTCACGATCCTTTTCGATCGCCGCGGCCGGCTGTCGTCATGGATCGTAACGCCGACGGCCGACGGTTGCTAGCGGCGTCTTCGTCGAGCTACTCAGCAGTCCAGTCCAGCAGTGCGCGACGGTCCGGCTTCGGAAACCGGGCTTTGGTCTTGATGGCGTCGAGGTAGCGGCGTTTGCCGGCGCGGTTGCCTTTGCCGATCAGCACCGCGCCGACGAAGCGGTCTTCGAGGAAGTAGAGCGCGCGGTACCACATCTTGTCGGCGTCGACGCTGACCTCGGTTTCGATGTCGTCGCGGTATTCGGGGGAGAGCCCGAACTGCGTGATCGTCTGGCCGGAGAAGACCAGCGAGCTGTACTCGGGGACGACGTCGAACATCTTGCGTTCGGCGCCTTCGACGCCGTGCACGGCCATGTTGTGCGCCGCGAGCTTGCCGTGCGCGCCGGCACTGTTCCATGTGCCCATGCGGTAGTGCTGCTCGGCGATCGGGTCGTAAAACTCCGCGCAGTCGCCGGCCGAGAAGATCCCCGCAACGTCGGTTTCGAGGTGCTCGTCGGTGACGATCCCGGTGCGGGTCGCGATTCCGGTGCCCTCGCACAGCTCGGTGTTGATCGTCAGCCCTAAGCCGATCCCGACCAGATCGGTGTCGATCGTCTCGCCGGTCGTCGTGACGACTTTGGTGACCGCGCCGTTCGAGCGCACGAACTCGCGCACTTCTTCGCCGAAGTGCAGATGGACGCCGTCGGCGCGCGCGGCGTCGTGCAGCAGCTCGCCCGCAGCCTCGTCGAGCATGCGGCGCAAAAAGCGCGGTCCGCGGATCAGCCAGTGCGTCTCGACGTTGCGCGAGACGAACGCCTCAGCCAGCTCGTAGGCGATGAACGATCCGCCGACCGCGACGCCGACCTTGGCCGTCTCGAGCGCCTGCGAGATCGCCTTCGTGTCGGACATGTACTGAAAGTTGTAGACGTTCTGCGCGCCCTCGGCACCGGGTGAGGTCGCCAAGTTGGGTCGCCCGCCGGTGGCGACCAGCAGCGCGTCGTACGGCTCCTCACGGCCGGCGGCGAGCACGGTCTGGTCCGCGACGTTGATCCGGTCGACGCGGGTCGACAGACGCAGGTCGATGCGCAGCTTCTCGTGCCACGCCATATCTCGCATGATCACCTTCTGCTCGGTGACCTGAAGCCGCAGCATCGGCGGCAACGCGATCCGGTTGTAGAGACAATACGGTTCGTCGGCGAACAGGACGATCGAACAGGCCGGATCCGCCTTACGGAGCTGCTCCGCGGCGGTGGTCCCGGCAAACCCATTTCCAACGATGACGTACCGACGATCAGCCACCCCCGTCAATCATGAATCCGCGCCTCGTTAACCTGCTGGCAAGCTTCATTCGCGGTACGAGCGACTACGCGCTCGCGCGGCTGGAGTTCAGCATGCGCTTCGCCGAGCGCCCCGCGCCGCCGGTGCTCGACCGGCTCCCCGACGCGTCCGAGACGGCCTTACGCGAGCGCTGGGACGGGATCGAGACGCAGCTGGCCGAGATCGCGGCGTACGTGAAACAGGTGGAATCGTCGGCCGGTACCCAGGAGCGTGCCGATCCCGCGTTCCGCTGGCTACGCCGGACGGTCCGCGAGCTCGACCAATACGCACGCGCGCTGCGCTGGGTCCTCACCGTTCACGGGGAGGATCCTGCGCCCGAGGGGTAAGCGAGGGCATGGATTTCTTCAACCGGGCATTGGAGCAGGCGAAACAGCTCCAGCAGATCGCGACCGACGCAGCTCAAAAGGGCTACGAGCAGGCGACGCCGCTGATTCAACAGGGCGTCGCGAAGGCGCAGGAGCTGCAGAAGACGATCGTCGAGCAAACGCCGCATCTGACCGCGGCAGCGCAGGAGCAGGCGAATGCGGCCCTCCAGCACACCAACGCCTTCATCGCATCGAGCAAAACCGTGCTCGAAGCGGGAGCAACGCAGGCGCAGGCGCACCTGAGCGTCTTTGCCGATCAGGCGAAGAAGGCAGCTGACGCCACGGTCACCGCCGTGCAGTCCGCCACCCAGAAGCAGCCGCCACCGCCGCCGCCGGATCCGCCGGTAGCTTCTTAGCGGGTCGCGCTCAGCGCGGCGGGTTTGGCGACGGCGACGGCCATCCGCACGAACCCGCTCAAGTCTCCGGCGAGCAGTTCACGGCCGCGCGCCGACGCCGTTCGCAGCGCGTGCTCGGCGAGCAGCTTGCGGAGCACGGCGAATGCTTCGTCGTCCAGCTCGTGGACGACGAGCGGCGTCGGGCCGAGCCGCAGCGCGTGATCGCGGAGCACGAACAGCTCGCCGCCGGTCATGCCGCTCGCGAGGTTTCGTCCCGTCGGGCCAAGGATCGCCACGGTACCTTTCGTCATGTACTCGCACGCGTGATCGCCGGCGCCTTCGACGACGACGGTCGCGCCGCTGTTGCGCACCGCCAACCGTTCGCCGGCGGTGCCGCGCACGAACGCCTGACCGCCGCGCGCGCCGTAGAAGCAGGCGTTGCCGATCGCCGGTTCGTCACCGCGGCCCACGCCGCGCACGACCAGCAAACCGCCGCTCATCCCTTTGCCGACGCCGTCGTTGGCTTCACCGTCGAGCTCGAGCGTCAGGCCCGCGCTCAAGAACGCGCCCCAGCTCTGACCGGCGCTGCCCGCATAGCGATAGGTGGCCGGCGACACGTGCTCTCCGCGCGCCTTGCGTATCGTGGCATCGTACGCAAACCGCGCGCCGACGGCGCGATCCGCGGGCGTGATGCGTTGGGTTCCACCGGCGATCGCCTCGTCGTCGAGGTGTGCGTTGTCGATGCGCGCGAAATCGATCGGCGCGCGCGTCTCGGGCAAACGCAAGAGCTCGTCGAGATCGACGCCGCGGGCGCGGTCGTATCGCGGCCGCACGAGATCGCTGCGGCCTTGGATCTCGACCAACGAGCGTGCTCCGAGCGCGGCCAACCGCCGCCGAACGTCGCGGGCGACGAAGCGCAGGAACGTCGCGGCATCCTCGGCGGTGCCGGGAAACTTTCCGCGTAACACCGCGTCCTGGGTCGCGATCCCGACCGGGCACGTGTTTTGGTGGCACTGGTGCGCGTAGATGCAACCCAGCGCGATCAGCAGCGCGGTCCCGAAACCGAACATGTCGGCGCCCAGCATCGATGCGATCACGACGTCGCGACCGGTCTTGAACCCGCCGTCGACACGCAACGCAACGCGCCCGCGCAGGCCGTTGGCGACGAGCGTGTGGTGCGTCTCGACCAAACCGAGTTCCCACGGCAGCCCGCCGTGCTTGATCGAACCGAGCGGCGACGCGCCCGTCCCGCCGTCGTGTCCCGCGATGTGGACGACGTCGGCGCGCGCTTTCGCCACGCCGCTCGCGACGTAGCCGATCCCCGATTGCGCGACCAGCTTGACCGCGATCTTCGCCTTCGCGTTGGCGCGGCGCAGGTCGTAGATCAGCTGCGCGAGATCTTCGATCGAATAGATGTCGTGGTGCGGCGGCGGCGAGACCAGCGTCTGGCCGGTGACCGCACCGCGCAACGCGGCGATCTCGGCGGTGACCTTGAAGCCGGGGATCTGACCGCCCTCGCCGGGTTTCGCACCCTGCGCGATCTTGATCTCGAGCTCTTCGGCCGTCGCGAGATACTCCGGTGCGACGCCGAAGCGCGCCGAAGCGACCTGTTTGATCGCGTTGAGCGTGCGCGTCGGATCCTCGCCGCCTTCGCCGCCGTTGCTGCGCGCGCCGGCGAGCTTCGCGCCCAGTGCGACGGCCTCGTGCGCCTCGGGGCCGAGCGCTCCGAGCGACATGGCCGCCGTCACGAACCGCGCCACGATCGCGTCTTCGGACTCGACCTCGTCGAGCGGGACCGCGTCGCCCAGCGGGACCGGCTCGATCAGATCGCGCAGCGCGATCGTGTCGCGCGCCTCCAACTCATCGGAGAGCGCGAGGAACGCCGCGTCGTCGCGCGCGACGATCGTCTTGCGCAGATTCTTGAGCAGCATCGGGTCGAAGTGGTGCTTGACGCCGTCGCGACGATACCGGAACAGCCCGCGCTGCGGCGGCTCGGCTCCTTCGCGCGACAGCGCCGTCCAGGCCCGTAGATCGGCTTCGATCTCGTCGAAGCCGAGCGTCGGCACGTGGGTCGCCATTCCGGGGAAGCACATCGCGACGAGGTCGCGGCCCAAGCCCAATGCCTCGAACGTCTGTGCGCCGACGTACGAACGCAACGTGCAGATCCCGAGCTTGGCGAGCACTTTGACCAGCCCGGCGCGCAGGGTTTCCAGCAGCGGCGTGGCCGATCCGGTTTCCGCGACCGCGGCGCGCGCGACCAGCCAGGGCGCCACGACGTTGGCACCGGCCGCCATGACCGCCGCGCAACCATGCGCATCGCGCGCGAAACCGTCGCAGGCTGCGATCGAGGCCTGCATCCGCAACCCGGCCGACGTCAACCGTTGGTGCACGGCGCCCGCCGCGAGCACGGCCGGCACCGGCAACTCGGCGCAGCGGTCGTCGAGCACCAGATATGTCGCACCGTCGCGCACGGCGCGCTCGGCTTCGTCGCAGATCGCGCCGACGCGCGCGCGCAGCGAGCTCGGCCCGCAGTCGAGGGCGATGCGGTGCGGCACCAAGCGCGCGTCGTAGGCCAGCGAGTCGAATGCGCCCTCGTCGAGCAGCGCGGTGTCGACCGAAACGATGCTGCCGGGAGCCGGAACGTCGCCGTTCGTATCGCCGCTGCCGACGAACGCGCGCATGTCGAACACGAAGCCTTCGCGCAGGGCGTCGATCGGTGGGTTGGTCACCTGCGCAAACCGTTGGCGCAGGTACTCGGTGACCGGCATGCGCCGCTCGAGGAACGCCGGGGCCGCATCGTCGCCCATCGACCACATCGGCTCGACGCCGCCGGCGAGCGACGACACGACCTGTTTCATCTCGTCGGCGGCGTAGCCGAAGCGCACCAGATCGCGCCGCAACGTGTCGGCATCGACGACCGGCGGCGTCTCGGCCGGCGCTTCGAAGCGCCACGACGCGACGATCGAGCGGAAGTCGGAATTTTCGCGGCGCAGCGCCCGAAAGGCGTCGGGCCGGATCAGCTCGCCGGTCGCGAAGCGCACGACGATGCGTTCGCCCGGACCGAGGCGGCCGCGCTCGACGATCGCATCGTCGCCGAAGTCGACCACGCCGGCCTCGGACGCCGCGAGCACCTTGCCGGACTCGGTGCGGCACCAGCGCAGGGGCCGGAAGCCGCTGCGGTCGAGCGCGGCGCCGACGCGGTCACCTTCGGCGAAGACGATCGCCGCCGGACCGTCCCACGGTTCGACGGTCGGAACGTGCGCGTCGTAGTAGGCGCGCAGCCGCTCATCGTCGTCGATCGCCGGCGAGAGCATGAGATCGACCGCTTCGTCGACGCGATACCCAGCGCCGACCATTGCGTCGAGCGCGACGTCGAACTCGAGCGAATCGCTCGCGCCGCGCGGGGAGAGTACGCCGCGGGCGCGCATCCAGGCACGGTTTCCGGTGATCGTGTCGATCTCGCCGTTGTGCGCGATCGTGCCGAACGGCTGCACGAGCCGCCAGCTCGGTGCGGTGTTGGTGCTGAAACGCTGATGGAACACGGCGAAGCGCGACGCGCACGCCGGATCGCTCAGATCGGCGAAGTAGGCGGCAAGCTCGCTGGACGAGAGCAGACCCTTGTACACGATCGTCGTCGGGGACGCGCTCACCAGCGTTGCGACGTCGCCGTCTTCGCGCAGCGTGCGAATGACCGCACGGCGCACGGAACGCATCCGTTCGCGCGAGTTGCCGGGACCGACGTCGACGAGCAACTGCTCGTATGACGGCGCAGCGGCCCGCGCTTGCGCACCGAGCACCGACGGGTCCACCGGCGGGACGCGCCAGCGCATCGGTGCGACGCCTTCGCCGCGAATCGCCTGCTCGACGCGCGCGCGCACCGCGGCGGCGGCATCCTCGTCGCGCGGCAAGAAGACGCAGACGGCGGCGAGGTGCTGCTCGGGAACGCGCACGTGGGCAGCCGCCAACTCGCGCTGAAGCAGCGCACGCGGGGTTTCCATGAGGATCCCGGCACCGTCCCCGGTGCGACCGTCGGCGGCGCGCGCGCCACGGTGCTCCATCGCGCCGACGGCGGCCAGCGCGAGTTGGACGATTCGGTGTGATGCCTTGTTCGAAAGGTCGGCTAGGAAGCCGACCCCGCACGCGTCATGCTCTTCTTGGCGCATCGGAACCCCTACGATAGTCCATTCCGGGCGGGCTGTCATTGTACAAACGGCGCACGATCGAGGAACCAGAAACGCCAAACGGGTGTTTTACGCGCCCCAGGCTCAGCGACGCTTGCGGAGCGGGCTATGCGCCAAGATCACCGTGCGGCGCGCGCTGGAACGAAGTTTCGCGTCGACGTTGGGTTGCCTGGAAAGATTCTTCTTGGCGAACCGTTTCCACTGGAGGTTGCGCGCGTCGAGCCGCACGTCGCGCCCCTCGGTTCGCGCCTGCGCGATCGTGCGGACCAAGCCGTCCATCTCGGACTCGCCGAGCACTTGAAGGTCGCGCACGTCGACCAGCACGGTGCCGAACTCGGTCAGACCACGTTCGAGCTCGCCGAACGCGGTAACGAGATCGGGATCAAGCGCGCCGATGAGGCGCAGGACCAACGGACCGGGGACGGGCTGGATCTGGGGTGCGTACACGATCGCTCCTCAGGGATTGGCTACCCCTTAGATACGCCGCGCGGCTGTGAAAAGTTTGAGAGCAACCTGCGAAATCTCCCCGGGCTCGACCCTGGACTTGGCTTCGTGGGCGGATCGGCCGAAGGCCGAACAGCCTGTCCTGAGTTTATCCTTCACATCCGAGCGCGACCATCATCCGGTACCCGACCTCCAAGGCGCGCTCGTCGATGTCGAACCGCGCGTTGTGGTGCGGGTACGCGCTGGCGTCGCCGCCGCGCGAGCCGACGACGAAGTACGCGCCGGGCCGCTCTTCCTGCATGAACGACATGTCCTCGGCCCACATCACGATATCGTGTTCGACGACGTTGCCGGCGCCGATCTCCCGCGCACCGACCGCTCGCACGACGTCGTTGATCTCGCGCGCGTTCACCGTCGGCGGATACGACCAATGGTAGTCGAACTCGTACTCGAACCGCAGCGCGGACGACAAACCGTCGATGATCCGCCGCATCCGTTCCGGCATCGAGCGGCGAACCTCGGCGTCAAACGCGCGCACGGTGCCTTTCATCTTCGCCTCGTCGGGGATCACGTTGAACGTCGTGCCGCTCACGAACTGTCCGACGGTCACCACGGCGGGATCTTTCGGCGCGGTCTCGCGCGACACGATCGTCTGCAGCAGCGTGACGACGTACGCACCGGCCGCGACGGGATCGACGGCGAGCTGCGGCATCGCACCGTGACCGCCCTTGCCGCGGATCGTCAAATCGAACTCGTCGGCCGAGGCGAAGAAGGCTCCGTCGCGCACGCCGATCTTGCCCACCTCGAGACCGCTGAACAGGTGCAGCGCGAAGGTGCGATCGACGTGCGGGTTCTCCAGCGCACCGTCGTCGATCATCTTCTTTGCGCCGGCGTGCCCCTCTTCGCCGGGCTGAAAACAGAACACCAAAGTTCCCGGCACTTCCGCGCGCCGCGCGACCAGCGTCTTCACCGCTGCAAGCAAAATCGAAACGTGCCCGTCGTGCCCGCAGGCGTGCATCACGCCGGCGCGCTGCGAGCGGTACGGTACGTCGTTGAGCTCGGTGATCGGCAGCGCATCCATGTCGGCGCGCAGCAGGGTGACCGGTCCGGGCTTGCCGCCGCGCAGCGTCCCGAGCACGCCCGTCAGGCCGATCCCGGTGCGAACCTCGTCGAGGCCGAGCGCGCCGAGCTCCTCGGCGACGAACGCCGCCGTTTCCCGTTCCACCATCGACAGCTCGGGCGCCGCGTGCAGCCGGCGTCGGGTCGCGACGAGCTCGTCGTGCGGGATGGCGGTCGTAGTCATCGACGGGTCTTCTTCACCGCCTCGTCCGATCGCCTCCGGTTGCAGGAGGGCGGGCGGGCGCTGCCGTCCATCTCAGGATGGCGCTTGGATCTTACGCCCACGGGGCCAGCTCCGTTCCGCTCCTGGGCGAGACGATCGGCGACAACCTCGACCGGATCGCGCGGCGCTTCCCCGAGAACGACGCGGTCGTCTCGGTCCATCAAGGCGTCCGATTGACGTACGCCGAGTTCGCGGCCGAGACCGATCGGTTGGCCAAGGCGTTCATCGCGGCCGGCGTCGCGCACGGTGAGCGGGTCGGGATATGGTCGCCCAACTCACTCGAATGGGCTCTCGCGCAGTACGGCACCGCGAAGGCCGGCGCGGTGCTGGTCAACGTCAACCCCGCCTATCGCCTGTCCGAGCTCGAGTACGCCTTGCGGCAGAGCGGCGTGAGCACGCTGATCACGCTCGACAGCTACAAGACCAGCGAGTACTTGGCGATGGTGCGTGAGGTGCGCGGGTCGCTCCCTGAGCTGCGCGAGGTGGTGATCGTCGGCGAGACACAGCCGCTTGCCGGTGAGATCGACTGGGCCGAATACATGGAACGCGGCGGGCGCTGTTCCGACACGAAGCTCGCCGAGCGCAAGGCGCGCTGCCAGTTCGATGAAGCGATCAACGTCCAGTACACCTCGGGAACGACCGGGTTCCCCAAGGGCGCGACGCTGTCGCATCACAACATCCTCAACAACGGCTTCTTCATCGGCGAAGGCTGTCGCTACACGCAGGACGACCGCGTCTGCATCCCGGTACCGTTCTACCACTGCTTCGGGATGGTGCTGGGCAACCTCGCGTGCACGACGCACGGCGCCGCGATCGTCATTCCGAACTGGACGTTCGACCCCGAGCTGACGCTCCGAGCAGTCGTCGCCGAACGCTGCACCTCACTCTACGGTGTGCCGACGATGTTCATCGCCGAGCTGGCGCTGCCGAACTTCAAGGACTTCGATCTCTCGGCGCTGCGGACCGGGATCATGGCCGGATCGCCGTGCCCGGTCGAAGTGATGAAGCGGGTGCAGAGCGAGATGCACATGCCCGAGGTGACGATCTGCTACGGGATGACCGAGACGTCGCCCGTCTCGACGCAGACGATGACCGACGACCCGCTCGAGAAGCGGACCGGCACGGTCGGTCGCGTCCATCCGCACATCGAGGTGAAGATCGTCGACGGCGACGGCGCCATCGTGCCGCGCAATGTTCCGGGCGAGCTGTGCACGCGCGGCTACAGCGTGATGCTCGGCTACTGGGAGAACGCCGAGGCCACCGCCGGCGCGATCGACGCCGCGCGCTACATGCACACCGGCGACATCGCGACGATGGACGACGACGGCTACGTCAACATCAGCGGGCGCATCAAGGACATGGTGATCCGCGGCGGCGAGAACGTCTATCCGCGCGAGATCGAAGAGTTCTTGTACACGCACCCCGCGATCAAAGACGTCCAGGTGATCGGTGTCCCGGACGAGCGCTACGGCGAGGAGCTGTGCGCCTGGGTGATCGTGCACGAAGGAGCGGAGCTGACCGAAGACGGCGTGCGGGAGTACTGCCGCGGACAGATCGCCCACTACAAGATTCCGCGCTACGTGATGTTCGTCGACGGCTGGCCGATGACGGTGAGCGGCAAGGTTCAAAAGTACAAGATGCGCGAGGAGTCGATCGCCAAGCTCGATTTGGAGAGCGCCGCGAAGATCGTCACCGCCTGAGGGACGACGATCTTCCTCCGCGTTTTAGATCAAACTGAACTTCACGACGGTACCATTGCCGGCGTCTGTATACCAAATGCTCGAAACTGTAGGGTCAAACGTGATCCCCGGAACAGGGCCGCCGGACTGCGGATTCGGATCCGGAATCGTGAACGTCGTCTGAAGACCCGATTGTTGGACTTGGGTCATGCCCGTGCCGAGCACGTAGTACGGGCGACCGCCGGCAATCCCGCCATAAGCGACCGGTAAATAGTTCCCTTCGGTCCACGGCACCCCGACTATCGACATGAGGGTGCCACTCGTCGACATCTTGGCGAGGCGTCCGGAGCTGCCGTTCGTCGCTGTAAAAACGATACCGTTCAGATCAGACACCAAGTCTGTAGGAGAGTATCCCGATAAACCAGTGGGAAACTCGGTTAACGTTCCGCTCGTCGTCGCCCGCCCGATGAAGTTGTCATTGGGCTCGACGAACCAAAGGTTATTGTCAGGCCCCGTAATGAGCCAACCGGGCGTCTTCACGAGGGTGACGCCGGGAACGAATGTACCGCTGGTACTGATCTTGTCGAGTCCATTACATCCACGGCAACCAGAAACCGTGACCCATAAATTGCCGTCCGGACCCGCGGTCATACCGTTGATGTGTCCAAGAGTCGTTGCATTATACGTGTACACTGTGAGCGCCGAACCGTCCGTCTTGATCGAGCCGTAGAACGCTGACGGGCCCAGGCTGCTGAAAGCAGCGAACCAGATCTTCCCGTCGGGACCCACAGCCACGATGAAGGGATGTACCTGATTACCGGCTTGATCGGGAATTGTGTACTCCGTCAAGACCCCGGCTGAGTTGAACTTCGCAAGGATTCCGGAATGTGATGGACCGTTTCGAAAGCTTTCGGCGACCCACACGCTGCCGTCCGGCGCTGTCGTCACTCCTTCAGGTTGCGCCAATCCGTTCGGCAGTGTATACACGGTGATGTCGCCGACGCTCTTTGTATGTCGCACCTCACCTAACTGCGCTGTGCCCGGCATCGTCGACGATGCGCGATTCCCGCCCGAGCAGGCCGTGAAAAACAAAACAAGGCAGCCGAATAACCAAATTAACCGCGTCGGTTTGAACACCCAATCCCCCTCGCGCCGTTCGGCGTCCCTACGATGATAGCAAGCTCAACGTTGGACAGCAAGTCGCCCCATACACAGATAGGTGCCAAGAATGACTGTCAGCGGGAAGGTTCAAGAGTACAAGATGCGCCAGGAGTCGATTCCCAAGTTCGATTTGGAGAGCGCCGCGAAGATCGTCACCGCGTAGCGACGACCTTCGCGACATTCACGGCGCCGTTACCGCAGCGGAGGCGTTCCCTCACGCCGTAGCGCAGCGGAGGCGTTCCCTCACGCCGTAGCGCAGCGGAGGCGTTCCCTACTTCTTCGCCTTACGCCCGCGCGGCTTGCCGCCGGTGGCTTCTTTGATCTTCGCGGTGACGGTTTCGACGAGATCCGCCCCTGTTTCGAGGATCTGACCCGCCTTTTCCAGCGTCTTGCCGGCCTTGCGCGCGCCGCCGAGGGCTTTCTTTGCGGTGCTCGAGGCCTTCTTCGCGGCCTTCTTCACGCCGCCGGTGAGCCGTGCGACCGGGCTCTTCTTTCGCGTTGTCTTCTTGGCGGCCGACTTCTTGGCGGTCGACTTCTTGGCGGTCGTCGTGCGCGCGGCGCTCTTCTTCGCGCCCGCTTTCTTGCGACCGCGTTTGGCTGCTGCCATACGTATCGAGCTCCCTTTCGGTTAGCGATGGGATCGTTGACCGTACACGTTCCCGGCGCGACGTCCGGACAAACGCATGCTTGTGGTCGCCGGTTCGGCGTAAAAAGAAAAGGCCGCGGAGGCCGTCGCGTTTCGACGGTTTCCGCGGCCGAGGGTGGGCCGGTGGATCAGTGTCGAGCGGTCGAGTTGATCGTACCGGTCGTCGTGGTGACGTAGACGGTCTCGCCGATGCTCTGACCGTGGTTGTCGGTGATCTTGATCTGGCAGGTTCCGGCGGCGACCGAGGTCACCGTGAACGTCGCGCTCGGTCCGGTCCCGGCCGGCGGCGAGAACGTCGCGATCCCCGCGCACGACGAGGGCGCACCGCTCGTCGCGGTCAGCGGGCCGGCGTAGTTGCTCTCGGTCGCGCTGAACGTCGCCTGGGCACCGCTCGTCGTGAACGATACCGATGGCGTCGAGAGCGCCAGCGGCCCCGGCGTCGACGCGGGCACCGGTGACGGCGTCGGCGACGGCGTGGGTGTCGGCGTCGGTGTCGGCGTCGGTGTTGGTGTCGGTGTCGGCGTCGGAGTCGGAGTCGG
>PMOS01000005.1 GCA_003161435.1 Vulcanimicrobiota bacterium
CTGTACGACGGCTGACGTTGATACGCCGGCGACGACTGGTTGTACGACGGCTGACGATACGCCGGCGACGACTGGTTGTACGACGGCTGACGATACGCCGGCGACGACGACTGGTTGTTGTATGACGGCTGACGATACGCCGGCGACGACTGGTTGTACGTCGGCCGCGCCGTGCCGCCCGCCGTGATCGTGCGCGTCCCGTCGATCGCGGTAACGCCGCTGCCGCGCGTCGCGCCGAAGCGCGACCATGGGTCGTTCGATCCGCGCCCCGCCGGTGCGTAGTTCGTTTGCGCCGGAGCACGGTACGGCACCGTCGAAGCCTGCGCGCGCTGCACGTTACCCGTGTTCCCCGCGAACGAACGCTGCGTGAACGACGACCGGACCGCGAGGTTCGCGGGAGCCGAACGATCGGTGAAACGCAGGTTCGCCTGTGACGGCACGACCGGCACCGCACCGCGGACGACTTGCGCCGAACGAAATTGCGTCGACGTCATCACGGACGGATGATCGAAGCGGCCTTGGACGAAGCGCTCGTGGTCCACGAACGTGGCGCCGTTGAAGAGCGCGTTGCGGTAAACGTGCGGGGCGCCCACGGCGACGTCGACCGTCCTGTTGTTGAAGCCGCGGCCCCACCAGGGATGGAACGGCTCGAACGGCGCGAGTGGAACCCAGCCGATGTTGCCGAAACCGATGCCGATTCCGCCGCCTCCGCCGAAGCCGACGAAAGCGACCAGCGCGGGTTGCCACAGGGCGACGGCGGCGCGCGGCCCGGGATACCAAGCCCAGCCGTAGGACGCGCTGTGAAACCAGCGACCGTAGTGATATGGGGCCCAGCCCCACGGCTCGGCTCCGACCCACGTCCAACCGTAGGAACCTTCAAACACCCAGCGGCCGTCGCGGTACGGCGCCCAGTCGGCGCCGACGTTCGAAGGCACCCACACCTGGCCGTACGCGTTGTCGGGGACCCAGCGCCCGCTGGCGTCGAGATCGGCGACGCCTTGCACGCCGGGGCTCACGTACGCGCTCGAGGTGGAAGCGAGGCCGCGCATCTCTTGACCGTCGCGGTCACGATTGAAGTTGTCGAAATCGTCGACCGCGACGGCTTCGACGGTCTGCACGGACGGGCTGGAAGCCGGTCCCTGCGCGAGCAGGGCGCTGCCCTCGGTGACGACCTGATTACCCTGCGGCATCACCACTTCGGCCCGGCCCGACCGCACGGTGAGCAGCGTGTGCCCATCGGGGTCCACCGTGACCCGATAACTCCCGGTGTCGAGCGGGTGAATCGAGACGGACGGCGTGTCGATGTCGTTCTCACCGTCGGTTCCCTGCAGCAGGCGCAGCTCGATCGTGCCTTGCGCGAGCTGGACTTGGCGATTACCGGGATCGAGACGCGTAAACCGCATCTGCACGTTGTCGCCCAAGCGCACGGTCGACGCACCGTCGAACTGCACTTCGGCATGCGAAGCGTCACCGGTCGTGACGTAGTCCTCCGCCAACACCGGCGCGTTGACCGCCGCGTCGATCGGCGCGGAAGAGTCGCCGCGCTGCACCGCGACCGACCCATCGATGAGGCTGATCCGCGCGACGCCGACACCGCCTTGGTCGTCGCCGTCCGCGCGCGCGGCGAGCGGCGCCGCGAGGGGAAGGGAGAAAGCGGCCACCGCGATGAGCAGCGCTGTCGGTCGCCGGGAGAACAATGAATGCATGAACCGCTCCGGATGAAGGGATAGGCTGAGTGTAGAACGCCGGGACACCGAGCGGAAGTTCTTCCGGCGGTTGCCTTAGCGTACTTTAATCCGAGCCCAATCATGTTATCATGTTGGGCTGTCGATACTTTGAGCGAGGAGACCTCACATGGTGAACCTTCGTCTCGCCGTACTGGCGCTTGCCTTTGCCCTGCCGGCCGCTCCCGTTTGTGCCCAGGGTCTTTCGTCGTTGGCGCCGGCCGACGAGTACTTCGGTCACTATCGTCTCAGCGTGCTCGGGATCGCGAATTCGATTCGCGACTCCGGGAACCGGATCGACGAGGGTAACGTCGGGTCGACGCTCGACGGGCCGCTTATGTTCGCTACCGACGCGATACGAGCGTGGGAGAAGCAGTATCCGCGCGATCCGTGGATCGCCCGCGATCTGTTCGCGATGCAGGTCGTCTACCTGCGCGTGCGGAGTCCGCGCGGTCTCGACCTGGCCCGCTCGACCGAGGCCTGGCTGGTCGCCGACTATCCGAACACGCGCGAGGCCACCGACGCTCAGATCGCCCTGGCCGACGCGACCTCCGGGGACGAGTTCCGCCCGACCGGCTACGCCGTGCTCCGCTCGAGCGGCGGCGGCGAGGCCTGGGAGCGCTTCGCAGCGCTCAGAGCGCCGCTCCCGCCCCATTAGTCACGAGCGTTCTAGGACGTAGGTTCCGGGCGCGTCCGCGAGCGGCGCGTAGCGGTGGCTGCCGGTGGCGGCGGGCGCGTCGACTTGCTCGGGTGAGCGCTCCGCGAGCCACGCCGTCCAATCAGGCCACCACGAGCCTTCGTGTTTGGGCGCGGCGGCAAGCCACGCGTCGGGGTCGGACGGGTTGGGCGTCCCGGGCGCCGCACCCCACCAGACCGCCTTCTTCTTCGCGGGCGGGCTGATGATGCCGGCGATGTGGCCGGACGCGCCCAGCCGGAAGGTCGTCGCACCGCCGAGCAGCCGGGTCATCGCATAGACCGAGCGCCACGGCGCGATGTGGTCTTCCTGGGTCGCCACGCAATAGGTGTCCAGCTCGATCCGGCGCAGGTCGATCGGCACGCCGTCGACCTCGAGCGCATCGGGCTTGACGAGGTTGTTCGCGACGTACATCTGGCGCAGGTAGTACGAGTGCGTCGCGCGCGGAATGCGCGTCGCATCGCTGTTCCAGTAGAGCAGATCGAAGGCGGGCGCGTCCTTGCCGAGCAGATAGCGGTTGACCGCAACCCCCCAGATCAGGTCGTTGGCGCGCAGCATGTTGAACGTGTCGCCCATCTCGCGTCCACCGAGCACGCCCGCTTCGTTCATGCGCTGCTCGATCGACTCCAGCGCTTCCTCGGTGAGAAACGCCATCACCTCGCCGGGATCGCTGAAATCGACCAGCGCGGCGAAGAACGTCGCGCTGTTGACCAGCCGGCTGCCGGTGCGCGCGAGATAGGCCAGCGCCGTTGCGAGCAGCGTGCCGCCGATGCAATAGCCGATCGCGTCGACATCGGCGCTGCCCGCGATCTCTGCGGCGACGGTTGCCGCGGCGACCGGGCCGAGCTTCAGATAGTCGGCCCAGGTCATGTCGGCGAGCGATGCGTCCGGGTTGCGCCACGAAACCACGAACGTATTGCGCCCAGCGTCGGTCGCGTACTTCACGAAGCTGTTCGCCGGCTGTAGATCGAGGATGTAGAACTTGTTGATCCACGGCGGGACGATGACCAGCGGACGTGCATAGACACGCGCCTGCGTGGGCGCGTACTGGATCAGCTCGATCAGCGCGTTGCGGAAGACCACCTTGCCCGGCGTCGTCGCGACGTTCGTCCCGACCTCGAACGCCGACTCGTCGACCAGCGCCGGACGTCCCGCGTTGTCGCGCGCGTCTTCGAGCGCGTTCTCCATGCCGCGCCGGAAATTTGCGCCGCCGCTGCGCAGCGTCTCTTCGAGCACGTCGGGGTTGAACCACGGCACGTTGGTCGGGCTCATCGCGTCGGTGAATTGCTTGGCGAAGAACTTCACCCGCCGGCGCGTCGCCTCGTCGATGCCTTCGGCCTGGTCGATCGAGTCGAGCACCGCTTTGGCGGACAGCAGATAGGCTTGTTTGAGGGCCGAGAAGTATGGGTTCGACGCCCAAGCGGCGTTGGCGAATCGGCGATCGCCCGGCTGCGGTTCGATGATTGCTGCGCTCGGTCGATCGCTCGCGAGCGCCGTCGCTTCGCCGGCCGCGACGTCGGTGAAGGCCTTGGCGAATTCGGCCTGCGCCTCGAGCAGCGCGCCGGGCGAGGTCATCATCGCGCGCCAGACGTCCATCGACATCGCGCCGACACCGAGCGGATCGAACGGGTTCTTGGAGCTCATCGGGGCGTGGGAGCTTCGCGGCACGGGGCACGGCGCCCCCGGAGGCCACCGCTTTCACACTTTTTTCATGGCCAGAGCGAAGCTGATAGACATGACTACGCATGTATTTCGCGCGGCCGCCGGCGCACTCGTTGCGATGCTGGCGACGGGTTGCAGCGGCGGAGGTGCCTCCGCCCCTCACGTCAACACCGGAACCGCGTTCCCGGCGATCCTTTCGAGCCTGCACACGCAAACGACGATCGGGTCGACCGTCGATCCCGGGCCGGGTACCGGCGCCGGCGACCAAAACCCCTACGGTCTGGCGATCGCGCCCGTGAGCGCGGGCAAGATCACCGCGGGCGACCTCGTCGTCTGCAACTTCAACGACGCCGCCAACGTGCAAGGCAACGGCACCACCATCGTCGTCCTTCACCCGACGCCCGGCGCGACGCCGGTGCGCGTCGCTCAGAGTCCGTCGCTGAAGGGTTGCGACGCGCTCACGCTGGACGGCACCGACGCTATCTACACGGCCGACTTCGTTGCCAACGACGCGCCGATCTTCGCGCCGACCGGAGCGCTCACTTCGGCCAACGGCAACGCCGCCTGGTCCGGGCCGTTCGGGGCGATCTTCAGCCCCACCGCGAGCCCGATCGGCAGCGCATCGGTCTTCGAGTCCAACGCGACGAGCGGGACCGTGAGCCGCATGGACGTCGTGGGCGGCGCCGTCGCGAGCGTCGAGACGATCGCCACCGGCTTCACGCCGAATACCGGCGTGCCGGGCAGTATCGCCGGACCCTCGGGGCTCACCTACGATCCGAGCTCCGACCAGCTGTACGTGGTCGACGGCGGCGCGAATCGCCTGGTCGCGTTCACCCACGCCTCCTCGATCCCCGCCAATGGGATCGTCGTCGGAACGGCGGGTTTCACCGGACCTTCGGCGGCCAACGCCCGCATCGTTTCGGCGAACGCCGCGTTCAACGCACCGGTGAGCGCAGCGCTGCTGGTGAACGGCGACGTCATCGTCGGCAACACGGGCAACAACAATATGCTCGAGTTCACGCCGGCCGGCGTCCTCGCCGCGACCAAGAACGTCGATTCCGGCAATCCGGGCGCGATCTTCGGAATCGTCGCGACCGGAACGACGCCGGCCAACCAGAAGATCTATTTCGACGACGACAACGCGAACGCGGTCGTGCTGATATCGCAGTGATCTCTCCGTAGTTCTACGGACGCCGAAAGGGTGGCCCGGCCGCTACCGTGGGTGCATGGAGCGGATCAGGCATCTTCCCTCGCCGCCGGCGCCGGCCGGCGGTGACGACGACGACCCGGCGACCTACGAGCGAAACGTCGAGAACTTCATCGGAACGGTGCGCGTCCCGGTCGGGCTCGCCGGGCCGCTGAGGATCGACGGCGGAGCCGCCGGCGGCACGTATTTCGTGCCGCTCGCGACGACCGAAGCGGCACTGGTCGCCTCGTACAGCCGCGGCGCACAGCTGATCACCCGCGCCGGCGGTTGCACGGCGCGCGTGCTCGACGCGCGGATGCGCCGCGCCCCGGTGCTCGTCTTCGACGACCTGCGCGCGACGATGCTCGCCGCGGCGTGGGTGCGCGCGAACGTCGAGCGCCTGCGCACCGTGGCCGAAGCGACCTCGCACCATGCCAAGCTGCTGGCGATCGAGACGGCGATCGAGGGCAACCACCTGTACCTCGATTGCGCGTACGAGACGGGTGAAGCGGCCGGTCAGAACATGGTGACGTTCGCGACCGCGGCCTTGTGCGCCGAGTTTGTCGCCGGCGCACCGGTTCGACCCCGCTCGTACGCCGTCGAGTCGAACGCCTCGGGCGACAAGAAGGCCACGGCGCAGGCGCTGACGGCGACGCGCGGCCGGCGCGTCTGCGCGGAGGTGACGATCCCCGCCGCGCTGCTCGAGGCGCGGCTCCGCGTGACGCCCGAGATGCTGGCCGCGTACTGGCGGGTCGGGGCGGTCGCGGCGACGATGACCGGGACGATCGGGATGCAGGGGATGTACGCGAACGCGCTCGCGGCGTTCTACCTCGCGACCGGTCAGGACGTCGCATGCGTCGCCGAATCGGCGGTGGGGATCACGCGGCTCGAGGTGGCGCACGACGGCGCGCTCTACGCCTGCGTGACGATGCCCAACATCGTCGTCGCCACCGTCGGCGGCGGCACGGGCTTGCCGACGCAGCGCGCCGCGACGCGCATGCTGGCGCGCGACGGTGTGCCGCCGACCGCCGACGCGCTGGCCGAGATCGTCGCCGCCGTCACGCTGGCCGGCGAGATCTCGCTGACCGCATCGTTGTGCGCGCACGAGTTCTCGGCCGCGCACCAGCGCTTCGCGCGCCGCGGCCCAGGGATCCCGGCATGAACCGCTGGCTCGTCTACGCGCGCGAGCGCTTCCCGCTCGCGCAGAACGGCGCGCTGATCGCGGCGTTCAGCGCGTCGGCGATCGCGTTCTCCGCGCTCGTCCGCGGCGCCGGTCACTTCCCCGCGTGGTATCTCGTCGCAGCAGGCTTCGCATCGTCGTTTCTGATGTTCGCGCTGCTGCGCATCGCCGACGAGTTCAAGGACGCCGGCGACGACGCGCGCTGGCGCCCCTACCGGCCCGTACCGCGTGGCCTGGTGACGCTGCGCCAGCTCGCGTTCGCCGGCGCGATGTGCATGGGGCTGCAACTCGCGATCGCGCTGGCGGTGAACGTGCGGCTCGTCCCCGAGCTTTTCATCGTGTGGGCGTGGTTCGGGTTGATGAGCGCGGAGTTCTTCGCGCGCGGCTGGCTGCGCGCGCATCCGGTCGTCTATATCGCGTCGCACATGCTGATCGTCCCGCTGATCGACTGGTACGTCTCGTCGTTCGACTGGCTGGTGGCGGGTGTTCCCGCGCCCAGCGCGCTGGGCTGGTTCCTGGCCGTGACGTTCCTCAACGGGCTCGTCGTCGAAGTGGGGCGCAAGATTCGCGCGCCGCAAGACGAGGAACCCGGTGTCGAGACGTACACCGCGCTGTGGGGCCGCCGCGGCGCGATGCTGGTGTGGGGCGGCGCGATCGCCTGCAACGTCGCGCTGGCAACGATCGCTGCCGCGCATATCGGTTTTGCGCGTGTCGACCTCGCGATCTTCGGAGCGCTCGCGCTCGGCGCGGCAGCGTGCGGCGTCATGTTTCTGCGATCGCGGCGCGCCGGCAGCGGCCGTCGCATCGAGCAGATGACCGGCGCTTGGACGCTCGGATCGTACCTCTTCCTCGGCATCGTTCCGCTCGGAGTACACGTGCTGCAATGATCTTCTCTTCAACCTTGGCCGCATGCGGCATCATCTTCCCCGGTGACGCCGCCGCCGCCGATCGTGGCCGGGTCGGCGGGAAAGCCGCCGGACTCGCGCGACTGCGCGACGCGGGCTGCGACGTACCGGCCTGGTTCGTCGTGACGCCGGCGTGCTGCGACGACGACGGCGTGCTCGACGCGCTGGCGCGGATCGTCGCGGACGGCGACTGCGGCGACGCGCAAGGCGCGACCTTTGCGGTGCGCTCTTCGGCGCTCGTCGAAGACGGCGCGAACGCCTCGTACGCGGGGCAGTTCGAGAGCCGGCTGTTCGTCCCGCGCGACGGCGTGCTCGAGGCGATCGCTCGCGTTCGCGCTTCGGCCGGCAGCGATGCCGCACGAGCGTACGCAGGCAGCTCCGACATCGCCGCAATGGCGGTCGTCGTGCAACGCATGGTCGACGGCGAAGCCGGCGGGGTCGCTTTCGGCGTCGATCCGGTCGACGGGAGCGACGTCGTCGTCGTGACGGCGGCATATGGTCTGACGTGCGGCGTCGTCGACGGCGACCTCGTCGTCGATACGTGGCGGGTCGAGCGCGACGGCACGATCGGCACGCGCACGATCGCCGAGAAGGACCGCATGCACGTGCGCGCACCCGGCGGAACGACGGCCGTCGCCGTCGATGCGCCACTGCGCGCGCGCCCGGTGCTCGGCGACGATGCGGTGATCGCGATCGCGTCGTTGGTCCGCCGAATTGCGAATGCGGCCGGCACGCCGCAAGACGTCGAGTTCACCGTGCGCGACGGACGGCTCTGGGCGTTGCAAGCGCGGCCCGTCACCGCGATCGCACCGGCGAGGATGCCGGTCGCCATCTGGGACGACAGCAACATCGCCGAGAGCTACGGCGGTGTGGTCGGAGCGCTCACCTACTCGTTCGCCCGGCACGCGTACGCCGGCGCGTACCGCTCCTTCTTCCGCCTGGTCGCGGTGCCGCGAACGACGATCGACGCGCACGCCGAGACGTTCGAGGGGCTCGTGGGGCGGATCGAGGGCCGGATGATGTACGACCTGGTGCACTGGTATCAGATGCTCGCGCTGCTCCCGGGCTACCGGCTCAACCGCCGTTTGATGGAAGAGATGATGGGCGTGCGCGAGGCGATGCCGGTCGAGGTCGCCGACGCGATCGCCCGTGACTGCCGGCGCGGCCGGGCGCGCGACGCCGCGATGCTCGCGAGAACCACGTTCGCGTTGACCGTCGCCGCCGCGCGGCTCCCACACGAGATCGCGCGCTTCCACACGCACGTCGCGGCGACGCTCGCGGGCGCGCCCGAGCTCGGACGCGCTTCGCTCGTCGAGCTGGCGCGCGAGTACCGACGGCTCGAGAGCGCATTGCTCGACCGCTGGAACGTGCCGATCGCCAACGACTTCTTCGTGATGCTTTCGTTCGGGTTGCTCAAGCGCGCCGCCGAAACGTGGTGCGGCGACGCGTCCTTGGCACCGGCACTGCTGACCGGCAGCGGCGGGATGCTCAGCGCCGAGCCGGCGCGCGCCGTGCAGCTTCTCGCCGCGCTCGAGTCGGACGGCGACCGGCTCGGCTTCGAGCTGGAGATCGGCGCATATCTCGCTCGCTTCGGCGATCGCTGCGAGAGCGAGCTGAAGCTCGAAAGCCCGACGCTGCACGACGACCCGCGTCCGCTGTTCGAAGCGATCGCGCGGCTGCGCGGCACGAACACGGCGACGCCGGAGCACGTTGCGCGCGACCTGCGACGCGACGCCGAGCGGCGCGCGCACGATGCACTGCGCAACCACCCGCTGCGCGCGCTCGCGTTCGCGCGACTCGTTGCGTGGGCGCGCGCGCGGATCGTCGCGCGCGAGAACCTGCGCTTCGAGCGCACGCGCGTGTTCGGCCACGTGCGGCGCATCGTGCTCGCGATGGGCGCCGTGCTGGTGCGGCGCGGTGCGCTCGACGATGCGCGCGACGTCTTTCACCTGACCGTCGACGAATTGCTGGGGTACGTCGAAGGGACGACTGCCAGCCGGGACCTGCGCGGGCTCGCGGCGGTGCGCCGCACCGAAAGCGCGCGTTATGCGGCGGCGCCGGCGCCGCCCAACCGCTTCGCGACCCGCGACCTGCCGGTCGCGCCGCCGGCGTCCGTTTCGCCGGCCGGCGACGACGGCGCGCGCAGCGGCACACCGTGCTGCCCCGGCGTCGTGCGCGGCCGTGCCCGCCTCGTGCGCGATCCGCGCGAGACGCTGCTCTCCGGGGAGATCCTCGTCGCCGAGCGCACCGATCCGAGTTGGGTCGTCCTCTTTCCGGCCGCCGCGGCGATCCTGGTCGAGCGCGGGAGCCAGCTCTCGCACGCGGCGATCGTGTCGCGCGAGATGGGGATCCCGTCGGTGGTCGCGATCCGCGGGCTGATGTCGTGGCTGCACGACGGCGACCTGGTCGAGCTCGACGGAGCGACCGGCGTCGTCCGCCGGCTGGACGAAGCAGTATGAACGCGCTCCGCTACGCGCAGTGCTGGGAGGACGCGGACGTCCTCGTCTCCGCCCTGGCAGTCCGGCCGGGCGGTACGTACGTCGCGATCGCATCGGCCGGCGACAACGCTCTGGCGATGCTCGCCGCCGGTCCGGCGCGAGTGATCGCGATCGAACGGGAGCCCGCCCAGCTCGCTGCGCTCGGACTGCGCGTCGCGGCGTACCGCGCGCTCGCCCACGGCGAGCTGCTCGCGCTGATCGGCTCGCGCCCGCACGACGATCGGCTCGGCCTCTATGCGCGCTGCCGGCCGGCGCTCGACGACGACGCGCGTGCGTACTGGGACGCACGCCCCGGCGCGATCCGCGCCGGCATCGGCGGCGCCGGCCGCTTCGAAGGGTACCTCGCGCTGTTCCGCACCGCCGTGCTGCCGCTGATCCATTCGCCGAGCACGGTGCGCGAGCTGCTTGCGTGCGACGACGCCGAGCGTGCGCGCTTCTATGACGAACGGTGGGACAGCCTGCGCTGGCGCTTGGCGTTCCGCACCTTCTTCGCGCGGCCGGCGATGAGCGCGCTCGGCCGCGACCCACGCTTCTTCGCGCAGGCCGACGGCCCGGTATCGCAGCGGTTGTTGGCGCGAATCGCGCGCTCGCTGCGCGACGACGACGCCGGCGCGAACCCGTACCTGCGCTGGATCCTGACCGGCGCGCACGGCGCCGCGCTTCCGCTCGCGCTGCGCGCGGAGTCGTTCGACGCGATCCGCGACAACCTGGACCGGCTCGAAGTCCGCCGCTGCTCGCTCGAAGAGTTCGCCGACGGTTACGACGGCCCGGCGATCGACGGCTGGAATCTGTCCGACGTCTTCGAGTACCTCGACGAAGCGTCGTACGAAGCGTTGCTGGCGCGCATCGCGGCGGCATCGTCGCCGCGCGCGCGGTTGGCGTACTGGAACATGCTCGTGCCGCGCCGCCGCCCCGAGTCGCTGGCCTCGTTCTTGGCCGCGCGCGAGGACATCGCCGCGCCGCTGCGCGCGCGCGACCGCGTCCCGTTCTACGGCGACTTCGTCGTGGAGGAAGCACGATGATCGTCGCCTTCGCCGCCGCCGCGGCCATCCTCGCGCTGCTCGTCGGCGGTATCGGCATGCTGGCGCTGCGCTTCCGCTGGGAACCCGAAGCGGCGCGCAAGGGCTCGCACGTCGCCGTCGGCCTCGCCTGTCTGCCGTTGCCGCTGCTGTTCGCCGACGCGACGCCGGTGATTGCGCTCGCTGCCGTCGCGTGCGCCGGGTTGGTCGCCTTGCGCGCGGTGCCGGCGTTGCGCGCGCGGTTCGGCTGCGCGCTGCACGGCATCGCGCGCGCATCGCTGGGCGAGTTCGCGTTCGTCGCCGGCGTTGCGCTGGCGTTCGTCCTCGCGCACGGCGATTTCGCGGCGTACGCGGCGGCGATCCTCACGCTGACCCTGGGCGACACGGCGGCCGCCCTGATCGGACGGCGCTTCGGCCGCCACCCGTATGCGATCGGCCGCGCGCGCAAATCGGTCGAAGGCTCGTGCGCGTTCTTCGCCGTCGCCGCGCTCGTTTGCGCACTCGTGCCCGGCGCCGCGAGCATCGCCGCCGTTGCGGCGTTCGCGCTTGCGACGACGCTGGCCGAGGCGTTCGCCGGCGACGGGCTCGACAACGCCGCAATTCCGCTCGCCGGCTTGCTGGCGTTGCGCCTCTTCACGGGAGTTTCTCCATGACCACTCTGCACATCGAAAGCTGTGGTCCGGACGCGACGATGGAGCATCGCCGCAACGGCGCGGTGCTCGCCCGCGCTTCGCTCTGGCACCGCGTGACGCCGTTGCACGGCGGACGCCGCGTCGGCTTCGTCGGCGAGGTCGAGTCGCACGACGACGACGCGTTGACCGCGCTGCTCCAGGGCGCGGCTGCACAACTGCGCGCGGCAGGGTGCGAACTCGCCGTCGGCCCGGTCGACGGCGACACCTGGCACCGTTATCGGCTCGTCACGTGGAGTGACGGCACGCCGCCGTTCGCACTCGAGCCGTTCTCACCGCTCGAGGCGAGCCTACCGTGGACGAAGGCCGGCTTTGAAGCGCTGGAGACGTATGCGTCGTATCGCGATGACGCGCTGGCCGAACGCGATCCGCGCGTCCCCGTGCTCGCCGCGCGGCTGCGCGACGCGGGCGTCACGGTGCGGGCGCTCGACCTCGATCGCTTCGACGACGAGCTCGCGCAGATTCACGCGCTCGCGCTGCGCGGCTTCCGCGACGCACCGCTGTTCGCCCCGATCGGCTTCGAGGCGTTCGCCGCATTGTACCGTCCGCTCGCGCCGCTGCTCGACCCGCGCCTGTGTCCGGTCGCGGAGCTGAACGGGCGCATCGCCGCGGCGCTGTTCGCGCTGCGCGATCCACGCGCGCCCGAGGCCGTCGTCCTCAAAACGGTCGTCCGCGACGCCGACCGGCGGTTGGCCGGCGTCGGCTTCGTGCTCACCGACGCGTCGCGCACCGCGGCGCACGCGCTGGGAGCGACGCGCGCGATCTCCGCGCTGCAGCATGACGGCAACGTCGCGCGTTCGCTCGCCGGTCGGGCGATCGTCTTCCGCCGTTACGCCGTCTTCGCCAAGGAGCTGTCATGAACGTCACCGAGATCTTGCGCGCGCGAGCCGCCGAACACCCCGACCGTCCGGCGCTGCTCGACGCGGCCGCCGGCTCGGCGCTGACCTACGCTCAGCTCGACGCCGCGAGTGGACGCGTCGCTGCCGCCTTGCGAGCGCGCGGATTGCGCCCCGGCGAGACCGTGCTGATCCTCCATCCGGTCGCGACGGAGCTGTACGTCGCGTTGATCGGCGCGCTGCGCGCCGGGCTGGTTCCGGCGATTCCACCGGCCGGTGCCGGCCGCGACGCGCTCGCGCGCTGCGCTCGGATGCAGCCTCCGCGTGCCGTCCTGGTCGGCGGGATCGGCTGGGCCGCGCTCGCCGCCGTTCCGGCGCTACGGCGTGCCGTTCGCTTGTCCACCGTATCGACGCCGTTCGCGTACGGCGTCTTACCTGCGAACGCCGTTGCGACCGCTGCGATCGAGCCGCGCGACGACGACGATCCCGCGATGCTGACCTTCACCTCGGGCAGTACCGGCGAACCCAAAGCGCTGGTGCGCTCGCACGGCGTCGCGCGCGCGCAGGTCGACGCGCTGGCGCGCGCGCTCGACCTGGACGGTGCGACATCGCTGTGCACGATGCCGATCGTATTGCTCGCCGAGCTGGCTGCCGGCGCGACGTGCTTTTTGCCGGGACTCGATCTGCGGCATCCCGCTCGCGTCGACGGTGCGCTGCTCGCCGAGCGACTGCGTGCGCACGACGTCGAACGGATCGTCGCCTCGCCGGCGCTGCTGGCGAACCTCGCGTCGGCGCTGAGGGGTCGCGGCGACAGGCTGCCCGCATTGCGCACCGTCGCCTCCGGCGGCGCACCGGTGATGCCGCCGCTGGCCGACGCACTCCGCGCCGTCGCGCCGAACGCGCGCATCCTCGCCGTCTACGGCAGCACCGAGGCCGAGCCGATCGCACGGCTCGACGCGGCCGACGTCACGCCGTCCGATCACGCCGCGATGCGCGCGGGTGCCGGACTGCTCGCGGGTACGCCGTGCGGTCCCGGTGCGGTGGCGATCGTCGTGCGCGCTGCCGGTTCGGTCATCGGACCGTTCGACGACGACGACGACGACGTCGAACGGCACGCGCTCGCAGCCGGCGCCGTCGGCGAGATCGTCGTCTGCGGACCGCAGGTCGTGCCGCACTATCTGGACCGCGCCGCCGACGCGACGACGAAGATCCGCGCCGGCACGCGCAGCTGGCACCGCACGGGCGATTTGGGCTACCGCGACGGCGACGGTCGCCTCTGGCTGGTGGGCCGCGCGACGGCGACGATCGACGACGGACGCGGCATCGTCGAGCCGTTGCGCGTCGAGTGCGCCCTCGCGTATCTGCCCGGCATCGCACGCAGCGCGATCGCCGGCTGCGACGGCGCGCGCATTTTGGTGGTCGAGCCGGTCGCCGGGCAGGCGGTCGACGAGCGCGCGATTCGCGCCGCGCTGGCGTTCGTCGACCTGGACCGAATCGTCATCGCGCCCGTTCCGGTCGATCCGCGGCACGAGGCGAAGGTCGACTACGCGGGACTGCAGCGGCTCGCCGGCCGGTACGCGCGTGCATCCTGACTACACGCACGCGCTGCGGCGCTACGAAGCGCTCGCGCGGCGCGACGATGCGACGATCCATCCGCAGGGCGGTTCGATTCTGCTCGAACGCGGACGCCCGGCGGCGCGCGCGGTGGTGCTGCTCCACGGCTTGACGGCCAGCCCGATGCAATGCGGCGCGCTCGCGCGGTGCCTGCACGCCGCCGGTGACGCAGTGCTCGTCCCGCGCCTGCCCGGGCACGGCGCGCGCGACCGGCTGACGCCCCAGCTGCGCGACGTACGCGCGCACGAGCTGATCGAAGCCGCGCACGAAGCGCTCACGATCGCGCGCGGGCTCGGCACGGCGGTGACCGTCGCGGGCTTCTCGCTCGGCGGCTTGCTCGCCGCGTGGCTCGCGCAGCACGAGTCGTTCGAACACGCCGTCGCGATCGCGCCGTTTCTCGGCGTGACGTGGCTCCATCGCCGCGCGACGCCGGCGCTCGTCGCCACGCTGCGCGCGCTGCCGAACGCGTTCTTGTGGTGGGATCCGGTGCTGCGCGAGCGGCTGATGCCCGAGTACGGCTACCCGCGCTACCCGACCCACGCGATCGCCGAGGCGCTCGGCATCGCGACCTCGCTGGCGGGAATCGCGCGGTCGACGGCGCCCCTGACACGGCGCATCACGCTCGTGACCAACTCGGGCGAAACCGCCGTCAACAACGCCGCGGCGCGCGATCTCGCGGCGCTGTGGCACGCCCACGGCGCGGGCGACGTGCGCCTCGATCGCCTTCACGGATTTCCACCCTCGCACGACGTGATCGACCCGCTGCGCCGCGCCGGCCTCGCGGCCCGCGCGCATCGCGTCCTCTTCCCGATCCTCCACGGGGCACGCTAGCGCGACCGCCGCCCCCGCACGCCGGCGGCACGGCCCGGGCGTAGCATCGCGCCATGAGCCTGGATCGTACGCGCCCGGCGTACCGCGAACGTGCGGGCCTGGATCGCCGGCGCGCGTCGCGCGGTCCGCCGCTAGCGCAGCTGCACGCGCATGCGGCGTTGCCGCGCGATCGGCTCCCAGAACGGGCTCGAGGAGAGTGCTCCGTCGAGCGGCCCGCCCGGCGGCTCGTTGATCAGGGTGAGGTCGTGCGGGGCGAGCTGCGCGTCGAGCGAGCCGACCAGCGCCTCTGCCGCGGCTTCGTCCTGCGCGCCCGCGTCGAGCAGCAACGGGCCGCGCGGGCCTCCGAGCCGCACGAATGCGTATGCCGACGGCGCCTGTTCGGCGCCGACCGTGACCGTCACGAACGGAGCGGCCATCGCGACGCTGCGCGGCTCGCGCTGCCAGCAGGTCGCGGGACGCCGCGCGATCGCGGCGACATCGGCCGCGTCCCGCGGAGCCTCGGAGAGCACCCCGCATGCGGCGGTCCCGGCGATGCTGCGCTGCTCGCGGCGCCAGGCGACCAGCTGGCCGACCTGCTCGAAGCCGCCGCGCTGGTAGATGGCGATCGCCGCGCCGTTGTTCTCGAGCACCTCGAGCTCGACGCTCGCCGCGTTCTCCTCGCGCGCGATCCGCAGCGTGTCGAGGACGCACACCGTTCCCATCCCCGCCCCGCGGGACCCCGGCACGACGCCGAATCCGCCGATCCACGCGCGGTCGCCGCGAAACGCGAGCAAGGCGAACGCCACGAGGGCGCCGTCGACCGTCCAGCGCGGCGACCGCGCAAGATCGATGTCGTTACGCGCAACGTGATCGGCGAACCAGGCGTCGGTCATCGTTTCGGCGTCCCCGTACACCTCGCCGCGCATGCAGGTGCGCACGTCGGCCGCGGTCACCCGGTTGTCGATCACGACGCGGTGCGAAGTGACTCGACGAACGATGCGACGCGGTCGAGCACCAGCTCCGGTGCGTCGCGATGCGGGTTGTGTCCGGCGCCCGGCACGAGCAGCGTCTGCGCGTTCGGCGTGCGCGCGACGATCGCGTCCAGTTGCGCGATCGTGCCGTACTGGTCGGCGTCGCCTTGGATCAACAGCACCGGACACCGCACGCGCGAGGCGTACGGTTCGATGTTCCAGTCGCGAAAGCGAGGGTCGAGCCAGATGTCGTTCCAGCCGGCGAAGGTCGCGTCGGCGTCGGCGTGATGGCGGGCGAGCTTGGACGGCAGGTCGGTCGTTGCGAAGGCGATCTTGGCCTCGGCGATGCTGCGCACGGAGATATCCTCGACGAAGACGTGCGGCGCTTCGAGCACTAGCGCCCGCACCGCGGTTGGGTGCACGCCGGCGTAGATCAGCGCGATTGAGGCGCCGTCGCTGTGCCCGAACAGCACGGGACGCTCGATCATCATTTCCGCGAGCAGCCCGGGGAGCACGACCTCGGCTTCGTGGTGCATGTAGTCCGGCTCGCGCCGTTCGCGCAGCACTTCGGACCGCCCGTAGCCGTAACGCGAATACGCGACCATGGTGCGGCCCGTGCGCTCGGCGAGACGTTGCGGCAGATCGCGCCACAATGACACCGAGCCGAGCCCCTCGTGCAGCAACACGATCGCCGGTTGCGCCGGATCGCCGTCGTAGCGCACCGTTTCCAGCCGCTTTCCGTCGACGATGAGCGCGCGCGCAACGGGTTCGCGCGTCATGCGCGGTCGCGGGCGCGCAACACGTGTCGCTGGATCTTTCCCGTCGCGGTCTTGGGCAGCTCGGGGACGAACTCGATCCAACGCGGATACTTGTACGGCGCGAGCCGGCTCTTCACGTGCACTTTGAGCATGTCCGCCAACGCATCGCTCGGCTCGGCTCCCGGCTTGAGGACGACGAAGGCCTTCGGTTTGATCAGGTCTTGCTCGTCGGCCAAGCCGATCACCGCGGCTTCGAGCACCTGCTCGTGTGCGACCAGCGCCGACTCGACCTCGCTGGGCGAAACCCAATTCCCGCTGACCTTGAGCATGTCGTCGACGCGGCCGCAGTAGACGAAGCAGCCGTCCTCGTCCTGCCGGTACTTGTCGCCGGTGCGCGTCCACTCGCCGGCGAACGTGCTGCGCGTCTTCTCGCGATTGTTCCAGTAGTAGGCGGCCGATGTCGGGCCCGAAACTTCGAGCTCGCCGAGCTCGCCCGGTACGACGTCGCGACCGTCCTCGCCGACGATGCGCGCGCGATAGCCCGGCACCGGCACGCCGGTCGTGCCGTACTTCACCGCGCCGGGCCGGTTGGAGACGAAGATGTGCAGCATCTCGGTCGAGCCGATCCCGTCGACGATCTCGACACCGAAGCGCGCCGTCCAGTTCTTGCCGATCTCTTCGGGAAGCGGCTCGCCGGCGGACGTGCACAGCCGCAGCGCGACCTCGTCGCGCGACGGCAGATCCGGCTGCACGAGCAGCGAACCGAACAAGGTCGGCACGCCGCAGAAGATCGTCGGCCGCCGATCGCGCAAGATCGCGCCGACGGCCGCCGGCGTCGCGCGCGCGGCGTGCAGCACCGCGGTCGCGCCGACCGACATCGGAAACGTCAGCGCGTTGCCCAAGCCGTACGCGAAGAACAGCTTCGCGGCCGAGAAAACGACGTCGCTCTCGTCGATGCCGAGCACGCCTTGCGCGAACAGCTCGGCGGTTCGAACCAAGCTCGTCTGGAGGTGGACGGTCCCTTTCGGCCGGCCGGTCGAACCCGACGAGTACAGCCAGAAGCAGACGTCGTCAGGTCCCGTCGCCGCGGCGTCGACGAGCGGCGTCGCGCGCGACATGAGCTCGGCAAGCGTGGTCTGCGTTCCGGCGTAAGTGCCGCGCGGATCCGAAACGATGATGCGACCGTTCCAGGTCGCCAACCGTGCAGCTTCTTCGTAGTGCGCCGCGAGCTCGGCCGAGACGATCGTGATTTTGGCCCGGCTGTCGGCGAGAATGTACGCGTAATCGGCCGGCTGAAAAAGGGTGTTGACCGGAATCGGCACGATGCCGGCTTTGATCGCGCCCAGAAATACCGCCGGAAAGTCGATCGTGTCGAGCAATCCGAGCACGATCCGCTGCTCGGGGTGGATCCCCAACTCCAACAATGCGCCGCCGGCACGGTCGACGCGCTCGGCCAACTCGCCATAGGTGTACTCGCCGCCGTCGTCGATGAAGGCGGTCTTCTGCGCGCGCGCCGGCAGGTTGCGCTCGATGAGATCCGCCGCGGCGTTATAGGGCATCGGCCGCCAGTTCCGGATCTCGGGCCCTTTTCCATCGCCCGGACCGGCAATCCGAGGGCTTTCCCGGATACGCACGGAGATGATGTCGCGCTAGCATCGCGGAGATGAACCGCTTCGATCGGGTGTCCGCCCCGCGCGACTTGGCACCGTTGTCGCGGCGGGAGAGAGAGGTTGCCATGCACGTCTTCGCGGGCCTCGACAACCGTGAAATCGCCGACGCGCTCGGGATCAGCGAGAAGACCGTGGAAGCCCACCTTCGATCGGCCTTCACCAAGCTCGGGCTGCGCTCGCGAGCACAGCTGGCCGCTTATGTGGCGCGTTCGAGCGAGTGAGCACGCGTCTGAGACAGGGCGGCCGCCAACTGCGTGCGCGACGACACGCGAAGCTTGGCGTACGCCGCCGAAAGGTGCTGCTCGACCGTCTTCGGGGATATCCCCAACGACTGCGCGATCGTCCGATTCGACTCTCCGCGCGCGACGAGCGCCGCAACTTCTCGTTCGCGGAGCGACAAGAGCGCGGTCGGCCCCGGGTCTCCGTTCGCCGGCGCGCGCGCTTCGCGCGCCGCCAGGCGGCGCAAGCCCCGCATGTGCCCCATCACCCGGTAGAGCTCTGCCGCCTCGGCCCCTCGCCCCGCGATTTCGAGCGCTTCCGCTTCGAGCGGCTTCCAGCCGATCGTGTTGAAGAGCGCGGCGGCGACGCCGGCCTGACGCCGCGCCTGTTCCTCTCGTCCGTGCCGCTGGTCGATCAGCGCATCGACCATCGCGATCGTCGCCGCACACAGCGCATTCCCCCGCGGCCGGCGCACGTGAGCGGCGATCTCGGCGATGCGCGCGAGATCGTGTTCGGCGCCGCACCGCGCGGCGACGAAGAGAAACGTCTCGCACAGATACGGGTGCTCGATTCGCTGAAGCGCGCCGTGCAGCAGGGCGCGTGCTTCGGTGAGGCGCCCTCGTTCCGCGAGCAAATCGGCGGACGCGCCGACGATGTTGCCGATGTTTTGACTCTGTCCGCTAGCCAGCGTGACCTCGACGAGATCTTCGCTATAGGCGGCGTCGGCGAACGCGTCGTCGGTGAGCGCGAGACCCGTCCAGATCGCGGTCGCGTTCGAGGTCGCGTCGCTCATCGCCCAACCGCCGGCGGCAATCGCCGATTCTGCGAGCCGCTTCGCCTCGGGCAGATCGCCGCCGAGAAAGCGCTGATACGCGAGGCCACTCAGAGCGAACGGAAGATAGGTGAGCGAGCCGCTGGAAAGCGCGCGTCGCAGCCAGCCCTCCGCAAGCTTCATCTCGCCGGTGGCAACGGCGCAATCTGCGGCGTTGTGCAAGGCCGTGAACGCGGTGTCGTCGCCCTGCTCGGCCTCCGCGAGGTAGAGCAAGGCTTCTTCCTGCCACCCGTCGTCGCCGTCGATCGCGAGCGCGCCCATTCGCGCTTGATGGTAGAACGGAGCGACGCCATGCGCCTCGGGCCGGACGATCGTTCCGAGAGCTCGCAACGCTTCACCGGTTTCGAGCCGAAAGAGATGGTAGAGCGCTAGCCGTGCCGCGGCGATGTCGCGCAAGGTTTCCGAGCCGCCACGCGAGAGGATTTCGATCGCCTTCGTCGCCATCGAGATCGCGCCCGAGGTGTTGCCGTGCACATAATGCAGCACCGCCAGTTGTAACGCGAGCGTACCGGCATCGTCGACATCGCCGGCCGCCGTGGCCAACTCGAGCGCCTCGCCGTACGCGCGGCGCGCGCCGTGCGCGGATCGGCTCAAGTGCAGGCTGTCGCCGAGCTTGCGGAGGAGCCGGCGCCGTGTCGCTTCGGGCAGCGACGCCGCATTCACCGCCGTCGCGCGTTCGTACTGGTGAGTGGCGTCGGCATACGCGTGGAGCGCGAAGGCGTGGTCGCCCGCCGCCTCGGCGTAGTGCACCGCTTTTTCGACGTCGTGCGACTCGAGCGCATGATACGCGAGTTCGGTGCGATAGCCGGCGCGCTCGGCGTCGGGGAGCGCTTCGAGCACGGCGAGGATCCGCGCGTGCAGCGGGCGGCGCTCCAACGCCAACAACTCTCCGACGATCGCTTCGCGCGTCAGCGCATGCCGAAAGCGAAGCCGCCGTGTGTCGTCCGGCTGCTCGACGATGAGCCCGGCATCGCGAGCGCGGCGGAGCGTCGCGAGCAACTCGTCCCGATCGACGTCGACGAGCTTGCACATCAACTCCACGTCGAAGCTCCGCCCGAAGACCGCGGCATGGAGCAAGCGGCTACGATCGCTCGCGGGAAGTATCGCGAGGCGATCGCGGATCACGGCGGTGACCGAAAGAGGCAGCGACGCCGTCCCCCCAGGACTGCGCTCGATGGTGTGCTTGACCAGTTCTTCAAGAAAGAACGCATTGCCGTCGGCGCGGGCGACGAGTTCGTCGACCAGCCGCGCTTCGGCCGAATCGGCACCGATTGCACCGGCGGCAAGCGCGCGGGCGTCACGCTGCGCAAGCGGCGGAAGATCGATCGCCGTGACGTTGGGCAATCGCACCAGCCGCGCGATCGTCGCGACGAACTCGTCGCTCTGACCGAGCGCCTCCGAGCGATAAGTAGCGACCACCAGCAGCCTCGATCCACGGCAGGCGCGAGCGAGGTACGCCAGGAGCGCCAGCGTCCCGCTGTCTGCGAAGTGCAGATCTTCCAAATACAGCAGCGTCGCGCGCTTGGTGGCCCACGCATCGAGCGCGCGCCGAACGTCATCGAACAACGCCCGCACCGCCGCTTCGCCGTGGATTACCGCCGGAGGTGCGACCGACAGCCGCCGCGCGATCTCCGGAGCCCATCCCCCGAGCATCGCGATGAACGGCGCGAACGGCACCGGCGCGACGTCGTTGCACTCGCCGGCACCGAAGACGTTGGGACGCAGCGGGAGGGTGCGGCGGAACTCCGCCAGCAGCCGGGACTTCCCGACGCCGGCCTCGCCGCCGACCAAGACGAACCGCGGGCCGCTCGCAGTCGCTTTCCGAGCCGCGGCGAGCGCGGCCAACTCGCGTTCCCGCCCCACGAACGGAACCGGAACGACCGTACGGTCTGCCCGCGGCGTGCTCACCGTGGCGATATTCGCTACTCACCGGAAGCCGCCCGGGCCGGTCGCCACGCCTCGGGCAGCGGAGCCGGACAGGAACGATAGTGCAGTTGGCGCGTATTCGTCGCACTGTGCTCGAGCATGCCGGCGCAAGCGACGACGGGGCCTTCTTGGCCGCAGTGGGCGCGCGCGTGCGGGAGCTGCGGGCGCGGCGCGGGATGACGCGCAAGATTCTGGCCAAAGACTCGGGCGTCTCCGAACGCTATCTCGCGCAACTCGAGGGCGGGCACGGGAATGCGTCGCTGTCGATCTTGCGGCGCGTGGCCCGAGCGCTGGACGTGCCGCTCGAAGCGCTGGTGGCCGGCGCGCCGGAACCGTCGTTCGAGCTGACGCAGACGATCGAGCTGCTGCGGCGGCTCTATCCGGAGCAATTGACCGAAGCGCGCGCGCTGCTGCTGCAGGCGTTCGACGCCGCCGCTGCGGTAGGCCGAAACGAACGCATCGCGCTCGTCGGGCTGCGCGGCGCGGGGAAGACGACGCTGGGGACGATGTTGGCCGAGCGGCTGGGCGTGCCGTTCGTCGAGCTCGACCGCGAGATCGAGCGTGTCAGCGGGGTCGCGCTCGCGACGATCTTCGACTTTTACGGTCAAGCGGGGTTCCGTCGCTTGGAACGGCGCTGCCTCGAGCAGGTGCTCGATCAGCACCCGCGCTTCGTCCTGGCGACCGGCGGGAGCCTCGTTTCCGAGGCGGCGACGTTCGAGCGCCTGCTCGAGACGTGCAGGACCGTCTGGCTCCAGGCGACCCCCGTGGAGCACATGGCGCGCGTCGTCGCGCAGGGCGACATGCGGCCGATGGCCGGCAACCGCGAGTCGATGCAGGATCTCCAGCGCATCCTGGCCGGTCGCGAGCCGCTCTACCGGCGGGCCGACGCCGTCGTCGACACCAGCGGCCGGCCGGTCGAGCAGAGCCTGGACGCCCTCCTCACCGCAGCCACGCAAGCTGTTATATAGTTCTTGTATGAGCGGTTAGATGCAGTATAGTACACTTCACATCGCCCCGCCCGAGGAGAGCCCCATGGTCACGATCGATCCGCCTGCCGAGCCGGGGCTGGTCACGTTCGATACCGCGCCCGAGAGCTATCGTCACTGGAAGCTGAGGGTCGACGGGCGCGTCGCGACGCTGGCGCTCGACGTCGACGAAGACGCCGGGATCCGGCCGGGCTATAAGCTCAAGCTCAACTCGTACGACTTGGGCGTCGACATCGAGCTGCACGATGCGCTCAACCGGATTCGCTTCGAGCATCCGCAGGTCGCCTGCGTCGTCGTCACGAGCGCGAAGGACCGCTCCTTCTGCGCCGGGGCGAACATCTACATGCTCGGCACGTCGTCGCATCACTGGAAAGTGAACTTCTGCAAGTTCACCAACGAGACGCGAAACGGGATGGAAGATTCCAGCCGCAACGACGGCCTGCGCTTCGTCGCGGCGGTGAACGGTGCATGCGCGGGCGGCGGTTACGAGATCGCGCTCGCGTGCGACGAGATTCTGATGGTCGACGACCGTTCGACGGTGGTTTCGTTGCCCGAAGTGCCGCTGCTCGGGGTGCTGCCGGGGACCGGTGGCCTCACGCGCGTGATCGACAAGCGCCAAGTCCGGCGTGACGTCGCCGACCTGTTCTGCACCAACGCCGACGGGGTGCGCGCCGAGCGCGCGAAGGATTGGAAGCTGGTCGACGCGATCGCGACGCCCTCGGAGTTCACGGCGCTCGTGCGCGACCGCGCCGCGGCGCATGCCGCATCTTCGACGCGCGACGCCGACGCGCTCGGCATCGCGCTGCGACCGCTCGAGCGCACGATCGACGCCGCCGGTTATCACTATGCGCACGTCGACGTTGCGTTCGACCGCGCCGCGCGCAACGCGACCCTTACCGTTCGCGCGCCGGGCGAACCGCAACCCGAGGATGTCGACGCAATCGTCGCCGCCGGCGATGCGTGGTGGCCGCTGGCGCTCGCGCGCGAGCTCGACGACGCGATCCTCATGCTGCGCACCAACCAGCCGGAGCTCGGGCTCTGGCTGTTGCGCACCGCAGGCGACACGGATGCGGTGCTCGCCGTCGACCGCACGCTGCTGGCACATCGCGATCACTGGTTGGTCGCGGAGACGATCGGGCTGTTGCGGCGCACGCTGGCGCGGCTCGACGTCACCTCGCGCAGCCTGTACGCGATCGTCGACGGCGGCTCGTGCTTTGCCGGGACCCTGCTCGAGTTGGCGCTTGCGGCGGATCGCACGTACATGCTCGCGCTGCCGGACGACGGCGACGGTGCGCCCACGATCGCGCTGAACGAGGCGAACCTCGGCCTCTATCCGGCCGTCAACGGGCGCTCGCGCCTCGCGGTTCGCTTCGACGGCGATCCGGCTTTGCTCGCGGCGGCGACAGCGTCGCTCGGCCGGCGGTATGACGCGCAGGCCGCGCTCCACGCCGGACTCGTCACCGTCGCGCCCGACGATCTCGATTGGGACGACGAGATTCGGCTCGCGCTCGAGGAGCGCGCGGCGCTCTCGCCCGACGCGCTGAGCGCGATGGAGGCGAACCTGCGCTTCCCCGGCGCCGAGACGCCGGAAACCAAGATCTTCGGCCGTCTTTCGGCCTGGCAGAACTGGGTGTTCTACCGGCCCAACTCCACCGGCGAGCGCGGTGCGCTCAAACTCTTCGGCAGCGGCACGAAGCCGCAATTCGACCAGGAACGAGTGTAACCCAGATGTCCATCGACTACGGCGAACGGATCCCCAACAACGTCGAGCTCGGCTCGAACCGCACGCTGCAGCGCGCGCTCGAACAGTGGCAGCCGGCGTTCCTGAGCTGGTGGAAGGAGATGGGGCCGACCGATTTCAACGCGGCCGACGTCTACTTGCGCACCGCGATTTCCGTCGACAGCAAAGGCTGGGCGAACTACGGTCACGTGCGAATGCCGGACTACCGCTGGGGGATCTTCCTGGCCGAGCCCGAGCACGACCGCCGCGCGGGGTTCGGCGACGACTTCGGCAACCCGGTTTGGCAGCAGGTTCCCGGCGAGCATCGCAGCACGTTGCGACGGCTGATCGTAACGCAAGGCGACACCGAGCCCGCGTCGGTGGAACAGCAGCGTTTGCTCGGCCACACCGCGCCGTCGCTCTACGACCTGCGCAATCTCTTCCAGGTGAACGTCGAGGAAGGCCGTCACTTGTGGGCGATGGTGTACCTCTTGCACGCGTACTTCGGGCGCGATGGACGCGAGGAAGCCGAAGAGCTGCTCGAACGACACTCCGGCGATCCCGACAAACCGCGCATCCTGACCACGTTCAACGAGCCGATCGGCGACTGGCTGTCGTTCTTCATGTTCACCTTCTTCACCGATCGCGACGGAAAGTTTCAGCTCAAGTCGTTCGCGGAGTCGAGCTTCGACCCGCTCGCCCGCACCTGCCGCTTCATGCTCACCGAAGAAGCGCACCACATGTTCGTCGGTGACACCGGGATCTCGCGCGTCACCAAACGCACGCTCGAAGTGATGCGCGAGTTGGGAACCGATGAGCCGGGCGCGATCCGCCGCGCGGGCGCGATCGACTTGCCGACGATTCAGCGCTATCTCAACTTCTGGTTCAGCTCGTCGCTCGATCTGTTCGGCTCCGAAGCCTCGTCGAACGCGGCGGCGTACTTCGCACAAGGCGTCAAGGGGCGGCCTGACGAGAAGAAGTACGACGACCACGTAGCGCGCGACACGACGTTCGAGCTCGACGTCCCCGACGGTGCGGGTGGCGTGCGCATCGAGAGCGTTCCGTTGCGCAACGCCATGAACGAGGTCGTGCGCAACTCCTACGTCGAGGACTGCCTGCGAGGTCTGGCGCGCTGGAACCGGCTCATCGAAGCGGCCGGGCACGCCTTCCGCTTCGCGCTGCCGAGCACGCGCTTCCGGCGCACCGTCGGCAACTGGGCCGGCGTCGCGACCGATCTGCAAGGCCGCCCGATCCCGCAGGCGGAGTACGATGCGAGCATCGTGTCGTGGCTGCCCAGCACCGACGACCGCGCGTTCATCGCCAGCCTGATGCACCGCGTCATCGAGCCGGGCAAGATGGCCGCTTGGATCGCGCCACCCGAGAAAGGCATCAAAGACCGCCCGCTCGACTACGAGTACGTCCGGCTTGCCTGACGAAGGCGAACCGTTTCGCGGGCGAACGCACCGGGCGCACACGCGCGTGCGGTTCGGCGACACGGATGCGGCCGGGATCGTCTTCTATCCGACCTTCTACGTGTGGTTCGACGTGGGCACGACCGGGCTGCTGCGCGCGGCGGTCGGCGAGCTGCTCGAACCGGACGGCACGATGCGCTGGCCGGTGCCGATCGTCGACAGCGGCGCTCGGTTCAGCGCGCCGCTGTACTTTGATGACCTCATCACGATCCGTTCTACCGTGACGGCGATCGGCCGAACGTCGTTTCGCGTCGAGCATGTCGTCTCACGCGGCGAGACGGAGGTCGCGCGCGGGTTCGAGGCTCGCGTGCTGATCCGTCACGACGGAGGCCGCCTCGCCCCCGCAGCACTTCCGCAGGAGTTGCGCGACGCTCTGGCCGATGGTGCTGCGTCCTCCGAAGAGGAGCTCGCCTGAGCCCGCATGCCCAACCGTGCCCACGCCATTTTAGGAGGTAGTTCGTAACATGATCTCCCGTCGTTCGCTATTGGCCGGCGGCGCAGCCGCCGCGGCCGCCGCAGCCGCTCCGCGTTTTACGCTCGCCGCCGGTCCCGCCGCGACGGTGAAAATCGGCTTCATCGACTCCTACAGCGGAGTGTTTTCCGACATCGCCGCGATCCACAAGGTCGGCGCCGAGCTCGCGCTGGCCGATATGAACGCGAAGAGCGGACGGGCGAAGTTCGAGTTCGCCTATGCCGACGATGCGTCGAAGCCGGCCGTCGCGACCACCGAGGCGCGCCGTTTGGTCGGACAAGAGAACGTCGACGTCCTGTTCGGCCTTACGTCGTCGGCGAACGGGTTGGTGATGACCTCACTGTGCAACGAGCTGGGCGTCTTCATGCTGGAGCTTGGACCACAAGACTCGTCGATCACCGGCTCAAAAGCGGGCAAGCTGGTCTATCGCTTCTCGCCCAACAATCACATGGCATTGCGCACGCTGGCGACTCGCGTGCTCGCGCTGGGCAAGAAGTGGTACTTCATTCAGGCCGACTACGCGTTCGGCAAAGACGCCTATACCGAGCTGTCGGCGATCTTGGCACGCGCGGGCGGCACCGAGATCGGGCATGACGTCGTCAAGCTGGGCACCAGCGACTTCTCGTCGAACCTCACCAAGGCACGCAACAGCGATGCCGACGTGCTCATGCTGGCGAACAGCGGCCTCGACGCCGCCAACGCGTGCAAGCAGTTCGTCGACTTCGGCCTGGGCAAGAAGTTGAAGCTGGCCGGGATCAATTTGGAGGACTTCTACTACAAGGCCGTCTCGCTCGACTCGATCGTGGGGACGACGTTCCCGGTAGCTTGGAGCCCGACGTGCTGCGACGAAGCCCGCAAGCTCACCGCCCGTTTGAAGAAGTCGGTCAACGGCCCGATCTCCTGGCGGCACTACTTCGGCTACGTCGGCGCGACGTCGCTGATGCAGCGCATCGCCGGCGCGGGGACGACCGACGCCCAAAAGCTGGCCACTGCGTTCGAGAACTACTCGTTCGACGCGTACAAGCCCAGCAAGTCGACCTTTGAGGGTTACGACCACCAGCTTTCGCAGGATGTCTTCGCCGGCTCGGTCGTCTCGTCGAAGACGTTCGCCAAGACGCAGTTCATGTTCGAAATCGTCGGCGAGGTCGCGGCGTCGGACTCCGACGGCGGCCCGAACTCGCCGTGGGCGCGCGACGCGAAGACCGCAATGGCCGCCGAGACGATCGCGTCGCGTCCCAACTACACGCCCAAGACGTTTTAGGTCGCGTGGGGATGGCTCTCGATCCGTCGCTGCTGCTCTTCGTTCCGGCCGACCGGCCCGAGCGCTTCGGCAAAGCGCTCGGGTCGGGGGCGACCGGCGCGATCCTCGACCTCGAGGACGCGGTTTCGCCCGATCGCAAGGCGTACGCGCGCGAACAGGTGCAGGCGTTTCTGGATGCCTACGACGACCTCGCGCACGTCGCGGTGCGGATCAATCCGGCCGACACGCCGGACGGCCGGCACGATCTCGCGATGCTCGCCGGCGCGCGCCGTCCCGGCGCTCTGGTGGTACCGAAAGTTGGGGAAGCGGGCGACTGCGGACGGGTGAGCGACGTCGTCGGCGATCTGCCGCAGATCGTGTTGATCGAGTCGGCGCGCGGGCTCGCGCACTGCGAGACGATCGCCCTCGCTCCGCACGTTCTCGCGCTCGCTTTCGGCCCGTACGATCTGGCCGCGGAGCTGGGCGGCGTCACCGACGTCGACGTGATGCTGCCGCATCGCGCGCGGGTGCTGGTCGCGGCGCGCGCCGCCGCGCGCTGGGCGATCGACGGCCCGTCCCGCGAGTACGGCGATCCTTCGATCCCCGCCCGCGACGCGGATCACGCGCGCCGGCTCGGCTACGACGGCAAGCTGTTGATCCATCCCTCGCAGATCGCACCGGTGCGCGCCGCGTTCGCGCCGTCGGCCGAAGACGTCGCCTATGCGCGCCGGATCGTCGCAGCGGCGCAGCGATCGAACCCCGCCGTGCTCGACGGCACGATGATCGATCCACCGATCATCATCGCCGCCGAGCGCATCCTCCGCCGCGCCGAAGGCTAGCGGCTCGAACGCAACTGTTCGAGCACTTTGCGCAAACGCACCTAAGCGCCGGGGATGCTCGAAACCGAGCGACGGAGCTCGCGATCGCCGGACTCCGAGATCACGGCGGAGCGGAAATCACCGGGTTCGCTGGGAGAGTGTAACTGATCAGTTCGGTCTCGTATTTTTCGCCGGAGTTATCGGAATATTTGAACTTCGCGATCCAACCCAGGGACGGTGCATACCAAACCATCATGGCACCTTCCCATCGATTGCGGTCGGCCGACGAGTTCCAGCGGACCACGTACGTGTCGATCGGCTTGCTGTCGATTGTCAGGGTTTCGGTACCAATGACCGTCACGTCGTCCTGCCACGAGTCTGCGTTGGTCGGACTGTACCGGTGGTAGCGCACATGCTTTCCGACGGTCAGCGGCCAAATGCCATCGTATGCCGCGCGGTCAACGGGGCGAAGATATTCCGGCGGCACGTTGTTGAAGAAAAACCCACTGCGCGGCTTGCCGTCAAGCGTGTATGTTACGGAAGAGCCTTCGGACTTGCTCACTACGAGAATATGCGTTCGTTGATCCCGGCGAAAGTGAAACTCGCTTCCGGGCTGTGCGATGCTGAGTGGGGCAGGCGCCAAGACTGATCCGTCGGCGAGTACCGGAATCGCTGGATGGACCAGAACGAGAGCTGCGAAGACCGGCGCCATTGCGGCGGCCCAACGTATCTGTAACATGGCGTTCCTCGTACTAAACAGAGCCGCGGTCGTATTAGCATCTTTGTCAACGGATCCGTGACCGATTAGGGCGCCGCGCCGGAGCTTCGCGGTTAGGCGCCGGGTACGGCGACCGGTATGTCCTTGATCGGCGCGCCGCCGGCGGCGGCGGTGGTCCCGAGCGTGCTGGTCGCCGACTTCAGCGTTTGAACGTCGGTCGGCGAGAACTGCCCGTTCTTGAAACGTTGACCGATCGATCCCAACGACCCCATGAGGGTCGCGACTCCGCCCGACATCTTCTGCAAGAGCGGGTCCTTGCTCGTTTGCGCGATCTTCTCGGCGACGCGCACCTCGTGATAGGCGAAGAGCGTAGCGATCCCGGCTTTTACGATCGTTGCCGTGCGGTGCGGGGCGCCCGGGTCGAACAGGTGCTCCTCGTACGGCTTCATCACCCAATGGTGGAAGCAGAAGAACGCGACCCCGAGATGCGCGACGAAACGGGTCTTGTCGAGAAAGGCCTGCGCCGGCCGCGGAACGGCAACGAACAGGCTGAATATCACGACGACCGCGATCGCAGCCGCCGGAAAGCGTCGGGAAGTCATACGCCGGTGCTGTTGGAGAAGGCGGTGCCACGTCCTGCGTCACGTGCGCGTCTTTGGAAAGCGAGGAGCGATCCGGCGGCGACCCTAAGCGCGGTCGTCGCGCGCGCCGAAGGCCCCGCCTTCGCGCAATTCGGCGACGTGCGCCGGATCGTAACCGAGCACGTCACGCAGCACGGATTCGGTGTGCTCGCCCAGCCCCGGCGCACGGCGGTGGGTTTCCACCGATTGACCGACGCGCACCGGGCTGGCGATCCAACGCGCGCGTCCGAATGCGGGATGTTCCGTTTCGGCGACGAGCGCGCGCGCTGCGGTCTGCGGATCCGCAAGCGCCGCCCGCACGTCGTTGATCGGTCCGCATGGCACGCCGGCCGCGGTGAGCGTCGCAATCCAGTCGCCGGTCGTGCGCGTCGCGAGAACCTCCTGCAGCGTCGACGCGACCAGCTCGCGGTTCGCGCGCCGCGCCGCGAATCCGGCGAAGCGCGGATCGTCGCGCACCGCAGCGATGCCGAGCGCCTCGACCAGCCGCTGCCAGAACTTTTCCTTCGCGCACACGACCACGATCCAGCCGTCTGCCGTGCGGAAGTTCTGGAACGGCACGATCGACGGGTGCGCCGAGAACGGCAGCCGCTCGGGCTCGTAGCCGCCGTCGTCGGCCAGCGTCCAGGCTGCGACGTAGGTCAGCATGCTCATCGCGGTGTCGAACAGCGACGTGTCGCAGTCGCATCCCATCCCGTCTCGCCGCGCGGCGTGCACGCCGGCCAGCAGCGCGAGCGCGGCGACCAAACCGCCGCTGTAGTCGACGAGTGATAGTCCCGACTTGGTGGGCGGCCCGGCCGGATCGCCGGTCAGCGACTGCCAACCGGCCAAGCCTTGCAGAATGTAGTCGTAGGCCGGCTCGGCGCGACGTGGACCGGTCATTCCGAAACCGCTCAGTGAGACGCAGACGATCCGCCGGTTCACCTGCGCCAAATCCGCGTAGGTGAGACCGAGCTTAGCCGGGATGTCGCCACGCAGGTTGGAGTAGACCGCGTCTGAGACGCGCACGAGGTCGTGGAAGACGGCGCGACCGGCGTCGTTCGCAAGATCGAGCGCGACGCTGCGCTTGTCGTGGTTGAACGCCTCGAAGAACAACGAGTCATCGCCCGACTGATACGGCGGCACCGCTCGGCCGACGTCGCCGCCGCTGCGCACGTCCTCGATCTTGATGACGTCCGCGCCCAGCTCGGCCAGATGGACGCTGCCGAACGGCCCCGCACCGTATTGCTCGACGGCGATCACGCGCACGTCGTCGAGCGGGCGAGGGCGCGTCGTTTTGCTCATCCCCGGCAGCTGTCGCAGCGCCTGCTCTTGCTCCTGCGCCGCGCCCACCCGGGGCGCACTCAGATGAATACGTGCAGCGACGGCCACACCGCGGCGATCGGTTCGCGGATCCCACGGCAGATCGCGATCGGGAGGTCGTGCTCCCAGCCGATCGCCCAGCGCGAGCGCACCCTCGCCACGACCGTCCGCGTGGCGTAGAGATGCTTTGCCGAGAAGCACGTCCCGCCGATCTGCAGGACCACGTTGCCGCTGTATCCTTTCGGGCCCCACTCCCAATACTGGTTGTGGACGCCGATCACCGGGACGTCCGGCGTGAAGAACGCGACCGCCGATGCCTCACCGTAGTTCGACCCCAAGACGACTGCTTGCGCGCGGTCGGCCGGCGGCAGCCCGTCGTAGACGCGCTTGACCGCCTCGGCGAGCTCCGGCCAACCGTGCATATCGGCCCAGTCACCGGGCAACGTTACGGTTTCGCGGTCGTGCTCGGTGGCGAGCACGTCGTGCGGGAGGTGCAGCAAAGCGTTGACGCGCGCCGCGTAGACGACGAACGTCTCCTCGGGCAGAATCGGCAGCGACATGGGTAGGAACGCCAACCCGAAGACAGCCGCGTAGACGACCACTGCGGCGCGCACCACGCTCGCGCGCCGCGTCCACGCTTCGATCGGCACCGCGCCGGCCGCGATGAGGATCGGATAGATCGCCGCCGGATAGTAATGCTTGCCGTGAAAGAGCAGCATCTCGCCGATCAGGACGATGAACGCGATCCCCAAGAAACGAAACTGCGGCGCGCGCAGCAGCCAGATCAGGCCGATGATCCACACCGGCGCCAAGAACGGTATGGTGATGATGATCTCTTGGACGAAGTAGAGCAACGGACCGGGGATGATGTTCTTGTCGTTCTGCCCGTTCTCCAACAGCTCGAGCATCGGGAAACCGTGGTGCCACTGCCACAGCAAGTTGGGCAGCGCGATCAGCACGGCGACGCCACAACCGGCGGCGAACCAGCGCCCGAACAGCACCTTGCGGGCCGGCGTGACGAGCAGTCCCGCGAGCAGCGCCGCGAAGAAGAACAACACGCTGTACTTGCTCTCGAGAGAGATACCGGCGACGGCCCCGACCGCCAGCCACCAGCGCGGATCGGCGCCCTGCGTCAAGCGCACCACGAACAGCGCCATCAGCGGCCACGTCCACAGACCAACTTCGTCCGTCCCGACTTTTCCGCCGAACGCCGATAGCACCCCGGTGAAGGCGACGACGATCGCCGCGAGCGTCTGCGCGAAGATCCCGCCGCCGAACGCAGTGACGAGCCGGCACGTGGCGAACACGCCCGCCGCGGCGAACACCGCCGGAACCGCGCGCAAGAGGACCAGTGAATGACCGAAGAGTTGCGTCGCAGCGGACATGAGCGGAACGAGCGGCGGCTGATCGACGTAACCCCAGTCCGGATGACGACCGCAGATGATGAAGTACAACTCGTCGCGGAAGAAGCCGTAGTGCGGGTTCGCGACGAGGTGCAGCACGAAGGTCGCAATCGCCGCGATCCACGGGACCAGAACGGCACGGTCGTTAGCGTGAGTCATCGACCTATGCGTAGCTTGTTACGACACGGCACGGCAACGAGCGCGGGACGAGCGGGACCTCTTCGTGACGAGCGGGTCAGCGCAGCAAGTCGGGGCGCTTGGCGGCGTAGCGGCGGCTCCATCCGATCTCGGTTCCGTCGCGCAGAACGAGCTTCTGATCGCCGTGGAACCAGGGGTGGACTTCGGCGATCTCGTCGATGTTGACAACGTGCGAGCGGTGGACGCGGGCAAAGGCCGCCGGATCGAGACGCTCCTCCATCGAGTCCAGCGTTGCGCGCAGCGCGTACGCGCCGCGGCGAGCGTGCACGACGACGTCGTTGCCGTCGGCTTCGAGCCGCACGATCTCTCGGACCGGCACGTAGAACGAACGCTCCCCGTCCGGAACGAGCAGCCGGCGCGCATACCGGTCGTCGCCGCGCAGCCGCGCGATCAGCTCGGCGACCTGCGCGGTCGTTCCGCTTTCGTCCGGCGCACGAACCGCCGAACGCGCCCGCGCCAGCATTCGATCGAACCGCTCGCGATCGAACGGCTTGAGCAGATAGTCCAGCGCGTCGAGCTCGAACGCCCGGACCGCGTGGCGATCGAACGCCGTGACGAAGACGATCCGCGGCGCTCGCTCTTGCGCGGCCAGCGTCTCGGCGACCCGCACACCGTCGAGGTCGGGCATCTGCACGTCGAGGAAGACGACGTCAGGCCGTGTCGCCGCGATCACGGCGAGCGTCTCCGTTCCGGTGCGCGCTTCGCCGACCAGCTCGATCCCGTCGGAGTCGCGCAAGAAGCGCGCCAGCTTGCGGCGCGCCGGCGCCTCGTCGTCGGCGACGACGACCCGCACTACGCGGCTCCCGCCTCGGAGAACGGAAAGCGCAACGTCACGCACGTTCCGCCCGCCGCGCGGCCGGCGATGTCGAAGGTCGCGCCGCCATCGTAGAGCGCGTGCAGGCGCGACTCGACGTTTGCGATCCCGTGCCCGCGGCGGACGATGCCGCCGCCGAGCCCCACGCCGTCGTCGGCGACCGAGATCACGGTCGTCTCGCGGTCGCGCCCGATGTCGACGGTGATCGCGATCGCCTCGCGCTCACCCGCCATCCCGTGGCGGATAGCGTTCTCTAGGAGCGGTTGCAAGACCAGAAACGGGACGAGCGCGTCGCGCGCGGCGGGGTCGACGTGCACCTCGAAACGCAGCGCACGCTCGAGCCGAGCCGTCATCACGTCGACGTACATCCGCTCGACGTCGAGCTCGTCGTCGAGCGGCACTTGCTGCGCGTCGCTGGCGAGCACGGTGCGCAGAAACTCGCTCAGCCGGGCGAGCATCGCGTCGGCGCGGCGCACATCCTCGTACATGACCGACGAGATCGCGTTGAGGGCGTTGAAGAGAAAATGCGGTTGGAGCTGGAGCCGCAGGTTCTCCAGCGTCGCTTGCGCGAGCTGCCCACGCAACTCGGCCGCCGCCAGTTCGGCCTTGCGCGCGCGTTCCTCGCGGGCGATGAAGTAGACGATCGCGCATGCGACGGCGTAGTCGACCAGGTCGTTCGACGCTTCCATCGGGTAGCGCCAGAACATGTTGCCGTAGTCATAGGCCCCCATCCCGAACAGCGGGGAGAGCACGGTGCGGCTGAGGTCCATCAACGTCGTGTGCAGCACGGTGTACGCAAGCGCTCCGGCGAGCTGCGCGAGCGCGGCACGTTGCCAGCCCGCGCGACTCCACGGAAACCGCCGCGAGACGCCGACCACGATCGGGACGATCACGATCGCGGTCACGACCCCGGTGAGCTGCTCGAAGACCCGTTGCGGGGCAGTTCCGGGCAGATGACGCGCGAGATCGTCGAGATAGCGATAGAGAAACGAGAACAGGCCGATCGCGACGAACAGCGGGATCAGCTGAACGGTCAACGGGAGGCGGCGCGTCTGCATCGGTCCCCCGGTCATAGCAGCGGCGGCGGCCGGGGTCAACTCCAGCGTGACGAGCGGAGTCCGGGGCGTGTTGAGCGGGTCACCGGTGTCGCCGCTACGCGGGCGCTACGGAATCGCGCGGATCGTGACCTTGCTTGTAGACCATGAAGGTGCGCTCGTAGGAGATCACCGTCTTGCCGTCCTGGTTGACGCCGGTCGTGCGCGCGGTGACGATCCCCATGTCGTGGCGCGAACCCGACTCGCGCTTGGCGAGGATCTCGCTCGACGCGTAGATCGTGTCGCCGATGAACACCGGGCTGGGCAGCTTGATGTCGTTCCAGCCCAGATTTGCCATCACGTGCTCGCTCAGGTCCGAGACGGAGAGCCCGACGGCGAGCGAGAGCGTGAAGCACGAGTTCACCAGGATCTTCCCGAACGGCGTCTTGGCCGCCAGGTTCTCGTCGAAGTGGATCGGGTTCGTGTTCAGCGTGAGCATCGTGAAGAGCGTGTTGTCGGTTTCGGTCACGGTGCGCCCGAGGCGATGGCGATAGACGTCGCCCACCTCGAAGTCCTCGTAGTATCGTCCGAGCCAGCCGTCCTTCTTCACCCCTGGCGCGTTCGCGGCGTCCGATGGGCTCCCTCGGCGGCGCCCGGCACTTGGGGCCCCCGCCCGTAAACAAAATCACATTTTCTGCCGATGCAACCGAGGAGTCGGGAGCGCGGTCTCTGAAGGTGACGCCCCAACATCCCGGCTCTTGACGGCACGCGAGTGCCTCGAACCGGCCTCTCGCCCCGTCGAGGAGCGACGGAGCGCTTCCCATCTAAGGCGCAATGGAACTACACGACGCGACGCCGGCCGTTACAACACGGCCGCGACGTCGCCCAGCGCTCGACACCGTTCGGCCCGCCCGCCCACGGGCACCGCACCTTCGCCCCTATCAAGTCGAAGCGCAACAAGCTATCCTCGAGCACCGCGCGCGCGGCGTGCGAACGCAACTCGTCTCGCTGGCGACCGGCCTCGGCAAATCGGTCATCATCGCGACGCTGCCCAAGCTGCTGTCGCTGCGGCCCGGCGACGTCACGGTCGTCGTGGCCCACCGGGACGAGCTCATCGAGCAGCTCGTCGACAAGTTCCGCGTCGAGAACCCGGAAGCGCTGATCGGCGTCGAGAAGGCCGAGCGGCGCGCGTCCGACGAGTGCAACATCGTCGTCGCGACCGTCCAGACCCTCGCCGAGAAGCGGCTCGAGGAGTTCGTCGCGCGGTTCAAGCGCCGCATCTCGCTGTTCGTCATCGACGAAGCCCACCACGCGGCCGCACCCTCGTACCGCGCCATCGTCGACGCGGTGCTGGCGCAGCGGCCCGAGGCGATGATCCTCGGCTTCACCGCCACGCCCAACCGCGGCGACGGTGTCCGGCTGGTCGACGTCTTCGAGAAAATCGTCTACACGATGGACGCTCGCAAGGCGATCGACGCCGGCTATCTGGTGCCGGTGAAGTCTTATGCGGTCGCGACCGGGACCAACCTCGACGACATTGCGTCGCGGGGCGGGGACTTCGTCATCGGCCAATTGGCTGCGGCGGTCAACACCGTCGACCGCAACAAGCGAATCGTCACCGCCTACAAGCAGCACACGCCCGGGCTCAAAGCGCTGGTCTTTACCGCCTCGGTCGAGCACGCGCGCGACGTGGCCGAAGAGTTCGTGGCGTACGGCGTCAACGCCGAGTGGGCGTCGGGCGAGACGCCGCGCGACGAGCGCGAGCGGATCGTGCGCGAGTTCCGCGGCGACGGGATCGACGTGCTGGTCAACTGCGGCCTGTATCTCGAAGGCTTCGACGTCCCGTCGGTCCAGGTGATCCTCAACGCGCGCCCGACCAAGTCGACGACGCTGTACACGCAGATCACCGGCCGCGCGCTGCGCCCGCTCGACGAGATCGCGACCCCGCTGTCGAACACGAACTCCGCGCTCGAGCGCCGCGAGCTGATCGAGAAGTCGACCAAGCCGGCGGCGATCGTGGTCGACCTCGTCGATCAGGCGCAACGCCACCAGCTCGTCACCGTGCCGTCGCTGTACGGTCTCCCGCCGCACATCGACGCGCAGGGTCAGATGACCGCGCAGGTCGCCGACAAGTTCGAAGAGCTGTTGCGCCGCGATCCCAAGCGGGCCGCGAAAGTGCGCAGCGCCGAAGAGATCGAAACCGCCCTGGTCGAGATCGATTCGTTCGCCGCACCGCGCGAGATCAAGCCGACGTTCCAGCCGATCGACCCCGAAAGCCATTGGCGGATGGAGATGCCGCCGCAGCGGACCGCGTACGACCGCAAGGGCCGCCCGATCGCCGACTTCTCACGCCGCTGGGATCAGTGGGTCGCCGAGGCACGGCGCGTCGCACCGCACGAGGACGCCGAACGCTTCGCCGGCCGCATGCTCGACGTGAACCCCAAATCGGTGCGCTGGGAGCGGCGCCGCATCGAGGTGAAGCGCGACGGCGACAAGTTCGTGACGCTGTATTCGACCGACGACCTGCCCGAGCGCGTGATCGAAGTGGGATCGTCGCTGGTCGGCCTGCTCGGCAGCGCATACCAACGCGTCGACGAGATGCTCGCCGGCTACGCGCAGATCCCCGCCAAGCCCGCGGCGGCACGGCCGCCGGCGAACGGCAACGGTGCGGTGCACGCCGCGCCGGCCGCCGACAAGAGCGGTGCCGCCGGTCGCCGTCGCCGCGGACGCCGAGCGCGAGCTCGCAAGGCGTAGCGTTTCGGAGATGGGCGCCGGCGCGCAACGCCCTTCGGTGATGAGCTCAGCCCGGGTCGTCGTCGCGCTGTTGACGGCATCGCTGCTGCTGCTCGGCGCTTCGACGCCGGCGCCGACCGTGGCGCGCCACCCCTGGACCGATCCCGGTCACCTGCGCATCGGAGCGTTGCGCACGCTCGACAACCTCAACCCGCTCCTCTCCGGACAGGCCGCGACGAGCGACATCGCGCAGTTCGTGTTCAGCGGTCTGATCCGATTCGACGACCGCGGCGAACCGATTCCCGACGCCGCCCAGAGCGTGCCGACGCGCGAGAACGGCGGCATCAGCGCCGACGGCAAGACGATCACCTATCATCTGCGGCCGGACGTGCGCTTCTCCGACGGCAAGCCGCTGACGGCGGACGACGTCGTCTTCAGCTGGCAGCAGGTGATGAACCCGCGCAACAACGTCCCGTTCCACTTCCCGTACGACCAAGCCGAGAGCGTCACGGCGAAAGATCCGCGCACCGTCGTCGTGCGATTGCGGGCCGCGTCGGCGCCGTTCGTCTCCGACTTCTTCCGCTGCGGCGTGCAGGGCGCGATCCTACCCAAGCATCTGCTCGACGGAAAGCCGGATCTCAATCACGATCCGTTCGACAATGCGCCCGTCGGCAGCGGCCCGTTCATGGTCGAGCGCTACGAGACGAACTCGGTCATCGAGATGGTGCCCAACCCGTATTGGTTCGGCGGAAAGCCCGGCCTGCGCCGCGTGACGTACCGCATCATCCCCAGCGAGAACACCTTGCTCGTCTCGCTGCGCACCCACGAGATCGATTTCTACTTCGGCGCACCCGAGCAGCAATACCGCGATCTGCGCACGCTGCCCGGCGTGACGACGAGCGCCAACCCGTCATCGCAATTCGAGATGGTCGCCTTCAACGGCGGCCGCGCGCCGCTCTCCGATCTACGCCTGCGCCGCGCTCTGTCGACGGCGATCGATTGGCGGACGCTCGCGCGCACGATCTACCTCGACGTCGACCTGCCCGACTGGGGCGACATGTTTCCGCGCTCGTGGGCGTACACCGCGCAGCCCGACCCGACACCGTACGATCCGGTCAAGGCGCGCGCGATGCTCGACGCCGCCGGTTGGAAGCCGGGACCGGACGGGATCCGGACCAAGGACGGACACCGCCTCGAGCTCGAGATGTCGACGGTGGCGGGCGTGATGACGCGGCAGAACGCCGAGGTCGTGATCCAACAGCAGTTGCGCGCCGTCGGCGCCGACGTGCTGGTGCACAACGCGCAGGCCAACCTGCTGTTCGCGCCGATCGGGGCCGGCGGGTTGTTCGCCGGCGGCAAGTACGATCTTGCGATCTACGCTTGGACGAAGAATCCCGACCCCGACGACAGTCAGACCGCGGGGCCCGAGTATCTTCCGCCGAATGGCGCGAACTACTCACGCGTCGTCGATGCGCAGCTTGGGGCCCTGCAACATCGCGCGAACGCGGTCTACGACCACGCGGCGCGCAAGCGGTTGTACGCCGCCGTCGAGCGACGCCTGGGCGAGGTGCTTCCTTACCACACGATCGTCTGGCGCGCGAACGTGAACGCCTGGAACGACGATCTGCACGGCGTTCGCCCCGCGCAATCGATCAGCGACTTTTGGAACGCCGGCTCCTGGACGCTTTGACGAGCGACTAGCCGGTCGTTTGGATGATGTCGTCGATCGCGTACGGCCCCGCGGCGCGGTTGAACCAGCCGAGCAGAAAGCCCAACAGTGCGGCGTCGTCGACCAATCCCAGCAGTGGGATGTCACCGAGGACGTTCAACGGCGACAGGATCAGCAGCGCGCCGAGTAACGCCATGATCTTGAAGCGTTTGGGGACGCGCTCGTCGCGGGCGAGCCGCCATGCCCGCAAGATCGTGCGGCGTGAGGTCAACAGCAGTCGCAGCAGTCCCATGTGAACTCCTAACGCCCCCGCGAGCCCGATGTTTCGGCCGCCGGCCGGGCAGGGCGAGCATCCGGCCGCCCGGGACCTGGCGGCCTGCACGATGAGAAGAAAAGGCTAGCCGGCGAGGGCGGTAAAGTGAGCGAACATGGCTAGCTCCCGCCGCGCCGCCGTGCAACCTGTCGGTGCCGCCGAGTTGGATCAAGCGCGCGCTGCCTGGGATGCGGGCGAATACGGCCGTGTTCTGGAGCTTACCGAGTCGGACCGGTTCGACCGCCGAGAAGATCGCATCCCCGCGGCTATTCTCCGTGCGCGCGCACTCCTGGCGCTGGACCGCCCAGCCGAGGTCGCAGCGTCGCTCGAGCGCGCAAGAAAAGAAGCAAAGGGAGTCGAGGAAACGGTCCTCGTTCAAATGCTCTCCGGGGCAGCGCTGACGCGGACGAATCGCCGCGAACGCGGTGAAGCGTTACTCGACGAGACATCGGCCCTAGCGGCCCGCGGTCCCGCCCGCCTCGTCCCGGAGGTCGCGTATTATCGGGCTCTGAGCCGCTGGAGCGCGCACCGCCTGGACGAGGCCGAAGCGATCGTCGAAGCCGTTCTGGCCCAGGCAACCGACGTCGTGCGCTCGCGATTGCTGCAATTGCTCGGCTGGATCGACGTTCGCCGCGAGAACTACGGTGCGGCAGCGCAGCAGTTCACCGCGGCGCTGGAAGCGCTCGACAAAGCGCGCCATCCCGACGTCATGGGACGCGCCCGCGTTCTCCAAGCACTCGGCATCATCGCCGCGGAAACGATCGACCTTCGACTCGGGCGGCTCGTGCGCCGCGAGTACGAGAGCTTTGCCTGGACCGATGACACGCGAATCGAGCGCTTCTACGCGCTGGAGAACCTGACGTGGCTGTCGCTGCTGGATGGGGATATCGGCCGCGCCTGGGACGAGCGGCAGCTCGCGCTCACGCTGACGATCAACAGCGGGCACCACGCCAGCGCGCTGATCAGCGCCTCGCGTATCGCCGGCATCGTCGGTGATCGTTACTCCGCGTCGCGCTATTTGGAGCTCGCCGGCGCGCTGCTGCTGCGCGGCGACCAGGTCGATCTCGACGTCGATCGGCGGCTCGTGATGCTGTCGTTCGTCGTCGCGGTTCCGCTCGCCGACCTGGCGACCGCGCGCAAGTTGATGGCTCTGTACGATCGAACTTGGCCCCGCCGCACGGACATGCTCGCCTTCGAGGGTGATCGCAGGGTCGAGGCGTACGAGCTTCACGCGCGTGCCGAGATCGCGCTGGCCGAAGGCCGCAAGCGCGAAGCGGTCGATGCGTTCGAGCAGTCGATCGATCTCTGGATGCGTCTCGGCTACCGGTTGCGCACGGCAATCGTCGCCGGCGATCTTCGCGCCGCCGCCGGCGAGCGCCGCTGGGCGCAGATCGGCCTCGATGCGCTGCGTAACGCCCCGAATGCGTGGTTTCGCGCCGCGTTGGAACGGGGCAGCAGCGGAGACGACCCGCTTTCCAAACTCACGCCGGCGGAGCGGCGCGTATTGTCGGAGCTCTGCAAAGGGAAAAAGGCGCGCGAGATCGCCGATGAGTTCGGCCGCAGCTTCAACACGATCAACAACCACACGCGCGCGGTGTTCGCAGCGTTCGGCGTACAAACGCGCGCCGCGCTGGTCGCCGAGTGCGCCAAGCTCGGCATCCTCGGCGACCAGAGTCCAGCGCGCCCAGCGGCGCGCGCAGGGATCAATGGCCCGGGGGGCCCCCACCGTTGATCGAGCCGCCGGAACCGTCGTCGGAGGTCGTCACGGTCGGCGCGGAACCGGCGTGGCCCGGCCGAGCGGTCGCGAACCCGGTCGTGAGCGCCAAAGCCAGCGCCGCGATGATGAATACTATGTGCATCGATCCTCCTGCGGTGCGCGTCGCAAATGCGGCGCGTATGCAAGAGATGCCATGACCAGCTCACGCTGCGCCTTGCGAAGGTGTGAACGGAGCATGAACTCGGCCGAAAGGGGCGTCGAGCGCGGAAAAAACCGTCGTTCGCCGACCTAGATCTGACGCGACGCGTAGAACCGCAGGTCGATCCGCGCGTGATTCGCGTCGACGGTAAGGATCGCGTACGAGTACAGCGGGTTCAGCCGCTTGTCGGTCGGCGAGCCGGGATTTGCGATCAGCCGGCGGCCGTCGCGTGCGACGGAGGGCCGATGACTGTGGCCGAACAGGATCACGTCCGCTTCGTCTTCGGCGAACGCCTCGAGCGCCCGCGACTTCGTCGTCCCCTGTCTGCCGTCGCCGTGAATCATCCCGACGCGAACCCCTTCGACGAGCACGACCTTGCGCCGGCCGAAACGCTCGCGCAGCTCCGTACCGTCGTTGTTGCCCGCGACCGCATCGAACGGCGCGATCGCCTCGAACAGCGCCACCGCGAGCGGGTCGGTCAGGTCACCGAGATGCAAGATGCGCGTCACGCCGGCACGTTGCAGCCCGCGCACGAGCGCGCGCGGCAGCGCGCGCCCGAAGCGCGGGAGATGGGTATCGCTGACGACGCCGATCTTGATCACGCACGTACGGTACCCGGTTCGTCGTCGAGCGCCACCGCTACGACGGTGACGGCCTTCGCGAGCGCGTACACCGCGACCGCAACGTCTCGGCGCAGCCGGATGCCGCGCGCGTACGCGAAGTCGCGCGCGATGGCCTGGTGCCGGTCGCGGACCAGCACGGCCAAGACCTGCTGGGTGATTGGCACGAAAAAACCTCCGTTTGGTGCGGAGGCTTCATCAGAACCGACGTGCCGAAAAGGTCAGGTCAGCGTGATGCAACCTCCAAGAATGTGAAACCAGAACGCGAAACGACGTGCATCGCCATTCGCGTGGGGATGAAAACAGGACCAAGTCGATTCATAAGCGTTCTCCTTTCTGCCGAACCACGGCAAACGCGGTACGGAAGTTGACCGTATCACGCCGCGCACTGCGAAGTCAACACCACATTCTGTCATATTGGCGCAAAATAGAAATGTCCCCAATCTCGGCAAAATAGAGATGTCCCCTCGGGGTGGCGCAAGGGCGTTCCATGAGGAGCGACCTGCTCGCGATGACCACCGAGGAACTGCGGCGCTTACGAGCGATCCATCGGCTCGCAGCCGGTACCACCACCCAGGCTCGGATAGCAGCCGAACTCGGGTTGAGCGCACGCCAGGTCAAGCGCCTCTGGCGAGCGTTTCGGAGGGACGGGGAGCGGGGTCTGGTTTCCGGCCATCGCGGTCACGCCTCGAACCGACGCCGGGATCCGGCGCAGCTCAAACGCGCGATCGACATCGTTCGAGAGCACTACGCGGACTTTGGACCGACTCTCGCGTCCGAGAAGCTACGCGAACGTCACGCGCTCGACATCAACCGCGAATCGCTACGCGCTGCAATGATTGCCGCCGGCCTGTGGAAACCCCATCCGAGGCGGCGAACGCTGCACCCGCCACGCGAACGGCGAGCGTGCTTCGGCGAGCTCGTGCAGATTGACGGCTCGCCTCACGCATGGTTCGAGCAACGCGGACCGCGTTGCACTCTTCTGGTGTTCATCGATGACGCTACCAGTCGGTTGGGAGCACTTCACTTCACACCCGCCGAGACGACTGCAGGCTACTTTCTGGCAGCGCGCCAGTACTTCGAACGCCACGGATTACCGCAAGCCTTCTATAGCGATCGGCTCAACGTTTTCCGTATCAACCTCGAAACCGTCAACGGCGACATGACTCAATTCGGACAAGCCATGGACCGGCTTGGCGTCGAGCTGATATGCGCCAATTCACCACAAGCCAAAGGACGCGTAGAGCGGGCAAACCGTACGCTTCAAGATCGGCTCGTGAAAGAGCTTCGCCTGGCCAACATCTCCGACATTGACGCCGCAAACACGTTCGCGGTTACCTATATCGAAGAACATAATGCGCGATTCGCCGTCGCAGCCCGCAAGAGCGAAGATGCTCACCGCCCAATCGTGAGCGACGACCTCAACCGTATCCTCGTTGGTCGTCGCACGCGAAAACTCACCAAAGAGATGCTCTTTCAAGACCGCAATATCGTGTACCGCGTCACCACAACGCAGCGGAGACTCGTCTTCCCTCACGCACTGATCGAAGTACTCGAATCACCCAACGGCGAGATGCTCGTCGAACGGAACGGCGCCTCGCTTACGTTTGAACTCGTTCACCGCCGCGATACCGCCCGCATCCACTCCGCAAAGACCTTGAACGAGCATCTCGACGGCCGGCGCACCCAGGCTAAAGACCAACCAAAGAAAGCCCATGCCCCAGACCGAAAGCACCCCTGGCGCCTCGAAAAAGAGGCCGACGTCCACCGTGCTCTGGCCCGCTCAAGGGGACACTTCTAAATTGCAGGACGGGGACAAATCTACGTTGCGCTTTCACACCACATTCTGTCATCCCGAGCTTGAATTCCGTCAGCCCGAGCACGATCAATGGGCGGACCAGCCTCCATCGATCGGCACCGGGGCGCCCGTGATCGAGATGGCGAAATCGCTGCAGAGGAACGCGCACAGTGCGCCGACCTCGGACGGCTCGATGAACCGCTTCGTCGGCATCGCCTCGAGGAAGGCGCGCTCGAGCGCTTGTTCCTCGGTGATCCCGCCGCCGAACGACTCCGCGAGCTGCGGCGCCTGGCCGCGCACGAGGTCGGTCATCACCGCGCCCGGACAGATCGCGTTGACCGTGATGCCGTGCTCGGCGCCTTCGAGCGCGCTCGCGCGCGTGAGTCCCACCACGCCGTGCTTGGAGGCGACGTAAGCGATCTTGTACGGCGATGCGATCAGTCCGTGGACGCTCGCGATGTTCACGATTCGGCCGCCGCCGCGCCGAACGAGATGCGGCCAGGCGGCTTTGGTCGCGTAGAAGACGCTGTCGAGGTCGATCGCGCGCACGTTGGCGTACTTGTCGTCGGGAAAGTCGGCGATCGGCGAGACGAACTGCACGCCGGCATTGTTCACCAGGATGTCGAGGCCCCCGAAGTCCTTCGCTGCGGCGTCGACCGTCGCTCGAATCGCGGCGGGGTCGCGCACGTCGCACGCGTACGCGCGCGCCGTGACGCCATGCTGTGCCGTCAGGTCGCTCGCGGTTTCGGTGGCTCCGGCGTGATCCAAATCGACCACGGCAACGTGCGCGCCTGCTTGCGCGAGAGCCTCGGCGCACGCGCGACCGATCCCTCGGGCGCCCCCGGTCACCACGCTCACGCGGTCACGCAATTCGATTCGTAGCAAGGTCGTCGTCCCTCCTCACGAAGGAGATTGCCTCGTGGGTACTTTGATCCTGTCCAACGTCGCTCGCTCGTTCGGCGACGTCGTAGCAGTGCGCGATGTTTCGTTCACCGTTCCGGCCGGCACCACGTTCGGGCTGCTCGGCCCCAACGGCGCCGGCAAGACGACGACGATGCGCATGATCCTCGGCATCCTCGTCCCCGACGGCGGGACGGTGACGTGGGACGGTGCGCCGGTCGACTACGAGATTCGCCGGCGCTTCGGATACTTGCCCGAAGAACGCGGACTGTACGGCAAGCTCAGGGTGCGCGAGCAGATCGCCTACTTCGGGCGATTGCACGGAATAATTCCGCCGGACGATGCAAAGCGCGCCGCCGCTTGGATCGAGCGACTCGGTTTGGGTGCCTACGCCGATCGCCCGTGCGCCGAGCTCTCGAAGGGGAATCAGCAGAAGGTGCAGATCGCGTGCGCGGCGCTGCACGGCCCCGAGTTGCTCGTGCTCGACGAGCCTTTCTCGGGGCTCGATCCGGTCAACGCGGAGACGCTGCTCGAGCTCCTGCGCGGCCTGCAGCGAGGCGGCGCGACGCTAATCCTCTCGTCACACCAGATGTGGCAGCTCGAGGATCTGTGCGAGTCGTTCGGCGTCATCGCCGGCGGGACGGTGCGCGCCGGCGGAACGCTGCCGGAGCTGCGCGCGTCGTGGCCGACGCGCATCGTCGAGGTCGAACCGGTCAGCGATGCGTTGCGCGACGTGCTCGACGCGACGCCGGGTGCGAAGCGCTTGCCGCAGGGCGATCGGCCGACGCTCGCCTACGAGGTGCCGTCGGACGCCGATACCGCGGGGCTGCTGCGGCGCCTCGTCGCAGCCGGCGACGTGACGCGGTTCGAGCGCGTCGAGCCGAGCCTGCGCGACATCTACTTGCGGGCAATCGGGGCGGCCGCGTGAACGCGACCGCGGTCGTGTTCCACGCCGAGTTCAAGCGCCGCGTCACGTCGCGCCCCTACCTGGTGGCGACGGTGATCGGCGCGCTCAGCGTGATCCTGCTCGCGCTCCTGCCGAAGCTGTTCGGCTCAGCGCTGGGCCCCGACGCAAACCACATCATCCTCGTCGGCGACCCACGCTTGACGTCGGTCGCCGCGAAGTTGCTCGCCAAGGACTTTACCGTCGCTGCGAGGCGCACGGCGTTGGTCGGAACGCCCGACAGTGCCTATCTCGAGGCACACGGCAGGGTCGCCGCGGTGGCGGTCCTGGGCCGTGACGGTGAACGGTTGCGCGTCCTGATCTACGCCCGCGATCCGTCGGCGTTCGGCGGCGCGTTCGGCCGAGACCTCGCACCGCTGCAGATCGCATTCTCGACCGGAATGTCGGTCGCCGACATTCAACGGCATGCCGTCGTCGCGGTCGAGGTGCGCGGCGTCGGTGGGCGCTTCAGCAACGCATCGGCGGCGAACACGGCCAAAGGGATCGCCTACCTGTTCATCATCTTGCTGTACGTCGCGATCTTGCTGAACGCTCAGGCGATCATGGCGTCGGTCGCGGAAGAGAAGACCAGCCGCATCGCCGAGCTGCTGGTCGCCACGATCGACCCGGCCCAACTGCTCACCGCCAAGGTGCTCGCTTCCGCGGCGACCGGCGTCATCCAACTGGCCGTCTGGATCGCCGCCGGTGGCGCCGCCGGCGGCGCAATCGTGGGCATCTTCGGCGAAAGCTCGAGCAGCGGCGTCCCGCTCGACCTCGGTCCGATCGCGCTGCCGCCGGGCGAGATCCTCACGCTGGTCGCGTTCTTCCTCGTCGGCTTCGTGCAGTACGCGGTGCTCTACGCGGCGGCCGCATCGCTGATCAACCGCACCGAAGATCTCGGTGCGGTCGCTGGACCGCTGGTAGCCCCCGTCGTGCTCGGCTTCGCGCTCGCGCAGTTCGGTGTGCTTGCGCCGAACTCGGCGGCGGTCGCGATCTTCTCGCAGATCCCGTTGTTGGCGCCGTTCGTGATGTTCGCGCGGATCGCGGTCGCGAGTGTCCCGGCCTGGCAGATCGTCCTTTCGCTCGTCGTCAACCTCACCGTAGCGGTCGCGCTCGCGTGGCTGTCGGGAAAGATCTACCGCGTCGGACTACTGCTGTACGGCCGCCCACCGTCCTTCGCCCAAGTCATGAAGATCCTCCGCACCTGAGTGTGTTCGCGCAAAGTGCGCGAACACTCGCGTTCGGCCCTTCGGGCCGATCCGCCGACAAACACCCAACGCTCAAGTGGCGGCGGTGGCGTGGCCGACGGCGGTGCGGTCGCGGCCTTCGCCCTTGGCTTCGTACAGCGCCCGATCGGCCTGATCGACCAGCGAAGCGGGGAGCTTGCCGAGCTCGGGTATCATCGCCGCAACGCCGACGCTGACGGTGACGACGCGGTGCTCGCTGCGCTGGTGCAGGATCCCCTCGCCGCGCACCGCGACGCGTGCCGACTCGGCGACGGCGAGGGCGTCGGCGAGCGTGCAGCCGGGGAGCAAGATCACGAACTCCTCGCCTCCGAAGCGCGCGACCATGTCGTAGGTGCGCCGGACGACGCGCGCGATCGCCGAGGCGACTCGCGCCAGAACTTCGTCGCCCAGCAGGTGTCCATGCGAGTCGTTGTACGCCTTGAAACGGTCGATGTCGATCAGCACGACGGCGAGGCTCGTATGGCTGCGCGCCGCACGCCACCACTCGCTCTCGAGCTGCTGCTCGAACGCGCGCCGGTTCCACAGACCGCTCAAACTATCGCGCAGCGCGACCGCCTCGAGCTCGTCGCGTTCACCTTGTAGCTCTTCGGCGCGGATCGTCGTCCCGCGGATGTGCTGCGAGAGCGCCACCGACAGGAACAGCGCCTCCCACGCCGCGCTCAGGGCGGCGGCGATCGTCGCCCACGAGCTGTCGGGGATGAGCCCGTTTCGCGCCGACGTATCGAGCACGATCCCCACGATGCCGCCGGCGAACGCGATGCAGTAGTAGCGCGCGAGCGGCGTCCCGACCCGTCGCCACAGCGCGACGCCGGACGCCAACATCACGACCAGGAACGCGCCGCTCGCGATCGGATCGAGCCAGGGCAGCAGGTGGACAGCGTCGAGCAGGTTCGGACACACCACGTAGACCGTGGCGGAGAGCACTACCGCCGCGTAGGTCACGCGGACGAGCTTCCACAGCTTGGGATCGGCCGACGGCAGGTGAAGCAGCGAGCGGCTGAAGCCGACGACGAGCGCCAGGTACGCGAGGTACGTCAGATAGATCAGCGGATCGTAGGGCAACAGCCCGTGGATCGGCGTGATGCGCGACATGGCACCGGACACGACCAGCTCGTACGCAGCGAACGCGATCATCGCGGCGGCGTACCAGGCGAAGGTCCGATCTCGAACGCTCAGCGCGAGGATCAGGTTGAGGAAGCCCAGCGCGAGCATGATCCCGATGGTGAAGACGAACGCCAGCAGCCGGCCGATCTCGGCCGGGCGGTTGTAGGCCAGGACCCACGACTCCGGGCGCACCGCAAACTGACCGAAGCGATCGATGCGCGTCACGACGCGGACGTAGATGCTGCCGCCGCGCAGCGCGCCCTGCGGAAGCCGCACGACGAGACCCGACGACGCGACCGGCTCGATCGCAAACGGCAGCGGCCCCTCGAACCGAGCGTGCTGAATCTGCCCGCTCGGCGTGACGTAGAACAGATCGGCGCGGCTCACGTGCGCGGAAAGCTCGACGTACCACGGCTCGTTCTCGACTGCGCGCGGCGTGAGCCGAAACCAGATCGTCGACGGATCGAACAACCCGAGCCCGCCGGCCGGCGCCAAGGTCGACGCGGGTTGAAATTGATCGCCGCGCCGCCGGGCGTCATCGAGCGTCCAGCTGCCGCCGGGATCGCGCAGGTATTCGGTCTGCGGCCAGACGTCTCCGAAGCCCACGACGTTGCCGGCCGGAAAGGCCGCTGACGCGGAACCAGTCGACATTACGAGCAACAAGACGAACAGCAAAGCGATGCGTAACACGGGTCGTAGTTGATGTACCCAGGCGGCGTTATTGTGTGCGAAACTGCGACCGGCCGCACGTAAAGTCTGCGACAACCGCGGGACCTTCGAATCTTGTTCTGAGCCGTCGCCGCGAGTACGGTGAGACGCGATGGGCAGCGATCTCATTTTCAAGATCATCGAGCTAGGCTGCTGGATGCTGCTGGCGCAAATTGCGATCGGCTGCGTCGCGCTGGCGCTCTACACACACCCCGTACTGTAGACCGGCGCCGCTCGGCAGAGACCAGGATCCTCGCGGCGCCGTGCGCCCGGTCGGGGCGCCGCGAGGATGCTGTTGCGATCAGGACGTGCCGCCCCCCGGGGCCGGCGTCGGCGTCGCGGTCGGTTTGGGCGTCGGCGTCGGGCTCGGCGTCGGCGTTGCCGTCGGCTTGGGCGTCGGGCTCGGCGTCGGGCTCGGCGTCGGCGTCGGGGTCGGGACCGGCGTCGCGGTCGGCTTGGGCGTCGGCGACGGCGTGGCGGTCGGGACCGGCGTGGCGGTCGGGACCGGTGTCGCGGTCGGCCTCGGCGTCGGGGTCGGAGTCGGAGTCGGCCTGGGCGTCCGCGTCGGTCTCGGGCTGGGCGTCGGGATCGGCGTCGCGGTCGGGCGCGCCGTCGGCGTCGGCGTCGCGGTCGGGCGCGGCGTCGGGCTCGGCGTCGGGCTCGGCGTCGGCGTAGCCGTCGGCCTGGGAGTCGGTGTCGGGACCGGCGTCGGGCTCGGCGACGGGCTCGGCGACGGCGTCGGCACGGGGCTCGGCGTCGGCGTCGGGTTCGGCGTCGGCGGCGGCGACGGCGGGTTGTACGGGCCGCTCGGCATCGGCGACGGTGTCGGGAACGCGCCGTCGCATTGCGACGCGCCGAGCACCGGTGCGGACACCGACGCGCTCAACGGGGCGGTAATCCCCGGCGAGGAGTTGTCGTTCGTCGGCTGCAGCGCGTCCTGAATCGCGTTCGCGAATTGAGCCGGCAGACAGCGGACGACCGACGTCAAATCGGGCGTACGATAGAAGCGCTGGGATGCGCTGGCGCTGCCGACGTACGAAGCAAAGGTGACGGGAACCGTTGCGTCGATCGACGCATCGGTTTCCAGCAGCACGAAGGCGCGCGACAGATTGGATTCAGTCAGCGTGGTCACGTGCGTCTGGCACGCGGTGGCGCCGCCGAGGACGATCGAACCCGGCTGCCAGAACGAGGGAATGGTCAACGTCTGTGCTGCGATGTCGCTACCGCCCTGGAGCTGGTCGGTCGTGACGCCGGGGCATGGCGCGGTCGAAACGGTCGGAGAGTTGCCCAGCGCGTTGTACAGCGTGTAGAGCGAGTAGTCGTGGAAGGCTTGGCTCTGCGTGGCGAGCATCCCGGTATACCGAATCGCGAGCTGCACGCGTTCGTTGATCGTGCTCAGCTGCATGCCCCAGACGAGGCCGAACAGCGAGACGAGGGCGACCGGCAGCGCAAACGCGGTTTCGATCAGCGCGGCGCCGCGTTGACCGTGGCTCATGAAGAGCATCCCAACGCGGTGTCGGGCTCCGGACCGCTTTGCGGCCGGATCGGCACGGCGTTCCACCAGCCCAGGTAGGCGGTGAACTCGTTGTTGTAGATGCCGAACGTGTAGCCGTTCGAGATCGTGTTCGCGACCGAACCGTTACCGGCGAAGTCCACCGCGTACCAGTCTTTGCCCGAACCGTCGCCGGCGTCTTCGGTGCTGCCGGACGGAAGCTCCAGCGGTTGGTAGTAGGCCTGCGTCCACGGATTGGTGAGCGAGCCCGGTTGAAACCAGTCCTGCTCCATCATGACGGCCGTGGCAGCGGCGCGCGCGATGACCCGATGCGGCGCGGGATGAAAGTTGAACAGCGAAGGGACCGGTGACGGCACGTCGGCGCAGACCGCGACTTCGACCTCGACGGGGTCCAGCGACCCGTTGAGGGTGCCCGACGGCGTCATGTGCCCGCCGAGCGACGGCTTGATGAACGCGCGCGCATCCATTTGCACGCCGTACACGGGCGTGCGGCCGCCATAGGCGACCAACGCGTAGCCAAAGGCGCAGTCGCCGCCGCCTTGCTGGCCGCACTGCGTCTTGAGATCGGCCAGCAGGGCGTATGCATCGCTGCTCATGGTCGTCGCGTCCATGTTCGCGGTCACGCGATCCAGCATGATGACCTCGTTGTTGTAGCGAGCGACCGCCTTGAGATACTGCGCCTCCAACGACACGTAGCGGGCCAGGCAGGAGTTGTCCGCCGTGCAACCGCCGTCACCGTAGGCGGTGAGCTCGAGCGCGTAGAGGATCTCCCGGATGCGGTACTCTTCGACGGCGGTGGCGTAGAGGACCATCGACATCTCGTTGAACTGCTGCGTCTGCAAGGCGACGATCGACTGGGCCGCGGCGTCGGCGGCGTTCTGCGCGCGGACCTGCCAGCGCACCATGTCGGAGTAGCGCACGACGGCCATCGTCACGATGAGCATCGCGACGATGCCCATCGCCCAGACCGGAAGAACCTGGCCGCGCTGGTAATGTCGGTTCACGGTGCACCCGCTCCCGGGTTGAGCGGATATGTTCCCGGCACGTAGCCGGGCGCCGGGAAACCGCCCTGCTGTGCCGAGTCCCATGAATAGACTTTGGAGATGGTCTGCGCCGGGTCGGTGTGGTTGAGGTACTTCTGAGCGTTCTGGCGGTTCGCCGTCGTCGCGATGTTCGGTGCCCAGGTCGCCAAATCGGCGGAGATCTCGGCATAGACGTTCTGGTGGTAGAGCGTCTCCCAAAACACGGCCTGGTTCTCCGGCGCGATCCCGTTCGGGCTGCGGCCCCAGTTCTGGACGTCGAGATACTCGGCCATCCCCAGCGCGAGAAACTCGACGGCCGTCGGGCAACCGTTCCACGCGTTGGCCAAGTTCGGGTCGGGCGCGACGGGGCAGAACTGCATGTAGTTGAACCCGCCGAAGTACGGCGGCGTGTTCTCGCCTTGCGAAAAGTAGTCGGCAGCAGCCGCGAACGACGCCTGGGTGCCGAAGTCGTTGCCGCCGATGTTTCCGTGCACACCGGTTTCCTGGAACGAAGGCTCGACGCCGATGCCGGTGACCGTCATGACGCTGCCGCCGAAGATGCTCACCGGATCGATGTTGGTGCGGGTCACCGTCGAGATCGTCTGCAAGGGCTGGATCAACGAGGCTCCGCCGTGACGGTTGCCCGTCTGGCTGAAGCCGTAATTCGGCAGCGTCACGGCCGGCGGCGCGTACGTCTGGGGCGTGATCGTCGTGTCGCCCGTCGCGTTGCGCGGGAACACGGTCTGGGTGGCGGCGTTCGGATCGAGCTGCGTAGCGACGCCGGGATACGTCTGCTTGAGGCCGGTTTCGTGGGCGTTGAAATATGCTGCGCCGTCGGCGGAGACTTGTTGGTAACCGACCACGGCGATGCGGATCGCGCCGATCACGACCATGAGCAGCAGGGTCAGCACGAGCGCCGTCTCGGGCAGTGCGGCCCCGCGCTGGTGGTGCCGGATCATGGCGGTGTCTCCCCGGACGTCGTCATCAATTGGCCGTCGTAGCTCAGACCCTGCGTCGTGGCGTCACCGAATGCAGCCAGCGCGAGCACGGCCACGACGGAGAACGCGGCCAGGACCAAGGCGTACTCTACCAGGGTAGCGCCGTCGTCGTTGACCAACATCTCGCGCAGCAAGGCCGTCGCGCCCATCAACGCACGATGACGTCCGGCGTCATGACGAACACCACGTCGGTGTCGGTCTTTTGATAGTTCGTCGAGCGGAACAACTTGCCGAGGATCGGCAGGTCGCCTAGGAGCGGGATCTTGTTGATGTTGCGCGTCTCGATCCGCCGCAGCAGGCCGCCCATCACGACGCTCTCGCCGTCGCGGGTGACGATGTCGGTCGACAGCTTGCTCGTCTTGAGGGCCGGAACGACAAATCCGTTGAGCGTGATGCCGTCCGCGAAGTCGAGGTCGGAGACTTCCGGGGCGATCTTCGTCTCAACGGTTCCGTTGCCAAGCAGCGTCGGCGTCATCAGGAGTTTGACGCCATATTCCTTGAAGACGATGCTGATCTGGCCGAGGCCGGTCGAGAACGCGTACGGGATCTCGCCGCCGACGAGGAACGAAGCTTCCTGGCCCGGTGACGTCACCAGGTTCGGCGCGCTCAGAACGCGCGCGTGGCCGCTCTGGACGATCAGGTCCAGCGTCGGTGCGAGCCGCGTGAGCCGGAAGAACGGCTGGATGCTCAGTGCGGGGCTGGTCGACGCGCCGGGCTCGATTGCGACGTAGCTGGGGTTGCCGATCGTGTAGGTTCCCGGATTGTTCGGATCGGGCGTCGCGCCTTGCAAGTGGATGCCCAGCTGCTTGAGCCCGGTCTTGTCGATCTCGAGAATGTTGACTTTGATGGCGATTTGCGTCGTCGTCTCGGTCGACAGCCGGTCGATGATCTTCCCTTCGGCGGTGAGGTTCCGTCCGGCGAGGCTGCGCACGCGACCGAGCACTGCTTCGGCGTCGGCACGATCGTGAACCGAGCCGCCGACGACGATGTTGCCGTTTCCGTCCCCTTCGACGCGTACGTGCGAGGTGAGCGGATCGCGAGCCAGAGCCGAGTGCAGCTCGCCCAGCGGATCCGCCACCGTGACGGCGTTGACGAACGAAACCTTCTTGTCTTTAGCGTAGACGGCGAAACGGCTCAGGACGTCATTGACGTGCAGTTGTTGGGTGTTGTCGGCGACCGCGCCGCGCACGAGGATGGTGCCGGGCGCTTGCGAGACGGTGATACCGGGCATGTCGAGCGCTTGCCGGATCGCCTGCTCGATAGCGTCGAGGCCGGGATCGGTGACCACGACCTCATAATCCATGCGGCCCGCAGCGGCCCACACGGTGACGGTCGTTCTCCCGGGCGACTTGCCGTTGATAAGCAATTGGCCGCCGGTCGGAACGACGCCGGCGATACCGGCATCACCGACGGCGACACGAGTCATACCGGGTGCAACGATCGACGCCGAGGCGCCGACCCCAAGCGAGAGCAAGTGCTCCTGGGCTCGTGCGGGGGCGGCGGCGGAAAGAAGGACGGCTGCGGTAAGCGCAGCCGCCGCGGAGCGGTGCACGTTCATCGAACGCAGTATGACACGCCACCCCCGCGTTAACGCGTCAACGCTCCGCTCACATTGCGCTAATTTTCAAGTGACAACCTTCACAGCGGGGCACCAAGGGACTAGACTGCGTCTGCCGGCCCACCTCTGGGAGAACGTATGTCTTCGCTAGCACGCCTCGCAATCGCCCTCGTCTTCATCGCCACGACGGCCGCCCCCGTCGCGGCTCAACCAATCGGAACGCCGCTGGCGCGACTTGCGGTACAGGACGGGTATACGTACGCGTGGCTGTCCGACGAAGGCGGCGTTCAACTCTCAAAGCCGGGCGTCGTCATCGAATTCCGAGCTGGCCAGACGCTTTACCGCGTCGGTGATCGGGTTTTTGCTGCCGACGTACCGCCGTACTACAACGGGAGCGATCTCGTCGTAAGTGCGTCGGTCGCCGAGCAACTGGCGCGGATCGCGCAAGCGTATCCGATCGTCACGCCGCCACCAGCGCCGCCGGCTCCGGCGACGTCTGGTACCGGCGCGCTCACGGTGGAGGCCCGGATCGCGCACGGCATGGAGGCTGTCGCGATCCGTGGTCACGGCCCAGCGAACGTTCCCATTACGGTGACTCTGACCGGCGAGATCTCCCGAGATCTTCCGGTCGTCGTCCTCTCGCGCACGGCTGCGCGCACCGCCTCCGACGGCACGTACTCCGTGATCATCGGAATCGCGGCCGGGCCGCCACGCGGCAGCACCATCGTTGCGACCGTGACATCACTGACCGGCATCACACCCGGCAGCGCACGGTTACAGATCGATCGACCGAGTCCCAACGTGGATTCGCCGCTCGACGCGGATCCGCAGTAATTGCGGAGATCGCCGATGACGCAATCGCTCGTTCCCTTCTTGCGCGACGACGACGGGGCGACCCTCGTCGAGTACGCAATGGTCGTCGCCTTCGTCGCGTTGGTTTGCGTCGCCGCAGTCTCGATGTTCGGCGGCCCCATCACCTCCGCGTTCTGGAGTTTCGATTCGAAGCTCTCCACTGGCTCGTAGACGCTACGGCCGCCCCCACCCAAAACCAAACCAAACCGAAAGGAATCCACCCGTGTTCACCACTCTGAGTTCGATGCTCCGCAACGACGAAGGCGCGACCCTCGTCGAGTACTCCTTGGTCGTTGCACTCATCGCGGTCGCCGCGATCGTCGCCATGACGGCGCTCGGCACCAGCGTCAAGGGTCTGTTCACCAGCATGAGCGGCCAGCTGAACGCCGCCTAATACCAACCGGCGGATTGCGGACATGTTCTTCACCGTCATCTTGGTGATCGCGTGCGCAATCGCAGCCGTAACCGATCTCGCGACGCGGCGGGTCCCGAACGTTCTCACGTTCGGCCTTGCCGCCGTCGCGATAATCGGATCCGTGCAGCACGGACTCATCGCGCTGCCGTTCGCTCTGATCGCTTATAGCGCGCTTCTCCTCGTCGGTTCGGTCGTGTATGGACGCGGCTGGTTCGGCGGCGGCGACGTCAAGCTGTTGGCAGCCGGTGCGATCTGCGCGGGCTGGCCCGGCGCACTGACCTTCTTCCTTGCAACCGGGCTCGCCGGCGGCGCACTGGCGCTGCTCGAACTGGCCCGCGCAGGGCGGTTGACGACCTCACTTTCGCTGCTCGCATCGGCAGCAGCATCCGGCGGTTTCGGCCGCGGCATCACCCTCGACCCTGAACGGCGGCGGCTACCCTACGCCATCGCCATCACCGTCGGAGCACTCACTTTACTCGCCTCGGAGACCTTCGCACCATGGTTGCAGCTCGTCCGCGTCTAGACCGTCGTTCGACGACACTGATCATCGCAGCGATCCTAGCGCTCGGGACCGGGTTGCTGACGTTCAACTATCTCACGACGATCGGCCGAAGCCGAACCGCCGTGGTCGCACCGCGCCCGGTGCTCATCGCCGCGCGCGACATCCCGGCGCGCGTGCAGATCACCGGCGACATGGTCACGACCTCGATTCGTCCCGGTGATGCGATCGATCCCGATGCGCTCAACGCGCCGGGGCTCGCCATCGGCCGGACCGCCGCCGTCTCGATGCCGGCCGGCAGCACGATCACGACATCCAAGATCATGTCCGCGCAGGCCCAGACGCTTGAAACGCGCGTCCCGCGCGGGATGCGCGCGATCGCGATTCCGATCGACCGCGTCAAGGGCGTCGGCGCACTGATCCAGCCCGGCGACCACGTCGACATCATCGCGGTGACGGCGCCGCGGCAAAACCAGCAGCCGGTCGCGGCGACGATCTTGCGCGACGTGCCGGTGCTCGCCATAGGCACCACCCTCGAGACGCCCAGCGGCGCAACCCCGTCGCCGGACGCGAGCCAGACGGTATCGCTCGCGGTCACGCCGTCTCAAGCAAAGCTTCTCACGCTGGTCGACCTCAACGCGACGCTGCGGCTCTCGCTGCGCGCGCCCAGTGACGATCGCAGCGGCAACAAGCCGATGCTCGGCGAACCGATCGACCTGTCCGTGCCTGCCGCGCAGCGCGTCGCCGCGCCGGCTGCGCCGGCCCCGGCCGTCGCCGCACCGGCAGCGCCCGCTGCGCGTGCCCCCGCTCCCGCGCAGGCCCCGCACCGGTCCGGTGTCGAGGTCATCAACGGCGATAAGGTCGTCCAGCAATGAGCGCCAACGTCGCCGTCGTCATCGGCGCAAAGGGCGGCGCCGGCGCGACGACGCTCTGCGTCGACGCGATCTCACGGCTCTCGAAGAACGCGGACGTCGCGCTCGTCGACGGTGACTTGGTCGCGCGCCGCGCGATCGCGGTGCTGCTCGACAAGGTTCGTGCGCTCGACGGCGCGCGCACGACGCCGAACATCGCGTCGATCGAAGACGGTCGCATGACCATCGTCGAGCTGACGGCCACCTTTGACGGCGGCTTCACCATCAAGCCGCCCGACGTGCTGGCGCTGGCCGAAGACTTGGTCGCCCGCAAGTCGGTCGTCGTCGTCGACGCGCCGCAGCCATTCGCCGCCGCCGTCCGTCCGTTCGTGTCCTTGGGCCGCCGCTTCATCCTGGTCGTCGAACCGTCGGTTCTTGGTTTGACCAGCGCGCGCGTCGCTCAACTGGAGTTCGAGCGCTTCGGCATCGCCAAAGAGCGGCTCGACGTCGTGGTCGTCACGCGCGATCCGCGCAATGCGCTGCCGCGCGGGCGCGTCGAGTCGGCGCTCGGTACCAAAGTCTCGGTCGAGATCCCGCCGAGCGCCGATCGCCGCTACGAGCGCGCGCTCGAAGCGTTCGCGGAGCTGTGCGCGACGCCGTCACCGTTCACCGAAAGCCTCAGGTTGTCACCGTCGTCGCAAGCACCGGTCGGCGATCGCCGCCTGGGGCCGCGCCGCCCGCCGGACCAGAAGGTCGTTCCGCTCGTCGCAGCGCCCAAAGAGGGTGCGTCGAACGGGAAGCCGACGCGCATGGCGATTCCGGTCACCCACAAGTTCGACGCGCTCAAGACCGAGATCCACGAAGAGCTCGCCAAGCGCGTCGATCCGACCAAGATGACGCGCGCCACCAACGAGCAGGCGAAGGTCGCCGAATTGCGCTCGCAGGTCGGCGAGATCGTCAGCGAGTTGCTGCACGGCCACCGTGATATCGGCTCGGCCGAAGAGGCGGCCCGGCTCAAGCTCGAGATCGTCGACGAGGCGATCGGACTGGGCCCGCTCGAGGACCTGCTGCGCGAACCGGACATCAGCGAGATCATGGTCAACGGCCCGCAAAACATCTTCATCGAGCGCAACGGCCGGATCGAGCGCACCGCCAAGGAATTCACCAGCGACAAGCACCTCCGCGCGACGATCGAACGCATCATCGCGCCGCTCGGGCGCCGGCTCGACGAAGCGCAGCCGATGGTCGACGCGCGACTGCCCGACGGCTCGCGCGTCAACGCGATCATCGAGCCGCTCTCGCTCAACGGCGCGACGATGACGATCCGCCGCTTCGGCACGCGCCGCATGACGTCGGCCGACCTGATCACGCTGGGCGCCGCCGCTCCGGAGATCCTCGATTTCCTGCGGGCCGCGGTCGAAGCGCGCCTGAACATTATCGTGGCCGGCGGAACGGGCTCAGGGAAGACGACGTTCTTGAACGTGCTCTCGAGCTACTTGCCGGTCCACGAACGCATCGTGACGATCGAAGACGCGGCCGAGCTGTCGCTCGACCAAGATCACGTCGTGCGCCTGGAAGCGCGACCGCCGAACATTCAAGGCGCCGGCGAGATTCGCATCCGCGACCTCGTTCGCAATGCGCTCCGCATGCGGCCCGATCGCATCATCGTCGGCGAGTGCCGCGGCGGCGAAGCGCTCGACATGTTGCAAGCGATGAACACCGGCCACGACGGCTCGCTCACGACGATCCACGCGAACAGTCCGCGCGACGCACTCTCTCGCTTGGAAACCCTGGTGCTGATGGCAGGCTTCGACCTTCCGGTACGAGCGATCCGCGAGCAGGTCGCGGGTGCGGTCGACATGATCCTCCAGCTGACGCGCATGCGCGACGGCACGCGCAAGCTGACCAGCGTGTGCGAGGTCGTCGGCCTCGAAGGCGACGTCGTCACGACCCAGGAGATCGCGCGCTACGATCAGCGCGGCGTCGACAAGGACAACAAAGTCCGTGGCAGCTTCATCTTCACCGGCGTGCAGCCGATGTGCCTGGGCAAGTTCCAGGAATACGGCATCACCTACGACGTTCGCGGCCTGTCCGAGCTGGAGCGCGTTGCATCGTGGTAAACGCTCTGCCGTTCGCCATCGTTCTGGGTGTCATCGGAACGATGGCGTTTACGGTATACGCGGCATGGAGCCGTATCGAAGGCTACCTGGCGAAGTTCGTCGGGAGCTTCGCGGCTGATCTCGACCGCGCGGGTTTGCGCACCCCGGCCGAACGGCTCGGCGCGATCGTCGCGACGGTCACCGTCGTCATGTGGCTGGTGGCGGTGATCGCCCTGCGTCCCGACCCGCTTCGCGCGATCTTGTTCATCCCGATCTCTTTCGCGCTGACCGCGCTCGGGTTTCGCTTCTGGATCAAGCGCAAGGTGAAGAAACGGCTCAGAGCGTTCGACGAGCAGCTCGAGCTGGCGCTCCGCCTGATCTCGAGCGGACTGCGCGTCGGCTTGAGCTTGCGGCAGGCTCTGGTGCTCGTCACCGAAGAGCTGGCCGACCCGGCCCAAACCGAGTTCAGCCGCGTGATCGCGCGCTCGAACATCGGCGTGCCGATGGACGTCGCGTTGGACGATCTTGTGCGGCGCGTGCCCAGTGAAGAGCTCGCGATGATGGTCGACGCGATTCAAGTCCAGAGCAAGACGGGCGGCAACCTCGCCAAGATCCTCGACCATCTCGCCAGCACGATCAAAGGCCGCCGCGCCATCATGCGCAAGATCGCGGCCCTCACCGGCGAGGCGACGTTGAGCGGCTGGGTGATCGGGCTGTTGCCGGTCGGAGTCGGCGCGTTCATCATGATCGCGCAGCCGCCGATGCGCGCCGCGCTGCTCAATACCGCGATCGGCCATGTCAGCATCATCGCCTTCTGCGTGCTCGAAATCCTGGGCATCGGCGTGATTCGCGCCATCATGAAAATGGACATATGATTCTCACCGTCACCATCATCGCGCTGCTCTTCGCCGGCGCGCTCTTCGCGGTCGGTTTCGCGGTCGTCGACCGCGGCGACGACATGAGCCGCCGCTTGGCGGAGCTCGATCCATTTCCGGCCGAAAACGCGCGCAACGACAAGATCGTTCACTCACTGGTCGACGCGAAGCAGCAGGTGGTGCTCGCCGGTCGCTTCGCGGAAGCGGGCTGGTACAAGACGACCATCATCACCTTCACGCTGACCCGCTTGGGCGTCGCCGTCGCGATGGGCGCGGCCGGGGCGCTGGTGAGCGCGCTGATTCATGCGCCGCTGTTCATCATCGCAGGAGCCACGCTCATCAGCGCGATCGTCGGGTTCATCGCACCGTCCTTCGTGCTCGACAATGCGGTGAAGTCACGCAAAGTGCAGATCGCTCGCCGCATCCCCGATCTGCTCGACATGGTGTCGACGACCGTCGAAGCCGGCACCGCGCTCAACGGCGCGCTGGCGGTCGCGGTCACGCGCATGCAGGGTCCGCTCTCCGAGGAGTTCCGGATGACCCTCTCGGACATCCGGGTCGGGATGCCGCGCGTCGACGCGCTCACCGCGCTGGCACGGCGCGTCAAGCAGGTCGATCTGTCGAGCGTCGTCACGGCACTCGTCCAGACCGAGCGTTTGGGCGGCAACGTCGCGCACGTGCTCGACGAGCTCGCCGAAGAGGCGCGCAATCGGCGCATGAGCCGCGCCGAAGAGGCGGCGGCGAAGCTGCCCGTCAAGATGGTGATTCCGATGGCGTTGTTCATGCTGCCGGCGCTGTTCGTCATGATCTTCGGGCCGGTCGCCGCGGAGATGATGAACAAATGATCTCGATTCTCTTCTGGTGCGTCGTCTTTGCCGCGCTCGGAGCCGTCGGGATCTACACCGCGCGCTACGTGTGCGCCGGCCAGACGCCTCCGCCCGACGGGCCGCCGGCGGGCAAGGTTTCGACCCGCGTGCTGATCGTCGCGAACGCCCTGCTCGGCGCGTTCGCCGCGATGCGCGGGCTGCCGCCGCAGGGGCTGGCCATCGTCGCGCTCGCGTGCGGCGTGCTGACCGCGATCTGGGTCGCCGACGTCGAGCTGGGCATCATCCCCGACGCGTTCACCCTGGCCCCGCTGGGCGCACTGCTGCTCGCGGCGGCGCTGAGCGGTCACTGGTACGTCGCTATCGTCGCCGTCGTCCCGGCGTTGCCGTTCGCCGTGCTCGCCTGGCGGTCTCATGGCCTCGGTTTGGGTTGGGGCGACGTGAAGCTCGCGGCGCTCGGCGGTCCGCTCATCGGGGTCCAAGGCGCGCTCATCTTCTTCGCGCTCGGCTGCACGGCGGCGGTGATCGTTGCGCGCGCGCGCGGGATCAGCGGACGACCCGTCGCCTTCGGTCCGTACCTCGCGACCGCGATCGCGCTCCCACTCGCCTTGTTGCCGCAGACCTTCTAGTGTCCCGCTGATGGCGATCCTGCGCAACCGGTCGACCGGCGCCGTCCTGGCGGAGAGCATCGCCTTCGCGGTGCCGCCGCTGCGGCACGTCGTCGGCCTGCTGCTCGGCAGCGGCTACGAGATCGCCGAGAACATCTGGCTCGAACGGTGTCGCGGCGTGCACACGCTGGGACTGCGCTCCGACGTCGATGTCGTGTTCCTCGACGCGTTCGGCCGCGTGCTCGCGTGCTGCCCCGGCGTGCCGCCTGATTGTCCGAGCGTCGCCTACTCCGACGCCCGCGCGACCTTGAAACTTTCGCCGGGTTCGCTGGCGCGCACCGACGTGCTCGTCGGTGACGTCCTCATACTCGACGAAGCCTGATCAACCTCGGCTGACGAGCCGCATCGAGTGCTGCTCTTCGCGCTGCGCGACCGCCGCTCCCGAGCACCGGCGCGCGCGCCCTGCCGCGGCGTCTAACTGCTCCGCGCGGCGCGCGATCCACGGCGCCGGCAGTTCGTCTTCCAGCAGCGGCGCAGTGCACAGTGCCACCGCGGCAGCCCACGCGCTATGCGCGCGCGGGCTGTCGCCGGCGAGCTCCGCTTCTGCCGCGCGTGCGACCTCCGCTTCGAACGCGTACAAGTCGCACGTCACGTGCTCCATGTCGAAGGTGACCCAGCCGTCCGCGACGCGGAAGTAGCGGTCGACGTGTTCGCGGCCCGCGCAGCGACCGATAGCGCTGCGAATCATGCTGCACGATGTGCGCAGCCCTTGACTGCGCGAATCGCGGTCGGCGCGCGGCCAGAATGCGTCGAACAGCTCGCCGCGCGTCGCGCGGCCGCCGGGCGCCAGCGCCAAGTACGCGATGATCTGCCGGTCGCGACGCCGGCTGAAGCGCACTTCGGTTCCGTGGACCAGCATGCGGAACGAGCCGAACAGCGTGAGCGTCGCCGATTCTCCGGGCGGCGCGTCATCGCGGCGCAATCGCGCGCGCGCGACGTCGCGACCCCCGGCGGCGACAACCGGATTGAGCAGCGGACGACCCTCGACGACGTCGACGAACAGTCCGCCGCTGGCGAGCTCGGACAGTTGCGCCGGCGTCGCGCGCAACGGCTCGGCGAGGACCATCGTCAGCAGCGCCGCATCGTGCGGCGCGGCGACCTGCAACATCCGCTCGACGATCGAGGTAACGACGGCGCCGCCTCCGTTGCGCCAATCTTTCACCGCATCGGCGAGCGGCAACGGCCCGGGCCGCGCCGAGCGCACCGTATCGGCGAGCGCGGTCGCCCAGCCGTTGGTCATCTGTAGCGCGAGCTCGATCTCCGGCGGCGTAAAGGAGACGCCGTTGGCCTCACACAGCCGCCGCAGCTCGTCGGCATCGAACCGAAACAACGCGGGATCGGAGATGCGACCGAACGGTCCCACCACTTCGCGCATGCTGGCGCCGCGTGCCGTCACGACGAAGCGCGTCGTGTCGGGACCGTGCGCAACGGCACGGTGCAACAGCTCGCGCGCCTCGGCGGATATATCGTCGGCTTGGTCGACGATCACGACCTGCGCCGCCGTCGAGCTGGGAAACGCGGCGACCGACGATCCGGTCGCCGCGGCGAACAACCGCTCGAAGGCTTCGGTGCCGCAGCCCGGCGGGAGGTCGATCCAGCGCACGGTTTCGCTGCAGGCGCGTGCCCAGATCACCAACGCCGTCGTCTTGCCCGCTCCGGCCGGTGCTTGCAGCGTGCGAACGCGCTCGCCGGCGTGCGCCGCCAGCCAGGCCTCGACGGCACGGCGACGCAGCGCGTCCCGAGCGATCTTCGGGAGCCCCGCCGTGGCCGTCGAGAAGACGTCCAGCCAGCGCGGTGCCCGTACTTCCGCATCCTGCAGCGTCTTGGTCCTCCGTGGACGCGTCGCCGGCCGAGTTCAGCCGCTGACGAACCCCTGTAGAAGAACTATCGGCCGCCCAATGCCGCCTGGTGAGCAGTCGGCGGTTGCTTGAAGCCCGGAATCGGTCGCATCGGGAAGCGCCGCGGGACCCGCGAACGCGCCGCGTCGGCCAGAACGGCATACTCCGCGGCCATCGGCTCGATCCATGAGGCCGACGGCTCACCCGCCAGCAGCGGTGCTGCGTAGATCTTCGAGGCCGCGCTCCAGTGGGTGCCCGCCAAGACCTCGTCGTTTCGCGCCTCGGCGGCGGCCGCGAGGTTGACGTGCGATTCGAAACGATGGGCCGAGCTGATCACCGCTTCGAAGCGCAGGCCGACCGTGTCGCCGACGGTGACGAAATAACGTTCGACCCCGTCCGCCCCGGCAGCGCGTGCGATCGCACCGCGGATCGCGCTGAGAGCGGTGCGCAGACCCTGCGCGGCGAGCTGCCGGTCACCGTCTTTCCAGAAGGCGTCCAACAGCTCGGCGCGAGTCGCCCGGCCGTTCGGCTGCAACGCGAGAAATTGTACGATCTGCGCCTCGCGGCGGCGCGCGAAGCGAACCTCGCGCTCGTTCACGACCATCCGGAAACGCCCGAACATGTCGAGCTGCGCCGGCGCGATTTCGTCGGGCGTGAGCCCCGTCGCCCAGGTCGCGCCGAGCATCGTCGCGACGACTGGGTTCGGGCGCAACGCGTCGCCCAACCGGTCGACGAACAGCCCGGCCTGCTCGAGGGCGACCAGATCGGAGATCGCGGGCTCCTCGGGCGAGCCGAACACCCGACGGAATGCCTGCGCGTCGGACGGGCTGGAGCGTTCCGTCGCGCGGTCGATCAACTCGCTGACCGCGCTCTTCTCGGCGGCGAACCAGCCGGGATACGCTTCGATCAACGGGACGCCGCGCTCGCGAGCAGCGCGAACCGCGCCGGTGACCGCGACCGCCCAACCACCGGTCGCGCGGTGCAAGCGCGCACAGTCGAGGGGTGTCCAGCGTACGCCGAGCGAGTCGGCGAACAGCGCGATCTCATCGGCGCCGAACAGCAGGTGTCCGAGCGGCGCGGTGGCGACCAACCCGCGCGATTCGGGGAGCCGGACGTCGATCGCGATCCGCGAGCGAACGAGGTAGACGAACGTCACCGTGTCGGGCGCGAAGGCGCACAGGTTGGCCAGAAACGCGCGGCCGCTCGCGTCGGCGTTCTCGAGCTCGTCGATGACGACGCTCGAGCGCAGGCGCTCCTCGCCGGAGGCTTCGACGTCGCGCAGAACGTGGGCGATCCGGTCGGAGAGCGACCGCGCGTCGCTGCCGGCGGGGACCGTCAGCCATCCGACCTTCGCCGGTTGTTGCTGCGCCCAGGCCAGCGTGGTGGTCGTCTTCCCGCTGCCCGCGGGCGCGACGACGAGGCGTAACGGCGTGTCCGCGTGCGCGTCGAGCCAGGCGGCGTAGCGGGAGCGGAAGAGGGTGGGACCGCCGGGCTCTCCGCGGAACGTCGGTTCCAACGGACCGTCGCCCGTCGCCAAACGTTCAGAGGTCATCGCCTTAGGTCCTTACCCGGTTGGGACTGAAGTCCCATTTAATCTCACGACATCTTTACGGTGCAGAGGAAGAAACCGAGCGGCCGTCACGGCGAGCCCGAGCAACACGAGTTCGGCCGCCCACGTCACCATTCGCGCCGGCACCGTCGCGATTCGGAAGGCGGCCGAATCGACCGCGATCCCGATCGCCCACGTCTGCTCGGCCAGCGCGGCTGCGGGCGGCGGTACGATGGCGACGGGGTGCAGCGGATGGATCAGGTGCGCGAGAAGCAGCGCCAGGCCGATCAGGAAACCGCAGAACGCCGCCGCGAATCCGGCGACGGCCAACAGGCGCCACGGCGACGGCTTACGCCATTCGCCGGCCGCCGCCGCGAGCGCGAAGCCCGGGCCCCATTTCAGCGACATCAACGACACCCACGGGATCGCGACACCGTAGACGGCGGCCCGCGCCAGGCGCGGCGAGGTCCCCAGGCTGCACAGCAGCAGCGCCCCGGGAAGCACGCAACTGAGCTGCTGGGTGTGGAGGTGCGGCGCCGCGATCGTACCGATCATCGTCGTCAGCCACACGAGGGCCTCGGGCCGGGCCGAGCTCCGCGCGACGCGGGTTGCGATGACGATTCCCGCCACGATGGCGAGCAGGAACGCTGCGTCGCCGAGCGCGAGCGCGACGTGGGGGGCGACGCCGGCCAACGACAAAGCGCTCGGAAGCGCAAGCTGCGACGCGTCAAGCAAATTGGCATCGGCATGGGCCGGTAGAACGCGCGTTACGTATTCGAACGAAAGGTGCCCGGCGAAGGCCACGCTGACGGCGAGCAAGCCCGCACCCAGCGCAACGACCGCCCAGCGAGCGGCCCGGAACGGCGCGAACAGCATCGACGCGAACGGCGCCACGGCGACGTGCGGCTGGATCGCCAAGACCGCGGGCCAGACGATCGCCCCGACACGAGAACGCGCGCGCAGGGCCAGCCCTGCGGCGACGACGGCCAAGAGCACGATGCCCGAGGGCTGACCGAGCCGAATCCCCGCCGGCAGCACCGAGAGCACGACCATCGTACCGATGAACGGCGCCGAGAGCGCGGGGAAGGCGCGCCGGAGCAGCTCGGCCGCCCAAGCGGCACTTGCGACGTTGAGGCCGGTCCATAGCACGATCGCCGCCCCGAACGGCAGCAGCGCCAGCAGGGCAAACGGCAGCATCGCGACCGGCGGCAACGGCACGGGGACGACGATGTTGCGGGACCCCGGCCAGTCGTGCAGTTGGAGGGTTTGCAGCTTGATCTCGCAGCCCGTCAACGACGCATTGAGGTACGGGTCTCGGCCCGCGTCGAGCGCCTGACCGGCGCAAAAGAACGCCTTGGCGTCCACGAACAAGCCGTCGTCGACGTGCAGTGTCGCCCACGCCAGCACGCACGCCGACATGATGGCGATCAAGGAACCGGCGAAGAGAAAGCGCGCAGCCACCCCGCCAGGCCGCTCGAGCGTCATATCAGTTCTTGTTTCGGCGAATCGACCGATCAGGTGCACCGTCGAGCATCACACTGCGTGCGAAAGGGTTTCCGCCGCACGTTCCGCGCGCGATCTGCAGCGCGCGAGGTGCGCCACCAATTCGGCGCCGACGCCTTCGAGCGCAGGTGGCACGTCGCCGTTCAGAAACGGAGCGGCGGCGAGCGCCAAAGCTGCGCGATCGAGCTCGTTTCCGGCGAGCTCCGCGCCGGCTGCCCAAGCCGCGTCCGCATCGCGGACGTGTGCTCGGACGCTGCGCGCGTCAACGGAGAACAAGGCGAGATTGAGCGCGATGTCGTCGCCGAACGTAACATAGTGCGCAAGCGCCGCATACCCGACGACCTCGGCGAGCGCACGCCGCATCGTGCTGCACGCGCTGCGCAAGTTCTGCCCGCCGAGATGTCGTTCGGAGTCGGGCCAGAACGCGCGCAACAGTGCTTGACGGCTCGCGCGCCCATTCGGCTGCAGCGCGAGAAACGCGAACACGTGCGCATCGCGACGGCGCACCCACGCAACAGTACGGTTGTCGTACGTCACCGACGGCGTGCCGAAAAGTCGCACGGAAAACGGAGTCAGCACGTTGGTCGACGACGTCTCGACGAGGCGCGGACAGCGCGCGAGCGCGCGATACGGATGAAACGCACCGTCGCGCCAGCGCACGAACATCCCGCGCGTCTCGAGCCGGTCGATCATTTCGATGTCGAGTGTCTCGCCGTCGAACAGACGCCGTGCAGCGGCACCGAGCTCGATCTGCTCGGCTTGAAATGCGCGGTCCACGAAGCTCGCGATGAGCCGCGATTCCTGACGCCGCCAGCGCGCGAACCCGCCGCCCAGCTCGGTTCCGGTCGCCGCTGAGTGCCGCAGGACGCTGCACAGCGCAAAGGCCCACCCTTCGGTTTCGTGAACGAGCCGCGCGATGTCGCTGTCGTCGGCCGCGACGCGGGCCGACACGGCGAGGCGCGATGCTTCTTCGAGCGTGAACGCCAGCAACTCGGCACCGAGAACCGCGGCCAGCCCGAGCGACACCAACCGTGTCACGTCGAGGACCTCGCGCGAGCGCGTCGCGTAGACGAACGTCACGTTCTCAGGTGCGTCGTAGACGAGCCGGCCCAAAAGCCTGGTGACCTCGTCCGAGCCGGCGTGGAGGTCGTCGATCAGGATCTCGCAGCGGCCGGCCGACGCCAGATTCTCGACGAGCGACGACTCGTCGCGGACTCCGTCCAGGCCGAGCCGGCCGCCGACGACCGAGCACAGATCGTCGCAGGTCGTTCCGGAATCGAGCGCCACGTATGCGGTCGCATGCGCCGACGCGGTCGCGTAGGAGACGAGGGTCGTGGTCTTACCGGTGCCGGCTGGAGCGGCGATCAAGCGGACGGGAACATCGGCCCGCTCGCTGAGCCAAAGCAGAAGACGCTCCCGCAGTATCGTGTCGGGGGCAAGTTTCGGTAGCCGTGACCGGGAAGCGACCACTCCTCCGTGCTCCTCGCAGGCCTAGTCCTTTAGTCCCCCTCAGCCTACCCCGATTGGGGCAACTCGTAACTGGATCGATCCCATGAACGCATGGCTCGTGCGGGACGCGGCGACCGGCCGGGTCCTCGCCTCGCGCGTCCGGCGGGCCGACCGCTGGCTCGAACGAACGCTCGGTTTCTTGCCGCGATCGGCGCTCGGCATGGACGAAGGTCTGTGGATCCCGCGCTGCCGGGCGGTGCACACGCTCGGGATGCGTGTCCCGTTGGACGTCGTGTTCGTCGACCGCGACGGGCGGGTCGTGCGGATCGAGGCGGCCGTCGCAGCCGGCCGCTGGCACGTCGGCGAACCCAGGGCGCATGCGGTCGTCGAGTTCGCGGCCGGCTTCGCCGCCGCCAACGCCTTGGCCGTCGGGAGCGTCCTGGCGCTGGAGCCCGCCGTCAGCGCGAGCCGATGACGTGCAGCGGGTGGACGAGCGTCTCGGTTCCGACCCCGCGCTGGATGGTCACCCGCACGGTGAACGGGCCGTCGCGCATGGGTGCGGTGAGCATGACCTTACGATCGCCGGCTCGGAGATCGACCCAGGCAAGCTCGAGGCCGTCGCGATCGCGCACGAGCTCGACCCGCGCCGCGTTGGCGAACGGAATCTCGACCGAGAAGGACTGACCGGCCCGAACGGGATCCGGCGAGATCGTGAACGTCTCGGAGCCGCCGGCGTCGATGATGGTCGCGCCCGTACCGGGCGGCGCCGGGCCGCCGCGCTGTTGCTGGTCGGCGGCCGCCGCAGGCGAACCCGACGGCGAGGGTAGCGGCGACGGGGTGACGGCGGAGGCGATCGAGATCCGCGTCTCTTCGCCCCCCGCGGCGCCCTCGGCGCGCGCGATCAGTTGATACGGCGCATCCGGACCGGCCGGCGGCGCCGGGATCCGCACGACGCCGGTCCCCGAGTGCGTCGTCGTCTCGAAGTACGTCTTGCCGTTGCGGTCGATGACCGACAAGTGGAGGTCGCGCGCGCGCGCCGCATAGTGCACGGTGAGCGGCGCGTCAGGCTGCGGCGGATCGACGGTGATGCTTCCGATCGCCGGCGGCGGCGTGGTGACGATCGTGATCGGTGGCGGCGCCGTCGCGCGCGCATAGGCGGCGTCGCGGTCGTCGCGGCCGAACGCGTTGGCGACCGCGACGTGCAGGCTGGCCGCGTTGCCGTGGCCCAGGTCCAGCGTCCCGCTCGGAGCCGGCAGCGGCCCCTGTCCGACGATCGACCCGCCCGCGTCGCGCAACTCGTAGGTGCGCGTTCCGCTCCCGCTCGTCACCCAGCTGGCCACCAGCCGGCCGTCGGGGTTTGCCAGCAGCGCCGCTTCGACGACGCGCGGCCGCTCGGCGCCGAACACGATCAAAACTGCTCCGGCCAGCAAACCGGCGGCTCCGAGTGCGATCACCGGCGGGACCCAGCGCCGCCGCGGCCGGCCGCCGCGCGGCGGCGGCGCGTCGACGACCAGATGGATCCCCACTCCGTGGACTTCTGCCGTCACGCGCTCGTATGCCAGCGACGCGTCGAGCGAGAAACCGGTCCGAATCGCGGCGTGCGGCTCGATCTCCACCGCAATGGCGGCAACCGGATGCGCTTCGTCGACCCGCACCGCGCTCGCGCGGGCTGCCAGCACGCCCGGCGTTCCGTTCGTGATGCGCAGCTCGTAGTGCGCACCGGAGGCGTCGATTCCGGTGGGCTCGAGCTCGCACGCGACCGCACCTTCGGGCGTCGCCAGCAGACCGCGCGCGCTCGGCGACAGCCGGTCCGGGATGCCAAGAGCGCTCGAGCCCGTCTTGGCGAGCGCGGTCGACGGGGTGTCCGCCTTCACGATCTTGATTCCGATCCTGCCCTTCTCCGCTGCTTGCTTCTGTGTTCACCGCCCGGGGGCTTTCCTCGCGCGAGCGATCGATTCACCGGCCCTCGGCTGCGGCGATCGCCAACGTCAGCTCGCGCAAGAACGACGATGCATCCATCACGATTCCGAGCGTCTGATGCGAACCACGATCGGTCAGCTTCGTCACCGAAGCGGGGTTGATGTCCACGCACACGGTCTTACACGTCGCAGGCAGCAGGTTGCCGACGGCGACCGAGTGCAGCAGCGTGCAGACCATCAGCGCCATACCGATCTCCGGCACGTAGTGCCGCATCGCGCGCTGGCACTCGATGACGTCGGTGATCACGTCGGGGAGCGGGCCGTCGTCGCGGATCGAACCGCACAGCACGACCGGTATCTCCTTGGTATACGCCTCGTACATGACGCCGGCGCGCAGCATCCCGCTCTCGATCGCCGCACGGATCCCGCCGGCGGCCCGAATGCGGTTGACCGAGCGCAGGTGATGGACGTGGCCTTCTTCGGCCGGAAAAGCGTCTTCCAGATTCACCCCGAGCGAGGTGCCGAAGAACTGTGACTCGATGTCGTGCACGGCGAGCGCGTTGCCGGCGTAGAGCGCGCTGACGTAGCCGTCACGGATCAGCTCGGCGAGATACGGGCCGGCTCCGGTGTGGATGATCGCCGGGCCGCCGACGAGCAGCACGCGCTTGCCGGACGCGCGGACCGCCAGCAGCTCGCGCGCGAGCTCGCCGAGCAGCGCGTGCCGCGGCTTCTCGCTCGACACCGCGCTGGCCATGAACTCGAACACGGCCTTGCGGCGCGAGCGCTGCGGGAGGTTGACCTTCACGCCCTGATGGCCGACCACGACGCAGTCGCCGGCCTTCACGTCGGATGGGGCGACCGTCATCGCGCCGCCGTCGTCGAGCACGATCGCGCAGTCCATCTCGGGCCGTTCGACCGCCGCCCAGACGCCGTCGAGCCGAACCTCGGTCGCATAGTTGGTCGTCGCATAGAAATCGTCGGGCAGAATCCCGTCGCCGGGCGCCGGCTCCGTCGCGACGTCACCTTCCTCGAGTACGACCGCACCCGTCTCGCGCTGGAGCTTCTCCAGCACTTCGTCGAGGTGGGCGGGATCGCTGGCTTCGATGCGCAGCCGCGCATAGGACGCCTCGGTCTTGGTCTGGCCGGACTCGAACTCTTCGATCACGTAGGCGGTGAGCTCGTCGTCGGTCAGGATCCCCAGGACGCGATTGAAGATCCCCGAGTCGATGATGTGACCGCGAAGCTCGATGCGGCGGACGCCCGCAGGGGACGGCGAAGCCGATGCCATGGGGCTCGTGTTCGTACCGACGCCGCTCGGCAACCTCCGGGACGTGACGCTTCGCGCGATCGACACGTTGCGCGAGGCTTCGCTGATCGTCGCCGAAGACTCGCGCGTCACGCGCCGGCTGCTCAGCGCGCTCGAAGTGCCGGGCAAGGAGATTTGGACCTACCACGACCACAATGCGCGCTCGACGACCGCAGCGATCCTGCAGCGCGCGCGCAGCGAAACCGTCGCGGTGGTGACCGACGCGGGCACGCCGGGGATCAGCGACCCGGGGTCGGCGCTGGTGGCTGCTGCGCGCGAGCAGGGCGTCGCGGTCGAAGTGCTACCCGGGCCGGCTGCTTTCGTCTGCGCCGCGGCGCTGTCGGGCTTCGACCTGCGGCGATTCGTCTTCGCCGGCTTCCCGCCGCGCGGCAGCGCCCAGCGGCGCAACGCATACCGCGCGTCGCTCGGCGAGACGACCGTCTGGTACGAAGCGCCGCACCGCATTCGCGAGTCGCTCGCCGATCTGGCGGCGGTCGCTCCGGAGCGCCGCGTGTTCCTGGTGCGCGAGCTCAGCAAGCTGCACGAGCAGCAGGCGCTCGGAACCGCCGCGCAGGTCGCGGCCGCGCTCGACGATCCGGTGCGGGGCGAGATCTCGTTCGTGGTCGAGGGCGGGGTGGTCGACGAGGATCCGGCGAGTTCGTGCGCCGCGGAAGACCTCGACGCGACGATCGACGCGCTCGTCGCCGAGGGGCTGACGACGTCGGCGATCGCGAAGCGGCTCGCCGACGCAGGGCACGGCGCGCGCCGGCATCTCTACGCGCGTGTCGGCGAGCGCCGCACAGGCCGCGCCGAACCGGAATGACGAAACGGCACGAGTGCCCCACCAGCGCCCGTTCTACCTCACGACGCCGATCTTCTATATCAGCGGGACGCCGCACATCGGTCACGCCTATACCACGATCGCCGCGGACGTGCTGGTGCGGACCGCGCGCGCGCACGGTCCCGCGCGCGGACTGACCGGGACCGACGAGCACGGGCAGAAGGTAGCCAACGCCGCCGCCGCGGCCGGGATGACGCCGCAGCAATACGTCGACTCGCTGGCGCCCAAGTGGCGGACGCTCGCGCCCGCGTTCGACGCGCACTTCGACGATTTCATTCGCACGACGGAACCGCGTCACGTGCGCGCCTGCTTGGCGTTGTTCGAGCGGATGCGCATCAGCGACGACGTCTACGAGGGCGTGTACGAAGGCTGGTACTGCACGAACGACGAGACGTTCTGGCCCGAGGCCAAGCTCGTCGACGGACGCTGCCCGAACCCGGAGTGCCGGCGTGCGGTGCAATGGTTGTCGGAGAAGAACTGGTTCTTCCGGCTCTCGAAATATCAGCAACCGTTGCTCGACCTCTTCCGCACCAAACCCGAGTTCTTGCGGCCGCAGACGCGCTACAACGAGATGATGGCGATCCTCGAGGAGGGCTTGGAGGACTTCTCGATCTCACGCTCCTCGTTCGATTGGGGGATTCCGCTGCCGGGCGGCGGCGTGCTCTACGTGTGGTACGACGCGTTGATCAACTACATCAGCGCGCTGGGCTGGCCGGAAGATGCCGACGGGCTCTACGCGCGGTTCTGGCCCGGGGTGCACCTGATCGGCAAAGAGATCGCGCGCTTTCACACGATCATCTGGCCGGCGATGCTGATGTCGGCCGGGTTGCCGATACCGTCGCGCGTCTTCGCGCACGGCTGGATCACCAGCGATGCGGGGACGAAAATCGGAAAGTCGCTCGGCAACGCAATGGATCCGTTCGCGATGCGGGGCGAGTTCGGCGCTGATTCGCTGCGCTATTTTCTGTTGCGCGAGGCGCCGTTCGGCAGCGACTTCTCGATCTCGATCGAGAAGCTGCGCCAACGCCACAACAGCGATCTCGGCAATGATTTGGGCAACCTGCTGCGGCGTTCGCTGGCAATGCTGCAAAAGTATCGCAACGGCTTGGTCCCCGAGGCCGGCGCAGGCACCGTGCAGGAACGTGTCGCCGACCTGCCGTCGCTGGTGAACGAGCACGTGATGGCGTTCCGCTTTCGCGAGGCACTCGACGAGATCTGGAACGTCGTCACGCTGCTCAACCGCACGATCGACGAGCAGAAACCGTGGGAACTCTACAAGCACCAGCGCGAAGTCGAGCTGGACGCGGTGCTCTACGATCTGTGCGAAGGTCTGCGCTGGTTGAGCCTGCTGCTGTTCCCGTTCATGCCCGCGAAAGCGACCGAGATGTGGCGCCAACTCGGCCTCGCCGGCACGCCGGAGCTGCAGTGGAACGAGGAGCTCGTGTGGGGCCGCCTCGCCGCGAACACGCAAACGAATCCAGGCGACGCACTCTTCCCCCGCATCGAACCGCCCGTCTTGTCATCGTGAGCTTATCGAAGGGAAGGATCGACAATGTTGCCATATCGGTCGATCGCAATGGTCGCCCTTCGACAAGCTCAGCTGACGTGGACTACTGCGAGGGTGCGGGTTGGTTGCCGTTCGCGCGCTCGCGTTCGATCAGCGATAGGCATTCGGCGCGGTAGAAGGAACAGAGCGCGCGCGACAGCGCGAACGGTTGCGGCAACGTGAAACCCGCCGGCGGCGGCTGCATCGGAAACGGGTGCGACATCTCGTCGAGGTACGCGAACGGATCGGTCCGGCGCAAGAAGCGGAACGCCCACGGAAAGCTCACCTCTTCGTAGTATCCGTCGGAGTAGCGGATGAGGCAGCGCAGGTACCGATCGACGAGGGCCCCGTGCGCGTTCGACTGCACCGACGTGCAGTCGCCTTGCGCGGATAGGAACTGCTCCGGCGTGCCGGCCATGATCGCTTGATACCGCTGCTCGTTGGGTGCGATCGCGGGCGGGCGGCGCTGGCGCGGCACGTCGGTCAACGAACGGTCCGCCGCGGCGATCGTCCGCCGGAACTGCTGATCGAGCGCCGCGAGCTGCTGGGCCGACAACGCGCTGCGCGGCGCCGGGTTGACGTCGGGGACACGGACGCGATGCGGCGGCGGCGGCGGTTGGGTCGGTGCGGTGCGCGGCGGCGGTTGCGCCGGCTGGATGCGCGAATGGTGGATCGTCGCCTGCACGGGCCGATACGTGGGGGTGATCGTCGGCGCGGTCGTCGGCAACGGCGGCAGCGTCGGCACGGGTAGCGCGCGCGGCCGCGGTACCCGCGCAAGCAGCGGCGGAGGCGGCTGCGCCCGGCGTTGTGGGCGCATCGCGCGGCTGCGGTGCGCTTCGCGCGGCACCGTGCGCTTCTCGATCGTGATCGCGTCGGAGAGCGCGACGATCTCCGGCGTCGGCGTCGGCCGCGGCAGCACTTTGGCGATCGCGACCGCGATGCGGTGACCGAAGTACAACCATGCACCGCCGGCCAAGACGTGGATCAGCAGCGAGCCTGCGACGGCCAGCGGCAGCAGCCAACGATGCCGCGGCTCGTCCCGTTCGGGGAAGAGCAGCACGCCGCGCTACTCGGAGCCGGCCGGCGCGTCGCCGTTCGCCCGCTCCCGGTCGATGACCGCCTTGCACTCCTCACGATAGAACGTGCACACCGCGCGCGTGAGCGCGAACGGATGCGGGAGAACGAACCCGGGCGGCGGCGGTTGACCCGGGAACTCATGACGTCTGCCGTCATGGCGGTAGAACGGATCGTCGGCGCGCGTGAACTTGAACGGCCACGGAAACGTGACCGACTCGACGTAACCGTCGGCGTAGCGCACCGTGCACCGCAAGTAGTACCACGTGTAACCGCCGCGGTTCGATCCGTCGTCGAGCGGATCGCAGCTCCCGTTCGCGCCGGTGACGTCCTCGATGTTCCCCATCAGGTATTTATCGTAGCGCTTCATCGTGCTGACACGGGCCGGGCCGGGCTGCGGCGTCGTGGCGACATCGTGCTGCGCCTGCGCGATCGTTTGGCGAAACTGCGCGTCGAGCGCGCCGACGTCGATCGATCCGCTCGCCGGCGCTGCGCCGCGATTGCCGTGCGGAACGCGTACCATCGCGACGCGCTGCGCGCGCGGAACGTGGATCTTGGCGACCCGCGGCGCTACCGTCGGCTCGGGGTTCGGCGCGAACGTCGCCTGCGCGAGGCGCGGCGTCTCGCGCCGTCGCGGCGGCGCCTGTTGCGCCGGCGGGCGGCGCGTGGCGCGCGGACGGCTCTGCGCGACGCGCGGGCGCGGGGTCGGCACCGGGGTCGGGACCGGCGTCGGCGACGGCGGCCGAAGCCGCTCGATGGTGATCGGCTCGGTCCGCGCCAGGACCTCCCTGGGTTCGTGCGTCAGCGCGCGCACCGACCGCGCCAGCAACGCCCAAAGCGAACCCCCCGCAAAGTGCAGCACCAGCGAGAGGACGAGAGCCACGGCGAGGTAGCGACGGCTGCGGTGATCGCGCTCGGGGAACAACTGCACGGGAGCTTTAAAGGTTCACCATGATCGACACGCACGCCCACGTGCACGACCGCTCGTTCGATGAGGATCGCGACGCAATGGTCGCGAGAGCGCGCGAACGTGGTGTCGACGCGATCGTCACGGTCGGCTGCGACGTCGAGGATAGTCTGCGAGCCTGCGACGTGGCTGAGAGGTTCGGCCTGGCGGCGACGGTCGGGATCCACCCTCACGAGGCGAAGGACGCGCCCGGCGATCTTGCGGCGGCGTTCGACGCGCTGCGCGAACGTTTCGGGGCGCGCGTCGTCGCGGTCGGTGAGACCGGACTCGACTACCACTACGACCACAGCCCGCGCGACGTGCAGCGCAGCGTCTTCGCAGCACAGCTCGCCTACGCGCGCGCGCGACATCTGCCGCTCGTCTTCCACCAGCGCGAGGCGCACGAAGACTTCGTCGCCGGGTTGCGCGCCGGTTACGATCCGCGCTCGCAGCGCGGCGTCGTCCACTGCTTCACCGAAACGTCGATCGAGGCGCGGATCTTCGCGCGCGAGTTCGGCTTGATGCTCGGAATCGGCGGGGTCGTCACCTTCAAGACCGCCGAACCGCTGCGCGACGCGGTTCGCGAGATCGGTCTCGACGCGATCGTGCTCGAAACCGACTGTCCCTACCTTGCGCCGGTCCCGCACCGCGGGCAACGCAACGAGGTCGCCTACGTCGCCGATACGGCGCGCGTCGTCGCCGAGGTGCTCGGCGTCGACGTGGCGACCGTCGTCGCGCGCACCGACGCCAACGCGCGCGCGCTGTTCGACCTGGCGGCGCCGCCCGCATAGGGTAGCGACGCGTCCCAGGTCTGCTGGAAACGTGCGCGCAACGCGGCCGCGATCGCCGGATCCGAGACGGTCATCCCCCAGTCGAGCTGGCGCGCGGTGGAGCCCCAGTCGCGGGTCGCGTTGCTCGAGCCGATCCAGGCCCCCGCGCCGCCCAGCGCCATCTTCTCCCCGGCCGGGGTGACGCGGACGTCCACGCCGTCGAGCACCAACTGGTCGAGCGCGCGAATCTCGACCGGCGGCGGGCCGGCCCGGCGCGCGCGGCGCTGCGCCTCGCCGAGCTCCCGGTCGCAGATCAGCAGCCGCGTCACGCCGCGCGCCGCCGCGCGCTGCTCGAGCGCGTCGTAGATCGGCCCGATCCCGAACGACTCGCTCTCCACGTCGAGCGGCGCCTCACCGGCTTGCCCGACGACGTGACGTTCCAACGCGAGGCTCTCGGGCTTGACGGTTCGCAGGTGCTCGTTGCCCGATGGGCGACGCGCCAAGGCGTCGCGGACGATCGCGACGTCGCCCGGGTCGTCGTCGATCAGGATCGTCTGCGGCCCGTCGTCGGACCAGTTCCGATCGTCCAAATACGCCGTCCGGTCGTCGATCAGGGCCGCCTTGAGGTGCAGCGGATCGCGCGGCGAGACGAGCGTCGCGATGCCACCCGCCCGGCGAACGGTTTCGACCGCGTCGCGGTTGGCCTGGGCGAGGTAGCGCCGCTCGGCGGGGGTGTCGCCGACCGGATTGCGCGCCAAGGCGAGCTCGACGTGCGCGTTGCGGCGCGCCGCGGCCGCGAGCCGCTCGGTGACGCTGACCGGTAAGATATAGGCCGACAGGGAGACGGACCGGGCGCGGTCGATGGCGGCCAGGACGGCCGGACGGTCGGACAGGGCGATCACATCGTGCCTTCACGCGCTCGAGCCCGGCGGCAAGTCGGAGTGGATCGTCGCCTGGCCGCCGAACAGCCCCGGTCGACTCTGACGATGGATAAGGCACTCTATGTCCGCGAGATGTTCGCGGCGATCGCCCCGCGGTACGACCGCGCAAATCGGCTGCTCACGGCGGGCGTCGACGAAGCGTGGCGTAAGCGCGCCGTGGCCGAGCTCGCCGCACCGCGCGGCGGGAGCGTCGTCGACCTGTGCTGCGGGACCGGCGACCTGGTCTTCCACCTCTTGCGGACCGACCCGGCGCTGCGGGTGACCGGGGTCGACTTCACCCCCCCGATGCTCGACGGCGCCCGCGCCCGGGCCAGGCGCGCCGACCCCGCGCAGCGCGCGACCTTTCTGGAGGGTGACGTGACGCGGCTGCCGTTCGGCGACGCGTCCTTCGACGGCGCGACGATGGGCTTCTCGATGCGCAACGTCGTCGACGTCCACCGGACGCTGGTCGAAGCCAAGCGCGTGCTGCGGCCGGGCGCACGGTTCGTCAACCTCGACGTCACCAAGCCGGCCAACCCGCTGATAAGGCGGCTCTTCGGGTTGTACTTTTATGGTATCGTCCCGCTCGTCGGCGGGATCGTCGGCGGGTCGAAGACCGCCTACCGCTACCTGCCCAACTCATTGACCAACTTCCCCGATGCCGACGGCCTGGCCGCACGGCTTCGGGCGGCGGGCTTCAACGACGTGCGGACGATTCGGCTCGGCTTCGGCGCGATCGCCATCCACGTCGGGGCCGCCTGATGCTCGATCGCGCCCGCGGCGAACGCGACCTCTACGCGCTCATCGAAGCCTATTTCGACTCATCGTTCACGACCGACAACGCGCTGATCACCGAGGCGATCCGCCGGATGCTGGCCGCCGGCGGCAAGCGTTTACGGCCGCGGTTCACCTTGCTGGCGGCCGAATCGTGCGGCGCCGGCGCGGAAGAGCACCTGCGGCTCGCGGCGTTCATGGAGCTGATCCACGTCGCCACGCTGATCCACGACGACGTGGTCGACGGCGCGCAGACGCGCCGCGGCGTGAACGCAACGGCGGTCGACTTCGGCAACCGGGTGAGCGTGCTCGCCGGCGACTATCTCTTCGCCTGGATCTTCAAGAACGTCACGGCCGCCTACCAGCACCCGATCCCGCACGTGCTCAGCTCGACGCTGGCCGACATTACCGACGGCGAGGTGCTGCAGCTGCGAGCGCTGGCCGATCTCGACACCACGCTGGCGGCTTACGTCGAGATCGCGACCAAGAAGACCGCGTCGCTGTTCGCGGCGTCGGCGGAGTGCGGCGTGCTCGCCGCCGGCGGTTCCCCGTTCGCGGTCAAGGCGCTGCGCGACTTCGGCACGGCCTTCGGCATCGCGTTCCAGATGCGCGACGACCTGCTCGACTTGACCGCCGACGAAGCCACGCTAGGCAAGCCCGTCGGCAACGATCTGCGCGAGCGCAAGATGACGGTCCCCTTGGTCCTCGCGCTCGAAGACGGCGATCGGGAATTCCGCTCGGCCGTCGAACGTTTCTTCGCGCAGGACGACGACACGCCCGAGCAGGTCGCGGCGGTCGTCGCGGGGATCGCTGCGCACGGCGGCCTCACGCGAACCGAAGCGGTCTTAGCGGGGTACGTCGAACGAGCGAAGCAGTCGCTCGCGCCGCTCGGCAACGCTCCCGCCCGCACCGAACTCGCCGCCCTCGCAGACGCCCTTCTCTGAACCGGAGACCCGAATGTTTTCACCCGTAGAAATCGCCGTCGTCGCAGGCATCGCGATCTTGATCTTCGGCGCCGACAAGCTCCCGAAGCTCGCCCGCAGCGCCGGCCTGGCGAAGAAAGAGTTCATGGTCGGTCAAGCGGAGGCCGACATCGCCGCCGAACGCGCGCGCGATGAGGCGCGCCGCACCGCCGAAGCACAGACCGTCGCGACCGAATCGACCGTGAACGGTGTCGGACAACCGCCGATCGTCCCCGACCCGCTGACCGGGACCGCCGGACCGACGCACGTAGCCCCGCCTCACTAAGAACGTAGCGTGCTCGCCGCGCGGCCACCGCTCGACGACGAAAAGCGCGAGCGCGAGATCGATTGGGATCAAAAGGAGATGCCGTTCACCGAGCACCTGCGGGAGCTTCGGAACCGGCTCTTCGTCTGTCTCATCACGATCGCCGGGCTGGCGGTCGCGTTGTTGTACCCGGCGCAGCTCGCGATCCCGTGGATCACGCACGTCTACTTCGGGTCGATTCAACTCCACGCGTTCGGCCCGGCCGACGCGATCTGGGCGATCTTCAAGATCGCGTTGTACGGTGCGATCGTCCTCGGCTTGCCGGTCATTCTGTTCCAGGTGTGGATGTTCGTCGTGCCGGCGGTTCATCCGCGCACGCGCCGCGCCGTGTACTCGTACATCTTCCCGTCATTCCTGCTCGCGCTGGCCGGAATCGCGTTCGCGCACTTTCTCGTCCTGCCGCGCGCGATCAAAGGCCTGGACTACTTCACCGAACAGATCGCCGTCCCGACGTACGGCATCGAGTCGACGCTCAACCTCGTTCTGTTGATGCTGCTCGCGTTCGCGATCGTCTTCCAGACGCCGGTCGTCATGCTGTTGCTGGCGCGCATCGGGCTGATCAACAGCAAGCTGCTGCGCAGCTATCGCAAATACATCGGCTTCGGCATGCTCGTCGCCGGTGCGGTCCTCGCGCCCGACGGCAGCCCCGTGACGATGGCGATCATCGCCGCGCCGATGTACGTGCTGTTCGAGCTCTCGATCTGGCTCATCGTCTTCATGGATAAGCGTTGGAAGCGCGAAGCCGAAACGGTCTAGTCTCGGCAGCGGGGGTATCGCTGCGCGAAGGTTGGGGCGATGTCGTGCGGCTGTTCGCGCACGTTCCGTTCGGCGTCTCGCTGCTCGCGATCTGGGGACTGCTCACGCTGATCGGCGTGATCGTCGAGCAGGGGAAAGACCCGTCGTTCTACGCCGGCGCGTACGCACCGCCGATCGCGCGGCTAATCGTGCGGCTGGACCTGGACAACATCTATCACAGCGCGGCGTACCTCGGCGTGATCGGCCTGATCCTGTGCTCGATGGCGGCGGCGACGTTTACCAAGGTCATCCCGCGCCGCATCCCGCGCCTCAACCCCGTCAAGATCGACGCGATCCCGCTGCACGCGACCGTGCACGTCTCCGGCGATGCGGAGAGCGCGCGCGAACGGATCGCCGCGTTCTTCGCCGCGCGCGGCTGGCAGGTGCGCAAGCGCGAGTTCGGCGGCACCGAGTGGACCTTCGCCGACAAGAACAACTGGGCGCGGCGCGGCGTGCTGGTCGCGCACATCGGCTTCGTGCTCATCGCAGCCGGGACGACGATCTACTGGGCGAAGGGGTACAGCGGACAGTTCGCGGTGCTGAGCGGGCAGACCGCGACGATCCCCGAGAACGGAACGACCGTCGACCTGAAGCGCTTCGCGTATCGCATCGATCCGGTCCAGACCAAAGCGGGGACCGTCTACCAGCCGATCGACTACGTTTCGGACGCGACGATCACAGGACGCGACGGCGTGGCCCACAACGCGATCATTCGGGTCAACCAGCCGTACGACGCAGACGGCACGTTGATCTATCAGGCGACCTACGGTTTCGCGATCGACTTCCGGCTCACCAAAGACGGCCGGCCCGTCCCGGGTCCGGACCATCCGCTCAAAGAAGGCGAAGGCTTCGCGATCGACGGCACGTCGCGCGCGATCCAATACCAGCGTTTCGTCGGCACGATCGATCGCAGCACCGGTCAGCCCGGCGCCGATCCGCGACCGAACGATCCCGGCATCGTGATTCAAGCGTTCGACGGTGACCGCCCGGTGGGCGGCGCGCTGATCCCCTTGGGTCAGCCCGTCGACCTCGGCGCAGGCTACAAGCTCGACGCCGCGCGCTACGTCTTGTACTCGGGCTTCCAATACCGTTACGATCCCGGGATCCCCGTGGTCGGGATCGGCGCGTTCGTGCTGCTCGCCGGGCTGTGCATCTCGTTCTACTTCTTGCCGGCGCGGCTGTTCGTGCTCGTCCGCGACGCCGCCGGCGGCGGCGCGGAGGTCGGACTCGCAGCGACGACCGTGCGCGGCTACGAGGTGTTCGAGGAGCGGTTCGCCGAGATCATTGAAGCCGTTCGCCGTACCGAACCAGTCGCGCCGGAAAACGAAGTCACCACCACGCCGGTCCTCGGAGGAGTATAAGAAGGTATGGATCCGACCAGACAGCTGCTCGATCAGGCGCTGCTCGAGATCGGGATCGCCGCCTACGTCACGGGTGCGCTGGTCCTGTTCGCATATTTCCTCACCCGCCGGCCGGTGCTGCGCTCGATCGGGATGCCGCTGGCGATCCTGGGCGCCGCCTCCCAGTTCGCCGAGCTGGGCGCGCGCTGGTGGATGACGGGCGTCTGGCCGCTAACGAACCTGTACGGTTCACTCTCGCTGTTCAGCGCCTGCGCGGTCACGATTTTCGTGGTGTTCGCCTATCGCTACGAGATGGATTTCATCGGCGGCCCGGTCTTGGCGCTCGCCGCGATCGCGCTCGGCTACGCGACGACCTGGAACGAAGGCTACATGCCGGCCGTACCGGCACTGCAGTCGTACTGGATCAAGATCCACGTCCCGATCGTGATCACCGCGTACGCATCGTTCATGGTCGCGTTCTGCCTCTCATTGCTCTATCTGGTCAAAGCCGCGGTCGAGCACCGCTACCGCACGGGCTCGCCCAGCGTGCGCGGCGTCGCCGCGGGCGCGGGCGCGAGCATCGACGTCCCGCTGAACTATGCTGCCCTGCCCGGGTTCGGGGCGGTCCGCACCGACACGCCGGCGTTGGCGAGCGCTGCCGCGGCCGGCGACGGGGCCGCGCAATGGCTGAGTGGGCTTCCGTCGCTCGCCAAGCTCGACATCATGCAATATCGCGTCATCGCCGTCGGCCTGCCGCTGCTCTCGCTCGGGATCATCACCGGCGCGATGTGGGCCAAAGAAGCGTGGGGCGCATACTGGCAATGGGATCCCAAAGAAACCGCCGCGCTGCTCTCCTGGATCGTCTACGCGGCGTACATGCACTTACACACCCGTCCCGAATGGCGCGGCACGCGCACGTCGATTGTGAGCGTCATCGGATTCGCGTCGATCGTCTTTTGCTACCTCGGCGTCAACATCTGGATCAGCGGCCTCCACAGCTACAAAATGTAGACCGCCGCTGTCAGCCTGAGCTCGTCGAAGGGCGAACTCCGTCGTCTAGAGACCACTCGAACACGCCGCGCGAAAATCGCAACGTCGCCCTGATGACACGACACTATCGTTTGGCAGCATTCCGTTTGGGGTCCGGAAGCGCGGGCATCGGCGTTGGTGCGGCTACTTGGCTGGGGTTCTCCCAAATCGATTTTGCGGCCGCCGGGAGACTGTCCGGGACGCGCTTCATGAAGTACGTGATCTGCCAGATCGACTTCTGGTCGAGCGATTTTCCGTAGGCCGGCATGCCGGTGAAGCGGATGCCGTGCTCGATCTTCCAGTACGTCTCGCCTTCGGGATCGTCGCTGACGCCGTGCTTGTTGAACTGCGGCGGCTGGACGACGCCCAGACCGCGCGCGACCGCGTTGGGGGTCGTGTTCGCAGTGCCGTGACAGACGGCGCAGTTTTGCACGTACAGGGTTGCCCCTTGCGCGACGTCGGCGTCGGTCGGCGGGAAGGGGTATGGCGGCTTGGGTGCCTGGCGCGCGATCGTCGCGTTGAGCGAGGTGCGCGCGGCCCAACGCTCGCCCGGCAGCGGTGGCCCGTCGGCGCGCGCAGGAACCACGCCGGTTTCGACGGCGGCGAAGACGACCAGGGCGAGCACAACCAGCGCGGCCACGAAGCCGCCGATGAATCCACGCATACCCCCGGTACTTCTCCACTTTGCGGCCATTTCAGGCCTGCGCCGCAACGCTGGACGGCTCCCGGCGGGTTCCGTGCGGCGATGGCAATCGCGCCGCCGCGCTCGAAAACGCTCGAGGACCTTCGTTTCGCCAACTCGTTCGCCGGGCTGGGCGACGCGTTCTCCGAACGCCGAACCCCGGCCGGGATCCCCTGCGCGCGCCTCGTTGCTTTCAGCCCCGAGGCTGCCGCGCTGATCGATCTGCGGGCCGGCGAACAGATGCGGCCCGAGTTCGCGGCACTGGTGAGCGGCAACGCGCTGCTGCACGGGATGGAACCGGTCGCGGCCCTTTACGGCGGGCACCAGTTCGGCGTCTGGGCCGGCCAGCTCGGCGACGGACGGGCCATCTTGCTCGGAGAGGTCGATCAGACCGAACCCTACGAGCTGCAGATCAAGGGCGGCGGGATGACCGCCTTCTCACGTTTCGCCGACGGCCGCGCCGTCGTCCGTTCGACGGTCCGCGAGTACCTCGCCAGCGAGGCGCTGCATCACCTCGGAATCCCGACGACCCGCGCGCTGGCGATGGCCGCCGGCGAAGAACCGGTCCTGCGCGAGCGGGTCGAGCGCGCGGCCACGCTGATTCGCATGGCGCCCTCGTTCGTGCGCTTCGGCTCGTTCGAGATCTTCCACTATCGCAACCGTCACGCCGAGCTCAAGACGCTCGCCGACTACGTGATCGACCGGTTCTATCCCGAGTGCGGCACGAGCGACGATCGGTACGAGCGCTTCTTCGCGACCGTCGTCGAGCGCACGGCGGCGCTGATGGCGCAGTGGCAAGCCGTCGGCTTCGCGCACGGCGTGATGAACACCGACAACTTCTCGATCCTGGGGCTCACGCTCGACTACGGCCCCTACGGGTTTGTCGAAGAGTACGATCCGGGATTCATCTGCAACCACACCGACGAGAGCGGCCGCTACGCGTTCGACCGGCAGCCGACGATCGGCTTGTGGAACTGCTACGCGCTTGCCGAAGCGCTGTCGTCGCTGATCCCGCGCGCGCAGCTCGACGCCGCGCTCGCAGGCTACCAAGACGTCTACCGCACGACGTTCCTGTCGCTGATGCGCGCCAAGCTGGGAATTCTCGACGTTCGCGACGACGATGCCGACCTCGCGCTCGAGCTGTTCGGATTGCTGCACGCGCGCCGCGTCGACTGGACCAACTTCTGGCGCGCGCTCTCGCGCGCCGACGCGGACGCGCTCGCGATGCTCGGCGAAGACGCGACCTCGCGCACCTGGTTCGAGCGTTACGCCGAACGCCGCGCAGGCGACCCGCGCGGCGAGGAACATCGTCACGCAGCGATGCGCGCGGTCAACCCGAAGTACGTGCTGCGCAATTGGGTCGCGCAAGAAGCGATCGAAGCGTGCGAGGCCGGCAATGATTCCGTCGTCGCCGCCGTCTACGACGTGCTGCGCGCACCGTACGACGAGCACCCCGAGCGCGAAGCTTGGGCGCAACCCGCGCCCGCCCGCTACCGCGACTTGTCGGTCAGCTGCTCGTCGTAACCCGTTCGCTGAACGTGAGCCGGTTGCCGACCGGATCGATGACCCCGAGATCGCGCGTCCCCCACTCGGTGTCTTGAATCCCGGGATTCATGTAGCGATACTTCTTCGCTTGCAGCTAGCGGTGAAGATCGTCGACGCCCGTCATCTCGATCGTGACGTGGACGCCCGGGCTGCCGTCGCCGTGGTGCTCGCTCAAGTGCAGCACCAGGCCGTCGCGCGAGATACCCATGTACAGCGGCGCGTTGTCGTGGAAACGGTGCTCGAAGTCGACCGTGAAGCCGAGATAGTCGAGGTAGAACTCGCGCGTCTTGGCGATGTCGAACATCCGCAAAGTCGGGACCACGCGCGTGACGACAAGCGCCATTAAAAACGTCCTCCGGCTGCCCAGCCTAGCCTTGACGGCCTCGACGAAGTCATTTGTTTCCGAGAAGCCTCGATCATGTTAGGTCGCCCAAATTGGTAACGTGGCCTCCGCACCTGCGGTCATCCCCACGTTGCCTTATTGCATATGCACGCCTTGACGAGAGCGCGCCGCTTACGCTAGCATAGTTCGTGACGAACGATCTCGACGTGCTGACCGCCGACATCGGGCGTCTGTACCCCGCCGTCTACCTTCGCTTCCACGTCTCGAAGCAGCGTCTTGCCGGGACCGACATCACCTCGCGCATGCTATGGGCTCTGCAGCATCTCGCGTCGGTCGGGCCGTCGACGCTGGGCGAGCTCGCGCATGCGTCGGGCGTCAAGAAGTCGACGATGACCGAGCTCATCGATCGCCTCGAGGCGAAAGGCTACGTGGCGCGGATACGCGACGAACGCGACGCACGCCGCGTCTTCGTCGGGTTGACCCCGTCCGGCGAGCGGCGCGCACGGCGCGCGCCCAGCGTCTTAGCGGACGATGCGTTGCGCGCCGCACTCGCGCGCATGACGGTGGACGAACGCGCGGCGCTCGTTCGCGGACTTCGTGCGCTCGTGCGCGCGGGTGAGGAGATCGCACATGACCAGATGTGAGAGTTGCGGCAACGAGATGACCGGCGCGGACGACCATGCCCCCGGCGACGCGCACAGCCGCCATTGCCGCTATTGCAGCAACGCCGATGGGACGCTGCAAGACTTCGACGAGCGCTTCGAACGAATGGTGCAATGGTCGCTGCGGCGCGACGGCGTCGACCGCGGCCAGGCCGAGGAGCGCACCCGCGCGTACATGCGCACGATGCCGCTCTGGAAGAATCATCCCGCGTTGGCCCAAGGCTAGCGGTGGGACGCGAGGCGCGGTGCAATGCGCGTTGGGGCGCGCGCAGCGGCGAGGTGAAGGTGCTCCTCGAGTCGACCGAGGTCGTCGTGCGCGGAGCGTTCCGCGCGGTCGCTCCGCTGGCCGAACTGCGCGACGTTCGCGCCGACGGCGACACGCTGCGGTTCTCCGTGCGCGGCGAGGAGGTCGCGCTCGTACTGGGAGCCGCCGCGCCGCGCTGGGCCGCCAAGATCGCCGCACCGCCACCCTCACTCGCGGCCAAGCTGGGCCTGGGCGCGACGACGCGGCTTTTCGTCGCGGGCCGGATCGACGATCCCGCGCTGGGTACCGCGCTTGGCGCCGCGATGCGAACCCGTTCCGCCGATTCGGCCGACGTCATCGTCGCGCGCGTCGACGCCGCCGATGCGCTCGCGCGCGTCGCCGAAACGCACCGAGTGCAGCTCGAACGTGGCGTCCCGCTCTGGGTGATCTACACGAAAGGCAAGGCTGCACCGCTAGGCGAGACCACCGTGCGCGCGATGCTGCGCGAACGCGGGCTGATCGACCTCAAGGTGGCGTCGGTCTCGCCGTCGCTCACCGCGCTCAAGTTCGCGCGCGCAACCAAGCAATAAGCGCCGCTCGCAGTGCTGCCGAGGACGGCGCGCCCCTGGGCGGGAAACGCGAGGGAATGGAACGGCACGGCGAGGTTCGATTACTCGTTCGCGGTATCGCGCGCGGCGTCTCGAGCGACGAGATCGCGGAGCTGTTCGCACCGTTCGGTGTCGACCGGGAAAGCATCGCGTTGCCGCGCGACCGCCGTACGCGCCGCCGCAAAGGGATCGCCTACGTGATGGTTCCGAGCGCGCAGCACGCCGCCGACGCGATCAAAGCGCTGAACGAGACGCTGCTGCAAGACAAGGCGATCACGATCGAAACTGCCGCGGAGCGTCCGCCCAAGCGTCCGCGCCGCTTCAACGGCCCCCCGCGCCGCTTTTAGCGCACCGGCTGAACGCAGCCTGTCTTGAAGCTGGCGGATCGGCCGAAGGCCGAACGCGAGTGTTCGCGCATTTTGCGCGAACACACTACTGTAGGTACTTCTCGACCGTCTCGGCGCTGCGCTCGTGCGTGACGCTGGGGTCCTGGCCGAACTCCTCTCGGGCACGGCGCTGGCGCAGCAGATCCCACAGGCGGTCGAGCTGCACGTTGATGTTGCCCAGGCGCGAGCGCTCGTCGGCCGTCACTTCGCCGCCCTTCTCGAGCAACGCGTGCTCCTCGCCGACGAGGCGTTCGATCTGCTGGTGCAGCTGTTGGTCGTCCACGTCCTGACCGTTCCCGTTTCTCGGCCGAACCCCCACACCGCGTCCGGCGCGACCGCGCCGAGTGGGTAGACGCAAGGGGACCGACCCAAGCTCCTACGAAGGTACGCGAGTTTTGCCGGGGCCGTCTCCTAAGATACGGGGGACGGCTGATGGTGACCGACGTCCGATCCCGTCTTCGACCTGAGGAGAGAGAGTGGCTCACGCAGAGGCGTACAAAGACCCCGGGACACCGGACGAACAAAGCCGGCGAACCTTCATGGCCAACGCGGTCATCGCGCTGGGCGGAGTGATCAGCCTGGGAATTGCCATCCCGGTCGTGGCGTCGCTACTCCCCGCCGCGGGGACGGATACCGACCAGTGGTCGGGGCTCACGCCCCAACAGGCCGAAGCGTTCAAAAAGGCGACCAACCAGCCGGTGAAGGTCGTCTTCGACGTCCATGACGTGAACGGGTATTTCGGCGCAATCGACGTCGAGCAGTTCGTCTGGGCGGTGAAGTCGACCGACGAGCAGCTGCGCAGCGAGCGGCCCGAGCTCTTCGCGACCGAGAAACCTCCGTACCCGGTACTGAACATGGGCTTCGTGATCTTCAGCCCGATCTGCCCGCACCTCGGCTGCAAGTACGCCTGGAATCAAGCGCAGAACAAGTTCATCTGTCCGTGCCACGGCTCGGTCTACAGCGAGCTCGGAAAGCACGAAGCCGGACCGGCGCTGCGCGGGCTCGACCCGTTGCCGATGCGGAACTATCAAGGGAAAGTGCAGATCACATGGATCGAGTACGCACAGAACTCGCCGCAGCTGATCGTCCAAAAGGTCGGATGAGGCGGACACGATGCTGACTTGGCTCGACCAGCGCACCGGATTGGTCACCCTGACCAAGGACTTCCTCACCGAGGACGTTCCCGGCGGCGCTTCCTACTGGTACGCGTTCGGCAGCGCGACGCTGTTCGCGATGATCCTGCAGATCGTCACCGGCATCTTCCTGTGCTTCTACTACGCGCCGTCGACCGCCACAGCGTACGAGTCGACGAAGTTCATCATGGACAAGGTCCCGGCCGGCCATCTCGTCCTCTCGCTCCACTACTGGGGCGCTTCGGCGATGATCGCCTTCGTCGCGATGCACTTGCTGCAAGTGCTGCTGTGGGGCGCGTACAAGAAGCCGCGCGAACTGCAGTGGATCGTCGGCGTGATCCTGTTCATCATCACGCTGGTCCTCGGTTTGACAGGCTACTTGCTCCCGTGGGATCTCAACGCGCTGCTTGCGTCGCGCGTCGCGATCAACGTCGCCGGCAACGCGCCGATCCTTGGCCCCGCGGTCCAGCAGTTCTTGCAGGACGGCACCGGGATCACGACGCTCACCATCAACCGCTTCTTCGGCATCCACGTCTGGCTGATGCCGGCGATGCTGGTGCTGCTGGTCGCCTTACACCTGATGATCTTCCGCTGGAACGGCCCGGCCGGGCCGCCGATCGACGAGGCGCCCAAGCTCAAGCCGGGCCGCTTCTGGCCGGATCAAATGTTCATGGACACCGTGTTGTCGTTCGCGATGTTCGTGATCGTGGTGGCACTCGCGGTGTGGGCACCCGTGCCGCTCGACGACAAGGCCGACTTGAACAACTCGCAGTTCGTGCCGTACCCCGCGTGGTATTTTCTCGCCTTGTACGCGCTGCTCGACGTCGTGGGCGCATTCCCGCCGGCGATCGTGCAGGTCGCGACGCTGTTCGCCACGATCGTCGGCCCGACGCTGCTCATCCTCGTGCTGATCGTCCTGCCGTTCGTCGACCGCAACCCGTCGCGCCGGCTGTCGCGACGCCCGTGGGTGCTGGGAATCACCGCGCTGGTGATGGCCGGCGCTATCGGCCTGAGCTGGGTCGGCCAGCGTAACGTCTACGAGCAACAACTCGCGCACGGCATCATCGGACCCAACGCCACGGCAGCCGCCGCCACCAACAGCAGCGGCGCACTTCAAACCGGTCCTCAAGGGACGGCCGGATCCGCCAGCGGCAGCACCGCTTCGGGCACGACGCCGGCGACGGCCGGGCCCGGCGCGGCCGTGTACTCGCAGAGTTGCGCCGGCTGCCACGGCGCCACGGGTACCGGCGTTGCCGGTCAGTTCCCGCCGCTGGCCGGCAATCCGGTCGTCGTCGGCGATCCGAGCAAGGTGATCCCCATCGTGCTCAACGGGCTCAATGGCAGCATCACCGTCAAGGGTCAGACCTACAACAACACGATGCCGCCCTGGAAAGGCACGCTCAGCAACAAGCAGATCGCCGACGTGATCACGTACATCCGCAACGCCTGGGGCAACAAAGCGAGCACGGTCACCGCAGCGCAGGTCGCAGCAGGCGGCAAGTAGCCGCCGCACGATCACCATCGCACGTAGCGAAAAAGCCCGCCGGGATCTCGGCGGGCTTTCTTCGTTCGGCGACGGGGCGGTTTACTCGCGCCGCTTCGCCTCGAGCGCTGACGGCGAGAGGTTCGACGCAACGTCGCGGTAGAGGTGCCGCATCGCGTTGACCATCAGCGAGCCGACGCGAAAGACGCCGTCGCCCGAGAACTGAACGCCGCTCCAAGGCATCGACTGATGCCGCTGCACCAGCAGATAGGTATCCGCGCCGACGGCGTAGATCGCGAACTGATCCGACTCCGCGATCGGCTTCTGACCCTCGAGCGTGCTCTGATCGACCCGGTCGATAAAGTTCATTATTGGTCACCGATCCTCTGGATGATGCCGTAGAAACGCTCCTCGATCTATATAGAATCGGTACGCGGTGAACCTTCGTCGTGCGTGCAAAGTAGCGCGCTTATTGGATTGTGGCTTGGGAGCGGCCACTCCCCAGGCACGATGGTTTCGGGCGCAACGCAGTGCACGAATCGTGCCGGAGGGGCGGGCGTCGTACACTGCGTCAGCAGGGCGTTTCGTAGCGAGCGGAGCCCGGAGGGCGAGAGCGAGCGAAGAACCGAGCGAACGGAACCGCAGGATGCGGCGGAGTGAGCGTCCCAGCTGACGCAGGGTACGACGCCCGTCCCTCTGCCACCGACCTAACGGAACGTCATCCGTGCGAGCATTCGCCGCCGTCAACATGTAGGAGGACCGCCCGCGGGCGCTGCTCGGTGGGCGTTTGCATGACGATGTCGGCGTTGCGTTGCAGCGAGCGAGCTAGATCGACCAGGCGTTGTGCATCCTGTGGGCGCACGACGATCCAATGATCGCCGTCGACGCAGATCGTCGACACGAAGCCTGCGTTGTTCTTGATGTCGCGCACCGGCGGCGCCGTGTAGAAGATCAACCCGTTGCCGCCGCTCACGCCGCCGATCGCCACCGTATCGCCTGGTTTGCGAGCGGCGTCGATCGTGCGCGCGATCGGCGGTATCGGCTTGAGGGGTTCGGCGACCGGTTCGGCGACGAGCGCGATGAACAGCACGAGCGCTCCGCTGGTGACTGCGAGCACGTACGGTGACCATGCCGCGGTGCTGCGGCGCGCGATCGCAACGACGGTCAACAGCGAACCTGCCAGCATCGCGACGCCGAGCACCGCGAGTTGTTCGTTGACCGCGACCATGTCGAAGTCGAGCCGGTTGCTGCGCGAGAAGATGCCGATCGCGAGCGCCACCAACCCGACGAAGGCCGGGATCGTCGCAGCCGAGATCACCGCGGCCCGTCGATCCTCGCCGGCGCGAACGCGCTGGAACCACAGCGCGACGAGGATCGCCAGCGCGGGCAGCATGAGCGCGACGTAGTTCGGCAACTTGGTGTTTGCGAAGCTGAAGAAGAGAAACGGCGCAACGGTCCACACGATCGCGAGCCGGGCGAACGCGCCGTCGGCCCGGCGTGCGGCGCGCAGCGCGGCGGCGACGGCGACCGGGACGAACGCGATCCACGGAAAGAAGCCCAGGATCACGACGGGGATGTAGTACCAGATGGGACCGGTCTGGTTTTCGATCACGCCGGTGTACCGGCCGACGGTGTAGTGACCGATCAGCTGGACGATCGCGCCGGGACCGACACGGGCCGCCAACGCGATGAACCACGGCAGCGTGACGGCAACGTACGCGAGAGCTGCCAGTGCAAACGCGCGACCGCGCGGTGCGGCCAAGCGTCCCGCGCGCCGTTCCCACACCACCCACACGGCGACGACAAGGAGGGCGATCACCGGCGCCACCGGTCCCTTGGCCAGCGTCCCCACCGCTAGCGCGAGGGCGCCGCAGATGAACGCCGTGTCGCGCCGCCGCGGGCTGCCGGACGGTTCGAAGGCGCGATACCACCACAGCACGGCGGCGGTGACGGCAAAATCGAGCAGCGCGTCCATGATCGCCAGGCGTCCGACGATCGCCTGCATCAGGCTGGTCGAGAGCACGATCGCGGCGACCATCCCGGCGCGCCCGCCGGCGATCCGCGCCGTCGCGTAACCGACGGTGCCGCCCATCGCGATCGTCGCGAGCGCCGAAGGGAGCCGCACCGCGAAGGCCGTCGGCCCAAAGACGTGCGCGAACAGCGCCGCGATCCAGAAGTACAACGGCGGCTGCACGTACCACTCGAACCCGTTGAGGTGCATGACGACCCAGTCGTGGGTGAGCAGGATCTCGCGCGCGACCTCTCCGTACGTCGTCTCGCTGTTGTCCCACAGCGTGCCGATCCCCAGGCCGGGTAGCGTGACGAGCGCAGCAAAGAACGCGCCGAGTAGGGCTGCGCGCGCGGGGACAGATGGCATCCCAGGGAAGATAGGGCCTGTGTATCCCGTCGCCCTCTCGATGCGCGGACGGCGCGCCCTCGTCGTCGGCGGCGGAGTCGTCGCCGAGCGCAAGGTTCGCGGTCTGCTCACCGCCGGCGCGGAGGTCGTCGTGGTTGCCCCGCGCTTGACCCCGCCGCTTGCGGCGCTAGCCGAGGCGGGCGCCGTCGAATGGCGCGATCGCACCTATGCGGAGGGAGACCTCGCCGGCACCTTTCTCGCGTTTGCGGCGACGGATGACGATGCGGTCAACGCCGCCGTCGTCGCCGCCGCGCGCGCCGCGGCGATCCTGGTCAACGACGGTTCGAATGCCGTCCGTGGTGATTTCGCGACGCCGGCCGTCCATCGCGCCGGTCCGTTGACGGTCGCCGTCGATTCGGGCGGGCTCTCGCCGTCGTTCACCAAGCGCATCCGCGACGAGCTGGCGCTGCAATTCGACGCGCGGTACGCGCGCGCGGCGGCGACGTTGGCCGCGCTGCGCGAACGTGTCGCCGCGGTCGTGCCGCTCGAGCAGCGCGCAGCGGTCATGCAGCATTTCGCCGAGCGCGACATCGACGAGCTCGCGACGATGAAACCCGGTGCCGTCGAGCACGAGGTCGAGCGAGCCGCCGAGACGCTGGCCGGCGTCGTTCCGTCGCAGACGCGCCCGGTGATCTGCGCATCACGGGCGAGCCGGCTCGCGATGATCCAGACGCGGACGGTGATGGCGGCATTGGCGAAGGCCGGGCTGCCGTCGACGGTCATTGAGATCACCACCCGGGGCGATGCCGTACAGGACCGTTCGATCGCGGCGATCGGGAGCGACAACGTGTTCGTGACCGAGCTCGAGCTTGCGCTGCGCGAACGGCGCGCCGATTACGCGGTTCACTCGTGCAAGGATCTGCCCAGCGCGCTCGCCGACGACATGACCTTGGCGGCCGTCACCACGCGCGAAGACGCGCGCGACGCCTACTGCAGCGAGCGGTATGCGGCGTTCTACGATTTGCCGGCGGGTGCACGCGTCGGGACGTCGTCGCCGCGACGCCGCGCGCAGCTGCGCGCGTTGCGGTCCGATCTCACCTACGACGACATCCGCGGCAACGTCGATACGCGGCTGCGCAAGCTGCGGGACGGCGAGTACGACGCCATCGTGCTGGCCTGCGCGGGGTTGAACCGGCTTGGCGTGCGGGCGACGCACACCGTGCCGTTCGGAATCGATGCCCTGACGCCGGCGGTCGGCCAAGGTGCGCTCGGGATCGAAGCGCGGGCCGGCGATCCGATCGCGAGCCGGCTCGACGACGTGCTGAGCGACCGCGCGACGTCGATCGCGGTCCGGGCCGAGCGCGCGTTTCTGCGCGCCCTGCGCGGCGGCTGCCAGGCGCCGATCGGCTGCCATGCGGTGTGGTCGGACGGACGGTTTCGGATCGAGGGCGCGATCGCGGCCTCCGACGGCAGCCGCGTGATGCGCGGATCGCGCGAAGCGGTCCTCGCTCTGCGCGAGGTAGAGGCGGCCGAAACGCTGGGCGCCGCCCTGGCCGCGGAGCTGTTGGACGAAGGCGCCGGCGCGCTGCTCGGCGCCGGGCCGCTCACCGGCCGCGTCTTCTTGCTCCCGCGGACCCAAGACCGGCCGAGCCGGATCGCCCCTGCCTTACGCGACGCCGGCGCGGAGGTGGTCGAGGCCAGCGACAGCGCCGGGGCGACGCGGGCCCTCGCCGGCCGGATCCCCAGCGCGATCCTGTTCCCCTCGTCGGGTTCGGTCAGCGCGATCGCGGCGTATCTGGGAACGCTACGGAACGATGGGTATCGGCCGGTGGTCGCCGCCATGGGTCCGTCGTCGTCGGCGACGGCGGGAGAGCACGGCTGGCCCCCCGACGTGGTTGCACCTTCCGCGGAGGTTGGCGCGTTCGTACAGTCTGTGACCCGTTTCGTGTTGGAGAACGACGGATGAACATTACTGCCCCGCGGTTGGTTCGAGGCCAGGCGACCCGGCTTGTCGCTCGGCCCAGGCGCCTGCGCTCGAGCCCGGCGATGCGCGCGCTGGTGCGCGAGACGCGCATCAATCCCGACGGCCTGGTCCAGCCGTTATTCGTGGTCGAGGGAACCAACGTCGTGCAGCCGATCGGTTCGATGCCCGGCGTGTCGCGCTACTCGGTCGACGCCGTCGTTCGCGAGTGCCGCGAGCTCGACGCCGTGGGCGTGCGGGCCGTGCTGCTGTTCGGCATCCCCGACGAGGCGCAGAAAGACGCGTACGCGACCGTCAACTACGATCCGAACGGGATCGTGCAGCGTGCCGCCGCGGCGATCAAGGATGCCTTACCGAAGCTGTTGGTGATCGCGGACCTGTGCAACTGCGAGTACACCGACCACGGCCACTGCGGCATCCTCGACCACACCGGCGACGTCGACAACGACCAGACGCTGGACCTACTGGCGAAGACCGCGCTGAGCTACGCGCACGCGGGCGTCGACATTGTCGCTCCGTCCGACATGATGGACGGGCGCGTCGCCGCGATCCGCACCGCGCTCGACGACGACGGCTTCACCAAGACCGCGATCATGTCGTATGCCGCGAAGTATGCGTCCGCGTTCTACGGCCCGTTTCGCGAGGCCGCCGAGTCGACGCCGGCGTTCGGCGACCGCCGCACGTACCAGATGGATCCGGCCAACGGTCGCGAGGCGCTCAAGGAAGTACGGCTCGACGTCGAGGAAGGCGCCGACATCGTGATGGTCAAGCCGGCGATGGCGTACCTCGACGTCGTGCGCGCGGTGCGCGAGTCGACCGATCTCCCCGTCGCCGTGTATCACGTGAGCGGCGAGTACTCGATGCTCAAGGGTGCCGCGGAGCGCGGCTGGATCGACGAAGTGCGCGCCGTCGAGGAGACGCTCACCGCGATTGCGCGAGCAGGTGCCGACGTGATTATCACCTACTTCGCCAAAGACTACTTGCGGCGCGTGCGCGCATGAGCGATGCCGCAGTGTGCATCTTGGCGGGCGGCGAGGCGACGCGCCTCCCCGGCAAGCTCGCGCTGGACGTCGGTGAACTGCCGATGCTGGTGCGCGTGTACCGCAACGTCTCGCCGGGGCGCGTGACGTGGTTGTCCACCAAAGGTCCGCTCGCACCGGAGCTCGCGGCGCACATCGACGCGCCGCAGGTCGTCGACCGCTGGCCGCTGCGCGGACCGCTCTCGGGCCTGTTGTCGACGCTCAGCGAGATGCGGTCCGAATGGGTGTTCGCGGTGGCAGGCGACGCACCGTTCGTCGACGCGGCGTTCATCGACAGCCTCGAAGCGTCGATCGCCACGCAATACGAAGCGATCGTCCCGATGCACGACGACGAGAAGCAGCGCATCGAACCGCTGGCCGCGCTGTATCGCCGCGAGGCCTTTCTGCGCGAAGGAATGCCGGTGCTGCTGGGCGGCGAGGGCGCGCTGCGGCTGGTGATCGACCGGCTGAAGACGCGTTTCGTTCCGGTGCGCGAACAACGCGTGTTCGAGAACGTCAACACGCCGGCCGACTACGCGAAGCTGCGCGAGGTGCTCGCGTGACGGCGCGCGCGTGAATCGCCAACGGTCGGAAGCCGCGTTCGCCGCGGCCAAGCGGGTGATCCCGGGCGGCGTCAACTCGACGGTCCGCGCGTTTCGCGCGGTGGGCGGCACGCCGGTGTTCGTCCGCGAGGCGCACGGCGCGTACCTCGTCGACGTCGACGGGAATCGCTATCTCGACTATGTCCTCTCGTGGGGCCCGATGATCGCCGGTCACGCCCATCCGGCGGTGGTCGAGGCGCTGCATCGTGCCGCAGAGCGCGGGACGTCGTACGGAACGCCGACCGAGTACGAAACCGAGTTGGCCGATGTGATCGTCGAAGCGGTGCCGTCGGTCGACAAGGTGCGCTTCTGCTCGTCTGGGACCGAGGCGACGGCAAACGCGATCCGATTGGCGCGCGGGTACACCGGGCGCGAAAAGTTCATCAAGTTCGAGGGCTGCTACCACGGCTCGGCCGATCCGTTCTTGATCGCCGCGGGGTCGAGCGCGCTCACGATGGGCGTACCGAACTCGTTGGGCGTGCCGGCGGCAACGGCGCAAGACACCCTCATCGTGCCCTATAACGATGCGGCGGCGGTGCGCGCCGCGTTCGAGCACAACCCGGGCGAGATCGCGGCGGTGATCGTCGAGCCGTACGTCGGGAACATGGGGATGGTGCTGCCGCTCCCAGGCTTTCTGCACGCGCTCCGCACGATGACCCGCGAATACGGTGCGCTGCTGATCTTCGACGAGGTGATGACCGGCTTTCGGGTCGCTCGCGGCGGCGTGCAGGCGCGCGAAGGGGTGCTTCCCGACCTCACCACGCTGGGCAAAGTGATCGGCGGCGGGCTGCCGGTGGGGGCGTTCGGCGGGCGAGCGGAGATCATGGACCGGCTCACGCCGGACGGCCAGGTGTTCCAGGCCGGGACCCTCTCGGGGAACCCGCTCGCGATGGCGGCCGGCCTGGCGACGCTCCGGCTGCTCGGCGATGACACGTTCCTGCAACTCGAGCGCCTCGGGCAGCGTCTGGTCGACGGGATGGCGGAGGTTTTCACTGGGCGCGGCGTCCCGCACACGGTCGCTGCTGCCGGCTCGATGTTCGGATTTTTCTTCGCCGACGGCCCGGTGACCGATCTGGCCGGCGCGAAGCGTTCGGACACCGCGCTCTACGGCCGGTTCTTTCACGCGATGCTCGACCGGGGATTCTACTTCGCGCCCTCGCAGTTCGAGGCGGCGTTCCTCTCGCTGGCCCATACCGAAGCGGAGATCGACCGGACGGTCGAGGCCGCCGACGACGCTCTGGCGGCCCTTCGACCGGCTCAGGATGACGTGGTATGCCGATAGTCTGTCTTGGGCTCTCGCATCACACCGCGCCGCTCGAGGTTCGCGAGCGGCACGCTTTCCCGCCGCAGAAGATGGGCGAGGCGCTCATCGCGCTGCGCGACTACGAAGCGGTCCGCGAAGCGCTGATGCTGCAAACCTGCGGGCGGCTCGAGATCTATGCCGAGCTCGAAGACTACGAGATCGGCGTCCGGCAGCTCAAGGCGTTCCTGGACAACTTCCGCCACGGCGACGTCAGCGACATGGAATCGTACATGTACACGTTGCTGGGGACGCAGGCGATCGAGCATCTGATCCGAGTCAGCACCGGGCTGGACTCGATGCTGATCGGCGAGGCGGAGATCCTCGGCCAGGTCAAGGACGCCTACGTGCAGGCGCAGCGCGCGCGTTCGCTCGGCCAGACGCTGCACACGTTGTTCCGCGGGGCGCTCGAGGCCGGGAAGTCGGCCCGAACGCACACCGCGATCTCCGGTGACTCCACCTCGATCGCGAGCGCCGCAGTCGCCTACGCCAAACAACACGTCGGTACGCTGAGCGGGAAGAACGTGCTGGTCATCGGCGCCGGCAAGATGGGTGCCCTCGCCGCGCGCCGCTTGAAGGTCGAAGGTGCGGGCGAGATCGTCGTGATGAACCGCTCGCGGGAGCGCGCGCGGGTGGTCGCCGCGGAGCTGGGCGAAACGGTGCGTGCGGCGGAGTCGACGCGGCTGGTCGATGTGCTCGCGGCGGCCGATGTCGTCGTCACCTCGACCGGCGCATCTCATTTCGTCCTCACGCCGGCCAACGTCACCGAAGCGATGGCGGCGCGCCCGCAGCGGCCGCTCTTCATCGTCGACATTGCGGTGCCGCGCGACGTCGATCCGGAGGTGGCCGGCATCGCGGGCGTCAGCGTCGTCGACGTCGATGGCCTCAAGAGCGCCGTCGACGTCACCCTCGAGAAACGCCGCGAAGCGATCCCGCTGGTCGAAGAGATCGTCGCCGAGCACGTCGCACGATTCGGGCAATGGTATCAGTCGCGCGTGGCGATTCCGGTGATCTCTTCGCTGACGCAGAAGGCCGAGGCGATCCGGGCCGCCGAGCTCGAACGGCTCTTCGCGCGCGCACCCGAGTTGACCGAGCGCGAACGGATGTTGATCACCGGCGCGTCGCTCACGATCGTCTCGAAGCTGCTGCACAGCGCGATCGTGCGGATTCGCGACAAGGCCGTGGAGAACCGCGCCGAGGCGCTGATGCACGCGCGCATCCTCGACGAGCTGTTCGAGCTGCAGGCGACAACGGAGGATCCCTCGTTCGCGCCGGCGCCGACCGTCGAAGAGATCGGTGAGTGAATAGGGGGAAGGTCTGGCTGGTCGGTGCGGGTCCCGGTGATCCGGGGCTCCTGACGATTCGCGGCGCCCGGGCGCTCGCGCAGTGCGATACGCTGGTCTATGATTACCTCGCCTCGCCGCCGATCGTGAACCTCGCCCCGCCCGACTGCGAACGGATCTACGTCGGCAAGAAGGCCGGAGCGCACACGCTCACCCAGGACGAGATCACCGCGCTGCTCGTGCGTCTCGGCTTGGCTGGGAAGAAGGTCGTGCGGCTCAAAGGCGGCGACGTGTTCGTGTTCGCGCGCGGCGGCGAAGAAGCGCGCGCGCTGGCCGAGGCCGGCGTGCCGTTCGAGATCGTTCCGGGGATCACGTCGGCGATCGCCGCCCCGGCCTACGCCGGAATCCCCGTCACGCACCGCGAGCACAACACGTCGTTCACGATCGCGACCGGTCACGAGGATCCGACCAAAGGCTACTCCTCGCTCGATTTCGCCAAGCTCGCCAACCGCAAGGCGACGACGATTTTCTTGATGGCGATGGGTCACTTGGCGGCGATCGTCGCCAAGCTGCGCGAGTACGGCCTCGAAGGCGATACGCCGGTCGGGGTCGTGCACGAGGGAACGAAGCCGTCGCAGCGCGTCGTCACCGCGACGCTCGACACGATCGTCGATGAGGTCGAACGCGCCGGGATCGGTGCGCCGGCGATCGTCGTGATCGGCGACGTCGTGCGCGAACGGGAGCACCTGCGCTGGTTCGACGCGCAACCGCTGTTCGGCAAGCGTGTTCTCGTCACGCGGCCCGCGCATCAAGCCGACGATTTCGCGGCGCAGCTGTGGGAAGCCGGTGCTGAGCCGATCGTCGCGCCGACGATCGCGGTCGGCCCGCCGGACAATCCGGCGGCCGCGCGCGAGGCCGTGGCGCGCGTGCGCGAGTACGACTGGGTCGCGTTCACCAGCCGCAACGGTGTCGACGCGTTCTTCGACGTCCTGGGAGAACTCGGGCGTGACGCGCGGGCGTTCGGCGACGCGCGGATCGCGGCGATCGGCCCCAAGACAGGCCAGGCACTCGCGCGCCGCGGGATCCGGGTGGATCTGATCCCGGCCGAGTTCGTCAACGAAGCCATCGCCGCGGAACTCCTGGCGCGCACCGCTGCCGGCGATCGCGTGTTGGTCTACCGCGCGCAAGAAGCGCGTGACGTGCTGCCGGAAACGTTGCGCGAGCAAGGCCGCGTCGTCGACGTAGTGGGCGCGTACCGCACGCGTCCGGTCGACGATCCGGAGCTGCGCGCCAAGGCCGAACGCGCCGACATCGTGACGTTCACCAGCGCGAGCACGGTCGCGGGTTTCGTGCACAACGTCGCCGACGCCGCTGCCGTGCTCGCCGGCAGGACGGTCGCCGTGATCGGCCCGGTCACGGCGGGTGCCGCGGGCGATGCGGGGATTCACGTCGACGTGGTCGCCGAGGAGTTCACCGTCGACGGCCTGCTGCGCGTGCTGGCGGAGCGCTCGACCGCCTGATACCGTTCAACATCCTGATCGGCGCGCTGTTCGCCGGCGCGGTCGCCGCTGTCGCGTTTCGCGCGCATGCGCTCACGCGCAGTGGTGCGATCGCGGCGTTCGCCGTCGGCACGCTGACGTACGCAAGCGGTACGGTCGGTTTCACGCTGCTGCTGCTGGCGTTCTTCGTGCCGTCGGTACTTTTGTCGCGCATCGGAAGAGCGCGCAAGCGCCAGCTCGTCGACATCGGCAAGGGCGGCGCACGCGACGCGCTGCAGGTGCTCGCGAACGGTGGCGTCGCGACCGCCTGCGCCGTCGTGTGGGCTTTCAACCACAACATCCACTGGACGCTGGCGTTCGCCGGCGCCTATGCCGCGTCGACCGCCGATACGTGGGCGACCGAGATCGGTACGCTGGCGTCGGGGCCGCCGCGCTCCATCCTGACCTGGAGGCCATTGGGCACGGGCATGTCGGGCGGAGTCACCACGCGCGGGACGCTGGCCGAGGTGGCCGGCGCGTTGTGGATCGGAATCATCGCGCCGCCGGCGGTCGTCATCGCGTACCTGTACGGCTCGTTCGACTTCGGGTGGTCGTTCGCATACGCCGGCGGCGCGCACGTCCTCGCGCACATGGTCACGATCTTCGGCGCAGCGGTCTTCGCGGGCGGCATCGTGGGCGCAACCGTCGACTCGCTGCTGGGCGCGACGCTTCAGGAACTGCGGCGCTGCGACTTCTGCGATCGCACCTGCGAAACGAACCCTCACACATGTGGCAACCCGACGCGCCTGGTCCGCGGCCTCCCCGGCATCTCCAACGACGCCGTGAACCTCGCCGCGACGCTCACGGGCGCGATCGTGGCACCGCTCCTCTACCTCTGGCTGATCTCGTTCTAGGAGCCGCGTCCGCGGTCGGCGCGTCCGCCGGCGCTACACCCCATTCCGATACCGCAGGGTAGGGAGCCCCCCCATACGCTCGCAGTGGCTGCCGGTGTAGGCTTACCGCAGACTTGAGATTCTTTTCCTTGCCGGAGGTCATCATGATCCGAACGATCGCATACGCCGCGTTCCTGTCGATAGCGGCAGCCGTTCCGGTGCAGGCCGCGACGCCGGCGCAGGCGGCGGTTGCCGCAATGGTCGCCGCCGAACGCGCCCACGGGCAGACCGACGTCGAGCAGCCGGCATGCTCCATCGTGCAGACCTGGGCCCAGTGCGTCTTCCTCACCGCCAGCGGCCACCTCGACAAGTATGACTGGCTGCATCTCAAGAACGGCAAGTGGGCGTTCCTCGGCGGCGAAATCGGAAACCCGATCGAGCCCTACTTCGCGAAGTTCGGCGTGCCCGCGGCTATCGGCAAGCAGTTCGAAGCGCAATGCAAATGCCGCTGAATCGAGCGACGCGGATCGCGTGCATCGCGTTGCTTTTCCCGGCCGCGACGATCCCGGCGCAGGCCGCTACGCCGAAGCAGGCCGCGCAGACCGCGATGATCGCGTACGAACGCGGACATGGAACGAGCGACATCGAGAACCCGTCGTGCTACATCGTGCAGGATTGGGCGCAGTGCTTCTTCGCGACTGCTGGCGGCAATCTCGGCAAGTGGGACTGGCTGCACCTCAAAGGCGGCAAATGGGTCGTTGCCGGCGGAGAAGGCGGCGATCCGGCGCTGCCCTACATGAAGAAGTTCGGCGTTCCCTCGGCGATCGCCGCAAAGTTCGAAGCGCAATGCAAGTGTTGAGCGGTCGCACGAGCAACGTCGTTCGCGCTTCGACAGGCTCAGCGTGACAGCGGGCCCTTAGGCGAGACGGCGGCGCCGCCCCGGTAGGCGTAGACCTCGGGGTCGCTGAGCCAACCGCCGACGAGCGCCTCGTCCGACGCGGCGGCGGGCCGGACCCCGACCTGAGCGGCGTGCAGCGCCGGCTGTTCCATTCTGCTCGCCCTTCGGTGCAAGTGCCGAAACCGACCTCGGTCGGCGCGGTGTCCCAGCCGTCGTGCGACCATACGTCGCACCCAACATCATGGCAACCCAAATGACCGCGACCCGCGATGTGAGCGAGAGCGGCGCCCGGATGATCCTGATCACCCTCGGGATCATGGCCGCGACGCTCATGCAGACGCTCGACTCGACGATCGTCACCGTCGCGCTCCCCACGATCCAGGGCAACCTCGGCGCCACGCAGGACGAAGGCGCCTGGGTCGTCACGGGTTACATCATCTCGGCGGTCATCGTCATCCCGCTCACGCCGTGGCTGCAAGCGCGTTTCGGGCGGCGCCAGTACTACGTCGTCGCGATCGTCGGCTTCACGATCGCCTCGATGCTGTGCGGGATCGCGAGCACGATCGGCCAGCTGATCGCCTACCGCGTCATCCAAGGATTGTTCGGCGGCGGGCTCGTCGCGACCGGACAGGCGGCGCTGCGCGACACGTTTCCGCGTCACCTACTCGGGGCATCACAGGCGGTCTTCGCGCTGGGCGCGATCGTCGGGCCCTCGGTCGGACCGACCGTCGGCGGTTGGCTGACCGACAACTTCTCGTGGAACTACGTCTTCTACATCAACCTCGCCCCGGGGATCTTCGCGGCGATCGTGATCCTGACGATGATGCGCAATCCGACCGACCCGGCGCGCATCCCGGTCGACGGGGTCGGCCTCGGTCTGCTCGCCATGGGGTTGGGGTCGCTGCAATACATCTTGGACGAGGGGCAGCGCAACGACTGGTTCGACGACCCGATCGTTCGCGTCTTCGGCTTCACCACCGTCGTCGGCATCGGAGCGTTCATTTGGTGGGAGCTGTGGGGCACCAAACGTCCGATCGTCGACCTGCGCGCGTACAAATATCGCGCGATCGCCGCGGGCAGCGTACTCGGCTTTGCGATCGGCGCCGTGCTGTTCGGTGCGACCGTGATCTTGCCGCAATACGTCCAGGGCGTGCTCGGCTTCACCGCCACGCTGTCCGGCGAGCTGGTGTTCGTGCGCGCTTTCTTCATCGCGCTGCTGACGCCGTTCATCGCCCGCTTCGCCGGCGGCGGGAAGATCGACACCAAGATCTTGTTGGTGTGCGGGTTCGTATTGATCGGCGTGAGCCAAATCTGGCTCGGCTACATCACGACGTCACTGAACGACTTCAACTCACTTCTCGGGCCGGCGATCATGGCCGGGGTCGGTCTCGGACTGCTATTCGTCCCGATTTCGATCGCAGTGCTGAGCGCGATCCCGCCGGATATGATTCCGAAGGCGACGTCGTTTCAGGCGCTCTCGCTGCAGCTCGGCGGCTCGTTCTCGACGGCAGCACTCATCACGCTTCTGACCCGTCGCGAGGCGTTCCATCAATCCGTGCTCGCGCAGGCGGCGACGCCAAACAACATCGCGCTGCAGAACCTCATCCAGGCGACACACAGCACGACCGCCGCAGTCGGCAACTTATATCAGCAAATCCTCACGCAGGCCACGGTCATGGCATATGCTGACTGCCAGTGGGCGCTCGGCGCGCTCACCTTCGTGCTGCTGCCGCTCGTCTTCGTGCTGCCTCGACGCGCCAAGGGCGCGCCGCCTCCACCGGTCCACATCCCGGCGGAATAGGCCGTCCACGCAACCCTACAAATTGTGTGCTACGAGGCTTGCGCCTGCGACCCGTACTTCTTGTCGAGATACGGAATGATGTCGTCGTCGTCGTCCAGGATCACGTCGCCGTCGACCAGGACCGGGATCGACGTCTGACCGGAAACCTCTTTCACGACGTCGCGCTGCGCGTGCGAGTGCGGCACGTTCACGATCGTGTAGTCGAGCAGCAGATCGGTCATCTTCTTGCGCACGCGTGCGCAATACGGACACCACTCGGCTTGATAGAGGACCATGTCGGTGTGTTGACCCATCGCTTCTTCCAGGACAATCGGAAGCGAAAAAGGTTGCGCGCCTGCGCGCGTCGGACTTCACTCCTGCTACAGCGATGGAGACTGCCGGCCGACCCCTTGGGCGTGACCGCACCGCGATCGCCGCTTCGATCGCGCTCCATCTCTGCGCCATTATCGCGCTGGCGACGCTGCCGCGCGCATCGTTCCCGGTCGACGATCCGGACGAACGCCTGCTGATCGTGAGCACCATTCAAGTCGAGCATCGGGCACCGCCGCCGCGCGCCGTACTCACCCGGCGAACGCTCGTTCCTCACACCCAGGCGGCCAAGCCAGCCTTCCGGCCGATCATTCACACAGCGGTTACCGTCGAGCACGCCACCCGCCACCTCGTCGTTGCGGCTGAGGCTCCCAACGCGTATGCCACGGCGGCCGACGCGCCGACGCGCCCGCGCGACGTGAACGACAACCCGGCGCCGTCGCGGCCGGAAGCCACCGACGCCGGCGCGCCTTCCGTCGCGGGCACGCCGGCTCCGTCATCGGCGCCGAGCGCGGCGACGGTGGCCCCCGTCGCGCAGAACGACGAAGGGATCGGGAACTTCGGCGAAACCTATCCGGCCTCGATCGAGCCGTCGATACGCAGTGCGCTGGTCGCCGTCGGGGCCGGATTCGTCGTGCGCGTCACCGTCGACGAAAACGGACGCGCGACGGCGGTGGAGTTCATGCGGTCGCCGCCCGACGCGACGCTGCGCGAGGAGCTTCGCGCGAAGCTGCTCGCGGCGCGCTTCATCCCGGCCGCCTGCAACGGCCTGCGCTGCGCCGGAACGGTCGAACTCCGAACGTAGTTTGTTCGCGCTAGCGTTGTTCGAAGTCGAAGGGAACGCCGAGCTCGCCGGCTAGCTTCTCGAGACCGTTCCACACTTTCACGTGCACCGGCACGCCGTGCTCGCGATTGTAGAGCGTCTTCTCGTACTCGATCTCGCCGGCAACGTAGATGCGTTCTTGCCCCGGCGCCTTGGCGGAGTCTTTGAACGCGCGCAGCTCGACGTCCATGTCGCGCTTGAACGCCGCGGGGTCGCGGAACCCGTCGATCTTGAAGGCCGCGAAGAAATGCGAGATCTTGCCCGGCAACGGGCCGTCGGTCGGCAGCGGCAACTCGTCGCCGAACGCGCCGCCGGAGAGCACGCCGCACAGGATGTCGACCAACAAACCCAGGCCGTAACCTTTGTGACCGCCGTTGTCGACGCCGAAGCCGCCCAACGGCAGCAGTGCACCGTGGAGCGCGACCTGCGGATCCAGCGTCTCGTGTCCGTTCGCGTCGATCGCCCAACCGGGGTTGAGCTGCTTCTCCTTGCGCGCGTAGACTTCGAGCTTGCCTTTGGGGACGGTCGTCGTCGCGAAATCGAGCACGAACGCCGGCTCGTTTTGAGCCGGGATCGCGAAGGCCAGCGGGTTCGTTCCGAGCAGGATGTCGCGGCCGAAGGTCGGCGCGCCGAATCGCGTGCTGTTGGTCGACGCAATCCCGATCATGTCGTGGTCGAGCGCGAGCATCGCGTAGTAGCCGGCGATCCCGAAGTGGTTCGAGCTACGAACCGCGCCGAACGCCGCGCCGCTCTGTCCGGCCTTGTCGAGCAGGCGTTCCATCGTGCGCTTTGCGGTCGGGTGGCCGAGGCCATTGCCGGCGTCGACCAGCAGCGACGTCGCCGTTTCGCGGACGGTCTGGACGTCCGGCTTAGGCACCATCTGGCCGTTGCGCAACCGGCTCACGTAGTACGATTCCAGCCGAGCCACGCCGTGGGACTCGACGCCCCGCAGGTCGGCCGCGACCAGCACCTCGGCGACGATTCCCGCGTCCTCCGCGGTGACGCCGGCCTTCTCGAGGACGGTCTGTACGAAGCTCTTGAGCCCGGTTTCGGTCGCGAGCCGATACTCGGACGTGATGACGTCGGCCATGGTATCCAGTGTACCCTAGCCGGCGCCGCTTGCGTAGGACCCCCGTCGCAGCCACGGCGGCCCGCGGGCTTTCTAGCCCGGGGGTGCGAAGCGCGAGCCGATGCTCGACATCGCGCCCGACGTCGTCGCGGCGCTGCGCGACGCCGTCCCGGGCGGCGTCCTGACCGCCGCCGAGGACCTCATCGCCTACGGCTTCGACGGGACGTTCTACAGCCACACGCCGCCGCTGGTCGTGCTGCCGACGACGACCGCACAGGTCAGCGCGGTCCACCGGATCGCGACCGCACGGCGCATCGCGCTGACGCCGCGCGCGATGGGGAGCGGGCTGTCGGGCGGCGCGGTGCCGCTGGCGGGGAGCATCGTGCTGGGCGTTGCGCGGATGGACCGGATCGTCGAGATCGATCCGATCGACCGCGTCGCGGTCGTCGAAGCCGGCGTCATCAACGCGCACTTGCAGCGCGAGGTCGAACGGCTCGGCCTGTTCTACCCGCCGGATCCGTCGAGCCTCAAGCAGAGCGCGATCGGCGGCAACGTCGCCGAAAACGCCGGCGGTGCGCGCTGTCTGAAGTACGGCGTGACCGGCGACTACGTGCTCGCGCTCGAAGTCGTCTTGCCGGACGGCACGGTGATCAGAACGGGCGGCCGGACGGTGAAGAACGTCACCGGCTACGACCTGCGCCGGTTGTTCACCGGCGCCGAAGGGACGCTGGGCACGATCACCGAGATCACGCTGCGGCTCTTGTCGAAACCGAAGTTCGCGCGCGCTGCGCTGGCGGTCTTCGATCGCATCGAGGACGCCGCCGAAGCGACGACCGCGGTGATGTCGAGCGGGATCCTGCCGTCGGCGATCGAGCTGCTCGACAACCTGACGATGCGCTGCGTCGAGGCGAACAATCCGATCGGTCTCCCGCTCGACGCCGACGCGATCCTGATCTTCGGGGTCGACGGGAACTATGAGAACGTGCTGGCCGAAGAGCTCGCCACGATCGACCGGATCGCGCGCCAGCATCACGCGCGCGACGTGAGCGTCGCACGCAGCGACGCCGAGTCCGAGCGGCTCTGGACCGCGCGCCGTTCGATCTCGCCTGCGCTGGCGCGCCGGCGGCCGAACAAGCTGGGCGAGGACGTTTGCGTCCCACCGCGTGCGATCACGTCGCTCGTGCGGCGCGTCCGCGAGATCGCCGCGACGTACGCGCTGCCGATCCCCTTGTTCGGCCACATCGGCGACGGCAATCTCCATCCCAACATCCTGTGCGACAAGACCGATCGGGAAGAGATGGCGCGCGTCGCCGGCGCCGCGCGCGCGATCTTCGAAGCGACGGTCGAGCTGGGCGGGACGCTCTCGGGCGAGCACGGCATCGGGCTGCTCAAGAAACAGTTCATGGAGCTCGACCTCGGCCCCGACGCGATCGCCGTGATGCGCAAGATCAAGGACGCCATCGATCCGCTCGGCATCATGAACCCCGGCAAGGTCTTCCCCGACCCCGGCGGCGCTGACGCCTTTCGGCTGTGATTGCTTGCGGCGCAGCTAGGGGGCGTAGATCACGTGACCTCGCACCAACTTGATGTTCGCGACGCTCGTTTGTACGACCACACAGAAGTTCTTCTCATCGCCGACGGTCTTGCGAAGCACCCGCCAGTTCTTGACGAGAAACCTTGCCGCCGCCGGCGTACCTCTGGGTCCGAGTCCGGCCACCAGAAACCAACGGCGACCGGAGACATCTTTTTCCGGCGCATACCGTACGATGACCGAGCAATCCGCGTCGGCGGTATTGCGGAACTCACGACTGTCCGCCAGTCTCAGCGAGACCTCGCCCCCGGAAAGCTCGATGATCTCGAAGAGCTTCTTTTCGCGGTGCTTGTCGAGGTACATGAAGGTGCAATCGTTGCTCGTCAACCCGAAGCTGATGAAGCTCAACTCGCATTTCTCGAACGCCCGTCCATCCGTAGCAAAAGTACTGATGTCCTCGTCGACGTCTTTGAACATCGAGGCTACTTCAAGCAGTGCCTCGATGTCATTGGAGGCGACGATACGTTCGACGTCGATGTGCCGTGCCTGGTGATAGGCTGACGTGTCGGGCTTGTCATACATTAGCGGTTGGTTGTCACGGGCGAGCAATTGCATGACGTCGTCATGCACTACGAACTCCGGGTACACGAGATTGAGTTCTTTCCACACGAGCTCGGATCCGAAGAATCCGGCGAGCTCGCGCCGCAGCAGCCGGCGCCGCACCGTTACGACGAGTGGCGCAACCGCGGCCGCCAACACGGTCGCAGCCAATGCGACGAAAAACTCGTTGACCGGATCGCGTACCGCCGCCGAGGCGACGATGAGGACTGTGCACGCGACGATTCCGAAGGCGGCAAGCGCGATCCGCCTTGGCAGCGCGCGTCGAAAGAGCTCCAACGTGACACCCTCCCACTGCGTACGGTTGCTTTGCTTGTCCGAACGCTTGTCACCTCCCAGCGCCTCGTTCCGGGTGACGGTATGTCCGTGATTCTGGCACTCGATCAAGGAACGACTAGCTCGCGGGCGCTGGTGTTCGACGAGAACGGCGACGTCGTAGCGTTCGATCAGCGGGAATTTCCCCAGGGCTTTCCCCGGCCCGGCTGGGTCGAGCACGACCCCGTCGAGATCTGGCGCTCGCAGCTAGAGACCGCGCGCGGCGCGCTGCGGAACGGGCACGTCTCGACCGCCGACGTCGCAGCGATCGGAATCACCAATCAGCGCGAGACGACGGTCCTCTGGGACCGTGCCTGCGGGACGCCGGTCGCGAGCGCGATCGTCTGGCAAGACCGGCGGACCGCCGCGATGTGCGAGGGCCTGCGCGCTCGCGGTCTCGACTCGCTGATTCGCGAGCAAACCGGGTTGCTGTTGGACCCCTACTTCTCGGCGACCAAGATCGCCTGGCTGCTCGATCACGTCCACGGCCTACGCGCGCGCGCCGAAGCCGGCGAGATCGCGTTCGGCACCGTCGATTCTTGGCTCATCTGGAACCTGACAGGCGGCGCGCGGCACGTCACCGACGTCACCAACGCGTCGCGCACGATGCTCTTCGACATCCATCGATTGCGCTGGAGCGATGAACTGCTCGCTGCGTTCGGCGTCCCGGCAGCGATCTTGCCCGACGTCCTTCCATGTACTGGCGATTTCGGGACGACGGCAGTCGAGCACTTCGGCGCACCAATTCGCATCGCAGGTGTTGCGGGCGATCAGCAGGCGGCGCTCGTCGGCCAAGCCGGCTTCGCTCCCGGATTGGCGAAGAACACATACGGGACGGGATCGTTCGTCGTGCTCAACACCGGCGACCGGATCGTGCGCAGCGAGCAAGGTCTGCTGTCGACGATTGCGTTCGCGTTCGAGCCCGGCCGCGCTACGTACGCGCTCGAAGGCTCGATCTTCGTCACCGGCGCTGCGGTGCAGTGGCTGCGCGACGGCCTGGGAATCATCGAGCGTTCGTCTGACGTCGAAGCCCTTGCGCGCGAAGTCGATGACAGCGGGGGCTGCTACTTCGTTCCGGCCTTTGCCGGACTCGGAGCGCCGTACTGGGATCCGTACGCGCGCGGTACGATCGTCGGCGTTACCCGCGGGACGACGCGGGCGCACCTCGCGCGTGCGGCGCTCGATGCGATGGCGTACCAGACCGCTGACGTCGTCGCCGCAATGGAACGCGAGGCCGGCATCACGCTGTCCGAACTGCGCGTCGACGGCGGCGCCTCGGCGAACGATCTTGCGATGCAGTTCCAAGCCGACGTGCTCGGCGTCCCCGTCGTGCGGCCGGCCTGCATCGAGACGACCGCGCTCGGCGCGGCGTATCTCGCGGGGCTGCAGGTCGGGTTTTGGCCGGACATCGACACGATCGCGGGCCAATGGCGCGAAGACGTGCGCTTCACGCCGTCGATGGAAGCCGCGCGCCGGGCGGAGTCGTTGGCACGTTGGCGGCGCGCGGTGGAACGCAGTCGTGACTGGGCACGCGATTGAACCGTGACGTCGGGCTGTCGCGGCTGGCCGGCGAGCAGTTCGACGTCGTCGTAATCGGCGGCGGCGCGACCGGGCTCGGCGCCGCGGTCGACGCCGGGTCGCGCGGCTATCGCACGGCGCTGATCGAAGCGGCAGACTTTGGCTCGGCGACGTCGAGCCGTTCGACCAAACTCGTGCACGGTGGCGTGCGCTACCTCGAACAGGGCAACGTCGGTCTGGTGCGCGAGGCGCTGCGCGAACGCTCGACGCTGCTCCGGAACGCTCCGCACCTCATCCACGACCTCGCCTTCGTCGTCCCCGCGTACCGCCGCTTCGATCTCGCTTTCTACGCGGTGGGCCTGAAGGTGTATGACGCGCTGGCGGGTCGAACCGAGTTTCCGCGCAGCCACGTCGTCTCACCGGCGGATGCGCGCACCCTGATCCCGGCGCTCGCCCCGAACGGGCTGCGCGGCGCGGTCGTCTACCACGACGGCCAGTTCGACGACGCTCGGCTCGCGCTGGCGCTAGCGCGAACCGCGGTCGACCATGGCGCAGCGGTCGCGAACTACGTGCGAGCGACGGGGTTCTTCTACGATTCGGCCGGACGCGTGACGGGAGTCGACGCGGTCGACGCGGAGTCGGGTGCGCAACTCACCGTTCGTGCGCGCGCGGTGATCAACGCGACGGGAATCTTCGCCGACACGATGCGCACTCTCGACGATCCGGCCGCGCGGCCGCTGCTCGCCCACAGCCGTGGCTCGCACATCGTGGTGTCCTCTGCGGCGCTGGGATCGGCCGCGGCTTTGTTGGTGCCGAAGACGTCCGACGGGCGCGTGCTGTTCGCGCTACCGTGGCACGAGCGCACGATCGTGGGAACGACCGACGTCCCGGTCGACGCCCCCGAACGTGATCCCAAACCCAGCGCCGACGAGATCGCGTACCTGCTCGCGACCGTGAACCGCTACCTCGAAGCACCGCTCGCGCAGCGCGACATCCTAGCCGTCTTCGCCGGGCTGCGGCCGCTGATCCGTCGCGGGGCGACCTCAACGGCGCGGCTCTCGCGCGAGCATCTCGTCGACGTCTCGCGGTCCGGGATCGTCACGATCGCCGGCGGCAAATGGACGACCTATCGCAAGATGGCGCAGGACGCCGTCGACGCCGCGGCACGCAGCGCCGGCCTTGGGGCATCGCCGTCACGAACCGTGTCCCTGCCGCTGCACGGCGCGCAACACGACACGCCGGACAACGTTCTGCTGCGTGAGTACGGCACCGACGCAGCCAACGTGCTGCAGCTCGTCGCCGCCGATGCAACGCTCGCAACGCGGCTCGATCCACGGCTACCGTACACGGAGGCGCAGGTCGTCTACGCCGTGCGCGCCGAGATGGCGCGGACAGTCGAAGACGTGCTCGCGCGCCGCACGCGCGCGCTCGTTCTCGACGCCGGCGCGGCCCGTGCCGCTGGGCCGCGCGTCGCCGCGCTGATGTCGGCAGAGCTCGGACGCCGCGTTACGCCGCCGCCTGGGACTCCTCCGTGAAGGAGATGCCGCGGCGTTCCCTGCCGATCGCAGTCAGGATGAATACGGCCACGAACACTCCGAGCATGATGATGACCATTGCGTGGCCGTAATCCGCCGTGGCCGGAAGCGGTAGCGGAAAGCTCTTGGTGGCGTACGCGGCCTCCCACTGCGCCGCGTAGGCGGTGATCAAGTTGCCGAGCTGGTAGGTGAAGCCCGGGAACGTTCCGCGCACGTTTGACGGTGAAAGCTCGTTGAGGTGCGCGGGAACGACGCCCCACGCGCCCTGCACGAAGAACTGCATCGCGAACGCCCCGGCGGCGAGCAGCGCCGGCGTCGCGGCGCCCGTCCAGAACGGGATCACCAGCGCGCCGAGCACGCAGCACGCCATGATCGTGATCCGGCGCCCAATCCGTTGCGAGAGCGCGCCGAGCAGCGTGCCGCCGATGATCGCTCCGATGTTCATCACGACGACGATGTTTTGGGTGATGTGCGGATCGAAGCCGCGCTGCTTCTGCAAGAACGTCGGATACAGATCCTGCGACCCGTGCGACATGAAGTTGAACGCCGCCATCAGCAGAATCGCGTAGAGGTAGAGCCACGGCTGGCGGACGATCGATCGGAGCAGGGTGTTGCGCTCGCCCAGCCTCCGTGCCTTACCTGCGACCCAGGCCGGCGACTCTTTCACCCCGTAGCGGACGAAGAACACGAGTAGCGCCGGCAGGACGCCGACGATGAACATGCCGCGCCAGCCGATCACCTCGACGAACTGGCCGAAAACCAGCGCGGCAAGCAGATAGCCGACCGCGTAGCCCTGCTGGATGATCCCCGACGCGATGCCGCGCGCCTGCGCGGGGAGCGTCTCGAGCGCGAGCGCTGCGCCGACCCCCCACTCGCCGCCCATCGCGACGCCGTAGAGCGCGCGCAGCAGCAAGAACACGCCGAAGTTCGGCGAGAACGCGGTCAGCAACTCGAAGAGCGAGTAGAGCAGGATGCTGATCATCAGCGGACCGCGGCGGCCGTAGCGGTCGGCCAGCATCCCGAAGATCAATGCGCCCAGCGGCCGGCACATCAGCGTCACCGTTACCGCGAGCAGCACGCCCGGGATCGTCATCGCGAAGTCGGTCGCAATGCGCGACACGACGAACGTGACCAAGAAGAAATCGAACGCGTCGAGCGTCCAGCCCAGGAAGGCCGCGATGAACGCGCGGCGCTGGACCGGCGTCAGGCCGGCGAGCGGTGTGAAGATCGCCACGATGTTCGCGCTATACCCACCTTGCGACGGGAGCTGCGGACCCGCTTGCCGTAGCTTGCCTGACCGCCCCCGAGGAGGGAACCGATGCCTCTCCCCACCGTTTTCGCCGAGCTACTGTGCGCGCTGGCGCGCGAGCACGCTCGTGTCCTGGTCGTGGGAGGGCTGGCGAAGCGGTTGCACGGCGAGCAGGCAGACGCGCACGACCACTGCTTGTGGTACGACGCCGACGAGGACAACGCCGCGCACGTCTACCGCGCGCTCTCGCGGATCGGCGCGCCGCTCGACGGCGTCGCAATCGCAGATCTGGCCGAGGTCGACTACGAGTACCGCTACGGCGAAGGCGACGACGAGATCTGCTTACTCGGCGGCCTCGACGGCACCACCTTCGCCGACGCCTGGGTCGAGCGCCTAGAAACCCACTGGCACGACGTCCCGCTCTGCGTCATCGGCCGCACCACCCTCCGCGCTACCGAGCTTGCCGCCCGGCCTTCGAACATTTTCACTAAGGCCAGCGTGCCTCGATAGAGTTCACACATGATCGCGATTCAACGATTTGGGGGTAATTGTTGTGGAAGGCTACCAAGAACTTGCCGATGCCATCGGCGTCGGGTCCGGCCTCCTTGCGGCCACGATAATGTTCGGGCGTGCTTTCTGGTTAGGAATACATGAAGCGCGAACAATTCCAAAGCCCGAAGTCATAAAGAGCAAGAGCGCCGCGAATTCTGCACCGGGAGGCGCAATAATTGCTGCGGATGAGGCGCTAGCCTTTAGCCTTGTGAGCAGCTACAAGCAGGAGCAGAGCATTTGGTTCTTCCTGCGACTGGGCACGGGTGTGGCGATTGCCGAGCTTACCGCTGCCGGCATCCTCGCCTCAAGACACGAGATAAAGGAGGCACAAACCATTGGAGGTCTCATCACCGTGTTCGGAACCTTTCTCGCCGCGACTACTATGGTTGGACTGGCGCGCCTCAAGGCAGAGAGAGGCTATCTCCTCGGCCTGCGAGAGATGGAATCGATGTTCGAACGCAAGGTTGCACTATTGGCACTTCTAGGCGATGCAGTTCGTGACCAGGGCATTTGTCAGCTACTTCAAATGCCCGCCGCCCAGCTAACCATTGAAGAGCCTTTAGCGCCACCGCAGGTCAAGTGACGAAGCCCAGGAGCTAGCCTCGTGTCAACCGATTCAATTGCGCTCGCGAACTTGTGAGGGAACTCTGAGCCATATCGTTGGGCGTGGAGGCAGGGGCGACATGACCTTGCCAAGACTTTGCGCTGCTGCGCATCTTGGTCTAAGCTAAATCATCGATCAGTGCGCGTGCTTCGGCGTCGGCTTCGGCGAAGGTGGTTTCGCCGTCGACGGCGCGGTCGTAGGCGGTGATGATGCGGCGCTTGACGTCGGTCTGTGCGCGTTCGTGCTCGAAATCGCGGTCGGTCGGGCGGTACATCGTGACGTACTCGGCGAAGTTGCGGCGCGCTTCGGAGAGCGAGTAGTCCAGGTTCGGGCCGCCGGCGACGTCGTCAGGCCGCCCTTTGCCGGGTGGCCCGCTCTCGGCGTCGTCCTGGCCGTCGTCCTCCCAACCGCACAGCGCGCAGATATCGTATGCGCCGCGCCCGTTGATCGTCGGATAGGCGCAGCACGGGCACGTCGCGCGCACGCCGTCGAGCACTTGCTGGCGCAAGCGCTGCTGGGGTGTGAGCTTCGGCGCCAAGACGTCCTCGAACGTATCGCGCCGCAGCTCGAAGGCCGCCCGGTCGAAGATCAGAGCGTCGTCTTTCCCAGCGCGGAAAGGATCAGCTCGACGGCTAGGATCGCGGTTTGGTTCTCGCGGTCGAGGATCGGGTTGATCTCGGTGATCTCCAGCGAGCCGAGCGTGCCGCTCGCCGCGACGCCCTCCATGAGCAGGTGCGCCTCGCGGTACGAGATCCCGCCGCGCACCGGCGTGCCGACACCGGGTGCCTCTTGCGGGTCGACACCGTCCATGTCGAAGCTGACGTGCACCGAGTTCTCGCCGTCGCCGACGATCGACAGCGCTTCGTCGAGCACGCGGCTCATCCCAAGCCGGTCGAGGTCGTTCATCGTGAACGCGCGCACGCCGAGATCGCGGATCGTCTTCTTCTCGCCGTCGTCGACGTCGCGCAATCCGATGAACACCATGCGCTTGGGGTCGACGGCGTGCTGCTCGAGCGCGAAGTGCACCGGCATGCCGTGAACGTTGCCCGTCGGCGACGTCAGCGGCGTGTTGATGTCGCCGTGCGCATCGACCCAGATCACGCCGGGCGCTCTGCCGCGCGCCCGCGCGACGCCGGCGATCGTTCCCATCGCGATCGAGTGATCGCCCCCGAGCACCAACGGAAACCCGCCGCGACCGATGATCGCGTACACGACGTCCGCGAGCTCGTCGCAGACGGCCTTGATGATCGGGTAGAACTTCGCGCTCTGTTCTTCGATGGTGGCCGACTCGGGAACGGGGACGCGCAGGTTGCCGTGGTCGTTGACCGCGATCCCGAGCCGCTCGAGCGACTCCTTCAAGCGCGCGTAGCGGATCGCCGACGGGCCCATGTCGACGCCGCGCCGGTCGGCGCCCAAGTCCATCGGAACGCCGACGACCTCGACGCGCGCGACGTGCTTGCGGCTCGAAACGATCATACCTTCAGCTCCGTGACCGTCGCCGGCCGAGACTTGCGCGCACCTTCGGCGGCCGGGTCGCATCGAGCGGCGGCCCCGTCGTCGCGGGCGCCGCATCGGCACGCGTCGCCGGGCGCGGCAGCAGGTGCTCGCGCAGCACGCGAATCATCGCCGCCACCGGAACGGCGAGAAAGGTCCCGGGCAAGCCGAACAACTCGCTGAAGCCCAGGATGGAGATCACGATCCAGAACGGCGAGAGCCCGACGTTGTCCTTGAGCACGCGCGGCGCGACGAAGTTGCCGTCGATCTGATGGATCACGACGATCAGCACGGCGACCAGCACCGCGCTCCCCAACCCGTTGGTGACGTACGCTATGATGACCGCCGGAACGAACGCGATCAACGCTCCCGCGTAGGGGATGAAGTTCAGCGCGCCCGAGACTACGCCGATCAGCAGCGCGTAGTGCACGTGGGTGAAGGTCAGCATGACGGTGAGCATCGCGCCCAGGATCGAACCGTCGATGAGCTGGCCGCGAATGAAGCCGCCGACGACTCGGTCGAGGTCGGCGATGATCGACTCGGTCTTGGCATGCAGCCTGGCGGGGATAAGTCCGATGAAGTTTCTCTTCAGCTCCTCGGCGTCGAGCAACATGTAGGCGGCAAGCACCGGAACCACGACCACCGTCGCGAGCACCGAGACCGTCGAGAGCAGCACGTTGACGGTCTTCTGCGCCGTGTCGAGCGCGTTGGTCTGCAGAAAGGACGCAACTTGCGCCGGAAGCGTGGCCACGTAGAGCCGCTCGTCGCTCGGCAGCCACCGAATGAAGCGGTTGTTCGGGTCCTGCAGAATTTGACCCAAGTTCTTGACCAGGTCAGGGGCCGCTTTGACGGCGGCCTGCGTGTCGAAGATCAGCGGCGGGATCAACCATTCCGCGATCGCGACGCCGGCGACGATGAGCGCGACGTACACGAGCAAAATCGACCACCCCAGCGGCAGCCGCTCGTTGAACAGGCGGACCATCGGATAGACGAGGTACGCGAAGAACAGCGCCACGACGAACAGCATCGCCGTCGCCTTCACGCTGGCCAGGAATTGCAGCAGGCCGACGCCCAGGTAGATCGTGACGGCGATCAGCAACAGCGTCTTGAGCAGGAACGTAATGCGGCGTTCCGCGCGCGACATCGGCCGGCGTGGGCGCGGCACGGCGTCCGGCGGTCTGGCTGGGTTCACGGGACCCCTGTTCCCTATGCGCGAGAGGCCGCCCCGCATCGGCGTCGTAGCTCCCGCCGATGTCCCGTCGACGCGTGGCGGCTCTCGCACTCGCGCTGGTCTGGTTCGCCGCTGTCCCCGCCGGCTGCGCTCGGCAGCGCGCGGCGGGCGGGGCGGTCCGCATCGGAATGGTGACCGACACGGGCGGCTTGGGCGACCGCTCGTTCAACGATTCGGCCTACGCGGGGCTGATGCGCGCGCAGCGCGAGCTGCACGTCGACACGGTCGCGCTGCAGTCACGCTCGGCGGCGGACTATCAAGTCAACCTGACCGTGCTCGCGAACAAAGAGTACGACGAGATCTTCGCGATCGGCTTCTTGATGGCGAGAGACGTCGCAGAAGTGTCGGAGCGCTATCCCACGCGACACTTCTCCATCATCGATGCGGTCGTCGATGAGCCCAACGTCACGTCGGTGACCTTCAAGGAAGAGCAAGGTTCGTTTCTGGCCGGCGCGCTGGCCGCAATGACGACCAAGACGAAGACGATCGCGTTCCTGGGCGGGATCGACATCCCGCTGCTGCGCAAGTTCGAAGCGGGCTACGCCGCGGGCGCGCGGCAAGTCGATCCCAGCGTCAAGGTGATCTCGAAGTACATCGGGTCGTTCGACGACGTCGCCTCCGGCAAGGAGCTCGCCGGCGTGCAGTTCGATCAAGGCGCCGACATCATCTACGTCGCGGCGGGCAAAGGCGGCTTGGGCGCGATCGATCAGGTGAAGTCGCGGCCGAACGCATATCTGATCGGGGTCGACGCGGATCAGGACGGGATCGTACCGGGGAAGATCCTCACCAGCATGGTCAAGCGCGTCGACGTCGGCGTGTTCCGCGTCTGCCAGCAGGCCGCCGCGCACAAGCCGCGGCCGGTTCATCTCACGCTGGGCCTGAAGGAAGGCGGCGTCGGGCTGACCGATTTCCGCTACACGCGCAGCGTCGTCACGCCGCCGAAGATCGCGGCGCTCGCCAAACTTCGCGCGGCGATCATCGCGGGGAAGATCGTCGTGCCGTCAACGCGGGAGGAACTGGCATCGTTCAAACCCGTCCCGCTCTAGTCCTGACCGGCGTGCGCCGTCGTTTCGGCGCCGTGCAGGCGGTCGACGGCGTCGACATCGAGCTGCAGTCCGGCGAGATCCACGCACTGGTCGGCGAGAACGGTGCGGGCAAGTCCACGCTCGCCGCGATCGCGTACGGTGCGGTCAAGGCCGACGAAGGCAGCGTCGTCGCGGGCGGCGTCGTCGGCCTCGTCCATCAGCATTTCAAGTTGATCGAACGGCTGCGCGTGTGGGAGAACGTGCTGCTCAACCGCGAGCCGCGCCGCGGTTGGGTGATCGACGTGGCGGCGGCACGCGAACGGGTGAACCGGTTGGCGGCGACGTACGGTCTGGCCGTCGATCCCGACGCCGTCGTCGAGACGCTCCCGGTCGGGATCAAGCAGCGCGTCGAGCTCCTGCGCGAGCTCGACCGCGAGCCGACCGTGCTGCTGCTCGACGAGCCGACGGCGGCGCTGGCACCCAGCGAGATCGCGTCGTTCTTCACCACGATCGGCGCGCTCGCCGCGCGCGGCACCGCGATCTTGGTGGTGACGCACAAGCTGGCCGAGGTGATCGCCTACTCGCAGCGCGTGACCGTGATGCGCGCGGGACGCGTCGTCGCGCGTCACGTCACCAGCGAGACGAGCGCCGACGCGATCGCGCGCGAGATGGTCGGCGGCGAGGTTCCGGCCCTCGCCGCGCGCGGTTCGACCGCGACCGCGCCGTTGCTCGAGGTGCGCGGTCTCTCGGCGCGCTCGGCGACGAGTACGCTCGAAGACGCGACGTTCGAGGTTCGGGCCGGCGAGATCGTCGGCATCGCCGGGATCGAGGGCAACGGACAAACCGCGCTCGCCGACGCGCTCGCCGGCGTCGTCCCGTTCACCGGCGAGCTGCGGTTCGAGGGCGACGCACTGCGCCCCGACGATTCGCCGGCGTCGCGCCTGCGGCGCGGGATTCGGGTGATCCCGCAGGATCGCCGGCACGAGGCGCTCGTGCTCGGCTGGAACGTGCGCGACAACGTCGTGCTGGGGCGTCAGCGCACGCTGGCGCGGTCGCAGTACGCCGAAGCGGCGCGCGAGGTGATCGAACGCTTCGACGTGCGACCGCCCGATCCGGAGGCGACGGTCGGCGCGCTCTCGGGCGGCAACCAGCAGAAGATCGTGGTCGGCCGCACGCTGGCCGCGCATGCGAAGCTCGTCGTCGCCTACCAGCCGACGCGCGGGATCGACATCGGCGCGGCCGTGCTGGTGCAATCGCGGTTGATCGAGGCACGGAACGCCGGCGTCGGCGTGCTGCTGATCTCGTTCGAGCTCGACGAGATCTTCGCGTGCGCCGATCGCGTGCTGGTGATCGCGAACGGGAGGTTCGCCGGTTCGTTCGACCGTGCGACGATCGATCGCGGCCGCATCGGCGCGCTGATGGCGGGAAACGTATGAGCGCGCTGCTGCGCGGGCGCGCGTTCCGTGACGTCGCCGTCGTGATCGTCGTCGTGTTCGGCTTCGGTTCGATCGCGATGTTGCTCGCCCACGTCTCGCCGCTGGACGGATTCGGCGCCCTGTTCGACGGCGCGTTCGGCACGCGCAGCGAGCTGGCCGAAACGTTGGTGCAGACGACCAGCCTGCTCTTTCCGGCGCTCGGGGTCGCGATCGCGGCACGTGCCGGCCTGTTCAATATCGGTGCGGACGGCCAGCTGATCCTGGGCGGGTTCGCGGCCGGCTGGATCGGCGCGCAGTTTCCGTTGCCCGGCTACCTCGCGATCCCGATGGTGCTGCTCGCCGGCACGTTCGCCGGCGGTGCGTGGGGCGCGATCGCCGGTTTTCTGCGCGCGCGTTTCGGCGCCAACGAAGTGATCGCGACGCTGATGCTCAACTACGTCGCCGTCCTGCTCGCGACGTACCTGGTGAACGGCCCGCTGCAGCAAGGCGGTGCCGGCGCGTCGGAAACCGCGGGGCTCCCCAAAGCAGCGCAGTTGCCCGATCTGATCGCGGACTCGCGACTGACCTGGGCGTTCGTCATCGCGCTCGTCGTCGCGTTCGTGCTGCGCTGGGTGCTGCAGCGCACCGTGTTCGGCTACGAGCTGCGCGCCGCCGGCGACGCGCCGGAGGCCGCCAAGCGCGCGGGGATCGATCTGGGCCGCACGGCCTTCGTAGCGATGACGCTGTCGGGCGCGCTCGCCGGGCTGGGCGGGGCGACGATCGTCTCGGGCGTGCTGCACCGCTTCAACACCGGCTTGTCGCCGGGCTACGGCTTCATCGCGATCGCGGTCGCGCTGGTCGGGAACCTCGATCCGCTGTGGATCGTGGTCGCATCGTTCGCGTTCGGCGTGCTGCAGAGCGGCGGGGTCGCGATGCAGGCCGAGGCGCTCGTCCCGCGCGACGTCGTCACCCTGGTGACCGGCTTGGCGATCATCGCGCTCGCCGGCCGGCGCGTCGTCGCGTCGCTGAGGTCGACGTGAACGCTACGCTGGCCGCGGTGCTGGCCCTGCTGGGGCTCACGCTGGTCAAGGCGACGCCGCTGATCTATGCCGCCCTCGGCGGCGTCGTCAGCGAGCGCTCAGGCGTCATCAACATCGGGCTCGAGGGGATCCTCGTCGCCGGCGCGTTCACGTCGGTGGTGGTCAGCGGCGCGACCGGCAATCCGATTCTGGGAGCGCTGGCAGGCGTCGTCGCCGGGATGGCGCTCGCCGCCGTCCTCGCCTTTGCGGCGACCCGGCTGGGCGTCGACCAGATCGTCGCGGGAGCCGGGCTCAACATCGCCGCGCTCGCCGCCGCCGCGTTCGGATTGGTGCTCGTGTACCATCAGCCGGGCGCTTCGCACGAAGTGCCGGCGCTCGGGAACACGGGCGAGCGGGTGCTGATCGTCCTGGCGTTCGTTGCGGCGGCTGCGCTGCAGTTCGTGCTCACGCGCACGCCGTGGGGGCTGCGCGTGCGCGCCTGTGGCGAGGATCCCAGCGCCGCCGAGGCGGCCGGGATCAATGCGCTGCAGACCCGCTTCTGGGCGGTGGTGATCGGCGGCGCGATCGCCTCGCTGGGCGGCGTGTACCTTTCGTTGGCCGAGCTCGACCTGTACTCCGACGGGATGACCGCCGGCCGCGGCTTCATCGCGCTCGCGGCGATCATCTTCGGCCGCTGGACGCCGCTGGGCGCAACCGGCGCCGCGCTGTTCTTCGGCTTCTTCGCCGCGCTGCAGTACTCGCTCCAGCGCGCGGGCGTGCCCAGCGAGCTCATGCAGGCGCTGCCATATCTCGCCGCGTTGGTCGCCCTGGCGGGCTTCGCCGGACGCGTTCGCGCGCCGGCCTCCGACGGCGTCCCGTACGTCCGACCGTAAATGTTGTACACGCGCACCTTGACTTTCGCGTCGTAGGGACGACATATACAAAGACAATGCCGGTTCCGCGACGACTCGTTGCCATCGTCGTCCTGCTGACCGTTCCGCTTGCCGTTGTGTCACCGGCGGGTGCGACGCCCATGCCCGGACCGCTCGAGGCGTTTCAGGAGCAGCTCACCGCCTTCTCGACTCGAGCGCCCGGCCGCGTCGCGATCGCCGTCGAGGATGTCGCGACCGGCGTGACGACCGGGATCAATTCCGGCCGCGAGATGCCCGCTGCCTCGACGATCAAGATCCCGGTGATGGTCGAGGTGTTCCGCCAGCTCGTCGCCGGCGACTTCGACCTCAACACCAAGATCACGCTGCGCAAGTCGGATCGCGACTGGGGCTACGGCGAGCTGTGCGATGCGCACGTCGGCTCGACGTATACGGTGTCCCGGCTGCTTTCGCTGATGATCGACGTGAGCGACAATACCGCGACCAACATGCTGATCCGGCGGGTGGGTCGCCAGCGCATCAACGCAACGATGCGCGAGCTCGGCCTCAACCATACGCATCTCGGCGATTTCATTCGGTCGGAAGGACCGATCCGCTGGGCCCTCCGCTCGAGCCCGGCCGACATGATGCACCTGCTCGGAGCGATGGCGAAGGATCAACTGGTCGATGAGTGGTCGTCGCGCGCGATGATCGCGATCCTGCGCGGACAGCATCACAACGGCCTGATCCCCGAACCGCTCCCGCCGGGAACCGAGATCGCGCACAAGACCGGAACGCTGCACGACACGCTCAACGACGTCGGGATCGTCTACGGTGACGGCGACGACCCGTACGTCATCGCGGTAATGACGACCGACCTGCCGACGCTCGACGCCGGTCGCCGCTTCATCCGCGGCGTCTCGAAGATGGCCTACACCGCGCTCGGCAAGTTCGCCACCTGGCGCGGCGACACGGGCTTCACCCAGCCGGATCGCGCGCCCGCGACGCTTCCCGACCAGCAGATGTGGACGCCGCAAGGCACGACCGACGTGCCACCCGCCGCCGGGCCGGTCGAACCGCCCGTCCCCAGCCCGGCGCCTTCGCCCGAGCCTGGCGAGTAGGGTTAAAGCCCGCCGTGCAGCGTGGGGTCGTTGCAATCGGGGCGCTCATCATCGCGGCGACCGCGGCGCCGGCTCGTTCGTTCCCCCAGGACGATCTCGCGTGGCTGCAAGGGCGGTGGTCGTGCGATGAAGGCGGCTACGCCGGACCTGCTTGGGTCGACGTGCTCGCTCAACCGATCGGTCCGTCTGCCATAGCGGTGTCGTGGAAGAGCCAAGGTGAACAACCACGGTACGTGCTGCGCCGCGGAGCAGATGGAAAGTGGACTCTTCGTGGACGTACGAACACTACGAGCAATCGCGACGTCGTCATTTGGGATCTCGTGGAGAGCGCGGCAAGTTCCGGCGACGACGTGACGTTCAAGGGCGCCTCGCACCAGATCAACGCCGGCCGGCGAATGGAAATTGGTATAGAGTGGGAGTTCATCCGAACCGGTGACGGCGAATACGCGGAGTGGCAGACGCTCACCAAGGGCAGTCAATCGCAAAAACACAGCCGCCATTGTCACCGGGCCGGCTAGCTAGCTCCTCGCACATCGAACTGATTTCCGTCGCGCGCTTCTCGCGTTCGCGCGACGGCGCTTCCAGCGCGTCGGCGAGCATGGCCAGCAACGCGCCGACGATCGCGATCGCACGGACGCGATCGCCGAGCCGATCGTGGATTACGTCCGCGAGCAGCGCGCGCGTCTCCGCACGCGCGCGGTCGACCGCCGGTGCGGCGGGGCCCGACAGGAGAACACCCGCGATTGCATTTCCTGTGTACGCGCGTACGACGAATTGGTGGGTGGCTGCTCGTATCGCGTCACGAACGTTCGCGTGAACGCTCAGCATCCGTCGAAACGCGTCGCGCTCTTTTGCGCTGACGCGGCGCAAGACGTCCGCCAATAGTTCGTCGCGGCTCGGCGCGAAGCGATAGATCGCCGCCGGCGATACGCCCGCTGCGCGGGCGACGTCGCCGAGCCGGGCGTCCTCGAACCCCTTTTTCATGACGACATCGTGGGCCGCACGCCGTACCCGCCGTTCGAGCTCCAATCTCCGCGCACGTCCCTGAGCGGTGACGCGATAAGCCACGTTCCAACCTCCGAAGGCCGAATTTGCATTTCGACCTTCGACGTCGTATCGAGAGAGCATGCGAGCGGTCCTCATCACCGGCGCGACCTCCGGAATCGGCCGAGCGGCAGCGGTCGCGTTTGCGGCGCTCGGAGACTCCGTTATCGCGGTAGGACGGAACGCCGAACGAGGCAAATCGATCGTCGACGAATGCGCCTCGCTGCCTGGCGGCGTCGAGTTCTTTGAAGCCGACGTAACCGCAGCGTCTGCGGCCGCCGAGATGGTCGCTTTCGCGCGGAGGCGGTACGGGCGGCTCGACATTGCGTGCAATAACGCCGGTTGGCAAGAGCCGCGCCGCCTGCTCGCCGATCAGCCGTTCGATCTCTACTCGCGCGTTTTCGACACGAACGTCGGTGCCGTGGTGCGCGCGATGTGCGCGGAGCTCGAATGCATGGTCGAACAGAGGACGGGGATCATCGTCAACGTGGGGTCGGCGAGCGCATATCGAAATCCCAATGTCGGCCTATCGCTCTATTCCGCCTCAAAGGCGGCGGTCGCGTCCTTGACGCGCTCCGCCGCTATGGAATATGGGCCGATGGGCATACGGATCAACCTCGTTTCGCCTGGGCGCGTCCTAACTCCAATGATGGCGGCGTCGGGCGTCGGCGACGTCGACGCGATCGCTGCGTCGTTGCCGGCTCAACGGATGGGTCGTCCGGCGGACGTGGCGCATGCGATCACTTGGCTGTCGTCCGAAAACGCATCCTACGTTTTCGGCGCCGACCTTCGCATAGACGGCGGCTTCGGCGCGACCTGACACGCCGTGCACTCGAGCCGTGTCGAATTCGACGCCGCGCTCGACGCGGTCGCGCAATCCGACTGATGCGGCGACCAACCGCCGCCATCGTGCAGCGCGACGAATGCCTCGTGGGCTCCGCTTAGTGGCACATGCGAAAGAAGGGCCGCCGTTAGTTGCCCGCGTGATCGAACTTCGCAAGATCTACGGGCAACTTCTTGAGCACCTCGTCCAGGTCTGCGACAACACCGGCTGCGCTCCGGGATATCCTCGGGCCATGCGGGTCCGCGCGCCCGCTAGCGTCGTCGGGCTCCTTCTGTAGCTTGACTATGTTGTGCAACGAGACGCGCATCTTCGACACGACGAGATAGACGCGTCGTAATACATCGGGTTTGAGCGCGTTGGCGACATCCGTCCCGAATACTTCTCCGATTAGTGAGTCCCAGTTCCCGGTCGTCGCCTCTACGCCCATCTCGGGATTGTGGCCGAAGCCGCTCATCCCCGCCTTGAATATCGAAAGGATGCTCGCGACCTTGTAAGCCGTTGCGGAATTTCGCGTTCGGTCCTGCAACAACGGTACGACAGCGAGGATTAACGTCGCGATAACGAGACCCAGCGTCAGCAACGCGATGGGGTCGCTCCATAGCCGATTCCAAAGTGGCCGTTCCATATCAGCGCTGGCCGTGAGAATCGCCGAGTGGTCTTTGTATCTTTCCGACTCGACCAAGACCCCGCTGCCCTTTAGCACAGCCGCGGCGGCGTGTTGCTGATTCGCATCGCTTGAGCGCAGTTCGCTCGCAACGATGTTTTTGATCGCCTTCGTTTGAACCGAAGAGAACGGCTGTTTCTGTGCCGCTGATTCGGATGGCGCAAGAGCGATGGCGCCCGTGAGCGCGACGATGAGACAGCCGACTTTGATGCTGCGCTTGATCATAGTGCGATATTCCCCATGCGTGCGAAGGCATCCGGCAGTATCGAGCTGGAAGCAAAGCTAGTGCTTCGGGGCGTGAATCGACCCGCAACCCCGTCAGGACGGCATGGACCCCGACTCGGGCTGGCCTAGATGTGCACTATGCGGGTGATGGGGTCGGGTGCGCCGTGACGTTTCGCGCATTCGCGGACACCATCAAGAACGGGCTCCAGCTGCTCGGCATCGAGGCCCGAGTACGAGTCACGTCCGCGCGGTGGACGCTGGTTCAATGCGTCGTCGATTTCGTCGCGATCGACGCATCGCACTGGCGGGTGTCGTCATGGCGAACTGCCTTAGCATCCGAGCCGGGCCCGCAGACCGACCTGGGCACGAAGATCCCCGAGGAACTCGATTGCGTCGCCGCTCGTCTGCATGAAGCAAACCGCGGCAGTGCCCTTTCGGCGGATTGGATGCGGCCCAAGCGCTGTGATCCTCCTGCCACAACCACAACCGCCCGGACAACGCCCCAGCCAAAGGGGCTATGACCTGCTTGACTAAGAGGTCAAGGGAATTATGGTTGCCCTGCGTGGGTGAGCAATGGACCTGGTTCATCGATCACATGAGCGACGAGATTCGCTTCGTGACGGGAGCGCCAGTCCTGTCGGTCACCGGGCTCCTATTCGCTATTGCAATCGCCTACGTTCTCGCTCGCGCTCGGTATCATGGGATCGTCGCCAACCTAAAGTCTGTCGTTGACCTTCGAAACGAGCAGTTAGCTGATTCTCAAAACAAGCTCAGCGGAGCACAGCGGACGCTCAGTGAACCTCGACCGCATATCCTGTGGATCCAAGAATCAGGAAGATTCCGAGTCGCTACCGAGGATGAGGTGCGGATTCACGCGGGTTGGGCCACGCCGCAGGATGATCCATCCACTTTCGGGGCTTAACTGCCCCTGGGCAGTTTGCTCGACCAGCCTCAACATGAAGAAGGGCGAGTCATATGGCTGTATTGCCGACTCCGCAACAATATGCATCAGCCATGGAGTTGGCTGCGATCGCGTACACGGACGAGACGAATCTCGGTGCGCAGCACGCCGATATGCAAAAGGCGCTCCAGGCACTTCAAGCGTGGGAGCTCGGACCGTGGACGCTCGTGTGGGGACCGGCGACCGATCAAGGAATCCTCGCCTACGTCGCGCAGGCCGCGGACAAGACGACCTACGCTCTGGCGTTTCGCGGATCGCTGAGCCAGATCGTCGCGCACGACTTCTTACGAAATTGGCTCGACAATGACGCCGACGTGCTCAAACAGGTTCCGTTCGACTACCCGGCGAGCGCGGGCGCGCACATCTCGTCCGGCGCAAACGCCTTCCTAGGCTCGGTGCAAGGCTTGGTCGATCCGATCACCCAGCAGAAGCTGCCCGCGTTCATCGGCGGGCTCGCCGGCAACGGGCCGATCAACCTCATCATCACCGGCCACAGTCTCGGCGGCGGGCTGGTTCAGATTGGCTCGCTGTGGCTGTACGCGCAGCTCGCGCCCGCGACGCGCGCGAAGATCACGTTCCTGCCATGCACCTTCGCGGCGCCGACGTTCGGCAATCAGCAATTCGCGACGCTGTACGAGACGACGTTCCCGAATGCGTATCGCGCGGTGAACACGCTCGACATCGTGCCGATGGCGTTCGAGAATCTTTCCGGCGTGCAGCAGAGCTATCCGAGTCCGGGCCAGACGCTGACCGAGTTCGACCCGGTGCTCGACGCGGTCGCGCAGACGTTCAAGGACTCGACCGGAAACGTGTACCGCTCGGTGAACGGCGGTACGCTCTTCTCATTCACCGGCTGGATGCCGCAGAGCGCCGCGGGATGGGATCAAATCGCCGCCACCAATCACGCCACGGCTACGTATCTCGACTTCGTGCGAAAGCAGGCGTACCAAACGCTGTACGGCGGATCTTGAGCGCTATGATCGCGCCGTTGCTCTTGGCCGTCGACTTCATGAACTTCACGTACGCGACGAACCCGTGCAAGAGCAACGTACCGGTGCCCGTCGTGATGCGCAAAGGCCAGTTCTCCTATTTCGACAAGAAGATGGCGGCCGGCTTCGACCTCCACGTCGATTCGGTCAGCGCGGGTAGCCTCCAAAGCGGGACGCGACAAGACGTCGTCATCGTCGCGTGCGACTTTCCGGTCGGCGGCACCGCGGCGGCATATCTCTTCGACGAGCGCAAGGGGAGCGCAGTATTGCTCGCGCAGGTCGGGACCGCCAACTGGGGCGGCGATTGGGGAGCCGGACCCAGCTCGATCCACGTGCGCTTCACGAAGAACTTCTTGTACGTCGATGACTGCAAAGACACCGACTGCACGATGAACCTCGTGACGACGTACGCCCTGCGCGCCGGAAAGCTCGAGAAAGTCTACGTCGAGACGCACAAGCGCAAGCAATAGCCGATCTCGGGCTCGTCCCCAGGCCCGGGGGTGAAGTTACCGAATAGGCTCCCTATGCAAAACAAGCTGCTGCTCGGTACCATCGGCGCAATCGTCGGTGCCGTCATCGGCGCCATCGCTTGGGCCGCCATCACCGCGACCACGAACTTCCAGATCGGTTACATGGCGATCGGAATCGGCTTCCTGGTGGGCTTCGCGATGCGAACGTTCAGCGGCGGGCGAGAGCGCATCGAAGGGATCGTCGCCGGCGCCGTTGCGCTGCTGGGTTGCGCGCTCGGCAATCTCTTGGCGATCGTCGTTACGATCGGGCAACACGATCACTACCCGCTCGCGGGCATGCTGCTGGGGTTGGCGCGAAATCCGCTCGCGGCGGTCGAGCTGTTGCGCATCGGATTCGACTGGATGGATCTGCTGTTCTACGCGATCGCGGCGTACGCGGCATACCGCACGGCCCTCGCACCGGCGCGTCGCGCGCCGGTGCCGCAACCCGTACAACCCGCGCCGCCGCCGGTCGAACCAAACGCGTCGTGACCGCGTCCGCGATCAGCTAGCGGCTACCCGGCCCGCGTACATGCGTTGAGCCACGATCCGTGCTCGGCGGGCCACCGCGGATTGGGCTAGGCGGAAGTCGACCATGTGGCCGTCGCGCTGGATCTCGACCAGAGACGATGCATTGTGTCGACGAGCGATTTTCTGGCTTTGGCACTCGTCGCGGAACGGTCGTCGACGCTCTTAATTACCGGGCTCCATGACTTTCAGAGCCCTGGAATCGATTACAGCTACTTGCCAATCGCTCGTTCCTGCAAGCCGGGTCTCGGAATCAAGCTGCGTCTGGAGCGTTCTATTCTCGTGCGCCGGGTGCCCGCTGCAACGCGCTTGTTACTTGATACATCATGGGGCTCGAAGATGCCGCGTACTTGTATAACTGATTTCGGCGCCCAGGTTCCAACTCGCGCAACCCTGCCGCTGCACTTATCGCGAGCAAGTTTGCGCCCGCATTTCTTAAGGCCGCTTCTTTCCGCTCAACGAGACCGAAGCTGTTGAATCGGCATTCCAACACCGCCGCGCGAACCGTGTCGGTCGCCTTCGGGTGATCGTACAGTCTGGCCAACATAACCGCAGACTGCTTGTCCCAGTCATACAACCTGAGAACAATCCGAACACACCAGAATAGGGAGAATTCGTGCGCCTCTCGATCAGCCGCGACAGATCCCACGAGATCCCACAGTGTATCGCCTTCATAGACAGCATTACTGAGGTGCGCGTATAGATTCTTTATCAAATGCGGATAACGTTCAAACACTAATCGTGCCAATCGCTCCGCGTGCTCTTCATCGATGATAAGGGCCAGAGCAAGCTCGACGTCCTCCTCGCTAACGTCGGTGCCGCTTATCAACGACGACAGGTATCGAAACTCATCCTCTAACAAGTGCACGGGCTCCGGTTCGTCGTCATATGCTCCCGCGACCGCCGTCTCTCGTTTCTGCAGCAAAGACTTTCTTATCTCATCTGTTTTCGGAAGCTGCATGCTCGACTTCGTATCGCCAATATCGGTCTTAGCCGCATTTAGGTAGAGATTCTTTTCGGAAAGAATCACTTGCAGCCGGAAGACGTCAGCCTCAAGCTGCGATCGCGAATTAGAGAAGATAAAGACATCGTCAACATACCTAATAACTGCGGGGCTCTGAAGCTCAACGCTCTGCTCTATGAATCCGAGAAAAAGGTTGCCGATCGCTTTCGTCGGGAAGTAACCCTGGGGAAAACAAGAGATCGATCGTCCACCATTGAGCTGTCGCAAGAACGTTCCGAACCTATTTGCCGCTTGTTCGCCAACGCTGGGCTTAAGGGCGCTTACCAAATCGTGATGATAGAAGCTCGCAAAGCAATTCGCAATGTCTAGCTTGGCGAAGTATGCATATGTCTTCTTAAACTCCAGGATGCGACGCCGAAATTCTTGATGCTCGTCCGCCGCGCTGATTACGGATCTACTCTTCAGGTGGTATCCAAATCGGCGCTTTAGCGCATTCTTTGCGGGGGCCTGAAAGAGCGACGAAAAGGTCCGTACAAAATTGTACAGGTATAAGGTGGCCACCGGGTCCAGCACGTGAACGCGCCGGGTATGCCAACGGTTCTTCAAAGCAAAGGCAATCGGTGCCTGAACGAACGTCGGATGATAATCGGTCGTCGCGAAGACCTCGTCATCGATGTATTTCATAAGCTGTTGTTGCCCGCGACCTATTATGATTGTAGGCGCTTCCAGTGGGAAAAGGGTTCGCGGGGAATCGTCAGCGATAAAGTCGAGCAGCGACATTGTTTCCTGCCTCAGCAAGAATGGCCGAGCTTGACCTGTGACGCGGCGTAATCCTGCCGAATACCATGCGCGCTTTCCGAGTACGCGCTAAAAACAGCACGACGGGGCTCACTGCCAAGTTTCCTTAGCGGATTGTGCCCCGACAGAGGCGGTTAAATCATGATGGCCTGTCGCTTCATGTAGGCCGTCATCGCACACATCAGGACCGACCTTTCGTGGAAGACGACGAGGGCGGGAGGCTGCGACTTCGACGCGATCAAGGAGCATGTTTTTCTCACTACGAATATTGACGCCATTACTGAAAGCTGGGGAAACGTAAAATGGTCGATGAGACCAAGCCGATCGTTCTTCAGGACATCGACGATAGCAACGTCGATGAGGGATGGAATGATGATGTCGTCCCGGATCTCATCGCTCAGGACTATTCAAAGGTAGCGTGACAACGCGCGACTGGACTGTCGAACGATCGTAAGACAATTGCGGCGAGGCTCGATCGAGGCGCTGAAGACGCCCGCAATTATAGCGGAGACGTGGAACACCTAGCCTCGATGCTTACATACTCGATTTGCAGCGCGATATCACCGTGGCTCAGGAACCAAGGGGATGGCATCTAACCGCTTGTGGCATCAGGACTCTATAACGGCTCGTCCAATAACCGGCACGCCTTAGCTAGCCGCAGCCACCCGCCCAGCATACGTGCGGGTGAGCCAGGACTCGTACTTCGGTAGGCTGCCCCGCACCGCGCGGTCGTAGAGGTCGATCAGGGCGGTGGCGATCGGGCCGCGCGTTCCGTCGCCGACGGGGCGATGGTCGACCGACTCGATCCATTGAACGCCGGCGGCGCTGCCGGTGATGAAGATCTCGTCGGCGATGACCAGCTCGCTGCGGTCGATGGCGCGCTCGACGACCTGCAGGCCGAGTTCTTCTTTCGCCAGCGTCATGATCGCGCGCCGCGTAACGCCTTCGAGGATGTTCTGCGACGGGTCGGGCGTGTAGAGCACGCCGCCGCGTACGAGAAAGACGTTCTCGGCCGAACCTTCGCAGACGTGGCCTTCCTGTGAAAGCATGATCGCCTCATCGAAGCCGCTGAGAATCGCGTCGCTCTTGGCGAGCGCGCTGTTGACGTACGTCCCGGTGATCTTCCCGCGCGCCGGCGCCATCGTGTCGTCGATCCGCCGCCATGAGCTCACCCCGACCTTGAGCCCGCGCTGCGCGTCGAAGTAGCGTTCGAACGGGATCGCGACCATCGCGAACGCGTCCTTGACGTCGTGCAACCGAACGCCGATGTCCTCGTTCGCCTTGTAGGAGAAGGGGCGCACGTACACGTCGCTGCGAAACTTGTTGCGCGCGCAGATCTCGACGGTGACGTCGCAAAGCTCGCGCGTCGACAGCGGCAAGTTCATCATCAGGATGCGCGCGGACTGCGCCAGCCGATCGTAGTGATCGCTCAGCTGCAGGAGGTAGAGCTCTTCCTCGCGCGCATTCCAGAAGCCGCGCACGCCTTCGAAACAGCCGGTGCCGTACTGCAGGCCGTGGGTCAGCAGCCCGACCTTTGCGTCGTCGTACCGAACGAACCGCCCGTCGTGATAGACCGTCAAGTCGCCGAGATGCATGAGTAGCGGTCCTCCGGTTGTAAAGCAGGCGTCGTGCGCGAGGTCTTCGCTGCGTTCCTTCGGTTGGGCTGCACGTCGTTCGGTGGGCCGATTGCCCACCTGGCCTATTTCCGCCGCACGTTCGTCGAGGAGCGGCGTTGGCTCGATGAAGCGACCTATGCCCGGATCGTCGGCTTTTGCTCGATACTCCCTGGACCCACCTCGAGCCAGGTAGGGATGCTGATCGGGCTGACCCGTGGCGGACCGCTCGGAGCGGTCGCCGCGTGGCTCGGCTTTACCGCGCCCTCGGCGATCCTCATGGCGCTGATCGCGGCGGTGCTGACCGGTGCGGAACGGCACACCACGCCGGTTTGGTTCGGCGGCCTGCTCGACGGCTTGTTCGCCGCAGCGGCTGCCGTCGTCGCCCAGGCGGTGATCGCGCTCGCGCGCTCGTTGTGCACGGACCTGGGCACCAAGCTCGTCGCGGTGTGCGCGATGGCGGTCGCGCTCGCGTTGCGCGCATATCCGGGCTACCAGTGGGTACCGATCCTGCTCGGAGCGCTGGCCGGCGCGCTCGTCCTCCACGCTCCAGGGCTCCGGGCCGAGCCTCTCCCCATCCGCGTGTCGCGTCCGGTTTCGATCGTCGCTGCGCTCGTTTTTCTCTTACTAGTCGCGGTCACGGCGCTACCCCGGACGGCGACCACGGCGCTGCTGGGGACGCTGATCCGGGCCGGCGCGCTGGTGTTCGGCGGTGGGCACGTCGTCTTGCCGCTGCTGCAGAGCCTGACCCGCGACCGCCTGATCGCGGCGCAGGACTTCTTCGCCGGCTACGGCGCCGCTCAAGCGATGCCGGGGCCGCTCAACACATTCGCGACGTTCGTCGGGTACACGAACGGCTCTCCGCTGCACGGCCTCGCCGGCGCGCTCGTCGCGACGGTGCTGATCTTCCTGCCGTCGTTCGCCTTGATCTTCGCTATCGCTCCGGTGTGGAATCGCATCGTCGCGTTGCCCCGCGCCGTGGGCGCGCTGCGCGGCGCGAACGCGAGCGTGATCGGACTGCTGGCGGCGGTGCTGTACGATCCGGTGCTCGTCTCGCTCGGGCCGAACCCCGCCCGCCTCGCGATCGCACTTGCGGCGTTCGGTGCCATCGTGCTCCTGCGCACGGCGCCTTGGCTCGTCGTCGTCGTCGCCGCCGCGCTGGGCGCGTTGCTGCGCGCTTGATCGCCGCGCCAGTACTGTGTAGCCCGAGCGAGCATCTATACAGACGTCATAGACCAATCAACGGGTGGCGCAAGCCGGTAGGATGAACCAGCAGCACGTGTTCGACTGGATCGAAGGCTCGCGGACGTTCGACCTGGCTTGGGGATTCACGGCCGCCGCGCTCTGCCTCGCCGTCGGAATCCCGATGTTGCGGTGGTGGCTGCCGGAACATCGTCGCTCGTTCTTCGGGCTCGCCATCGACCCGAGTTACCGTTTGCAGTTCGGATATGGTGTGTTCTGCCTGGCGATGGCGTGTACGAACGTCGGCTGCCGCGCAATCCCGCACGATGATCTCGCCTTCGTCCACCCGACGTTCTTCCTGATCACCGTCGTGATCGTGCTCGGACTGGGGCCGCGGGTCGCGATGATGGCGTTGGCGGCACGGCGCGGTGGGACCGCGCTGCGCGCGATGGTGGTCGTGGCGTTTGCGTCGGCCCTGTTGGCGACGGCTGTTTTCGCGGCGCCCGGGATCACGACGCTTCCCACCGGCTGGCGCATCCGCGGGGCGGAAGGGGCGCTTGCGACGGTCGGCACGCTGCCCGAAGGGATCGTACTCAGTCGCGACGGCTCACGCGTGATCGAGCTCGAGGGTGGCTACCGCAAACCGGCCCTGCGCGTACTCGATGCCGCGACGCTCAAAGAGGTGCGCAGCGTGCCGCTCGGCGGGGCGTTCGGCCTACCGCTGCGCGACGTCGACGGTGACGGCGTGTGGGTGAGCATCGCGGGCACCTTTCAGGAGCAGCTCGCGCATATCGACACGACCACCGGAAGCGTGGATCGCGACGTCTCGTTACCGCTGCCGTTTTTCCCGGTCGCGATCGCGCGCGCGCCGGACGGCATGCTGGCGGCCGCCGGCGATCTCGGCGACCGCGTGGCGTTGGTCGATCCGGCGGCCGAGCGCGTGTTCGCGACGGTCGGCGTCGGCCGTCATCCGGCCGCACTGGCGTTCTCGGCCGACGGAAAGACGTTGTATGTCGCCGACCGAGGCGAGTCGTCCGTCGACGCGGTGAACGTCCCCGCGCGCACGGTGCAGGCGCGCATCGGCGTCGGCCTGCATCCTGCGGCGCTCGCGCTCGCCGGCGATCGGTTGTACGTCGCGGACAGCGACGACGACGACATTGCCGTGATCGATCTCGCGAACCGGCGCACGATCGCGCGCGTCCCGATCCCGTTCGCGCGCGCCGACGCCATCGGTACGTCGCCCAACGCCCTGGTTCTCGACGGCGACCGGCTCTACGTGAGTTGCGGCGCGGCAAACGCGATCGCCGTGTTTCGCACCAACGCGGGCGGGCTCGTGCCCGTCGGAGCGATCCCGACCGGCTGGTATCCGACCGCGGTCGCTGTCGATCGCGCGAACGGCGTGCTGTATGTCGCCGACGGTAAGGGCGAGTCCGGTCACGCCAACCCCGCTTACGCTGCCGGGTCCGACGTGACGCGACTTTCGAATCCATCGCCCAAACAGTACATCGCCGACCAGCTCGTCGGTTCGATCCGGCGAATCGCGATCCCGGACGACGCGGCGCTGGCGCGCGGGATCGCCGACGTGCGTGACCTCGCGCAACACGAAGGCGTGCCGCCGAGCGCGATCGTGCGCGCCGGCGGGCCGATCAAGCACGTCATCTATGTCATCAAGGAGAACCGCTCGTACGACCAGGTGCTCGGTGACGTGAGCGGCGCCGACGGCGATCCCGCGTTGGTGTTGTTCGGTGACCGCGTGACGCCGAATCAGCATGCGATCGTGCGTCGCTTCGGCGTTTTCGATCGATTCTTCGAGAACGCGCACGTCAGTGCTGACGGGCACAATTGGTCGACGGCCGCAATCGCCAACGACTACCTCGAGAAGATGTGGCCGGCCAACTACGCGAACCGGCGTCCGTTCTACGACTTCGAGGACGCGGCCGAGGCGTCGGTGCCGCATGCCGGCTACCTGTGGGATGACGCGGTCGCGCACGGGATCTCACTGCGCAACTACGGCGAGTTCGTGACCGCCGGTCCCAGCAAGCCGACACCCGTTTCGGTCGCCAGCGACGTGCTCCGTCCACGCACCGATCGGGACTTCGCGACATTCGACTTGGCCGTCCCCGACGTCGACCGCTTCGCCGAATGGAAGCGTGAGTTCACCGCCTACGAGCGGACGCGCACGTTGCCGCAGCTCGAGATCGTCCGCTTTCCGCGCGACCACACCAGCGGTACGCGCCCCGGCAGCGCGACGCCGCAGGCGATGGTGGCCGACAACGATCTGGCCGTCGGCCGCCTCGTCGACGCCGTCTCGCATTCGCCGGACTGGGCGAGCACGGCGATCTTCATCGTCGAAGACGACGCGCAGAACGGACCCGATCACGTCGACGAGCAGCGCGCGCCGTTCTACCTGGTTTCGCCGTACGCCGCCGGCGGCGTGCAGCATGCGATGTACACGCAGGCCTCGGTGCTGCGAACGATGGAGGTTCTCTTGGGTCTACCCCCGATGTCTCCGTACGACGCCGGAGCGCGGCCGTTGTCGGCGGCGTTTCGCGCGACACCGAACCTGCAGCCGTTCGAAGCGCTGCCGCCGCGCGCCGACGTCGACGCGCTCAATCCGAAGACGGCGTATCGCGCGACGGACAGCGCGCGGCTCGATTTCGCCGAGGCCGACCGCGTCGACGACGGGACGCTCAACGACATCCTCTGGCACGCCGTCAAGGGCGCGCGGGCGACCCCGCCGCCGTACGGACTCTTCACCGCGCGCGGCACGGGCAACGCATCGCACGAGGATTCTGACCGGTGAGCGCCCACGCGCTCGCCATCGGCGCGACGGCATTTCTGGCCAGCGCGGTGGAGCTGGTCGAAGCGCTGACGATCGTGCTCGCGGTCGGCATTACGCGTGGCTGGGCGCGCGCATTGTCCGCGGCGGCGTGCGCGGTAATCGTGCTGGCCGCGGTCGTCGCGATCGCCGGCCCGCGCCTGCCGGGGCTGGTCGAGAATCATTGGATCAAGCTGGTCGTCGGCGCCGTCGCGCTCTACGTCGGCGTGACGTGGCTGCGCAAAGCCGTGCTGCGCGCTGCCGGGCGCAAGGCACTGCGCGACGAGAACGCGGCGTTCGCCCGCGAGCGTGAAGCGCTCGCCCGCGGCGACGGTACGGGGGCGTTCGTCACGGCGTTCAACGGCGTGCTCACCGAAGGGATCGAGGTGGTGGCGATCGTTCTCGCGCTCGGAAGCGGGACCGCGGAAACGCTCGGCGCGGCGGCCGGCGGCGCGGTCCTCGCATTGATCGCTGTCTTGGCGCTCGGCGCGATCGTGCACCGACCGCTCGCGCGCGTCCCGGAAAACCTCATGAAATATGTCGTCGGCGTGATGGTCACGGCGTTCGGCGTGTTCTGGGTCGGCGAAGGCGCGAACGTCGCGTGGCCGGCGCAAGACGTCGCGCTGTTCTACCTCGCCGCCGTGGTGCTGCTCGTGGCGGCGGCGAGCACGCTCGGGATGCGGCGCGCGCGGACCTGATCGCGGAAGGGGCAGCCCGCCCTCGCTCGGTATCCATCCCTACCGCACGATCGCTTCGTATGGGAGGGTGTCACAATGCCGCTTCGTTCGTCATCGACCGGCGCCGCGCTGCTGGTCATAATCGCCGTCCTGGCCGTCGCCGCCTCGCTCGGCGGCGTGCGCGACGTTCAGGCCCAGATCGGCTCGAACCCCTGCTCCAAGGTCCACGTCGCGCCGAGGATGCCGCCGACGTTCGACCTGCAAGGTTCGCTCGATTTCCAGATCAGCGCCGACTGCGTCGCGTGGCAGGAGTTCATCTACCTGAACTGGCGCGCGAAGGGCCGCGGAAACCCGAACGGCGGGATCGGCCCGAACGCGTTCGGACTCCCCGTCCCGAAAGCCGGCGCGTACACGACCGTGTGGGAGAGCTACGCGAACCCCGACGACGTCTTCTCGACCGCGACGGCGCGCAAGAACCTCACCGCCGCCGTCAACAGGTCGAACGGCTTGCGCACGCTCTCCGCGACCTCGAAGGGCGACGGCGACGACGTTCACCTGAACGGGTTCCAGCAGGCGGTCACGTTCGGGTGGCTGACCTCGCGCTACCATGACGTCACGTTCTACGAAGAACGGATCGACAACGACGAGCTCGCCTACATCAGCGCGAACCACTTGACCTCGATTCACCAGCAGGTGAACTGCGTCGCGCACGGCGGTCTGAGCCTACCGGCCGGAACGGGCGACGTCGACTGCAAAGGGAACGCGGCGAACTACGGCAACCTCGGCTCGATCGAGATCAAAGCCGCGTGGATTCAATTGCACGACCCGGCTCAATACTCGCGCTATCTGATCTCGCGCGCCAACCTGGTCTACCCGGACGGCCGAATCGTGAACGACGCGGTCGTCGGTCTGGTCGGACTGCACGTCGTGCGCAAGATCCCGAAGGCGGCGCAGTTGGCGTGGGCAACGTTCGAGCACGTCGACAACGACCCGGACGCGACGCCGTATCCATCGTCGCCGATGACCGCGCCGCCGGTAGCGAACCCGACGCCGACCCCTGCCTGGACGTACTACAACGCGAACTGCACCGGTCCGGCGTGCGCGGTGAACGCGCTCGCGTCGCCGTGCGCCGACGGCCGGACGCCGCCTCCCGCGGGTTGTCAGGCCTACACCGTGCCGACGCAGACCCAGCGCGTCACGCCGGTCGGCCTCTTCGCGACGCAGAGCACCACGACGTTCCGCGGGGCGCTGGCGCGCGTGCACGCGGACAACTCGGTCTTCCGGTACTACCGCATGATCGACACGCAGTGGCCGCGCGCGGTCACGCCGACCCGGCAAAAGCCGTTCGCGCTGATTCCGCTGAGCCAGGGCTCGCCCGACCCGTCCTGGCCGGTCGACAACACGACCATGGAGACGTACGTGCAGGGCGTACCGTGCATGACGTGCCACAGCCAGGCGGCCATTGCGACCCCCGGCACGAACGCCGCCGGCCGAGCGCAGATTCAGCTATTCTCCGCGCCCACGCTGATCATGCGGAGAACACGCAACGCGATCCCGTACGCCTCCGACTGGTCGTTCGTCTTCTCGAAAGCGCACCGGCCCTGAGCGATGCGCCGGCCGTACCCCCGGCCGAGCGGCCGCCCTGCGGATCACGGCGGGCCGAAGAAGAATCCGGCCAGGAGCGCGCGGACTTGGTCGTTGTCGATGTCCGAATGGCTACCTGAAAATCCGCCGTCCCAGAGGCCGTTGTCTTTGCGGTATTGATGCAGCGGCGTGAGGTCGGCCGTCAGCAGGCGCTGGTCGACGGCTCCCAAGGTCGCGATGGTGAAGTTCTCGTCGACCGTGATCGCGCGAGAGGTGCCGAACGCATCGATCGTCGGCTGCGTCGGCCCCCCGGTGCCGAGCGCGATCGGTTTGTCGCCTTTGTGAAGGAGGTTGGCCAGCGCACCGGCGGCGGGAAACCATGTGCCCAGTGCTTCGTCGAGCGCGGACTTGGTGATGAGCAGACGCAGGTTCGGGATCTGCACGACGTTCCCGTAGATGTCGGACGGGTCGAGGTTGTCCTCGTCCATCGCCGGCTCGAGCAGAGCGACGTGGAACTCGGTTTCGGGCGGTAGCGGAATCGTCGTGACGAGATCGGCCTGAAGATCTTGCAGGGCCGCGCACATCACGCGACAGCCGAAGCTGTGCCCGATCAGGAAGAAGCGTAGCGGAAGCTCCGGCTGCGCTTGAAGCATCAGGCGCAGCATCGTGTAGACGGCGTTCTTCCCGACGCCGTCGGCGCGGTGCTCCATCGTATAGAACGTGAAGAGCTGCGCCACGTTGAGCATGCTGTTCGGATCCTCGGTGATCTCCGACGGCCAGTGGATTCCGACGCCGAACGTGTCGCGCGGTGGACGCGTCAGCAGCCCCGCCGTCGCTTGAAGCAGCATCTTCGCGAACGCGATCGAAAAGCGTCCGTATTCATCGATCGCCGCGTCGGCGTTGGTCGACCAACCGTGCGAGTAGACGAAGACGTCGCGGAATCCGAACGGCGGCTGAAGCGCCGTCTGGATGGCGACGTCGATGGCAGGATCGAACACGATCCCGTTCTCGTTGACCGGTACGGTGATGAAGTGCGACATGTGCTGCCCTCCAAGCCCGCAGAAAAAAGATGGACCCTGAGATGCGGTTCTCAGGGTCCATCTTACCGGTAGAGTGCGGCGACCGCTAGAGCTTGTAGGCTGCCTTGAGGTCGAGGACGGCTTGGGTGAGGACGGCGTGGTAGTTCCCGTCGGCCTTCGTTCCCAGCGCGGGATCGTTGTTGATGTCATCCATGATCTGCAGGTGCAGCGGATGCGAAACCAAGTGGTCGAGCATGTACTCGACGTCGAAGTTTCCGGCCGGCGTGACGCCCGCGGTGTAGAGCGCGGCCGACAGCGCTTTGCCGTCGGTCGGCGCGGGGAGCGGCGTCGACGGCAGTGCGACGTTGTTCTGCTTGACGAGCCGCAGCGCGTCGGAGATGACGAAGTTGAACGTCTTGAGGAACGAGCCGACGTTGTCGGACCCGAATTGGGCGGAAAGCTTCTTCACCTCGGCGTCGGTCAGCGAGCCGGCGAGCACGCCGACCAGCTTGGCGGAGTCGAAGTTGCTCGGGCCGCCGCCGGCGACGACGATCGAGAGGGTGAGCGGAAGGGTCGGCGATCCGGTATAGACCGGTGCCTGCGAGTAGCGGGCGTGGCTCATGTCCATGCTGCCCATCGCGTTCTGTGCGACAGCCGGGTTCGTCGCGGCCGTGAGGGCGCCCAGGAGCGCGACGAGCGCCGCAGTGCGGAATCGGAACATCGGATTCTCCTGCATCGGTGATGCGGATGACGGCCGCAACGGCGCGTCGCCGAAAAGACGCTCGCCGAGGCGTTCCGGATTGCCGCCGGGACGGCCGGGCAGCGCGCCGAAGGTGCGCGCGTGAACCAATGGGTGGCGGTCGGCGCGGTCGCGGCAGGCGGCGCGATCGGCTCGGTCCTCCGCTTCCTGATCGGCACCGTGTCCCTGCAATGGCTCGGCCCGGGCTTTCCGTGGGGGACGTTCGCGATCAACGTCAGCGGCTCGTTCGCAATCGGGCTGGTGCTGCAGCTCGCCGAGACACGGATCGGTCTCCCGCCGTACGTCCGGCTGTTCGTCGCGACGGGAGTCCTCGGCGGCTACACGACGTTCTCGACGTTCGCCTACGAGACGTACCTGCTCAGCCGGGATGCCTTCAGCGCCCAGAGCCTGTGGTATGGGTTCGGCAGCGTCGTGGTGGGAGTCGCTGCCGTCCTGCTGGGGATAATCCTGGCGCGCGCCGTATTCTCGTAGCCATGCACCGGGTGTCCTTTGCCATTGGGTGGGTTGCGGCGTTTCTGGCCGTGCAAGCCGGCGCGCGCGCGACCGGCAAACCCGAGCCGACCCCCAAGCCGCACGTGCATGGCCCCAACGGCGTCACGTCGCTTCCCGTGCATCGGCCGATCGCGTGGAAGATGGAAGTGCTCGACGGTCCGCCGTTCGACCTGAGCGCGTATCGCGGCAAGGCGGTCTTCGTCAACATCTTCGCCACGTGGTGCGGACCGTGCCGAGCGGAGCAGCCGGGTCTCGTCGCGTTTGCGAACGCGCACGTGGACGACACCGTCGTCGTCGGAATGAACTACGAGGAATTCGACGGCGATGTCCGCGCGTACCGCAAGACGTTCGAGATCCCGTATCCGATCGCGATGGACCGGCGCGGCGACTTGCTGGGCGTCTACAAAGGCGGCCGCATGATGTTTCCGATGACGATCGTCTTCCATCCTGACGGCACGCTGTCGTGCGCCTGGACCGGCGACGCGAGCCGCGAATGGTTCGAAAGCGAACGTGAAGCCGCGCTCGCCGACGCGCGCCCCTAAGATCCAGCTGCGCGCCGGTTCGCTCGCGCGCGCATCGCGCCGACGGCCGCGCCGGTGAGCGCGAACCCAATGATCCCGTAACCGCCATCGATGAGGATCAACGCGATCGGCCGCGCCTCGAAACTGTAGAGGTTCACCAGCATCGCACCGAAGATGCACACGCCGGTGAGCACGCCGACTTGCAGACCCTTGACGGCGTCGCCGCGCTCGTAGTGCCACAGCATGTTATCGAAACAATACGACACGAACAGCCCGGCGACGAACGCGAGCACGAACGGCAAAAAGCCGCTCGCGTCCAGTTCGGCCTTGCTCTTTCCGACCGCCGCGAGCCAGGCGGAACTGAGCACCGTGAACCAGAGCGCACCCCACGCGAACAGTACGATCGCACCGGCAATGATCCCCGGATAGTTGGGTCGGCGCTCGGTCATCGGTTTCCCCTCCGTCGTGCCGCGCGACCGGCCGGTCGCGCTGCGCCCAGCCTAGCCCGATCCTGCCGAGTTGTCCAGCGTGCCGGCGGCAGTCTGGGACATGATGGTCTGCACGCGTTCGAGGGTCACCAGCCCGTCGTCGAGGATCGCTTCGAGCGTCGGAAGGAAGGCGCGAATATTCTCGTCCGAATCCACCACCTCGACGAGGATCGGTAAGTCCGTCCAGGCATCGATCGCGCGATCGGCCGAGATGACGCGATGGCTACCGAACCCTTCGATCCCCTTGAATACGGTCGCGCCCGCCAAGCCCGCCGCCGCCAGTGCCTCGACGACGGCGCGGTAGGTGTCTTGATGCTTGTAACGGCGGCTCTCGGCAACATAGATGCGCATCAGGGTCCCATTGTGCTGGATCCTCATGCGCCCTCAGCGGCCGAAACGGCAGTACTCGACTTTTTCGAGCGTCATCGCTCCTTCGGAGATCATCGCTTCGAGCTCCGGTATCAGCGACGCGATCTTCGACTCGTCATCGACCACCTCCACCAACACCGGCAGTTTGCCGCCGAATCTCCACACCGTCGCCAAGTGGATCTCGCGATTGCTTCCGAAGCCCTCGACGCCCCGGAAGACGCTCGCGCCGGCGACCTGCTCGCGCTTGAGCATCGCGACGATCGCGCAGTAAAGCGGGCTGCCGTGCCAGGTGTCGCGCTCGTTCACGAAAATGCGCAGGAGCTGCCCCGTTTTGAAATCAGCCATCGGCCGCCTCCGGGCTCTGACGACGGAGACGTTTGCCTCACGGCACGCCACGCTCCTCCGGGTCCACCAGTTCCTTGGGATGGAACAGCGCCTGCGCGACGATCGTCGGCACGACCGCGGTCAGGATGACGACGGTGACGAGCGTCGTGTACTGCGCCTGATTGATGTAGTGATGGGTGAGGCCGTAGAGGCTGGAGATCGTCCCGAACGTCAGCCCGGTCGCCATCATGAGCGTGATGTAGCCGGCTCGCTTGGGGGCGTGGTCGAAGACGCGCGCCGCCGGAAAGACGCCTAGGCACTTCGCCACGACTTTGACGACGAAGAACGCCGCAATGACGCCGACGCCGGCCACCGCCGCCGAGAACGAAACCAGCGTCCCCGCTTTGATGAAGTAGAACGGCGTGAGGAACCCCATCGTCATCGAGCGCAGGCGGCGCGAGACGTCGGGGTTCGCGAACAGAAACCCCGCGCACGCCAAGCCCAGGAAATACGCCGGGAGCACGCCTTCGCTTTTGGCCGCGGTCGCGATCGCGCTCAGCGTCAAAATGATGAGGAACAGCAGTCGCATCCCGGGCTCGCTCACCCAGCGTTGCGTTCGTTCGAACACCAGCGGCAAGAGCTTGGGAACGAACACGATCGCCAGCACGATCGCGACGATCAAGGCAACGAGCCAGCCGTTGTAGTTCGCGAACAGCAGTCCCAGCGCGACGACCGTCCCGAGGTCGGTGATGAAGCACGCGGCCAGGATCAGCTGGCCGAAATCGGTGCCGGCGAGGCGCGACTCGACCATCACGGCGTAGACGACCGCCACCGACGTCGTCGACATCGCGATCCCGGCGATCTTCGAGGCGTCGACGCTCCAGTGCATCACGAAGTACGCGTATGCCATCGCGGCCAGAAACGGCGCGAAGAACGAGATACCGCCGATGACGGCCGACGGCCGCAGCTGCCGCCGCAGCACGGCCGGCTCGATCTCCGCGCCGGCGAGAAAGGTGAGCATGATGCTCGCGAAGCCGGCGACGAAGTCAACCCACGCGTTCGAGCGCAGCCCGATCAGGTTTCCGGCGAGCACGCCGAGCAGGATCTCGACCAGCGCCGCGGCGAGGCCCAAGCGCCGCGCGAGGAACGCCGCAATGGTGGCGAGCGCGAGCCACACAGCCGCGAAGGCCCAGAGATTGTCGGCCGGTATCGTGAGCGTCACGCGCTGCCTCCTCCCGACGGGTCACGTCGGCGAAAGAGGAGTCATCGGCCCTTCGAGGGGCGGTTTCGCTGCTGCGAGGCGGACTCCACCGCCCTGTGCGAACCTCTTGCAGAGCTGGCTCGAGACTCCTCGCTAGCGCGCAGTGCGCCGCCCATTCAGAAAGGCGTCGTCCAGCGTAGCGCGCACGTCGCTCGTGAGCGGCAGGGCATCGAGTGCCGTCAGCACCGGCTCGGCGTCGTACGGCGCTTCACCCAACGTGATCTCACCGTCTTCCCAAAGAGCGTAGTGCGCGAAGCCGCCGCGACTGCTCATCCCGGCACTGCCCGGGTTCACCGCGACGGCACCGTCGAGCGCAAGGATTCCCTGAACGTGCGTGTGGCCGACGACGATGACGTCCGCCGCCGGGACCGCGTCGTGGACGGTTGCGCCGGCCCGCGCGAGGTCGGCGTAGAGGCGCGCATTACCGGCGGTCGCATGCGCGAGCGCGAACGTTGCGCCGCCGACGCGGACGGTGGCGAGGCGCGGGAGATCGCGCAGATAGGCGGTTTCCACCGCATCGAGCAACTCACGGTGCACCAGGCGCGTCGCGGCGGACGCTGCCTGCATCCTCTGACCGACGCCGTCGTCCTCATCGAAAGCGAGCGCACGATCGTGGTTGCCGTGCACTACCGCGCGGGCTTTCGAGCGACACCACGCAATGGACGCGCGGGGGTCGGGACCGTAGTCGACCAGATCGCCGGCGCACAGGACGACGTCGGCCGCCGGCAGCACCTCGAGCGCGAACGGATTGGCGTGGAGGTCGGAGACGAGCAGCACGCGCATGCGAGGGAGGCTACGGCGGCACGGCCGGCTTTTCTTTCGCGGAGCTGTGGGTACGAACGCCGCATGTCCAGCGAGAAAGACCCGGCTACGAGCGCGACCGACGACGACGCCGCGCTCGAGGACGACGGCACCGAGGATCTGACCGAAGGCGGCCGCGACATCGTCGACGATTAGGCCGGCCCATTTCAGGCCGATCCCGGGCGAGCTTTCCCGCAAGCCTCTCCGTGACGCAGGTCACCACAGGGGGACCTCCGTACAAAAGTCGCACCAGGACGAGACCGCGTCCGCAATAGGGCGCAGAGGAGAATCACTTTGGCGGCCTTCCTCGACCGTTCTCATTCAATTGCCGGACCGGGCTTTAGCCGCTGGCTGGTCCCGCCGGCCGCGCTCTGCATTCACTTGTGCATCGGGCAAGTATACGCGTTCAGCGTGTTCAACAAGCCGTTGGCACAACTGCTCTGCGCGGCTCAGAGCGCTTGCCCGCCGGCAACCGCAAAGGTCATCTCGACGATACCCGGCGACTGGTCGATCACGGACCTCGGCTGGATCTTCAGCCTCGCGATCGTATTCCTCGGGCTTTCGGCGGCCGTCTTCGGGCGCTGGGTCGAGCGGGTCGGGCCGCGCATGGCCATGTTCGCCGCCGCCGTGCTGTTCGGCGCCGGCTTGATCGTCGCCGGGTTCGGCACCGCGATCCACAACCTGCCGATCGTGTTCCTCGGGTACGGCGTCATCGGCGGCTCCGGGCTCGGGATCGGCTACATCTCGCCCGTCTCGACGCTGATAAAATGGTTTCCCGACCGGCCTGGTCTCGCCACCGGGACGGCGATCATGGGCTTCGGCGGCGGTGCACTCATCGGCGCTCCGCTAGCCGTCCTGCTGATGAAGCACTACTCCTCGCCGACTTCCAACGGCGTCGCGGCAACTATGGTCACCATGGGGATCATCTACTTCCTCTACATGATGGTCGGCGCACTCATCGTGCGGCTCCCAGCGGTCGGCTGGGCCCCCGCCGGATACGTCGCCCCGACGGAGTCTCGGGGGCTCATCACGTCGGGGAACGTCCTGGTCGGAGATGCGATCAAGACACCGCAGTTCTGGCTCATCTGGGCGGTTCTGTTCCTGAACGTCACGGCCGGAATCGGCGTTCTCGGTCAGGCTTCGTTGATGATCCAGGAGATGTTCGGGGTCGTGGCCGCCGCGGCGGCGGGATTCGTCGGTCTGCTGAGCCTCTTCAATATGGTCGGCCGGATCTTCTGGGCCTCGAGCTCCGACGCGCTCGGGCGCAAGCGAACCTACATGATCTTCTTCGCGCTCGGTGCAGTGCTGTACGCGTTCGTCCCGAGCCTGGGACACGCGCACGCGCTCGTGCTGTTCATCCTCGCCTACGCGATCATCCTGAGCATGTACGGCGGTGGCTTCGCGACGGTCCCAGCGTATCTGCGCGACATGTTCGGCACGGTGCAGGTCGGCGCGATCCACGGCGTACTGCTCACCGCATGGTCGGCGGCCGGCGTGGCCGGCCCGGTACTCGTCAACTACATCCGGCAGTACCAGATCGATCACGGGGTCGCCAAAGCCGACGCCTACAGCGTGACGATGTACATCATGGCCGGCCTGCTGGTTGTCGGGTTCATCTGCAACTGGCTGATCACGCCGGTCGCCCAACGCTACTTCGTCAAATCGGGCACCGCGGAAGCGGCGGCATAAGGAGCGCGCGACATGAATCAACCCGCCACCGACGGCAGCGCCTCGGGCAAGCTCATCCTCGCCTGGATCTGGGTCAGCATCCCGCTCCTATGGGGCATCTGGGTGACGTTCGGTAACGTCGCCAAGCTGTTCACGCCACCCGCGGCACCGTAGCCGCGCTCGCGAGCGCAAACGAAGAGGCCCGTGCGCAACGCACGGGCCTCTTCGTTTGCGTAGCGGGTGCTATCGGATCGCGGCGGCTACTCGCTCGCCTTTGCTCACCTTGACGGCGCAGAACTTGAACTCGGGGATCTTGCCGAATGGATCGATCGCGTCGTTGGTGAGCAGGTTCGCCGCCGCCTCGTTGAAGACGAACGGCATGAACACCGTGCCGCGCTGCACGCCGCGGTCGGCGCGCGCGTAGGCGGTAAGCTTTCCGCGCCGCGACTCCACCGTGATCTCACCGCCCGGCTCTATGCCGGCGTTGACGAGATCGTCGGGATGAATGCTCACCACCGGATCCGGTTCGAGCGTGTCGAGCACGCTCGCGCGGCGCGTCATCGAGCCGGTGTGCCAGTGCTCGAGCTGACGCCCGGTGGTGAAGATGAACGGGTACTCCGTGTCGGGCATCTCGTCGGCGTGCGAGTACGCAGCCGGGGCGAACAACCCGCGGCCGCCCTCCCGCGGGAAGTCCTCGATGAAGATCACCGGTTCGCCCGGATCGCCTTCGTGCTCGAGCGGATACGTGCACGATCCCTCGGCCTCGAGCCGCTCCCAGGTGATCCCGGCCATGCTCGGCGTCGCACGGCGGATCTCCTCGAACACCTCGGCCGGGCCGCTGTAGTTCCAAGCCAGCCCGACGCGCCGCGCGATCTCCTGGATGATCCAGAGATCTTGGCGCGCATCGCCCGGGGGATCGAGCGCCTTGCGCCCGAGCTGAACGCGCCGGTCGGTGTTGGTGAACGTCCCGGTCTTTTCCGGAAACGCCGACGCGGGCAGGATCACGTCGGCGTAACTCGCCGTCTCGGTGAAGAAGATGTCCTGAACGACGAGGTGCTCGAGCTTGGCCATCGCCTCGCGCGCGTGCTCGACGTTGGGATCCGACATGGCTGGGTTCTCGCCCATGATGTACATCCCGTGAATCACGTCGGCGTGAACCGCGTCCATGATCTCGGTGACGGTCAACCCGGCCTTGGGATCGAGCTTGGTCTCCCACAGCGCTTCGAACTTGTGGCGCGCGCTCTCGTTGTCGACGCGCACGTAATCCGGGAACATCATCGGTATCAGTCCCATGTCCGAGGCGCCTTGCACGTTGTTCTGTCCGCGCAGCGGGTGGAGCCCCGTCCCGGGCCGGCCGATCTGGCCGGTCACCAGCGCGAGCGAGATCAAGCAGCGCGCGTTGTCGGTGCCGTGGATGTGCTGAGAGATCCCCATCCCCCAGAAGATGATCGCGGCCTTGGCTGTCGCGTACAGGCGCGCGACTTCGCGGATCGTCTGCGCGTCGACGCCGGTGATCGGCGCGACCTTTTCGGGCGAGTACTCCTTGACGTTCTCGCGCAGCGCTGCATAGTTCTCGGTGCGCTCGCGGATGAACGTCTCGTTCGCGAGGCCTTCCTCGATGATGACGTGCAGCATCCCGTTGAGCAACGCGACGTCGGTGTCGCCGTTGAACTGCAAGAAGTACGTCGCGTGGCGCGCGAGGTCGCTGCGCCGCGGATCCATCAGGATGATCTTGGTGCCGTTCTTGGCGGCGTTCTTCATGAACGTCGCCGCGACCGGATGGTTCACCGTCGGGTTGGCGCCGATCACGATCGCCACGTCGGCCAGCGCGACGTCCTCGACCTGGTTCGAAACCGCGCCGGAGCCGACGTCCTCGAGCAGCGCCGCGACCGACGACGCGTGGCACAGCCGAGTGCAATGGTCGACGTTGTTCGTGCCGAAGCCCGTACGCACGAGCTTCTGAAAGAGATACGCCTCTTCGTTGCTCCCCTTCGCCGAACCGAAACCCGCCAGCGCCTTCGATCCGCGCGCGTCGCGGATCGCGCGCAGCTTGCCGCCCGCGAGATCGAGCGCTTCCTCCCACGTCGCTTCGCGGAAGGCGTTCCACATGTCGTCGGGATCCATCAGTTCGGCCGTCTTGGCGACGCCTTCCTTGCGGATCATCGGCTTGGTGAGGCGCTTGGGATTGTGGACGTAGTCGAAACCGAACCGCCCCTTGACGCACAGCCGGCTCGCGTTGGACGGACCGTCGCGGCCCTCGACGTAGAGAATCTTGCCGTCCTTGACGTTGTACGTGAGCAGGCAGCCGACGCCGCAGTAGGGACAGGCTGAGTCGACTTTCTTGTCGGGTTCGAGCAGCGCGACGTCGTTCGCCGGGGTGAGCGCACCGGTCGGACAGGCCTGCACGCACTCACCGCAGGCGACGCACGAGCTGGCGCCCATCGGATCGTCGAAATCGAAGACGATCTTCGCGTGCTCGCCGCGCCAGGCGTAACCGATGACGTCGTTGACCTGTTCTTCGCGGCAGGCGCGCACGCAGCGTCCGCACTGGATGCACGCGTCGAGGTTCACCGACATCGCCGGGTGCGAGAGGTCGCGCGGCGGTTCGTGACGTTGCGGGTAGCGCGGCTGTGTGACGCCCAGCTTGTCGGCCCAGAAGTCCAGCTCCGAGACGCGCCGGTACGGCGAGCGGCCCTGTCCGGGCATGTCGCCCAGCAGCAGCTCGGCGACCATCTTCTGTGACTTGGTCGCGCGCGCGCTCGTGCTCGTGACGGTCATCCCTTCGCTGGGAAGCCGGCAGCACGACGGCGCGAGGACGCGCTCGCCCTCGATCTCGACCATGCAGACGCGGCAGTTACCGTCGGGACGATAGCCGTCTTTGTAGCAGAGACGCGGGATCTCGATCCCCTGACGGTCCGCCGCCTGCAGGATCGTTTCGTCCGCCTGCGCGGCAATCGCGGTTCCGTTCAGCGTGAACGTGATTTTCTGCGGAGCGATCGCCATTAGTGTCCAGCCTCGGGAGTTTCGTGCACTTCGTGCGGGAAATATTTGTAGACGCTCAGATACGGGTTGGGCGCGGCCTGACCCAGCCCGCAGATCGATGCGTCCATCATCACCGTCGAAAGATCCGCGAGCAGCTCTTTGTCCCATTGGTCGCGTTCCATCAAGGCGACCGCTTTGGCCGTTCCGACGCGGCACGGCGTACACTGCCCGCACGACTCCTCGCGGAAGAAGCGCAGCATGTTGAGCGCGGAGCGCTTGGCGGTGTCCTGATCGGACAGCACGATGATCGCGGCCGAACCGATGAAGCATCCGTACTTGTTGAGCGTGTCGAAGTCCAGCGGAATGTCACCCATCGACGCCGGCAAGATCCCACCCGACGCGCCGCCGGGAAAGTAGCCGTAGAACGTATGCCCGGGCAACATCCCGCCGGCGTACTCGTCGATCAGCTCGAGAATCGTGATCCCGGCCGGCGCAAGGTGCACGCCGGGGTTGCGCACGCGACCGCTGACCGAGAACGAGCGCAAACCCTTGCGGTCGTTGCGGCCGTGCGAGGAGAACCAGGCGGCGCCGCGCTCGAGAATCTCGCGCACCCAGTAGAGCGTCTCCATGTTGTGCTCGAGCGTCGGGCGACCGAACACGCCGACCTGTGCGACGTACGGTGGTCGCAGCCGCGGCATCCCCTTCTTGCCCTCGATCGACTCGATCATCGCCGACTCTTCGCCGCAGATGTAGGCGCCAGCGCCGCGCCGCAGGTGGATCGGCGGAAGGGGCACCGGCGCGCGTGCCTGCAGCTCGGCGATCTCGGCGGTCAGGATCGCGCGCACGGCCGCGTACTCGTCGCGCAGGTAGACGTAGATCTCCGCGATCCCGACCGCCCACGCCGCGATGAGCATCCCCTCGAGGAAGCGGTGCGGATCGCGTTCGAGGTACCAGCGGTCCTTGAACGTGCCGGGCTCGCCTTCGTCGATGTTGACCGCCATCAGCCGCGGCGCTGCTTCGGCGCGCACGATCTTCCACTTGCGCCCGGTTGGGAAGCCCGCGCCGCCGAGGCCGCGCAATCCCGCGTCTTCCATCGTCGCGATCGCGTCGTCGGCGCTGCGTTCGCCGGCGACGCAGGCCTTCAGAAGCGCGTAGCCGCCGTCCTCGACGTACGCGTCATAGCTCTTGTAGTTCGGGACCGTCGCGGTGAGCGCGCCGCTTTCGAGCACCGCGTCGACCCCGGCGACCGTCGCGCGATCGATCGGGTTCTGGTTCACCACCGCGACCGGCGCGGTGTCGCAGCGGCCGACGCACGGCGCGGTGATCACGCGGACGCCGTCGCCGTAGCCCCCGGCGCGCAGCAACCCGAGCAGGTTCTGCGCCCCCGCCATCTCGCACGAAAGGCCGTCGCAGACCCGCACCGTGATCGCCGGCGGAGCTTCCTGGTCTTCCTTGACGACGTCGAAATGATGGTAGAACGTCGCCACCTCGAACACCTCGGCCGGTGCGAGGCGCATCTCTTCGGCGAGCGCGTTGAGGCGAGCGGCCGAGATGGCGTGGTAGCGGTCTTGAATCTTGTGGAGATGCTCGATCAGCAGGTCGCGCCGGCGCGGCTCATCGCCGAGCAGCGCGCGCACCTCTTCGAGCGCGACCGGATCGACCGGCCGCCCTCGGCCTTCGCGGCGACGTTTCTTACGCTGGCCGTCGGCGCTGGGATCCGGCGTGACTCGTGCCGCCTGACCAACCGGCACGCCGCCGATGATATCGATCGTCTCCAAACTTACCTCGAACGGTGAGTCCTCGGTATTTTGTATACCAGAACCGCGGGCCTTCGGTCTCAGCCCTCCGCAGCATCCCCCGGCAGGACGACCGCGTCGAAGCTGCCGCCCTCCTCGAGTGCCTCTCGTTCGTTGAAGGGTTCCCGTTCCTCGGCCTCCGTCTCGCCGGGTTCGTGGAAGGCCGTTCTGGGACGCTCCACAGCCGGGCGGCCGACGACGTCGTTGCTCTCGGCCCCGCTCTCCGGCGGCGTCGTACCGGTTCCGCGGTCGCTGTTTACTGTGGGGTCTGGTCCGCGTTCCGCTGGGTGTGCCATGCCTGGCCCATACCCTAGGATTGGGGCCGGGACGCTCCGCGGGTACAAGCGGCCTCGATGACGCGCGCTTTGCTCTTCGACGTCGAAGCCGGGTACGCCGTCCCGTTCGATCGGGTGCTGCGCTGCGGCGGCAACGATCCCGCCTCACTGAACGACGCCGATGCGGTCTACTCCGATCCGGCGGACCTGGTTGGAGCGCTCGACACGGCGCCGTTTGCGTGGCCCGAAACGGCCGACGCTTCGCCGTGATCGAGGACCGCTTCGAGGTCGGCGCCCTCGTAGCGCACGCGCATCTCGATCGACATGACGGTGCCGACGACAATCCCGAAACCGAGCGTCACGACGTCGGTCAGCAGCTCCTCGGCGAATTTGAGGCCGGAGAGTCCGGTGACCTCGATGAGCGTATCCATCCCGAAACCGATCAGCAATGCTGGGGCAAGAGTAACCGCGAACAACGAAAGCCCGAGCAGCCATGCTCGGCGCCAGCCGGCGTTGCCGGCGCGGCGAAATGCGATCGTAAGACCCTTCCAAGGCGAGACGCGCTCGAGCACGACGATCGGAACGGCGATGGCCGAAACGAGGCAGACTCCCGGAAAGACCGCGAGGAACCCGATCAGCGCCGCGCCCGCGCCGATGGCCACCGCGCCAATTGGTCCCATGATCGCAAAAGGCAGCCCGATCAACACGGCTACGACGAAAGCGAGCGCAGCGATCAAGACCTGAAGTGCCCAGCCGAGAAGCAACGTGCCGAGCACCGCGCCGAAGCGGTGCGCCGCTGTGCGCAGGGCAGTCCCGGCTGACGGAATAGCAACCGTTGCTGCGACTGCAACCACCACCGCGCCGGAGAGCAGCGCAACGATGATGACGTCGGGTACGAGCCACAGCAGCGTCAACGCCACCGGACGTTCCGGCACGAAGACGCGAAGGATGCCGATCGGAACTCCTTCGATGAGCACGAGGAACAGTAACGTTCGCCAGCGCCGAACCGCCAGCGTGACGCTGCGGTCGACGATCTCCGGTATCGAGAGTGGCCGGTCGACGCCCGCCGGCAGGTTCACGCTTCGGTTGTACCGGCCGGCGCGCTCGGCGCGGGACTGTTGGCCTGGTCCAGGGCGGTGTCGACGGCGCCGTAGAGGTCTTTCATCAAGAACGGCTTGGTGAGAAATGCCGCCCAGCCGTCGTACTCGGCCGGCATGCGAAGGCCCATCCGCACCAGCGGCGTCCCGTTCGCGCGCACCAAGAACGTCTCGATCGACATCGCAAGACGGTCGGCGTCGACGATCGCCACATCGAACGGAGCCTCGGCGAGGACGCGCAGCAGATCCTCACCGCTGGTTGCGACGGCGACGGCGAACCCGTCGTCGCGCAACGCTTGCGCGACGTATGAGCGCGCGTCGCCGTCGGCGTCGAGCAGCGCGATGCGGCGCGAGGCGATCGCGCGGTGCTGCGAACGCGACGGCACCATGACGCGGAATGTCGAACCCTGACCTTCGACCGACTCGACGTCGATCGAGCCGCCGTGCAGCTCGACGATCATGCGGCTCAGATACAAGCCGAAACCCGTCCCGCTGATCCCGAGCGCGCGCGCGTTGCTCGCTCGCGCGAATCGCCCGAACAGCTTGCGGCTCTCGCCCTCGGGGATTCCGATCCCGCGATCGCGCACGACCAGCTCGACCCCGCCGTGGCGTCCGCGCAGGGCGACTTCGATCGGTTCGCCGCCGGGTGAGTATTTGATCGCGTTGCCGATCAGGTTCTCGACGACCTGACGCAGGCGCTCGGCATCGCCGTTGACCGTCAGGTTCGCGCCCGAGATACGCAGTTCGATGGGCCGAGTGACGCTGAACACGCGTACGACGTCGCGCACGAGCGCGACGACGTCGACGTCGCTGAGCGCCAGGGAGAGCTCGTTCTGCTCGAGGCGCGAGAGCGCCAACGTATCGGTGGCCAACGACGCCAGACGCAACGCGCTCGACGAGATCATCCCCAGATACTGCCGCGCCTCGACGTCGAAGCGCTCGTCCTCAGCCAGCACGTCGGCGAAGCCGACGATCGTGGTGAGCGGACCCTTGAAGTCGTGCGCGAGCATCGCGATCAGGTCGTTCTTGACCTGGTTGAGCTCGACGACGGCGTCGCGCCGCGCGGTGAGCTCCCCGTAGAGCTCGACGTTGCGCGCCGCGACCGCGAAGTACTGACCGAGCAGCCCGAGCGCAAACACGTCGGCTGTGCTGAACGCCGTCGTTCGCTGCACGTCGAGCACGTAGGCAGCTCCGCCTCCCGACCCGGGAACGCGCACCGCTGCGCGCTGTTCGAGCTCGTCGAGCACGCACACGTCGCTCCGCGACGCCAACGCAACGAACGCGTCGGCCGGCGCGGCGTCCTCGCGGAGCGAGAGATCGTTCGTCGCGACGAACCCGCCGCGCGGGCGCGGCGCATACAGCGTCGCCCGGCCGTCGACCAACTCGTGAACGCCCGACAGGAGCGCCTCGACGAGCATGCTTGGCTCCAGTGAAGCGAACAGTGTGCGCGCGATCGAGGTGATCGCGGTCAAACGCTCGTTCTGCATCGTCAGCTGCACGCCGCGCAACACCTGCTCGGTCACGTCGCGCTGTACCATGACGAAGTGGGTCGTCCGTCCGTGTTCGTCGACCAGTGGTCGCGCCGTCGCCTCGGTGTGATAGTGCGAGCCGTCGATCCGGTACGAGATGTATTCGACGCGCCCAGGGCGACCGGCCAAGACATCGGTCCGCATCTTCACGAGTTGCGAACGGTCGGTCTTGGGACCGAAGAACTCGTCGGTGCGGTGTCCGATGACATCTTCCGGCCGCGTCGCGCCCTTCATCTGGATGAACGCCTCGTTGGCGTACACGATGGTCGGCGCATCATCCGCCGAAACCCCGGGCTTGGCCAGGATGATCGGATCCTGCGCCGCCTCGATCGCGGCCGACAGGAGGTTGATCCGCTGCTGCGCGCGCTCGGTTTCGGTCTTCGAGCTCTCGAACAGCCGCAGCATGGTCAGGCGCGATTCGAATTGATCGGCCACCGCGTCACCGATCGCCGCCAGCGCACCCCGCTGCTCCTCGGTGAGCCGGCGCGGTCGCCGATCGAGAACCGCAAGCGCGCCGACCGCGTAGCCGCCCGTGGCACGCAGCGCGATCCCGGCGCAAAAGCGGGCTCCGGCCTCACCGGCGATGAGCGGGTTGCCGGCGAAGCGCGCGTCGGTCGTGGCGTCGTCGATCTCGAGGACGCCGTCGTGCAAGATGACGTGCGCGCAGAACGAGACATCGCGCGGCAACTCCTGCAATTCGAACCCGTACGCCGACTTGATCCATTCGCGATCGCGGTCGACCAGCGAGATCAGCGCGATCGGCGTGTCGCAGATGCGCGCCGCCAAGCGGGTGAACGCGTCGAAGAGATCCTCGCTCGGTGAGTCGAGGAGCTCGTATTCGTAGAGGGCGGCGAGACGCCGCTCCTCAGTACGCGGGATCCGCGCTGGCGTGGACATCGGCGACGCGTTCTCGCTTCGCTCTCGCGAAGGCCAGCACTTCCTCGACCGGTCGAGTGTTGAGTACCTCACTCGGGGTGATCCAGGCTCGGCGCGCCTGCCCGACGGCGTAAGCCACGTTTTCGAGCTGCATGACTCCGTGCGCGTCGGAATCGCAGGTGAAGGTCACCCCGAACGACTTTGCGCGCCGAGCGAGCGGGCTGGGCAGATCGAGGCGGCTCGGTTGCCCGTCGATCTCCAGCGCGGTGCCGGTCCGCGCCGCCGCCGCGAACACCGCATCGTGATCGAAGTCGTAGCCGGCGAACGTCTCGATGTTGCGGCCGGTCGGGTGCCCGATGATCGTCACGTACGGGTTCTCGCAGGCGCGGATCAGGCGAACGGTCATCTCGTCGCGCGATTGGTTGAACGCCGAATGCACCGAGCCCACCACCAGATCGAGCTCCGCCAGAATCGCGTCGTCGTAATCGAGCGAGCCGTCGGCGCGGATGTCCACTTCGGCCGAGCACAGCGTCACGATGCCGTATCGCTCGCCTAGCTCGCGCACGCGCACGCGCTGGGCGCGCAGATCGTCCGGATCCATTCCGATCCGGCCGCGCCCCCACGAGTGATCGCTGATCGAATGGTAGGCATAACCGCGCGCAGCGCAGGCGGCGATCATCGCTTCCAGCGTGTCGCGTCCGTCCGATGAGGTGCAGTGCATGTGGAAGTCACCGCGCAGATCGCCCAGTTCGACGACCTCTGGCAACGTGCCGTCCCGCGCGGCCTCGATCTCCCCGATCCCCAAGCGCATCTCGGGCGGGATGTACGCCATCCCCAGCCCCGCATACACTTCCTCTTCGGTACGACAGACGATCGTGCGGCCGTCGTTCAGATCGACGATCCCGTTCTCGCTGACCCGCAGGTTCTTGCGCACGGCGAGCTCGCGGAACTGGATGTTGTGCTCGCGCGATCCGGTGAAATGCTGGAGCAAGTTGCCGTAGAGGTGCGCGGGCAGCACGCGCAGGTCGATCTGCAGCCCGCCCGCGAGCCAGATGCTCGCCTTCGTGGGGCCTTCGGCCAGCACGGCTTCGGCGCGTTCCCACGAGGTGAACGCTTTGACGACCGCATCGGCTTGCAACGACGTGCAGACGATGTCGACGTCGCCTACGGTCGGCTCTTGTCGCCGCACGCTCCCTGCCGCGGTCAGATCCTGCGCGTCGGTCAGCTCACGCAGGTACGCGATCACCTCGCGCGCGACCGGCAGCGCGACGCCCAGCGGCGTGCGTTTGGTGCGCCCCTTGTAGGCCAGCATCCCGCGCCGGATGTTTTCGATCGACTTGGCCCCCAACCGTGGGATCGTGCCGAGCGCGCCCTGGTCGAGCGCGCGCTCCAAATCGGCCAGCGACGCGATCCCCAGCCGTTCGAAGAGCTGCTGCGCGGTCTTCATTCCGACGCCCTGGACGCCCAGCACCTCGAGCAGCGTCGACGGATACTTGGCGCGCAGCTCGTCGAGGTACGGATCGGTCCCGGTTCGCGCCAACGTCTCGATGCGGGCCGCGATCGACTTGCCCACGCCGGGCAGCTCCGTCAGGCGTCCTTCTTCGACCAATGCGGGCAGCGGCGGTGCGTTCTCCAGCGTCTCGGCGGCGCGCTCGTAGGCCATGAACTTGAAGAATGGCTCGCCGGCGAACTCCATCAGGATGCGGATCTCGCGCAGCCGCTGCGCGATCTCACTATTGGTTGGGGCTGCCATGTGACGAGGACTTCCTTCCACGCCCGCGTAGGGGCGTCCCATGCTGCGTGCCCAGCGCCGTCGTCTCGACCCGGCGATCCTCAACCTGCCGGTCGAGAAGATGCGCGAGGGATACTACTCCGACGTCTACTTCAACCGCGCCCGGGAGATCCTCGAAGCCGACGGCTACCACCCGCGCGTGCGGATGCAGGTTTTTCAGCGCAACCGGGCCGTGCTGTGCGGGATCGACGAGGCGATCGCAATCCTCAAGCTGTGCAGCGGCCGGCACGCTCCCGGCGGTTCGTGGGAGGACGGCTGGGATCACCTCGTCGTGCACGCGCTCTACGACGGCGACGCGATCGAGCCGTTCGAAACCGTAATGACGATCGAAGGCGACTATGCGCTGTTCGCTCACTTGGAGACGTCGTATCTCGGCGTTCTCGCGCGACGCACGCGCATCGCAACGAACGCGCGCGCGATCGTCGATGCGGCCGACGGCAAGGAAGTGCTGTTCTTTCCGGCCCGCTTCGACCATCATCTCGTGCAGACGGGCGACGGCTACGCGGCGTACATCTCGGGTGCGCTCGGCGTTTCGACCGACGCGAACGCCGAGTGGTGGGGCTCGCGCGGGATGGGGACCGTCCCGCACGCGCTGATCGCCGCGTACGGCGGCGACACCGTGCGCGCGACGGAGAAGTTCGCGCAGTACATCGACCCGGCGGTGAACGTGATCGCGTTGGTCGACTTCGACAACGACTGCGTCGGGACGTCGCTGGCTTGCGCGCGCGCGCTCGGCAGCCGTCTGTGGGGCGTGCGGTTGGACACGTCGGGGACGCTCGTCGACAAGAGCGTGATCCCGCAGATGGGGACGTTTCCGCCGACCGGCGTCAACGCGCAGCTCGTGCGCAACGTCCGCAACGCGCTCGACGTGGAGGGCTTCGGTGCGGTGAAGATCGTGGTCAGCGGCGGCTTCGACGCCGAGCGCATCCACCGGTTCGAGCAGGACGGCGTCCCGACCGACGCCTATGCCGTCGGCAGCGCGTTCTTCAAAGGCGCCGGCGAGTTCGACTTCACCGCCGACATCGTCGCCCTCGACCGCGGCGACGGCTGGCGCGAGTGCCACAAGGTCGGCCGCCCCGAACGCCCCAACCCGCGGCTCTCGCCGGTGGAGTGAGCAGTGGTGAGCGTCGAATCCCTGGCCGCGATCAGCACGATCGTTTCATGCGTGATCGTGGTGGTCGGCGCATTCGCGGCCCTGCGGCAGCTGCGCCACCTGCGCGCTTCGAACGAAGCGTCGGCGCTTCAGAACATGATCATCCGATGGGAGCATCCGGACGTGAGGGACTCGATGCGTTTCGTCCGCGAAGAGCTCCCGAACAAGATGCGCGATCCGGCATTCATCGAAGCGCTTTGGCAGACGCCGATCCCGCCCGAAGTACGCGTCATCATCACCGCGCTGAACTATTGGGAAAGCGTCGCCACCTTCGTTCTGACCGGAGCGCTCTCGGAGGAATCCGTCATGCTCGGCTACTCGTGGTTGGCAGTGGACACGTGGAGCGCAGCGGCGCCCGCAATCGCGGTCCTGCGCGGCACACGAGATCCGCTCTTGTATGAAAACTTCGAACACCTCGCGGCCTACGCCACGCGCCATCTCGACAAGCGACACCGGACGAGGTCGAAGCGGCTGCTTCGCATGCCATCGCTGGCTAAACCGGAGCGCCCTGTGCCGCCAGCTTGTTCAGAATCGACCTCGAGCTAAGCCGCGTCGCAACAGCGTCACATCCGGCCACGGTTTGGTGAACGGACCCGAACGCCCAACCCCGGCTCAGTTTGGTGAACCGGCCACAACGGCCGAAAACGTACAGTGAACCGCGTTTTGTTCGGGCAAGCGATACTAAAAGAGCGGGAAACTAGATTCGCTTGGGTATAGAGACAACAAGAGGGGGTTGTGGGTCGCGACGGGGGCGGGCCGCGTTGTATATGGACGCGACACCGAGGCCGAATGGCGCCCTAATTGAAGCTTTATTTTCGCTCGAGCCATCAAGGAAAAGGCCGCCGACCCGCATTGCGAACTTGGCCGACGCGGAGTTTCAGGCCATTGAGGCGGCACGCGCGCGAGGATGCAGCTGGGTGCAAATTCACGCTGTCGTCTCCGATCGGTACAAAACGCCGAAATCGCTGAGTGTGGCGTACGGTTTCTGGAAGAAGCGGCAAGCCGAACGGTGACGGTGTCCCCGCCGAGGAGAGTCGGCGCCTTCTCGTTATAGACAATTCATCAGTATCGGGCTATAATGAGATATGGTCAGAGGGCGTGCATCCGCTGGTCACCTGACGACGGCGACCAAGCACGACGAAACCGCCACCGAGCGCGCTGCCCGCCTCGGGCCGGCCGCGCTGCGCGTGTTTTTCAACATCGCGCGCCAGTGGGGCCTGAACCAGCACGAGCAGCAAACGCTGCTGGCGCTCCCGCGGTCGACCCTGGCAAAGTACCGGACGCGGCCGGAGACGGCCCGCCTCTCGCCCGACACGCTAGAGCGCATCTCGTACATCGTCGGCATCTACAAGGCATTGCAGATCCTGTTACCGCGGGCCGAGGCCGCGGATGGCTGGGTACAGCGTCCGAATACGAACCCGCTTTTCGGCGGCCGAAGTGCGCTCGACCGGATGATGAGCGGGCGCGTCGCCGATCTGTACGTCGTTCGTCATTATCTCGACGGACAACGCGGGTGGTAGCGCCGGTCGCGTGGCGGCCGGCATACCGGATTATCGATTCGCGCTATCCGTTCGCCGGAATCTACGACAAGGTTGCGGACGCCGCGCTGCTCGAGGACGTGATCGCAATCGAAGCCGTGACGAACGAGCGCATTCTCGATGAAGCGGGTACCCTCGCGCTGGTCCGGTCCGAGGATCGCATCAGCGGCCCCGGTACGACGCCGATCATGGCGGCCTTCACCCATACCAGACCGAGCCGCTTTTCCGACGGCACGTTTGGCGTGTTCTATGCTGCCAAGCACCGAAACACGGCGATCGCCGAGGTCCGCTACCACAAGACGCTCTTCTTGCGCGAGACGTCTCAGGCGAGCATCGATCTCGACATGCGGCTGTACGCGGCCGACGTCAAGGGACACTTCGACGATCTACGAGGGCGGAAGCGCGACGACCCGCTCTATGACGCGACATCATATACCGCGTCGCAGAAATATGCATCGGAACGCTACGCCGGGAACGATTGCGACGGTGTCGTCTACCGCAGCGTGCGCGACACGACGGCCGGCGCCGAGTGCGTCGCCGCGTTCCGCCCGCGCATCATCAGCAACTGCATGACGGCGGGGTATCTCTCGTTCCGATGGGACGGATCAGCGATCGTCGAAGTCCACGTCAAGGCCGAGATCGTTCGCTTCGACGACGGATCGTAGAGCGCTAAACCGGAGCGCCCTGAGCCGCCAGCTTCTCGATGATCGCGCGGTTGAACAGCACGAGGTCGCTCGGGTTGCGCGAGGTCACCCAGTTGCCGTCCTGCACGACCGGCTGATCGCGGTACAGGCCACCGGCGTTGCGAATGTCGTCGGCGATCGACGCGTAACCGGTCAGCGTGCGCCCGCGCACCAGCTGGGCGGAGATCAATACCTGCGGGCCGTGACAGATGACGAACATCGGCTTCTTCGCTTGATCGAACTCTTTGACGAACCGCTGCACGTCCTTGTTGGTGCGGATGTGATCCGGCGACTGACCGCCCGGGATCAAGATCGCGTCGAAGTCGTCGGCGGTGACGTCGGCGACCAGCTCCTCGGCCTTCACGCTCTGGCCCTCGTCGAGCCCGCGCTTCCCGCGAATCTTTTGCAGCGCGCGGTCGTCGACGCCGACGACCGTGACGATCGCGCCGGCTTCCTCCAGTGCGCGGCGCGGCTCGAGCAGCTCCGACTCTTCGAATCCGTCGCCCACGAGCGCGGCGATGCGCTTTCCTTCGATTTCCATAGGGGAACGGGCGTTCTCACCATGCACGCGGGCCGCCTCTCGGGCAACCGGGCTCAGAGGGTTCCGCCCGCCGCCTGCACGGCCGCTCGAAGGAGGTACGCGAGCTCGAGCTCGAGCTTGCCGATCGGATCGAGCACGGTGTCGTCGGCCAATCCCTTGAGCACCGGGTTCCGCTTGGTCATATCGCCCTCAGGGACGGCGTGCCGAGGGTTGATCTCCCGCATGTAGATCCGGGCGTCGTACCGGATCTGCCCGTCCGGCAGAAAGTAGAGCGGGTCCAGGCCGCCGGCGTAGACGTGCAAGCCAAGGATCCCGGTCTTCTGGAGAAAGGCGATCGGTCGCAGGCGCAGCGCGTGCGCCAGCCGCGCCAGCGCCGGGACGGCCAGCCGCTCCTCGCCGGCGACCACCCGCTCGAGTTGCGCGACGTCGAGCTCGGCCGCCGCCGCGAGCGCGGCCAGGTCGAGATCCTTTGCTGCCCCGACCCGCAGCAGGGCGATACCGAACGACGCGCCGCCGGCGGTCCCGGACGCTCCGTCGTAGGCCGGCGCTCCAATATCCATCCGGGAGGTGATCGCCGGTCGCGGCGCGGACGCCTCTCGTCGACCATGTCCGAATCGACCGAGCAGCGCAAATCGCGGCATCTCGACGTCTGCCTGGATGACGATGTCGCCTCGCGGCTGGACGCCGGTTGGCAGGCGGTGCGGTTACGGCACGAAGCGTTGCCCGAGATCGCGCTCGCCGACGTCGACGTCGGCACCGCGTTTCTGGGGCTCCCGCTCCGCGCGCCGCTCCTGATCTCGTCGATGACCGGCGGAACGGCCCGCGCCGCCGAGATCAACCGCCGGCTCGCCCGCGGCGCCGAGGCGGCGGGCATCGCGTTCGCGCTGGGCAGCGGCCGGGCGATGCTCGAGGACGACACGTTACGCGCGACCTTCGACGTGCGCCCGGTGGCGCCGCGCGTCGTGCTGTTCGCCAACCTCGGTGCGGTGCAATTGAATTATGGCGTGCGCGTCGACGACGCACGGCGACTGGTCGACATGCTCGATGCGAACGGACTGTACCTTCACCTCAACCCGCTGCAAGAAGCGATCCAGCGCGGTGGCGACACGAACTTTCGCGCGCTCCAGCCGAAGATCGCCGCGCTGTGCGAAGCGCTCGACGTGCCGGTGATCGCGAAGAGCGTCGGTTCGGGGATCGCGCCGTCGACCGCGGCGCGGCTGCTGGAATGCGGCGTCGCCGCGATCGATGTCGCCGGTGCCGGCGGGACGTCGTGGGCGCGCGTCGAGGGCAAACGATCGGGCGATGCCGCCCGCGAACGGATCGCCGAAGCGTTCGCTGACTGGGGTTACCCGACGCCGCGCGCGACCGCCGCCCTACGCGCCGCGCTGCCCGCTGTGCCGCTGGTCGCCAGCGGCGGGATCCGCGACGGCGTTCACGTCGCGAAAGCGCTCGCGCTCGGCGCCGACGTCGCCGGCCTGGCGCTGCCGTTCCTGCGCGCCGCAGACGAGTCCGAGTGCGCCGTCGCGACGTTGATCGACGAGCTCGTCGCCGCGCTGCGCATCGCAATGTTTGCAACCGGGTCGCGTCACGTCACCGACCTGCGCGACGCGTTAGCGTAACGATGCTTAGAATAAGCTGGGGCGCGCCTTTTTCTTTTTGTATCAGACAGGATACTAAGTTGTTAGTATAGCCGTGCGCTAAGCACAGCGGTACAACTGGGCAGTACCCCTAACGAAAAAAGCTGGGATGATCTCGTCGGTGACACGCCGGCGGGATTCAGCCTGCACCCTCGTGCCATGTGGACGGCAACAACTGCGCGCTTGCTGACCGTGACTGAGCTTACCGATACTGGGGCTGCTCCCTCGTTCTTCTACAAGGAAGTCCTCCATTTATGAATCGTAGCGTTCTCACGCTCGCGTCTATTTCAACGCTCGCACTCAGCCTGGCCGCGTGTGGCGGCGGCAGCGGCGGCGGCACCGGTATCAACCCACAGCCGCCCGGCCCGGGTCCGACGACTTCGCCGACCAGTAAGGCGACGGCATCGGTCAAGGTTTCCTTCGTCGTTCCGGTTGCAACCGGGCATGCGAATCCGTCGTCATCGAAGCGCCAGACGAAGAGCCTCTCTTCGCGCAAGCCACAGTACGTCTCGCCGGATACCGCCGGATTCTTCCTTTTCATGGACGGCCAAGCCATCTTCGGTACGGTGAGCACCGGGACTGCACCGAATACTGCTGCGACGTTTGCGACCGGCACCCACAATTCGAGCGCGACGATTCCGGGTGGTGGCACAGCGTCGTACACGGTGACCCAACAGAGCGGAACCGGGACGGGCTGTACCGTCACGACATGCTCGAACCCGTACACGTACGACACCGTCACCGCGTCGCTGAACGTCCTGCCCGGATCGCATACCTTCGGGGCCGTGCTGACGGCGGCGGACGGTTTCGTCCTGTCAGAAGCTCAAGAAAGCCAAACGCTCAACGGCGGCAGCAACACGCCCGCAACGTTCTACCTCATGGGCGTGGTCGACTCGGCGTTTTGGTGCGATGCGGCGTGCGACGGCGGGACAGGCCCGGCAAACGCGGACGGTTCGTACACCCTCGCAGTGTTCGCCACGGACCACGAAGGCGACGCGATCCCGTATCAAACGGCCGCGAGCATTCCCATCACCGTCGACAACGGACCGCTCAACTTGGTTGAGACGGATAGTAGTGGCATCGTGTCCATTACTCCGGGCGGCCCGTTCACGAACCCCGGCAACGCCAATACGGTGACGTACACCGAAGCGGGGCAGGCGACCATCCTCTCGGGCTGGACGTCAAACGTCAAGTGTCTCAAGGTCGGCTCGACGACCGTCGCACTCCAGGTCGGCCCGACCAGCGCCGGCGGCGTTACCGGCTTCAACTACAGTGCCGATATCGTTTCGTCGGCGGATCCCGTGAATGGGGCCTCTCCGATCTACAATCCGACCGCGACGCCGACGACGCGCGTCTACACGAACGCCAGCCAGTACGTCGGCACCGTGCCGGTGCAACAGGACTTCGGCAACGAATTGCTGGTCAACTGCGATGCCAGCCTCGGCATAACGTTCTTGTAATAACCATCTCGATTCAGCGGCACTAAAAGGAGCCTCCGCGAAAGCGGGGGCTCCTTTCACACAACCGCGACGCTCGCGCGCGTCGTGGTTAGCGGACGCCGGTGAGCGTCGCGACGATCTCCGTGCGTTTCGAGACACCCATTTTCTGTCCGATGTTCTTGACGTGCTGGAGCACCGTGAGGTGCGAGATCGACATCGTGGCAGCGATGTCCCCAGTCGACTTCCCCTGGAGGATCAGCCCGAGCACCTCGACCTCGCGCGTCGTGAAGCCGTAACGCTTCGCGGCGAGCGCGATCGGGTTGCGCGCCTGGGTCACGAAGATGACGTACAGCGACTGCGGACCCACACCAGGTACCAGCCGCAAAATCGCGTCGTCCCGTAGCGGGGTGACCAGCGCCTCATCCGAGCGCCGCCGGTCGAGCAGCATCTGCGCAGCGTCACGGACGTCGGGCGGCAGCGAAGGATGCGCCCCGTCCGCCAGTCCGACGGTCGCGGAGATCAACCGCAAATTGCCGTCGACGATGTAGAACTGCGGATCGCGGCGGGCACGGGCGATGGCGCTCAACGCAGCGGCGCGGCTCAGCCTGGTGCCGGTCTCAATTTGTTCGGCGGCGATACTTCGGTTCACGTTGCCCCACACACGGACGAAGGTTTCTCACGAGGATCGACGGCGCCAAAAAGCGCGCAACCCAGGACACCCAAGACCGGGGAGCCCCGTTATAGCACGGCTCGGGTGCCCTCGCGAGGATCGAAACCGACTCTTAGCAAAGCGTACCGTCCCGCCGCTCGCTTGTTTGCTGTCTAGGGCTCGGTCGCGCCGCGCGGGCGGCGTGCCACCCGCACGGCACCCTGTTCGACCCGCACCGCGAACGTGTCGACGCAGGCAAAATCCCCGAGCGTCATCGCGCCGCTGGTCAGCTCGAACGTCCAGGCGTGCCAGGGACAGGTCACCCGGGTTCCCTCGATCCAGCCCTCCGCGAGCGGACCTCCCTGATGGGGGCAGGTGTTGTCGAGGGCATAGAACGTTCCACCAACGTTGAAGAGCGCGACCTCACGCTCGCCGACGACGACCGTCTTCGCGGTCCCCGGCGCAACGTCGGCGACGCGCGCCACGGTCACGAACTCATCACTCACGCGCGTCGGTTCCGCGCCCATGGGAGGACGTCTTGCTCAAGGACTATCGCGATTGGCTCGAGTCCGAGCTCAAGCTGCTTGGAAATGCGAGCGATCAGGCGTACTCTCTCGGTCAAGCCAACATGGCCAAACGCGCGATCGAGAAGCTCGATGAAGAGATCGCGCAAAATCTCTACGTCGCGTTCGACCGCCCTCATGCGCGCCGGCTGCTGACCGCGATCGAAGCCACGGACCAGCGTACGACCAGCGTTCCGCCGGAATTTGCGGAGTTGCGCAGCGCGATCACTGCGGCGCTGGTAGAAGCGGACGAGAACCCGGCGCTCTAAACGGCGCTGGGTTCGTTCGTCACTGGAAGATAACCGATTCCGAGGCCGTGCAATTGACGGTGGTCAAGTTCGATGCGAACGTTGCCGAAGCGAACGGAAGGTTCTGCCCGTTGCCTGCTGCGATCAGCTGAATTTGCAAGTTCGCGATGCCGACGTGGACGCACGTAGCGCTGAATGCATTGCCGTACGAACCACCAGCTCCGGCGAACGCCTGGCCCGGCATCGACCACGGGCCGCCCGCAATCGTGACGATTGCCGCACCGTCCGACGGCGCCTCGATGACGCGATACGACCCGTTCGCAAAGGAGAGCGCGCCGCCGTTGCTCAGTTGCAGGGCGATGGGAGCACCTGATGCCGTAGCGGCGATTGCGGTGAAGCCGTATGCGCCGCCGGCGCCGGCTTGCGGCGCGGGCGCGAAATTTGCGAAATTGTCGCAGTTGTTGCCGGCCGCCGTATGCGCTTGGGTGTCGCACTCGATGTAGCCGGAAGCCATGGTACCGGTCGCGGTTGATAGCGTCCCGGTAGACGAGAGCCCTTGACCTTGCGTCTGCGCTGGGAGCACGGAAGGCCCGCTGGTGCCGCCACCACCGCCGCCACACGCGGTCAAAGTGCAAGCGGTGATCGCTACGAGGAGTCGCCGCAAGAGGGGAGCGGTCATCCGGACCGAGGGAGCGTTCATCCTGGAGTTCCTTGCTGAATGCTCGCCTTGGGTGCATGGCCGAGCACCTTGAATATCGGCTCCGCCAGGCGGAGTGTTTAGGTCGAATCGCCTCTTGACGTGACTGTGCGCTCGAAGCGCTCGCCCGCTTCAGCGTCGCCGGACAACACCGGGATATCTACTCGAGGCCGTATGTCCGAAACGCGCTTTGACGCGACACCTCCCTTTTGGTATGATCCGTCGGTCGCCGCCGTGGACCCACGGAGTCTGCTGGCGCGCGAGTCGAAAGGAGCCAGTCATCCCGTGCCCCTGACCAAAGACCAAAAAGCGGACCTCTCGACCAAGTACGGCCGTGGTCCCAACGACACCGGATCGGCCGACGTGCAGATCGCGATCCTGACCGCGTCGATCAATCAGCTCAACGAGCACCTCAAGGTGCACAAAAAGGACCACCATAGCCGCCGCGGCCTGTTGATGCAGGTCGGTCAGCGCCGGCGTTTGCTGGTGTACCTCCAGAACAAGGATCTCGACCGCTACCGCAAGCTCATCGGCGAACTCGGCTTGCGCAAGTAAGCGCTCTACGATCGAAAGCGCCCGCAAGGGCGCTTTTTTCGTGCCCGCCTGGCGGAAGGTGTGCTCGCGTGCCCGTTAAGAGGCCGGTTTTGGCACGCCAGCGAATCCGAGCCTGTTCACACAAAAAGAGCGAACAACAAAAGAACAGAAACTAGGAGTACCAGTGCCAGAATCCGTCTCGCTCGAGATCGGTGGCCGGCAGCTCGTCATTGAGACGGGCGAGCTTGCGAAGCAAGCAAACGGCAGCGCTCTCGTCCGCTACGGCGATCAAATCGTCGTTCTGTGCGCCGCAACGGCGTCAGAGAAACCTCGCGAGGGGATTGATTTCTTCCCCCTCACCTGCGATTACGAAGAGAAGATGTATGCGGCCGGAAAGATCCCGGGCGGCTACATCAAGCGAGAAGGCCGACCGACCGAACACGGCGTTCTCAGCGCGCGACAGATCGATCGTCCGATCCGCCCGTTGTTCCCCGACGGCTTTCGCAACGACATCCAGATCATCGCGACGGTCCTTTCGACCGACCCGGGTTTGGACAGCGACGTCATCGCGGTCTGCGCCGCCGGCGCCGCGCTCGCGGTCAGCGACATTCCATTCCACAAGAACGTCGCAGCCGTGCGCGTCGGACGTGACGAGGACGGCAAGTACATCACCAACCCGACGCTCGAGCAATACGAAGCGGGCGGGATGGAGATCGTTGTCGCCGGTACGTCCGATGCGGTGATGATGGTCGAAGGTGGCGCCAAGGAGATATCCGAGGAAGTCTTCCTCGAAGCCGTCGCCTTCGCGCACGAAGAGATCAAGAAGATCGTCAAAGCGATCGATCAGCTGGCGAAGAAAGCCGGCAAGAAGAAGCGCGAGTTTCCGTTGCTGCTCACCGACGCGACGCTCGACAAGTGGATGCGCAAGAACTTGGCCAAGGAAGTCACCAAGGCGATGCGCGTCACCGACAAGCAGGAGCGCAATGCCGCGCTCGGCGAGCTCAGCCGCGAAGCCGCGCTCGCGAAGCTGGCGAAGAAAGACGATGCGACCGTTCGCGCGCTGATCGAAGATCCGAAGAACAAAGACTTCGACAAGATCGTCAAGGCCATGGAAGAGGACGAGCTCCGCACCATGGTCGTCGATGAGAAGGTCCGTCCCGACGGGCGCAAGCCCGACGAGATTCGCCCGATTTGGTGCAAGACGCACTACGTCCCGCGCGTCCACGGTTCGGGTGTGTTCACGCGCGGACAGACGCAGGTCTTCACCGCGGCGACGCTGGGCTCGATCAGCGACGAGCAGCGCCTCGACGGGATCTTAGCGATCCCCAACAAGCGCTACATGCACTACTACAACTTCCCGCCGTACTCGGTCGGTGAGACGCGCCCGATGCGCGCGCCGGGCCGGCGCGAGATCGGTCACGGACAGCTCGCCGAACGCGCGCTCGTGCCGGTGCTGCCGGCCGAGGAAGACTTCCCCTACACGCTGCGCGTGATCAGCGAAGTGCTCGAATCCAACGGCTCGTCATCGATGGCGTCGGTCTGCGGTTCGACGCTCGCGCTGCTCGACGCCGGCGTCCCGATCAAGGCGCACGTCGCCGGCGTCGCAATGGGGCTCGTGCTCAAGGGCGACAAATACGCGATCCTCACCGACATCCAGGGCCTCGAAGACTCGCTGGGCGAGATGGACTTCAAGGTCGCCGGAACGGTCGACGGGATCACGGCGATCCAGATGGACATCAAGGTCGCGGGGATCACGATCGAGATCATGCGCGAAGCGCTGGTCGAGGCGAAGAAGTCGCGACTGTTCATCATCGAGAAGCTCAAGGAGACGATCACCGAACCGCGAGCCGAGCTGTCCGAGTTCGCGCCGCGAATGATCGTGCTGCAGATCAGCCCCGACATGATCAAGAACGTGATCGGACCCGGCGGCAAGGTCATCAACAAGATCGTCGCCGATTGCGGCGTGAAGATCGACATCGAGAACGACGGGCGCGTCTTCATCGCCGGCGCGAACGCCGCCGGCGCCGAGAAGGCGAAGCAGATGGTCGAATCGCTCACCAAGGAAGTGAAACCGGGCGAGACCTATCTCGGCACGGTCACGCGCTTGATGAACTTCGGTGCCTTCGTCGCGATCTTGCCGGGCAAGGAAGGCCTCGTGCACATCTCGCAGCTCGCCCCGGACCGGGTCGAGCGCGTCGAAGACGTGGTCAAGCCCGGCGACCAGATCATGGTCAAAGTGATCGAGATCGACTCGCAAGGCCGGATCAATCTCAGCCGCAAGGCCGTCCTCGGCGCAGCCGCGGGCGGGGGAGCACCGGCACAGGGCGGCGACGAGCCCGTCCCTGCCGGCTCGCGCAGTAACGGCGCGCCACCGCGACGCGACTTCCAGCCCGGCGGCAGCGGCGGTGCCGGCGGCGGCGGCGGCGGAGCCGATCGGGGCCCGCGGCGCCGGCGTCCAAGGCCGACCGGCTCGGGCGAATAACCGCCCCGCGGAAGGAAACCCACTGAGAGCCCGTCGCAAGACGGGCTCTCTCCATGTCGGTTCTTCGCTCGTTCGCGCTCGCCGCGGCGACGTTCGCGTTCACGGCCACGTCGCATCGGCCCGCGACCGTATTCGACCTCTCCGATGACGTCGGCCGCGTGCCGAGCGCCATCACGCTCTCCGCGGGCGCCGGCAAGACGATCGCGCTGAGCGATCTGCGCGGCGAGCCGACCTACGTCTTCCTCTTCGCCGGCTGGTGCTCGCCGTGTCAGCAGGCGCTGCCGTTCGTTCGCAGCGCCTACGCGAAATATGGCGGCCGCGTGCACTTCGTCGGCGTCGACGTGCTCGAGGACCCCGAAGCCGCGAGATCCGCCATCACCGCCGCCGCACTCCCGTTCCCGGTCGCGGTCTATTCGATCGAGCAACTCGACGCGGTCGTATCACCTGATGTCCAATTGCGGGCCGGAACGAAGTATCGCATCCCGGCCGACTTCTTGCTCGACGCGAACGGCGTCGTGCGCTACGCGTGGCACGGTCTGTCCATCACCGACGCCGGCGATCCAGTCGACGTTCTGCCGTCCTATCTCGCCAAGCTCGGCATCGACGTACGATGACGCGGACCGGTTGGACCGTGCGCCCCAAAGGCGAGCGCGACGTCGACGCCGTGGTGGGATTGCTGGCCGAGATCGCCCGCGAAGGACGATGGATCGCGACGGAATGGCCGTTCGACGTCAATGCGCGCGCACGCTCGATGCGCGACGCATTGCTGCGCCGGTGGTGCGTGGGCTGGGTCGCCGTCGACGACCGCGATGTCGTCGCGGACCTGACGATCTTCGACGTCGACGCACCGGAGCCCGAGCTGGGGATGCTCGTCGCCGCGCCGCAGCGGCGGCGGGGAATCGGCCGCGCGCTGCTCGAGGAAGCGATCGCGTGGGCTCGCGCCAACGGCAAGACGGCGCTGACCCTGCGCGTCTTCCCCGACAACGACGCTGCGCGCACGCTGTATTTCGCGGCCGGCTTCGTCGACAAGACCGTGCTGCGCGCGGCGATCGCGCGCCGCGACGGCGACGCGCTGGACGCGATCGTCATGCGCCGCGCGGTGACGGACGCTCCGCCTCCGTGAACGTCGACGTCGCGACGCGCGCACCGCACGCGCGCAAGTACGGAGCAACCTTCGCCGAATCGTGGACCAGCGCGGAGGGCGCGACGATCGTTGCGGTCGGCGCGGTGCTCGCCGGACGTGACCCGGTCGTCGTGTGCGATCTGCTGCGAACGGGCGCCCGCGCTCTGATCACCTCGCACGACGCGCTCGCCGTTGCAGTCGGCGCCCTCGACCGCGTCGTGCAGCGGCACGCGCAAGAAGCGCGCGACGACGAGCTCGCCGCTGCGGTCGTGTTCTTCGCGCTCGATCCGGACCACACCGACGTCGCGGTCGCCGGCGCCGGTCAGCTGCACGCGGCGCTTATCGACGGCTCCGGCGTGTTACGCCCGCTGCACGGACGCGCCGGCGCACTCGGAACCGGCATCGAACCGGAGGACCTCATCGAGCGCATCCACCTGCGCCGCGACGACCTTCTCGTCGCCGCGACCGTACCGATCGACCCCGCCTGGTGGCCCGCCGGCGCGCGCACCGCCGACGCACTTCTCCACCGCGGCGCCAGCCACGAAGCCTCCGCCGCCATCGTGTCATCCTGACCCAGCCGCCGTCATCCTGAGCTTGTCATGTCATCCTGAGCTCGTCGAAGGATGACCGTGCCTCAGCCCCGCGGGGCGAAACCGCGGTACGGGTTCAGCGGGACGATCACGTCGAGCAACAGCATCTGCTTCTGCTTGAGCGGCAGCGACTCGATCGACGCGAGCGCCTCGTCAAGCGACTCCGCTTCGATCAGCACGACGGCCCCAGGCGTGTCCCCACGGCTCCAAATCATGCGGGAAACGCCCTTAGAGTGGAGGTGGCGCGCGTGCTCAGCCTCCGCATCGAGCAGCTCGGGCGTGAACGCCGCCTCGGGAAATCGATCGTAATCGCGGCGCAGAAGCGCCATGAACTGTGCCATGATGCGTCCAAGCTTCTACGCATGGCCTATGAATCGCTGGGTGCCTTTGCGCGGGCCCTTCGCGACGCCGGTGAGCTGGTGACGATCGAGGCCTCCGTGGACCCGCGGCTCGAGATCGCCGAGATCACCGACCGCGTCGTGAAGGCGGGCGGCCCGGCGCTGCTGTTCCGCAACGTGCGGGGTTCGCGGTTTCCCGTGCTGACCAACCAATTCGGCAGCGAACGCCGGGTCGCGTTGGCGCTCGGGGCCAAATCGCTGCGCGAAGTCGAGGAGCGGCTGCGCGCCACGATCGACGTGGCGCTTCCTGCGACCATCGGCGGCAAGCTCGGCCGCCTAGCCGGCCTCGCGGCGGCCGGCGCGTCGGCGATCCCGCGCCGGGTCACGGACGCGCCGTCGCAGCGAATCGTGATGGACCCACCCGATCTCGGCGCGCTGCCGGTGCTCACGACATGGCCGCTCGACGGCGGACCCTTCATCACGCTGCCGCTCGTCTTCACCTGCGATCCCGAGACGCGCCGCCCGAACGTCGGGATGTATCGCGTCCAGATCTACGACGCGCGCACGACGGGGATGCATTGGCAGCGGCACAAGCACGGTCGCGCGCACGCCGACAAGTGGGGCGCGAAGATCCCGGTTGCGATCGCGGTCGGCGGCGATCCGGCGTTGACCTATGCCGCGACGGCGCCGCTTCCGCCCGTGGTCGACGAGCTCGCTTTCGCCGGTTACCTGCGCGGCAAGGCGGTGCGCATCACGAAGGCGCTCACCGTCGATCTCGACGTGCCGGCCGACGCGGACTTCATCATCGAAGGCTGGGTCGACAACGAAGATCTTCGGGTCGAAGGCCCGTTCGGCGATCACACCGGCGTGTACAGCGCCGCCGACCTCTACCCGACCTTGCACGTCAGCGCGATCACGCACCGCCCCGACGCGATCTGGGGCGCAACCGTCGTCGGAAAACCACCGATGGAAGACGCGTGGCTGGGCAAAGCCACCGAACGCCTTTTTCTACCGCTGCTTCAAATGGTGGTCCCAGAGATCACCGACTACAATCTGCCGGTAGAGGGCGGCTTCCACAATCTCGCGATCGTCGCGGTCAAGAAGTCGTATCCCGGTCAGGCGAAAAAAGTGATGAACGCGCTATGGGGGCTGGGACACATGATGATGCTCACGCGTTGTCTGGTGGTGGTCGATCACGACGTCGACGTTCACGACGTGCGCGGCGTCGTGTGGTACGTCCTCAACAACATCGACGCTTCGCGCGATCTCGTCGTGATGCCGGGACCGGTCGACGATCTCGATCACGCGGGTTCGTACGACTTAGCGCTGGGGCACAAATTGGGGATCGACGCGACACGCAAGCGAGCAGACGAAGGCTATCGGCGCGACTGGCCGCCCGAGATCCGCATGGACGCCGAAACGCGCGAGCGCGTGAGCGCGCGCTGGGCCGAATATGGGATCGGCGACCTGACGCGAATCGGGGTCGCCGACGACTGGTCCGGCCAGGGCGCGGCTCGCCTCGCGCGGCTGCTCGCGTCCGCATCGGCCTCGCCCGACGACGTCGCACCGCGCTCGGACCGCGCAAAAGCCTGTCCTGAGCCTGGCGAAGGATGAACGACGTCAAGTTGTTCCTGCGCGACATCCGCGTGGAGCACACGCTGTTCGCGCTGCCGTTCGCCTACGTCGGCGCCGTAATGGCGGCGCGCGGGCTACCGGCCTGGTGGCAGCTGTTGTGGATCACGCTCGCCGTGATCGGAGCGCGCACCGCGGCAATGGCGGCGAACCGCTACTTCGACAAGGACATGGACGCGGCGAACCCGCGAACCGCCAAGCGCGCCGTCGCGAGCGGGAAGCTGTCGCCGGCGGTGATGATCTGGGCGATCGTCGCCGGTCTGGCGTTGCTGGTGCTCAGTGCCGCGATGCTCAACCCGCTGTGCCTAAAGCTGCTTCCGCTCGCCGCGCTCGGCGCGGTCGGTTATCCGCTGCTCAAGCGCTTCACCTGGACCGTCCACTTCGTGCTGGGCGCGGTCGACGCGTGCGCGCCGCTGGGTGCGTACGTCGCGATCACGGGCACCATCACCGTCCCGGCGCTGCTGTTGTTCCTCGCGGTCACGGTGTGGGTGGCCGGTTTCGACATCCTCTATGCGCTGATGGACGTGCGCTTCGACGTCGACCACGACGTGCGTTCGTTTCCTCAACGCTTCGGTGAAACCAGCGCGCGCGTGTGGCCCATCGTGCTGCATGTGGTGATGACGCTGGCGCTGCTCGGCGCCGGCCTCATCGCCCACGCGAGCTGGCTGTATTATATCGGCGTCGCGCTGGCCATAGCCGTGACGGTGTACGAAGAGCGGCTGATCGCGCTCGCCAAAGACGTCTTCGTGCTCAACGACCGCGTGTTTCTCACCAACATGGCGTTCTCGGTCGGCTTCTTGGGGACGACCCTCGCGTCGTACTTGGTCGGATGATCCGCGCACAGTTTCTCGCCGGCGCCACGGCACTCGCCGCCGGAACCCAAGTTCCTCAGATCATCCCGTACACACCGACGTTTCGCTTCTCCGTCGTCTGCCCGCAGACCGGACCCGACGGACGGCTCGGGCAACAGCTGCTCGCCGGCGTTCGCGGCGCCATCGACGAGATCAATCGCGATCGTCCTTCGTACCAATCGCTGGTGCTGTTCAACGCGTACGACGACCACAACACGGCGGCGCAGGCGACGGTGCAAGCCGACTTCGCTACCGGTGCGCCGGACACGCTCGCCGTGATCGGGCACTTGAGCGCGGCGACGACATTGGCCACCCAGCAAGTGTACGCGAACGCCCAGCTGCCGCTGATCGTGCCGACGGTCACCGACGACCGGGTCACCGAGCGCGGCTATCGCAACGTGTTCCGGCTGCCGGTCAAAGATTCCGACGAAGGCGGCCTCGTCGCCGCCTACGTGATCTCGAGCGGGTCGAAGGCGCCGCACGTCGTGTCGCAGGACGGCCCGTACGGCCCCGACGTCGCCGCCGGATTCTTGCGCCGGGCCGGAGCGATGCACATTGCCGCCGTCGGCACGCAATTCTCCCTCGACAACCCTGTCTACGAAAGCGCTGCCGGCGCGGTGCTCAGCCACGAGCCCGACTGCGTCGTGCTGGCCGGCAACGCCGACGACATGGGCCCGCTGATCGGGGTGTTGCGCACCAAAGGCTACACCGGCCGATTCGTCGGCACGCAGGGGTTCTTCGACGCGATCACCCTCAAGGAGTTCGCCAAGGAAGCGGAAGGGCTCGTCGTCTCGGCGGCCGTCCCGTACTATCCGATGGCGCCGAGCACGCATCAGTACGTGCAGGACTACCAGGTCCAGTACGGCGCGCTCACGCCGGTCGCGGCGTACGGCTACGCCGCCGTCCAACTGATCCGCAACGCCGCAACGCGCACGAACGCGACGAACCGGCTCGCGATGATCCGCGCGATCGCCAACGGCGGCTCCTACGACACGATCACCGGCGTGTACCAGTTCGGCCCGAACGGCGACGTGCTCAACCCCAATTGCTACTTCTACCGGGTCACGGACGGGAAGTTCAGCTACGAGCGCCAAGCCACCGCTACCGGTTTCATGCTGAAGTAGGAGGCACCGTGACGACGCTCTTTGCGGGGAGGGGGTCGCTTCGCGTCCGTGGCGAGCGGGCCACTTTCGTGTGGACGCTGCTCACGCTGCCGATCACCGTCGTCGTGCTGGGCTGGGTGCTCCAGCACGCGATCACCTGGCAAGAGATCGCGTTGCTCGTGGTTGTCGCGATGGTCTACGTGTCCTTTGCGCGCGGCCGACTGCTGGGCGGTGGGTTGCGCGTCCATGCCGGCCAATTCGGGCACGTCCATGCGGTCGTCGAAGAGTGCGCACGGCGCATGCGGATGCCGACGCCGCATGCGTTCGTGCGTGATGACCCGTTCGTCCCGGTCGTCGCGATCGGGATCGGCGAACCGTACGCCGTCGTGCTGTCGGCGCAGTACATCGAGCACTTTGCCGACGACGAGCTGCGCTTCTTGATCGGACGTGAGCTCGGGCACATCGCGGCCGGCCACACGCGCTTCACGTCACTGCTGAGCGCGAACGGTCGCGAGAGCGGCGTCATCGCGCTCGCGTTCGGCTCGTGGCTGCGGCGGATCGACTACACGGCCGACCGCATCGGGCTGCTCTGCTGCGGATCGCTCGACGCGGCGATACGCGCGATCGCGGTTTCCACCTTCGGAAGCGTCGGCCGAAAGGTCGACCTCGGTGCGTTCGCCGAGCAGCTCAAAGAGCTGCACGAAGAGCCGTCGCTGCGCTTGGCCGAGTGGACGGCCTCGACGCCGTACGCGACCAACCGCATCGCGGCACTGCACCGGTTTGCGCGCGACCCGTTGTACACGCTCTGGGCACAGCGCTTCGCCGAGAACGTTTCGGCGCCGGCCGTCGCCGATGCACGCGAGGCGGTGTACGCCGGCTTCTGGCGGCGAACGGCGGCTTTTTGCGTCGACGTCGCGGTCATCCAGGCGATCGTCCCTGCGGCGACCGCCGTGCAGAAAACGCTCACGCCCAGCCCCGCCGCGACGGCGGCTCTCAAGGGCGTTGCGGCCGACCCCGATACACCGTCGTGGCTCGCTTCATTCGTGAATCAAGCGACCAGCGGCCACGGGCACGTCACCGTCGCGGGCGGGAGCTACGTTCTGTGGCTGGCTATGGCTGTCTACGTCATCATTCTCGTCGGGCTCGTCGGTCAGACGTTCGGCATGATGGTTTCCGACCTGCGCGTCGTCGGCCCGAACCGCGCGCGGATCGGAATTGTCCGCGCGACCGGCCGCTACGTCTCGCTCGTCGCAAGTTTGTTCGCGATCGTCGGATGGTTCGCGATCTTCCGGCGCGTGCAGCCCTATGAGAAGTGGTCGGGAACGCGGCTCGTCAGCGGCAGCGCCGTCGTCCGCAGCTAAAACCGTGTCATCCTGAGCTTGTCGAAGGACGACTTTAGGGGCGGGCGCGGCAAGCACGCTACGCAGCTTTCGATTCGGGCGGGACGGTTTGGGCGCGCGACCCGTGCCGTTCGGAGTACACGCGGGTGAACTCCGCGCCGAACAACAGGATCATCGACGAGTAGTACACCCACAGCAGCAGCACGAGCAGCGAACCGGCCGCGCCGTAGGCCGACGCGACACCGGCTTTACCGAGATAGAAGGCGATGACGGTCTGTCCGATGACGAACGCCGCCGAGGTGACGAACGCGCCGGTCCACACGTCGTGCCACGCGATCGCCGTGTCCGGCAAGTACTTGAACATCAGCGCGAACAGCAGCGCGATCAGCGCGACCGAGACGAGCCCGTTGACGATCGCGAACACCCATCCGGCGCCGGGGAACGGTAGCGCCTGCGTCACGTAGGTCGAGACGTACGCGATGACGGCGTTCAGGGCGGTCGTCACGAGCAGCAAAAACCCGATCGCGAGGAGCATCCCGATCGATACGATCCGATCGCGGATCGCCGTCAAGATCGGCACTTTCGGCGGCTCGGCGTGCCAAATCGTGTTGAGCGCGTCCTGGAGCGCCGCGAAGAGCCCCGCCGCGCCGAGAACGAGCATGATCCAGCCGACGACCTGCGCGATGACGGACTGGCGCGGCCGGTTGAAGCTCGCCGCGACCATGTCGCGAACCGCGTCGGCCGCGCCCGTCCCAGCGGACTGCCGGATCGCCGCGAGCATCTTCTCCTCGACGAAACTATGGCCGTGCCCGGTTCCGTTCGCTACGCCGACCGCGTAGCCCGCGACGGCGATCACGATGATGAACAGCGGCGCGATCGCGAAGATCGTCGTGAACGAGAGCGCGGCGGCCAGCCGCGGCGCCTTATCGGCGCCGAAGCGCTGGTACGTTTCCTTGACGAGACCGAAGTCGAGGCGGAGGCGCATGCGTTCGCCTATCGTACCCGCGTTCGCCGCCTTCGCCGGAGGGTAGAATACATCACCCCCGGACGGTACAGGGAGACACGCCCATGGCGGTGCACAGCGCAGCGGTTACGATCAACGCCCCGGTCCACCAGGTCTACGAGCTCTACACGCACTTCAACGACTATCCCAAGTTCATGACCTTCGTGAAGGAGGTCACCTACCTCGACGACACGCGCAGCCACTGGGTCGTCGATGTCGTCGGCAAGCACGAATGGGATGCCGTCAACGAAGGGTGGATCCCGGATCAGCAGATCGGTTGGCGATCGGTCGACGGCCTGAGCAACAGCGGCCGCGTGCGCTTCGAGCCGACCGCCGGCGATCGAACCCGGCTGACGGTCGACGTGTCGTACGAGCCGCCGGCCGGTTTGCTCGGCCAGATCGGTGAGGCGCTCGGTGCGGGCGGCGAGTTCGAACGCCGCTTGCAGCACGATCTGCAGCATTTCGCCACGATGGTCGAAGCCGCACCGTCGGGTGCGCTCGATCCGACGTCGTCGGCGTATCTCTTCCACGCCGGCAGCGCGGCGGCCGCCGGGCAAACCACGCAAGCTCAGAACGAGACGATGGGAACGCACGGCGACGACGCCGGCTTGACGTCGAGCACGACGAGCGTCGCCGACGAATCGCTCAGCGAGCCCGGAGTCCCGCGCATCCCCGGGACCTCCGCGAACCCCGGCATCGGATAACAGCAGCCTCCGGGCTGCGTTCAGTCGTCGCGCTTCTGCGTGTCGCCGCCGGGCGCCGGCCCCTTGTCATCCGAAGGTTCGTCGGGGTCGAGCGTCTCGCTCGCAGCGACGTCGTTCCGCTCCGCGGGTGAGGGCTGACGCTCCTCGGTCAAGTCGTCTTCGTACAGATCGCGACGTTCCACGCAGTCAGGGTACCACCGACGCCGGGGGTGGAAACCGGCCCGCCGCTTTTGTGGTCGCAGTGGTCGTGAAAGCGATCAGAATCGACCGCCTCGGCGGTCCCGAGGTTCTCAGTCCGGCCGATGTCCCGACGCCGTCGCCACAAGCCGGCGAGGCGCTCGTCCGGCAGAGCGCCGCCGGCGTCAACTTCATCGACGTCTACCTGCGCACCGGGCTCTACAAGCGGGACCTGCCGTTCGTCGTCGGGGCCGAAGGCGCAGGTGTGGTCGAAGCTGTCGGCGAGGGCGTCACCGAGCTGAAGGCGGGCGACCGCGTCGCCTACGCGCAGACGCCCAATCTCGGCGGATATGCGGAAGCGAACGCCGTGCCGGCGCGCCAGCTCGTTCCCATCCCCGACGGCATCGACGATCGCACGGCCTGCGCGGTCATGCTGCAGGGGATGACGGCGCACTACCTCGCGACCGATACGTTCCCGCTGCGCGCCGGACACATCGCGCTCGTGCACGCGGCCGCCGGCGGCGTCGGCGGGATCCTCGTGCAGTTGGCGAAAGCGCGCGGCGCCACCGTCATCGCGACGGTCGGCACGGAAGAGAAGGCCGCGCTCGCGCGCGGTTTCGGCGCCGACCACGTCATCAACTACGCCGACGGCGATTTCGCCGCGGCAGTCCGCGCGATCGTCGGCGAACACGCCGTCGACGTCGCCTACGATTCGGTCGGCAAGGAGACGTGGGAGCGCAGCTTGAGCCTGCTGCGGCCGCGCGGCCTGTTGGCGCTCTTCGGAAACTCGAGCGGTCCGGTCCCGGGGATCGAACCGGCGCGTCTCGCGTCCGGCGGCTCGCTCTTCCTCACCCGGCCAACGCTCGGCAATTACATCGCCACGCGCGAAGAGCTCCTCGGTCGGGCGCGCGACCTCTTCGAAGCCGTGATCGGCGGCAAGCTCCACGTCCGCGTCGGGGCAACCTACCCGCTCGCCGAAGCCGCCCAATCCCACCGCGACCTAGAAGCCCGAAAAACCACCGGCAAGCTGCTGCTCATCCCGTAAACGCAATGTCGCCCTGAGCCCCGTCGAAGGGCGACCGTCACGCTGGGCGAGATGGCAGCGGTCGTGCTTCGACTTCGCTCAGCACGACGTCATCATGAACGCGCGGCGCGCTTGGTTCTTGGATGAACAACGATCGCTCGTCCTTCGACAAGCTCAGGATGACTCACGATTTCACTTCGCGCCGAGCGTTGGTGAGCCGAGGTCCAGCGCGGCGAACGGGATCACGCGCACGTCGGAGTGCGTGCGGGCGAACTCGTCGGCGAACTTCGCCGCGTCGCCGACGAGCACGACGAAATCATCGGGAACGAGACCGCGCGCGGCGAACGCGCTGACCGACGCCGCGTCGACGTCCTGTACCCGCCGAGCATACTCGTTGATCTCGCCCAGCGGGACGTCGTACAGCACGTGCTCAGCGACGTTGGCGGCGATCCCGTCGATCGTCTCGATCGAGCGATAGAACCCGCCGGTGACCACCGCTTTGCGCTTGACCAAGTCCTCGTCGGTCGCCGGCGCGTCGGCCAGCGAGCGGATCGTCGCCGCCGTCACCGCGGCCGCTTCGACGGCGCGCGTGTGGTCGATCAGCGTCGAACTGAGGAACAGTCCCGGCATCCGCCGCGCCGCCAGCATCGCGCCGGCTCCGTACGACAGCCCGCGTTTCACGCGAATCTCTTGGTTGAGCCGCCCGCTATACCCGGACAGCACTGCGATCGCGACGATCGCGGCGTAGAAATCGGGCGAGGCGCGCTCGATCGTCACGCGGCCGGAGTACAGCGCGGTCCGCCCGGCGTCGGGCTTGTCGACGATCACGACGCGCGAGCGCGGTGCCGGGATCTCGCCGAACGGCGGACGGTCCGGCAACGGCCCGGGTGCGCGCCACGAGCCCAACACGCGCTCGGCGAGCGCGAACGCATCGTCGACGTCGAGGTCGCCGCCGATGACGAGCACGGCGTCGTCCGGCCGGTAGAAGCGCTCGTGAAACCACGCGACACGATCGCGCCCGAGCGCTTCGAGCGTCGCGACGGTCCCGGCCACCGGATGACCGTACGGCGCGCCGGCGTACGCGACACGCTGCGACACGAGCCGGGCGAGCGCGCTCGGGTTCGCGTAGGTGAGGCTCAGATCCGAGATCGACTTCGTCCGCACGCGTTCGACCTCGTGCGGCGCGAACGCCGGTTGCCGTACGACCTCGTCGAGCAACGCGAACGCGGCCCCAAACGCCGGCGTCGTCGCGCTCACGCTGACGATCGACGCGTCGTATCCCGAAGCGGCGTCGAGCCGTGCGCCGAGCGCGTCGGCGGCGGCGGCCAGCTCGATCGCACCGCGCGTGGTCGTCCCTTGCGTGAGCAGTGCCGCGACGAGCGCCGAGAGCCCCGCCTCATCCTCGCGCTCCGCCGCCCCGCCGCAACGAACGACCAGCTGCGCGGCAATCAGCGGCAGATTGCGCTGCGCGAACGCGACGACGCGCAACCCGTTGTCGAGCACGCGCTCGACCGGTGCGGGCAGCGTCGCGTCGCGCGGCGGCCCGGGAGCGGGAGCGGAAACGCTCACTGCGGCAGGTACTCGATGACCGTGCGGTTCTCCGGCCGCAAGTACGTGCGCGCCACGCGCAGCACGTCGCCGGCGCTGACGGCCAGATAGCGGGCGAGATCACCGTTGACCAGCTCGGGATCACCGCGCTCGGTGACCGCACGCGCCATGGTCAGCGCGACGCCGTTGTTGGTTTGGCGCGAACGAACGACCGTGCTTGCGATCTGCGTGCGCACGCGCTCGATCTCCCCATCGTCCGGCGGCTGCGTCCGCACGCGATCGAGCTCCAGTTCCAGCGCGGCGCGTGCTTGCTCGAGCGGGACGCCGCGCGCGCAGGTCACCCGTATGCCGAACAACCCCGGCTGCTCGCGCAGATCGGCCGCCGCGTACGTGCTCGACGCGAGCTGCTTGTGGTAGACGAGCGCCGTGTAGAGCCGCGACGAACGCCCGCCGCCCAGCAGCGTCTCGAGCACGTCGAGCGCGGCTGCATCGGGATGCGCGGCGTCGGGGATGTGATAGGCCTCTTCCGACGCCGGAAGCGGCACGTTCGCCGCGCGATATTCGTACCGGCGCTCGGCGTTCTGCTGCGGTTCCACCACCTGCACGCGCGGGATCGGAGTCGGGGGCGTCGCGATCGCCCCGAAATACGTCTCGATCCAGCGCATCGTCGCGTCGACGTCCAGATCGCCTGCGACGACGAGCACCGCGTTGTCGGGACGGTAGTACGTCGCGTGAAATGCGACGACGTCGTCGAGCGACGCGGCGTTCAACTCCGCCGGACTGCCGATGACCCCGCGCCGGTACGGATGCGCCACGTAGGCTTCACGATTGACCAGCTCGTCGAGCATCCCGTACGGTTCGGCGAGGATGCGCTGATCGTACTCGCCGATGACCACGTCGCGCTCGGTCACGAAGTTGTCTTCGTTGACCACGAGCCCGGCGAGCCGGTCCGCTTCCGCCCAGAGCAGCCGCTCGAGATGGTTCGACGGGATCACCTCGTAGTAGTTGGTGATGTCTTCGGTGGTGAACGCGTTGTTGAAGCCGCCGACATCCTCGGTGAGCCGGTCGATCGTCTCGGGTCCGGTGCGTGCCGTCCCTTTGAACATCAAGTGTTCGAACAGGTGCGCGAACCCGGAGCGCCCGGCCGGATCGTCCTTGCCGCCGACGCGGTACGCGACGTTAATCGCCACCGACGGCACGCGCGGATCGCGGACCAAGATGGCGCGCAGACCGTTGGCAAGGGTGCGATCGACATAGCGGATCGGGGCGACGTCGATCGCCGAGGCGGAGATGGTGGTGGGTACGGTCACGGGCTCTCCGCTTCATCCGCATACCGGAACGTTGTCCCTTCTGGGAAGAGGGGCCACATGATCTCCGTGCGCCGTGCCGTCCTGATCGTACTCTCCGCCTGGCACGGCCTGGCCGCATTCAAGAACCTGTGCGACCTGGGCGCGACCTTCGGGATCGTCCCAGCGGCCGCGCGTTGGCGCTCGCACAACTTCGAAGCGATGGAGAAGCTGCTGGCCCCGCTGCGGCTGCCGCGCCCGCTCTTGGGGACGTTGTTGGCCGGCGCCGCCGGGATCGAGGCGGCGGCGGCAATTGCGTTCGCCCGCGACGATGACGAGCTCGCCTTCGCACTGGCCGTTGCGTTGTTCGGCTCGTTCGCGCTGGTCGACGAGGCCATGGCCGACTACGAGCTCGACGAGACCCACCGTGAGATCCTCGTGTTCGTCCTCACCGCCTACCTCGTCACCCGCCGAGCCGAGCCGAAAGAGGCGGATTGAACTTCCGGAGCCCACACGCGGCCGAGCCAGCTGTCAACGTCGCAAGCTCAGGGGGAATATACGAACGTATGTTCGAAATGAACAGCGGGGTGTCTTCGCCGCGCTAAAGCGCGGCGAAACCTGATCCAGGAATGATGTGATCTCGCCGGATTGGCACCGCGCGTCGCTCGCGTCTTTCGCTATTGAGGGACCTCCGTGCCAATATCGCCGTGGCTTATCATTGCCGTTACGGTCATTTTTCTCGGCGCGATCTTCTACGTGGTGTTTGCGCCTGAAAAACCGCGTCAGACCATTACTGATGCAACAGACGAGGACGTCGAGCCCGTACCCGATGTGGAATACACGCTCGAAGATAGCGATGTTCTCGATATCGCTATTCGTTCCAACGAAAGCGTGGTCGCCAACATCGACGCTCTCAATGCTGCCGCCGTTGGAATCCTAGCGCTTCCTGCGGCTTTTGCCGTCTTTGCCATCGACAAGATCCGCGAATTGCCCCCAGAGCTCGGCACATTTTCGCTGATTCTACTCGCTTTCGGTCGTGACTGACGGTGTACCAGAACCTGG
>PMOS01000043.1 GCA_003161435.1 Vulcanimicrobiota bacterium
CGCTGCCGATCATGGCGGCGGCGCTGCTCGCGCGCGGCAAGGTGACGCTCCACCGCGTCCCACGCATCACCGACGTCTCGGTGATGTGGTCGCTGCTCGAAGCGCTCGGCGCGCGCGTGTCGCTGCAAGGACGCAACACGGTCACGATCGACTCGGCCAACGTCAACAAGTACCGCGCGCCGTATACGCTCGTGCGCAAGCTCGCCGCGTCGTTCGATCTGTGCGGGCCGCTGCTGGGGCGTTTCGGCCGGGCCGAGGTGCCGCTCCCCGGCGGCTGCATCCTGGGCACGCGCGCGACCGACATGCACGAGGCCGCCTTCCGGTCGCTGGGCGCCGAAGTCTCGGTCGCGCACGGCTACTTGATCGCAAGCGCGAGCGACGGCATGCTGCAGGGCGGCGACATCGAGTTCCGCATGCCGTCGGTCGGCGCGACGAAGAACGCGATGCTGGCCGCCGTCACGGCGCGCGGCGACACGATCGTGCACAACGCCGCGATGGAGCCCGAGGTCGTCGACCTGGCGAACTTCTTGATTGCGATGGGCGCCAAGATCGCGGGAGCGGGCGGCGACACGCTGCGCATCACCGGCGTCGCCGATCTGCATGGTGTCGAGTACGAGATCATCCCCGACCGCATCGCGACGGGAACGCTGATGATCGCCGGCGCGATCACGCGCGGCGACGTAACCGTGAAGCGGACGCGTCCGGACGACGTGCTCGCGCTCCAGCTTGCGCTGACCGAGTGCGGCGCGAACGTAAGCACCGGCGACGACTGGATTCGCGTGCAGGCCGGCAGCGTCAAAGGCGGGACCGACGTCGTCACCGCACCGTATCCCGGCTTTCCGACCGATTTGCAGCCGCAGCTGCTGTCGTTCTTGTGCACCGCGCCCGGCGTGAGCGTCGTCGAAGAGTCGATCTTCAACGCGCGCTTCTCGTACGTCAACGAGCTGGTGCGCATGGGGGCCGACGTGCGCGTCGCGATGGACAACAACACGGCGCTGATCAAAGGCGTCGCCAGCCTGTCGGGCGCGCCGGTCGAAGCGCCTGACATCCGCGCGGGCGCTGCGCTGGTATTGGCCGGACTCGCCGCGGTCGGCGAAACCGAGATCATCGGCCTCGAGTACATCGATCGCGGCTACGAGCGGCTCGAAGAGACGCTCTCGGCATTGGGCGGCCAAGTCCAGCGCGCCAGCGGGATCATCCCGTTCAGCGAGCCGACCGGCACCTTCGAGACGAGCGTCTACCCGAGCGTCTGAAACTTCGCCGGTCGGCGGCGCGTACGTGCCGCCGTGAATGACTCGCGCGTACTCCGCACCGCTGCGGCAATCGCTGCCTCGCTTTTTCTGGCGAGCGCCGGCCCGGCGGGTGCGCAGGCCGGCAGCTCCGGCTCGGTCGACGCGCTCCTGGGCGCGTCGAGAACCGCGCTCGGCATCGGTGCGCTGCCGAAGATTCAAACACTTCACCAACGCGGCACGGCGGTGCTGGTTGGCGTCAACGGCACGGCCGACTCGTGGACCGATCTCCGTACCGGCGCCTACGCGCAGTACGCGGACGCGGGCCCGGTCGGCGGTGGCCAGGGATACGACGGAACGCACGCCTGGAACGAAGACGCGAGCGGGGTCGTGTGGGACGAAGGCGGCCGCGCGGCGCTCTACGCCGCGATCGACGCCGTCTACATGAATCGCTATCTGCTGTGGACGCCGGATCACGGCGGGGCTATGGTCACGTCGCTCGGTCAAAAGAACGATGCCGGCCGCCGCTACGACGCGCTGCAGATCACGGCGAAAGGGAGCTTGCCGTTCGAGCTCTGGCTCGACGCGACGACGCACCTGCCGGCTCGGACGATCGTCGCGATCGCAACCAGCACGACCACGACCACATACGGCGACTACCGGAACGTCGACGGCCTGCGCGTGCCGTTTTCACAGACGTCGGATACCGACGGAAACGCGTCGACGTTCGCCGGAGCGAGCGCTGTCGTAAACGATCCCGGTGCTTCGGCGGCGTTGCAGCGACCGCTGAAGCACGTCAGCGATTTCACGCTCCCGTCGGGTACCACCACAATTCCGTTCGAGCTCGTCGACAACCACGTCGCGCTGCCGGTGACGATCGACGGTAAAGGGCCGTTTCGCTTCTTGTTCGATACCGGCGGGCAAAACATCGTTGACGCGGACGTCGCCAAACAGCTCGGGCTCGGAGCGGCAGGCGGCGCAGCCGGCAGCGGCGTCGGCGCCGCGACCGAAGCCATCCAATTTGCGACGGTCGACGCGCTGGGCGTCGGCGGAGCGACGCTGCGTAAGCAGACGTTCGCGGTCGCGCCCGTGCACGCGGGGTTCGGGATGTCGAGCGGCAAGCCGGTCGACGGGCTGATCGGCTTCGAAGTTCTCGCGCGGTTCGTGACGACGTTCGACTACGGCACGAACACCGTCGTGCTGCGCACGCCGGATGCGGCGAAGCCGGTGACACAGGGGAAGACGATTCCGTTCGCGTTCAACGGCGGGCATCCGATGGTCGACTGCGCGATCGGCGGTTACGCCGGATCGTGCGTGCTCGATACCGGCAGCCGCATCGGGCTCACCGTGCTCACGCCCTTCCTCGCGGCGCACCCGTCGATCGTGCCATCGAACGTGACGGCCGTCGGCGCGAACGGGTTCGGCGTCGGCGGCGCGGCGCTTGGCCGGCTCGGACGCACGACGCTGCAACTCGCCGGTTACACGATCCCCGAGGTCATCACCGATTTGAGCGCGCAAACGAAAGGTGCGTTCGCCGATCCATACTACGCGGGGAACGTCGGCGCAGGGGTGCTCAAGCGTTTCGAAGTGACGTTCGACTACGCGCACCAAACGGTCGCGTTCGTACCCGATGCGGGGTTCGCGGCGCACGATACATACGACCGGTCCGGCGCTTTCCTGGTCACGCAAGGCGGGAAGATCATCGTCGCCGACGTTCGGCCGGGCACGCCCGCGGCGGCCGCCGGACTGATGCGCGGCGACGTGCTCGCGGCAGTCGACGGCCACGACGGAGGAACGCTCGGACTGGCAGCGGTGCGCGATCTGCTGCGCGGCGCGCCGGGATCGGCGGTCAGCCTGCACGTCGTCGCCAAGGACGGAACGGCGCGCGACGTCAGCCTGACGCTGCGCGACTACGTTTAGTGTGACCCGCGCTGAGGCGCCGCTCGGCGAGGCAACCGGCAACCCCGCCTCTGAGGAATCGGAGCGTTGGGGCCGAACGACCTAGGGCCGTTTTCACAGCGGCTCCGTCGCATGCTTCGCGTGCCGCGCGCCAGTTCGGGAGTAGTGTCATCGATATCGGGATCGATCTTGGTACCGCCAACGTCCTCGTCTACGTCAAGGGCAAAGGGATCGTGTTGCGCGAGCCGTCCGTGGTGGCGAAGGACGTCCGCACGAATCGAACGCTCGCCGTAGGTGAAGAGGCCAGGCTGATGCTGGGCAAGACGCCGAGCAACATCCAGGCGATCCGGCCGCTGCGCGACGGCGTCATCGCCGACTTCGAAGTGACCGAAGCGATGCTCGGCTACTTCATCAAGAAGGTCACCCGGCAGCGCTCCTGGCTGAGCACCCTGTTCCGGCCCAAGCCGTCGGTCGTGATCTGCGTCCCGGCCGAGATCACCTCGGTCGAGGAACGCGCCGTGCGCGACGCCGCCAAGCTGGCCGGAGCCAAGTCGGTCGACATCATCGAGGAGCCGATGGCTGCCGCGATCGGCGCCGGATTGCCGATCGACGGCCCGTCGGGCAACATGGTGGTCGACATCGGCGGCGGGACGACCGACGTCGCGGTGATCTCGCTGGGCGGGATCGTCGTCTCGCAATCGATCCGCGTCGCGGGCAACAAGCTCGACGAAGCGATCATCCGGCACATCCGGCGCGTCTACAACCTGATGATCGGCGAGCGCACCGCCGAGGAGATCAAGATCAAGATCGGCTCGGCCTATCGGCTCGACCAGGAGCTGGCGATGGAGATCCGGGGCCGCGATCTGATCAACGGCCTGCCCAAGACGGTGAAGATCACCTCGGAGGAGGTGCGTGAGGCGCTCTCCGAGCCCGTTCAGGCGATCGTAGAAGCGGTCAAGTCCGTCCTTGAGAAGACCCCGCCCGAGCTGGCCGCCGATATCATCGACCGCGGGGTCATCCTCACCGGCGGGGGCGCCCTGCTGCGCGGGTTGGATACCTTACTCGGAGAGGTCACAGGGATACCCGTTATCGTCGCCGACGACCCTATGTCGTGTGTCGCCATCGGAACCGGGCAGCGCGTCGGGTACACCAGCTCGCAGCGATTCTAGGGAACCGTCCGCGCCGAGGAGCGGTATTATCATCGTGATGACCCGTCGCCACCGGCTCGCGCAGCTCGGTTTCCGTATCGCCTTGGCCGCCCTGGCCGGTTCGGTCGCGCTCGGTGCAGCGCCGCCGCCCGACCAAGGACCGGGCGGGCTGGCGACGCCGGATTACCGGATCCAGACCGACGAGACGCACTGGAATTTCAACAGCGGCGATTTCACGATGCCGCATCACGTGCACTTCGTGCGGCCCGGCACCGACGCGGTCGGCGACAAAGCGAGCGGCAACTCCAAGCGCGGAACCGCGACGCTGACCGGCGACGTCGTCGTGCACGACAGCGGCAACGCGACCGAAGCCGGTGACCCGACGTATCGCGGCAACGGCCCTGCGACGCTGACTTGCGATCAACTCGACATCGACTCGAAAGCGAAGCTCTACACGGCGACCGGACACGTGCACTTCGCGCAAGGGACGCGCACCGGCACGGCCGACAAGGCGATCCTCAACCGCGGCACCGGCAAGCTGCACCTCGAAGGCGACGTGAAGCTGACCGACAACGGGTCGACGATGTCGGCGGGAACCGTCGACTACGACCTGAACACCAAGGATGCCGAAGTTCACGGCAGCCCGGCGGTGATGACGCAACCGGTGAGCCCGCCGCCCGCTCCGGCAACGCCGCCGGCGAAAACACCCAAGCGCAAGCCGGTGAAGGCCGCTGCGCCCGGACCGACACGAAAGCCCTAGTATGATCGCGCTGCGTTCCGTCGGGTTCGCGTCGCTCGCCGCATTCGCGCTGCTGATCGTCTGCGCCGGTGCAGCCCCGACGCCCGCGCCCAGCGCCTCACCGTCGGCAGCCGCGAGCGCATCGGTTTCGGCCAAACCCGCGTTGCCGTCGCTCGAGACGCCGGACTATCGCATCGAAACCGACGACATCAGCTATCGCGGCAACGGTGACTTCACGATGCCGCACCACGTCTCGCTCGCGCGCCCGGGCAGCGACGCGGTCGCCGATCGCGCCGAAGGAAACCAGAAGCGCGGGACGATCAAGCTGTACGGCAGCGTGGTCGTGCACGACAACGGCAACGCGCCGGAGGCCGGTTCGAACGACGAGTACGCGAAGGGCGGGCCGTCGACGTTGACGTGCGACGAGCTCGACGTCGACTCGAAGGCGAAGGTCTACACGGCGATCGGTCACGTGCATTTCGAGCAGGGAGCGCGCAGGGCCGACGCTCAGCGCGGAATACTCAACCGCGGCAGCGGGATGCTGCATCTCGACGGTGATGTCAAGACGACCGACGGCGCGTCGACGCTCACCGCCAAAGAGCTCGACTACAATCTCAACACCAAGAAGATCATCGCCGACGGCAAGCCGATCGTGATCAAGCAGCCCGTTCCCTCGCCCGCCCCTGGTTCGATCACGCCAACGCCGAAGCCGAAGAAGCTCCGCCTCCCGTTCCCGTGACGGATTCCCTGCGCGCATGATCGGCCTGTTCGACGGTGACGGCGAAGCCGGGGCTGTGCGTGAGCCGCTCGCCGCGCGGATGCGACCGCGCACGCTCGAGGAGTTCGTCGGACAAGCGCAGATCGTCGGTCCGGGCCGCGCGCTGCGCCGCGCCATCGAATCGGACCAAGTGCCGTCCATGATGCTGTGGGGGCCGCCGGGGACCGGCAAGACGACGCTCGCGCGGATCATCGCGCAGCAGACGGGCGCGCACTTCGCGGCGATCTCGGCGGTCAGCGCCGGCGTCGCAGATCTGCGGCGCGTGGTGAGCGACGCACGCAAACTGCGCGCCGCCGGCAAGCGCACCGTATTGTTCATCGACGAGATCCATCGCTTCAACAAAGCGCAGCAGGACGCGGTGCTGCCGTACGTCGAGGACGGTACGGTCACGCTCATCGGCGCGACCACCGAGAACCCGTCGTTCGAGGTGAACTCCGCGCTGCTCTCGCGCTCGCGCGTGTTCGTCCTCAAAGCGCTCGACGACGACGACGTGCGCACCCTGATCGAACGCGCGCTGCACGATGCGGAGCGCGGATTGGGCGAACAGCGCGTAGAGCTCACGCCCGGTGCGCTCGACGCGCTCGTCAATCTGGCCAACGGCGACGCGCGCGCAGCGCTCAATACGCTCGAGTTCGCCGCTGCTTCCGCGCCCCAGCGTGACGACGGGATGCGCGTGGTCGACGAGCGCACGATCGCCGACGCGCTGCAGCGCCGCGCCACCGGCTACGACAAGTCGGGCGACGCGCACTACGACACGATCAGCGCGTTCATCAAGACGGTTCGCGGCAGCGATCCCGACGCCGCAGTGTATTGGCTCATGCGCATGGTCGATGCCGGCGAGGACCCGATGTTCATCGCGCGCCGGCTGGTGATCCTCGCCAGCGAAGACATCGGCTTGGCCGATCCGCGCGCGCTCGGCGTCGCGGTCGCGGCGCAGCAGGCGGTGCACTTCGTCGGGATGCCGGAAGGCAAGTTCGCGCTCACCCAAGCGACGCTCTACCTCGCGACGGCTCCGAAGTCGAACAGCGTCGGGCGCGCGTTCGGCGCGGCGGAAGCCGACGTCCAGGAGTCGCGCAACGATCCCGTCCCGCTGCACCTGCGCAACGCGCCGACCAAGCTGATGAAGAACCTCGGCTACGGCGAGGGCTACCGGTACGCGCACAGCGACTACGCCGCGATGCAGGCTGAGGGCGACCTGCCTCCGGCCGTCGTGCTGCAGTCGAACCTGCCCGATGCGCTCGGCGATCGCACCTACTTCGAGCCGACCAAACAGGGCGACGAGGCCCGCTTGCGCGACTGGATCGCGACGCGGCGCGGCTCGAAGCCGGCCGGCGACGACCCGTTCGGCGACGAGTGATCGCACTAGGAGAGATCGCGTGACCGGCGCGGAATGTCCCGGTCACGGCGGGTGCACGCTCGAATAAGTCGGAGGGGTCAATGGGTTCTGGGGGCGATTTGGAAAGACAGGTCAGCGTCGGCCCGCACGGCGGTCCCGGTGGTACTGAGGTGGACGTCGGCCCGCACGGCGGCCCGGGCGGTGGCGTCGAGGACGTCACGGTGACCGAAGTCGAGGTCGTCGAAGAAGACTGACGACGCACGTCGAGGAGACGTCCGGCGTCCGCGCGTGGCGCGCGCTGCTCGTCGCGGCGGCGGCCGTCGCCATCGCGACGGTGCTGCTCGTGCTCGCCGCCGAGAACGTCTTCGTTTGGAACGGTGACGCGGGGTGGGCGCTGCAGCCCGCCGGACGCGCGTTCGTCGTCGAGATCGCGTCGGTCGCGCCGTCGGGACCGGCGGCGCGGGCCGGCTTGCGTCGCCACGACCACGTCGATCTGCGCGCGATTCCGTTTGACGATCGCGTCTTCCTGATCGCTGCACCGGTCGCGCGGCGCGCGTTCCCGCTCGAGGTCGAACGCGGAGGAACACTCCATCGGGTCGAGATCGTTCCCGATCCGAGCCCGACGCCGTGGCACGGCTGGGTCGGCCATCTCGTGCTGCTGTGGATGGCGTCGTTCGGCGCCTTGATCGGCTGGCGGCGTCCCGCGATGCAAGAAGCGCGGCTGCTCTCGCTCGTGCTTTCGGGTTACGTCGTGGCCGTCGCGCTGCAAGTGCTCGTCACGCCGTCGGCGCTGCTCGACGACGTGTTCGCCGCGCTGAACTGGGGCGGCGTCCTGGGAGCGCTCTCGCTCGCGATCCTGGTGCGGTTCACGTCGCTGTTCGGCCGGCCGCTCTCGCGCGCACGCCGCGTCGCCAACGGCCTCGCGTACGCCTCCAGCGCGCTCCTCGCATTCTATGGAATCGCGGGCGCGGTCGCGCTCGGAACCGTGTGGTTCGATCCGGTGATCCTGTGGTTCGGAACGTGGGCGGTCGGGTTGATCTGCGGCGCGCAGATCCTCGTTCTCGTGGCCGGCGGGTACGCGGTCGCCGCATCCCGCGGCGTCGAACGGCAGCGCGTGAGCTGGGCCCTCGCATCGATCGGTTCGCTGTTGGCGGCCTTCGTCGTGCAATTGATCCTCACCACCGCGATCCCGACCTACGACATGACCGTCGCGATGCAGACCTGCGTCGACGTTTTCGCGGTGCTCGCCCCGATCGGCCTCACGTACGCGGTTCTCAGCCGGCGACTGCTGGACATCGGGTTCGCGCTCAACCGCGCCGCGGTCTTTTCCGCGGTTTCGGTGATCCTGGTCGGAACGTTCATGATCGTCGAGTGGCTGTTGGGCAATTGGCTGGCGAGCGCGGGACACGTCACGAGCACCGCGGTCAGCGTCGCGCTGGCCGTCGGCTTGGGATTCTCGATCCGCTTCGTGCACGGCCGCGTCGACCGCGTCGTCGATGCGCTGTTCTTCCACCACCGCCACGAACAAGAGAAAGCGCTGCTGCGGTTCGCGCACGAGGCGGCGTTCATCAGCGATGCCGGGGTGCTGGTCGTTCGCACCGCGAGCGAGGTAGCGCATCACGCCGATGCGGCGGCGGTCGCGATCATGATGCGCGAAGCGGACGGTACGTACCGCTGCGCACACGACGTCGACTGGCCGCTCGATGACGTCTCCGAGAACGATCCGGCGGTGCTGGCGCTGCGCGCGTCGGGGCAGCCCGTCGATCTGCACCAGCGGGCCGGCGCGCTGCGGGGCGAGTATGCGTTCCCGATGTCGTCGCGCGGGCAGCTGATCGGGATCCTGGTGTGCGGGCCCAAGCGCCAGGGCGAGCCGTACGCGCCCGACGAGCGCGAGGCGCTGGCGAAGGTGGCGCACGGAGTCGGCGGGGCGCTCGACGCGCTAACCGCCGGCCGCGGTCAGCTCGAAGCTACGATCCTGGGCCTGCAGGACGAGTTCAGCGCCTTGCGCGCCGAGGTCCGCGAGCTCGTCACGGAGATGCGCGCCAACCGATCGGTGATCGAGCGGGTCACAGAGGACGCATGAACCGCATCTATCTCGACAACGCCGCGACGACGACGGTGCGGCCGGAAGCGGTCGCCGCGATGGTGCCGCTGCTCGGCGGCGGCTACAACCCGAGCTCGCTGCACGCCGAAGGACGGGCGGCGCGCGCCGCGCTCGACGACGCGCGCGAGACGGTCGCGCGCGTGTTGGGCGCCAGCCCGCGCGAGATCGTCTTCACCGGCGGCGGTTCGGAGTCCGATGTGCTGGCGATCGTTGGTTCGGCGCGCGCGCAGCTCGACCGGGGCCGCCTGCTGGTCACCAGCGCGATCGAGCACCACGCCGTGATAAACGCGTTCGACGTCCTCGAGCGCGACGGTTGGCGGGTGACGCGCCTCAATGTCGACGGCCGTGGCCTGGTCGACCCGGACGCGTTCGCGCGAGCGCTCAACCCCGGGACGACCGTCGCGAGCGTGATGCTCGCCAACAACGAGATCGGCGTCGTCCAACCGATCGCGGAGCTGGCCGATCTGGCGCGCGAGCGCGGCGTGGTCTTCCACACCGACGCGGTTCAGGCACCGGGCTGGCTTCCGCTCGACGTCGACGCGCTGGGTGTCGATCTGCTCTCCCTTTCCGCCCATAAGTTCAACGGACCCCAGGGTGTGGGGCTGCTGTACGTGCGCAGCGGAACGCCGATCGAGCCGCTCATCGTGGGTGGCGGCCAGGAGCACGGGCTGCGATCGGGCACCGAGAACGTCTCGGGGATCGCCGGGTTGGCGGCGGCGCTGCGGCTCGCCGAAGCGGAGCGGGCCGAAACCGTCCCGCGGATCGCGGCGCTGCGCGACCGCCTCGAAGCGGGGATACGCGACGCCTTCCCCGACGTCGTGGTGAACGGCGCCGGAGCGCCGCGTCTCCCCAACGGCCTGTCGGTCGCGTTCGCCGACCTGCCGTCGGACGCGCTCTTGATTCGGCTCGACTTGGAAGGCATCGCGGCGTCCGCCGGCAGCGCGTGTGCCGCCGGCTCGCTCGAGCCCAGTCACGTGACCGCCGCGCTAGGCCTCGACGAGCGCCTGCGGTTGGGCGTGATTCGCTTCTCACTCGGGCGAGCGACGACGGCGGCCGAGGTCGACGAGGTGCTGCGCCGCTTGCCGCTCGTCATGTCAGACGTGCGCTTGCCGCTGTCCGTGTAGCGCACGGAGATTGTGGGAAAGGGCCGACCGTGGCTCCAGCGAGCGCACGGAGGATGATTTTTGAGTTCGGGCTTCGACTGGGCGGTCGTTTTGGATGTCGGGGTAGGGGTTGGCGTGCTCTTGTGCGGCATCAGCCTTTTCGTCGTGTGCCTGGCGCTGGCGAAGGTCGTGACCCGGCTGAACGGCACGCTCGATGAGGTCGATCAGCAAATCGCCGCCCTCTCGACTCCGGTCATCAAGACGCTCGACCATATCGGCGGGATCGCCGACACGGCCGACGCGACCGTCGCTCGGCTCGGTGCGGTGGTAGGCACCCTCGAAACGGTCGCGGCCGCGGTCGGCAAGACGGCGCGGCTCGGCTCGGATGCGCTCGCGCCGGCGCTGGTCAACGTCGGCGCCGCCCTCACCGGGGTCAGCGCCGGCCTGCGCAAGCTCGTCGGCGGGCGCCGCGGCGAGAGCGCCACGCCGCCCGGCGTAGGCAACGATGGCTGACGAAAAAAGCGGCGGCGTTTCGGGCTTCGTCACCGGTCTGGCCATCGGTGCGTTGGCCGGCGCGGCGCTCGCGATGATCCTTGCGCCCGCGACGGGCGAAGACACCCGCGACCTCTTGGTCGCCAAAGCACGCGAGGCGGGCGAACGTGCACGCGACACCGCCGGAGACGCCGGCGATCTGCTCGCTCGCGGCCGGAGCATCGTGGCCGAGGCCAAGACCCGCATCGACGGAGCGATCGCCGAAGGCAAAGATGCGGCATCGCACCAGCGCAGCACTCTCGAGAACGAAAGCTAGGAGATACGGTGGATATCAAAGTCAACGTCCGGGAGTCCGAGGGAGACGCGTACGTCGTCGACCTCACCGGCGAGATCGACGTCTATACGTCGCCCAAGGTCAAGGACGCGATCACGGAGCTCATCGATCAAGAGCACTACAACTTGGTGATCAACCTCGAGAAGGTGCGCTACATCGACTCGACGGGGTTGGGCGTACTGATCGGCGGCCTCAAGCGCGTGCGCGAGCACGGCGGCTCGGTCAACCTCGTGTGCACGAACCCGCAGATCAAGAAGATCTTCGACATCACCGGCCTGGTGAAGATCTTCGGCATCTTCGACGACGAGCAGAGCGCGATGAAGGCGCTGGTGTGAGCGCTTCTACCGCGCTCCAAGTGTCGTCGCACGGCATCGTCGAGCTGAAGATCCCCGGCCGTGCCGAGTGGGTCGCGGTCGCGCGCCTCGCCGTCGCGGCGGTCGCCAGCCGGCTCCGGTTTTCGGTCGATGAGATCGAGGACATCAAGCTCGCCTTGGCCGAGGCCTGCACCAACGCAATCCAAAGCGCCGGCGGCCAGGACGCCGGGGTCATCGAGATCGTTTGCGATGCACGGGAAGACGAGCTTCGCGTGACGGTTCGCGACGGCGGCGCGGGGATTCACCTCGAGCCGCTGCGGCCGGGCGGCCTCGCGGAGGGGCGCACCGAAGAGCTTGGGGTGTTCTTAATTCGCGCCCTCATGGACAGTGTCGACTATACGAGCGATCCGCGAGGTACGGAGCTCGTCATGATCAAGCGCGTCAGCGCGTAGCCATGTCTTCGTCGGTTCCTCACGTGGACGAGGAACGCTGGGATCGTAACCGCGCCCGTCAGGCTTTTGCGCGGTTCGCCGAGCTGCGCAACGATCGCGCGCTCGACAGCGGACCCGACCACTCGGGCGTCAGCGAGTTCGATCGCTTGCGCAATGAGCTCGTCGTCGCGCACCTCAACCTGGTCCGCTACCTGGCGGTCAAGTTTGCCAATCGTGGTGAAGCGCTCGACGATCTGATCCAGGTCGGTACCGTCGGATTGCTCAAGGCCATCGACCGCTTCGACCTCGAGCGCGGCGTCGAGTTCACCACCTACGCGACGCCGACGATCGTCGGCGAGATCAAGCGCTACTTCCGCGACAAGGGCTGGGCCGTCAAGGTTCCGCGGCGTTTGCAGGAGCTCAACCTCAGCGTCAACCGCGCCATCGAGAAGCTGACCGTGAAGCTCGGGCACTCGCCGACGGTCGGTGAGCTGGCGCAGCATCTCGGCGCGTCGGAAGAAGACATCCTCGAAGCCCAGGAGCTCGGGCAGGCCTACAATTTGCTCTCGCTCGACACCGAGCTCAACGGCGAGGGCGACAAGAAGTCGCAGACGTTGGCCGACTACGTCGGGCAGAACGACGCCGGCCTCGAGCTGCTCGAGGACCGCGCGAACCTCGAGCGCGCGTTCCAAGTGTTGACCGGCCGCGAACGGGTGATTCTCTACCTGCGCTTCTACGAGAGCGTCTCGCAAACCGAGATCGCGAAGCGCCTCAACGTCTCTCAGATGCACGTCTCGCGCCTGCAGCAAAAGGCGCTCGAGAAGCTGAAGAACTTCCTGCAAGAAAAATAGATGCCGCAGCCCGACGGGCTTCTCGAGGATTGCGGCGGCCCATTCGATCTCACGCCGGATCACACGATCTCGTCCTTCGAATCGCAGCCGACGAGCGAGGCCGAGGCGGCAATCATAGCGTTCTTGCGGTCGGAGCCGCAGCGTCACGTGGGCAAGCGGCTGCTGCACGTCGGCGTCGGCAACAGCTCTCTCCCGTTCGAGTTCGTCGCGGATTTGGCTGAATATGTCGGCATCACGATCAGCCTCCCGGAGCTGGAACTGTTCGAGCAAGAATGCGCGGGCATCGAGAATGCGAGCGCGATGCTGGCGAACAAGTACGATCCTCGCGCGTACGCCGGCATTACGGGCCAGTTCGACATCATCATCGATACGGTGCTCAAATCTTATGCATGCTGTGAGAAGCACTTCGATCGGATGATGGAGTTCTTCGCGTCGAAGTTGACGATTCGCGGAACGCTGATCACGACGGAATCAGGCGTGCAGTGGGGCTGGAAGGGAAACACGAAACGGGCCTATACGCCGGGAGCCCAAATCGATCCGTCGATCGGGAAGTATCGGGTCTTGGGTCGCGATAATCTCGAGCGCCTCGGTGAGCGCTTGGGCTTGGCGTTGAGCGCCGTGAAGACGTCGGTATCCAAGCTCGAAGATGGCGCGGACGATAGCGTTCTGGTCCTGACGAAGAACGAGAGCCAGGCAGGCCGGGCTCCGCGCGGTGGCTAGGCATTGTATCTGCTGACCGGGACGCTCGGTGCGTTCGCGTGCTATGAAGGAGTCCGGTCCGCGCTCGCCTTTCGGGCGGCGCGGACGCCGCACGACGTCGATGAGGCGAACCTGCGCGCCCTCGCGGCGGTCGCATTCGCCTCGCTCGGCAGCGGCGACGCGCTGCGCTATGTCGGGATCGTGTTGTTCGTCGTGCTGGCACTCGCGTGGGTGCGCTTCGTCTTCGCCGATCGGGGCAAGGCGGCTCGATCGGCTTCGGCGCCGGAGCCGGCCGCTAACACATAGAACGGCCGTGCCCGGAGATTAGCCAGACGGTCTGAGCGGGCAAGGGAACCCTAGGGGGAATCCAGCCCGCGCGCGGAGCCGTTCTATGCCGATGCAATCCGACGAGCCGATCGTCCAGGCGGACATGATGCTCCGCCGCGCGAGGAAGCGCGACGTGGCGTCGGCCGCAGTGTTCGTCGCGGTCCTGTTAACGCTCACGCTCGCGGCGTCGCGCTTCGGAAACGTTCCCGGACCGGTGGTCGCCCCGTTCATCCCGATCTGCGCGACGTTCTGGGGTGCGGCTGACCTGCTCACCGCATTCTTGCTGTGCACGCAGTTCTCGGTCAACGGGATTCGCGCTTTCGCGTACCTGGGCGGCGCGTACGCATTCTCTGGTCTCTTGACGATTCCGTATGTCGTCTATTTCCCCGGCCTGTTCCACGATCCGTCGCTGACGCCCGGCGCGTCGCAGGTCTCGGTCTGGCTCTGGCTCGTTTGGCATCTCGTCTTCCCGCTGGTGATCGGCGGGTACCGCCTCTACGATCCCAATTTCAGGCGCCGGTTCCTGCACGGGTCCCGGATCCGCAGCGGGCTTCGGTTTGCGCTGATCTACGTCGTCGCCGGCGCAGCGCTCACGATCGGTGTGGTCGTTGCATTCAGCGATCGGCACCCATTGCTGCTCGACAACGGAAATTTCACGGCCATCTGGACGGGCGGGTTCATGCCGCTCGTGTTCGTGCTCAGCGCCGCTGCCGCCGTGCTGATGATCGGGTTCGCGCGAAAACCGAGCCTGCTGCAAATATGGCTCGCCGTCGCGCTCGCGGCGGCTGCGCTCGACGGTTTGCTCAACGCGTTCGTCTCAGGTCGCTACACCCTGAGCTGGTATCTGGGCAAGCTCGAGACGCTGACGACGGCGTGCGTCGTCATGTTCGTGCTGCTCTTGGAGGTAGGTGCGCTGTACCGCCGGCTCGGCACGATGGCGATCCTCGATTCGCTCACCGGTTTGCGCAATCGCCGCTCGTTCGACGAGTACATGCAATGGACACTTGGACAGCGCGCGAACACTCAGATCGCGTTCCTGCTGCTCGACGTCGACCGCTTCAAACAGTTCAACGATCGCTACGGCCATGCCGCAGGCGATACGTGCTTGCAACGCGTCGCCGAGGCCATCCGCGCTTCGCTGTCGCGCTCCGCCGATCTCGTCGCGCGCTACGGCGGCGAAGAGTTCGTCGTTCTGCTGCCCGAAACGTCGGCGCTCGGCGCGCGCGACGTCGCCGAGCGCATCCGGCTGAACGTCGAAGCGCTGGGCATTGCGCACGCCGGGTCGCCGGTCGCGCCGGTGGTGACGATGAGCATCGGGGTCGCGCACGCATTTACCTCGCGAGCGCTCGACGGCGGCCGTCTCTTCGCGCTCGCCGACGGCGCGCTGTACGCCGCCAAAGTCCAGCGCAACGCGACCGTGGTCGCCGAATCGATCGTCGCCGCCTGAGCTAGCACGCGGCTGAACAAGCGCCGCGCGTGGTACAACGATCGCTACGGGCACGCGGAAGGGGACACGTGCCTGCGGCGGCCGGCCAGCGGCGCGGGCTGCGGGGCACCAGCCTGCCGAACGCGAACCTGACGGGTCGGCTATGACTTCCCAGCAACTCCGTCAAGCGTTTGTCGACTACTTCGTGCGGAACGGGCACGCGCATCTGCCCTCCGCGTCGCTCATCCCCGACGAGATGAGCACGACGCTGTTCACCATCGCCGGGATGGAACAGTTCGTCCCGGTTTTTCTCGGAGAGTCGCCGGCCCCCGCGCCGCGTGCGGTCACCGTGCAGCGGTGCCTGCGCGTCGCCGGTGCGAAATCGGACATCGAGAACGTCGGGCGCACCGGCCGGCACGGGACGTTCCTCGAGATGCTGGGCAATTTCTCGTTCGGCGACTACTACAAGTCCGAGGCGATCCGGTTCGCTTGGGAGTTCCTCACCGGCGTCATGAAGGTCGATCCCGCCAAGCTGTACGTCACCGTGCACACCGGCGACGACGAGGCGCAACGGCTGTGGGAGAACGAGATCGGGCTCGACCCGGCGCGCATCAGCCGTTGGGACGAAGACAACTTCTGGACGATGGGGCCGACCGGTCCGTGCGGCCCGTGCACCGAGATATTCTACGACACCGGCGTGGAGAACGCCGCCGGTCCGGACGACGACGGCCCCAACAAGGGCGATCGTTTCGTCGAGATCTGGAACGTCGTGTTCCAACAGTACAATCGCGGTGCCGACGGCAAGCTCACCGACTTGCCGCGCAAGGCGATCGATACCGGCGCGGGTTTCGAGCGCATGCTCGCGGTCGCGAACGGCAAGGTTTCGATGTACGAAACCGATTTGTTCACCGACCTGATCGCGGCTCAGCCGCCGGTCGGCCAAACGTCGCTGACGAAGGACGAACAGCTCGTGCGCCGGCGCATCATCGCCGACCACGCCCGCGCGGCGACGTTCCTGATCGCCGATGGCGTCTATCCGTCGAACACCGAGCGCGGCTTCGTGCTGCGCTTCTTGATCCGGCGCGCGATCCGCAACGGCCGTTTGCTCGGCTACCCGCGCGAGTTCATCGCCGAGCTCGCCGCCGCGGTGGTCACGTCCCTCGAGAGCGGATACCCGCAGCTGCGGGCGCGGTTGTCCGACGTGCAGGCCGCGCTGCGCACCGAGGAAGCCGGGTTCATGCGCACGCTCGACCGCGGCGTGGAGCTGCTCGAAGCGCTGATCGACGACGCGCTGGGCGACTGCACGATGCTGATCTCGGGCGAGGACGCGTTCGTGCTGCACGATACGTACGGGTTCCCGTACGAGCTCACGCGCGAGATCGCCGGCGAGCGCGGGGTCGCGATCGACTCGTTCGCGTTCGAGCAGCGGATGACCGAGCAGCGAGAGCGCGCGCGTGGTGACGCCGCGCGCAAACGCGCGGTCGTCACCGTCACCGACGTGCCGGCGATTGCGTCGGCGTTCGAAGGGTACGGCAGCCTCGAAGCCGATGGGACACTGGCGGCGATCCTGGTCGGCGGAGCGCCGGTCGACGCGATCGAGTCCGAAACGGAAGCGCAGCTGCTGCTCGAGCGCACCTCGTTCTACGCCGAGAAGGGCGGACAGATCGGCGACCGAGGCCGGATCACGACGTCGAACGGCGCCGTGTTCGAGGTGACCGACACGCAGCTCGTCGGCGAGGCGATCGCGCATCACGGCCGGCTGACCCAGGGCGAGCTCGCCGTCGGCGACGCCGTCCACACGCGCGTCTACCCTGAGTGGCGCGAGGAGATCCGGCGTCAGCACACCTCGGCGCACCTGCTGCAGCGCGCGCTCAAGGACGTGCTCGGCGAGGATGTCGTGCAGGCCGGGTCATGGGTCGGCGTCGACCGGATGCGCTTCGATTTCCGCAACGCCGGCGGCGCGCTCACCCCGCTTCAGCGGCGCGCGGTCACCCAGCGGGTGAACGAGCTGATTCGCGCCGACTACCATCAAGAGATGCGCGAGCTGCCGATCGAGGAAGCGAAAGCGACCGGTGCGGTCACGATGGCCGGCGAGAAGTACGGCGACCGCGTGCGCGTCGTCGGCTTCGGGCCGTCGATCGAGTTCTGCGGCGGGACGCACGCGCACACCACCGGCGAGCTGGGGCTGTTCGTGATGCTGTCGGAGAGCTCGATCGGGAGCGGGACTCGCCGCATCGAAGGGGTCGTCGGCAAGGCCGCGGAGCGCTACGTCGAGGAGCAGCAGGACACGCTCGCGACGCTCGGCGAGGTGCTCTCGGCGCAGCCCGACGAGTTGGTCGAGCGGGTCGAACGGTTGCAATCGGACGTCCGCGATCTGCAAAAGGCGATGGCGGAGATCAAGTCGCGCCTCGCGGCCGCAGACGCGGCGTCGTACGTGGAGAGCGCCGAACAGCTCGGCGGGCTGCGTGTGGTCGCGGCGGTCGTCCCCGAGGCGAGCGCCGAAGCGTTGCGAGCGCTCGGTGCGGCGATCCGGTCGCGCCTCCCGTCGGGTGTCGTCGCGCTGGTCGGCACCGACGCGCAAACGGCGTCGCTGTTCGCGGCGGCGTCCGACGACGCGGTGAAGGCCGGCATCCGGGCCGGGGATCTGGTGAAGGCGGCCGCGCCGTTCGTCGGCGGAAAAGGCGGCGGATCGCCGGCGCAGGCGCAAGGCGGCGGCAACGATCCATCCGGTGCTTCGGCCGCGCTCGCGGCGATGCGCGACACGATCTCCAAGCGCGCGGCGTGATCGCCATCCTCGCGGCTGCAGCGGCGCTCGTCGCCGCGCCGTCGCCATCGCCGTCCCCGCCGCCGTCACCGATCGTCGTCGTCGCGAAGTATCGCGCGGCGTTGAAGGCGCTGCACGAGCCGAGCGTCTTCACGGTCGAGTACACGCTCGTGCAGACCGGAACGCGCACGCTCGAGCAGTCGCATCGCATCTTTCGCAGCGGTGCCGACGAGCGCGACGAGACGCTCGCGGTCAACGGTACGCGCTCGACCTCGCCGGTCGTGCGCATCTTCCGCCGCCGGCCCTATCGGTACACGGTGACCGCGCTCGCGCCGAAGCCGGCCGACTACGACTTCGCCTACGTCGGGCCGCATCGTGACGGCAAGCACGTCGATTATGTCTTCGCCGTCTCGCCGAAGAAGCCGAAGCGGGGAATCACCTTTACGCAAGTATCGATCGACGGCGTGTCGTTTCTCCCCGAGTGGGTCGCGTTCGCCGCGGATCAGCACGCTGCGCGCGGTATCGTCACGTTCGGGAAGTCCGATCGCTATTGGGTAGCGCGCAGCGCGGCCGCGCAGGCCGGCGTGCCGGGCGGGGTCGCCCACGAGCGTCTCGCTTTCGCCAAGTGGCGCTTCCCCAAAACGCTGCCGCGCTCGACCTTCGAGGCGGCCCGGCCGCTGCCGCCGATCCCGCCCGCGTAGCTCGGCGCCGCGGGCGAACCGGACGCCACGCCGGCGGCGTACCGCAAGCATGAAAACCGCGTTCCTTGGCGCCGTTGCGCTCGTCGCGCTGCTGGCCGCCGCGCCTGCCACCCCCAAGCCGGGGGCGACCGTCCACATCCGCGACGACGCCTTTACGCCGGCGACGATTACCGTGCGCGCCGGCGACAGCGTGACCTTCGTCAACGACGACGACGACGCGCACACCGTGACGGCCGACGATTCGTCGTGGGACTCCGAAGGGCTCAACCAGGGCGAAAAGTGGACGCACGCGTTCGCCAAGGCCGGCACGATCAAGTATCACTGCACGGTGCATCCGTTCATGCACGGCAGTGTGATCGTGAAAGCCGTCACGTGAGGCGCGGCGACTTCGTCGGCCACGTCGCGTGGACCGGCGCCGGCATCCTCTACGTGCTCGGCGCGGAGGGACTCGTGCGCGCCGCCGCATCGGCGGCGCCCGGCGCGTTCTCGTTCGTGCAGATCAGCGACAGCCACATCGGCTACACCGGGCCCGCCAACGCCGACGTTCGCGGTACGCTCGCGCAAACCGTGAAGGACATCAACGCGATGCCCGTCCAGCCGACGTTCGTCATCCACACCGGCGACGTCACGCACTTGAGCAAAGCGACGGAGTTCGACGACGCCCGGTCGATTCTGAGCACGCTGCGCGCGCCGCTGATCACCATCCCCGGCGAGCACGACGTGATCGGGACCGAGGGACCCAAGCGCTACGCCGCCGCGTTCGGCCGGCGCGACGCACAAGGCCGCGGCTGGTCGTCGTGGGACCAGGGCGGGATCCACTTCGTCGCGTTGATCAACGTCGGCGAAGGCGAGACGATGGGGATACTCGGCGACGAACAGCTCGCCTGGCTCGAGAAGGATCTCGCGGCGCGCAAGTCCGACACGCCGATCGTCGTCTTCGGCCACGTCCCGCTGTTTGCCGTCGCCCCGGAATGGGGTTGGACGACCGGTGACGGGACCAAGGCGATCGCGATGCTGCGCCGCTTCTCGGCGGCGACCGTGCTCAACGGCCACATCCACCAGATCGTGGAGCACACCGACGGCGCGATCCGGTTCGCCACCGCCCGCGCGACGGCGTTTCCCCAAGCGGCGCCGGGTACGCCCGGCGCGAGCCCCGGCCCGCTCAAACCGGCTCCCGGAACACTACTGGACGTCCTCGGCTACCGTACGGTCGAAGTCGGCGCGCAGGCGGCGTGGCAAGATCACTCGCTAGCGCAGGCCTGAACGCCGTCGAAGGAGGCGCAATGGCGCTCGATGAGGCGGCGTTCAACGATGCGTACCGGGCGCATGCCGGACGTCTGCGCGCCGTCGCTTATGACGTGCTGCACGATCCTGCGGCGGCCGAGGATGCGGTGCACAGCGCGCTGATGCGGGTTTGGAGCGGTGGTTCGTACCGGGCCGACCGCGGCGCGCTGCTCCCCTTCTTGATCGCCTGCGTGCGGCGGGAAGCGCTCGACACGGTGCGCGGGTCCAAGCGCCGCCATCTTCGCGAGGTCAAAGTGGCCGCTGACGATCCGGTGGCGATCGACGAAACCGCCGCCATCGACCCGATCGAAGCGCGTCGCATACGGCTCGCGCTCGACACCTTGCCGGAAGGGCAGCGCGACGTGATCACCCGCGCCTATTTTGGGCACCGCACCTTGCTCGAGGTCGCACGCGAAGCCGATCTCCCGCTCGGCACCGTCAAGAGCCGTCTCGCGGCCGGATTGCGCCGCCTTCACACCGTTCTCTCCCTCGGAGCAGCCCCATCGTGACCCAACACCTCGACGACGACGCCGAGCTCTACGCCCTCGGCTATACCGAGCGCGAGCGCTCCGAAGAGATCGAAGCGCATCTCGCGACCTGCGCGGCATGCTGCGAGCGCGTCGCCGCCGCGGAGTCGGTTGCCGCATCGCTGTCCGCCGCGCTGCCGCCGATGCCGGCCGCCGCGCCGCAGCGGCGCACGTGGTGGCCGCAGCTCGCGACCGCGGCCGCCGTGGTCTTCGCCGCGACGACCGCGCTCGAAGTCGGTTTCGTGCACGGTGAATCCGACCGGGTGCAGCGCACCGACGTCGCGCTCACCGCGCTGGCATCGACTCACTTCGCGCACACGACGCTGACGTCACGCCCGGGTCTCACGGTGAAAGCGATCTATTCGCGGGACGGCGCCTGGGTGTACGTCGTCGCGTCCGGCGCACCCGCCGGAGCGCACGTCGTGCTGCGGCAGGGCGCAGCGCAGCGCGATCTGGGTGCGCTCGACGACGGCGCACCGGCGACGCTCTTCATCCACGAGCCCGGCCGCGGTGACGAATACGACATCGTCGCCGGCGGAAACATCATCGCCCACGGAAAGCCGATGTATTAGCTGACGCAATATTAGAGTGCTTGGCCTTCGGTTGAGGCGCGTAATGGGCCGAGGTGCGCGGCGCTGCACTCTTCGACGAGCGTCCAGCGGTCGCCGGTGACGTCGAAGACGGCGTAGGCGCCGTTCTCGACGCGCGCGCTCCAGAACGCTTCCAGATCGCGGCCTAGCGCGTCGACCAGCGCGACGCGCACCACGGCGTCATGCGTGACGATCAGCGCCGGCGACGCCGGACGAAATGCCGCCGCGAAGTCGCGCCAGCGCGCGAGCACCTGCGCGACGCTTTCGCCGCCTTCGAACGCGACGTGGGCGGGATCGTCGCGCCAGGCGCGATAGCGCAACGGATCGTTCGCCGCGATCTCCTCGCGCAGGCGGCCTTCCCATGTGCCGTGCGCGATCTCGATCAGCCGGTCGTCGCTCTCGGTGCGCACGTTCAACCGATCCGCGGCGGGCTTGGCCGTGGCGGTGCAGCGCAGCAGCGGCGACGACACCACGCGGGCAACCCGTGCCGCGACCATCGCGTCTGACAGCGCGAACGCCTGGCTCATCCCCAGCGCCGTCAGCGCCGACTCGCGCCGGCCTTGGTAGCGGCCGGCGAGATTCCACGTCGTCTCGCCGTGCCGCGCGAGAAACACGCGCACCGCCTGCGCTTTTCTCGGCTGCCGAGATGAACCTTCCGTCGCAGCGCGGCGACCGACGAGCATGGCGACGATGGGCGGCGAAGACGCATGAACGCCGCACGCCAGCGCGCGCGCACGTTTCTCGTCTACGGCTTCGGTATCTCGGTCGCGATACATCTGCTCGTGCTGCCGTTGGTGCGCCCGTCGGCCACGCTATCGGCGACCGAGCCCGAGCACTTCGTTCTGACGCGCACGACCGTGCCGACGCCGCCCCCGACGCCGCGTCCCACGCCGACGCCCGCGGCGACGCCGCGGCCGACCGCGCCGCCGCTTCGGGCACGACAAACCGCCGCGCCGCACGACCGTCCCATCAAAATGGTCACGCAGCACACGCAAGCGCACAACGGTGGTCCGGGCGAACCAGCGAACGCGCATGCAACCGGCGATGCGCACGGCACACCCGATGGTGATTCGTCCGCTGCACCCGCCGCCGTTTCCGCATCGCTCGTGACGCCCGTGCCGGTCGTCCCGACAGCATCGCCGCAACCGACACCGACACCGCTCTCGTGTGCGCGCCGCGAGGTTCCCGCTGCGACGCTGCACGCCGCGGAGCCGGACACGCCGGCCGTCGCCGCGCAGCAGGGGATCTCCGGTACGGTCGAGGTCATCGTATCGCTCGACGCGCAAAGCCGCGTCGTCGCAACGCGCATCCAGAGCTCGCCGAGCACCGTGCTCAACCCGGCGGCGATTGCCGCCGCGCGCGGTTCGCGGTTCCGCACCGAAATCAAAGACTGCGCGCCCGTCGCCGCGGATTACATCTTCAGCGTCGACTTCTCGTCGCAATAAGTCAACTAGACGTCGAGCGAACGTACCGATCCGACGCCGGCGATCGCGCGCAGCTTCGCGACCGTCGCGTCGTCGGCCGGGCGATCGAGCGAGAGCACCATGATCGCGTCGCCGCCGACGGTGTTGCGCGAAACTTGCATCGTGGAGATGTTGACTCGCGCGTCCCCGAGGACCGTTCCGACCCGGCCGATCATCCCCGGAACGTCCGCATGCTGGGTGATCAGCATCGCCCCGAGCGGGGTGGCATCGATCTCGTAACCGTCGAGCTCGACGATGCGCGGCGAACCGGTCAACGACGTCGCGGTGATCGAGATCCCGTCCGCGACGAGCCGTAGCGAGGCGGCGTACGGCGAGATCGCGTCGTCGGCACGAGCGTCGATCGTGATGCCGAGCTCCAAGGCGATCGATTCCGCGTTCACGACCGAGACGCGCCGATCGGTCGTCGCTTGCAGCAGACCGCTCAAGAACGCCCGCGTGAGCGGCGCGGCCGAGACGTCCGCCAGCGTGCCGCCGAGCAGCAACGAGAAAAGCGGCATGCGTTGCGGCCGCGTGTACTGCGGATAGAAGCGCCCGAGCCGGTACGCGACGTCGACGAACGGGATGACGCGCGCAGCTTCCGGTCCGGTCGGTACGGGCGCGTTGACCGCCGCATTGGCCGGCGCGCCAAGCAACGCGCGCGCGATGTCCTGCGCAAGCTCGGTCGCGATCCGCGCGAGCGCCTCGTGCGTCGAGCCGCCCAAGTGCGGGGTCGCGACGACCTTCGGATGGCGCTGGAGCGCTGCGCCCACCCCGTCGCGCGGCGGCGGCTCCTCCGCCACGACATCGAGCGCGGCGCCGGCCAGCACGCCGTCGTCCAAGGCCGCGAGCAAGTCGCGCTCGACGATGATACCGCCGCGCGCGCAGTTGATCAGGTATGCATGCGGGCGAAGCAGTCTGAGCTTCGCGGCATCGATCATGCCGAGCGTCTGCGGCGTGAGCGGAACGTGCAGCGTGACGATGTCGCTTTCGCGCAGCAGCGTGTCCAGATCGACCAGTCGCGCATCGAGCGTATCGGCGCGCGGCGCGCCGATGTAGGGATCGCGTGCAAGGAGCGTCATGCCGAATGCTTTGGCGCGGCTGGCGACGTTGCCGCCGATGCGCCCGAGGCCGACGATCCCCAGCGTCTTGCCGTACAGCTCCGTCCCGATCAGGCGCTTGCGGTCCCAGATTCCCTCGCGCAGCTGTTGCACGGCGAGCGGCGTGCGGCGCGCCAGCGAGAGCATCAGCGCGAACGTCTGCTCGGTCGCGGCGAGGGTGTTGGCACCGGGCGTGTTGAGCACGAGGATCCCGGCGTCGGTCGCGGCGGCGACGTCGATCGCGTCGACCCCGACGCCGGCGCGCGCCACCACGCACAGGCGCGGACCGGCGGCGAGCAGCTCGCGGTCGACGCGCGTCTCGGAGCGGACGATCAAGCCGTCGGCGTCGGCGAGCGCCGCGGCCAACTCGTCGCGCGGCCGCCCGATCTGCGATTCTATCTCGATCCCGGCATCGCGCAGCACGGTCAAACCGGCTTCGGCGAACGGCTCGGCGATGACGACCCGCGGACGGGACAGGCCGCTTCGATGCATCGGGCGTAGTTGCACGCGCTTGTCTCTTCGCCTCCACGGTACGATCGCGCTCGCATTCGCCGTACCGCTCGTCGTGTTGCTCACCTCGGTGCGAACCTCGGTCGGTTTCTGGGACACCGCCGATCTGCAGACCGTGGCGTGGATCGCCGGGATCCCGTACCCGACCGGTTTTCCGGGCTACGTCGTGCTGGGCTGGCTGTGGACGCACGTCGTGCCGTTCGCATCGGTGGCGGCGCGCTTGAACGCCCTGTCGGCTATCGCGATCTCGGTCGGTTCGGCGTCGATCGCTGCACTCGCGTTGCTGTTCGACGTCGTCCCGCTGATCGCGGTTCTGGGCGGTTGGACGTTTGCCTTCGCGCACGTGGTGTGGCTACGCGGAACGTACGCCGACGTCCATCCGGTCGGTTTCGCGGTGGCGTTCGTCGCGTTTGCGCTCGCCGCCGGCTGGACGCTGCGCGGCGATGCGCGCGCGCTGGTGAGCGCGATCCTGCTGGCCGGGTTCGCCGTTGCGATCGACAACACGACGGTGCTGATCCTGGCCGGCGGCGTGGTCGCGTCGCTCGGTCGTCGGTGGCCCTGGCGGGGGACGGTTTCCGCCGCGGCCGTCGCGCTGGTGATCGTCGCCACCGCGTACGCCTATCTGCCGTTGCGCAGCGCGTACGTGACCGCGCACCGTCTCGATCCCACGCTCGCGCTCGGTCTGCCGCCGGGCCGGCCGTTCTGGGACGACCACCACCCGGCGACGGCGGCGGGGTTTCACGCCCTCGTCGAGGGCACCGAGTGGGGACCGGGTGAGACGCTCGGCCACGTCGTCTCGCCGGCCGCGCTGCGCGCCGCCGTCGACCGTTTCGGCGTCGAGGTCGGCGACGACGAGCCGCAAGGCCTCATCGTCGCCGCCTTGGTGGGGCTCGGTTTTATCGCGGCCCGCGCGCCGCCGATCGCCATCGGGCTCGTGCTCGCCGCGCTCTTGCCCGCGCTGTTCGGCGCTTCGTATCCGGCTGAGGCCGACCCCGAGCGCTACGTCTTCACCGCGTATGCCGTCGGTGCGCTCGGGGTCGCGGTCGCGGCCGACCGCACCGTGCGCGCGTTCGGACGCGACGCGCCGACGACGGCGCTCGCCGTCGTGATGTCGCTGCTCTTGATCGCCGTCGCGCGCGACGTCGTGCGCGCCCGCGATCTGTATGCGGTGCGCGCCGACACGTCCGCACAGGCGCTCGGAGCCCGTGTCGTCGCCAGCACGCGTGACGGTGCGGTCATCCTCGCGCCGTGGGACTGGGCCACGCCGCTCGCCTACCGCGCCTACGTCGAGCGCCGCTTCGGCCGGCGCATTCTCGTGTGCGCGCTGCCGCGGGATTACATCGAGGATTATGCCGGCTGGTCGCGCGACCGCCAGGTCGCCATTCTGTCCGAGGGGCTGCCGAACGTGCCGGGGTATCGCTTTCGACTGCTCAGCGACGGGGCGCCGCAAGTGTACGAGATCGTGTCGCCGTGAACGCGCTGCTCGCCGGGCTGCTCGGCGCCATCGTCGCGCTGCTGTTCGCGCACGGACGCACGACGCCGTACGACAACTACGTTCTGCTGGCGTACTCGCTGCTGCACGCCCACACGATCTGGATCGACCCGGTCTGGCCCGACCGGTCGATCGACGCGATCCTGTTCGAGGGTCACCGCTACGTCGTCAACGATCCGGTTCCCGCGCTGCTCGTGCTGCCGCTCGTCGTCATCAGCGGGCTCGCGGCCAATCAAACGCTGCTGGCGTGTCTGCTGTGCGGCGTCGCGACCGGCGCGGCTTGGGCGTTGCTCGAGCGCATCGGCGTGACGGATCGGACGACCATCTGGCTGGTCGTCTTCTTCTTGGCCGGCACCGACTTGCTATGGTGCTCGATGCTCGGGGACGTGTGGTTCATCGCGCAGACGTCGGCGGTCGCGTTCATGCTGCTCGCGCTCTGCGAGCTGGCCGGGAAACGGCGCGGCTGGCTCGTCGCGCTCTGGTTCGCGCTCGCCCTGGGCTCGCGCTTCACCCTCGTCATGGCGCTGCCGGTGATGCTATGGTGGGCGTACGACGGGTTTCTCGTGCGCGCCCGCGATCCGCGCCGGGTGCTGGCATTCGCGGCGACGCTGATCCCGTTCTTCGTCGTCTGGGTCGCGTACAACGAGGCGCGTTGGCACGTCCCGTGGGACGCCGGCCATACCATCTTCTACCATCAGGATCCGTACATGGGGTCGCCGGACGGTTCGCCCTTCGGGCTCGAGAACGTGCTGGGCGAGCTCTACTCGTTGTTCGTCGTACCGCCCCAACGGCTGCACGCGTTTCCGTACCTTCGACCGCTGGACTTCGGAACCGCGTTGTGGTTCACCAGCCCGGCCTTGGTGCTGGCGTTTTTCGCGCGCCGTCCCGTCCGGCTGGTCCTCTCGCTGTGGTTGGCGGTCGCGCTGGTGGCAGGACCGACGCTGCTCTACTATGCGAACGGCGGCTCGCAATTCGGGATGCGCCACGCGCTCGACTTCGCGCCGTTCTTGCTCGCGCTGATGGGGCTCGCGGTCCGCGAGGGTTTGGGCGCTATCTGGATTGCGGGCCGGGCCTTGATTGCTTGGAGCGTCGCCGCCGGCGTGTGGGGTTGCTGGTATTGGAACACGTTCGTACGGCCGGGCACCTAGTGTCCGGCGCGTCCACCCCAAAACCGGGGGTTGGGTTCGGGCGATTTCCTGGGTAACGATGACTCCACGACACTGCGGGAGATGCAACGAATGGAAGAACGAAACATTACGGTCGACCGCGAGAACGGGGGCTCCCTCGCGACGTTCAGCTTGGTTGCGGTCATCGTGGTGGTGGCATTGATCGCGCTGTTCGTATGGCAACCCTGGAATCAAACGACGCGCACCAACGGCACCGGCACGACGGTCACCACGCCGGCCGGCCCCGGCGGGACGACGTCCGGCTCTTCGACGACCACGACCACGACCACAGGAGGTACCCACTGATGGAACGGACCGATCGCGACACCGTCAATACGCTCAAAGCCGACACGAAGGACGCGCTCGACGAAGCGAAGCATCGCGTCAAAGCCGGCGGCGAGAAAGTCAACCGCGCCGTGCAAGGCGACGAGATGCCGCTGGGCGACCGCGTCGCATCGCACGTCAAGGAAGCCGGTCACGAGATGAAGGCCGGGATCGACAAAGCCAAGCGCGAGACGCGCGACGAAGGGATCTGACGCCGAGCTGAAGAGTCCGACGAAACGGCTCGCCGAGTACGTCCGTAAACGGGACTTCTCGGCGACGCCCGAACCCAGCGGCGAGAAAAAGAAGCGGGCTTCTTCCAAGAAGCTCCGCTTCGTCGTGCAAGAGCACCGCGCGACGCGTCTTCATTGGGACTTTCGCTTGGAAGCGGCCGGCGTGATGCCGTCGTGGGCGGTGACCAAAGGTCCGACGATGGTCGCCGGCGAGAAGCGGCTCGCGATGCAGACCGAGGATCACCCGATGGACTATCGCACCTTCGAAGGGGTGATCCCGGACGGGAACTACGGCGCGGGCGAAGTCATCGTGTGGGACGAGGGCTTCTACCGCTTGTTCGAGGGTGACGATCCGGTCGAGCAGATCGCCAAAGGCAAGCTGAAGATCATCCTCGAGGGTCACAAGCTCAAAGGGCTGTTCACGCTGGTGAAGATGAAGCCGCGTGATGGCGAGCACGGCAAGCCCTGGCTGCTGTTCAAGGACCACGACGAGTTCGAAGATCCGAACTGGAAGGTCGAGGACCACGCCGAGAGCGTCAAGACCGGCAAGACGCTCGCGCAGCTGCAGCAGTCGCGCAAAGACGCGCCGATCTGGAAGAGCAACCGCTCCGCGGCGCCCGACGGCACCGCCGTCAAGCGCGCCGCACGCGCGAAGGCCGCCAACGCCGATCCGATTCCGCGCGACGTCAAGCCGATGCTCACCACGCTGGTCGACAAACCGTTCGACGACGATCGCTGGCTCTTCGAGCTGAAGTGGGACGGCTACCGTGCGATCGCGGTCGTCGAGCAGCAGACGCTCACGCTGACGTCGCGCAACGGCAAGGACCTGCTGCACCAGTTCCGCGAGATGGCGTCGCTGGCCGGCGCGTTCCGCTCGATCCCGGTCGTCGTCGACGGCGAGCTGTGCGTCCTCGACGATCAAGGCCGGCCCGATTTTCAAGCGCTGCAATCGCGTGACAAGCCGGAGGCGCGCGGCCTCAAACGCCGCAAGCCTTCGCCGGTCACGTTCGTCGTGTTCGACCTGCTCTACGCCGACGGCCGCGATCTTCGTGCGCGCCCGCTCGAAGAGCGCAAGCGGCTGCTCGAGGAGATCGTGGTCCCGGACCGCGGCGTGCTCTACTCCAAGCACGTGCTCGGCAAGGGGCTCGCGCTGTTCGACTTGGCCGAGCAGCGCGGCCTCGAAGGAATCGTCGGCAAGGTGCGCACGTCGCCGTACCGTTCGATTCGCTCGCGCGAATGGGTGAAGATCAAGATCAAGCGGCGCCAAGAGTTCGTGATCGGCGGATGGACCGAGCCGCGCGGCAGCCGCAAGGAATTCGGTGCGCTGCTGGTCGGCTACTACGACGGCGGCGAGCTCAAGTATGCCGGCCACGTCGGAACGGGCTTCGACGCGAAGCGTCTGCGCGAGCTGATGGCAAAGCTCGAGCCACTCGAGCGCAAGACGTCGCCGTTCGTCGACGCGCCCAAAACGAACACGCCGGCGCATTGGGTCAAGCCGCAGCTCGTGGGCGAGGTCGCGTTCGCCGAATGGACGCGCGAAGGGATTCTGCGCCAGCCGGTGTTCATCGGCTTGCGCATCGACAAGGATGCGCTCAACGTCGTGCGCGAGCGCGAGCAGCGTGCGGATCCTGACGCGTGATGGCGGCAAGGCGTAGGATGGGTCGTGGCGCGTAAATCGGCGGAGACGGCGGTTGTCGTCGACGGTCAGAGCGTGAAGCTGACCAATCAGGACAAGGTGCTGTTTCCGGCGGACGGGTACACGAAGGGCGATTTGGTCGCGTACTATCGCGCGGTCGCGCCGGCGATCTTGCCGTACTTGCGCGATAACCCGTTGACGATGGAACGATATCCTGACGGGATCGACGTCGCGCGTGGGATTTGGGAGAAGCAGCTGCCGAAGTACGCGCCGGACTGGGTGAACCGCGCGACGATCGCGCCGTCGACCGGGGAGCCGCGCAAGGTCACCTACGTCGTCTGCGACGACGAAGCGACGCTGGTGTGGGTCGCCAACCTGGCGGCGATCACGCTGCACATCTGGTACTCGCGCGTCACGACGATCGACGTCCCCGACGTCATCCTGCTCGACCTCGATCCGGGGGAGCGCTGCCCGCTCGCGCGGTTGGCGAAGGTCGCGCTCGCGTTTCGCGAGGAACTCGGCAACGTTGGGATCGTGCCGGTCGTGAAGACGACCGGCGGGATGGGGTTGCACGTGATCGTCCCGCTCGAACCGCGCTACGACTATGACGTCGCGAAGGCGTTTGCCGAGCTGGCGGCCCGGCGCGTGCATACCGTGTTGCCCAAGGACACCACCCTCGAGCGCACGATCGCGCGCCGGCCGGACGACGTCGTGTATCTGGACTGGGTGCAGGTCGGCAAAGGGAAGACGTACGTCGCGCCGTTCTCCGTGCGGGCCCGGGACGGCGCGCCGGTATCGATGCCGCTGGCTTGGGCGGACGTCGAGGCCATGCGCCGCAAGCGCGCCCCCGAGACGACCCGTGAGATGCGCCGCTGGTCGATCGCCAACGTCCCGGGACTGCTCGCCGAGCACGGTGACCCGTGGAAAAACGAGGGGTGGACGCCCCATGCGCTCGAAGGCGCCCTGACAAAGGCTCGCTCCCTTTGGTGAGTTCGGCCTTCGCGCGGAGGGAATGAAGCAGTCATGGCACACGCGATCTGGTCCGGTGCGATCAACTTCGGACTCGTCACGATCCCGGTCAAGCTCTACACGGCGGTTCGCACGAACGATCTGCGCTTCAACTTTCTGCACAAGAAAGACAAGGGACGCATCTTCAACGAGCGCCATTGCAGTGTCTGCGACGAGAAGGTGGAGTATGCCGACCTCCTGCGCGGCTACGAGTACGAGAAGGGCCACTACGTCACCGTCAGCGACGACGACCTCAAGGCGGTCCGGCCCGAGGCGACGCAGTCGGTTCAGATCGTCGAGTTCGTCGACCTCGACCAGATCAACCCGATGTTCTTCGACACTCCGTATTATCTCGAGCCCGAGAAGAAGGGCCGCCACGCGTACGCGCTGCTGCGCGACGCGCTGTTCGACTCGGGGAAGGTCGCGATCGCCAGCGTCGTGATCCGCTCCCGCGAGCACCTCGCCGCGGTGAAGCCGAACGGCGCGGCGCTGGTGCTCGAGCTGATGCACTTCAGCGACGAGATGGTCGACCAGGGCAGCTTCGATTTCCCGGCGCTCAACGAGAAGGTCGCCGACGCCGAGAAGAAGGTCGCCAAGCTCCTCATCGACACGATGAGCAGCGACAAGTTCGACCCGGAGAACTTCCACGACAAGTACAAGGAAGACGTGCTCGCGATGATCGAGGCGCGCGCGAACGGCGAAGAGATCGAGGCCCCCGAAGTGCACCGCCCGGCGGCCACCAACGTGGTCAACCTGATGGACGTCTTGCAGCGCTCGATCGAGCAATCCAAAGCGCGCAAGAAGGGCGGCGCGGTCGACGACGACGCGGATGCGGAGGCCGACGAGAAGCCCGCCAAGCGCGGCGCGGCGAAAGCCAAGAAGACCGCCCCGACGACCGCGAAGCCGAAGCGCAAGAAGACAGCCGCCTAAGCGGCCAAGTCTTGTCACACTGAGCTTGGCGAAGGGTCACGAACCGGTCGTGAACTTCATCGCGCGCGCGGGGCGCGATTTGTCGTTCCTTCGACTAGCTCAGGATGACGGCGGTTTTAGCGCTCGCGCGAGAAGCGGTTGCGGGCGGCGGGGCGGGCGAGATCGTCGTCGTCGGTTTCCTTGCGGTGACACGCGTCGCACGGCGTGTACTTATTCGGAATCGGATACGGCTTCTTGCTCCAACGGTAGGCCAGATCGTGCACCAGGTGAGCGCGCTTCTTGCACACCGGGCACACGAAGTGCTCGCCGCCGGCGAGCAACACCGGATCCTTCGTCGTCCAACTCTCGAGCGGGCCGGGGTAGTGCGGCCCGAGCCGCAAGAGCGCTTCGTAGCGCTCGCGCTGCGCCGCCGTCGCGTCGTTCTTCGCGACGGCCTCGTCCTCGACGCGCGCGCGACATTCCGGGCAGATGGACTCGCGCAGCGTCCGTACGTCCTTGACCTCGCCGCAGCGCGTGCACCGGAACTCCAATGGCATCGAGCGCCCGTTCTTCGCGATCTCGGGACGTCCCGGCAGGGCTGACGAGCGATTCCAGGCGTATTCTCGCCGGTATGGGCTCGTATCGCATCGCGGCTATCCCGGCGGACGGGATCGGACCTGAGGTCATTGACGCCGGGGTCGAGGTGCTGCGCGCCCTCGAGCGGATCGATCCGGCCTTGCACCTCGAGGTCACGCGCTTTCCCTGGGGTTCGGACTACTACCGCGAGCACGGCGTCATGATGCCGGCCGACGGGCTCGACGCGCTCCGCAGCTTCGACGCGATCTACTTCGGGGCGGTCGGCGATCGCGACGTCCCCGATCACATCACCTTATGGGGACTGCGGTTGGCGATCTGCCAACCGTTCGATCAGTACGCGAACGTACGGCCGACCCGCATCCTGCCCGGGTTGAGCAGCCCGCTGCGCGATTGCGCGCCGGGCGACCTCGACTGGGTGATCGTGCGCGAGAACAGCGAGGGCGAGTACGCCGGGATGGGCGGGCGCGCGCACCGCGGCCACGCAATCGAGGTCGGTACCGAGGTGGCCGTCTTCACTCGCGCCGGGGTCGAGCGCATCATCCGCTTCGCGTTCGAGCTCGCGCGCCTACGGCCGCGCAAGCATCTCACCGTCGTCACGAAATCAAACGCGCAACGCCATGGGATGGTGCTGTGGGACGAGGTCGCGGTCGAGGTCGCGCGCGACTATCCCGACGTGAAGTGGGACCGCGAGCTGGTCGACGCGATGACGGTGCGCATGGTCAACGCGCCCAAGAGCATCGACACGGTTGTCGCGACGAACCTGCACGCCGATATTCTGAGCGATCTGGCCGCGGCGCTGGCCGGCAGCATCGGCATTGCGCCGACGTCGAACCTCGACCCGTCGCGACGCTTTCCTTCGATGTTCGAGCCGATCCACGGTTCGGCGTTCGACATCGTCGGCAAAGGGATCGCCAACCCGATCGGCGCGTTCTGGACCGCCGTGATGATGCTCGAGCATCTCGGCGAAACCGACAACGCCGCGCGCCTCATGCGCGCGATCGAGCACGTCACGGCATCCGGCATTCGAACCCCAGACCTCGGCGGCACCGCCCGCACGACCGACGTCACCGCCGCAGTCTGCGAGACGCTCGCCGGGGCCCCGGCTTAGCGCGATCCGGGCGCACGATCGAACCTTACGCGGGCTGTTCTATCACCTGCTCTACGAAAGCCGAGTACTTCGGTTCCGGTGGTTGCCGCACGATACCGAGGTAGGAGAGCGCGTCCTCTAACGCGTTGGTGCAGGTAGAAGCACGGCGCGACGCTTCACACGTCAGGGCTTCGCCGATGCGAAGAACACCGGTTAATCGCCCGGTCTCAAAGAATACCGTGACGTAGCCACTACCATCTTCCGCTGACGTCGAAAAGATACCGACCGCGCCTGTTTGCTCGTACACGAAGCGCGACACGGCCCGCGAAAGGTCGATGTCGCGCGCAGCGAAGTCGCCGGTCTTGAGGCTCCCAAGCCCGAGAGAGAAATGCTGCTCGATATCGGTTCTGGATGCACCCAGAAGCACGTCATACACTTGCGGTCCAATCGGTGTTCGAAGCTTGGCTACGAAGCGGGGCGCTAGGCGTGCGTTGACGGCATAGAGCGCTTGCTGACGGCGCCGCCGGTGCTGGTCCTCGAGCGTTGAAGAATCATCGGGGTCGTCTATCGCCGCGATCGCGTCAATCGTTTTCATGCTCGGCCGAAGCGGTGCAAGCACTTCTATGAGCGCGGTAGTTTCGGAGCAGGCTGTATACAGAACGCGAAATTCGTCGCTCGGGTCATCCCACCGTCCGCGCTTGTGACGTAAAAACAGCGGTAGAGCTCGCTCGGCGCCGGACGCATGCTCATACCGTCGCAAGCATCTTCGCGTGGGCGGCTTGTGCAGCCGCAATAGCCTCTGCCACGAACGCGCGCGCTGCGCGCACGACGTCGGTGCGGCCGGCCGTTCCGCGGTCCCGCAAGATCGAAGCAGGCGACTCGAAATCAAAACGCGAGTTCGTGCCGACGAACCATGCAGCGGCCGAATCGGCGCTTTCGAGATCAGCAATATATCGCGCTGCCTGGAGGGCCGAACGGAGGACCGCCTCTCGATTCTCACGCGGCGCCGATCCATCGTCGCTGAGCCAAGACCCCACTTCCCGAACGGAGCTCAGCCCGGTGAAATAGGCTACCGTCTTGCGTCCGAGCAGATCGACGAGCTCACGGACCACATTCTTGATCGGAAGGCGATAGGGCTCGTCCTCTATGCGGGCACGGTCGAATCGGCATGCCATGTTCCTACCTTATCACATACGATACCACATGGCAAATCTCACTAGCTATTTCGCGCGCCGCGATTGCGGCGAACGACCGGCTTTGCGGCCCGGAAGGCTTGAGCGCCGTTCAAAGGAGTGCCACTCCTCGCCGCCGGTTGAATCGCCGCCCAGCCCAAGGTCGGCTCGGAGTCCTCGGCAAAAACCGTGGCTGTCGACCGATACGCGTCTTGCCTCGACCGACCCGCGGTTGGCATCGACCGACGGCGGCTCGTGCGCTTGAGCGAGGCGGTAACGGCCCTGCGCGCGCGCTGACGCCGCGTCTCATGCGGCGTCGCCCTTCGCCAAGCTCAGGGCGACCGGTGGCGCGTCACGATTGCGGTACGTCGGCGTCCTTCGACAGGCTCGGGATGACGGAGTCGTCTTTCGACCGGTTCACGATGTCAGCGCCCAGCACCGCGGTGACCGCGGCGCGGGCGGTGGTGAGTTGCGCGCGCATGGCGCGTTCGGCGGCGTCTTCGTCGCGCTGGACGATGGCTGCGACGATCGCGCGTGCGTGGTCGAGCGAGGCGGCCATCCGGCCGGGTTGACGCATCGCGATCCGGCGCAGCCGCCGGACCGGACCGGACAGCGCTTCGTACGACCGCCGCAGCGTCGTGTTAGCGGCGAGGTCGAGCAGCACGTCGTAGAACCGGTCCAGCTCGGCGGTATAGTCCCGCACCTCGCCGGTTCCGAGCGCAGCGGTCAGCGCTCCGAGACGTTCTTGGAGCCGCGCTTCGCCGACGGCGCCGAGACGGCGCGCGGCCAGCCGTGCGGCCTGCGTCTCGATCGCTTCGCGCGTCTCGTAGATCTCGTCGACCAGCCGCTGATCGATCGCGGCGACGTAAACGCCCGCGCGCGCTACGGTGACGACCAGCCCTTCGCGCTCGAGCTGAGCGAAGGCGTCGCGCGCCGGGGTGCGGCTCACCCCGAACAGCTCGCCGATCTCGAGCTCCGACAGCCGGCGGCCGGGCTCGAGCCGCCCCTCGACGATCGCCTCGCGGAGTTGCGGGACCACCCGGACCGCGGAGAGCGAGGCGGCGGCGGTCGAGACGGGCGGGGCGGGGAGGACGGAGCGCGAGACCAGGCTCGAGAGCGGGGTGAGCGGACCGCGAGAGGAGCGTTGCCGCATGGTCAGTATTTCCTGTATACCGTGTCGACACCCTTGATATCGGCTGGCTCGGTCCAGGTTTCGGCATCCGACGACGTGCTCTCGGTGACGCTGGACCGGCCCGACCGCGGCAACGAGCTCAGCGCCCCGATGTTCGAGACGCTGCTCGAGACGCTGCGCCGCGAGGCGGCCGAGCCGAGCGCGAAGGTGCTGATGCTGCGCGGCAACGGGGCGGCGTTTTGCACGGGACGCGACCGCGCCGCCGTCGATCTGGCGGGGCTGCGGGCCGAGGCGGCGCGGATCATCGCACTAAAACGCGCGCTGCGCGCGACGCCGCTCATCTCGGTCGCGCGCGTGCATGGGGCGGCCGCCGGATTCGGTATGGGCCTGGCGATGCTGTGCGACTTTGCCGTTGTCGCCGAAGACGCACCGCTGTCGTTCCCGGAGATGCGCGCCGGCCTCCCGCCGGCGGCGATCATGGCGTATCTCGGCCAGTACGCGCTGCCTCGACACGCGTTTCCGCTGGTGCTGTTCGGCGAAACGTTCTCCCCGGCGCACGCGCGCGACATCGGGCTGATCAACGAGGTCGTCGCGCCGGCGCATCTCGACGCTGCGGTCGACGCGCTCGTGGAGAAAATTCTGCGCGTCAACGCGATGTCGGCGCGCGCCTGCAAAGAGCTGTTCCAAACGATGCTTCAAGGCTCGTTCGATGCCAACTGCCGTTTGGCGGTCGACGCGCTCGCGGTCGCGAGCAGCACCCTGTTGCGCCGTCCGGCGCAGTAAGCGAAACGAGGTTCCGATGGCTACCGCCCTTCGCGCAGTCAACGCCGGTCCGCGGCTGGACCGTCTGCCCACCTCGCCGCTCCATCGCCGCGTCGCATGGCTGGTCGGCATCGGGATGTTCTTCGACGGCTTCGACATCTACGTCGCCGCCACGGTGCTGGGCGTGCTGCTCAAGAGCGGCTTCTCGACGCTGCCGCTCAACGCGTGGTTCGTCTCGCTCACCTTTCTCGGCACGATGGTCGGTTCGATCGTCACCGGCTTCTTGGGCGACCGCTACGGGCGCCGCTTCACGTATCAGTCCAACCTGGTGATCTTCGGGCTGGCGTCGCTGGCGGCTGCGTTCTCGCCGAACATGATCTGGCTCATCGTGTTTCGCTTCATCATGGGCATCGGGCTCGGCGCCGAGAACGTCGTCGGCTACTCGACGATCACCGAGTTTGCGCCGGCGCGCACCCGCGGCCGCTGGCTCGCGTTCATCTCGACCGCGGTCGTGTGCGGATTGCCCGCGACGGCGCTGCTCGCGACGCTGATCATCCCGCACTTCGGCTGGCGCCCGATGTTCGTGATCGGCGGAATCGGCGCGCTCGTCGTGTGGTATTTGCGCAAGCAGCTGCCCGAGTCGCCGCGCTGGCTGGAGAGCGTCGGCCGCAACGCCGAAGCCGAAGCGATCGTCGAAGACTTCGAGCGTTCCGCCGCGACCGTCGGAGCGCTCGGCCCAGTCGTCCCAGGCGCCGTCGTCGCGAAGGTTTCGTTCGGCGACCTCTTCCGCCAACCGCTGCTGCCGCGCACCATCACGGCGCTGGTGATGCTGTTCACGATCAATGCCTGGATATACGGCTTTGTCACCTGGATCACGCAGTTCTTCGTCAAGGAGGGGCTCAGCGTCGCGACCTCGTTCTCGTACACGCTGTTGATCTCGCTAGGCGCGCCGATCGGAACGCTGGTTGGCGCGTTCACGGCCGACACGTGGGGACGCAAACCGACCATCATCACGGCCTCGATCCTGACGATCGTGTTCGCCGCGATCTATCCGTTCGTGCACGATCCGATCTTGCTGCCGCTGGTCGGCTTCCTCTTGTGGATCCCGATCTACGTGCTCGTCGCGCTGACGTTCGGCGTCTACGTTCCCGAGCTGTTCCCGACGGAGGTGCGGCTGCGCGCTTCGGGCTCGGTGAACATGGTCGGCCGCGCTGCGGCGGTCATCGTACCGCCGATCGTGGTGACGCTGTACACGCACAACGGGGTCGCCGGCGTGCTCGCCTTGATGATCGCCCTGACGCTGGTGCAGATCGTCGTCGTCGTGACGATGGGGATCGAACCGCGCGGCAAACGCCTCGAGGAGCTCGAGCAACCCGCCGCCGCGGCCGCGACGCCGCGTGCCGCTGCGGCGAGCACGTAACGGCGATGTTAGCGCAGCGCGCATTCGAAAGGCCGTCGGTCCTCGACGGATCCGGCGGAACGCTCTATGCGCCGCTGTTCGTCGACGGTGCGTGGAGCGCGGCGTCGAACGGCGCGACGCTCGAGGTCCGCAACCCCGCCGACGGCACCGTATTGGGGACGTTGGCGGCGGCGACCGCCGCCGACGTCGATCGCGCGGTGCAGGCCGCGGCCGGCGCGTTCGAAGCCGGTGTGTGGCGCGACGCCGGCGCGCAGGAACGGGCACGCGTGCTGAACCGGTTCGCGGACCTGTTCGAGAGCGAGCTCGAGGGCTTCTTCGCGCTCGAGACACGCAACAACGGGCGACCCGTCGGCGAAACGCGCGCACAGATCGGGCGGCTGCCGTCGTTCTATCGCTACAACGCTGCGCTCGCGCTGACCGCGCGCAGCGCGCTGATCCCCATCGAAGGCCCGTATCTGCACTACACGCAACGCGTGCCGCTGGGTGTCGCCGCGCTGCTCTCGTCGTTCAACCACCCGTTGATGATCCTGTCGAAATCGCTCGCGCCGGCATTGGCGACCGGCAACAGCGTGGTGATCAAGCCGTCGGAGCAGACGCCGTACACGACGGTTCGGCTCGTCGAGCTTCTCGCCGAAGCCGGCGTGCCGCGGGGCGTCGTCAACCTCGTCAACGGTGCCGGGGCGGAAGCGGGCGCCGCCCTCGCCGCGCATCCGGCGCTGAAGAAGATCGTGTTCACCGGGGGCACCGACGTCGGGCGCAGCATCGGCGCGGCGGCGGCCCGGAACCTCGCGCTGACGACGCTGGAATTAGGCGGCAAGGGCGCGGTCATCGTCTTCGACGACATGCCATTGCAACGCGCGGTCGACGGCGCGGCCTTCGCGGCGTTCATCGCCGCCGGGCAGACCTGCGTGTGCGGCGCGCGCGTGCTCGTGCAGCGCTCGATGTTCGAGCGCTTCAGCGTGGCGTTCGTCGAGAAGGTGCGCGCGATCCGGGTCGGCGATCCGGCCGATCCGCGCACGCAGCTCGGTCCGGTGATCTCCGCGCGCTCGCGCACACGGATCCTCGATATGGTGCAGCGCGCGCGCGACGCCGGAGCCGTCGTTCTGACCGGCGGCGGAACCCCCGCCGGCGCGCCCGCCGGCGGCTACTATCTCGAACCGACGGTCATCGCCGGCGTCGATCCGGCCGCCGAGATCGCGCAGGACGAAGTGTTCGGCCCGGTCACCGTGCTGATGCCCTTCGACGACGAACGCGATGCGATTCGCATTGCGAACAACACGCGGTTCGGTCTAGCGGCCTCGTTGTGGACGATCGACGTGGCGCGCGCGCATCGCGTCGCGTCACGCCTCTCGTTCGGGATGGTGTGGGTGAACGATCATCACCGGCTCGATCCCGCCTCGCCGTGGGGCGGCTTCAAGGACAGCGGCGTCGGCCGCGAAACCGGCACCGAGTCGTTCGACGCGTTCACCGAACCGCGCGCCGTCACCGTCAACACCAGCGGCGAAACCATCGACTGGTACGGAACCGAACCCCCCCAGCGACTAAACTGAGAGCTCAGGGTGACGGGGTCGCGTTATGGTGACGCGGCGAGCTGCGTGACTAGCCAAGTGAGGCGGTCTTCGTGGGTGGTTTCGTCTTCGAGGGCGTGGTCGAGCTTGTAGGCGCGTAGCGTGCGGCCGCGGGCGGGGATCGCGTTGCGAATCGCGATGCCGGTCGCTTGCGACACGTACTCGTCGAGCTGGCCGACCTGCAGCAGCGTCGCTTTTTGCCTGCCCTTCGCGAGCCACCCGGGCAGATCGAAGACGCTCATCTGCGCGACGTACGCGGCGGGGTCGGCGGGCTGTTTGCCGAGCAGGTACCACTCCCAGAACGAGAGCGTCGGCGCCATCAAGACCGCGTACGACGGGCGGTTGTCGACCGCAAGCAGCAGGACGCCCACCATCGCACCGAAGTCGTGACCGACGTACGCGATCCGGCTCTTGTCGACGCCGGGGATCGCGCCCAGGCAGTCGAGCGCGCGGCGCAGTGCGATCACCTGCGCCACGGTGCCGGCATAGTCACCGTCCGTCGTGCGCGTGTTGAACCAGTCTTTTTCGGACCACGGCATATCGACCAGCATCGAGACGACGCCGTGCTTGACCAGCGCGAGCGCATCGCTCTGAAACTCGGTGTGATTCGTCGTCGCGGTTTCGCCGAGCCAGTGCACCCACAGCACGGCGGGCGCTTTCTTGAGCGAGCCGGCCGGCGCGATGACGAGCGCGTTCAGGGGCGTAGCGCCGGGGCCACTGATCCGGACGGTCGCCCCTCCTTGAGCTGGGTTCGCCTGCGGCGCGCAGGTCGTGCTGCCCGGCGCGTAGTCGAACAGCTTTTCCTGAGCGACACCGGGAACGGCTGGAACGGACTGCGCTCGAGCGCCCGCAGCGGCGGCGATGATCGCGAGCGCAACGAGCGTAACGGCGAAAGGACGCATGCCGATACCCTCGCAGCCTGTGCGGCGCGTTTCCTGCTACTCGGCGGCCGCGACGGGGGCGCCTGCCGGATCGGCCGGCGTGCGGCGCCAGTTGAGAAACAGCACCAGCGGGACCGAGAGCACGAAGATGATCGCGCACAACCGGAGCACCATGTCGTACGAAATGACGGTGGCGTTGAGCATGACCATGCTGTACAGCTGCGCGGCGGTGCCGTGCAAGTCGTCCAGGAAGTGCGAGTCGGCCGGATTGGACGACGTGACGCCGGCGGCCAGCGCCGCGTACGCGTTGTCCTGGTAGCGCGTCTGCATGAACTGCAGGATCGCGATTCCGAGCGACCCGCCCAGCTGGCGCACGAGCGTGTAGATCCCGGTCGCGTTCGCCATCCGCTCGCGGGTGATCTCACCCAGCGTCGCGGTCGAAAGTGGGACGAACAAAAAGCCGAGCGCGAAGCCCTGGACGGCGCGCGGCCAAAACACGGTCCAGTAGTTTGCGTCCTGGTTGATGATGCCCATCCACCACGCGCTCGATGCGAAGACGAGCAGCCCGAACGCAATCATCGCGCGGCCGTCGACCTTGGCGACCATGCGTGACGCGATCGGCATGCTGATCGCGGTTGCGATCGCGCCGGGCAGCAGCGCCAGCCCGGTCTCGGTCGCGGTGAACCCCAACACGTTCTGCAGAAACAGTGGGATGATCAGCGCGGTGCCGAACAAGCCGAAGCCGGTGATGATGCCGATCGCGTTGCCGGCGCTGAACGCGCGCGACTTGAAGACCTTCAGGTCGACCAGCGGTCGCGGATCGTACCATTCGCGCACGCAGAACACCACCAGCGACACGACGGCGACGGCGGTCAGCAAAACGATCGTCGTTGACGAGAACCAGTCCTCGCGCTGACCGCGCTCCAGGACGTACTGCACCGAGCCGACGCCGGCCGTCAGGAGCATCAGCCCGAGCACGTCGACCGGCGAGCGGTCGCGTTTGAGGTAGACGGGGTCGCGAATGTAGGCGAGCGTCATCAGGAAGGCCACGATCCCGATCGGGATGTTGATGTAGAAGATCAACGGCCACGAGTAGTTGTCGACGATCACGCCGCCGAGCGTCGGACCGATCGCCGGACCGACCATCGCCCCCAGGCCGAAGATCGCCATCGCTCCCGCGCGCTTGCCGGGCGGATACGACTCGAACAGGATCGCCTGTGCGGTGGGCTGGAGGGCGCCGCCGCCCAAGCCCTGGATGACGCGGTAGAAGACGAGCTGCCAGACGTTGGTGGCGGTGCCGCACATGAACGACGAGATGGTGAACAGCGCGACGCAAGCGGCGTAGAAATTGCGCCGCCCGAAACGTGCCGTCAGCCAGCCGTTGAGCGGCATGATGATCACGGTGGCCAAGATGTAGCCGGTCGCGACCCAGCCGATCTCGTCGATCGAGGAGCCCAGGTTGCCGGCCATGTCGTTGAGCGCCACGTTGACGATCGACGTGTCGATGATCGCCATGATCAGCCCCAGCATGACGGTGAGGGTGATCATCGCCAGGGGCGGGTTCGCCTTGCGGTCGGCTTTGCGCTCGACGGCCGTCATCGGACGGGCGCGCCCGTCCGGTGCCGCTATCGACGCGCTCACGAAGCGGCACAGCTCGCTTGTCTCGTTGTAGATCCCTCCGCCAGGGCGATCCCGTTATCGTACCATTCCCGCCCGTCGCCGTCCGTGCCCCGCCGGACGGCTGCCCTCGCCGCGGAGGCCGGCCGCTCGACGGTATTCGGGCGCTCCGCAGCAAAGGGTACCCCATGACCGCTACCTCTGCGCCCACCACGTCGCTCCACGACCGCCTGGAGGCGTTCATGGAAGCCGAGGTCTACCCGAACGAACGCGTCTACGACGAGCAGCTCCAGAGCGGCCCGAGCCGTTGGGAGCAGCCGCCGATCATGGACGAGCTGCAGGCGAAAGCGCGCGCGCAAGGACTGTGGAACCTGTTCCTGCCCGAGCCGGAATGGGGCGCCGGGCTCACCAACCGCGAGTACGCGCCGCTGTGCGAGGTGATGGGCCGCTCGGAGATCGCGCCGGAAGTCTTCAACTGCTCCGCGCCCGACACCGGCAACATGGAAGTGTTCGCGCGTTACGGCAGCGACGCACACAAGGAGCGTTGGCTCAAGCCGTTGCTGGATGCGAAGATTCGTTCGGGCTTCGCGATGACCGAACCCGCGGTCGCATCGTCGGACGCGACGAACATCAGTGCGGCGATCGTGCGCGACGGCGACTCGTACGTCATCAACGGGCGCAAGTGGTGGACCTCCGGCGCCAGCCATCCCCGCTGCAAAGTCCTGATCTTCATGGGGCGCTCGGACCCTAGCGCGTCTAAGCACCAACAGCAATCGATGGCGGTCGTGCCGATCGACGCACCCGGCGTCACCGTGGTGCGCGCGCTCAGCGTGTTCGGCTACGATCACGCGCCGCACGGACACTCCGAGATCACCTTCGAGAACGTGCGCATCCCCGCCGAAGACATCCTCGTCGGTGAAGGCAACGGTTTCGAGATCGCGCAGGGCCGGCTCGGACCCGGGCGCATCCACCATTGCATGCGCGCGATCGGTTTGGCCGAGCGGGTGCTGGAATCGATGGTCAAGCGCGTCAAAGAGCGCATCGCGTTCGGCCGGCCGCTCGCCGAGCAAGGCGTGATCATGCAGTGGATCGCCGAGTCGCGGATCGAGATCGACCAGGCGCGTCTGCTGGTCTACAATGCGGCGGAGCAACTCGACGCGTTCGGCAACAAAGTCGCGCGCAACGAGCTGGCGATGGTGAAGGTCGCGGCCGCGAATATGGCGTGCCGTGTCGTCGACCGCGCGATCCAAGCGTTCGGCGCGCGCGGCGTGAGCGGCGACGAACACCTCGCGGCGGCGTACGCGCACGCGCGCACGCTGCGTTTGGTCGACGGTCCGGATGAAGTGCACATGCGCTCGATCGCCAAGTACGAGCTCGCGAAGGGCGGGCGGTGAGCCGGCAGGACCCGCTGGACATTCTCGAGCTCAGCCTTCGGACCGGCGCCGCGGAGTTGCACGTCGTCCGGCACGCCGACGCCGTGCCGGAGTCGGACGAATCGTCCACGGTCTACGACGACTATGAGGCGCATCCGCTGAGCCCACGCGGGCGCGCGCAGGCAGAGGCGGTGGCGGAACGGCTGTCGGAGTCGGGCGTCGCCGCGGTGTACTCGAGTCCCGTGCGCCGCGCGCGTGAGACCGCCGAGGCGATTGCCGCCGCGGCCGGCGTCGACGTACGTACCGAACCGGGCCTGACCGAGATCGCCATCGGCGCGACCGAGGACACGATGGCGCTGCGCGACCGGCTTCCATGGTTAGCGATGGTCGCGATACGCGACGGCTCGTGGGCGACGATCCCCGGCACCGAACCCTCCGCCGGCGTGCGCGCGCGGATGCTCGCGGCGATCGACGCGATCGCCGCGCGTCACCCTGGTGAGCGGGTGGCAGTCGTCTCGCACGCCGGCGCGATCAACGCGGCGCTGGGCGCGATCGCGTCGAGCGATCACGACTTTCTGTTTCCGCTGGCGAACGCGTCGGTTTCCGTGATGCGCATCGGGGGCGGGCGGCGGCTGCTGATGAGCGCGAACGATACGTCGCATCTGGCCGCGATCCCGGCACGCTCGCGACGATGATGCAGCGCGACGCCGACACGATCGACGTACGGCCCGAGGAGGCGCTCGATACCGAACGGCTCGAGCCGTATCTGCACGAGCATCTCGACGGAGCAGTTGGGCCGCTCGAGGTTCGTCAGTTCGGCGGTGGGCACGCGAACCTGACGTACCTCGTGCGTTTCGGTGCGCGCGAATGGGTGCTGCGGCGGCCGCCGCTGGGACCGGTCGCGCCGGGCGCGCACGACATGCGCCGCGAGCACCGCGTTCTCTCGACGCTGCATCCCGGCTACCCGCTCGCACCGCAAAGTTATCTGCTGTGCACCGACCACGCGATCATCGGCGCCGACTTCTTCGTGATGGAGCGGCGTCACGGCATCGCGTTCCGCCGCGAGATCCCGGCTCCGTGGGCCGATCGCCCCGAGGTGCTGCGCGGCGTCGGCGAATCGCTCATCGATAATCTCGCTGCGCTGCACGCGGTCGACCCCGCAGCGGTCGGGTTGGGCGAGCTCGGCAAGCCGGACGGCTTCGTCACGCGACAAGTCCACGGCTGGATCGAGCGCTGGAACCAGGCGCTCACGCCTGACGTCGGGCCCGTCGAACCGTTCACCGGCTGGCTGCGCCAAACGATTCCGGTTTCGCACCGCACGACGCTGCTGCACAACGACTACAAGCTCGACAACACGCTGCTCGACGCCGAGAACCCGGTACGGACCGTAGCGGTGCTCGACTGGGATATGTGCACGCGCGGCGAGCCGCTGATGGACGTCGGCGAGCTGTTGGCGCTGTGGGGCGAGAAGGGCGACGGAGGCGAGCGGCTCCACGGGCGGATGCCGACCTGGAACGACGGCTTCTTCACCCGCCGTGAAGCCGCCGAACGGTACGCGCGCGCGTCGGGCACCGATCTGACCGACCTGCACTGGTACGTCGTCTTCAACACGTTCCGCTTCGCGGTGATCCTGCAGCAGATCTACATTCGGTACGTGCGCGGCCAGACGCACGACGAACGCTTTCGCGACATGGGTGCCGCGGTGAACGACATCACGCAGCGCGGACTGGACCTGATCGACCGCGGCGACATCTGAACCCCTGGCAGAACCGCACTCGGAGCACGGTGAGGAGAACAATCGGATGCATCTTCGGATTCAAGTCGCGGCGGCATTGTCCGCGATGGTGCTCGTCGCGGCGCAGGCGGCTGGGGCCGTTGCCGCCGACGGCGTGACGTTCCCGAGTGGTGACGCGGCGTTCTCCACGCCGCTGTCCGGTTCGCTGTATCGCGCCGCCGCCGGATCGAAACCTGCACCGGCCGTCGTGCTGCTCCACCAGTGCTCCGGCGTCGATCCGTTCGTCCGGGACTGGGCGAGCTGGTTCGCCGCGCACGGCTACACCGCGCTCCTCGTCGACAGCATCTCGCCACGCGGGATCAAGCCCGGCACGTGCGATCCCGCGAAGCTCACCGCGCGCGAGCGCGGGCTCGACGCGCTCGGCGCGCTGGCCTATTTGCGCACGTTGCCCGACGTCGACAAGACGCGCATCGCGGTCGTCGGCTGGGGGTTCGGCGGCGCCGCCGCGGTCGCCGCCGCGGCAAAGCTGACGACGGTCGACGCGCACGTCGCCGGCGGGCCGTTCAAGGCCGCAGTCGCCTTCTATCCGCCCTGCACCGGCACCATGGGCTCCGTCGCGCTCGCGACGCCGCTGTTGCTGTTGTTGGCCTCCGATGCGACGGTCGATCCGGCGCCGCCGTGCGAGGCGGCCGTCGCCGCGCTCAAGGCGGCCGGCCAGCCGGCCGACTCGCACACCTACCCCCGCGTGAAAGACGGGTTCGACAATCCGGCCGAGCGCGTCGCGTCGATGTACGCCGGCCATGGAATGTCGGGGACGCAGGTCTTCACGCGCTTCGATGCCGGCGCTTCGAACGACGCGCACGATCGCGTCGCGGCATTCTTGGCGCAGCAGATGCCGTGACCGACGATCTCTTCGATCTGACCGGCAAGGTCGCGATCGTGACCGGCTCGACGCGCGGGATCGGTCGCGCGATCGCGACCCGCTTCGCGCAGCGCGGCGCGCACGTCGTGATCTCGAGCCGTGACGCCGCGGCGTGCGAGGCGGTCGCACAAGAGCTGCGCGAAGCCGGCGGCCAGGCGATCGCGATCGCGGCGAACGTCGGCAAGAAGGAGCAACTCGAAAATCTGGTCGCGCAAACCGTGGAGCGCTGGGGCGGGATCGACGTGCTCGTCTGCAACGCGGCGGTGAACCCGTACTTCGGGCCGCTCAGCGGGATCACCGACGAAGCCTACGACCGGATCATGAACAGCAACGTGCGCAGCGCGCTGTGGCTCTCGAACCTCTCGTTTCCACACATGGAAGCGCGCGGCGGCGGGTCGGCGATCTTCTTGAGCAGCATCGCGGGGATCAGCGGCACGAACGTCATCGGCGCGTACGCGGTGTCGAAGACCGCGCTGATCGGGCTCGCTCGCAGCCTCGCGGTCGAATGGGGACCGCGCGCAATTCGCGTCAACTGTCTCGCGCCGGGGATCGTGAAGACGGACTTCGCCCGCGCGCTGTGGGACAACCCGGCGATCGCGGATCCGGCGATCGCCCGCACGGCGCTGCGGCGGCTGGCCGACCCCGACGACGTCGCCGGCCCCGCGGTGTTTCTCGCGTCGCGCGCGGGGGCATTCGTCACCGGTCAGACGATCGTGATCGACGGCGGCGTGACGATCGACACCGGCGTGTAAAGAGAAAAGAGACGGCTTTCACCGTCCCCTTTCGCCCACACCGGGAGGACACGCGGAGAACGCGCTACGAGCGCGGACTTCCGCTGATCGACGGGTAGCCCGGGCTTCCCGGACCGGTCGGGCTGCCGGCGGCGAGGGGGCGCGCGAGGTGAAAGTTCTCGACACCGTCGCCGCTCGCGACGCCGGGTTTGTCGCTGGCGAACGTGTAGAGCGCGGCGCCGTTGTATGAAAGCTGCACTGCACCGTTGTCACTGCGCGTGAACGAGGCCCACGGCGAGGTCAACGTGCCGGTCGGCGGCGCGACCGCCGGCCATATCGCGAGGCAACCGCTGGCGGCGGTGCACGAGGATGCGTTCGCGACCGTGTCGCCGCCGAATGTATAGACCGGCAACTGGGCGGACGTAACGAAGGCCGCGCCGCCGTTGAGTGTCATGGTCGACAGGACGGTCGCCGATGTCGGCGTCGTCGGCGTCGTGGTCGTACCGGGTGTGGTCATGGGAGCCGACGAGCCGCCGCCGCCGCAACCGGCCAGCAGCGCCGTCAATCCGAGGGCGAGCAAGATGTTCTTCATGCAGCGACAGTGCACGCCGGCGATGAAATCGCTCTGAGTCGAAGCGCCGCGCGGCTTCAGGCCGTTCTCATGAAGTGAAGAACGAACGACACACCGAGGGCACCGCATCGCTGCGGTGCCCTCGAGTCGCCATCGGGGTGGAACCCTGTTATTTTCCGATGGCGGCGTTCAGAGCGTCGACGTCGACCGAGCCGAGGCCGCTGGTGTAGTCGTAACCCGGCGTCGCAGCGTAGGCGCCGTTCCCGCCGCTGATCACGTCATGGAACGGACCGACGTCGATCGAAGGCGGCGGCCCGAGCAGCTTCGTGCCGGGAGTGCTCACCGCGTAGGTGTGGTAGAGCTGGACTGGCGCGAAGCCGAGCGTGCGATGCCCTTGCAGCATGCGGGCCCACATGCCGGCCGCGAGCGGCGAGGAGAGGCTCGTGCCGCCGATGACGGTCCAGCCGGTGCTGGCCGTGTACAGGATCATCCCGGTCTGGAGATCGCCGTCCATGGCGATGTCGGGGAGGCCGCGGAAGCTTTCGCCCTGCGCGCTCACCGGCTGTTCGCTGGCTTCCCAGTACGGCGAGTACTCGAACTGGCTGAGCCCGCCGCCGCCGGCGACCCAGGCCGACTCACCTTGATACGTGCCGTCGAATTGCGACCACAGCGTGGTGCCGCCGACCGCCGTCACGTAGGGCGACGCCGCGGGATACTCGACCAGCGGCACGCCGCCAGGGACGCCGTTGGGATTGCCGACCGAGCAGAACGATCCGGTGTCGCCGGTCGAGGCGAACATCGTCTGACCCTGGGCGGCGCCTTCGAGCAGCACTTCATCGTCGACCAGCATCGAGCCGTCGACGTACGGGAACGCTTCGCATTCGCCGAACGACGAGTTGCCGATCGGAGCGAGATCGTCGGTCACCCAGCGGCTGTATTCCAGCGCGATGTCGGAATCGGTCAGCGACGTGGTGTCGTAGACGTAGAGGGTCCTGACTTTCTCGGCCATGCCGCTCGATGCGGTCATGTCGAGCGTCCACTCGTCGGCGCCCGACGTATCGGTGCTGGCCAGACCGACGTGCTTCACCACGACCGTCGCTTGCGCCAAACCGTCACCTTGCTCGTTTACGCGGAAGTCGGAGATCGCGCCGGAGACGTCGCCTTCCGCCATGATCGCGACGTTGACTTGCGATGCGGCCTTCGTCGTGTTGGCGTCGTACGCGCGCCAGTAATCGGACGGCGTGTAGTTCCGCGGGCAGCCCGTATAGTTGGCTTCCGGCGTCGGGATCGGCTGCGGTGAGGGCAAGCCGATGATGTATATGCTCGAAACCGCGCACGGCGACTCGGCTTGCGGAGCGGTTTGCGACGCGGTCGCCGGCGCATGGTTGATCGCAACCGATCCGAGATGCGGGCCGGTGGCGAACGCTTTGACGTTGTTGAGCCCGAGCACGGCGACGACGACGCCGCCCAGCGCCGTCGGCACGTAGGCGGGCGCGGTGTTGGCGAACGCGGTCGCGCCGTTGACGCTGAAGCTGTGCAGCGTCGTGTCGAACGCTTTAGAAACCTGCGCGGCGGTGCCGTTCGCGCTTACGATGAGGTTGTTGGGCTCGACCGTTACGCCGGTGAACCCTTGGCTCTGAAGGTAGCTCGTGACTTGTCCGACTTCACTCGCCGTCGGCCCGTACGAGGACTTGATCGCGTCAGGGGAGAGCTGCGCGCCGCTCTGCACGGCCTGCTTGAGTGCAGCAGCGTTGTGAAGCTGCAGGCCCAGTCGCACCGTGAGCGTCTGAGATGCTGCGAGCGCGCCATGGTCGGCGGCGTTCTTTAGCGACAGCACCTGGGTGGCCGTGGTAGCCCATCCGGGCGGAGCGGCGGCGACGGCCAGGCTGCGGGTCGAGCGGGCTCCGGTTTCGGAGCTGGGGCTGGTGGCGTTGCTCTGGTTCGAGATGCCCGACGGAAGCAGCGAACCGGCGCTGTGTCCTCCCGAGCACGAGGCCGTCGCGATGCCGACGATGGCTGCGAGGGCGGCGAGTCTTTTCATGTGGGTTCCATCCTCCTACGCTCCTAGCGTAGGAGGGCGAAGGGGGTCCCAACATACCGAAAATCGGGTAGGCGTGTGCTCGGCTAGAGGCCCGCGAGACCGGTCGGCGAGCCCAGCCCGGTAATGCTTTGGTAGCGGTTCCCGCCGATCAGCTGGAATGCGAAGGGACGACTGTACGAGTAGCTGGGCGGCTCCGAGCGGCCGGACAGTGCGTAGGCGGCGGCGATCAGGGGCGCGCCGACGCTGGTGCCGCCGGCGACGACCCAACCGCCGGCCTGGGTGGCGAACGTCGCGACGCCGGTCTGCGGGTCTGCGACGGCGGCCACGTCGACCGCCGAGCGCGTGTCGCACGACGTGCCGCGCTGCCATGACGGCCGCGCGATGTAGGCGCTGCAGCCGTGCCCGGTGTACTGCCAGGCCGACTCGCTCCAGCCGTCGTTCTTACGCGACAGCGACGATCCGCCGACCGAGGTGACGTACGGCGACGCGGCAGGGTAGGTCGCGTAACCGCGGTCGCCCGAGCTGGCCGTCATCGCCACGCCCGGGTGGTTGTAGTGCGCGTTTTCGTTCGACTCAGACGACCACTCGATCGCGTAATAGCTGTTGCTGACCGCCGCCGCGCCGGTCGCGGCCGCCGTGTCGACCGCCGCTCCGAGGTCGTCGAGCAACGCCGAGTTGGCTTCGACCAGCACGATCGAGCAGTTCGGGCACGCCGCCGAAACCATGTCGAGGTCGAGCGCGATCTCCTCGGACCAGCTCGTATTCGCGGCGGGGTAGCTGCCCTTCGCACCGTGCTGGTTGAGCTTGCGGAAGCAGCCGTTCGCGGTGGTGCATGCCGGCAGGCCGAAAGCTTGCCGGTAGGCTGCCAAATCCGACTCCGCGACCGGGTCGTCGTAGGCGTCGACGATCGCGACCGTGGCACCGGCGTTTTGCGCCGGGAAGCCGTACGCGCTCTGCAGGTCGGCCGGGTGGAGGCCGGCGATCAACGACGCCGGCTGCGACGGGTTGGCCGTCGGCGCGACGTTGAGGTTGATCGCCAGGGTGCAGTCCGCGCTGCCCGGTTGGGGGATTCCGCCGCAGGCGAAGGTCGCGCCGGGTAAGCCGGCCGAGCTCTCGCCGGGCAAACCCGCGGAGCTTTCACCAGGTAGGCCGGCCGAACTCTCGCCCGGCGAGGCCGTCGAGTCGGCTGCGCTTCGGCTACCCGAGCTGCTGACTTCGAGCGCTCTGCCGGAAGCCGGGATCATCCCGCCACCCGAGCATGCCGCACAGCCTACGAAGGCGAGCAGCACGAGCGTGCAACGGAGGGAGGTCATCGCGAGGGCGGTCGGTCTGGACGGTATGTGCGGCAGGTTAGTACTCCAGGGGCATGGCTGCTTTCGGACCTCCCCATACCCAAAAAAAAGCGGGGGACCGCCCAACGCCGCGCGCCGAAACAGCGTGTTATCTACAGCACACGCTTGCTTCGTTCGAGGGTCACCGACCGGCTCGCTAGCGCGTCGCGCTTCCCCGTCACGCTCATCGTCGCGCCGGCCGGGTTCGGTAAGACGGTCGCACTTCGCGACTTCATCGAAGCGACGCAGTTGGAAGCCGTCCGGTACGACGTCGCGCGGGAGCATGCGACGCTCATGGCGTTCGTCCATGGCCTGAGCGCGGCATTGGAATCCGTCGCGCCGAGTGCGATCGCGTCGTTTCCGGCGATGCAGCAACGCGTCATGGGTGCGGCGGAGCCCGTCCGCGAACTCGCGACGTGGTTCGCAGAGCACCTCAAACACACGGCTTGCACGATCGTGATCGACGACTTCCACGCCGCGGCCGCCGACGCCGAGGTCGTCGCGCTTCTCGTCGATCTCGTCGAGCGCGTCGGCTCCCGGATCCGCTGGATCATCGCGACCCGCTCGGACGCCGGTCTGCCGATCGCGTCTTGGATCGGCTACGGGCGTATGGAGTATCCGGTCGGTGAGGACGATCTACGCTTTACCGCCCAGGAGGCGCTTGCCACGGCCGGCGATGCGCAGGCCAACGCCGAGCCGAGCGAGATCGAAGCGCTGCGCGAGCTCACCGGAGGCTGGCCGATCGCGCTTTCGATCGCCCTTCGCACGCGCACGCATGCTTCGGACCTGCGCGCGGCGGCGACCGGGACGCGCGAGATGGTATATCGCTACCTCGCCGAGCAAATCTTCAACGGCCTCAAACGCGGGCAGCAACTCTTCCTGTTGCGAACCTGCGTCCTGCCCACGTTCGACGTCGAGATCGCCCAAGCCATGGGCTCGACGCCCGAGTTCTTGGTGGAGCTGCGCCGCAGCGTGGCGTTTCTGAGCGCTTCGTCGAGCGCCGAATATCGATATCACGATCTTTTTCGCGACTTCCTGGAGCACGAGCTGCGACGCAGCGGGGCGAGTGAATGGTTCAGCGCGCACGTTGAAGCGGCGGAGCTGTTGGAGCAGCGCCGCGGTGCCGAAGCCGCCGCTCTCGCACTGTTCGCGAAGGTCGGCGCGGTCGAACCGATCGTACGAATCGTCGAGAACCACGGAATCGAGCTGCTCGAGCAGGGCGAGGGCGAGCTCCTTGCCGCGGCTCTCGATGCGGTTCCAGAAGAGACGCGCCGCAGCCATTCGGCGGTGCTCGGCATTCGAGCGATGCTCGACGCCAATCGTGGGCGCTTCGACGTCGCCGAAGGAGCGTTCGTCACGGCGATCGACGGAGCAAGCGAGATGGTGCTTCGGGCCGCTCTCGTGCACCGATACGCGATCGAGCTCGTTCGTCAGGGCCGAGACTGCGTCGCGTTGCTCGAGCCGTACGCGTCGGACGAAACGCTTCCGGTCGCGCTCCGCATCCCGATACTGGGAACGCTCGCGACCAGTTACGTGCGAGCCGGCCGAATGCATGACGCGGTCGGTACCGCGCGCCGAGCGCTCAACTCGGTCGAGCAGCTCGATGACAGCCGGCGCGCTCGGCTGTTCCAACAGGCCGCTTATGTCTACCAGTTTTCGTCATGGCGCGAGCGGGCGCGCACCTATGCGGCCCAAGCCGTCGAGCTCGCCACGGCGCGCGGCTTGTTCGAAGTCGCCGCACGCGCGTACAGCGTTCTGTATGCGATCGCGAGCGGAGACGACGACGACCCGATCGCCGCCCTCGCCGCCCTCGACAAGCTTGCCGAATGCGCGCGCAAGGGCGCGAGCCGCCAGGTTCGCATCTTCGGGGTCGTCGAGTCGTACGCGATCGAAGTCGATCGCGACAATCAGGCGGCCATCGAGCGGCTCGAGCGCGAGTTGCTCGACGACGACGCGACGGCGCGCAGCCACGGAGCCCTGTTGCCGGCCCACGCGCTGCGCGCAGCGTGGGACGGAGACTTTCGCCGCGCATACGGACTGCTCGCCGGAACCGCCGAGCTGCAGGAAGTCGACGAGCGCCGAGCGCTGCGCGCCGCGGAGGCCGCGCTGTACGCATTCGCCGCGGGCCTGGGCGCCGAAGGAGACGCGTCGTTGCGCTATGCGGTCGGCGCGCTCGAACAATCCAAGCCGTCTCCGCGTGCGGTGCGCGCACAACTCACCATCGCGCTCGCGGAGTTCGTTCGAGGGCGCGCCTCCCTTGGACATCGTCACCTCATCGAGGCCGAACGGAAGCTGACGCCGCAGATGCGGCGGTTGCGCGTCTTCGCGAATGCGGCGCGAGCGATCGAACACGTGCAGGTCGGACAAGCTGACCGGTCGGCGCTCGCGGTCGCGCTCGCTCGTCTCGGCGCGGACAACTTCGGGGGCGTCGCGCGTATGCTCGCCGCGCTTCCGCTCGCCCAGGTCGAGGAGCCGGGCCTCGCGCAGTTGACGTCATCCGAACGCGACATCTTGCAGTTCCTCGCACGGGGCGCGAGCACGAAGGACGTCGCCGCCAAGAGCGGGCGCAGTCCGCAAACCGTCGACACCCACATCCGCTCGATCTGCCGGAAGCTCAATTGCAGCGGCCGCCGCGAAGCCGTCGCAATCGCCACCGCCGCGGGCTGGGTGACCGTTTAGTCTCAGCGTCACAGAAGCGCAGTCGTGATTTATGGTTCAGACGTGCGTACCAAAGAGGGCGCCGATGCCGGCGGTTATGGCCATCGCTAGGGCACCCCAAAACGTAACGCGGGCCGCTGCGTTAAGCATATTTGCGCCGCCGGTCTTTGCGCCGACAGCTCCGAGTAGTGCGAGGAAGATGAGCGACGATGCCGAGACCGCGACAATGGCACTCGCAACCGGAGCCATGAGCGCAACGCCGAGCGGTAGCACCGCACCGACCGCGAAGGATGCGGCTGATGCAAGCGCAGCTTGGATCGGGCGCGCCGTATTTTCGTCGGAAATGCCGAGCTCGTCGCGCGCATGTGCGCCGAGCGCATCGTGCGCCATGAGTTGCTCGGCGACTTGGGTCGCGAGTCCACGATCTAAACCGCGCTTCACGTAGATACCGGCGAGTTCGTTGCGTTCGCCCACGGGATCTTGGCGAAGCTCGATGCGTTCCCGATCGAGGTCGGCGCGCTCCGAGTCCGCCTGCGAGCTGACCGAAACGAACTCGCCGGCGGACATCGACATCGCGCCGGCGACAAGCCCGGAAAGGCCCGCGACCAGAACGCTATTATGTGTTGCGTGTGCGCTGGCGACCCCGATAATGAGGCTCGAGGTTGAGAGGACGCCGTCGTTGGCCCCTAGCACACCCGCGCGTAGCCAGCCGAGCTGGCCGACGTGATGCCGTTCCGGGGGTCCGTTGCTTCGGCTCGCCGCGGTCATTGCCATTGTCCTAGCATTGCACGCCTTCGCTAGTCAAGTGATGCCGGCCGGTTGACCGCATGACAACGCGATGACGCGGTGCTCTTGCTGATTGGCGTCGCGGTGCCTTGTTGCTCAGCGTTCGGCGGTGCCGGTTAGCTCGCCGAGGGCGATGACGTGGCCGCCGATTGCGTCGAGGAGGCGGTTCTTGGTCGGCGGTTGATCGAAGCGCGGCGTGAAATCGATCGCGAGCAGCGTGAAGACGTAGTGGTGCGGTCCGTGACCCGGCGGCGGTGTGGGCGCTGCGTAGGCGCGGCGGCCTCGGCCGTTGTAGCCGAGCGCGAGCTGCGTTTCGACATGCGAGGGCACGGAGTGTGCATCGGCCAGCGCGCCTTCGGCGAACGACGTCGCCGCGGGATCGATCTCGTATGCGATCGCGTGCACGAACGGGCGCAGCAACGGTACGTCGACGTCCTCGACGACGAGCACCAAACAGCGTGCTTCGGTCGGAACGCCGCTCCAGCGCAACGGCGGCGAGAGCCGCGAGATCGGCATCGGCTCATCCGGAGCGAACGCGTCGCTGCGCAGCTCGATCGTGTGCGGCACGTCGAAGAAGCGGTCGTCTTCGGCGGTGCGGTGCTCAGCGCCGGCGCGCCAACCGCGGATGCGGCGCCCCAGCGCGCGCATCACGCTCACCACAACGCGCGCCGAACGGTCAGTTCACGACGAGTTCGAGGGTGAGAAAGATCCCGGTCTGTGCCGGCAGCGTCGATTTGGCGCCCGCGCCCAGGTTGACCTGAACGTCCTCTCCGCCGTACCAGTTCACGACGGCTCCGCCGGTGACGGTCGGAATGGAGCTGGTCAGGAACCCCAGCGCCGTCCCCGACGGCGAATAGTACTGCAAGCCCGGCGCACCCGGGTTGCCGGGGAGCGTCCCCGCGCTGGCCACCCCGCCCGTGCCGGGAGGCACGACGCTGCCGCCCCCGGCACAGCTGGTCAGCACGCCGGCAGTGAACGTTCCGGCCGCCGGATTCCCCGCCCGGCCCGAGGTCGCGACGGGCGCGGCTGCGGGAGCCAACGGAAAACTCGCACCGCCGTTGGGGTACGCGCAGATCCCGACGCCGCTGGTAGGCGTGCTGTCGAGATACTGGCTGACGCTGAACCCCGCCCCGTCGTTGGTCGACACCGCGACGGCCAGCGCGTTCTTGTAGAGGCACGCCGTCGAGGCCGTCGAGCTCGGCGTGAGGGCGCCGAAGGTCAGCGTGTACGCGCTCTCGCTGGGCGGCGCGGCGCACACGCCGGCGGCGCTGGGCAGGATCGTCGGCGCCGCCAAGCCCTGCACGAACGTCGCGTTGTACTGCGTCGCGATCGAGAGGTTGACCGAGGCGGTCGAGGTCCATTGGATTTGCGCGGTGCCGCTCGACGACGAGGCACGGGCGATGCTCGCCGAAGCAAAGAGCTCGGCGACGACCATGCACGCGACGAAGAGGCGTTTCACGACGGCAAATCCTTTGCATCGGCCGCCCGGGAAACGGGCGGCAACGGGTCGAGCCATCCTGGCCGGCCCAAAGATCAGACGCTTTTGAATATCGGAGGGGCAAGAGGCGCATTTTAGCCGGTCAGTCCGCCGGTGTCGCCGTGAGCGAGCTAGGCTGAGGGCCGGCTCGGCGGGTTTGGACGATCCCCAACGCTAGCGCCACCGCGACCAGACCGGCGATGATCGCCGCCGCGGGCGCGACCCCGAAGGCGCCCAGCACGCCGGTCACGATCGGCGGCATCACGAAGCCGGCCAGGCTGTCGAGCCCCGAGACGACGCCCAGCACCGTCCCGCGCCGGTCGTCGGGCGAGAGGTCGGAGGCCAGGGCCGGAAACGACGCGTTCTCGATGCTGATCCCGACGCCGAACAGCACCAACAGGACCGCCGCGGTCGCGAAGTTCGTCGCGAACGGCACCAGCACGAACGCCAGCAGGCAGAGCACGATTCCGAGATTGGTCGCCACCCGGTTGCCGATCGCTCCGACGAGGCGGCCGATGACCCCGATCTGCAGCACCACCTGCATGATGCCGAAGGTCGCGAACACGTACGAGGTTTCGGCGACGTTCCAACCCAGCTGCTGGTGCAGGATCAGCGTCATCGCCGAGAACCAGCCGTACATCCCCAGCGTGTAGAACAACCGCAGCCACAAGAGCGGCGCGACGTCCTTGTCGCCCAGCGAGCCGAAGATATCGCGCAGCCCCACCGCCGCTTGCGCGTTCTCGGCGCGGCTGCGTGACTCGGGCAGCATCACGATCGTAACCACGAGCGTGACGACCTGCAGCGCTGCGGCGACGAGGAACGGCACCATGAAGCCGTACCGCCCGGCGAGCCAGCCGCCGGCGGCGGGGCCGAAGATGAAGCCGGCCGCGAACGCTGCGCCGACGTACGCGAACGCCTGGCCGCGCTTCTTGGGCTCGACCAGGTCGCCGACATACGCCTGGGTGACGCCGATGTTGCCGCCCGACAACCCTTCGAGCGCGCGCGAGAGCAGCACGAACGGGATCGATGGCGCAAAAGCGAGCATCGTCCAGGCGATCGTGGAACCGATCTGCGAGACGATCAGCACCATCTTGCGGCCGATGCGGTCGCTGACGGTGCCCCACACCGGGCCCGCGATCAGCTGGCACAACGAATATGTCGCAAACACGACACCGACGATAATGTCGGGCGCGCCGAACTTCTTCACGAAGAACGGCATCAGCGGGATCAGGATGCTGAACCCGAGGATGTCGATGAAGGTGATGCCGAGGATCGGCAACAGCCGCAAGATCACGTCGGCTCGAACCACCCTGCGTTGCGAATGGTGCCGCGCTCGGGGAGGTCGCGACCGTCGGGCGAACTCGAGGGCATGGCACATGGCCCACGCTCGCTGATCACGGGTGCCTCATCGGGGATCGGCGCGGCCTTCGCCCGCGCCCTTGCGGCCCGCGGCCAGGACCTGGTCCTGGTCGCTCGCTCCGCTGATCGCCTGACGGCGCTCGCCGCCGAGCTAACGGCGAAGCACGACATCCTGGCCGACGTGTTGCCGACGGATCTCGCCGATCCCGGCGCCGCCGACGCGATCGTCGCCGAGCTCGCGACGCGCAACATCGAGATCGGCACGCTGATCAACAACGCAGGGTTCGGCAGCCACGGTGAGTTCGCGTCGCTCGACGCGGCGCGCGAGCGCAACGAGGTGTTCGTCAACGTGGTCGCACCGCACCGGCTCACACGCGCGCTGCTCCCGCAGATGCTGTCCCGCCGCAGCGGTACGATCGTGAACGTCGCGTCGACTGCGGCGTTCCAACCGGTCCCGTACATGGCGACGTACGGCGCGACCAAAGCATTCGTGCTGTCGTTCAGCGAGGCGCTCGCGGCCGAGGTGCGACCGCAAGGCGTGCGCGTCCTCGCGCTGTGCCCGGGCCAAACCGATACCGCGTTCTTCGAGGGCATCGACGAAGCGCGCGTCGGTCGCGCCCGCACGCCCGACCAAGTCGTCGCAACCGCGCTGCGCGCGCTCGACCGCGGCCAAGCCGTCGTCATCGACGGCTGGATGAACTACCTGCTGGCGAACTCCATCCGTCTCGCTCCCCGCAGCCTCGTCACGAGCATGGCCGCGCGCATGCAACGCCCGAAGGGAAAACCGAGGTCACCCTCAGCCCGTTGAAGCGACGAGCGCTGGGCGCGCTTTTCGCTTACGAGTGGGGTCGCCCGAGTCGTCCGTCATGTGGTTGAAGTAAGACGCAGCCTGGGGGCGGATTATCTAGCCACGACGGCGACTTCTCGCTCGACGGTCGCGCCGAATTTGTCCCGCGCGGTTTCGAGGTCGTAGCGCGCCTGAAGGTTCATCCAGAACGCCGGCGAGGTGTCGAAGTACCGGCCGAGGCGTAAAGCGGTTTCGGCACTGATGGAGCGCTTCCCGCGGACGAGATCAGTCATGCGGTTAGCGGGCACGCGCAGCGCGAGCGCGAGCGCGTGCGCCGTCAGTCCGCGCGGAGCCATAAAATCCTCGGCGAGCACTTCGCCGGGATGAATCGGTTCGAGTTTCATAATATGAGCGTTCCTGTCAGGGTATCGGAACGATGATTTTGACTTGTGATTCAATATAAGGGTATTGGAAGAAGTACTAGTGGTAATCGGTGACCTCGACGTCGTACGCATCACTGGACTTCCAAGTGAAGCAGACGCGCCATTGATCGTTGATTCGGATCGAGTGCTGGCCCTTACGTTCATGTCAAGCGTATGGTCGCGCGAACTTCTCTTAGTCCGGTTCGAGTGGGAGGGCGACGGCGACGCGGTTGCGGGCGCCGATGCGGTGGACCGAGACGTCGCGCGCCAGCGCGCGCAGCATGAAGAGGCCGCGGCCGCTTTCGGCCATCAGGTCGGGTGGGGCGTGGCCGTTGATCGAGAACGGCGGGCCGTCATCGTCGAACGAGAGGACCGCGCCCTCGGCGCCGCGCTCGAGCGTGATGTCGGCCGGTCCAGGCGTGTGGCGCTTCACGTTGCTGAGCAGCTCGCCGAAGATCGCCTCGATCGCGCCGAGGTCGGCGTCGCTCGACGCGAAGCCGCCGAGTTGCCACAGCACCGCGCGTTTCACGCGGTGCGCGGACACCTCGTCGCGCGCGTCGAGGTGCCAGCCTTGCCGTTCGGGTGACGGCGGCTCGGCGCTCAACCCGGTGATGCCGATGAACAGCAGCGCCGAGTCGTCGCGCGGCACCGCATGCGAGAAGACGCGGCGCTGAATCCCCTCGGCGATATTCGTCGACGGGTCGCGGCACTCGGCGCCGGCGGCTTCTTCGAGCTGCTGCATCCCCTTGAAGTAGTCGCGCTCGGCTTCGACGATGCCGTCGGTGTAGAGCACCAAACCCGAGCCGACGTCGAGCTCGGTTTTGAAGGTCTGGAAGCGAACCCGCGGATCGACGCCCAGCACGAAGCCCTCGCCCGGCAACAGCTCGACGGTGTTGCCGGGCCGCACGATCATCGGCGGCGGGTGTCCGGCCAGCGCATAGCGCAGCGTTCCGGTGCGCAGGTCGAGCAAACCGAAGAACGCGGTGACCACCGACGTGCCTTCGTCGGCGCACAGCACGCGGTTGACGCGCCGCATGATGCTCGACGGCTCGTCGTCGTCGCGCGCCGCGGTGCGAATCGATTGGCGAACCGCACCCATCACCGTCGCGGCGCGCAGCCCGTGGCCCGCGACGTCGCCGACGCTGATCCCCACCAGACGCTTCGAGACCTCGAAGACGTCGTACCAGTCGCCGCCGATCTCGGTTCCGCCGGCGGCGGGGACGTACGCGGTGTCGATCCGCAGCCCGGCGATTTGCGGCAGGCGTTGCGGAAGCATCGCGCGCTGGAGCGTCGACGCGACGAGGTGCTCGCGGCGGTATGCCTCGAGCGCTTCCTCGCGCTCGTGGAGCGTTTGGCGGATGCGCAGCGCCATATCGCGGTACACGCCGTCGAGCTGTGCGATCTCGTCGCTGCCGCCGATCGTCTCCGGCGTCTCGCCGGCACCGAGCCGCTGCGCGTTGTCGGCCAGCCGCTTCAGGCGCCGCACGATGCGGACGCCGAAACGCGTTGCGACGAACAACGAGAGCAGGATGCCGGTCAGCGCGCAGGCGAGCAGCAGCCGTCCGAGCCACTCGATGTCGCGATGCAGCGCCTCGAGCCGGGCGAGCGTCATCACGCGCTCCGATTGGTCGAAGCTCGATTTCGCCGCGGCCCACGCCGTTGCGATGGTGCGCACGTGCGGCGATGCACCGTAAGCCGTCGCCTTGGCTTTCTGGCCGGCTCGCACTTCACGGAGGTACTCTTCCAAGACGCCTGCGACGTCGCGGGTCACGGATGCGTACCGCGCGGCCAGCGGGCGCAGCGTGGGCTCATCTTTCGCAAGCGCGATCAGTGCTTGCGCATCCGACGGCAAGCGCGCCATCGCGCGATGATAACCGGCGAGCGACGCCGGCGACGGTTTCTTCGTGTCCGCCTGCAAGTTGCGGCTGGCCTCGGTCACCGTGGCCAAGATCCGGTCGGAGGCGTTGAGCGCGTTGGTGGCGCGTGTCGACCAAGCCGCCGTCTGCTCGGTCTTGTTCTGCAGAATGCCGGCGAGCACGAGGAGCACGACCAGAAAGGTCAACGGGACGATGCTCAGGAGCAAGGCCTGGGCCCGGATGCCGGACAGCTCCCAACCGCGATCGTTTCGCATCGTGATCACTATCGGCCGTTCTTTCACGAAACGATGGCTCCCACTCCTCGGGGCCTCGTGACCCCGTCATTCGGCCGCGGTAGGGAACTCCGCCGGAAGCGTGATCTCCAGCATCTCGAGGTCGTCGCTGTGGCCGAGCTCGATGTGGCGGATGCCGGGCGGCTGCACGACCGACGAGCCTGCCTCGAGCCGGACCCGCCCGACGCCGTCGTAGTCGAAGTCAACCCAGCCGTGCAGCACGTAGACCAACTGGAAGTCGAGCGTATGATGATGGCGCTCGCCGGGTGCGTCCGATGCGCCGCGCGCGCGAATGACGTGCGCGCCGACGCGTCCGTTCGTCGCCGCCGTGACGCCGAGATCGCGGTACGCATACAGCGCGCGCAACCCCGCGTCCCAGTTCGCATCGCGCGCGTGGCTCAAGGCAAAGCCGCTCATCGGGGGCGCCGTCCGAGCCATTCGACGAGGTTGCGCACGTAGCGCTTCGTGTCGTCGAGCAGCGCGGGGTTGCGAGCGATCGCATCGGACGGCCGCTCGGTCACGAACGACGGACAGCCGGAGCCCGGGTCCCAGTTGTAGTCGGCGAAGTGGTGGAAGGTCGACTCCGCCCAACCGCGCCCCTGTCCGCCGGCAGCATCGAAGGCGACCGCAATATTGAACGGCCGGTGCGTCACCGACGACGTTCCGGTGACGACGACCCGCGCCGACGGATCCTCCAGCGGCGCGCCGACCGCCCCTTCGTGCGGGTGCGCGGGAAGCGTTGTGATCGGCGCGCCGTCCTTGTCCAGCACAGGATGAGCGGGCTCGAGGGCGCGCACGTTCTGCACGTCACCGTTGTCGCCGGAGTGATAGTTGGGCCAGTCGATGATCGTCGTGTACGGATCGTCGCGCGTGTGGCGCTCGGGGTCGGGCTCGGGATTCACATCGTGAAAGTGGTGCGCTTTGCCGATCCCGCCGAGGTTGCAGATCGACGAGCCGAGATTCTGGTGGTCGCGCGTCGAGAAGATCGCACCGCCACGTTCGCGATAGCGCGTGAGCGCCGCGCACTCCGGCTCGGTGACCCCGTCGTTGCCGGTGTCGACGCCGAACAACCAAACCTGATCGAAATCGGCGTCGTCGATGTTCGCCAGGACCGGATCCACACCGTTCGCGTCGGGCTCGCGATCGCGGGCCGTGACGTCCGCGAGCGGCTCGCCGCCCGCGGTTCGCAAGCCGGCGATGTAGTCTCGTAAGAGGCCGAAGCGCTCGATGTTCCAGTCGTCGTCGACGTGCTGCGTCGTCACCTGCAGCAGGATCTTGATCGGTCGCGTCGCGGTCGCGGTCATGGCCCCTCAATCTATCGTTGGGTAGGTGTGGCTCAGACCGAAGTGGATGAACGCCCGGTTGCAGCCGGGTAGGATCAGCGAGTAAGGAGCCTTTCGATGCTATTGCCGCTCGCGCTCGCGCTCACCCTGACGAGCCCCGACGTCAAGACCGGAGCGACCGTACCGAAGCCGTTCGTCTGGAACCACAACGGGTGCGACGGCGCGAACCGCCGGCCGCGGCTCTCATGGGACGCGCCGCCGGCGGCCACGCACGATTTGTTGTTGACCGTCATCGACCCCGACGCGCCGAAGCCCGGCGGCTGGGTGCACTGGCGCGCGGTTTTGCCGGTGAACACGCGGTCGATCGGCGCGACGTTGCCGAGCGGCACCATCGAAGGCAAGAACGACTACGGTACCGTCGGCTGGGGCGGCCCATGTCCACCGCCCGGTGGACTTCACCACTACGTGTTCACCCTGTCCGCGCGCGACTTGAACGGCCGCGTGATCGCGTCGTCCTGGCTGACGCCCGTCTACAAACGGTGAGCGCGTGGCGATGAGCGGCCGTTGGCGCGTGCTGACGCTGATGACCACGGCACAAGCCGGCGCATCGGTCGTGCAGCAGGCGCTCGGATCGCTCTCACCGACCTTCGTCGCGACCTTCGCACTGTCGAAGGCGCAGCTCGGCGTCATCTTCACCGCGCTGATGCTCGGCTCGGCACTCTTCGTCGGCGTGGCGGGTCTGCTCACCGATCGCTGGGGCGAGCGCGCGGTGATGCTCGTCTCGGGCGCGCTGATGGCGGGTGCGCTGCTCGCGGTGACGTTGGTCGCGTCGTATCCGTGGCTCGTCGCGTGCATCTTCGTGTTCGGTGCGGCGTACGCGGCGTCGACCCCGGCCGGCGGCCGCGCGATCCTGGCCTGGTTCGACCGCGACCGCGGCTTCGCGATGGGGATCCGCCAGACGGGGGTCCCGGTCGGCGGCTTCTTCGGCGCGCTCACGTTGCCGTTCTTCGCTCACGCGTACGGCTATCGCGCAGCGTTCGTGTTCGCCGCCGCGATCGTGATCGTCACGACGCTGATCGCCTACATCGGCTATCGTCAGACGCGCGATGACGACGCGCCGCAATCGTCGTTCGCGTCGATCGCGCGCGGGATGCGAACGCTCGCGCGCGATCCGCGGCTGATCGGCGTCACGGCGACGTGCATGATCCTGGTGAGCGTGCAGGTCGCGATGAACGCGTTCATTACCGTTACGGGCGTGTCGATCGTCGGCACGTCGCTCGCGGTCGCGGCGGTCGCGTTCGCGTGCGCGCAAGGCGCGGCGGCCTGCGGGCGGCTGGGCTGGGGCTACATCAGCGATCGCGTGCTGCACGGCGAACGGCTGGTGCCGTTTGCGATCATCTGCATCCTGGCCGCGGGGGCGACGCTGACGCTCGCACTGCTGCATGCGGGCGCCGTCGTCGCGCTGTTCGCCGCCGCGATCGTACTCGGGTTCAGCGGCGCCGGCTGGAACGGTCTGATGGCGGCTGCATTGGCCGAGGTCGGCGGCACCGAGCGCGCCGCCAGCGCGCTGGGGATCGCGTTGACCGCCATCTTCCTCTCTTCATCGGTCGCACCGACCGCGTTCGGTGCGCTAGCCGACCATACGTCGCTGCGGGTCGCGTGGCTCGCGATCTCCGCGCTCGCCCTGGTCGGCGTCGCGCCAGTGCTCTGGCTGCGCGCGCACCTTGCATCCCCTGCACGCAGGTCCGCCTCCCGCCCGGGCTGAACCCCGGCCAGTCCGCGCCCAGGTGGCGGAATTGGTAGACGCGCTAGTTTCAGGTATTAGTGATCGCAAGGTCGTGGGGGTTCGAGTCCCTTCCTGGGCACCAAGACAACAGAAGAGCCCGTCACATCGCACAGATGGGCGGGCCTTTTTGCAATCCCGGGCTTGGAGCGCTCGAGGCGGCGTGAAACGGCTGTCAGGTAACACCCTTGCCGCAACAGCCTGGTTGCCATCGTATACCTACAACTGTGAAAGTGCGCTATGAAGCTGGTCCGGTTCCGTGGATAGGTGCTGATTGGATTATCAAAAACCGAACGTTTTTGGCCCGACCTAGAAAGGATAGGGCGAATCGGAGACACGATATGCCGGAGGTCAAGCGTCACCAGGGTGCTGTGCTATGCGATTCCCGGTCACTTTTTGCTTTGACAATTGCCTTACTTTGGAATCGAGCGCGGCGCCGGTTGTGGATCGTGCGCCTGGACCTTCACGCTTTCGCTCACCACGCCGAGCGCGAGTACCTTACCATCTCGCTTTGTTTGACGGCACGGGATGGTAAGTACGAATTGGCCTGGGCCGTCGCCAGAAACGGGCGGAAACTAAACACTCTCGTTCCTTATGAGGGAACATGTTAAGAATGTTGATGTTAAGAATCGTGGCTTGCGTTGCAATGGTCGTTTCGTTACTGGGCTATAACCCTGCTTCGTCCGAAGAGCAAGGGTTTGGTCTACCGACCCTCAAGCCTGGTTTCTCGGCCGACTTTCGGACAGCGTACGGCTCGTACACGGAGACGCTGGTCGATGCCAACCTACAAGACCCGACCTGTCCGCAATCCCCTTGTTCAAAGTGGATCCTCAAGGGAGTGGACGAGCGGCGCGAAGTGGCTCGTGAGGTTCATCTCGACGCGTGGCTGAATCCCTATTGGATTATGAACAGTGGCGCACGTGCTCCTAATTTGCAATACCTCGTCCGGTACAAATTTCCAGCGCAGATTGGAGCCTCTTGGACTAATGATTTCGTAAACAGCGGGGGTACCACGGTCCACGAGACGGTGCGAGTAGTCGGTGTTCAGAAAATCCACGTTGCGGGACAAGATTACACTGCGCTTCACTTTCATATGGATGATGATCGCGTGAGATCTCAAGATCCCCGTTTACCGATCTCATACAGTCAGGACGACTACTATGTCGAAGGGCTTGGCATAGTGAAGAGGGATCAAGACAATCCTAGAGCTGACAGGGAACTACACACTGTTTTGCTCCGGGTTGTCAGCGGCGGATGATCCATGGATGATCTACAGTAGGCGACGCGCGCCGCAATCGGGCGACCCGCCGTGATAGACGCGAGAATGATGATTCTGATTCGTATCCTTGCAAGGCCAATTGCGCTCGTCGCCATGCTGGCTGTCGTCGAGATGATCGGTTTGTCGCCAGGTTCGCGAGTCTCCGCGCAAAGCAATACCATCGAAGTCAGAAGTGGCGCGAGCGTCGACCTGGGGCCAGTCTACTGGATTCTCGATTGCAAATCGAAGTTAGTACGCTTCGGCGCCATTGACATCGTCAACGGTCCTCCGGGTATTACGCTGACGATTCGGGAGGAACAAGTTTATGCGCGGCGGCAAAATTGCCGTGACAAGGTGCCGGGCGGGACCGTTGTGTTATCCGCAACCGGGGTCGAATCGAAAGAATCAGGGACGTTAGAATACCGAGTCCATTATGATACTGAAGATGGGCACCGCGAGTCATTCCATACGCGAAACATCGTCGTCTATCCGACATCGCCGTCGCCATTGCCTATATCGTCGCCATCGCCGTCACCTTCGGTCTTGCGACCGGCGCAAATCTAGGCGTATTAGTGATCGCAAGGTCGTGGGGGTTCGAGTCCCTTCCTGGGCACCAAGACAAACAGAAGAGCCCGTCACATCGCAAAGATGGGCGGACCTTTTTGCAGATCGGCGTGTTACGGTGGTGACCTGAGGTGGGAAAATAGCCTAAGTTAAAATTGTGAGACCCGGCCTTTCGGCCAAGGAGACTCACGTGAAAAAGTCCCGCTTCACCGAAGCGCAGATCCTCGGGATCCTCAAGGAGCTCGATGGCGGCACGCCGGCGACCGAGCTGGCCCACCAGCACGGCATTCATGCTAATACGATCCGCCTCTGGCGCGATAAGTACGCCGGGATGCAGACCAGCGATCTCGTGCGCACGAAGCAGCTGGAGGCCGAAAACGCGCAGATGCGGCGCATCATCGCCCGGCAAGCCCTCGAAATCGACAGCGTCAGGGAGTTGATCTCAAAAAACGGCTGGGGCCCAAGCAACGCCAAGAAACGGTCGTAGCGTTGCACGCCAAGGGCCTGTCTAAGTTCCGCGCTTGCGCGGTTGTCGCGCAGCCGTACCGATCGCTGTTCAACAAGAAGCGACCTGAGAGGCGCGGCGATACGCTGCTCAAGGAGTGCATTAGCAAGCACGCGCAACAGCGGCCGCGGTTTGGGTGGCGCCGGCTGCTGATTTTGGCTCGTCGTGAAATTCTCGGCACCGGCGAGTTCCGATTTCGCAGGCTGTATAAGGCTCTAGGGCTGCAAGTACGGCCGCGAAAGAAGCGCAAGGTCAACTACTTCCGCGGCAATGCGATCTGACCCAACGAACGTTGGTCGATCGACTTCATGCGCGACGCCCTAGCCAACGGTCGAAACTTGAATTTACGAGTCGAGCTATGCTGCAATGGGGCGCGGAACGGCGGGTCGATCTGCACTTCATCGAACCCGGTAAACCGACCCAAAACGCGAAGATCGAGTCGCTTAACGGCAAGATTCGCGACGAGCTGCTCAACGCACATACCTTCGCAACGATCGAAGAGGCTCCAGACCTTGCCGATGCTTGGAAAAAGGACTACAACGAGACGCGCCCGCATTCATCGCTCGGCGGCCTGACGCCGCTGGAGTACGCGAACAAGTTATAAACCTAGAGCCGACGCTTCTTCACGCCCTCGACGAGAATCGCAACGATGTCCGTTATAATTGGTTCCACCGGCGATTTTGGCGCCTGGTGGCGCCAGTGCATGGCGGCGCCAACGAGTGCCGAGGCGATTAGCATCGCCGTGCGATGTCCGAAGGCTGGTGACAAGAAGTCGGTCAGCTCCGTCTCCATGGCTCGTTGGAGCTGCGACTCAAAATCGCGGTCGATTCGACATTTTCGCTTCGAAGCGACGTAGGCGAAAACGTTGCTGCCGACCGCCAGCAACATCGACTGAACGCTTCGAATGTTCAGCGGATCATCCTGAGCGAGACCGGCAGCAACGTCTTCCCGAACCAAAGCATCGAGTAGGGCGAACTTATCAGTATAATGCGCGTAGAAGGTCGCGCGATTTATCGTAGCTCGCTCGGCGACGTCCTGCACGGTGATTGCTTCAAAACTCTTTTCAGCGACAAGCGACGTCAGCGCGTCCCGGATGAGCTTGCGCGTTCGTGTTATCCGCGGATCGACGCGCGACGAGCGTCGTGCTACCTCACTAGGCATCAAGTTGTCATTCTCGTCGGAAAAACAACATTTTCGCCGATCTGTCGGTTGACCTCTGTTCTCGACGGCCGTAATATATGCAACACGACTCGATTATACAACGAGTGTCGTTAATCCGGCAAGAGCCAAATTAGCCCATCTGATTAGGAACATTCCATGTCAAACAAACTCGATCTCTCGAAAGAACTCATCGGCCGCCGTGCCCTAGTCACCGGAGGCACGCGTGGCATCGGCGCGGCCATCACGCAGCGCCTTCTCGATGCTGGTGCCAAAGTCGTAGTCGCTGCGCGTACTCGTAACGACGATACGCCCGCGGAGGCGACGTTCGTGTCCGGCGATGTCACTACGAATGACGGCGTGGAGGCAATCGCGACGAAGGCGCTCGCGGCGCTCGGCGGCCTCGACATTCTTGTGAACAACGCGGGCGGTGGGAGCGCCTTTCTGGAAGGGTCATGGACGATCCCCGACAAGGCGTGGCATGACAACCTCGAGCTCAACCTCTTTGCCGCGATCCGCCTCACGAACGCGGTCCTCCCAGAGCTCCGAGCGTCGAAGGACGCAGCCGTCGTGAACATCTCTTCGACGGCAGCAACGATGCCGTTTGGTGCCTTTGCGCACTATGGAGCCGCAAAGGCGGCGCTCAACGCCTACTCGCGCACGCTTGCAGTGGAACTCGCGCCGAGCGGCATCCGTGTGAACGTCGTGTCGCCCGGCGTCATCTCGACGCCGGGTTCCGACGAGTTTAGCAAGGCGCATCCCGAATTTTCCCCTGCTGATTGGATCAGAAGTATTCCGCTAGGTCGCATCGGCGCCCCCGAGGACATCGCTGAGGCCGTCGCGCTGCTCGTGTCGGATCGCGCGAAGTTCATAACCGGCGCGAACTACCGTGTCGATGGTGGAATGACGGGGGCCTGACGAACGTGCAGAAAGCTCGCATCATCCGCGCGTACAGGCCGCGACTTGATGCGTTACGAAGAGGTATGGACGTGAAAGTACAACTTGGCGCGGTCTGGCATTTCAGCCTTGCCGTCATTGACCCGGAGAAGAGCGCACAGTTTTGGACCAAGAACTTCGATCTGCATGAAATGTTCCGGTCCGATGAGGCCATCGCGCTGACGAACGACGCAATTATCATCGGGTTCTTCAAAGGCACACCACATCCGGACACGATTGACCACATGTCGTTTTACCTCGACAGTATGCGCGCGCTACACGAAGCGCTCGAGATGCTGAAGAAAAACGGCGTAGAACTGGAAGATCCCGGCAACGAGATCGGCCCTACATCGCCGGGCTCGCCGCATATGGGCCTGTGGTTTCACGATCCGGACGGGTATCGGTGGGAGCTCTCGGTTCAGAACGGTGCCCGCGAGCGCTAACCGCGCAGCGCTGACGAGGCGATATTCACTAAAATGATACCTGCTCACAATTCCTCCTTATGCTTAACGCCACATCAGGTCAGTGGAACGTGAACATTTGTTGGAGTTCTTCTCCGACAAAGTGCTTCTGGCAAGAGCTCATCGACCCCGAAACGCCTGACTCGAAGGAGCCGCATGGCTAAAGACAACAGCGCCGAAAAAGTCGTCTATGTCTCAAAATTGGGAGAGGGCCACCGAGGTCCCACGGGTCCCGCGCCCGCCATGCCGATGACGAAAAGTCCCGTCTCGGCTGTTCCTCCGAAACCTCGGTCCTGAGCGAGAAAACGGACGCGACGACCCAACGGCAAACGGCTTCCCCTAGAGGAAGCCGTTTTTGGTTTTCGAGCAAACCGCAGCAATACCAAAACCCCGTACTTCGCGCGCGAAAACGGCCGTCCTCAGGGCTCTCCATGTTTGATGCCGAACCGTAGAGCGGATGGCACGGGCAGGACGAACCGCCGGACCGCGGGCGCTGGTGGTAGCGCTCGATCCGGCCCGCAACGCGTCACGCGTGCCGGCGATGCTCGCCTTCGCAGGCTGCCGCGTCACGGCGCTGTGTCCGGCCGGCACGAGCTTGGCGCACAGCTGGCTGATCGAAAAGTGCATCGTCATGCCGCACGACGCGGACCGCGCGGTCGAAGCGCTGCGCACCGTGGTCGACGCCGAGCATTTCGATTTCATCGTCATCGCCGACGAGGCGCTGCTACTCGCGTTGGGCAGCCGCCTTGCACCGTGGATGAAGGGCGTGCTGCCGTTCGAACCCGACCCCGTTACCGCCGCGCTGATCTTGGATAAGAACCGCATGCTCGAAGCGATGGACGCGGCGGGAATTCCGATGCCGGCCTTCGTCACCGTTACTGCGCGCGCCGGGCTCGAAGAAGCCGCCGCTCGCATCGGTTTTCCACTCATGCTCAAGGACGTCGTCGGCTGCGGCGGCGCCGGTGTGCGCCGCGCGGCGACGCCGCAGGATTTGCTGCCCGCGTTCGATTCGCTCGCGCCTGCGGGCGAGTTCACCGTGCAGCGTTTCCTGGCCGCGCGCTCGGGGTGTACGGACGTGCTGTTCGACCATGGTGTGCCGCGCTGCTGGACCTCCGCATACATGCTCGAGCAGTGGCCGACGGCATTCGATGCGGCGACCGTCCGTCAGCCCGTCAGCGTGCCCGGCGTCGTGCCGATGCTCCACGCCGTGGGCGCCGCGACCGGCTTCCACGGCTTGGGCGGCGTCGACTGGATCGAGGACGAGCACGGCGGGCTCTTCTTCTTGGAGTTCAACGCGCGCGTCACGCACGTGGTCGGTCCGGCGCGACCGGTGTTCGGACGCGAGATCGGCGCGATGCTCGCGGGCGTGCCAGCGCAACCGCACGAGGTCGTGCTACCGCCGCGCCCGATACCCGTGTTCCCCGCGCACTTCATCCGGGCGCTCAAGTCCAACCGCGCGGGGCTGCTGCAATGGCTGCCGCTGCGCGCGACCTCGGCCGATTTGGATTGGCGCGACGGCGGAGTGCTCGGCGCCGAGCTGGGCGACCTCGCGGCAGGCGCCTTTCGGCGCTTCAAGCGCGCCGCCAGGGCAGAATGAAGCGGCGTTAACGCATCGGCGTTTGCCGGGCGACCGAACGATCCGCGTCGTCGCCGCTATCGTTGTGGCTCTGGTTGTTGCTCTCGCTGTATCGCCTGCCTGGTTGGTGAAAACGTGGTCCACAACGACCCGTCGAGCCGCTCATCGACCGTCATGTGTACCAGTCCGTGGTCCATGGTCATCTGCGTTGCATGCGAGTTACCGCATCGCGTGCCGATCATCCCCGGCTTGACGACATCGTGATTGATCATTCGCGAGAACTCGTAGATCGTGTGTTCGCCGTGCGTCAAGACGAAATGCAAAAGGTACGGTTGACAGTAAGCGGCGCCTTCCGAGTAGATCGAAAGTATATCTCCGTTTGGATACGCGATGGTCGCACAAATGTCACCGTCGCCGCAATGATCGTACGGCGTCGCCACAGCTCCATCGCTGAACTTCACCGACGTCGGTGCTGGAACGCTGTCCGGAACCACGGCATATGCAGTCTTTGGCGACACGATAATAAGCGCCAGCGCGAAAAGAAATAAGCCGACGGACTTCACGTGACGAGTCCTTTCCCCTAAGGAGTCGAGTTCTTCTTCGTACTACGCCGCTCGTGCGTACCCCTCGCGACGGCTGCGCGGCGTTCGAAGAGTATGCTCGCCGCTGGTTAACGATCATCCCGATTGGCGGAAGAGTGAACGTTCTTGCGGCACGTCATGCCGAACTGAACAAACCCGTCGTCGGCGATCGGCTCTCGGCTACGGCCGCCATTCCAGCCCGAAGGCGTCGCGCAGAGCTGCGATGCCGACGTCGGTGACTACGATCGCGCGCGTCGACTCTTTGCGGCGTGTCCAGCCTTTATCCAGCGCGTGCTGTGCGAGGGCGGTACCCGCGTAACCGGCCAGGTGGAAGCGGCGTTCGCTCCAGTCGAGACACGGTCGGCACAAGGTCCGGCGAGCATTACCAGCGTCGAGCTCGATCCCAAGCTCGTCGAAGATGCTCATCCCAGCTTCGGTCAAGGCGCCGCCGTTCGGACCGAACAGAACCGCACCGCGCCCAATGAGTGCGTCGCACAGCGCGACGCCGAGCTCACCGGCAAGGTGGTCGTAACACGTGCGCGCTCGCCGGATCTCGACATCACCGGCGTGCTCTGCTTTGCGCGACGCGGGCGCCAGCTGCGCCAAGAACGTCAGCGTTTCGAGTGCGTGCGCGACCTCGGTCGAAGCGATCCGATAATACCGGTGCCTCCCTTGCGGCACGACATGGAGCAGCGCACCGTTCACGAGCCGCTGCAAATGCTCGCTGGCAGTCGACGGCGTCACGTGCGCGTAGCGTGCCAATTCGCGCCCCGTCCAGGCGCGCCCATCCATCAGCGCCTCGAGCATTGCCGCCCGAGAAGGATCGCCCGCCAGTCGTGCTATCGCGTCGATCCGCAGCGTTGCCATACCGATTGCCCTTCCGGGCGCTCGCAGAGCCGTCCCGCATCGTTCGGCCGTCGCCGAACGATACGCTACGGTGCGATATCGGCGAGCGAGATCGATGTGGCGCGATCGTTGGTGAAGATGACGAAGGCGTCGTGCGCGCAGTAGTCTTTGCCGCATCGCCGATCGGCACGCGCGTAGAGGATGCTTCGATGCGGTCCGATGCGTTTGACCGCGCTGGGCGATACGCGCAAGATTCGAATCGCTTCGGTGCTCGTCGAACCGAGATGCAAGCCGAACCTGGAGACGACACCGGAAAGGTCGCGCTCCGAGATGGCGACCGGAGGCGCCGGCGCGTACATGATGCGATCGCCGTGCACGTCTCCGTACTCGGGCCCCGCCGCGATGCCGTGAACGGAATCGTACAACCAGGAGGATCCGCTCGCGGCGCCTTCGTTCCTCGTGGGGCGCCGCCGCGCGGAGGTTTGGAGGCACTTCGCCGCGATCACCCTGGTACGGGGAGCTTTCAGGAGGCCGATCGCTGTGAAGAGACTTCTATCGCTCGCGTTCGTGGCGTGCATTGCCGCATCGACGGCCGTTCCGGCGGGCGCGCAAGAGAACGTCCAGTACATTCCGGGGGCGTGGCACTACAAGTCGATCCAGTGCGTCGACACCACGGTGGTCACCGTCACGCCGCGGTTGGGCAACGCCGGGCAGACGACGTTCTCGAAGCAACAGTTTCTCGATACCGGCGTATACGTCGAGTTCAACACGACGCTCGGTTCGGATCCAGCCGCCAAGGCCGCCAACGCCGGGGTCGTACACTACCAGGACAGCCCCGGCAACAGCGTGATGATGGCCGAGAAAAAGGGCGACAAAGTGCAGGTCTGCTTCTTGGGCCCGCCGGCGCCGACGACGACCTGCGATCCGGACAAGGACTCGCGCGGGCGGACGTACCGCGTCTACGACTACAAGCAGAAGCAACAATACAACGGCGGAAACAGCGAGCACGGCTGCGGCGGAGCGTGATGTCGTATGTGAACGAAAGATCGTTCGCCCAAGGCTCCGACGTCCCGAGAGCGATCCCGACTGCGCGATCGGTCCGGCCCGACGACCCGAAGGTTCCTTCCAGGTAGGCATGGTGGCGCACCGCGCCCGCGGCGCCTCCCGCGACCTCGAAGCGGAACTCCGTGCGCGAGCGGAAGTATTCGGGCGTTCGCGTCGTGTTGACGGTGAGGCGAACTGCGCGGGCCTGATCCCGTGACCTGGAAGTGGCGTAGGGCGCGGACTCGGCGTAAGACGAGGCGCTTGCCCTTGGGCCGTTACCGTAGCGCCGCATAGTTGTGCGACGATCAGGAGAGCCCGTCCAAACCCTGGGACGCGATTGCGGCGGAGGGTGGACGAACGGGTACGATGCTCGGAGCATGCTCGGCCGTTGGATCGTCTCGCTGATGTCGCTCGCACTTCTCGCTCCGCTCCTAGGCGTCGCCGAGGGTCCCGAACGCCCGGCCTGCATGCGGGCCGTCATAGCGATGGCCCAAGACGTCGACAGCGCGTACGCCCACTCCGGTGACTCGTTCCAATTCAAGGTCGTGACGCCGACGACCGCTCCGGACGGTAAGCCGATCCCGGCGGGAACGACGGGCTTCGGTGTCGTTGCGATCTCGCAGCACGCCGAGCGCGGCGGGCGGGGCGGTTACATCGTGATCGAGACGCGCTTTCTCGCGCTTCCCGGCGAGCACGTGCCGGTGACCATCGACTGGACGACCGCGCGAGCGAGCGCGACCGGAGCGTCGCGCAACATCCCGGGTTTCGTCGGCGCGATTCCGCTGGTCGGCTACGTGCTCGGCCCGTACGGCTTCATTCACCACGGCAAGGACGTCACGATCGCGCGCGACACGCGAATCCCGGTCTTGATCGGTGACGACGTCGCCATGGCCAGCTGCCGCATCGTCGCGCCTTCGCCGTCACCGTCGCCCGCGCCGTCGGCGTCGCCTTCACCGTCGCCATCGTCGTCAGCTTCACCGATGGCACCTGCGTCGCCGGGCGCATCCTGACCGCAGCACCGTGACGATCGCAAAGCGGATACCATAGTGCACGGTATGGCTCACTGCCCGTCGGGTATCGGCTACCTCCGCAGGCGCGGCGCGCTGCGACGACGACCGCTAAGGAACGATGACGATCTTGCCCTTCATGTAGGTGTGATACGTGCAGTAGTACGCGTACGTCCCGACCTTCGCGAAGGTGTGCGTCCAGGTTTGCTTCTGGTTGAGGTTCCCGCTGTCGAACGATCCGTCAGACGCGGTGACCGTGTGCGGCACCGCGTCGTCCTCGACGAACTTCACCGTCGAACCGGCCGGGATCGTCACCGAGTCCGGCACGTAGGCGAAGTTCTTGATGTGGATGATCGAGACAGGCGAGGGCATCGGGGACGGCGCGGGTGTCCCGGCCTCAGCGACGATCGCGACGCCGGCTCCCGACGAGCCGGTGCCGGCCGCAGGCGAAGCGGCCTGTGCGGCGGCGAGCGTCGATCCTGCCTGCGCGACGGCGACGCCGGTGCCCAAAGCGAGGGCGACCACGAGCGAGAGGGTCAGGATGCGCATGCCATCCTAACGCGGCCGGGCGCCCGGCGGTTCGACGTGCCGGTTCCCGGGTTGCAAAATCTTACCGGGTCGACCGAATCTCGGCGCGGACCGACGCCATTTCCGCGCGTAACGCGGCGATCTCGACCGACTGCGAATGCGTTACCGCCCTGAACTCCTGCCGCGCCCTGCGCGCCTGCGCGCGCAGTTGCGCGTTCTTCGGCGTGCAGCGCCTTGATCGCTGCGAGCGCGACGCCGTCCTCGTCGATCGAGGTGATGTGCTTGTCATCTTCACCGACGCCGAACGCGGCGTAGAAATCCTGCGCCATCGCGCTTAGCGGCGTCCCCTTGGGCTTTACAGGCGACCGCCTACCGAGCAAGGTAGACTTCCCGACGCCGGTCGACTCCAACGGCGCCGATCAAGTGTTAGGATGAAGGCTGCCGCTTTTTCGTTGACCGAAGAATCGGGGAGAAACCGTCCACGGTGGGCGGGAAGCCGTCCATGAAAGTATCCGGAGAGCTCGTTTGCAAACGCTGGTGAACGTCACCCTGCCCGAGATGGGCGAGTCGGTCAGTGAAGGCTCGATCGTCGAGTGGCGCAAGAAGGTCGGTGACTGGGTCGACGAGGGCGACACACTGGTCGACATCACGACCGACAAGGTCGACGTCGAAGTCCCCTCGATCGCCAGCGGCCTGATCACCGCCCTCCACGGCGACGAAGGCGCCACAGTCCCCGTAGGCGCCGTCCTAGCCGAAATCAACACCACCGCGACCAAACCCGAAGGCGCCACCACGGCGAGCAGCGCCAGCACGGCAGGCGCGACCACGGCGAGCGACGGTGCGGGCAACGCCACGCAGCCCAATGTCACCCTGAGCTCGTCGAAGGGCGAACTCGTCACGCCCAGCAGCTACGGAGCCCCTGGGACTCCGCAGCCACCCGCCGAGCGCCACGACAACGGCGATGCCACCCTGAGCGGCGCGAAGGGTGAACCCAGCCGCGCGGGCGGCACGCTAAGCCACCACGCCCGCCTGCTGGTCAACCGCCTCCACATCGACGCCTCCAGGCTCACCGGCACCGGCCCCGACGGCCTGATCCTGCGCGAAGACGTCGAAGCCGCCGTCGCCTCGGGCAAGGTCGCGTTCGCCGGCGGCATCGGCTCCGCCGCAGCGCCGTCGGTCAACTACCCGCCGCTCTCGAGCGCGGCAAAGGTCACCGAGCTCAAAGGCTCCGTCGCGACGCTCGCGACGTACATGGACCAGTCGCTGACGATCCCCGTCGCGACGTCGTTCCGCACGCTGCACGTCGGCACGATGGAGCAGCGCCGCGCCGAGCTAAACAACGCGCTCAAACAAGCTGGCCGCACCGAGAAGATCTCGTTCACCCACATCATCGCGTTCGCGCTCGCGCGCGCCGCGCAAGANNATCCACCTCGGCCTCGCCGTCGACGCGCAGAAGAAAGACGGTTCGCGCTTCCTGGTCGTGCCGGTGCTCAAGAACGCGGCCAGCCTCGACTTCCCGTCGTTCCGCGCCGCCTACGAAGAGCTCGTTGCGAAGGCGCGCGACAACAAGCTGTCGGTCGAAGAACAGACCGGCGCGACGTTCACGCTGACCAACCCCGGCGGCATCGGCACCGTCGCGTCGGTGCCGCGCCTGATGGTCGGCCAAGGCGCGATCATCGCCGCCGGCGCGATCGCGTTCCCGCCGGGCTTCGGGCACTCGCCGCGCGCGACGCTCGAGCAGTTGGGCGTCGAGAAAGTCATGACGCTCACCTCGACCTACGATCACCGCGTCATCCAAGGCGCGCAGTCGGGCGAGTTCCTCAAGCGCGTCGACGAGTTGCTCGGCGGTGCCGACGAGTTCTACCAGACGCTGTTCGCGCAGCTGGGCATCGGCGCGGCCGTGCGCGGAACCGCGACGAGCGCCAACGGCGCAGCGCCGGCCGTGCGCGAGCACGAAGAAGCGGTCACCGCCGATCTGCCGGGTCTGCCGTCGGAAGAGATGATGCGCGCGATCGCCGCCGGCATGGCGGTGGTGTCGGCGTATCGACGTCACGGCCACCTCGGCGCCGCGCTCGACCCGCTCGGCAAAGAGCCCCCGAACGATCCGTCGCTCGACCCGACGACGTACTACCTCACGCCGGCGATGATGCGCGCGATCCCCGCCTCGGTGCTCAACGTGAAGGTACCGGGCAAGACGCTGGCCGACGTGCTGCCGCGCCTGCGCGAGGTGTATAGCTCGACGATCGCCTACGAGATCGAGCACATCTCCAACACGCAGAAGCGCGAGTGGCTGCGCGAGTACATCGAGACCGGCCGCCATCGCCATCAGCTCACCCCGCAGCGCCGCGTGCAGGTGCTCCAGCGCTTGACCAAGGTCGAGACGATGGAGCGCTACTTCCGCAAGCAGTTCATGTCGCAGAAGACCTTCTCGATCGAAGGCCTCGACGTGATGGTGCCGATGCTCGAAGAGACGATCTCGATGCTGGCCGAGGACGGTACGAAGACCGTCGTGCTCGGTATGGCGCACCGGGGCCGCCTCTCGACGATCGCGCACGTGGTCAATCGCCCGTACGAAGAGCTGCTGGCGGAATTCGAGTCGGCAGCGCTGCGCGAAGCCTCTCCGCACACGACGGACGACGAAGACGCGACCGGCGACGTGAAGTACCATCACGGCGCGCACGGCGAGTACGTCACGCCGGTCGGCACGAAAGTCACCGTCGAGCTGGCCAGCAACCCGTCGCATCTGGAAGCGGTGGACGGCGTGGTCGAGGGGATGACGCGCGCGCTGCAGACCGATCACAAGGTCAACCCGCCGACGCTCAACCAGGAAGTCGCCGCGCCGATCCTGATCCACGGCGACGCGGCGTTCGCCGCGCAAGGGATCGTCGCCGAGGTGCTCAACCTCCAGGCGCTCGCGGGCTACGTAACCGGCGGCACGATCCACATCATCTCGAACAACCAGGTCGGCTTCACGACGGATCCTAGCGAAGGCCGCTCGACGCGGTACGCGTCGGACCTCGCGAAGGGCTACGATCTGCCGATCGTGCACGTCAACGCCGACGACGTCGACGCGTCGATTGCAGCCGTGCATCTGGCGATCGACTTCCGCCGCAAGTTCGGCCGCGACGTGGTGGTCGATCTGATCGGCTACCGGCGCTTCGGCCACAACGAGCAGGACGAGCCCGCGTACACGCAGCCGATCGAGATGGCGCTCATCAAGCAGCACCCGACGGTGCGCGAGTTGTACGCCGCGCAGCTCGTCGCGCAGGGCGTGCTCAGCAACGAGCAGGTCAAGGAGATGCAGGACGCCGCGACGGCCCGCATCACCGAGGCGCACAAGAAGGTCAAGAGCGGCAAGGCCAAGACCAAGCTCATCGCCGCGACGCCGAAGTCGACCATCAACGAAGCGCCGCCCGACACGACGGTCGCCAAGGTGCGGCTGATGAAATGGAGCGACGAGGTCGTCAGCTCGCCGGATGGGTTCAACGTGAATCGCAAGCTGCAGCAGCAGTTTGCCAAGCGCGCCCAGGCGCTGCGCGAGACCGGCGAAGTGGATTGGGGTCTGGCGGAGGCGCTGGCGTTCGCGTCGCTGCTCAGCGACGGCACGCCGGTTCGGCTGACCGGTCAGGACACCGAACGCGGAACGTTCTCGCACCGCCACGCCGTGCTGCACGACTCGCTCACGAACGAGAAGTACGTGCCGCTGCAGCATCTCCAGGGTGCGAAGGCATCGTTCGAGATCTACAACTCGCCGCTCAGCGAGTACGCGTGTCTCGGCTTCGAGTACGGCTACGGCTTCGAGCAGCCCAACGCGCTGGTGCTGTGGGAAGCCCAGTTCGGCGACTTCAACAACGGCGCCCAGATCATCATCGACCAGTTCATCGCCGCCGGCGCCGCCAAGTGGGGCCAACAAACGCGCCTCACGTTGCTGCTGCCGCACGGCTACGAGGGCGCAGGTCCGGAACACTCGAGCGCGCGTCTCGAACGGTTCCTGCAGCTGAGCGCCGAGGGCAACATCCGGGTTGCGAATTGCTCGACGGCGTCGCAGTACTTCCATCTGTTGCGTGCCCAGGCGAAGGCGACGCAGGCGTATCCGCTTGTGGTGATGACGCCGAAGTCGCTACTCCGCAATCGCGCCGCCTACGGCACGATCGACGAGCTCGCCACCGGCACGTTCCGCGAAGTCATCGACGACCCGCGCTACGAGAACAACGACAAGTCCGCCATCGAACGCGTCCTGCTCTGCAGCGGCCATATCTATTACGACCTAACGTCCAGCCCGCTCTACGAAAAGGCTACAAAGACCGCGATCGTCCGAGTCGAACTCCTCAGCCCCCTCCCTCACGAAGAGATCCTTCGCATCATCGCCAGCTACTCGAACGCGAAACAAGTCATCTGGGTCCAAGAAGAGCCTAAGAACATGGGCGCCCGAGCCCACGTCCGCCGGCGTTTGGTGGAGCGTTTGCCGAACGGCTTGGCCGATATTGACTATGTTGGCCGGCCGTACCGTGCAAGTCCGTCCGAGGGATATCCGGGAGCGCATGCCGTAGAGCAAGAGAGGATCGTCCGCGACGCACTATTGACGAGGTAAGGCCGCTCGTATGCCCGGCTTCGTGACAATGCGGCTGTGTGCGATGGGGGTGGTCGAGCGATATGCCGTGGAACGTTGGTATCGACGGAATTGGCCGAGACATAGCATCATCGGATGATTCGCGCGTGCGGGTCGTCGCGGGTCCCGGCACGGGCAAGACGTTCGCTATAAAGCGCAAAGCGATGCGGCTGTTGGAGCAAAGCGTGCAGCCGGAACGGATTCTCGTGGTAACCTTTACGAGAGTAATCGCCCATGACTTAAAACGCGAGCTTTCAGCGCTTGGCGTAGCTGGCTGCGAGGACATCAGGGCCGTAACATTGCACGGCCTTTGCTATGGCATACTGCAACGTGGCAGCGCTCTTCACGCATTTAATCGTACTCCGCGTCCGTTGCTAACCTTCAAGAAGCAAAGCGCGTTGCAATTCGAAGCCGCCCCGCTGCTTCGAGACTTGGCAAACCCAGCTTTCGGCGATGTACGCTCGAAGACCCGTTTGATCGAGGCGTATGAAGCAGCATGGTCGCGATTGCAACGTGAGCTTCCCGATGTCGAGCAATCACCCGAGGACGTGGCTTTTGAACACGACCTTGTGCAGTGGATGATATTTCACAATGCAATGCTCATAGGCGAAGTCATTCCGCTCGCATACCGATTGTTGCGGGACAACCCACTAATCGCCGAGCGGTCAGCCTTCGATCATGTCATAGTCGACGAATACCAGGACCTCAACCGAGCAGAGCAAGCCATAATTGATTTGCTCGCCGAAAATGCTACGTTGACGATCGTGGGCGATTCTGATCAATCGATCTACGGTTTCCGATATGCGCACCCAAGCGGAATTGACGACTTCACAGTGCGCCATCCGAACGTCGTCGACTTCGAGATGGACGAATGTCGTCGCTGCCCCACAGACGTAGTGCTGACCGCGACGAACCTCATCCTCCATAATCACCCGGACCTACAGCCTCCACTGAGTCCCATGGCCGGGAATCCGCCGGGCCTCATTCGCATCGTACAGTGGCCGAACGTTCTTGAAGAGGCTTCCGGAATCGCATTGTACGTGCAAAGCCGTTTGAACGCCGGAGCTGCGCCAGCCTCGATACTCGTCCTTTCTGCAAGGCGATACATCGGGAGCGCGATCAGAGACGCATGTCGCCGCCTAAACATCGAAGCGCATAGCTACTACCACGAGGAACTAATTGACTCCGTCGAAGGACGGCGCGCCTTCTCCCTCTTGACGCTACTGGTTCATCCTGATGATCGAGTCGCGTTGCGGTGGCTATTGGGCATTGGAGCTCCTAACTTTCGTTCGCCGCAGTACGCATTGCTGCGCTCGATGTGCGAGGCGGAACAGTTGTCACCTCGCGATTTACTTGATCAGATCGTAGCAGGTGTTAGAACTCAGACTCGCCTCTCACACCTGTTGGGTCGGTATCGAGAAGTACTAGCTGCACTGGCGCCACTGCAGTCGTTGGTAGGTGAAGATCTCATGGACGCGCTCTTCCCTAGAGGCCAGCAATGGGCGACCAGTTTTAGGGAGATTGAGATCGAGGGCGGTCTCACGCTACTGACGCCAGATCAGTTGCTTGATGCCATCCGAGAATACATCACGCAGCCGGTGGTACCCCAAAGCCCTGACTTTGTACGTATCATGAGTCTACACAAGTCGAAAGGGCTGACAGCTGACTTCGTGATCGTAGCCGGGGTCGCGGAGGGTATCCTGCCGCGTATAGACGCTGAGGAGCCGCGCCTCACTCAGGAACAGGCCTTGGAGGAACAGCGCCGGCTCTTTTATGTGGCGATAACCCGTCCGCGTCACGAGCTCATCATATCATCTCCCGCCCGGCTTTCGGCACAGGAAGTGCGCACGACGGGTGCGATTGTTCGAGGACAAAGAGGCGAAACGATTGCGAGCCGATTCGTCGGAGAGTTGCGGCGTGGTGGTCCAGCGTTACGCGGATCCGACTGGGCGTTGACCAATTTTCAGTAGGGAGTAGCCTTTCGTGGATGATGACGAATTCGCCAATACCGCATTCGAGCTGATTCAGAAGCTGCTGCGCGGGAACAGCCAAACCGTTCCGTTGGCCGATGAAATACTTGACGAAGCAAATCAAGGAACATTTGAGCGAAAGGGTCTTCAGGCACCGCGCTACGACGTCGACGCTGACAGTGGCGATCTATTCGGCTCAGGAAGGCGCCAGCGCAAGAGTCGACAGCAAGTGACTGTTTCCGTTCCACTCACAAGCGCGGAGCGAGCGCTCGTGGCTGCAAATGCTTTGAGGCGGGCCTTCATAGAGCCCCGGGAGATCGCGCGGCACTTAGCTCACTTGAACAAAATCAAGGCCGTCGCGCCGCTCAGAAAGCGCCTTGATGTGAACGGCCGAGAGCAACTTGTGCCGAATCCCTTGGAGCGATTCGACGAAGGTGCTAGCGGCGCCGGGCTTAAGTTGAGTTTTGAAGATCCGCGCCGAAATCGCGAGACAAGTTTCCGGGACTATTCGGTTGATCTCGAAAATGTTGAAATCAGTCGCCTTGAAGCTATCTTATTGCAAATTGAAGAACGCTTAACATGAGTGACCAGGACCTGATTGCGCAGCTGCAGGCGAGCCTGTCATCTGTCCTGGGCTTAGCCGATGTGATTGCGCACGCTGGCGCTGATCTCTTTGAAGCATATGCGTTCGAGCTCGTCCTTCGCGCTGCAGCAGCCGAGAACTACAATGTCGCGTTTGAGCACAACGATGGCAGTGTTGCAACGGACTTATTGTTACGGACCCATCCGGGCCATATGGAGACCGATTCCGCTAGGGATGGCCTGATTTATTCGGC
>PMOS01000028.1 GCA_003161435.1 Vulcanimicrobiota bacterium
TCAAATCTCCCGCGCCGTTTCCAGCTGGTTGTCCTCTGCAAGGCAGCTCGGGGTCTAAGTGACCCCAAGACGGCGCAGGTATTGACGAAGGAGCACCTGCCGGTCAAAGACCGCGCATCGGACACCGTTACGCTTATGAGCGTAACGCACAGCCATGGCGTAAACGCGCTCGCACCAGATCAGACTATCACGTTCGGACCGAACCTCACGCTTGTGTACGGACAGAACGCTTCTGGGAAGTCTGGGTACACTCGCATCTTGAAGCGCGCATGCCGATCGCGAGGCACTGAAGAGATCCTCGGCGATGTGCTGAGCGGTGCGGCTCCGCTCAAGGCTCAAGCGACAATACGTTATCGTGATGGCGCGCGGGAAGAGCAGTTCATCTGGACGCCTGACGTCGCCCCGGACTCTGCGCTTGGAGCGGTGAGTGTCTTCGACGCCTATAGTGCTCCGGTCTACATCCGAGACAAGACGGATGTGGCGTTCCGGCCCTTCAGCCTTGACGTTTTCGATAAACTGTCTGCCGTGTGTGGTGAGGTTCGAACGCGGCTTGAGAGCGAATACGCAAAGTTAAATGCTGTGGTCGCGAGGCTCCCGGTCCTTGCGGAAGGCACGCGAGCCCACTCGCTTACCACGCACATCACCTCACTGACGAACGTGGACGAACTCCGGAGCTTGGCGACGCTCGCACCGGAGGAACAGCGCCACCTAACGGACTTGAAGCACCAGCAGCGTGACCTTCAGACCGCGGACCCCAAACAGCGAGCGCGGGAGCTGGAACTCAAAGCCGACCGCGTCGATCTGCTCGCCAATCACGTGACCGGCCTCGTGAAGGCCCTCGGTCATGAAGGAATTGCCACGCTCAGGTCCGCGGCCGATTCACTTCGAAGGGCCCGCGAGGTACTCGCGGTACTCCGCGCGACCGCGTTAAGCGCAGATCTCTTGTCAGGAAGCGGTGAGGAGGCGTGGCGTTCGATGTGGGATGCCGCTCAGCGATTCTCAAGCGTTGCATATCCGGCGGCGCCATTCCCAGCGATTCATGAAGGCGCGGTATGCCCATTCTGCCAGCAGACGATCGGATCGGATGCTACCAAGCGCCTCGAACACTTTGCGGAGTACGTCTCCTCAAGTGCGCAGGCTGACGTTCGGGGAGCGGAAGCGGCATATGGTCAGGTCTTTTCGGCCATCGCACAGCTCAGCGTGAAGAGCCCGGAGATCGAGCTCGCGACTAACGAGCTCATCGCTGATGATGCCGAACTTGGGGGCCGACTGCGCGACCTGCTTCAAGGGGCGGCTCTTATTCAGCAGGAGGCAAAGAGCGCGGCTGAAGTCGGCAGCTATCCTGAGCGCGAGCTTCAAGCCGGTATCGAAAGCGATCTAAGTTCCGCCGCAAAGAACCTGCGTGACCGTGCGACGGCCCTCAAGCAGCAGAGTCCTGCGCTCGACCCACTAGCCGCGGCGAACCTCCGCGAGCTCGAGGCGCGATCTGCGCTCGGTGAGCATCTGCAGGACGTCATCGATGAGGTCAACCGCCAAAAGTGCCTTGCTGCCTATCAACAATGCATCGGCGACACGCAGACGGGGGCGATCACGCGGAAAAGCACAGAACTGACCAAGCGACTGATCACGGATGAACTGCGGACAACTTTCCGGTCAGAGCTGTCTAAACTTGAATTCAATCACCTCGCAGTCGAGATTCAGGCTGCCGGTGGCGCACGGGGCGCGCTCTTTCACCGCTTGGCGTTTACGAACGCGCCGGGTGTCGCCGTCCCTGAGGTCGTGAGTGAAGGCGAATCGAGGACGCTCTCCCTGGCCGCCTTCCTCACGGAGCTCAGCACGGCGAGCGGAAAATCGGCGGTCATCTTCGATGACCCCGTGTCTTCCCTCGACCACGTTTGGCGGGAGCGTATCGCTCGCCGGCTGTTGATTGAAGCGAAAGAACGGCAGGTAATCGTATTCACGCACGACATCGTGTTCCTGCGGTACCTACTCGATGAAGCGTCGAAACACGAAGTGGCCTGTCTTAATCAGTATGTCCGGCGAGAGGGTCAGGCCGGAATCTCGTCACCCGATCTTCCGTGGATCGCGATGGGCATCAAGGAGCGCATCGGCGACCTTAGGAAGCGGTGGCAGGCTGCCGAGAAGCTACTTCGAGCGGCGGGCCCGGAAACGTACGAGCCAGCTGCCCGCGATATCTACGCCTGTCTGCGCGAAGCGTGGGAACAAGCGACAAGCGAAACCTTGCTCAATGATGTCGTCCAGCGATATCGACACAGCATCGAGACGCGAAAGGTCAAGTACCTCGACGACATCACCGAAGCCGATTGTCGAGCCGTAGAGGAAGCGATGACGGAGTGCTCTCGGTGGATGCGCGGGCATGACCAGCCGGCCGCGGACGCAGCGCCAGTCCCTCGGCCGCCTGAGCTGAAGCTGCGCATTGATGAGCTCGCTGCCTTTGTCGAGACGATTAAGAAGCGACGGAAAAAATGATTGCGCAGATGATCGTGATGACAAGAAGGCCCGCCTCGCCGATCTACGGTATCACGGAGCCCCGGCTCGACGCGTTCGCGGGTCGTTTCGGAAGGCAGCCGACTTGCCAGCGGCCGCGATAGGGCTGACTAAAGCAGGTATTGGCGTGCAGCGCTTCACGGACAAGGAGTGCGCCTTGTCCCACACCTAGGGTAGGGCAGCTTCTGCGCGAGTTCGACGGCTGTGCGCTGGCTATACGGTGATCGCGCCAGCGTTGCGACGAATCGCTCCGAATAGTTGACCAATGCTGTCGAAGGCGAGTGCCGGGACGAGCAGCGCTGCAAAGCCAAACTTGCCGAGTTCGTCCGCGGTGTTGCCGCCGCGCACGGTCTCGAGCCACCTGAACATCTCGTCGGAATGCGCGTGGGCAGTCTTTGCTCGAGCGCTCAATCGAGCCTCTTAACCCTTACCACTACTCGGCCACCGATAGACTTATTGTCAGACAGTTTGACTTCAAACTCAGCGTCGCGCGTATCAGTGTGTGTTCGATTGAACCTGAACTCCGTAAAGGCATAACCCCCATCCTTTGGCGGAATAAGTGGCAAATCTACCAGAATGCGGACTAGTAGGTCATCAAGCCGCTCACACCAAGTTGCATAATCAAACCCCGCTTCTTCTAAGTCATTAGACCTAAGAAAGCGACCGAGTTCTTCATGCAAGGGCTTGAAAGAAACCGCTTCTTCAAATTCTGGAGAAACCTCGTCAGCCTTCTTTCCCACCATGGATGCGATCGTTTCATCTAACCTATCGAGCATCTGCGTCCGGCCGTCGCTGCCTTTTTTATCTAGCTGGTAATGAACCACCCAGTTACGATAAAACCACAAGGCAGGAAAATTCTTTTCCTCCTTTTGGCTTTCGATTATTTTTCCGATTTGAACAATCAAATATACAACGTCGGCTTCTTCCGTGAGATAGCTGGAACTGTATTTTCTGAGCTTTTCGACAATCTCGCTCTTCATATTGGCATTATAAGGTAGCCGTGTCGATTCTGGTAGATCGGCATTAAGAGCAATCTCCAGAAGGGAGAACGGCCACTACGGTAGCGCTGGAAACGGCGGCGGAGATTTGAACCGTGCGCCGGGAGCCCGGCAAGGAATACGAAGTGAAAGTCTTCGACGATAAAGATGTAGCGAATCATATCGACCTCGAGCCGTGCGGTGGCGCCCGTGAGGGCGTCAGCGAAGCGTCGGCAGAGGAGTGCGCAGGCCGGCCATTGAGCCGCGAAAGTTTTCAACTCCCGGGTGCCGACACCGTGGTTCAGGCGGAAGGCAACATGGGGACGCGCGATATTGCGAGTGCGTTCCTGACTCGGCGTGGTCGTAGACCCCGGCATGCACAGACGTTCCTTGTTCGGGAACCGGGATATCTTGGAGCCGACCGTCACGCTGGGTGCCGGTCCGCATCGGAAAGGCGTAACGCCGCAAGCCGATGATGCACGACTCCAAGAAGTCAGAATCTCCCATAGTAGCGATGAACGCGCGACGAACAACCCCGGGCAAACGGGGGCGGAGTTGCCGGAGCGAAGGGGAGATGCCAAAGGGAATGCGAGCTGAGATAGTCCGCCGCGCGGAACGACGGTAGGGAAACGGCGGGGACTTGAGGTCCGTTTCGTACGTAGGATGGTCAGTCAGACGAACGAACCGAACGATTCGACATCGACCACTTAGCTGGTCGTGTGATCGGCGAGGCCGCACCGATCATCTTCGTGCGAAAGCGCAGTCTCTTACAGGGTTTTCGTCTTAGCCAGCGCCGCCGCGTGAACAGTTCCCCCATGTGGCTAGGGGCGACAGTTTATACTGGGTCGGGACCCCGTTTGTTTATCGATGCGTTGTGCGCCTTGATCGGAAGCGTATCGCAATGATTCACTCAGACGAGCTCGTCTCACGCTACTGCGCGGAACGCACGCTGGACCTTCGCAACGCCGTCGTCGACGCCTACTGCTACCTTTGTTCGCGGGGCGCACGCAAGTTCAAACGATCCCACAACGATCGAGCCGATCTCGAACAGGTCGCAGCGCTCGGTTTGATCAAAGCGGCGACGAATTATCGCGCCGAGATGCAGACGCCCTTCCAAGCTTACGCGTGGATCATGATCGTCGGTGAGCTGATGCACTACGTGCGCGACTATGAATGCATGGTGCGTCCACCGCGTTCCCTGATCGCCTTGGAGAAACGCTACGTCGAGGCATGGGACCGCTTTTGCGCGGCGCACCATCGCGAGCCGACGACGGGCGAGATCGCTCGCGCGCTCGGCGTGACGGTCCATAGCGTCGTCGAGATGCGGCGGCTGCGCCGAGCCGGACACGCCGTGCTGACCGAACCCGATGGAGCCGAGCGGCCGGACCTGATCGACCTGTTGCCGATCCCCGAATCAACGATTGGCCTCGACGAGCGCATCACGCTTTCCGTCGCAGTCGACGAGCTTGGCGCGCGCGAGCGCGCGATCGTCTTCGGCACCTACGGCGCGGGGCTAACCCAAACCGAGATCGCGCAACGACTGGGACTCTCGCAGAGCCACGTTTCGAAATTGCTCTCACGCGCGCTCGCGCGGATCGGGCGACGCGTAGCATAGGCGTTTGTCGCGTCGGGCACCGCACATATCACAACACCGGAGGACGACCTTGAATCACACCGGAGCGCCTGAGCACGAGCGCGGCTTTACGCTGATCGAGCTGATGATCGTCGTTGCGATCATCGCCATTCTGGCCGGGATCTTGATACCGAACTTCGTTAACGCACGTTCGCAGGCACAGACGGCCGCGTGCGAGTCCAACATGCGTTCGATCGCGACCGCGCTCGAGCTCTACTACGCCGACAATCAAGTCTATCCAACGGCGGCTGGTGCCGCCGTGGTACCGGCGCTGTTCACCGCCAACGGCGTCGCCTATCTCAACAACACACCGAAAGACCCAGCCGCTCAAAGTGCGACGGCGACGTACTCGCTGACGACCACGCAAGCCACCGGTGGAAGCCCGGCCGGCTACACCATTCAGTGTCCCGGCGTCCACGCGGGCTCGACGCTGGCAAAGCTTCCACTGTCGAGCGGTGCCTTGTGCGGCGCGAACTGCACGGCGACGAAGATCTTGTACGTCGCCACGCAAGGCCTCGAGGCTTCCCCGTGATCGACGTGCTGGACGCAGGACTGCGTGCCGTCGCCAGTCGATCGCCGCTGGCCTACCCGCTGGTGTTTGCAGCCGGTTTCCTGACGAGCCTCGGGCCGTGCGCAGCGCCGCGATATGTCGCCGTCGCCGCGCTTGCAAACGCGACGTCGCGGCCCGGCCGGCCGGTCGCGCTGTTTATCACGGGTTTGGTCGGCGCGTACGTGTGCCTGGGTTCGGCGGCGAGCGCACTCGGCGCCGTTCGAGGATGGTCGACCTACGTCTACGTCGCCCTCGCAATCGCGCTCGCCATCGGCGGTACGATGACGCTGCTCCAGCGCGACGCGGATCCGCACGCACATGCGCAGCCTCGCGCCGGCAACTCGAATGCAGGTGGGGCGTTTCTGCTCGGAGCCTCCAGCGCGCTCGTCGTCTCGCCTTGTTGCACGCCGATCATCGCTGGGATCGCCGGGTTGACGATCGTGAGCGGTCGCGCATCAGACGGCGTCATCCTCCTCGCGTCGTTCGGACTAGGGCACGCTGCGCCGCTGGCCGGCGTGGCATTCATGAGCGGACGCGTGTCGGCGGTGCTCCGGCGCTTCGCCGCGTCGCCCGCGCCCGCCGTTGTGGCCGGAACGCTCATGTTGGGGCTCGCCGCGTATTTCGGGGCATTGGCATGACGCAACTTTCACGCCCGCGCCGGCTCGTCATTGCAGCCGTCAGTTTAGCTCTCGCAGCGCTCGTATTTCGCGGAAACGTCGCCTCCGCGCTGGTCACACGCGGCGACGACCAACTCGGCGCCGGCGACATCGATGCCGCGGTCACCAGCTACGCGCGCGCTGCACACCTCGACGCCGGGTCGGCAGTCGCCTCCGACCGGCTGGCTTTCTTCTTGCTCATGCGCCGTCAGCCGGGCGACGCGGCGACGGCACTCGCCGTCGCCGACGTCGCGCTGCGCGCCTGGCCAAACGACCCCGCGCTCCTCGCGGACCGCGCGTTCGCCGCCGGACGGATGACACGATGGCGCGCAGCCGAGCGAGATTTTATCGCAGCGGCCGCCGCTGCGCACGATCCCCGTTACGCGCACCTTGCGGCCTGCATGGCAGAACGTCGGCACGACCGCCGCTCGGGGCGCCGCCACCTTCGGTATGCTCTCGAACTGAATCCTGGCTACCTTCCCGCACGCGTCCTGCTCCGCGCGTTGGGCACATGATCGCGCTATCAGCTGCTGCATCGGTCTGCGGTGCATTGATCGCCGCCGGCATCGACGCTCGTACAGGGCGCATCCCCGACGACGTTACTCGTCCAACGTCGGCGATCGCGCTTGGTCTCGCGATCGCGAGCGGCGTCGTGGTGACGGCGCTTTTCGGTGCCCTCGCCGTCGGAGGATCCCTGCTGTTGCTCTACGCGATCACGCGTGGTCGCGGCTTGGGAATGGGCGACGTCAAACTCGGCACGGCGATCGGCATCGGGCTCGGCCCCACGTCAGGGCTCGCTGCGCTCGGCGGTGCGTTCATTCTGGGGGGCATCTACGCAGGCTGGTTGCTGGCAACCCGGCGCGCGAACCGTCGAGATGCGCTCGCGTTCGGCCCGTTCCTGGCGACGGGGACCGTCCTCGCCGCATCGCTCGCCTCCGGGTTCGCCTCGTGAACCGCCGGGAAACCCTGCCGCTCGGAATCGACGTCGGCGCCGCGCGCACGCGCGTCGCGCTCGTCGAACGCGATCGATCCGGAACCGCGCACCTGGTCGCGGTGGCCGCTCGGGCGACCGGCGCCGATCCGGCAGGGGCGGTCGCGTCGGCCCGGGCCGAGCTCGGAACGCGCGAACGCCGCTGTGTCCTCGCCGTCGGCGGATCGGATGCGGTCCTGCGAACGAGCGCGTTCCCGGGGATGCGCGGCACCGAACGCCTCCGCGCCGCGCGCTACGAGGCCGCGCGCTTCCTCGCATTCCCGATCGACGATGCAGCCGTGCGCGTCGTCCCGATCGAGTCCGATCGGTGTGTCGTCGCCGTCGCCCGGCGCGCCGCGCTCGTGCAGCGCGTCAGGACGGCACGCAGCGCCGGCTTGAGGCCGATCGCGGTCGACGACGCCGCGCTCGCGCTCACCCGCGTATTTCCACTCGCGGGCGCGATCGTCGACATCGGCGAGCGTGCGACGATGCTCGTCCTTTCCAGCCAACCGGTCCCGGCATGCCGTACGTTCGTCGGCGGCGGCGCGGCCTTGACCGCCGCGTTGATTGCTTCGCTCGGTGTCGACGAGATTGCCGCCGAGGTTCGCAAACGCAGCATCGGGTTGGCCGGTGCGGGCGAGTACGCGCGCGACGCGCTGGTCGAGCAACTCGCCTCCGCATTGGTCGAGCATCGTTCGCACGCGCGCGCCGAGCTCGACGGAATCGTTCTGGTTGGGAACGGTGCTCGGTTGTGCGGTTTCACGGACGCCCTCGAGCACGCTGTAGCGCTCTCGGTCCGCCTGGGCACGCTGTCACCCGACATCTCCCGCACCTTACCGCCTGATGTCCTTCGCTCGGCAGGACCCGATTGGGCCTTGGCCTACGGCCTCGCGCTTTGGGAATCTGCCGCGTGAAACGCATCAACTACCTGATCACGCCGACCGAGCGAATCTTCGGCCAGGCGCTACGATCCGCCGGTTCGCCACCGCGGCTCCCGCTCGTCGTGCTCGTCGGCGCGCTCGCGTCGCTGATATTGCCGTACTACGTCGAGACGACACGGCTGCATTACCTCGAGCGCGCGGGTGCCGAGTATCGGATGCGGCTAGCGAAAACGGCCGTCGACGTCCAACGAGTGCGCAGCCTAGAGCGCGACGTCACGAGGCTGCGCCGATTGAGCGACGAAGTCGCGTCGATCCGGCGCTCAGGCGAGCTTCGCGCAAACGAGATCGCCGCGCTAGGAAACGAGCTCCCCCGGGGCGTCTGGTTGACCGCTCTCCGGGAGGACGGCCAAGCTCTCGATGTCGAGGGCGGCGGAGGACGCCTGAGCACCGTCGCGGCAGCGATCGTCGCGTTGGCGCGGCTTCCTCAATACACCGGTGCGCGTCTCGTGGCCGTACGCAGCGAGGCCGCCGGGCCCGAAGTGACCTACGCGATCGTCCTGGAACGGCGGTGATGAAACCGACCGTCGCGAGCGCGCTCTGGTGGTGCGCTGCGCTCGTGCTCGTCGGTGGAACGTCGGGCATCGTCATGCTCGGTGAGCGGCACATCGACGACCAGACGGTGATGAATGACGGCCTCACGGCCTCGTTGGCCGCGAACGATGTCACGGTGCGGACGCGCGGCTCTCTCCTCGCGGCGCGCGGCCGGTTGCGCGCGGACCTCCGTCGACTCGAAGCCGACAGCGAGTCCGCCCCGATCGTCGCCCGCTTCGTCCGCGACACGGCCCGCGTCGCGCAAGAGCATCATACGACGGTCGCGTCGATCGCAGCGCCCGGGTCGCCGCTCGCTCCGAAGGACCGCGCCCAAGCGATCGATGCGATCCCGCTCGCGGTCACGATCGAGGGCCATTACACCGATGTGCTCGCGGTGATCCGCGCCCTGTCGAGCTTGCCGGTTCCTGCCGAGATCGACGTGGTTTCCATCGTTCGTACGACCAGCCCGGGGGCAGTAGGAGTGGCAGCCGTCCTGCACGTCGCGTTGCAACGTATCGAGCCGCGAGCGGCAACCCGTGACGTTGGCACTCGACCGGACTAGCCGCGCTGCGCTTGCGTGCGCGGCTCTTCTCGCGTTTGCGGGCGCGTTCTCGAGCGCGCCGGCGACGGTGAACGACGCGGGCGGCACGGCCACGCTCACCGTCAGAGCCCGGACCCCGGCAAAGCCGGTCCGAATCGTCACGATCCTGCCGCGACGTGATCCGTTCGCCGGCGGGTTGCCGGCAGCCGTGCGAACCGCAGCTCGACCGGCCGTCGCGCCGCCCTTCCTATCCATTCCGCCGGCGCTCGGTCCGCTGCCGCCCAATGCCGGTGCCGGTGGCGGGCTGCTTCCGACTGCGCCGGCCGAGCACGTAAGCGCGATCGTCACCGGGACGCCGCCGTACGCGCTCGTCGACGACGGCTCGACGACGCGCCTGGTCACTGTCGGCGACCGCCTCGACGGTGCGAGCATCGTCGCGATCGACACGGCCGGGGTTCACCTAACCGGCGGTACGACGCTCCCCGTGACGCAGCGTCCCTCTTTCCAACTCCAACGACCCAACGCCGGAGGCCGACAACCGTGAGATCCTTCCTCATCGTGGCCCTGGCCTTGATCGCGCTCGTCCTGCCGGCCGCGGCGCATGACGAACGGATCAGCATCGACGCGCACGACGTGGAGCTCGCGGACGTCATCCGGTTACTCGGTGCGCAATCAGGACGCAACGTCGTCGCCGACGGCTCGGTAAAGGCGCAGCGCGTCACGATGCGACTGAATCACGTGACGTTCGACGAGGCTCTCTCCACTCTCGTGACCGCCTACGGCCTGCAGACGCACCTGGAGGGTCGCATCACGATCGTCGGCGACGCATCATCGATGAATCGCCGCTACCCCGACGATGCAACCGCCGCCGGAACCCAGACCGCGACGATATCGATGCACCATGCGCGGCCCGACGAGGTCGTGACGTCACTGCAGGGCGCGCTTGCGCCCGGCACGATCGTCATCGGGGACAAGCGCACGGGAACGCTGGTCGTCACCGGCAGCGCGACGACGATTATGCGAGCGCGGCGCCTTGTCGAGGCCCTCGACGCGCCGGCCTACGGTTCGGGCGGGACGCTCGCTATGCAGGTGTTGCCCCTGCGAAACATTCGCGCCAGCGACGCGGTGCGGGCATTGAAGGGAATCGCTCCGGACGGTGCCGTGTTCGCGGACGACCGGCAGAACGCCGTCGTCGTGAGCGGAAACAGCGAGTTGGTTTCGACCGTGCGCGCGCTGCTGACGAGCATCGACGCCCCGGGTCGTCAAGTCATGGTCGAAGTGCGCGTCGCAGACGTGCAGCCGGTGAACGATACGACCGACGTCGGCGTTCAACTCGGGGGCACGGGCTTCGGTGCCGGGGCGCTAGCGCAGTTCCCTTACACGATCACGAAGAGCTCCGTGCTAGTGAACGCGCAAATCGACACGCTGATCCAGCACGGGCGCGCTTCGATCCTCGCGGAGCCGCGCATCGCGACCCTCAACAACCGCGAAGCGTCGTTGCTCATCGGCGAGCAATACCCGGTCGTCACCGTGAATCAGCAGACCGGCTTTCCGAGCGTTCAGACGATCGACGTCGGTGTTCGTTTGCGCTTGACACCGACCATCGGCGAGGACGGGACGATCACCGCTGAACTCCATCCGGAATATTCTCAGATTATCGGCTTCAACGACTCGTTCCCGATCATCGCGAACCGCAAGATCGACGCGACGCTCCGCGTCGCAAACGGCGACACGATCGTGCTGGGCGGGTTGTTCCAGGACGTCGATTCCGAGACGATCACGAAGTTTCCGATCTTAGGCGATCTGCCGGTGCTGGGGACGTTCTTTCGCAACCGGCAGACGACGCACAGCAAGGATGAGGTCGTCTTCTTCATCACCCCGCATGTGCTCGGGGGCGAGGCGCCCAAGACGTAAACCGGCGGGCCGCGTCGAAGGCCGCATCATGAAACGTCGTCGCGGACGCCGCAACGCGCGGCGTACCGCGCTCCCGATCGTCGTGTTGTTGGTCGCACTGGGCGCGCTCGTCGGGGCCGTGGCGCTCATCGTGCGCGGCGACACGACGCCTCACCCGGCTCGGGTCGCGCGGTACGTGCCGCCGACGGCTGCTGCGGAACCGCAGGCTACCTTCGCGCCCATCGTCCGCAAGGCCACATCCGCTCCGTCGACGATCGCGACGCCTGAATCCGTTGCAACCGGTACGCCCAAGGCCGAAGCCACGTCAACCCCCGCGGCCGCCTCGTCCGGTGGGCCGCGACTGGCGATCATCATCGACGACTGCGGCCAGTGGCCCGACACCGAGCACGGTTTCATCGCGCTGCCGGTCGCGCTCACGATGTCGGTCCTGCCGCACGTGCGCTATGGCACGCAGATCGCGCGCGATGCGCAGGCGGCCGGCAAAGGCATCATGCTGCACCTGCCGATGGAACCGATCTCCGGGATCGATCCCGGCCCGGGGCGCATCACCACCAAGATGGACGACGCGGCGATCACCGCGCAAGTGCGCGACGACATCGCGTCGGTGCCGCTGGCCAGCGGCGTCAACAATCACGAAGGGAGCCGGGCGACCGCCGACGACCGTGTGATGCGCGACGTCGCCGCGGTGCTTGCCGCCGATCACCTCTTCTTCATCGACTCGCTCACGTCGGGCAGCTCGATCGCGGCGCGCGACGCGCACGCCGCCGGGATCGCGACCGCGAGCCGTGACGTCTTTCTCGACAACGTGGCCGACGTCGACGCAACCGAGGCTCAACTGCGCCATGCGGCCGAGGTGGCGAAGACCAACGGCAGCGCGATCGCGATCGGCCATCCGCGGCCGACGACCCTGACCGCCGTTCGCGCGCTCCTGCCCGAGCTGCAGCGCGACGGCATCACCCTCGTCTTCGCCCGCGATCTCGTGCACTGACCGAGCGCCCGGGCAAGAAACCTCCTCTCACTGCGCGGATACAGGTCCGCGATGATACGATTACTCGTTCGTTCGCTCGGCGTTTCGGCCGCATTGCTGTCGACCGTCCCGTTGGGAGCGTCGGCCGCGTCGCTCTCGACGCCGCCGAACGTCGACGCGTCGTTCGACGCGGGTTCGATACAGGTCGCCCGTTACGGCAAGGGCGATGCGGTCGTGCTGCTGCCCGGGCTGACCGCCGGTACGTGGGAGTGGTACGACACGATTCGCCACCTCGCGCCGAACCACACGGTCTACGCCGTCTCGCTGCCGGGATTCGACGGCCGCCCCGGCGCGACGCCGCCGCTGTTCGACCGCTTCAGCTCTGATTTCTGGTCGTTCATCGCGACGCAGCACGTCGCGCGCCCGGTGATCGTCGGGCACAGCCTGGGCGGCACGCTCGCGATCATGCTGGGCGAGCAGCACCCCGATCGCCTGCGCGGCATCGTCGCACTCGACGGGATGCCGCTGTTCCCGGGGATGGAACGCGCCACGCCCGAGCAGCGAGCGCAGGCCTCGGAATCCGCCGCCACCCAGATCGCCGCCGAGTCGCACAGCCAGTTGCTCGATTACGAGAAGGGCTACATGCGCAGTGCGGGCGGCGTCCTCGATCCCGCGCTCGCCGATCAGCTTGCCGAGCTCGAAGCGCGCAGCGACCCGCCGTCGGTCGCCGAGTGGCTGCGCGAAGATTTCACCGCCGACCTGCGGCCCGACCTCGCGAAGATCACCGTCCCGTTGCTCGAGATCGCGCCGTACAACGCACCCGATCTCGCAACCGCGCCGGTCCAGTACACGGCCGATCAGAAAGTGCAATACTACGGCACGCTGCTTGCCGGCGCGCCGAAACTGCAAGTCGTCTCGATCTCGCCGGCACGCCACTTCGCGATGTTCGACCAGCCCGAGCAGTTCTTCGCGATCCTGGACGGCTTTCTGGCGAAGAACCGCTAGCGGGAGCGTCCCACCACCAAAGCGGAAGCCAGCAGCATGATCGTCCGCCGCATCCTCATGCTGCTGGTTCTCGTCCTCGCGCCGCTCGCCGTGCCGAGCGCGCGGGCCGCCGACGTCACGCCGGCTGCGCCGGGCGCGTGGAGCGGCATGCTGCACTGGCGCTCGATCGGGCCGATCCGCGGCGGCCGCACGGTTGCGGTCACCGGCGTTCCGGGCCGCCCGCACGAGTTCTACATTGCCTCCGTCAACGGCGGGATATTCAAGAGCACGGACGCCGGGCGGACCTGGCTGCCGATCTTCGACGATCAACCGACCGCCTCGATCGGCGCGCTCGCGGTCGCGCCGTCAGCGCCCGACACGATCTACGCCGGCAGCGGTGAAGGGCTGCAGCGCCCGGACCTCGCCGTCGGCGACGGCATCTACAAGTCGACCGACGGCGGCGCGCACTGGACGCATCTGGGTTTGCGCGACGGACAGCAGATCGGCAAGATCGTCGTCGACCCGCACGACCCCAACCGCCTGTTCGTCGCGGTGCTCGGCCACCCATACGGCCCGAACGCGCAACGCGGCATGTACCGCTCGACCGACGGCGGCACGACCTTCGAACGCATCCTCTACACCGACGACGACACCGGCGCGTTCGACGTCACGCTCGACCCGTCGGACGCTCGTACGTTGTACGCCACGCTGTGGGCCGCGCGGCAATCGCCGTGGGAAACGATCGGCGGCGACTCGTTCGAGCGGCCGCAATCGGGAACCGGCCTCTATAAGTCGACCGATGGCGGGACGACGTGGAAACGGCTGGAGGCCGGCCTGCCCACGCAGGCCAAGGGCGTCGGGCGGATCGCGGTCGCGGTCGCGCCGAGCGATTCGACGCGCGTCTACGCGATCGTCGACGCGAACGAGAACGACGGTCTGTACCGCTCCGACGACGCCGGCGCGACGTGGAAGCTGCTCAACGATACCGAGCGCATCGCCGAACGCGGCGACGATCTCGCGACGCTCGGCGTCGATCCGCGCAACCGCGACATCGTGTACCTCACCAACACGTCCACCTATAAGTCGACCGACGGTGGCAAGACGTTCGATGCCTGGCGCGGCGCGCCGGGCGGCGACGACTACCACAGCATCTGGATCGATCCCTCCGATCCGAGCGAGATCTTGCTGGGCAGCGATCAAGGCGCGATCATCACGCTCAACGGCGGCGCATCGTGGAGCTCGTGGTACAACCAGTCGACCGCGCAGTTCTACCACGTCATCACCGACGACCGCTTTCCGTATCGCGTCTACGGCGGCCAACAGGAGAGCGGCAGCGCCGAAGTGCTCTCGCGCGGAAACGACGGCGCGATCACTGCGCGCGACTGGCATCCCGTCGGCACCGAAGAATACGGCTACGTCGCACCGGATCCGCTGCATCCCGGCATCATCTACGGCGGCAAGGTGACGCGCTTCGACGAGTCGACCGGCCAAACGCGCGAGGTCGGACCGGTCGTGTCGTGGCGCGGCAATCCGGACTACCGCTTCAAACGCACGGCGCCGCTGGCGTTCTCGCCGGCCGATCCGCACGCGCTCTATCTCGGCTCGGACGTGCTGTTCGAAACGACCGACTACGGCGCGAATTGGAAGATCGTCAGCCCGGATCTTTCGCGACCGGAAACCACGCCGCCGGCGAACCTGGGAACATTCGCGCAGACCGCTGCGGCGAAACGCCCGCATCGCGGCGTCATCTACGCGCTCGGCCTCTCGCCGCGCGACCGCGACGTCATCTGGGCCGGAACCGACGACGGTTTCGTGTGGCGCACCGCCGACGGCGGGAAGCACTGGCGCAACGTCACGCCGCCCGGCGTCGGCCCATGGGCGAAGATCTCGATCGTCGACGCCTCGCCGTTCGACGCCGCGAGCGCGTACGTCGCGGTCAACCGCATTCGCCTGGACGAGCAGCGCCCGCAACTGTTTCGCACGCACGACGGCGGCGCGCACTGGACCGAGATCGATCGTGGGATCGACGCGACGCCGACCAACGTCGTGCGCGCCGACCCGCAGCGCCGAGGCCTGCTGTACGCGGGAACCGAGCGCGGCGTGTGGGTTTCGTTCGACGACGGCGCGCAATGGTCGTCGCTGCGCTTGAACTTGCCCGCGACGTCCGTGCGCGACCTGGTGGTGCACGGTGACGACCTCGTCATCGGCACGCACGGACGCGGCTTCTACATCCTCGACGACGTCGCTCCGCTGCGCCAAGCGCAATCGCTCGCCGCAACGCGACCGGAACTGCTCGCGCCGATACGCGCCTGGCGCGTGCCGCGCGACACGTGGACCGATACGCCGCTGCCGCCCGACGAGCCGTTCTCCGCCAACCCGCCGTCCGGCGCGCTTCTCGACTACGTGTTGCCACAGGCCGTGTCGCGCGTGACGCTCACCGTCGCCGACGCGCGCGGCGATGTCGTACGCCGCTTGGCCAGCGACGAGCCGCTCCAAGCGGTCGACGCCGCGGCGCTCGAAGTTCCGGCGTGGTGGATCGCAACGCCGACGCGCCCGGACCCCAGCGCCGGCGCCCACCGCTTCGTGTGGGACCTGCGGGCGGCCAAGCCGCGCACGTTCGAGTCCGGGCCGCCGATCGCGGCGATTCCGCACGACACGCCGCTCGAGCCCGAAGGTGCGCTCGTCCCGCCCGGGACGTACACCGTCGTGCTCGACGCCGGCAGCACCCGTCAGACGCGAACGCTCGTCGTCAGCGAGGACCCGCGCGTGCACGTCACCGAGTCCGCGCTGGTCGCGCAGTACAAGCTCGCGAGCGAGATCGCGCGCATGGCCGACGCGGCATACGCCGACGCCGAGCGCGTCCGAGCGCGGGATGCTACGTTGTCGCGCGCGCTGGCGCGGGCCAACGGCAGTTTGGCGCGCTTGATGTACGCGGTCGAGTCGGGCGACGGTGCGCCCACTGCAACGCAGTTGGCCGCGTTCCGCACGCAAACAGCGGCGTTGGCGGCAGTTCGCGCGGGCGAACGCCGGCCTGTCGTTCACCCACTTCCATAACGCGGCGGGCCGTCGAGGGCGACGAGCTACTCGTCGATCGCGTCGAATACCGTCTGAATTTGGACCGTGGGTCGCACGGTCACGCCGAGGTAGGTCGGCGCCTTGACCCCGTAGTCGTTCATATTGAACGACAGCGCTGCGGTCACGACATAGGTCGTGCCGGTTTTCCTGGTTTGATAGTGAAACTGGACCGTCTTCGTGAGTCCGTGGAGGGTGAACGACCCTTTCGCGAACCCCACCGGCGACTTCTGGTCCAGAAACGTGAGCGACGCGCGCGGGACCGCCAGCGTCGCGGTCGGATAGGTCGCGACCGCGAGCGCTTTGTTGATGTTCTCGTCGCGGAGTGCGGTCCCGGTCGAGAGGTGGTCCAACGGCACGGTGATCGTGACGGTCGTACCATCATCGGTCACGGTCATGTCCGCGGTCTTCCCCTGGATGACCAGGCCCGTGGGGCCCGCCGCCGTGAACATGGTCCGCGCTGTCCCGGTCTTGGCGAGCTTTGCCGCTGCCGGGGCCGGGCAAACTGATCCGAGCACGACGCCGGCCACGGCAACAATCAACGAGAATTGTCGGACATGCATGCGCCCTCCGTTTCGCGACAAAAAAGACGAAGGCCCGCATCGCCGTTGCGCGTGCAGCGGCAGGCCGCCGGACCAAAGCCGTGAACGATCAGCGCATGAGCGACTCCGGGCCGCCCGACGTTCCCCATCCGCCGTACGACGAGTTGCACGCGGCGGTAGCGGACGACCCCCAGGCGGCGCAGGCGGTCGAAGCGCTGCGCACGCAGATGATCGTGGCGAAGCCCGATGCCGCCGCCGTCGAGCATCACACCGGCGTGTTGCGCGGGATCCCGGTTCTCGAAGCGCGGATCGCCAACTGGTGGGATGACCCCGACACGCAGCGCTGGGTCAAGGCGATCACGGACTCGGGCCTGTAAGCGCGGGATTCGGCGCAGGATCGAGCGATGACGGCGTCACCGGGATCGCGGTACGGCGTGGGCGCGGGATGCCGCTGTCGACGGCGCGCGGCGGCGCCGAGGTCGGTTCGGGCGTGAAGACGGTCGTCGGCGCAACCTGCGGCGCGTTCGGGTCGAACGGCGGCAGCGTGCGCAGCAGGATCGGTCCGTCGAACGCCAGCGCGAGCGTCTTCGTGCGGGCGTCCCACGCGACGTGCTCCGCGCCCAGGCACCGTGCGAGCGGTGCCAACTCCACCAACTCGAGCGCAGCGTCGACCGCGCGCGCAACGCATGTTCGGTCGCGGCGCGTCACGGTGAGCGTTCCGTCGGCTGCGACGTCGATGCGATCGGAGAAACGCGCGATGAGCGCCGCCGGACCGACCACGCGCCCGGCGCGCAGCGACGCGGGCGGCACGCTGGGAACGAACGTGCCGTTCACCACGACGATCACGAGTGCGCCGAGTGCGACCGGCAGGTAAACCGGCGTCACGCCTGGCCCGCGTCTTTCGCGCGGCGGGGCTGCGTTTCTCCGCCGAGGGCGCGCCGTTCATGGCCCAATCGATCGCCTTCACCGCACTGTTCGCGCTCGTTCCGCTTTCGATTGTCGCGGTCGCGATGCTCGCGTTCATCTACGGAACCACCGATGGGATGGAACGCGCCAACCAGGCGATCCAAATCTACGTTCCGGCGCTCGGTGATCTGGTTTCGAATAACCTCGCGGCGATCGTGCGCTACCGCGGCTTCAGCGGTGCAGTCGGCCTGATCGGGCTCATCTGGTCGGGGAAGAATCTGTTTCAAGCGCTTACGTACGCGTTGAACCGATCGCTGGGCATCACACGCTTTCGGCACATCGTGTGGGACGTCGCGATCGCGCTCGTGCTGGTTCCGTTCGCGGGCGTCGTCCTGATCATCGCCACCGTGCTGCCGATCATCATCACCTTGATCGTGCAGTTCGCCGGGCTCGAATACCTGCGCTGGGCTCCGCAGATCGCATCGTACGCCGGCTCGGGGCTGCTGGTCTTTCTCGTCTCGGCGTTCCTGTACGCGTACCTCCCCAACCGGCGGCCCCGTTGGGGTTCGGTGATCCCTGGCGCGCTGACGTGCGCGGTCGGCTACTCGCTTGCCCAGATCGCGTTCGCGGTCTATACGACGTACGCGGCCTACGCGTTCCAAATCTACGGAGCGCTGTCGGCGCTGTGGGTGCTGCTGCTCTGGCTGGACTTGATCGGCGTGGTCTTTCTGTTCGGCGCGCACGTCAGCGCAGCGTGGGAAAGGGACGTCGACAGCGCCGCCTTGCCGCTCGCCTCGTAAGGGATCGCTCCGGCGCCGCACGAACGCCCGCTCGTGCGTCGCTTCCTCGTGCTCGCCCTCATCGCGTTTTTCGGGCTCCCGCTTCTCGCCGCGACGCCGCCGTCTGCGCTGGTTGCCAAGCCGAACGTGATCGTCTACCCGTTCGTGCCGACCGGTTCCAGCGTCGACCGCGAGGCCGGCTCGCGTCTGGCGACGATCCTCGCCCAGCAGATGGCCGAAACCGGGCGGGTGAAGGTGATCCCCCCGCCGCCGGGGACCGAACGCGCCGACTATCTCAAAGTCGCGCTCGCCAACAACGCCGACTATTACGTGACGGGCTACATCACACCGCTGGGCGACGCCGTCGCCGTCGTCGAGCAAGTGGTCAGCACGACCACCGGGATCGTGGTGTTCAGCCAAACGGCCCAGATCACGACCTACAGCGACGCCGCGAACCAAGGCACCGATCTCGGAACGGCGATCGCAATCCATGCGAACCGCAACTACGCGGCCATCGGTACCGCGCCGCCGCAAGCGAGCCCCACGCCGGCATCGAGCTCGGGCCCGCAAGCCAACTTGACGAATCTCCTCAACCGGCGCAAGGGCAAGAAGAACGCCGCGACGCCGGCCCCCAAGCCGGCCCTCGTTGCCACTGCCGCCCCGGCCGCCGCCTTGACCAACGTCACGAGCCCGCCGACTGCCGCACCCGCGACCATCCCCACGACCGCACCGCCGCCGAAGACCGTCGCAGCAGCCGCAGTCGCAGCAGCGGACTACGTCGTCGTCCCGATCGGCGGCAGCGCCGACGCGGCGCTGCGCGAGCGGGCGACGCAGCGCATCGTCGACCGGGTCCACGGCGAACGCAGCGACAGCGCGCGCGCCATCTGCGCCGCGCACGCGGTGCGCGCGATTTTCTCGGGTGGGCTGAGCTTCCAACCCGTAGCCCAGTCCGGGGGCAGCGCAACGCTCAACCTCACCGCGAGCAGCTGCAGCGGAAAAACGCTCTGGCGCGAGACGCACGTCAGCGTCGGCGGGGGCGCGCAAGGCCAGCAGATCGCGGTCGACGGCGCCGTCGACGCCGCAATCGCCGCCTACCTCAACCCACCGAAGAAACGCCGCCTGTTCCCAAAGGCCGGCGGCTAGCCGCTACGCCTCGTCGGCCTGACTCGGATCGAGCAAACCCGGCGGCAGATCGACGGTTATCCGCCGCGCACCAACGTCGATGCCACGCACGAACGCGCGCACCAACGGCACCATCGCACGGCTCGGCCCGATCAACAGAACATCCTGCGCCGGATAGTGCTCGACCGCAACGACGTCGCCCAGCACAATCCCCGTAACGTCGACCAACGCGCACCCGACCAAATCGTCGTCGAAATACTCGCCCTCACCCAGCGCAACCGCAGCGCGATCGACGAACAGCGCAGCACCGACGAGCAACTGCGCAGCATCCGCATCGTCGACGCCTTCGAACGCGAGCAGCGGCCGTCCCTGGTGCCGCCGCAACGCCCGCACCCGCAGCCCGCGCGACGTTCCGTCGCCGAGCTCCGCGCGCACGTCCACCCCTGCCGCCAGCGAATCCTCGCCGATACGGCTAGGCGCGACCTTCAGCTCGCCGCGCAACCCAAACACGCCGGCCACCCGGCCGGCGTTTGCCTCACTCGGCAGTCGCTTCGTCGTCCCCGGGATCCACCGAGCCGGCAACGTCCGCGTCGCCCGCATGCTCGGCTTCCGCTTCGAGCTCTTCGTCCTCGAACGAGATGATATCGATGCTGATCCGTCCTTCGGCGCTCGCGCGAACCAGCGTGCGCAACGCCTGCGCAACGCGCCCGCTACGACCGATCACCTTGCCGAGATCCTCGTGCTCGACGACGAGCTCGACAACCGGACCCTTCTCGGTCTCGACCTCTTCGACGAGCACCTGCTCCGGCCGCGACACGAGCTTGCGCGCCAGAAACTTGAGCAGATCCATCGCACGCTGCTGTGCAACCGCCGGATCGGCAGTCTTGCGAGCGCCACGATCGGCACCGTACTCGCGCCTTGGCCGCCGCTCAGCGTCACCGGTCGCAGCTCCGCCGCCGGTGCGATTCCGGTCGTTCCGCGGCCCACGCCGCGGCCGTTCGTCCTCAGGTTCGATGTCATCGTGAGAAGCCTCATCCGACGCGATGCGCCGCGCACCAAGCGTCGAAGTACGCTCTTCGTCCGGCGCCTTGTCCTCATCGCCGAACAGACCGAATTCGTCGTCGAAGGCGCTCATCGGCGGCGTCCGCCAGGTAAGCTCACGGCGTTACTCCTTCTTACCCTTGGGCGCACGCTTGGTTTCCGGAATGAACCCGCGCTCGACGAGCCCGAGCTCCGCAAACAAACGGCGCACCGGATCCGAAGGCTGCGCGCCCTTGGCGAGCCACTGCTTCGCCTTCTCCTGATCCACGACGAGCGTCTTGGGCTCCGTCCGCGGATTGTAATGACCCAAAATCTCGAGGAAACGCCCATCCCGCGGCGACTTCGCATCCGCCACCACAAAACGATACGTCGGCTGTTTCTTAGCGCCCATGCGCCGCAATCTGATCTTAACCATGTCGACTTTCTAGGGATTCCCACTCATCCATTGAGAGGGATTGAGGTAGTTCACGTCTTTTGCTCGCATCATGCCGTGACGGCTGTGCGGCATAGTGCTTCGCAGGGGCGTTCGCGGAGGAGCGGAGCCAGGATGGCGGGAGCGACGGAGCGACCGAGTGTGGTTCTGCGTAGGAGACGCAGAACCACACGTCCCCGGCGAAACACTATGCCGCACGGCCGTCACCGCCCCAATCCCATAGGCAGCTTCGGAAAACGCCCCTTCTTCATACCGCCCAGTGACTTCATCATTTGCCGCGAAGACTCGAACTGCTTTACGAGCCGATTGACGTCCGCCACCTGCGTCCCGCTACCGAGCGAGATGCGCTTGCGCCGCGAACCGTTGAGGATCTCCGGTCGCTCGCGTTCGCGCCGCGTCATGGAGCAGATGATCGCCTCGACCTTCGAGATGTCTTTCTCGTCGATGCTGATGTCTTTCGGCAGCGCCTTCGAGAGCCCCGGGATCATCTTCACGATGTCCGTCATCGAGCCCATCTTGCGAACCTGGCGCAGCTGATCCAAGAAGTCGTCGAGCGTGAACTGCGATTTGCGCAGCTTCTTCGCGAGATCTTCGGCCTGCTGCTCGGAGTAGACGTTCTGCGTCTTCTCGATGAGGGTGAGCATGTCGCCCATCCCGAGAATCCGCTGCGCCAAGCGATCCGGATAGAACGGTTCGAGCGCGGTGATCTTCTCGCCGACGCCGACGAACTTGATCGGCGCGCCCGTGACGCGGTGAATCGAGAGCGCAGCGCCGCCGCGAGCGTCGCCGTCCATCTTGGTCAGAATCACGCCGGTGATGCCGAGCCGGTCGTTGAAGACTTTGGCGACGTTGACGGCTTCTTGTCCGGCCATCGCGTCGGCGACGAACAGAATCTCGGTCGGCTTGACCGCAGCCTTGATCCGCTCGAGCTCTTCCATGAGCCGGTCGTCGATCTGGAGCCTGCCGGCAGTGTCGATGATGACGGTTGGGATGCCGAGACGCCGCGCTTCGGCGACGCCGTCGCGCGCGATCTTTACCGGGTCGCCCTGGCCCTCGTCGAAGACCGGGAGATCGATCTGCTTGCCGAGCGTCTTGAGCTGGTCGATCGCGGCCGGACGATAGACGTCGGCCGCGACGAGCAGCGTGCGGCGCCCTTGCTCTTTGAGGCGCAGCGCGAGCTTTCCGGCGTGCGTCGTCTTGCCCGAACCTTGCAGCCCGACCAGGACGTACACGGTCGGCGGCGCGTCGCTGTAGGTCAGTCGCGCCGCGGCGCCGCCCATGAGCTCGACGAGCTCGTCGTAGACGAGCTTGACGACGCTTTGCGCCGGCGTCAGCGAGGTGAGGACGTCCGAACCGACGGCCTTCTCTTTGATCCGGTTGACGAACTCTTTCGCGACCGGGAGCGCGACGTCGGCTTCGAGCAACGCGACGCGGACTTCGCGCAATACTTCGCCGACGTCCGACTCGGAGAGTCGGCCGCGATTTGCCAGCCGGTCGAAGATCGCGCCTAAGCGCTCGGAAAGAGCTTCTAACACTTATCCCTTGGCGGCGTCGACGGCGTCGATCTTCTGGACCGCGTCGCCCACGGTCTTGATCTTTTCTGCCTCTTCGTCGGGGATGTCGATACCGAACTCGGTCTCGAACGCCATGACGAGCTCGACCTGATCGAGCGAGTCCGCGCCGAGGTCGTCCGTGATCGACGCCTCCGGCGTGACCTCGTTCTCCTCGACACCGAGCTGTTCGACGATGATCTTCTTGACGCGATCGAAAGTGTCAGCGGCCATGGTGCTGGTCAGTCTCCTGTGGTCGAGAGCGAAGCTACATCAGGAAGCCGCCGTCCACCACCAGCGTTTGGCCGGTGACGTAGCGGGCGGCGTCGGAGGCAAGAAAGGTGACAACGGGGGCGACGTCTTGGGGCGTTCCCGCGCGCCCGAGCGCGATCGTGTTCAGGTAATGTTCGCGGGCGGGACCCGGCATCTCCGAGGTCATCGCCGTTTCGATGAGTCCCGGCGCAACCGCGTTTACCCGGATGTTACGGGACCCGAGTTCTTTCGCGAGCGACTTGGCCAGACCAAGCAGGCCCGCCTTGGTCGCCGCGTAGGCGCTCTGGCCGGGGTTGCCGGCCAGCCCCACGATCGAGGAAACCAGGACGATCGATCCGGCGCGCTGTTTCATCATCGGCTTGGCGACCGAGGCGCAGAGGTAGAACGCCGACTTGAGGTTCACGTCGATGAGCCGATCGAGATCGGCGCTGCGGAAGCGCAGGATCAGGCCGTCCTTTGCTTGGCCGGCGTTTGCGACCGCAATGTCGATCCGGCCGTGCTGCGCCAGGACCTCGGCGATTGCGCCGTTGACATCGGACTCGCTCGCGACGTCGGCGACGTGCGTGCTCACTGCGGCGTCGGGATTCGCGCTGCGGCACGCCGCCTGCGTCTCGGCGAGCGCGAGCTCGTCACGGCCGCAAAGCGCGACGCCGGCGCCGTTGGTGGCGAGATCGATCGCGATCGCGCGCCCGATCCCACGGCTCGCACCGGTGATGACGGCAACTTTGCCGATCATCCGGTGCGCAGCTTGTCGCCCGCGCCCGCGAGCTGCGCGCGCAGTTGCTCGACGCCGGCGGGATCGGAGACGGTGATCGCCTTGGGTGCGCCCGCGATCCGCTTGAACATCGGAGCGAGCACCGGCGACGCACCGAACTCGACGATCAAATCCAATCCCATCGCGACCACCGCCACGGCGGTATCGTGCCACAGCACCTCGTCGGTGACCGAGCGGATGAGGTTCGTCTTGATCTGCTCGACGTCGGTGTACGGTTTCGCATCGACGTTCGATATCACCGTGAAACGCGGCAGCAACACGGTCGTCGCGGCGACGTGCGGCGCAAATTCTTCGCGGGCAGGATCCATCAACGCACTGTGCCACGCGCCGCTCACGTTGAGCGGCACGACGCGCTTCGCTCCGGCTTCGACGGCGAGCTCGCCGGCGACGCGCACCGCGGCGGCGTCACCGCTGATGACGATCTGACCGGGAGCGTTGAAGTTCGCGAGTTGCACGCGGCCGGCGCCGCGCTCGACGGCTTGGGCGACCACGGCGCGCAATGCGTCGGGATCGAGCCCGAGCACCGCCGCCATCGCGCCGGGCGTCTGCGCCGCCGCGCGCTGCATCGCCAAACCGCGCTGGTTCACCAGACCCAGCGCTGCCTCGTACGTCAGCGAACCTGCGAGCGTGAGCGAGCAATACTCGCCGAACGAGTGTCCGGCGCTCACCGGGGGCGAGAGCGCGACGCCGACCGCCTTCGCGAGCGCGACGTTTGTGACGAAGATGGCGGGCTGCGCGTAGCGCGTCTCGCGCAGGCGTTCCTCGGGACCCTGCTCGCACAGGTTGAGCAGATCGTAGCCGAGATGGGTCTTCGCGGCGACGAAGCACGCGTTCGCGGCCGGATACGCGCGAGCGACGTCGACGCCCATCCCGAGCGCCTGCGAACCCTGTCCCGGAAAAACGACGCCGACGCGCATCAGCGGCGCAACCCTGCGGTCACGGGATCTTCCCGTTGGTGCTCATGTGCCAGCGCCACGCGACCGCGCCCCAGCTCAAGCCGGCTCCGAAACCGACGAACAGGATGACGTCGCCGTCTTTGAGCTTCCCGGCAGCCGAAGCTTCGGAGAGCGCCATCGGAATCGACGCGGCACTGGTGTTGCCGTAGCGGTCGATGTTGACGATGACGCGCTCGGTCGGCATCTCCAAGTGCTTGGCGGCGGCATCGATGATGCGGCGATTCGCTTGGTGCGGGATCAACCACGTAATGTCGTCGGCCGTGATGCCGGCGCGGCTGAGCGCAACGTTCGTCGCCGCGATCATCTTGGTGACCGCGAAACGGAACACTTCGCGCCCGTTCATCACGATCGTATTGCGGCGCTGCTCGACGTCGTCCGGTGTGATCGGCGGGCCGGCTGTGCCGCTCAGCGGAAGATACAAGTTCTCGGGATTGGAACCGTCGGCACCCAGCTCGGCGGCGAGAAAGCAATCCACGTCGCTCGCTTCGAGAACGGCCGCACCGGCGCCGTCGCCGAACAGGATCGCCGTCGAGCGGTCCTTGTAGTTGACCAGCCGGGTGAGCTCCTCCGCGCCGACCAACAGGACGCGTTTGAAAACGCCGGTTCGAATCAGACTGGCGGCGACCGTCAAACCGTAAATGAAGCCGCTGCAGGCGATCTCTATGTCGAACGCCGGCTTTCCGCTGATCCCCAGCTTCGCACCCAGGATGCAAGCGGTGGCGGGGAACGCGTAGTCAGGCGTGACCGTCGCGACGATCAGACAATCGAGGTCGGCCGCCTCGCGGCCGGCATTCGCCAGCGCGTTGAGCGCCGCGCGGTACGCGATGGCGCTGGTCGGCTCATCGGCGGCGGCGACGTGCCGCTCTTTCATCCCGGTGCGCGTGGTGATCCACTCGTCCGACGTGTCGAGCATCCGCTCGAGGTCGGCGTTCGTGAGAACCCCCGTGGGCACGTAGTGCCCGACGCCCGCGATGCGGACCCCGGTCTGGTGCAATCGCTAGTCGCTAACCGTGCGTGTGACCGGCGTGCTCGTCCTTCGCCACGACTTGCCGGCCGTCGTACGTTCCGCAGAAACCGCACACGAAATGCGGTTTCTTCGGCTGGTGGCACTGCGGGCACTCGACCGTCGTCACGGGATTGAGCTTCCAGTTCGCCGCGCGACGGCTACGCGTCTTGGACCGGGGAGTCTTCCATTTTGGGTTCGCCATGATCGCCTTCCGTTTTCACCGTGGAGGGACAGGTGCACCCGCCCTCCGCGTTCATTTTCCGCCCGCACCGTTGGCACAGCCCGGGGCACGTTTCGCCGCACGTTAGGACGTAGGGGAGCGCGCTGGTCACGAGTTGTCTCACCAGATCGCCCACGTCCAGGGCCGTGCCGTTCAGTACGTTGTTCTCGCCGAAGGGGTCGCTCGTTCCGCTCGGCGGATCGAAATGCTCCTCGACTTCGACCATCATCGGGACGACGACGTCGTCCAGACACCGGTCGCACGGCCCCCCGACCACCGTCTCGATCGTCCCGCTGATGTCCAGACCCCGGTCGACGCGCCGCACATCGAGGCGAACGTGCGCCGGCTGCGGGAACGTGAACGTGGAGAACGGCGGAACCTCGAGACGCTCATCGAGGGACACCGGCCGCCCTGCGTGCAGGACCGAGCCGATGTCGATGACCAGTGAAGAACCCATACCATAGAACGGGGTTCCCCGCGAGGAGAACCCCATGCAACCGACTCATGGTAGACCACCCCAGGGCCCTTGTCAACGCGACCTGTCGGTGTGAACGAGGGGGTGCATGGACACCTCGCTCAGCGTCGCATACGGCCCGGCGATCACCGCCGCCGCGACCCGCCATCACCTTCAGCCTCGCTTGCTCGCGGCCGTCGCCGCGCAAGAAACCGGCGGGCCGGGCTCCAATTCGGGCCGGAACATTGTCGGTGACGAGGGCCACGGTCACGGTCTGTTCCAAATCGACGACCGCTGGCATGCCTTCGCTCGCACCCCGGCAGCCATGGATCCGGCGAAGAACGCCGACTACGCCGCCGGGATGATCGCCTCGAACCTCGACCGCTACGGCGGCGACGTGCACAAGGCGCTGTCAGCGTACAATACCGGCTCCCCGACCGCGACCGGCACGACGACCGATTGGGGCGACGGGAAGCCGATCGGGTACGCCGACTCGGTCTTGCGGCACTTCGCGCAGCTCGCCGGCGGACCGGCCGACCCTACGGCGCCGACGCCTGCCGATGCGCGCGACTCGGCGGCGAGCGTCGATGCCCTGCGCGGCGCGGCCGGCATTCTGTCTTCCGGCACCCAGCTCTCCCCGGGCATCCAGTTCGCTACGAGCAGCCTGAGCCCGGCGACGGGTCAGAGTACATCGAGCACATCTGCCGACCCCTACCCGCCGATGATGATGCCGCTCAACCTCCCCGCGTACAAACCGCTGGCGCAGGTCGACTCTCGCGACCGTGACGTCGCGCCGTCGCTGGTCGGCGGCGACGACTCGAGCGACTAGAAAGGACACTCGCAAAACCATGGGCTTCAATCTTCTGAGCGCCGTCGCCGGCGCGGCTCAAGGCGCCGTGATGGGCGGCAATCCGTTGACCGTCGGAGCCGGTGCGCTGGCCGGCGGATTCGGCGGCAACACCACTTCGACGACCGGCGGCCTGGGCAACACCGCGCAAGACTTCATCAACAGCGGCTATCTCAACGCGACCGAGGCGCTCAACGCGCAGCAGATGCTCTTCCAGCTGCAGGTCCAAGCGCAGTCGCAGCAGTTCGACGAGATGACGTCGGAGCGCTCAGAGTTGCTGCGCGAGCAGAACGCGCTGCGCGACGTCGCGATGGAACAGCGCAAAGCCGACAACGCGATCACCAAAGAGTTCATCAAGTCGATCACCTAGGCGATGGAGGCCTTGCCGATTCGGCCCCAGACGCCGCACCGTCCACACCGCACTCCCGGCGCGGGCGCGGTGCGCCGTCCGGCCGCCGCCACGTCCCACGCGGCCGCTGCGGCGCATCCCGCCGTGCCCGTCGATCCGGCGGTCCTCGCCAAGCAGCGTGAGTTCGATCAGATCATGATCCTGCAAGCCGAGCAAGAACGCGAGGCCAATGCCCTGCGCGACCTCGCGATGCAGCAGATCAAACGCGATGACCAAACGATGAACGAGTGGATCAAACTGATCTGATCAGTTGAATCTGGCTCTGCATGGCAGCGATCTTTGCCGCCTGCAATGTCGTGCGGCGGCCAACCGCGACCGGAGATCGCGCTGACCCGCTAGTGGCCGCCCGTTCCGGGCGAGCCCCACGGGGCGAAGCCGGTCGGGCGCGCACTCCGCTCGTTGACAAGGGGCCCGCGCTCCCCTAAACTAAGCTCCGCCGACGGCCCTGGGGGCCATTAGCTCAGTTGGTTAGAGCGCATGCTTGATAAGCATGAGGTCCATGGTTCGAATCCATGATGGCCCACCAGAAAAACCCGCGCAAGGGGACGAGGCGCCTCCTACTCCGCAGCCATGAACAACGCTGAGATCACCGCGGCGGGATCGGCGCCATGTCCAGGACCTTCGCGAGGAAGGCGTAGCGGTCGACGACTTCGTCGATCAGCTTCGCCGTCGGCTTTCCGGCGCCGTGACCGGCTTTCGTCTCGACCTCCAGCAGAATGGGCGCGTCTCCGCCCTGCGCGTGCTGTAAGGCCGCTGCGAACTTGAACGAGTGGGCCGGAAAGACGCGATCGTCGTGGTCGCCGGTCGTGATGAACGTGGGCGGGTAGCTCACGCCATGGCGAAGGTTGTGATACGGAGAGTACGCGAGCAGCGTGCGAAACTCGTCGGGATCGTCCGACGAGCCGTAGTCCGACGTCCAGGCCCAACCGATGGTGAAGCGTTGAAATCGCAACATGTCCATCACGGCAACGGCCGGCAGCGCGGCACCGAACAGTTCGGGGCGCTGCGTCATGCACGCGCCGACGAGCAGACCCCCATTCGAGGCACCTTGGATCGCCAGTTTCGCCGGCGACGTCCAACTTTGGGAAACCAAATATTCAGCGGCGGCGATAAAGTCGTCGAAGACGTTCTGCTTGCGGTCCTTGCTCCCGGCTTGGTGCCACGCTTCGCCGTACTCACCGCCGCCGCGCGCGTTGGCAACCGCAAAGATGCCGCCGATCTCGAGCCACACCAGCACGGCCGAGGAGAACGCCGGCGTGAGCGAGATGTCGAAACCGCCGTAACCATAGAGGATGGCCGGCGCGGTACCGTCGCGCGGCGTGCCCTTCTTGCTCGTCACGATCATCGGGATGCGCGTCCCGTCCTTCGAGTGATAAAAGATTTGCTCGCTCTCGAACGCACTCGAGTCCATGCGGATCTGCGGCGCGAACACGCGCATCGACTGACCGTTAGCGACGTCGTAACGGTAGATCGCCGTGGGTTCGGTATAGCTGGTGTACGCGTAAAACGTCTCGCGCGCGGTCCGCTTCCCTCCGAAGCCGACCACGCTGCCAAGCCCCGGCAACGCGACCGCCGAGAGCACCTGACCGGCGAGCGAATAGACCTCCACCTCCGCGCACGCATCACGCAGGTACGAGGCGATGATGCGATCGCCGAAGAGCGACGCCGCGTCGAGCCGGTCCTCCGTCTCGGGGACGATCTCCCGCAACGAACGGTCATGGAGCTCGAGCGCAACGACGCGGGACCGCGCGGCGTCTTTCGTGGTGAGGAAAAAGAACGTCGCGCCGTCGTTGCCGAGGTACGCGTACCGCGCGTCGCCGTCCGGGATCAGCTCGACGACCGGACTGTCGACGGAGAGATCTTTAACGAAGATCGCGTTCTCCGGCGCGCTGCCGCGGCTGGCATCGATCACGAGGTAGCGGCCGTCGTCGCTTGTGGTCGCGCCGAAGTTCCAGTCTTTGCGATCGCCGCGTTCGTAGACGAGGAGATCGGTCGATTGCGGCGTCCCGATCCGGTGGAAGTACACCTTGTGGAAGTAGTTCGCTTCCTTGTACTTGCTCTCCGTCGCCGGCTCGTCGTAGCGACTGTAGTAGAAGCCGCTGCCGTCGCGCTTCCAGGAAGCACCGGAGAACTTCGACCAGCGCACGATGTCCGGCAAGTCCGAACCCGACGCCACGTCGCGGACGCGCCACTCCTGCCAGTCGGAGCCCGACGCGGAGACGCTGTACGCCAGCCGCGTTCCGTCCTCGCTGAAGGCGGTGGCCGAGAGCGCTACGGTCCCGTCCGGCGAAAGTGTGTTCGGGTCGAGCAACACGCGACCGGGCTCGGCAAGGTCGCGCGTGATGTAGAGGACGGCCTGGTTCTGCAAACCGGTGTTGCGGAAGTACGCATACAACTCGCCGGCGCGCTCGGGCACGCCGCGCCGTTCGTAGTCCCAGACTTCGGTTAGCCGGGCGCGAATCGCCGCGCGCTGCGGAACCATCTCGAGGACCGACTCGGTCAGCGCGTTCTGCTCGTCGATCCAACGGCGCGTCTGCGGTGAGTCGACATCTTCGAGCCAGCGGTACGGATCAGGGACGAGCGTCCCGAAGTAGTCATCGACCTGGTCGACGCGCGGAGCATCAGGGTATGGAAGCGACTTGGTGGCGCACGACGGCATAGCCGCATGTGCTCGCCGCAAGGCCCAACGCCACCTGCCCGGCGAACTCACAGTACGGAACGGGGACGTAGCTCAGCTGGTAGAGCGCCTGCTTTGCAAGCAGGATGTCAGCGGTTCGAGCCCGCTCGTCTCCATACCGACGAGAACCGCGTTACAGCGCGGTTCTTTCATTCCGCCAGGAACCGAGGGTTTCCCCGGATGTGCGGGGACGGGACAAGGCGGTAGCATCGTGCGATGAGACTGCATGTTGCCGGAGTCTTGGTAGGATCGCTAGCCGCCTCGCTGGTCGGTGCCGGTTGCGGCCCGAGCGGTACAGCCAACGTCGTCGCTCGGCCAACCGCGACGGCCAGCCCGACGCCGTCCGCTTCGGCAAGCCCGAGCACGAGCAGTCAAACCATCAGCGTTGGCGGGTCGGTAGCGCCGTTCACGCTCAGCACCATTGCTTCAGGGGTTGCGGCGAGTGGTCAATTCCCCGTTACGACGTCAGGCAGTGGGACGGTCGTCGTTACCCTGACGTCCACGCAGCCGGGATCGACGACGACGCTGAAGTCGATGCGCAATCGCCGCCTCGACGACATTGGAACGACCAACATCAATCCGATTGCGTTTATCATCTTCGACCCGACGACGCTCTTCGATATTTCGTCATTCCCTCAGCTGACGTTCACGATACCACCCGGGATCGCGGCGCCGAACGGCTATTGGTTAGCGGTCGAAGAAGTAGGATCATCAGATCCGACCATCGGTTGGACTGTCCTTGCCGGACCGGTTCAGGCTTCAGGTGGAACGGTCAATTTTCCAGGCGCCGTCAAGGTATTCACGTTCACCGGGTCCACCCCATGGATTATTGCGCTCTTCGCGCCCGGCGGCACGTATCCGGCGCCGACTCCAACCCCGGTGCCGACACCGACGCCGGCACCAACGCCGACTCCCGCGCTGACTCCTACTCCCGGCCCAAGTCACACGCCCTCGATCACCGAATACACGGCCCCGACCGGGAGTGCCGGTCCCACCCTCATCACCAAGGGTCCGGATGGGGCGCTCTGGTTCATCGAGGGCGGCACAATCGGTCGGGTTACCACCTCCGGCGCGTTCACCGAATTCGCGACTCCGGCGGGCAGCGCACCGAAGGACATCGCCACGGGTCCGGACGGGGCCCTCTGGTTCACCGACAACAGCGGCAACACGATCCAGCGGCTGACCACCTCCGGCGTGTTCACTGAATACACGATCCCGACGACACGCAGCTCTCCGTACGGCATCACCGCGGGTCCGGATGGGGCCCTCTGGTTCACCGAATACGGAGTCGGCAAGATCGGTCGAGTGAACACCTCGGGCGGGTTTAACGAATACACGATCCCGACCGCACGCACCAATCCTCAAGCCATCACGGTGGGTCCGGATGGGGTCCTCTGGTTCACGGAAAGCAACGTCGCAAACGTCGTCAACAAGATCGGTCGGGTGACGACCACGGGTGTCGTCACCGAATACGCGGTCCCGACCGCGAGCAGCCTTGCGGGCATCGCCACAGGCCCGGACGGGGCCCTCTGGTTCACGGAATACAGCGCCAGCAAGATCGGTCGGGTGACCACCTCGGGTGCTGTCACCGAATACGCGACGCCGACGGCGAACGTCAATCCCGTCTACATCGCCGCAGGTCCGGACGGGGCCCTCTGGTTCACGGAATTCAACAACGGCAAGATCGGTCGGGTGACCACCTCCGGTGCGATCACCGAATACCCGGTCCCGAGCGGAGGCAGCACGTGGGGCATCACCGCGGGTCCGGACGCGGCGCTCTGGTTCACGGAACCCGGCTTCAACAAGATCGGTCGAGTTTCTCCGTAGAAACGCGCGGGCAAGCAGCCGATCGTACCTAACAATGATGCGCGGTGCGTCTATGCGGTTCCCCAGCCGAACGCTTCACCATGCGGAGGAAGCGCCTTGTATGGAGGGCCAGTCCCCATGACCCATCTCCTTGTCGGCATCACCATGGCGACGTTGCTCGTGGGCGGCACGACGCCAGCCACGGAACCGACGCCATTGCGCACGATCGTCTACAATGTCACGTCGTCGCGCCATTGTTCGCCCGCGCAGTTCGGCGACGAGCACGGGACCTTGACCATCGCGATCCTCGCGGCGCACCCGGACCAGACCCTGGTGGCGGACGTCGCGTTCACCGGCGAGTCGATCGACCAGCCCACCGTTCGGGTCACGATCGCTCGCGACGGAAGTCTGAGCTATAATCCGCCGGGTTCGCCAACCACGCGACTGTGCCCGGAGGTGGGGTGGATCGTACCGCTGTTGGCGCGTGGCTTCCTAACCGGCGCGCAGATCTCCCCGGGCGCCACGTGGGACATCTCGTACAGTTCGCCCTGGTCCCGTGGGATCACGTGGTACCGCGTGGTCAAGGTCGACGGTGCGCGCGCCGTCATTGCGATCAACGCCGACCGCGGGTCCCGGAGGCCGACGACCGGCACGATGACGTACGCGATGGACATCCATTCCCCGATCAGCCTCGAACTCGACAGCCTCTTCGCGCACGTTTCCGCCGATCGCGTCAGCGACAGCTTCGAACGACGCTGACGCCCCCGCCGCGACCTTGACTGAGCGATCCGCTTGCGAAGCGGAGTTGGGGATCGATCAACGACCGGTCCCCTTTTCCTGTCGGCTAGCTCGGGAGCGGGTCCCAGTTGCCGGTCATGCCGGTGAATTGCCAGTGGTGCTCGCCGTCGCGGCCACGGTAGTCGCCGGCGTACTTGAGCGACTGCCCCGTGCACATCGTCAGGAACTTCGGATAGCTCGCACCCCAATCCGAACGTAGGACGATGATCCGCCAGCCGGTGACGTCTTCGTGTTCGGTTTGCGCTTTGTAGAGCGTACAATCGTCGAGGCCGAAGATCAACGGCGCTCCGTTCTTCTGCGGCGGCGTTCGCAGCACGCGGTCGCCGAACCGCTGCTGGTCCGATGACGAGAGCGCGTACGGCACGTGCGGCGCGCAGCTCGCCGACGTTGCGGCGACGATAACGGCCGCCCAAACCGTGCGCACCTGCGTCACGCCTGCTTCTTCTTGTGTTTGCGTTTGGGAGCGGGCGAGGCCGCCGGCGCGGTGGGACCAGCGGCGTCGGCGCTGCGTAGCGCCGCGAGCAACTGCGACGCGAGCGCGATCGGACCCGGCTTGCCGCTGATTCCGTTGGTGAGGACGACGACGCCGACGTGCGTGCTCGGCACCATCTGAAGATCCGCGCTCTGGCCGCCCTTCGGAGTCGCGCCATCCTTCGAGAGAACCGTCGCACCGCCCGCGCCGGGCGCTTCCTGCCAGGCGAAGCCGAGCTTGATACTGCCGCTGCCCGTGCAATCCGAGAACGTGTCGACGGGCTTTTGCGCCGACGCGATCGCCGTGCGCAGCGTCTTGACGGATGTCACCGCGCCGACGCCAAGGTTCGCTTCGAGAAACTTGAGCATGTCCGCGCCGTTCGATTTGATGTCGCTCGCGCTGCCCTTTACCGCTTTCGGCGATCCGGCGAGGTCGGCGCCGGTCGACACGTCCGTGCAGCCCGATGGAACGATCGCGCCCGTGCAGCGCATCCCGAGCGGCTGCGTGATCTCCGTCGCGAGGATCTTCGAGTACTTGCCCCTGGCCGCTCCCTTCCAGAGGTCGACGAGCGAATAACCCAGCGTGACGAATCCGGTGTCGGAGTAGCTGTAGCAGCCCGGCTTCTTCGTATCGTGCAGCCAGAAGCTGAACAGGTCCGCCGGCGGCGTCGCGCGCCCGCGCTGTGAGTGACGAGCTCCTGGAGCGTGATGCCCTTGAACGTCCCGTATCCGCGGACCATCGCGACGCCGAGCAGCGTACCGTCGAAGACTTTGGTGATCGAACCGATTTGAAAGACCGTGTCGGCGTCGGCTTTCTTCGATCCGCCGAGGCTGGTGACGCCGAACGAATAGACGGCGCCCTGCGTGCCGAACTGTTTGGGATCGTAGACCGCAACGACGACGCCGGGCGTCTTGTTGGCCGCCTGATACGCCGCGACGTCGGCCGCGATCGTCTTGGCGACGGCCGGCAGCGGCGGCGCGGCGACCGCGCGGATCGCGGAGAGCGGGAGCAGCATGGCCGCCAGTGCGACAAGACCAGCGAGCGAGAAACGACGTTCGATCGGCATCCCCACAAATAGACACCATGCTGTTCCGTCCCCTTCGGAACCGCGACACGTCACGGTGCGCAAGGAGCCGGCGAACGGCGTCCTGAATCGTCGTCGGTCGAGCCGGGGGATTAGCTCAGTTGGTAGAGCACTTGCATGGCATGCAAGGGGTCAGGAGTTCGAGTCTCCTATCCTCCACCATTCGAAGCCCGCTTCGGCGGGCTTTTTCATTGCGTGCCCGCCGGGGACGTTCACCGGTGGACACTTCGGCGGCGTCGGACGTCCTTCGACGGCATCGATGAGCGGAACGATCGGTGCTCCCGTGTCGCCGCCGACGACGACCACGCCCGCATCTCGTCGTAGGGCGCCACGCTCAGGGCTACGATGAAGGCTTGCGCGCTACCGTAACGCCATCCGCGTGCCATGGTGAGCGACAACGCGAATCGTAACCACGCCGGTTTCCGTCATTTACGGCGTCTTGGCCGAAGGAGAAACCGCCTGCGGGATCGACTTTGCAAGCAGGATGTCAGGGGTTCGAGTCCCCTCGTTTCCATACTCTTCTGCTTGCGAGTAGGCATCTCGCCGGGTTGGCTCGATGACCTTGGGGTCGGGGTTCTCGTTCGTTGCTACAGCTCGCGTACTCGGGATCGCGCTGCTCGGCGTCGTCGTCGGTTTCTTCGGAGCCGTCGCGGTGGTCCGGCAGGCTCGGATCATCGATCAAGGCGCGATGGCGGCGAGGCAGAGCACTTCAGCCTCGATTCAAGAACAGATCGCGATTGAGTTTTCGGGGACCGCCGTCTCAAAGTCGTCGTTCACCTCGGCCCTCGAAAGCCTGCTCGCGACGCAGCCTGTCACCGACGCGAGCGTTCAAATTCGGCCCGACTATGGGGCCGGCGTTCCCGAAGTAGCGCTTTCCGACGATAGCTACGTCTCGGCGCTCGACGACGCGACGCGCAAAGCAAAGCTGCTCGCGAAGCACGCCGGCGTCGCGCTCGGCGCGATCGCGGAGATCGACGAAGGGTACGGCGGCCAGCCCCCTACGCGACCGAACATCGCGCTCAAAGGGAACGCGAACGTCGTGACGCCGCGCGGCATGGTAGCGGGCCCGCTGGTGCTCGGCGTCTCATATCGCATTGCGCATGGGGACCCGCAGCAGACGATCTCCGTCCTCGGCTATTCGTCGTCCTCGAAGCTCACGAGCGGTCGGACCCGCACGTCGACACGGATCGTGGTTATCGTCGATGCGCGCGGGAGAGACCTTGCCCATGCGTCGCAGAGCGCCGCCCCGTTCGAAGGCTACGTGCGCAAGATAGCGGCACAACTCGGCCTGCCACCGTCGGCTGTCAGCAAAGCCGACGTCTCCCTCAACGTCTACTGAGATTCGCGCGATCCCGCACGCTTTTGGAGCCGCGGTTTACCAGCGGCCCCAGAAGCCGAGGCGCAACCCGACGTGCACGGGTGGGCCCGGCGCGTAGACGACCGGCGGAACGTCGACGTCGATCTCGTTCGCGGCGAACGTCTGTCCCGCGTTGTAACCGTAGACGATAACGCGCATGCCGTTTTGTAGCGGCAATCCGGTCGGGTTGATGATCGTGCCTTGATGCAGGCGGACGTTGTCGAGGTAGCCGGCTCGATCGCGCACCTGCAGGACGTACTTACCGTCGTAGTTCGCGACGATGCCGCGCACCGATTGATCCTTGCTGGCCGCGGCATACGAAGGAACCGATCCGCCCGGCCCGGGCGCCTGTGCCGACGCCGCCAGCGGCGTCGCGAGCGCAGCGATCGCGAGGGCGGCTGCCGCGGCGGCAGCCTTCACTGAGTATGTCATGACATTGTTCATCCCGCATTCACCGGATGAACGCGGCGAAAAGACATCTTAGCGGGGATTTCCCCATATGACCCTCCTATTCGAGTCGAAGCCGGACGATTCCGGCAGTTTTCGGCGGCCTCGGCAAGCCGCGCCGTCGCTGCGTACGAGCCATAGGTTGCGCACGTAGCGGTCGGCCTCCGGATCGAGCTTCGTCACGACGAACGCAGCGCGGTCGCCGCGATGCGAGATCGTCGCCACCGAGACATACGCGATCCGCGCGATGTCCTCCGGCGTCGTCGCCCGCTGCGAGCTCGCGACCGCCGGCACGGCGGCCAGCGCCGTCGTGAGGCCGACGACGGCAACGTGGGAAAACAGCTTCATCCCCCGATGTATGTGCGGAGCCGTGCCGCTCCCTTCGCGGTGCGGTAGCGGAAGGGTGAGGTGCGACGACGCGATAAGCTATCGAGCTAGAGATACGGCCCGGCTGCAAGCATGGTCGCGCCTTGTGAGGTCGACCACAGCGTTGTAGCGGGACCTTGCGCCGGCGGTGCGTACACGACGATGCTGGCGGCGGTCGCGACGATCAAGTTTCCATAGGCGTCGGCCGCGATCGAGGTCGCGCCCGACGCTATCGCCGTCGTGGTAACGGTGTTCGTGGCCAAGGCGTAGTAGCCGATAGAGCCGTCGGAGTGCAAGAGATAGACCCCGTTGGCGTCGAGCGCAGCGACCTGCCTGCATGGGATCGTGGCACCGCCCGCGTCGTGTACGAGCGTTCCCTGGCCGAGCACGCTGGGGTACGAGACGAACAAGGTTGAACAACCGTAGATTCCCGCCGGGGTCTGCTCGATCGTGTCCGAGATGGCGGCGCCCACGGTACCCCTCGTGTCGCCGGTGGTCCTGATCGGAAGCGGCATGACGATCGCGGCGGAACCCATCGGCGGGCCGGTCCCGCTGACGCTACCGACCCCAACCATCTCGCCGCTGCTATCCAGCGCCAACCGCGGCGAAAGCCAGGAGTTGAAGGTCAACGCGATGTCGACTCCGGTCGGCAGCGCAGACCATGGCGGTGCTATTGTGGCCACCGTTGTCCCGGCGACGTACAACACGCCCGATCCGTCGAATCCGAAGGCCCCGCCGGCAGAAAGCGTCGAGATGGGGGCCGAACCTTCTTCGTAGATCTGCAGCACCTGGGGCGCCGTGAGCACCGCGAACACGCTGCCGTGCGTGTCGAACGCGATCGCCGACTGACAGACGTTGACCGGGCAGGCCGTCGGATCGGGCGTCGTCGCGGTCAGGCTAAGCGATGCGCTGGGATTGAACCCCCGGGCCGTTGCCTGTAGCGTCACCAACTCGTGTTCGGAGCCACGAGTTCCCGTGACGCTCAAGCTGCCGTCCGACACTGCATAACTGAACGAGGGCGCGCCCGGTCCGACGATCGCGTTGTCGTCGGCGTCGAACGCTTCGGTGAGAAACGTCGTCGATGACGTCGGCGGGAACGTGAATCCGATATCGTATCGTCCGCGTGGGACGCTGCCGGAATACGGCAGCAGGGCGATCTTCGCGGGAATCCCGGACAGCGTGACCGCCAACGTGTTCGCGGTCCCTGCCACCACCATAAGCGCGAGGTTCTGCTGCTGCGAAAGCGCGTTCGTTCCAGGCGGTTGCACGCAGGTCGCACCGGGACCGAGCGTACACGTGCCGTTCACCGTGCCCGTGTACGGCTCATCGTACGTCGTGAACGAGGCGAGGTAATTTCCGGTAGCCAGCGTGAGTTGTATCGTGCACGTCAGACCGCCCAGCAACGTCGTCGTGCAGTTCGGGCTGCCCGTCGTAAGGTTCACGCCCTCTTGAACGGTGCTCGGGCCGGTAAACGCGACCGCGATCGCCTGCATGGAGGGCGAGAGGTACGCGATACGGCGTTTGCCGCTCGCGGTGCGCGCTGGGTCGAGATGGACGACCAGCGTCGCCGTTTCATGATGGGCGCCCGGCGTCGAACCGGGCGGGACCATCGATCCGCCGCCTCCCCCGCAAGCGGAGAGCGCAAAAGCCGACCAGCTCACGAAGAACAGGCGTTTCATGAGGCGACCTCCCTCGTCATCGAGTGGGTCGAACAACGCCGCGTCAAAGCACCGGGCGAAAGAAGCTGTCCTAGACGACGGGCCCCTTGAACGCACAACCGCAGCGAGGCGACATGGACTGGCAGCGTACGTTCTCCTGGGCCTAACCGCCAGCCTTCTCCCTGTTTCACACGTCGGCCGGCTCGGTCGACGAAATGCGGAGGCTTGACGATCTTCTTGGCTGACCACGACGTCGTCGAATCCGGCGTAACATCCCGGCCAAGGGGCGGTTCGCGTGGCCGGCTACGCTCGGGACGATGCGCAACCGTCCCGCCGTCGAAGCGAGTCCCGATGCGCGCGCCTCGATCGACGCCGTGCTCGACCGCTTCGGGAACAGTGCACTCCAGCTCGCGGCCAACGTTGGCGTACGCGTGATCAACCTGCGCGCGGTGGAGACGTACCGCGACCGATCCCCGGCGCTGCGGCGGCTGGCGAGCGGCGTGGACGAATGGCCGGTTCCGCCGGCAGGCCTCTACGTCGTTGCAGAGCGGACTGTATACCTTCGGTCACTCTCGCCAATGACCGTCATTCACGAGACGATGCATGCCCTCGACAACGCGCTCGGGGGCAACTGCTACCTGTCCTCGACCGAGCACGAAATCCGCACAGCGTTCAAGGACGCTCGGGCCTTCGTGACGCCATACGCCGCAAGCGGCCTCGACGAGTTCTTCGCTGAGTGCGGACGCGCGTTCTTCAACGCTAACGATGCGCGCAGCCCCTGGCCGGCAGCCACGCCCGAACGCCTCCGTTCATACTCTCCTGGGATGTTCGACTTCTTTGAGGCCACCGTGGCTAGCCTCAGACCGACGTGCGAAGCGCACCAGTATCGGTGATTCGCAGCTAACAGTTCGCGATCCAGGCGAACGCTCGACATCAGACGCAGCTAGCTGCTCTTCGAACCCGTATTATGCGTTCGTGCAGTCGGCGAAGGGAACAGTAAAATAGTTATAGCCCGGATTCACCCGATGACTTTTTGCGAAAAAGACATCTTAGCCGGGATTCTCCAGATGGCCGAGCGCTTCGACGCCCGAGGTCCTTTTCCGGCTCGATTCGGCAAAGGGACGGGGCTTCGCGCGGCGGCGTTTGAAGACGTGATTCGCGTTTGCGAGCGACCACGGACCCAAAGAGCCGCCTTGATGCTCATTTGGTCGCAATTCTCCCGCTGTGTGCCGTCGCAGGCATGCCGATGACCGTCTCATGTGGGCACGCACCCTGGTGGCGAGCGTAGGGCTGCGATGCGCCGCAGAAGTTCTGCGAACACGTCGCGGGGGATTGCTACCTCAGCCATCTGGAACGTCACATAGCGCCCGTGGCTGACGACCTTTGCTCCGATCTTGATCAGCTTCTCTCGCAAACTCGTGAGCGACCACTCGGCAATCGCTTCGGGAATCGCGAGCGTACGCAGGAAGTTCCCAAGATTGTAGGCCAGCGCGTGAAGCTGAAGGCGCACAGCGTTCGCGTTGAACGAGCGACAGGAAAGCCGCGTGCCTTTCAATGCGCCCTTCCATTCCTTGATGTACTGCTCGGCCATCCCGCGCTTGTTATAGAAGGCGACGACATTCGCAGACTTGTAGCGCAGGTTCGTAACGATGAAGCCGATGCGCGGGAACAGCTCCCCCGGGTGCCACTCCACCTTGGCGACAACCCGACGAGGACGCGACCAACTCGCCGCCTTGTAACGGAAGCTCTTGTAGAAGCGCTGCACGTAGTGCGCCGGCCGCCCGGCCGGCCGCTCGAGCATGTGAGCGATCTCCGCCTGGAGTATCTGATTGGCGGGAAGGCGGATCGCGTACTCGATGCCTTCTAATTCGAGGTACTCGTACATGCCCGGTTGAGCGAAGGCGGCGTCGCCGCGGAAGGCCACGCTGGTCGCAGTTGCTTGGTAGCGTGCGATCACCGGCTTGAGAACCGTTTCCCACGCATCAGCGCTATGCACGTTACCACGACGTAGCACGCACCGCTCAAGGTTCCCGTATTGATTGAAGACGAAGATTGGGTGGTAGCAGGTAGTGACGAAATGTCCGTTCCAGACGCTGCCTTCTTGCTCACCGTGCGTCGGGCGATCGTGTCCCGCGGAGTGGT
>PMOS01000032.1:0-1525 GCA_003161435.1 Vulcanimicrobiota bacterium
GGCGTGCGCAGCTCGTGGGACATGTTGGCCAAGAACTGCGACTTGTACTTGGAGGTGAGGGCGAGCTGCTCGGCCTTCTGCTCGAGGGCGCGACGCGCTTCCTCGATCTCGCGGGTGCGCTTCTCGACCTCTTCGTTCTGCTCGGCCAGCAGCCGCGCTTTCTCTTCGAGCTCCTCGTTGGTCTGCTGGAGCTCGTCCTGCTGCGACTGCAGCTCGATGGTGAGCGACTGCGACTGTTTGAGCAGCTCTTCGGTGCGCATGTTCGCCGCGATCGTGTTGAGCACGATCCCGACCGACTGCGTGAGCTGGTCGAGGAACAGCAAGTGGTTGTCGCTGAACGGCTCGAACGACGCCAGCTCGATGACGGCTTTGATGTCGCCCTCGAACAGCACCGGCAGAACGACGACGTTGAGCGGCTGCGAGTGGCCCGAGCCCGACGTGACCTGTAGATAGTCCGCCGGCGCGTTGGTGACCAGGATGCGTTCCTTCTCGACGACGCACTGGCCGACGAGCCCTTCGCCGGGTGAGAACTGCAGCGTGCCGCGGCGGCGCGGTGCCGCGTAGCCGGCCGTGTAGCGGAGCAGCGGCGCGTCGTCGATCGGCTCGTTGAGATAGAAGATTCCGGTCTGCGTGTTCACCAGCGGCGCGAGCTCGCTCATGATGAGCTTCGCGACGGTCTTGATGTCTTTCTGGCCTTGCAGCATCCCGGTGAAGCGGGCCAGGTTGGTCTTGAGCCAGTCCTGCTCTTGGTTCTTGCGCGTCGTGTCGCGCAAGTTGCGGATCATCTCGTTGACGTTCTCGGTGAGCAGGCCGACCTCGCCCTGCGCGCCGACCTCGATCGTGCGGGTGAGATCGCCCTTGGTGACCGCCGTCGCGACCTCGCCGATCGCGCGGATCTGCGAGGTGAGCTGTGCGGCCAGCTGGTTGACCGAGTCGGTGAGATCGCGCCACAGTCCGGCGGCGCCCGGGACCTCGGCCTGGCCGCCGAGCTTCCCTTCGAAGCCGACCTCGCGCGCGACCGACGTCACCTGGTCGGCAAAGATGGCCAGCGTGTCGATCATCCCGTTGATCGTGTCGCCGAGCTCGGCGATCTCACCTTGCGCGTCCTGCATCAGCTTGCGCTGGAGATCGCCGTTGGCGACGGCGGTGACGACGCGCGCGATGCCGCGCACCTGGTTCGTCAGGTTGCCGGCCATGCGGTTGACCGAGTCGGTGAGATCCTTCCACGTTCCGGCGACGCCCGGCACGGTGGCCTGACCGCCGAGGATACCTTCGGTGCCGACCTCGCGCNNTTGATGGTGTCCTTGAGCTCGAGCATCTCGCCGCGCACGTCGACGGTGACCTTCTTGGAGAGGTCGCCGTTGGCGACGGCCGTCGTCACCTTCGCGATGTTGCGCACCTGATTGGTCAGGTTCGCGGCCATCGAGTTGACCGAGTCGGTGAGGTCCTTCCAGGTACCGGCGACGCCTTGCACCTGCGCCTGCCCGCCGAGCGTCCCTTCGGAGCCGACCTCGCGCGCGACGCG
>PMOS01000032.1:1545-1718 GCA_003161435.1 Vulcanimicrobiota bacterium
TCGACGGTGATCTTCTTCGAAAGGTCGCCGCGCGCGACGGCCGTGGTGACGTCGGCGATGTTGCGCACCTGCGCGGTGAGCGACGACGCCATCGAGTTGACCGAGTCGGTGAGATCCTTCCACGTTCCGCCGACGCCCGGCACGACGGCTTGGCCGCCGAGCTTGCCGTCGGT
>PMOS01000032.1:1807-2007 GCA_003161435.1 Vulcanimicrobiota bacterium
TCCTTCCACGTGCCGGCGACGCCTTGCACGTAGGCCTGTCCGCCGAGCCGGCCTTCCGAGCCGACCTCGCGCGCGACGCGGGTGACCTCCGACGCGAACGCGTTGAGCTGGTCGACCATCGTGTTGACCGTGCCCTTTAGCTCGGCCATCTCGCCGCGCACGTCGACCGTGATCTTCTTCGAAAGGTCGCCGTTCGCGAC
>PMOS01000032.1:2069-3288 GCA_003161435.1 Vulcanimicrobiota bacterium
TCGCCGGCGAACGAGTTGAGCTGATCGACCATCGTGTTGACGGTCGCCTTGAGCTCGAGCATCTCGCCCTTGACGTCGACGGTGATCTTCTTGGACAAGTCGCCGCGCGCGACGGCGGTCGTGACGGCGGCGATGTTGCGGACCTGATTGGTCAGGTTGCCGGCCATCGAGTTGACCGAGTCGGTGAGGTCCTTCCAGGTGCCCGCGACGCCGCGCACGTCGGCTTGTCCGCCCAGGCGCCCGTCGGTGCCGACCTCGCGNNGCGCGTGACCTCGCCGGCGAACGAGTTGAGCTGGTCGACCATCGTGTTGATGGTGGTCTTGAGCTCGAGCACCTCGCCGCGCACCGAGACCGTGATCTTCTTCGACAGGTCGCCGTTGGCGACGGCGGTGGTGACCTCGGCGATGTTGCGCACTTGCGCCGTCAGGTTGCCGGCCATCGTGTTGACCGAGTCGGTGAGGTCTTTCCAGGTTCCGGCGACGCCTTCGACCTGCGCCTGACCGCCCAGCCGGCCCTCGGTACCGACCTCGCGCGCGACGCGCGTGACTTCGCCGGCGAACGAGTTGAGCTGGTCGACCATCGTGTTGACGGTGACTTTGAGGTCGGCGACCTCGCCCTTGACGTCGACGGTGATCTTCTTGGACAGATCGCCCTTGGCGACCGCGGTGGTGACTTCGGCGATGTTGCGCACCTGAGCGGTCAGGTTGCGCGCCATCGTGTTGACCGAGTCGGTCAAATCTTTCCACGTGCCGGCGACGCCTTCGACGACGGCTTGTCCGCCGAGGCGTCCGTCGGTGCCGACCTCGCGNNAGCTGGTCGACCATCGTGTTGACGGTGACCTTGAGGTCGGCGACCTCGCCCTTGACGTCGACGGTGATCTTCTTGGACAGATCGCCTTTGGCGACGGCGGTGGTGACTTCGGCGATGTTGCGGACCTGGCTGGTCAGGTTGCCGGCCATCGTGTTGACCGAGTCGGTGAGATCTTTCCACGTGCCGGCGACGCCGCGCACGTCGGCTTGTCCGCCGAGCCGGCCTTCGGAACCGACCTCGCGCGCGACGCGNNTCGACCATCGTATTGATGGTCTCTTTGAGCTGCAGGATCTCGCCGCGCGCTTCGACGGTGATCTTCTTGGACAGGTTGCCGTTGGCGACGGCGGTGGTGACGTCGGCGATGTTGCGAATCTGGTTGGTCAGCGTGCCGGCCATCGAGTTGACCGAG
>PMOS01000032.1:3351-11655 GCA_003161435.1 Vulcanimicrobiota bacterium
TTGAGCTGATCGACCATCGCGTTGATGGTGCGCGCGCTGCGCAGGAACTCGCCCTTGAGCGGTCGCCCGTCGACCTCGAGCGCCATCTGCTGCGAGAGGTCGCCGCGGGCGACCGCGCCGAGCACGCGGCTCGTCTCGGCGATCGGATGGGTGAGGTCGTCGATCAGCCGGTTGACGGCGAGCAGCTTCTCGCCCCACGAGCCCGGCGCTTGGAGCTCGGCCCGCTGCCCCAGCCGGCCGTCGTGCCCGACCACGGTCGAGATGCGGTCGAACTCCTTGAGCATCCGGTGATCCATCGAGACGACTTCGTTGTACGCCTCGGCGAGGTCGCCGTCGATGCCGTCCCACGAGGTCGGCAGCTTGACCGAGAAGTCGCCGCGCGCGACGGCGCGCAGCGCGTTGAGCAACTGCCGTTTGGGTTGGTCGGGCCGCAAGGTCGCGGCGGCGCGGTCGCGAGTCGTGTGAGTGGCCCCGTTCTTGTCGGCGGGGCGCTTTCCGTTGGTCTTGGGTTTTCCGGCGACGGCCGCAGGCGGCATACGCGATCTCCTCGGGCGCGGGAAATGACGAAACGCCGACGGCGCTCTTTTCCTCGTGGGAAGAGTATCGGCACCGACGGCACACGGCAACTACTGCGGGCAAGCTACCCGTCGGCGGCGAGAGCGAAACAGCACATCACGAGCGATAGCGCACACTTAGCGAAGGGCCGCTCAGAGGTTTGAGCTCGAGCAAGCAAGGGTATCGGCGCGCCGGAGGGCGCCTTTCTGGTCGTGCTGATGGGGCGGTGAACGCCATCGACGAGCGACGTTTGGCCGCGTCCCTGCGGCTGCTCGTCTCGGCGAGCCGCGCATTGGCGGCTTCGTTCGACTATGCCCAGACGTTCGCCGCGGTCGGCGCGCTGATCGTTCCGGAGTTCGCCGAGGGCTTCGCCGTCGAGATCGACGAGGGCGAGATCCGCACGACGCTGGCCAGCGCGGGTCGCATTGACGATGGTGCGCGCTCCTTTCCGCTCGTCGCACGCGGCAAGCGGCTGGGTTCTCTGTTGCTGGGCGCACCGGGACCGAGCACCGACACGTCGGGGTTGGACTTGTGGTCCGAGCTCGCGTTGCGCGTCGCCGTCTCGCTCGACGCGGCGCAGGTCTACGCGCGCGAGCACCACGTCGCCGACACATTGCAGCGCGCGCTGCTCCCCGAGCGTTTGCCGCTCGACGATCACCTCGTGTTCGATGCCGCCTACCTGCCGGGCGCGGAAGAAGCGATCGTCGGCGGCGACTGGTACGACGCGTTTCGCTTGCCCGACGAACGGATCGCGTTTTCGATCGGCGACGTCGCCGGGCACGGGCTCCGCGCGGCGATCGTGATGGGCGAGGTCCGCCAGGCGTTTCGCGCCGCGGCGATCAATCCCAAGTCGCCGTCGCGCGTCCTCGACCGCGCGAACACGATCCTGAACATGCGGGCGAACCCGGTGATGGTGACGGCAATGTTCGGGATCGTGAACCCGCGCGACGGTACGTTCACCTACGCGTCGGCGGGGCATCCGGCGCCGCTGCTGGTGCTGCCCTGCGGGAGCGTGCAGTTGCTGCCCAAGGACGGCCTCCCGCTCGGTATCGTCGAGCATCTCGGCGCGACCGACTGGACGTTCACGCTACCGCCCGGCGGGATGTTCGCGCTCTACACCGACGGCCTGATCGAATACTCGCGCGACGTCATCGAAGGCGAGCGCAAGCTGATCGACGCGATGCGCGACGCGAGCGTGCTGCGCGACGCCGAGCCGGCGCGCGCGCTTCTGCGGCGCATCTTCGCGACGAGCTCGAACACCGACGACGTCGCGACGCTCACGATATCCGCCGGCGACGTCGCGAGCCGAACGTTCGGGTACACGTTCAGCGCGTTGCCGATGGCTGTGCCGATCGTGCGGCGCAGCCTCGAGCGCTTCGCCGTCCGGCTCGGACTCGACGACGATCGCCGCTTCGCGCTGCTCACGGCCGTCGGCGAAGCGATTGCGAACGCCGTCGAGCACGCGTACCACGGTTCGCCCGGCCTGGTGCGGCTCGAGGCCCAGGCGGGCGACGACGCGTTGATCGTGGTCGTCGAGGACGAGGGAAAGTGGAAGCCGGCCCAACGGCGCGAAGAGCGCGGCCGCGGGCTGCCGCTCATGCGCGCGCTGATGGACGCGGTCGAGATCCGCACCCACCAAGCCCGCACCGAAGTGCGCCTCACGATGTCCCTCGACGACGACCGCCGCCAATCGGCGTGATGTCACGCTGAGCCCCGTCCTGTCGCCCTGAGCCTGGCGAAGGGCGACATCCCCTTGGTTGGCCTGCGGCCAAACGTGCCGAACGACCCCATCCTGAACTGCTGGCCTGGTGAAATGTACGGGTACGACGCTTCCATGCTCGCTGGTACCGCCGAAAAAAACCGCTTCCTGAGTTCGCTCGCGCCGTCGACGCGGGCGTTGTTCGAAGCACGCATGAGCGTGCACGGCGGTGGGATCGGCGACGTGCTGCAGCAAGCCAACGCGCCGATCGAGGCCGTTTGGTTCCCGCTCTCGGGCCTCGTATCGACCTTGCGCCCGCTCGAAGGCGATTCGCTGGTCGAGGTCGATGCGGCGGGCGCCGAGGGCTTTCTCGGAACCGAGCTGGTACTGGGCAGCCTGCGCACGCCCGACACGTGGATCGTGCAGTCGCCCGGCCGCTTCGCGCGCCTCGAGCCGCAGCTGTTCCTCGATTCGCTCGAACGCGACGCCGCGTTTCACGGCGCAGCGCGCCGCTACGCCAGCGCTACACAAGCGATCCGCGGGCAGTGGGTCGCCTGCAATGCGCGCCACACGATCGAACAGCGCCTCGCGAAATGGCTGCTCACCACGCGTGACCGTGTCGGTGACGACGTGCAGATCACCCAGGACATCGTCGCGATGTTGCTCGGCGTCCGGCGCGCCAGCGTCGTGACGGTCCTCGGCCGGTTCGTCGAGTCCGGCTTGGTCGGGCACGGCTACGCGCGCGTGCGCGTCCTCGACGGCCCGCGGCTGACCGCGGTTTCGTGCTCCTGCTACGCGAAGGCGGCCGAGCTGCTGCGAACGGGCCTGGCGGCGTAGCCACCGCCGCCGACAGCGGCGGGCGGCCTTTGGGGCGAGCAAGCCGAAGGGGCGGCCGGAATGTACGACTACCTCGTCGTCGGCGCGGGGCTCGCCGGAAGCACGCTCGCCGAGCGCCTGGCCAGCCAGCTCGGCGCCGCCGTCCTGGTGATCGACAAGCGGTCGCACGTCGCCGGCAACACCTACGATCCGCTCGACGCGGACGGCCTGCGCTACCATCGCTATGGGCCGCACATCTTCCACACGAACGCGCGCCACGTCGTCGCCTACCTGAGCGCCTTCACGCGCTGGCGCCCGTACGAGCATCGCGTGCTGGCCCGCATCGCCGGCGACCTCGTGCCGATTCCGATCAACCGTACGACGATCAACCGGCTCTACGGCTTGGACCTCGATCCGTCCGGCGTCGCGCGCTTTCTCGCCGCGCGCGCCGAGACGCGCGAGCGCATCGACAACTCCGAGCAGATGATCCTCTCGCGCGTCGGGCGCGAGCTCTACGAGACGTTCTTTCGCGACTACACGCGCAAACAGTGGGGGCTCGACCCGGCCGAGCTCGACGCGAGCGTGTGCGGCCGCATCCCGACTCGCACCAACGACGACGACCGCTATTTCGGCGACAGCTTCCAGGCCATGCCGGCCGACGGCTTTACCGCAATGGTCACTCGTATGCTCGACCATCCGCGCATCGAGGTGGTGACGGGCTCCGACTTCGCGTCGATCGCGGACCGCGCGCGCTTCAACCACGTGATCTACACCGGGCCGATCGACGAGTTCTTCGGCTGCAAGTTCGGCCGCTTGCCGTACCGTTCGCTGCGCTTCGAGTTCGCGACGCACGACACGCCCTGGATGCAGCCGGCCGGCTGCGTGAACGAACCGTCGGCCGGCGTACCCTACACCCGCACCACCGAGTACAAGCACCTGACCGGCCAACACCATGCCAAGACGATTCTGAGCCGCGAGTACCCGGTCGCCGACGGCGATCCCTACTATCCGATACCGCGCCCCGACAATCGCGAGCTGTACCGCAAGTACGCCGTACTTGCGGCGGCGCAGCGCAACGCCACGTTCGTCGGGCGGTTGGCCGAGTACAAGTACTTCAACATGGATCAAGTCGTCGCGTCGGCGCTGGCCGCGTTCGACGAGCTCGCGCGCACCGCGGCCGTCGCGTCGTGATGGAACGCCTCCGCTGCGGCGTGATGGAAGCGCTCGAAGTATGGGCCTCACCGGAACCGACGGTGGCGCGGGTCGATGGCGCGCGTACGCGCGACCAGCTGCGCGAAACCGGACACGAAGCGCGCGACGGCGATCTCGACCTGATCGCGCAGCTGGGCGTGTGTGCCAGCCGCTATCCGGTGCTGTGGGAAAAGGTCGCGCCGCACCACCCGAACCTGCGCGACTACGACTGGGCGACGCGGCGTCTCAACGGCCTAGCCGAGCGCGGAATCGAGCCGATCGTCACGTTGCTCCATCACGGCAGCGGTCCGCCGTACACCGGCCTGCTCGATCCCGCGTTTCCGCGTCTGTTCGCCGAGTACGCGGCCGCGACGGCCCGGCGCTTCCCTTGGGTCACGCGCTGGACGCCGATCAACGAGCCGCTGACGACCGCGCGCTTCTCGGCGCTGTACGGCGTGTGGTATCCGAACCGGTTCGCCGACGACGCCGCATTCGGCCGGGCGATCGTCAACGAAGCGCTTGCGATTGCGGCGGCCGGCGAGCGGATACGCGAGATCATCCCGCACGCGCGCTTCGTGTTGACGGAAGATCTGCAGAGCTTCTCCGCCGCCGACGAACGCGTCGAGGATCTGGTCGCGCACAAGCGCGAGCGGATGTATCTTTCGTGCGAGTTGCTGCAGGGACGCATCGTCGACGGCCATCCGATGCACCGTTACCTGACCGAGCGTTGCGGAATTGCCGCTGCGGAGCTCAACCAGCTGGCCCGCCGGCCGCAGCCGCCCGACCTGATGGGCTGGAACTACTACCCCTACTCCGAGCGCCGGCTCGCGAGCGACGCGGAGGGCGGCCACCGCAACGTCGGCCTCGTCGAGGTCGCGCCCGAGCGGCTGGACCTGCCGGCCGCCTTGACGCGCGCCCATTCCCGGCTCGGCCTGCCGGTCGCCCTCGCCGAGGTCCACGTCCACGGCAACGAGCGCGAGCGCGCGCGCTGGATGTTGCAGCGGTTCGCCGACGTGCGCGCCGTTCGGGACCAGGGCGTCCCCGTCGTCGCGTTCGGCGCCTGGGCCGCGTTCGGGATGGTCGACTGGGATTCGCTGCTTCGGCGCGCCGAGGGCGTCCGCGAAGACGGCATTTATACGTACGCGGGTGGGGGCGGGCAGCCCCAGCCGACCTTGGTTTCCACCGTCGTCAGCGAACTGGCGGCCGGCCGGTCGGTCCGGATACCTGACAAGCCGGGTTGGTGGGAGCGGGCGCCGGCGGCCGTCGCCTAAGCGAGCAATTCGGTGTTTTTTTCCGCCGGCTGGCGGGGTACCATGCGAGCGTGGGTTCGTCCGATGCCCACCGGTCGGCCCCGCGGACTATCCGCCGTATCGAGCTCTCCGGAGCACGGTGCGCGCGGACCCCGCCGGTGCCGAGATCGTTCGTGAGGAGGCCGAGAGAGATGGAAAATCTGGTGCTGTGCCCGTGCGGGCACTCGCTCGTCCACCACGACTACGCCGGCTGCGCCGGCGATCGGTTGCGCCGCTGCGACTGCGCCTACGACCGGCACACGGCGCTCGAAGCGGCCGTCGACACCGCCCGCGCTACGCCGCTCTTCCGGCCGGGGTACCGCGCCCGGAGCAACGACGCAGCGTAGGGCCGGCTTGCGCCGGCCTGGACCCCGATCGGCCGATCCGATATCGGTGCTTGACGCCGCTCGTCGGCCGGTGATAGGATACGGCCCTATGCCCCTCGGCGGATAGCGGCATAACGGAAGAGCGAGGACCCCTCACTCCGGTGGGGCGGTCGTTGCCTTTTCGCGTTTCACCCACGCCGAGCGCGCGTGAACCCACGCAGGAAGACCCCAAGAACACCAATGGCGACGAAGACGACCGCGGACAAACCCAAAACGACGCGCAGCCGCAAGAAGAGCGATGCGGCCCCAGCGGCGCCGAACGGGTCGGGCACCGCGATCAAGCAACAGAACATCGCGAGCGCGAGCTTCCACGTTCCCGAGGAAGCCTTCACGGTCGAGCTTCCGGAGGATCCCGGCGCCAAGCGCAGCCGTTATTCGTTCGCGAAGATCGCCGACGTGCTGCAGCTGCCCGACCTCATCGAGTTGCAGAAGGCATCCTTCAAATGGTTCATCAGCGACGGTTTGAAGGAAGCGTTCGACTCGATCTCCCCGATCAAGGACTTCACCGGCAACCTGGTGCTGGAGTTCGGCGAGCATAGCCTCGGCGAGCCCAAGTACACGGTCGAAGAGTGCCGCGAGCGCGACATGACGTACAGCGCGCCGCTGCGCGTGCGCGTGCGCCTCATCACGGCCGAGTCCGGCGAGATCAAGGGCATCCCCGACCAAGAGATCTTCATGGGCGACTTCCCGCTCATGACGGACAAGGGCACGTTCATGATCAACGGCGCGGAGCGCGTGATCGTGAGCCAGCTCGTCCGTTCCCCCGGCGTGTACTTCCTCGCGGACAAAGACACGAACAACCGCGACACGTTCAACGCCACGATCATCCCCAACCGCGGTGCCTGGATCGAGTTCGAGACCGACAACGGAACGAAGAACGACGAAACCGAGGGGACGATCGGCGTCCGCATCGACAAGAATCGCAAGATCTACGCGACGACCTTCGTGCGCGCGCTCTCGCGCCCGGACTTGGGTCTGGATTGGGAGTCCGACGAGGCGATCCTCGACCTGTTCAATTACGAGCACACCGACGGCACGCGCAAGCCTTCGGCCTTGATCGCGAACTGTCTCGAAAAAGACAAGGACATCAAGACCAAGGAAGACGCCCTCAAGGAGATCTACAAGAAGCTCCGCCCGGGCGAGCCCGAGAACGCCGAGAACGCCGAGAAGCTGCTCGAGTCGCTGTTCTTCGACGAGAAACGCTACGATCTCGCCGGCGTCGGCCGCTACAAGCTCAACGGAAAGCTCGAGGGCGCGCGCGATCCCAAGCTGCGCGAGTACTCGTCGGCCCGGCTGCGCCCGCCGGTGATCGATCGCAAGGCGCTCACGCGCGAAGACATGATCGCGGTCCTGCGCCGGCTGATCAAAGTGCAGGCGCACATGGTCAACAAGGACGACATCGACCACCTGGGCAACCGCCGCATCCGCTCGGTCGGCGAGCTGCTGCAGAACCAGTTCCGGGTCGGCTTGCTGCGCCTCGAGCGCGTCGTGCGCGAGCGCATGACCGTTCAGGACATCGAGACGGTCACGCCGCAAGCGCTCATCAACATCCGTCCCGTCGTGGCCGCGATCAAAGAGTTCTTCGGCTCCTCGCAGCTCTCGCAGTTCATGGACCAGACCAACTCGCTGGCCGAGCTGACGCACAAGCGTCGCCTCTCGGCGCTCGGGCCGGGCGGTCTGTCACGCGAGCGCGCGGGCTTCGAAGTCCGCGACGTCCACCACTCGCACTACGGGCGCATCTGCCCGATCGAAACGCCNNCGCGTCAACCGCTACGGCTTCATCGAGACGCCCTACCGGGTGGTGAAGGACGGAATCGTCAGCGACGAGATCCGCTACTTCACGGCCGACCGCGAGGACGAGTTCATCGTCGCGCAGGCCAACACCGAGATCGACGCGCGCGGCAAGATCATCGCGTCGTCGGTCGTCGCACGCTACGCTGAAGAGTACGTCGAGGAGCCGCCCGACAAGGTGCAGCTCATGGACGTGTCGCCCAAGCAGATCGTCTCGGTCGCGACCGCGCTGATCCCGTTCCTCGAGCACGACGATGCCAACCGCGCCTTGATGGGNNCCGTTGCTGCGCCCGCAGGCGCCGGTCATCGGTACCGGGATGGAATACCGCGCCGCCAAGGACTCGGGCGGCTGCGTGCTCGCACGCAACCACGGCGAGGTCACGGCGGCCGATTCGCATCACGTCGTCGTCAAGCACGACGACGATGGTCTCGAACACGCCTACGACCTGCTCAAGTTCACCCGCTCCAACGCGGGCACGTGCATCAACCAGCGCCCGATCGTCGCGGTCGGCGACAAGGTCGTGCGCGGTCAGATCCTGGCCGACGGCCCGTCCTCGGATCAGGGCGAGCTCGCGCT
>PMOS01000032.1:11660-12427 GCA_003161435.1 Vulcanimicrobiota bacterium
ATGGTCAAGGACGACCGCTTCACCTCGATCCACATCGAGGAGTACGAGTGCGAGGCCCGCGACACGAAGCTGGGCGCCGAAGAGATCACCCGCGACATCCCCAACGTCGGCGAGGACTCGCTCAAGGACCTCGACGAGAACGGGATCGTGCGCATCGGCGCCGAGGTCCGTCCGGAAGACATCCTGGTCGGCAAGGTCACGCCCAAGGGCGAAACCGAGCTGACCGCGGAAGAGCGCCTGCTGCGCGCGATCTTCGGCGAGAAGTCGCGCGAAGTGCGCGACACGTCGCTCAAAGTTCCGCACGGTGAGAAGGGCAAGATCATCGACGTCAAGCGCTTCTCGCGCGAAAACGGCGACGAGCTCTCGCCCGGCGTCAACCATCTCGTCCGCGTCTACGTCGCGCAGAAGCGCAAGATTCTGCAGGGCGACAAGATGGCCGGCCGGCACGGCAACAAGGGCGTCATCGCCAAGGTGCTGCCCGAAGAAGACATGCCGTACATGGAAGACGGCACGCCGGTCGACATCGTGCTCAACCCGCTGGGCGTGCCGTCGCGCATGAACCTCGGGCAGATCATGGAGACCCACCTCGGGTGGGCCGCCGCGATGCTCGGCTTCCACATCGCGACGCCCGTCTTCGACGGCGCGCACGCGGAAGACATCAGCGAGTGGCTGCAAGACGCGGGTTTGCCCTCCGACGGCAAGACCTGGCTGCGCGACGGGCGCACCGGCGACCGCTTCGGCCGTCCGATCACCGTCGGCTACATCTA
>PMOS01000032.1:12436-27002 GCA_003161435.1 Vulcanimicrobiota bacterium
GTCTGGGCGCTCGAAGCCTACGGCGCGGCGTACACCCTGCAAGAGCTCCTCACGGTCAAATCCGACGACGTCGTCGGTCGCGTCAAAACGTACGAAGCGATCGTCAAGGGCGAGAACGTGCTCGAGCCTGGCGTTCCCGAGTCGTTCAAGGTGCTCATCAAGGAGCTCCAGTCGCTGGCGCTCGACGTCAAGGTCCTCACCGAGCAGCGCGAAGAGGTCGAGATCCGCATCCAGGACGACGACATGGCGGAGCGCGCTCAGGAGATCGGCCTGCTGATGGGCGACGAGGATCCGCGTCTTTCGCAGACGGCCCTGGCCGAACGCGAAGCCGAGCGCGATCGTCTCTCGCAAGCCGCCGCGGTCGCGGCGGTCGGGCTCCCGGATGAGGAGCTCGAAGAGGCGGAGGACGCCGAAGTGGCGGCCGTCGCCGAAGAAGAGCCGGAAGAGGAAGAGGAAGAGCTCGACGATTCGGCTCCGCTGGTCAGCGCGGGTCCGGCACGCGGTCGCGCGCCCGACGACGATCTTCTCCCGACCAGTCCGCTGGGTGGGCTGCGCGCGACGATGACCGACGACGGCGAGATCGTCGTCGACGAAGTCACCGAAGAGGAAGTCCCCATCACGGCTGAAGAGGACGAAGTCGACGAAGGCTACGTGCTCGAGGACGAGGACGAAGAGTTGCCCGACGAAGCCGAGGAGGACGAAGGTCCCCTCGTCCACTCAACGGACGACGACTACTAGGCGCGCAAAACGGCTGAGCGCCGCTCTCACGAGCGGCGCTCTTCCATTTATGTCACGCTGAGCTTGTCGAAGCGCGAACGATCGAGCCCAGCTACGAACCATACGTGCCTCGTCGAAACCGCGACTTGCCCTGAGCTTGTCGAAGGGCAACTGCGAAAAAGGATGATCCCCGCTCTAGCGAGCGGGGCTCTTTCGTTTACCAGGCAACTCGCGCGATTTTTCGCAGCCCCCTTCGGCGGGCTCAGGGGACGTCACGATTCTCGCTTGTCACGTCGGGTTGGTCGCTGGGCTCGATCGTTCGCGCTTCGACGGGCTCAGCGTGACATCAGGGGGGTACGAGGTGCGCATGAGTACGACTACCGCCGAGTACTGCGCTCACGAGATGTGCCGCTGCACGCGGCCGTATCCACCCAGCACGCAGGCCACGTCGACCGAGCGGATCGACCCGAACGGTGAGTATTGCAGCCGGCGCTGTAGCGAGCAGTCACACGGCGTCATGGGCGACGACGGCTGCGAATGCGGCCACCCGCCCTGCCAGGCGATCGCCGACAAAGGCATACCGCCGATCTAAATGTCGGCTTGCCGACCCTTCGAGACGATGACTACGTTCGTTCGCGCGAGATGAGGCGGAGGTAGCGGCGCGGTTCGAAGGTGGCGTCGGCGTCGATTCGGCGGAATGCTTCTTCGCGCACTTCGGTGGCGAGCTGGCGCCGCTGCTTCATCGCGCCGTCGAGCTCGCGAAACGCGCGCTCGAAATCGTCGCCGTCGAGCGTCGCGATCTGTTTCTTTAGCCGATCGATATCGCCGTGCAGCCGGCCCTGTAACTCGTGGCTGACCTCGCGCTCGACCTGTCCGATACGAGCGAGCAGGGCGTTGAGCTCCTCGACGGTCGGCAGACCGAATGCAGTGCGCGATGGTTCCGCCGGCGCGCTCGCGGTGCGGACGGCGCGCGGACGGTTGCCCGGCCGCGGCGCGTCGAAGGCCGGATACACGCGGATGATCGACTTGATGCGCTGCGGTCCTTTGGGTGACTGAAGACCCTCGGCGATACCCGCCATGATCAACCGCGACCGCAGCGCCGTATCGTTGATCACCCGCAGATGTTGCGGGTCGATACCGACCGGCCGCCGTGTCGAGCCAAAGAAGTCATCGTCGCGGGCCAAAGGGAGGCTCAGCGCCTTCTCCCAGAGATTGGCGCGAGCACTACGCGTTCCGTTCACGTCACCCAGGGTTACGTGACGGGTTACACGTCACCTCTTGTCGTCGTTCGATTCGGCTTGGGCGATCTCGGCCAGCGTGATCGCCCGCTCGCCGGAGAGCATCCCGGTGTCGTCCGCGGCGATCACGCCATCGTCGTACTTGTCGAGGATGTCCTCGGTCGCGTCGTCTTTCGGGGTCGATTTGTCGTCCGTCATATCGTCTGTTCTACCCGGGAAACGTGCGCGCGCGGGGCCGGCTGGGTCCGAGATGGGTACGATGGCGGCATGCCGAGCAAAGGAAAAAACGGGGAGTTCGCGCCGCTGCCGTCGACCCTGGAGCGGTCGCCCAAGAAGGCGCAAGACACCTACGAAGAGACGCTCGAGAGCGCCGAAAAGAGCTACGCGGGCGACGAAGAGCGCGCGCACCGCGTCGCATGGGCATCGGTCAAACATTCGTTCGAGAAAGTCGGCGACCACTGGGAGCCCAAGGAACACAAGGGGCCCTCGGATCCGCGCGCCGCGGAAGGCGGTCCGAATGCATCGGGCCCGTCGTACGGCGGCGTCGACGTCATCGGCAAGACGAAGGACCAGTTGCTCGAGGAAGCGCGCCGGCTCGGCGCGCACGCGACCACGCATATGACGAAGGCCGAGCTCGCGACCGAGATCGAGCGAGCGAACGATCGCGCGGACCGCGCGCGGCGCGCGAACGACTAGGGCTAGACGACCGCTATCGCCCCGCTATCAGATAACGCGGATAGGGCTTTAACGAAGCTCCCGGAACCTCCGGCGCGATGAGCTTCGCTTCGCTTCGTTTCGTCGCCGTGGTCGCTGCTATGTTCGCCCTGGCCGGCCCGGCCGCCGCCGAGGCGCCGTTCAACTTCGATACGGCTCCCGGACGTCTCCCGAAAACACGCTGGCTAAGTCGGCGCGCGACGAAGCGCAGGCGCGCGTGTACTACGGCGCGCTCGTAGCCGTGCGCGTTCCGAGGCTGCAACAGCAAGCGCTCGACATCATCATCTCTTCGGAGCTGCCGCCACAGTCGGCCGGGATCCGCAGCCGGCTGGTTCTTGCCGCGGCGGGTTATAATCCCGACCAAGTATGGCGCTTCTATCAAGCCCACAGCGACGCGCTGCTCGGAGCCACGTCCGATTTCTCGCGAGCCCTGTCGATGTCGGCGGTTCCGTCGTCGTTCTGGCGCGCCGCACCGCTCGACCAGCTCGAAGCGTACGTGAAAGCGCACGCGCCGCCGACCGCGGCCGTCTACATCGCGCGCGGCATGGAGCGCGCCCGCTCGGCGCTCGTGTTGCGCGACCGGCTCGTGCCGGCAGCCGACGCCTACGTCGCCGCCCATCACTCTTGATCGTCACGCCGAGCTTGTCGAAGCCAACTGTCACCCTGAGCTTGTCGAAGGGCGACATCCCTATGAAGGTCGAGCCATGCCCCCCGCGATCCTGAGCCCGTCGAAGGGTCGCGGCCGCCCGCGAACGCGCACGATTTTCCGCGACGTGCGCGTCGCGCTCGCTGCGGCGATCTTCACCGGGATCGCGGTGCCGGCCGCAGCGGCCGGGCCGTTCGATTTCGATACCGCGCCGGGACGGTTGTCCAAGACGGTCGTGCCGAGCGAGTGCCGGATGTTGCTGGTGCTCGATCCGGTGACGATGGGGCTGCGCGGGGCTGAGACCGTTCAGCTCGACGTGCGCCGCGCGACCAACCGCATCGCCTTCGACGCGAACGGGCTCGTGATCATCGAGGCACGCGTCGACGGGACGCGGGTCACCGACGTGGCGGCCGACAACGAGCGTCAACTCACCACGCTCACGCTACCCCAGTCCGTCGTCGGCCGTCACACGCTCACGCTGACCTGGGCGGCGAAGATCGGCGACGCCGCCGCCGGATTGTTCGCACGCGATTACCGCAAACCCGACGGCAAGACGGGCCGCGTGTTCTCGACGCTGTTCGATCCGATCCAGGCGCGGCGAATGTTCCCGAGCTGGGACGAGCCGGCGTTTCGCGTGACGTACCAGCTGTCGGTCACGCTGCCCGCGACGTGGGCTGCCGTCTCCAACATGCCGGTGGTGTCACGCAACGTGCGCGGCGACGTCGCGACCACCGCGTTCGCGATAACGCCGAAGATGCCGGCGTATCTGCTCGAGCTCACCGCCGGCGATTTGACATCGATCGACGCGACGGGTTCGGATGGGGTGAAGCAGTCGGTTTGGTCGGTGCGCGGTGATGCGGCCGACGGACGCTACACGCTCGACAGCGCGGTGCAGATGCTGCCGTTCTACGAGGACTACTTCGGGGTCAAGTATCCGCTGCCCAAACTCGACCACGTCGCGATCCCCGGCGGCTTCGGCGGTGCGACAGAGAATTGGGGCGCGATCGCCTACAACGAGAACATCATCATTCATCACGGCGCCGCATCGCTGGGGCAACAGCAGCAAGACTACGGCGTGGTCGGTGACGAGCTCGCGCATCAGTGGATCGGCGATCTGGTCTCGATCGGTTGGTGGGACGACGGCTGGTTGAACGAGAGCGTAGCGTCGCTGCTGGCCGGGAAGGCCGCCGAGCGCTTCAATCCGAGCTGGCATTGGTGGCAGAATCAGGCTCCGCAAAAGGAATCGGCGATGAACGCCGACGCGCGTTCCGGCGCGCACGCGCTCCATCAGCCGGTCACCGACGAGTCGCAGGCCGACGCCGCCTTCGACACCGAGATCACCTACGGCAAGGGTCAGGCGTTCGTGCGAATGCTCGACGCGTATCTGGGCGAGGACACGTTCCGCGACGGCGTGCGCGCGTACGTCAAGACGCATGCCTACTCGAGCGCGAGCAGTGCCGACCTGTGGTACGCGCTCACCGCCGCCGCCAAGAAAGACGTTGCCGCGTTCGCTCGCGGTTGGAGCGAACAGCCGGGCTTTCCGCTCGTCTCGGTCACGGCGACATGCAACGCCGGCGGCGATCGAACCGTGACGCTCTCGCAGAGCCGCTTCTTCGTGGACGGGACGACGGACGCGGCGAAGCAGCTGTGGAGCGTGCCGGTCGGACTCGCCGGCGGGACGGCCGCGCCGTCGTATGTACTGTTGACGACCCCGCAGCAGGGCGGGATCCCTGCCGGGCGCTGCAGCGATCCGCTGCGCGCGAACGCCGGCGGCATCGGCTACTATCGCGTCGCGTACGACGCGCAAACGCTCGACGCGAATCGCAAAGCGTTCGGAACGCTGCCGGACGACGACAAGATCGCGATGCTGTACGACCAATGGGCACTTGCTCGCGCCGGGTTCTCGCCGCTCGGCTCGTATCTCGGCTTGGTCAATGCGGTCGGCGACGATCGCAACCCCGTCGTGTGGTCGCAGATCGTCGGCTCGTTGACGGTGCTCGAGGGGTATATGCGCGCGACGCCGCAGCACGCGCTGATGGCGGCGTACGCACGCAGTCTCGTCGCGCCGATCGCGCGATCGCTGGGCTGGGATCCCCGGCCCGACGATTCCGCGGAGGTCGCCGAACTGCGCCGCACCGCGATCGCGGCGCTCGGTGCATGGGCCGATCCGGGGACGCTGGCCGAGGCGCGCCGGCGCTTCGACCGCTCGCTCACGAACCCCGCGTCGTTGACGCCGGAGATGCGGCTGCTGGTGATCGGGATCATCGCGACCAATGCCGACGCGTCGATGTTCAACCGCCTGTCCGCGCTCGCGCGCTCGACCAAAGATCCGTTGCTCGCCGCGCAGTACCGCGGCGCCCTGATGCACGTGCGCGATCCGCAGCTCGCGCAACGCGCGCTGCAGATCGCGCTCTCGTCGGAGGTTCCGGCGCAGCAAGAGGCGGCGCGTTTCGGCTACGTCGCGATCGCGGCGGACTGGAATCCGAAGCTCGCCTGGTCGGTCTTTCAGGCGCACAGCGACGCGGTCACGCGCGACTTCACGCCGAGCGCAAGAGCCCTCACCCTCGCGACCGCCGTCCCGGGGATCTTCCACGACGCCGCGCCGCCCGAACAGATCGAGGCTTGGCTAAAAGCCAACCTCCCGCCGCAAGCCTCCACCGCAATCGCCGCCGGAATAGCGCGCGCCCGAGCCGACGCCGCTACGAGATCCCGCCTCCGCGAAGGAGCCCAAACCTACCTCGCCACCAAGACTTAGGCCGACGCCGCCCGAGGAAATCGAGCCTCGGTATCGAACACACGTTCGTCCAGCGCCATGTCACGCCAGCTCGCCTTATTCGCCTCCGCCCAAAGTCCAACGCGACTCGTGGGCGATCGCGGCGACGTCACCTATATCCCGGAGTTCCTCGACCGCGCGACCGCGGACGCGTTGGTCCGCGAGCTCAACGCCGATACCCGCTGGCGCGCCGATTCGCGCCTGATGTACGGCAAGCGTGTCCTCGTCCCGCGCGAGACGGCCAATCGCGGCGAGAAGATGCCGCAGCCGTGGACGCCGACGCTCGAACGCGTGCGCGCGATCATCGAGAGGCACACCGGGACGACGTACGACTACTGCCACCTCAACCGCTACCGCGACGGCAACGACGCCGTCGCCTGGCACGGCGACCGCGACGGAACCCGCGACGCCCGCCTGGTCGTCGCCTCGCTCTCGCTCGGCGCCACACGCTCCTTCCAGCTCAGGCCCAAGAAAGACAGCGGCCTGCGCTACGACCCGATCGCCATCGACGTGACGCACGGCGACTTGATCGTCATGGCCGGCGACACGCAACTCTACTGGGAGCACCGCGTCCCGCGCGATCCGCGCATCACCGAAACCCGCCTCAACGTAACCTTCCGCCAACACCGAGCCCGCGAAACCGCAGCCTAGCTGCGGCCCAGTGCGGCCTAGTGGCCTAGCGCGACCTAGTTTGGGCTAGCGCGCCTTAGTTGGCCTAGCCCGGCCATCCCAATGTCACCCTGAGCCCCGTCGAAGGGCGAACGACGAAGCCCAGAGACAATCGAGGTGTCGCCGCATTCGAACGGCGCCGTCTGTCACTCTGAGCTCGTCGAAGAGTGACCGCGACTACCCTGACCGTGCTCGCGGACCGCGCGCCAACTCGCGAATCTGTTTCCAGTCTCCGCGAATCATGGCCGCCTTTTTCGCACGCGACCAGCCTTTCAGCTGCTTCTCCGCGCGAATGGCTTCTTCGTCTTGCCGCAAGGGCCGTCATGCGCACACCGACCGTGGTCACCCTTCGTCGCGCTCAGGGTGACGGTGCGTGATTATCGCGTGGGCGAGGTGCGGTCGCTGCCGGGGGTTGATAGTTCGCCCTTCGACGAGCTCAGGGTGACAGCGGACTTGGAGGAAAGAAACCCGCTCGCAAGAGCGGGTTTCATCTTGATGTTCATCGTGCTAAGCTGCCGCGATGGGCATTCGGGGTGCGGCTACGATCAGTTCCTCGTCGGCGTCGGTGGTGGCGAATTGGGCTTCTTCGGTCGAGCCGGTCAGAGCGGTGGTTGATGACGTGCCGCCGCCGACGACTTTGGCGACCTCGTCGAAGTAGCCGGTACCGACTTCGCGCTGGTGGCGCGTTGCGGTATAGCCGCGCGGTTCGCTGGCGAACTCGCGCTGCTGGAACTCGGCGTATGCCGCCATACCGCGTTGACCGTATTCGTAGGCGAGCTCGAACATCGAGTGGTTGAGCGCGTGCCAGCCGGCCAGCGTGATGAACTGGAAGCGGTAGCCGTACTCGAACAGCTTGCTGCGAAACTGCGCGATCGTGTCGTCGTCGAGCTTGAGCTTCCAGTTGAATGAAGGTGAGCAATTGTACGCGAGCATCTTGCCGGGAAACTCCGCGTGGATCGCATCGGCGAACGCCTTGGCTTCTTCGAGCGAAGGATGCGACGTCTCGCACCAGATGAGATCGCAGTGCGGCGCATACGCGAGCCCGCGCGCGATCGCCTGGTCGATCCCGGGCTTGACACGATAGAACCCTTCGGGCGTACGTTCGCCGGTCAGGAACGGTTTGTCGCGTTCGTCGACGTCGCTGAGCAGCAGGTTCGCCGCGTCGGCATCGGTCCGCGCGCACAGCACGGTCGGCACGTCGCACACGTCCATCGCCAGCCGCGCCGCGATGAGGTTGCGCACCGCCTGCGAGGTCGGGATCAACACCTTGCCGCCGAGATGGCCGCACTTTTTCTCCGACGCGAGCTGGTCTTCGAGATGCACGCCCGCGGCGCCGGCGGCGATCATCGACTTGGTCAACTCGAACACGTTCAGCGGCCCACCGAACCCCGCTTCCATGTCGGCGACGATCGGCGCGAACCAGTCGCGCTCGCCCGCGCGCCCCTCGATCGCATCGATCTGATCGGCGCGCTGGAACGCATTGTTGATGCGCTCGACGACCTTCGGCACCGAGTCGTACGGATACAGCGACTGGTCGGGATACGTCTGGCCCGCGGTGTTCGCGTCGGCCGCGACTTGCCAGCCCGACAGATAGATCGCCTTCAGCCCGGCCTTGACCGCCTGAACCGCCTGACCGCCGGTGAGGCAGCCGAGCGCCGCAACCGGCTCATCCTGCGCGAGCAGTTCGCGCAAACGCTCGGCACCGCGACGCGCGAGCGTGTATTCGATTCGCACCGAACCTTGCAACCGCGTAACGTCGTCGGCCGTGTACGGCCGCCCAACCTCGGTGACCGGACGCGCGCCGCTCGGCGCGTGGCCGTTCGTCGAATGGCCGTTCGCCGAGTGACCGTTGGTCGAGTGTCCGTTGGTCGAGTGTCCGTTGGTCGAGAACGCGGGGAACTCGGGCACGATGTCCTCCTGGAAGCTCGCAAGTTTCCGGAAGTATAGCCGCCCGTGCGATCACGCGGTGCCCTTGCAGCGTGAAGGGCGCGATCTGCAGCCTGAGACGCGCGAATACCGTCGTGGAATGTGCTCGGCCGTCACGATGGTGGTACGGGGCCGGTGCCCTTCGCCGGGCTCAGGGCACCGGGTGGCGGGGCGCGATTGCGGTACGGCCGTCGCCCTTCGACAGGCTCAGGGTGACAGGGTTTGGGTGGATAATGTTGCGGCGCGAACTGCGGTGTCTGTATAGGGAAGCGGGGTGCGGGCGAAGCGGATCCAGGCGGCGGTTTGGTCGGCGTAGTGCGGCGATCCCGGTTCGCCGGACTCGCCGGCGTCGACGTCGATCGTGCCGTGGTCCCAGTCGCCCGCGATCCAAACGGCGCGGAACGATTGGCCGTGATTGTTCCACTGCACGGCGGGCGCGAAGGTGCCGCCGCGGCCGGGCATCGTCGGGCCGTTCCACACCGAGAAGCCGAGCGATGCGAGCGGATGGATGAGCGGTTGCGCGCCGTACGCGCTGAACGGCTCGACCTCGGAGCCGAGCGTCTTCTGCACGCGGCGCAGCGACGCGACGACGAACGCGTCGTAGTCGTCACTGGGCACCCACCCGTGCGGGCGCTCGCGCAACGCGCGCAGGACGATCTCGAAGCCCGGCCCGCTGCCGGGATAATACGGCGCGAGCGCAGGTGGAAGATGCGCCGCCGCGAGCGCGCCGAGCATGTCGCGGCGAAGCGCCACGACGGCGGTCGCGCCGCGTGACTCCGGCAGCAGCATCCCGTCGAACGAACGCAGCGCGCCCAACACCGGCGCGAGCACCGGATCGGTGTCGACGTGCTTGCGCATTGCGGCGGCGAGTACGTCGTCGTTGAACTCGCGTTCGGCCGGCGAGGTCGCGTCGCGCTGTTCGGCGGCGATCTCGTCGGGCGAGAGCTTGCCGTGCGCGTCGAGCGCTGCGCGCAGCACCCGCCGGATCTCGTACGCGCGATACGGCGGCGGCCAGTACGGCGCCAATCGCTGACCAGCGCCGGAAGCACGGTTGTTGCTCGTCACGACGAACGTGCTGCGCGACGGATCGACGTGCGGTGCCGCATCGTATGTCGAATATCCCGACGGGGCCGCGCCGCCGTCGCTCACCCAGCGGCCCCACGACGGATCGAGTGGGATCGCGCCGGCGAGATGATATGCCGCGCGGCCCGCGTCGTCGGCGAACAGCACGTTGAGCGCAGGCTCGGACAGGCCGTGCATCGCTGCGACGCCTTCGGCGGCATTGCGCGCGCGCAACAATCGCAGGAACGGCGTGAGCGGCGAACTTGGCTGTCGCCGCATGCGCCAGTCCATCACGTACGCGAACCCGTCGCTCTTGGTCATCACCACGCCGCGCGGCGTTTCGAGCAGATCGAGATCGACTGCCGCGTCGAAGCGCACGGCGATGCGCTCGTGGCGGTGTCGTGCGTGCAGCCACCGGCCGTCCTCGAACAGCTCGTCGGCGCCGCGCGTGCGTTCGCGCGCGATGAGAATCGCGGCGGTTTCGGCGGCGGTGACGCCCCAGGCGAGGTGCTCGTTGTGGCCGAGCGTGACGCCCGGCGTTCCGGCGAGCGCCGCACCCGCGACGTGCATCCCGGGCGCGCTCGCTTCGACCAAGTACCAAATCCCCGGGATGCCCAGGTCGAGGTGCGGATCGTTGGCCAGCACGGCCTTGCCGACCGTGGTTCGGTCGGCGCCGAGCACCCAGCCGTTGCTGCCGACCGGCGGACGGTCGTCGGCCGTCATCGACACGGCAGCCGGAACCGCGGCGGGAGGTGGCAGCGGCGGCAGCGCCGCGATCTTTCCGGCCGGACTGCCGTCGGTGGGGACGTCGTAGCGCGGATCCGTTGCCGGATAGAGCGCGTCGATCCCGGCCTTTCCCAGTGCCTGGCGAACCCGGTCGCGCACGATGACGTCATCCGGCCGGTCGTCGAGGTCCAGCACCGTCGCGAAACCAACCGCCAGCGCGTCCTCGGGCTTCCAGGGCTCGAACGACAAGAAGGTCGCCGCGTACTCGGGCGGCTGGGGTTCGCGCGCGGCGGCGGCGTTCACCCCGGCGGCGAACGCGCCGAGCATCATGCGCTCCTCGCTGCCGGCCAGCGCGTAGCAGCGCCGGGCGAGCTCGGGGATCGCGTAGCGCCGCATCCGCCGGTCGACCGGCACCAACGGACTGCCGAGCGCCTCCGCCAGCCGGCCGTCGACATAGCGACGCGTCAGGTCCATCTGGAACAGCCGGTCGCTGCCCATCGCGTAGCCTTCGGCGAAGAACAGATCGCGTACCGACCGGGCCCGAATGTGCGGAACGCCGCGCGCGTCACGCGCGATGGTGACCGGCGCCGAGACGCCGAGTCCCCTCAGCGTTCCCGACGCGCTCGCCACGCCGCCCCTCGTCGCCAGCGTCACTCGCAGCACGTACACCGCGAAGATGAGGACCCCGATCACGACCGCGGCCGCAACATACAGCAGCAAACGAAAGACCAAGCGAGCAACCATCCGTCATCCTGTCGCCCGCCCGAACGCGGCTTTCCTCTTAGCAGCACCCCCGCCTCAGGTTCGCGCGCCGCTAGTGGCCGAAGCCTTCTTCGAACTCGGTCGCGTGGTCCAACCGAAGCGCGGTTCTCGCGAAACGCTCGAGATCGCCGGGGCTGATCGCGGCATACAGAGCAGCGAGCGAACCGGCATCGCCGGGTGCGCGGTGGCTCTGCGCCAAACTGCCGAGGTCGTCTAAGACTTCGTCGGGCACGGCCTGTCGTCGCAGTGCGCGCACGAGGAGCTTGCGATACGCGCGGTCGCGTTCCTCGGTCGAGATCGTCCCCGTGCGCAGTTCGTCAACGACGTCGCGCACGGCAGTGCGCGCAGCGGCGAAGTTGCGCTTCGTGCTCTCGAAACCCACGTAGAGCTCTCCCTCGTTCGCGTTGTACGCGCTGCCGATGGCGTACACGAGCCCGCGCCGAGTGCGCACTTCCCGATAGAGGCGCGTGTCCGCACCGGACCCGCCGCCGAGGATCGCGTTGAGCATCGACATCGTCGCGAAGCCGGGGTCAGCGCCCTTGGGCGCTCGCAGCAGGAAGCCGGCCCGGACGCTTGGCCCACCCGCGTTGAACACGATCATGTCCTTGTCGGGCTTCGGCTTGGGAGATGGTGACGGCTGCGGTGAGTTGGCCGGCTGCGCATCAGGCCAGCTCTCGAACACGCGCTCGGCGGCGGCGCGCACGGCCGGCGGATCGACGTCGCCGGTCACAACGATCCACTCTTGCGGCGTAGTCGGCGGCGAAGCGGACCGTTCCGCACGGGTATGCCGCTTTCATCCGGCCGAAGCATATCCGCCACGAAGGAGATCATCAGCGGAAGATCGTGCGCGAAACCATGCATGTTCAACTCGTTGTCCGAGTCGATCAGAATCGCGTGCTGTTCGGCGACGCGCCGGACCGTTGCGCTCGCGAATCCGAACTCGTCGGGGTCGTCGAATCCACCGCGCACGTAGACGGTCTCGTTTCCGTGACGCGGCGCGACGAAGAGCCGGACGCCGCTGGGGAGCACGAACGTTTCGACGCGCGGCGTGCGCGGCGTGCGAAGGGGTCCGGGCAACGCGCGCGCCCACGGCGGCGCGACAATGGCCTCGAGCGGCGCCGGTGCAACGCGCTCGCTGCGCGGTTTGCGAGGGTGCGGCTCGGATCTGTAGCCTCTGGCGCCGACCGCGGCGCCGAAGCCGACCGGCGTTGTCCAGCGGCGCAGGACCGCACGCACGGCAGCATCGGAAACGGATGCCGTTTCGAGGTCGAACAGCCTCGGATCGGTATTCTGGTCGGCAATGGTTTCTCCGAAGAGATCGGCCTCGTCGGTCAGCGAGTCGTCCGTGTAGCGGGTTTCGGCGACGTCGGTTCGCCGGGCGTACGCAATGTCTCGGGACGTGACGTGCGCGTCGAGGCGGCGAAAAGCACGGCGCAACCGGCGAATCGCATCGCCGGCGCTGGTGCGGTAGTTGAGATAGCACAGCACGTGAATCAACCCGCCGTGAAGCTGCAGATCGACGTCGGCGTCGTAGCTGGAGCACGGGCCGTGATCGACGATGAGCTCGGGGAGCACCGCGTGCCACGATTGAAGCAGCTCGATGGCGACCTCTTCGGCGGAGCCGGGTGCCGCTTCGCCACGCGACTCGAGCGCAATGTCGACGACGTTGCTGGTGAGCGCGCGCCGTCGCAACGAGAATCCACGTGCGACGATCGGCTCGCTCGACGGGAGTTGAACGGCCGGCCGGCCGCGGATGGAACCGAAGTCCGCCTGCGCGAGCCCGAAGATCACGCGCGGGTCGACGTCGCCTGTGACGACCAGCGTCGCGTTGGAAGGCTGGTACCCGGCATCGTACGCGCGCCGTAGGTCCGATACGCTGATCCGTCGCACCTCGGCCGGCGAGCCGCCGGGATCGTGCCGGAGCGGCGACGTCCCGAACGCAATGCGGCGAACGTCGTCCTCGAGGTTACCTGCGTCGGACCAATCGGAATCGGCAAGCTCGGCCAGCACCGCTTGGCGCTCGAGGTTCCAATCGCGCGGGTCGAGCCGTAAGCCGCGCATCCGGTCCGCCTCGATGTCCAAGGCGAGCGGCACGGCGTCGACCGGGCCTGTCTGGTAGTAGTGCGTGTACTCGTGATCGGTCTCGGCGTTCACATCCATCCCGAAGCGTGCGGTGACCAGATCCAGCGCCGTCCCCGACAGCGCGTGCGTGCCCCGGAACATCATGTGCTCGAGCGCGTGGGCGACTCCGGCCCGGCCCGGCGGATCGCCGGCGCTGCCGAACCGGTACCACATCGCGACCTGGGCCAGCGGCAGGGCGTGGTTCTCCACCACGACGACGCGCAAGCCGTTGCGCAGGGTCGTCCGCGTGACCGTTGGGCCGGTTGCGAAGCGCGTCGCAGCTCCACCGGCGGGGACGCCAAGCCCGGCGGCCAGCAAGCCGAGAACCGCGACCGCAGAAAAAATACGCCTGCCGCGCAGTTGCGGCAGGCACCCGGCCAGGAACGAGATTCGCGGCACCCTCAACCTTATGTCGCCTTCGGTCGGCTAGTGCGAACTCCTAGCTTGCCCTGCCGTATGGGACGGCGGGTTCCAGCCCGGCAGTCGCTTGAGGTTCAGGCGGCTTCGTGGTAAGATATCTGTCTGTGCCCTTCGGCCGATACGCGGACCAAAGGAGCGTCGAACCGGTGTCCCCTGGGTTTACTCGCCTCTTCAAGCGAGTCCAGCCACCCCGGACCTCGATGTCACCTCGGCTGCCTCTGTCTCGCCGGCGCGCCGTAAAGGAATCACTTGAACCTCCTCGACGTCAACAACTTCGACGCGATGCGCATCGGCCTCGCGTCGCCGGAACAAATTCGCGCGTGGTCTTTCGGCGAAGTCAAAAAGCCGGAGACGATCAACTACCGGACCCTCAAGCCCGAGCGCGACGGCCTNNGAGAAGATCTTCGGTCCGACCAAAGACTGGGAATGCCACTGCGGTAAGTACAAGCGCATCCGCTTCAAGGGGATGATCTGCGACCGCTGCGGCGTCGAGATCACGCGCGCCAAGGTGCGCCGCGAGCGGATGGGCCACATCGAGCTGGCGACGCCGGTCACGCACATTTGGTATTTCAAGGGCGTGCCGTCACGCATCGGCATCCTGCTCGACATGTCGCCGCGACAGCTCGAGAAGGTGATCTATTTCGCCGCCTACGTCGTCACCGATCCGGGTGACACGACGCTGGGCAAGCGCGAGATCCTCACCGAGCAGAAGTACCGCGAGAGCCGCGAGAAGTACGGCACGCGCTTCAAGGCCGGGATGGGTGCGGAAGCGATCCGCGAGCTGCTGCGCGA
>PMOS01000032.1:27177-27392 GCA_003161435.1 Vulcanimicrobiota bacterium
AACAACCGCCTCAAGCGGCTGCTGGAGTTGAGCGCGCCCGAGATCATCATCAAGAACGAGAAGCGCATGCTGCAAGAAGCAGTCGACGCGCTGATCGACAACGGCCGCCGCGGCCGTCCGGTGACGGGCCCCAACAACCGTCCGCTCAAATCGCTCTCGGACATCCTCAAGGGCAAACAAGGCCGCTTTCGGCAGAACCTGCTCGGTAAGCGCGT
>PMOS01000029.1 GCA_003161435.1 Vulcanimicrobiota bacterium
AAGCCGAACTCGGCGCTGCGTAAGGTCGCCCGCGTGCGCCTCACCAACGGTGAGGAAGTCACCGCCTACATCCCCGGCATCGGCCACAACCTCCAGGAACATTCGGTCGTCCTGATCCGCGGCGGTCGCGTCAAGGATCTGCCGGGCGTCCGCTACCACATCATCCGTGGGACGCTCGATACGTCGGGCGCCGCGAACCGCAAGCAAGGCCGCTCGAAATACGGCGCCAAGCGCGGCACGAAGAAGAAATAATATGCCTCGCAAAGGTCCGGTCCCGAAACGACCGATTCTGCCCGATCCCAAGTTCGGCTCGAAAGTGCTCGCGCGCTTCATCAACAAGGTCATGCTGCGCGGGAAGAAGTCGGTCGCCGAGCTGATCACCTACGATGCGCTCGAGATGATCGGGACCCGCACGGGTCGCGATCCCATGGACATCTTCACCCAGGCGCTCGGCAATGCGATGCCGCTGGTGGAAGTTCGTCCGCGGCGGGTCGGCGGCGCGACGTACCAGGTGCCGATGGAGGTCCGCCCGGACCGCCGTCAGGCGATGGCGATGCGCTGGCTGATCAGCTATGCCCGTCTTCGCCCCGGCAAGTCGATGACCGAGAAGCTCGCCAACGAGCTGATGGACGCGGCGAACAATCAGGGCAACTCGATCAAAAAGCGCGAGGACACGCACAAGATGGCCGAGGCCAACAAGGCCTTCGCCCACTACCGTTGGTGATCGGCACCCCTTAGGTTTCTCATGGCTCTCAAACGCGAATATCCGCTCGAACGCACCCGCAACATCGGGATCGCTGCTCACATCGACGCCGGCAAGACGACGGCGACGGAGCGGATTCTTTTCTATACCGGCCGCACGCACAAGATCGGTGAAGTCCACGACGGCGCCGCTACCATGGACTGGATGGTTCAGGAGCAGGAGCGCGGGATCACGATCACGTCCGCCGCGACGGCATGCACCTGGCGCGACACGCGCATCAACATTATCGATACGCCAGGCCACGTGGACTTCACGGTCGAGGTCGAGCGCAGCCTGCGCGTCCTCGACGGCCTCGTCGCGTTGTTCGATTCCGTCGCCGCCGTGCAGCCGCAGTCGGAAACCGTCTGGCGCCAGGCCAACAAGTATGCCGTCCCGCGCGTCATCTTCGTCAACAAGATGGACCGCATGGGCGCGGACTTCTTCAACTGCGTCAAGCAGATTCGCACGCGACTGGGCGCGCCGGCGACGCCGATCCAAGTTCCGATCGGCGCCGAAGCCGACTTCCTGGGCGTCGTCGACCTGTTCACGATGACCAAGGTCGTCTACACCGACGACCTCGGCTCGACGTCCGACTCGACGCCGGTCACCGCGGCCGACGGCGAGCTCTTCACCACCGCGCAGGAATGGCGCCACTCGATGATCGAGGCGATCGCCGAGCAAGACGACGCGCTGCTCGAGATGTTCTTCGACGGCACCGAGATCCCGGTGGAGCGGCTGCACGCCGCGCTGCGCAAGGCGACGATCCAAGGCAAGGTTCTGCCGATGCTCTGCGGCTCGGCGTTCAAGAACAAGGGCATCCAGCCGCTGCTCGACGCGGTCGTCGATTTTCTTCCCTCGCCGCTGGACGCCAAGCCCATCACCGGCAAGGACCCCAACGACGCCGACGCCGAGATCACGCGTCAGCCGCGCGACGAGGAGAAGTTCGCCGCGCTCGCCTTCAAGATCGCGACGGATCCGTACGGCAACCTGACCTACTTCCGCGTCTATTCGGGCGTGCTCGAGAAGGGCACGTACGTCTACAACGCGCGCAACGGACGCAAGGAGCGCATCGGGCGCATCCTGCGGATGCACGCCAACCACCGCGAAGACATCGACGCGATCGGCGCCGGCGACATTGCGGCGGCGGTCGGCCTGGGCGACACGCGCACCGGCGACACGCTGTGCGACGAGCGCCACCCGATCCTGCTGGAGAACATCGTGTTCCCCGAGCCGGTCATCTCGCAGGCGATCGAGCCGAAGACGAAGGGCGATCAGGACAAGCTGGGCATCGCGCTCACGCGTTTGGCGCAGGAAGATCCGACGTTCCGGATGCGCACCGACGACGAGACGCGTCAGACGATCATCGCGGGTATGGGCGAGCTCCATCTCGAGATCATCCTCGACCGCCTCAAGCGCGAGTTCAAGGTCGAGGCCAACGTCGGCAAACCGCAGGTCGCGTACAAAGAAGCGATCACGAAGAAGGTCGAGAAACAAGGGAAGTTCGTCCGTCAGACCGGCGGCAAGGGCCAGTACGGCGACGTCTGGATCCGCCTCGAACCGGGCGAGCCGAACAGCGGCTATGTCTTCGTGTGGGGCATCGTCGGCGGCGTGATTCCCAAGGAATACCAGAAACCGGTCCAGGAGGGGATTCGCGAAGCCGCCGAGAGCGGTGTCCTCGCGGGCTACCCCGTCCTCGACTTCAAGGTGACGGTCTTCGACGGTTCGTACCACGACGTGGACTCGAGCGAGATCGCGTTCAAGATCGCGGGCTCGATGGCGTTCAAGGAAGCGAACCGCGCGGCGGGGCCGATCCTGCTCGAACCGATCATGGGCGTCGAAGTCACCGCCCCGCGCGACTACATGGGCGCGGTCAACGGTGACCTCAACCGGCGCCGGGGCCAGATCCAATCCCAGGACGAGGCGATCGGCGGGGCGGTCGTGATCAAGGCGAACGTCCCGTTGAGCGAGATGTTCGGCTACGCGACCGATCTGCGGAGCGCCACGCAGGGCCGAGCAACATACACCATGGAGTTTTCGCGGTACGAGAAGGCGCCGAAATCCGTCGAGGAAGAGATCGTCGCCAAGGCTCAAGGAAAAAAACTGGCGACTGCTTAGTCGCAACCACGCATCACGCGCATCATAAAGGACCAGAAACAAAGGCATCATGGCAAAGGCAAAGTTCGAGCGGTCGAAGCCGCACGTCAACATCGGGACGACGGGACACGTCGACCACGGTAAGACGACGCTTACGGCTGCGATCATCAACTGCCTCGCGACCGAGCACTCCAATATCCAAAGGCGCAACGTCGACGACATCGACAACGCGCCCGAGGAGAAAGAGCGCGGCATTACGATCGCGATCTCGCATCAGGAGTATGAGACGAACGCGCGTCACTACGCGCACGTCGACTGCCCCGGTCACGCCGACTANNGGTCCGATGCCGCAGACGCGCGAGCACGTGCTGCTCATGCGCCAAGTCGGCGTCCAACGCATCGTCGTGTTCTTGAACAAAGTCGACCTGGTCGAGGACGAAGAGCTGCTCGAGCTGGTCGAGATGGAAGTGCGCGAGCTGCTCTCCAAGCAGGAATACGACGGCGACAATCTCCCGGTCATCCGCGGCTCGGCCACCAAGGCGCTCAACAGCTCCGGCAAGCGCGGCGACCCGGATGCCGATCCGATCTTCAATCTGATGGACGCGGTCGACACCTACATCCCCACGCCCGAGCGTCCGGTCGACAAACCGTTCCTGATGCCGGTCGAAGACGTCTTCACGATCACCGGCCGTGGTACGGTCGGCACCGGCCGCGTCGAGCGCGGTCAGGTGAAGGTCGGTGAGGAAGTCGAGATCGTCGGGCTACAGGACGAGACGCGCAAGACGGTCGTCACCGGGATCGAGATGTTCCGCAAGCTGCTCGACGTCGGCATCGCCGGCGACAACGTCGGCGTGCTGCTGCGCGGCGTGGAGCGCAACGATATCGAGCGCGGCCAGGTCCTCGCCAAGCCGGGCTCGATCAAGCCGCACAAGAAGTTCAAGGCCGAGGTGTACGTCCTTTCCAAGGAAGAGGGCGGCCGTCACACGCCGTTCTTCGCGAACTACCGTCCGCAGTTCTACTTCCGCACGACCGACGTCACCGGCACGATCCGGCTGCCCGAGGGCGTCGAGATGGTGATGCCCGGCGACAACGTCCAGATGGACGTCGAGCTGATCACGCCGATCGCCTGTGAAGAGGGCCTTCGCTTCGCGATCCGCGAGGGCGGTCGCACCGTCGGCGCCGGCGTCGTCACGACCGTGTCGGACTAAGACGATGGCGAAGCAGAAGATTCGTATCAGGCTCAAGGCGTACGATCACCGCGTGCTCGATCAATCGGCCGAGCGCATCGTCGACACGGCGAAGCGCACGGGCGCGTTCGTGAGCGGTCCGGTTCCGCTCCCCACGGAGATCAACCGGTTCTGCGTCAACCGCTCGCCGCACGTCGACAAGAAGTCGCGCGAGCATTTCGAGATGCGGACGCACAAGCGCCTCATCGACATCTTGCAGGCGTCGCCCAAGACGATGGATGCGCTGATGCATCTCGACTTGCCGGCCGGCGTCGACATCGAGCTCAAAGCGTAAGCACTGACGGCACCGGAGCCGGCTGCGGGGAGCCTGCTGCCCGTCGATCTCGCCACCCTGGATCTGCTGCCGGATCCGGCGTGGGTGGCCACACCCGAAACCGGGGCGGGCCACTTCAACACGGCTTGGCTCGCGATGACCGGAACGTCGGAGCGCGTGGTGTCGGCCGACGAGTTCTTGGCGCTGATCCATCCCGACGACCGCGAGATCCCGAGCAAGGACTGGTGCGCGGCGCGTGACGCACCGGGCACGCGGCTCGCGTCGCAGTTCCGCGTTCGATGCGCCGACGGGGTGTTTCGGTGGTTCCTCATGCGCGCGGTGCCGATCCAAAGCGGTGCAACTGTCGCCGGGTGGCTCGCGACGATCACCGACATCGACGCCGAGCGCGCCATCCGCGAAGAGCTCGTCGCGTCGGAGGCGCGAGCGCGCTCGATCGCTGACGCGATCCCGCAGCTGATCGGCATCACCTCGGCCGACGGCAGCTTGGTGTCGGTGAACGAACGGTACACTGCCTATACGGGAAAGACGATCGCCGAGATCCGCGAAACCGCGTGGACGTCGACGATCCATCCCGACGACGTCGAAGAGATGGTTGCCAGCTGGCAGCGTGCGGTGGCGTTGGGTGAACCGCACGACACGCAGTACCGCTTGCGCGGACGCGACGGTATCTATCGCTGGTTTCTCAATAAAGCGATCCCCGTGCGCGACGGCGCAGGTGCGGTCACGGCGTGGATCGCGACCGCCACCGACATCGACGAGCGGAAGCGTGCCGAAGATGCGCTGCAAGTCGTCGTCGAGGCGAGTACCGCGTTCGCCGGGACGCTCGACGCATCGGCCGTGCTCCAACACCTCGCCGACGTCTCGGCCGCGCACGTGGCCGATTGGTGCGGAGTGTATCTCTACGACGCCGCGCACCGCTTGCGCGCGGTGACGATCGCGCACCGCGATCCCGACAAGGTTCGGTTCGTCCGCGAGTACCTGCGGCGGTATCCGATCAGCGACCAGGATGCTGCCGCGCTGGTCGCTTCGACCGGGATCCCGTTGCGGATCGACGAGATCACCGACGACATGTACGACGCGATCGAGGACATAGAGCAGCGGGACCTGGCGCGCTCGCTGGGCTTGCGTTCGATCCTCTACGTCCCGCTCGGCGACGAGCATCAGCGCTACGGCGTCTTCAGCCTGGCGATCGCCGAGAGCAACCGGCGGTTCACCGACGAGGATCAGCAGTTGGCCACGCTGATCGCTCAGCGCGCGTCGATCGCGGTCGCCAACGCGCGGCTGTACGAGCGCCAGCGCGAGGTCGCGGGCACGCTGCAAGCGGCGTTCCTGCCGCCCGCGCTGCCCCACTCGCCGGCCGTCGCGTTCGACGCGACCTACGCCGCCGGTACGCGCGACCTCACCATCGGCGGCGACTGGTACGACGCGTTTCGCTGCGACGACGGCACGATCGCGATGTCGGTCGGCGACGTGGCCGGTCGTGGTCTGGAAGCCGCGGTTCCGATGGGAAAGATGCGTCAGACGTTTCGCACGCTGGGCGCGCTGGCGAGCGATCCCGCGCGCTGGCTCGTCGTCGCCGATTCGGTCCTGCGGCACGAGCATCCCGACATCTTCGTCACCGCCTTCGTCGCAGCGTACGACCCGGATTCGCGTCGCTTGCGCTACGCGAACGCCGGTCATCCGCCGCCGTTCGTGCGCTCCTTCGACGGGACGTTGGCGCGACTGGACGCGGCCGGAGTTCCGCTCGGTTTGGGCGACTTCGATCCGCCGCGCACGCGCGAGGACGGGCTCGCATTCGGCGATCTGCTGGTAGCGTTCACCGACGGCCTGATCGAGACGACGCGCGACATCGAACAGGGTGAACGCCGCGTCGCCGAGGTGCTCGTACACCCGGCGTTCGGGTTCTGCTCGCAGCCGGCGGCGCTGCTGCGCGCGCTCGTCGTACCCGAGGTCCCCGGCGACGACGTCGCGATCCTCGCCATCCGCGCGGGCGGCGGCGCGACCTGGTCGTTCGACGCGAACGACGCGACCGCGGCGCAGGCTGCTCGCGAAGCGTTCGTCGCGCGACTGGCCGAGGAAGGCGTCAGCCGCGACGTGCGGCTCGGCTACGAGATTGTCTTCGGCGAGATCGTCGGCAACGCCGCGCGCTATACGCCGGGGCCGCTCGACGTCGTCCTCGAGCGCAGCGGGACGGAGTTCGTCCTCGCCGCGCTCGACCGGGGGCCTGGCTTCGACTGGGACGGCCGCCCGCCGCGCGACGCGTTCGCCGAAAACGGTCGCGGGCTGTTCCTGATCGAGACGCTGGCGCTCGGCGTGCGCATCGAGCGGCTGGGCGACTACGGGACCTACCTGCAGGTGACGTTGGGCCGCTGATCCGGGATCGCCCGCGAGCGGTTTTGCCGAGAGGGTCTTCGAACGAAGCAGACGTGCCGACCCCGATCGACGTCATTCACGAACGCACCGTCACCGGAACCGCCCGGCGGATCTTTCAGCTGCTCACCGAGCTCGGTACGTCGCAGGACGCGATCTGGCCCTTCCCGTCGCAGCCGTTCATGCGCAGCGCGGGGCCGCTCACACCCGGCGTCACCGAAGAGTGGCACGGCGGGATTCACGCCGTGCTCGACGAGGTCGAGCCCGAGCGCCGCATCGTGTGGCGGGTTGACACCGAAGGCATCGAGGGGACGCACGCTTTCGAGCTCGAGCCGGATGGGCGCCGCGTCACGGTGCGGCATCGGCTGAGCGCCACGCTCGACGACACACAAGGCCGGCTGCTGTGGCGCCGCACGCAGGATCAGCACGATCGCGCGATCCAGGGGATGTTCGACAAGCTCGAGCGCGTCCTGAAACGGTAGCCCGCGCGCCGCGGTTTCGTGGAGCGATGAAACAACGCGAACTTGGCCGCGGCGGCCCACTGGTCAGCGAGATCGGGCTCGGATGCATGGGGATGTCCGAGTTCTACGGCGCGGGCGACGACGCGGAATCGATCCGTACGATCCATCGCTCCATCGAGCTCGGCGCCACCTTCTTGGACACCGCCGACATGTACGGATACGGTCGCAACGAGGAGCTCGTCGGACGCGCCATCCGCGACCGGCGCGACAAGGTGTTCCTGGCGACCAAGTTCGGGATCGTGCGCAACGAGGCGGAACCCGCCAAGCGCGGCATCAGCGGCAAGCCTGACTACGTGCACCGCCAATGCGAGGCATCGCTCGCGCGGCTCGGCGTCGACGTCATCGATCTGTACTATCAACACCGGGTCGACACGGCGACGCCGATCGAGGAGACGGTCGGCGCAATGCACGAGCTCGTCGTGGCCGGCAAGGTGCGCTACATCGGCATCTCCGAGGCCTCGACCCAGAATATTCGCAAGGCCGCCGCGACGGCGCCGATCGCCGCGCTGCAAACCGAGTATTCGCTGTTCACGCGGGACCCCGAAGAGAACGGCGTCTTCGACGCCGTCCGCGAGCTCGGCATCGCGTTCGTAGCCTACAGCCCGTTCGGGCGCGGGATGCTGACCGGCGCGATCAAGGACATCGAAGCGCTGTCACCCGACGATTTCCGGCGCAACAACCCGCGCTACCAGGGCGAGAACTTTGCGCGCAATCGCGCCATGGTCGAGCAGATCGAGGCGATCGCGCGCGAAGCCGGTGTGACGCCGGCGCAACTCGCGCTCGCGTGGGTTTTGGCCCAGGGCGACGACATCATCCCCATTCCCGGCACCAAGCGCGTGAAGTATCTCGAGGAAAACGTCAAGGCCGCCGAGGTCCGGCTCACGCCGCACCAGCTCGCGGCTCTCGACGAAGTCGCGCCGCGCGGTGCCGCCGCGGGCACCCGCTATCCGGACATGTCCTTCGTCAACAGATAAGCGGCGCGAAAGGATGAGCCCCGCTCTGCGAGCGGGTCTCTTTCGTCCCAAACGCCGATCGGCGGCAAGCGACAAATCCCAGTCATCCTGAGCCGGGTCGAAGGACGAGCGACGCAGCCGCGAGACGATCGCACGATCGTGCCTTTCCGCTGCTGCTGATGTCGCCCTGAGCTCGGCGAAGGGCGACCGCCGCTTCGGCGCATCCTTCGACGTGGCTCAGGATGACGTCCGTCATTACTGTTCGGCGGCGGCCGCGTCGACGGCGACGGTGACGCGGAGGCTGCCGGGGTCGACGCCACGGTAGAGGCCGCGCGTCGGGCTCACGTCGCCGTAGTCGCGGCCGACCGCGACCAACACGAAGCCGTCGTCGACGAGGCGGTCGTTGGTGGGATCGAAACCGACCCAGCCGTACGGCGGCAGATAGGCCTCCGCCCAAGCGTGCGACGCTTCGGCACCGAGCGTCGCGCCGGCGCCGCGGAACACGTAGCCGCTGGCGTAGCGCGCCGGTATGCCGCGCGTTCGCGCGAGCGCGATGAGGACGTGCGCGAAGTCTTGGCACACTCCGGCGCCGGCGTCGATCACGTCGGCGACCGTCGTGCGCACGTCGGTGACGCCGGAGCGATAGGTGAACGCATCGTGAACGAACGAGCCTGCCGCGAGGAAATACGTCGCGAGATCGTCGGCCGCCGCGGGGACGGCATCGGCCAGGCGCGTCACCTCCGGCCCGAGCGCGACGTAGGGTGTCGAGGCGCAATAGTCCGCCAGCTCGGAGACGAGCGGATCGGCATGCAGGCGCGCGGCGTCGACATCATGCGGGATCTCACCGCCGCTGGTCGGCAGGGTGACGACGTGCGAGCGCGCGATGATACGCAGTTGCGCGTGCTCGGGCATGACGGCGAAGTGCTGTACGTCGTTTCCGAACCGGTCGAGGTAGGAGAAGACGCGCGCGCCCGGTTCGACGCTCAGATTGTATCGCGTGCAGTACTGGCGCAGGTTCGTGCGCGGCTGCAGGTGCACGACCGTGTAACTCTCGGAAACCGGTTGCGGATAGCGATACGCGGTTTCGTGATCGATCGTGTATTCCATCGCCGTGTCCCGCTTATCCGGCCAAGGCGTCGGTACGGTTCAGCGGCGCGACGGCGATCGGCACGCGCGGGAAGTAGACGTTCTGGATCGATCCCACCAGCGAATCGAGTGCGGTGAGGACCGCACGAACGAACGGGTGAAGCCCGTCGGCGACGATATCGGCCGCGTCAGCGAAGGTCACCGCGGCGCACAGGCGGCCGGCGAGCTTTTCCGCACCGTCCGTGTACGCGCGGTCGGGACTCTGGGAGAGGCGGTGCAGCGCCGCGTCGATGCGGTTCGCGCAGAAGTTGACCGAGCGTGGAAAGGTCGGATTGAACAGAATGAACGCGGCGGCGTCGGGCGGGCTCTGTAAGTGCGTCGCGGCCCGCGCAAACGGGAAGCTCGCGCAGCACATCTCCAGCAGGCGCTGCCACTCCGGCCACGGATCGTCGAACGACGCGGCGGTCGCGAGGATGCGCGATGCCAGCGAGGCGCGCTCGACGAAACGGCCGAGCTGCATGAAGTTCCAGCCGTCGACATGCGGCAGCGTGGCGTCGCTCACACCGGCGATCGCCTGACAGCGATCCCGCACGACGCGCAGGAAACGCGAAGGTCCGCGCTCCGCGACGGATGAGCCGCTTTGCTCCTGGACGTCGAGATGGAGCTGGTTGATGTGCTCCCACACCTCGCTCGAAAGTTCGGCCCGAAGGCCGATCGCGTTGGTGCGTGCGATCGCGATCGACGCGCGGATCGAAGATGGGTTGTCCTTGTCGAACACGCAGCGCTCGAGCACGTTCGCCGCGGTGGCATCGGCCGGTGCGGGCGCAGCGGACGGAGCCGCGCCGAGCATCCCGATCGCGAGCGCGGCGCGCCACGATCGCTGTTCCCATGTCCCGCCGGTGTGCAGGTCCATCGAGCGGGTGTAGGTGACGTCGAGAACGCGCGCGACCGTCTCGGCCCGTTCGACGTTGCGGCTGAGCCAGAAGAACGACTCCGCGTGCCGGCTAAGCATCGTCGTCCTCGGCGGCCAGCACCCAGGTGTCCTTGCTGCCGCCGCCCTGCGAGGAGTTGACGACGAGCGATCCTTTGCGCAGCGCGACACGCGTGAGCGCGGCCGGCGGCACGTCGACGCGTTTGCCGTACAGCGCGAACGGCCGTAGATCGATACGGCGCGGCGAGAGCTGTCCGTCGACCAGCGTCGGGTGTGAGGAGAGCTGGATGACCGGCTGTGCGATGAACGTCCGCGGCGTCGCTTCGATGCGCCGTGCGAAATCCTCGCGCTCGGCGGCCGTCGACGCCGGGCCGATCAACATTCCGTAACCGCCCGAGCCGTTCGTGCGTTTGACGACGAGTTGTTCCAGATGAGCCAGCACGTGGCGCCGCGTCACCGGATCGGAACAATCGAGCGTCTCGACATTCTCGAGCAGCGGTTCTTCGCCCAAGTAGAAGCGAATCATCGCCGGAACGAAGCGGTAGAGCGCCTTGTCGTCGGCGATGCCGGTGCCGATCGCGTTGGCCAACCCGACGTTCCCGGCGCGGTACGCATTCATGAAGCCGACGATCCCGAGTGCGGAGTCGGGCCGGAAATACAAGGGGTCGATGAAGTCGTCGTCGATCCGCCGGTAGATCACGTCGACGCGTTCGAGGCCGGCGGTCGTCTTGAGGAAGACACGGTTGTCGACGACCAAGAGGTCGCGACCCTCGGCCAGCGGGACGCCCATCGAGCGCGCGAGCACCGCGTGCTCGTAGTAAGCCGAGTTGTAGACGCCGGGCGTAAGGACGACCACGTTCGGTTCGCGCGCGCCGTGCGGCGCGGCTTCCTGCAGCGTGCGCAGGAGGCGCAGCGGATAGTCGTCGACCGGCTCGATGCGATACCCGTCGAACAGACGCGGGAAGGTGCGCTTGAGCACGTCGCGGTTCTCGAGCACGTACGAGATTCCCGAGGGAGTGCGCACGTTGTCCTCGAGCACGCGGGGTGTGCCCTGGTCGTCGTGGATCAGGTCGATCCCGCTGACGTGGATGTAGACGTCGTTGGGGACGCGGACGCCGATCATCTCCCGCACGAACAGATCGGACGAGTGAACCAGCTCGCGCGGGATGCGCCCTTCGCGCAGGATGCGCCCGTCGTGGTACACGTCGTGCAAGAACGCGTTGAGGGCACGGACGCGCTGCTCGACACCGGCGGCCATTCGCCGCCATTCCCGGTGCGAGAAGATCCGCGGAATCGGGTCGAACGGGAAGATGCGTTCGGTCCCCGAGGACTCGGCGTATACCGTAAAGGTGACCCCGCGCCGCAGCAGGGCCGCGTTGATCGCTCGCACGCCGTTGACGAGCGTGTCGGTTTCGACCGCAGCAAGCGTCACGGCCAGTCGCGCATAATTCGCGCGCGGTGTGGTCGGGTCGGCAAAGAACTCGTCGAACACGTCGTCGACGACCGGCCGCTGTACGAGCTCGAGCATCAGTTGGCTCTTGGTTCCCGCATGCTGGGGGGCGTCCGTTCGACAGATGGCCAAAGGCCGGTGCGCGCGCGGGCGCAACGGAGGCAAACAATGTCCGATATCGCGACGTCGTTACTGTTGGGTGTGGGTTGCGAGTTCACGTACGAAACCGCCGGCGAGGCGCCGTCGATACTCCTGGTGCGTCCGGAGCGATCGGGGCCGCGGATCTGCTCTGAGACCTGGACGACGGTCCCGCACCTGCCATATCACGATTATACCGATCTCTATGGTAACCAACCGCGGCGGCTCACGCTGCCGACCGGCCGCTGCACCATACGCTACGATGCGCGGGTCGAGGTTTCGGCCGAACTGGACGATATCGACCTGACCGCCCGGGAACTGCCGGTCGAGGACCTGCCGGACGAGGTGCTGATCTACACGCTGCCCAGCAGGTTCTGCCTCTCCGACGAGGTCGCGACGGAAGCGTGGGACCGGTTCGGTGCGGTCCCGCCGGGTTTTGGTCGCGTGCAGGCGATCTGCGACTGGGTGCACGGCACGCTGAACTTTGCCTACGGCACGAGCTTGCCGTTGACGACCGCGCTCGACGCGCTGCGGGCCGGAACGGGCGTCTGCCGCGACTTCGCGCACGTCGCCGTGACGTTCTGCCGGGCGCTCAACATCCCGGCGCGCTACACGTTCGGTTACATGCCCGACATCGACGTGCCGCCGCCCTATTCGCCGATGGATTTCTGTGCTTGGTTCGAGGCCTATCTCGATGGCCGGTGGTGGACGTTCGATCCGCGCAACAACCAACGGCGGGTCGGCCGCATCGTGATCGGACGCGGGCGAGACGCGCTCGACGTCGCGATGGTGACGACGTTCGGCGCCGCCCGATTGGAGAACATGACCGTGTGGGCCGACCTTGCCTGACGAACGCATGGTCCGCGTTTCCTACAACCTCCAGCAGCGCTTCCGCTACGACTATCCGGGGCCGATTCGGGATCTTCACCATCGGCTCGTCGTCGCGCCGCCACGCATCCACGGCGACCAGGTGCGGATCGCGGATCGCCTCCTGGTCACACCGGACGTGTCGGTCCGCTGGGACCGCGACGTGTTCGACAACGCGGTGGCGACCATCGACGCCGCGTTCATCCCCGACGCCATTCAGATCGACTACGAAGCGGTGATCGAACGGAGCACAGCGCAGGTCCCCACCGTGCCGGCGCGCTGGTACGCCGACTCGCGCTTTCGTGGACCATCGACGCTGACCGTCCCCGATCGGCGCTTGCGCGCCGCGGCGGAAGAACTGGGGGGCGACGGCGCCGAGATCTACGCGCTCGCTGCGCGCATCGGCAATTTCGTGTTCGACCGGATGCGCTATGTGAGCGGCGTAACCACGGTCGCAACGACGGCAGCCGAAGCGTTCGCGCACGGCGCCGGCGTCTGCCAGGACTACGCGCACATCATGATCGCCCTGTGCCGCTTGCGCGGTCTCGCCGCGCGCTACGTCTCCGGACACATGCTCGGCGAGGGCGGAACGCATGCCTGGGTCGAGATCGTCGGCGAACCGGTGGGCACGTTGTCCCCGGTCTGGGGCTTCGACCCGACACACCGTCGTGCGACGACCCTGAGCTACGTTTTCGTCGCCGCCGGGCGCGACTTTGCCGACGTCACGCCGACCTCGGGCCGTTTCGTCGCGCCGTACCACGGCGAGTTCTCGACGTCACGCTCCGTCGACGTCGTCAACGCCGAGTACGCAGCGTAACGCCGGCCGCAGTCACATAGCGTTCAAATTGTAGGCGGATCGGCCGCAGGCCGAACGCGAGTGTTGGCGCACTTTGCGCCAACACACCTAGCTGAACGCGCTTTCGCCGGTGATGGCTTGGCCGAGGATGAGCGTGTGCACTTCGCTGGTGCCTTCGTAGGTGAGGACGCTTTCGAGGTTGTTCATGTGCCGGATCACCGGGTACTCGAGCGTGATCCCGCTCGCACCCAGGATCGTGCGCGCTTCGCGGCAGATCGCCAGCGCCTCGCGGACGTTGTTGAGCTTGCCGAACGAGACGTGCGAGGGGTGTGCGCGGCCGTCGTCCTTCAAGCGGCCGATGTGCAACGCGGTCAGCAGTCCCTTGTTGATCTCGAGCATCATGTTGACGAGCTTCTCTTGGGTGAGCTGGAAGCCGGCGATCGGCTTGCCGAACTGCACGCGCGTCTTGGCGTAGTCGAGCGCGCTCTCGTAGCACGAGCGCGCGGCGCCGAGCGCGCCCCACACGATCCCGTAGCGCGCCTCGTTCAAGCATGACAGCGGACCGCGTAGACCGCTGACCTCCGGCAGGATGGCGCCGGCGGGGACGCGGCACTCGTCGAAGATCAGCTCGGACGTGATCGACGCACGCAGTGAGAGCTTGCGCTCGATGTTGCGCGTCGAGAAACCCTTGGTCTCCTTGGGGACGATGAAACCGCGGATCGCACCGTCGCCATTGTCGGTGGCGAGCCGCGCCCACACGATCGCCAGGTCTGCGATCCCACCGTTGGTGATCCACGCCTTCGAGCCGCTGATGACGTAGTCCGATCCGTCGCGCCGCGCGACGGTGCGCATCCCGCCGGGATCGCTGCCGAAATCCCATTCGGTCAAGCCGAAGCAGCCGATCGCGTCGCCGGCGGCCATGCGCGGCAGCCAGGTCTGCTTTTGCTCCTCGGATCCGTGCGCCGAGATCGCGTACATCGCGAGCGAGCCCTGCACCGACACGAACGACCGAAAGCCGGAGTCGCCGGCCTCGAGCTCGAGACAGGCCAATCCGTACGCCACGGCGCTCGTCCCCGCGCAGCCGTAGCCCTGCAGGTGCATCCCGAGCAGGCCGAGCTCGCCGATCTCTTTGATCATCTCGCGCGGGAACGTGTGGTCCTCGAACCACTCCGCGATGTTCGGCAGCACGCGGTCGCGCACGAACGCGCGCACGGTGTCGCGGATGAGGCGCTCGTCGCCGGTGAGCAGCGCGTCGATCCCCAGAAAGTCGGTCGGCGAGGGGGCGGGAACGTGCTTGCGGTGCGTGCCCGGGTCGGCGGTCGTGCTCATGCCCGAGAACTTCGGTCCGACGGACGGCGGCTCCCGGCCGCAGGAACCGTCCGGCGCTGCGTCGTCCATCGAGCCCGATGCGGCGCGTGGTGGTGACTGGTTTCCTGATGCTGGTGTTGGCGCTCGCGGGGCAAGGCTGCGCGCGCTCCGGGCCCCAGGCGGACGCCGCCGCGACCGCGACGCCCGAGCCGCCGACGCCGGCGCCGCTCGCGTGGTGCCACGCCGTCCCGCTCGAGCGGACGTTCTGCCGCGCGCTCGTCGTCGACGCGCCGAAAGCGTCGCTGCGGCTCGCGGTCGCCGATACCGAGGCGCGTCGCGAACGCGGATTGATGGGCGTCGTCGCGCTGACGCCGGAGCAGGGGATGCTGTTCGTCTTCCCCGACGCAGCCGACGTCCGGCGAGATTTTTGGATGAAGGACACGATCGCGCCGCTCGACATGATCTTCGTGCGGGTCGACGGCACCGTCTCGGCGATCGCGGCCGACGTCCCCGCGACCAAGCGTGGTACGCGCGACGCGAACATCGCGCGCCGCCACGGCATCGGCCGCTACGTGATCGAGCTCGCGGCCGGACGGGCGCGGAGCGCCGGCCTACGCGTCGGCACGAATCTCACCATCCCCGACATCGACGCTCGCTGACGCACCGCGCGGGCGCTAGAGCGTTACGTTATCGGTGCTCACGCCATGCATCACTGAGACGGTTATCGGGATGCTGGCGGTTTGGCCGTCACCGCGCGACGCGGTCAGCGTGAGATGGAGCTGACCCGAGGTCGGCGGCAGGCCGAGCACGTTGGCGGAGAACACGCCCGACCACGTTCCTGGGCCAACCGGCGAAAGGGTGATCGACGCGCTGCCGGTGCCGATCGATAAGCGCTGGACGTTGGTGGTCGTGATCGCGTTGATGCGCACGGTCGAGTTGGGTTGGAACACCGTCGGCGTGAGCGTCGCGTAGAAGATCTGCGGCGCGTCGCCGGGGCCGGCGTAGTTGCTCGGCGGCGGCGAGCCGAACACGAACGTGTTCGTTTGCGCGAAGGCGCTCGGCAACGCCGTCGGTGACGGCGACGTACCCGGCGCGTTGGGCGGCGGGCTGGCGTTCTTTGCGGCGGCGGCGGCGACCGAAACGGGTGTGGGCGACGGCCGCGGTCGCGGCGCGCTCGGCGGCGGAACCGGGAAGGTCGCGTTGGGCGGGAGGGTCGGAAGCGGTCGCGCCGACGGGATGACGGCACCGGGCGGTATTGCAGCGTTCGGCAAGGTCGCCAAGTCGCTGCCGAGCACGTGCGGCGTGACGACGATGATCAGCTCGTTACGGGTACTGGTCGTGTTCTCGTTGCGGAACGCCTTGCCGATCAGCGGGATGTCGCCGAAGAACGGGATCTTGCTCTCGGTCTTCTGCGAGCTCTCTTGGATCAGCCCGCCGATAACCAGCGTTTGGTTGTCGCGCAGGTGCACGGTCGTCTGCGTGTCGCGGGTCGAGATCTGCGGGACGCCGTTGAGATAGCCGGTGAGCGAGTTCACGACGGGGTGCAGCGCGACGCTGAGCTCTCCGGCATCGGTGATGATCGGCGTGATGTCGAGCGTGACGCCGGTTTGAAAGCTTTCGAGCTGCGTCGTCGCGACGGTTCCCGTGCCTCCGCCGACGGTGGTGAGGATGCTGATCGTGTCGCCGGCCCGGATCGTCGCCGTGTGTCCTGACAGCGTGGTGATGCGCGGGTCGGCGAGCACGCGCGCGCTGCCGTTCTGAAGCAACAGGTTGATCTGTGCTTGGAAGCTGATCGGCGTGCGGGTGAGCGCCTGGAGGTTGCCCAGGCGCGCCGGGTTGCCGCTCGCATCGTTCGGCGGGACGACTTCGGTGAACGTCGTTCCGATCGATGTCGTGCCGAGCTGGAGGCCGAGGTTACGCGAGGTGCTCTCGTCGAGCTCCAAGATCTCGGTGTCGAGCACGACGGATTGCGGGACGATGTCGAGTGCGGCGATGAGGTCCTTCGCATCGCGCAAGGCTTGTGCGCTGCCGGTCAAGATGATGGCCTGCATCCCGTTGGGGACGACCACGTGCAGCTCGGGATGCGATTGCGCGAGGGCTGCCTGGACGGCGGTCGCGATGTCCTGAGAAGACGTCCCGGTGCCTTGCGTCCCCGGCACGATCGACCGCAGCTGCACGATCTCGTGGTTCGACGGTGCCGTGCCGGGTGCTATGCCTTCTTCGCCGCCGCGATTGTTCGCGCCGGACGTCGCCGTGCCGTCGAGCTGCGCGACTCCCTCGGCGATGCGTTGCTGGTCCACGGCGCTCGCCGTCACCGAGAGTGCGTTGAGGCTCGCGTCGACGGACACGTCGGTTTGCGGGAAGGCGCGCTTGATCAAATCGGCGACCGACTTCGCATCGACGTTCTTCAAGCGGTAGATCTGCGTGTAGCGCGCGCCGAACGGCGGGACGTCGAGCGCGGCGATGAGCGCTTTGGCGCGCGCCACGTCCTCGGGCGGCCCGACGAGCGTCACCGTCGGGCCGGAGACGGCGACGCGCACGTGTGGAACCTCCGCGCTCAGCCCGCGCGCGATATCGGCCGGCCTGCGCTGCAGGATCTTGACCGCGTCGCTGGCGACCGGCGCGATGGTCGGCTGCGGCACCGATGCATCGATCCCGGCCACGGCGCCCTTGATCTGCGCGAGGTCCCCCGCGTTCGCGCTGACCAACATCGTGGAGCGCGAGACGGCCGTGATCTTCGCGCCCGGATAGAGTTTACGCAGCTGCTCGGCGACCGCCGGCGCAGGCTGCGTGTGGACGACCACGGCTTCGGTGAGCGGTTTCGTCGCGTCGCGGACGTCGAGCCCTTGCACGACGGTGCGTGCCGAATTGATGTCGGAGTCGGCGCCGCTGAGCACGAGGGCGTTGCCCGAGCCGGCCTCGGTGACCGACAAGCGCGGGAACAGCCCGCGCAAGACCTTCGCCACGCGCGCGGCCGGAACGATCGCAAGCGGGACGACGACCGAGCTCTGCGACGAGACCAGAACCGTGTGACCGTCGCTCACGCAGCGCAGTCTCAGCTGCGAACAGATCGCGTGCAAGGCTTGCGCGGCCGTCGCGTCGTGCAGCGACAGGTTGACCGTCCCGTGCACGTCGTCGGCGACCGTAATGCTCAGGTGCGTGAGGTCGCTCAAGCGCAGAAAGACATCGCGCACGGGCTCGTCGCGAGCGATGAGCCGCACTTTCACCGGCGCGTCGTGCGGCGCCGGCGATGCGAGGCCGGCGGACGCGACGAAGCCGATCGCCAACGCAAGCGCGAGCGCCGCAGCGCGCAGTCGCGCGCGAGGGCGCGTCAAGCCGAGTCGCCTTTCACAGCCGGCCGATCGGATTCATCGCGGGGCGTTTCGCGGCCCGGCAGGCTCTCGCCCGCGAGCGTAACGCAGCCTTATCGTATCTCAGTGGATGGCGGAGCGAAGGCGGCACCGGTCGGCGCGATGCCGTCACGCTCGAAGCGAAAGCATGCAGGACCTGCGGGGTGCCGCCAGCGCGGGATCGGTCCGTCGGCGCCGGCCGCCGCGGCGAAGGTCGCGCAGAGCCGATAACGCACCGCGGTTTCCTTCACGTAGACGTAGGGCACGCCGGTGACGGGGTCGCGCGGGATCCCGGGATCGGTCGTGAAGAAAACCGGAAGGGGACCTCCCCGGTCCCGCACGCGACCCGCGATGTCGATGAGATCTTCGACGCGCCGCTGGTCCAGGGCAATCGTGCGGGCCCGCGAGGGCGGGCCCATCGCCGCGAACCCTGCCGCCACGCCGCCGGCGACCACGACGATCGTCATGACCGTGGCGATCCGCTGGAAGATCATCGGTCGGCCGGCGCGGGTTGGCGCAGCGTCGCCAGATAGTAGGCGAAGACGCCGCCGCCCAGTCCGATCACCACCACCGAGTCGAGCACGAACCGGACGGTGAGCGCTCCGGTGAGGAACGTGTCGAGCACCCAGATCGCGTCGGTCAGCACGCACACCGCCGCGATGACGAGGGCGAGGTAGGTCAGCCAGCTGCGGATCCCCGACTCGGCAGCCTCGGGGCGACGCGCGATCTCGCCGGCGATGAGCCGGCCGATGAGCACGAAGCACGGAAACGCGACGATGATCGTGGCGAGATGCCACGCCACTTGGTGAAGCAGGTCTGGTCCGTAGTTCGCCGTCGCGGGGTCGGGGAAACGGTGGTCGATCAGGGTCGTGAAGAGCTCGCCGAGCGCGATGACCCAAAAGCCCAGCGTGATGAAGTTCAGCAGGTACAAGAACGCGTCGCGGGCGTCGACCCCGCGACCGCCTCGCGAGGGCGGTGCGACTCCGAGCAGGGCCGCATAGTAAGCCGACAAGCTGCGGTAGACGCGCCGCTCCGACCAGCCGTTCTGCTTGAGCAGCGGGACCAGCGCCTCATCGGGGAGGCCGCGATCCTTGGCGGTCTGGATGAAACCGCCGAGCGGGTCGGCCGAAGTTGGAGGCTCGTTCATACGCCTAGCCTAGCATCCTGCCGCGGCCTTGGGCGTCAGTAATTCTACGGAGTCGACCGCGCTTGTCGTCCCGCGCGGCATGCAAGCGTGTGTCGCGGACGCTCGCGCGGGGCATCCCACAGCATGGCCAAACAATCACGCAACGGAAAGGGGCGCGCTGACCTCGACGCGTTCCGGGTCCAATCGACGGGCACCGATCTGACGACGAACCAAGGTGTCCCGATCGCGGACAATCAGAACTCGCTGCGTGCCGGCGAGCGCGGCCCGACGCTGCTCGAAGACTTCATCCTGCGTGAGAAGATCACGCATTTCGATCACGAGCGGATCCCGGAGCGCGTCGTTCACGCGCGCGGAGCGGGCGCGCACGGCTATTTCACGGTGTCCGAATCGCTCGAGAAGTTCACCCGCGCGAAGTTCCTGTGCGACCCATCGCTGCGCACGCCGGTGTTCGTGCGCTTCTCGACGGTGGGCGGATCACGCGGCTCGGCCGACACGGTCCGCGACGTGCGCGGCTTCGCGACGAAGTTCTACACGCCCGAGGGTAACTTCGACATCGTCGGCAACAACATGCCGGTTTTCTTCATCCAGGACGCGATCAAGTTCCCCGACTTCGTGCACGCGGTGAAGCCCGAGCCGCACCACGAGATGCCGCAGGCGTCGTCGGCGCACGACTCGTTCTGGGATTTCGTCTCGCTCACGCCCGAGTCGACCCACATGGTGATGTGGCTGATGTCAGACCGCGCGATCCCGCGCTCGTATGCGACGATGGAAGGCTTCGGCGTCCACACCTACCGCTGGATCAATGCCGACGGCGAGTCGACCTTCGTCAAGTATCACTGGAAGCCGGTGCGCGGAATGAGCTCGCTGGTATGGGACGAGGCGCAGAAGCTGGCCGGCAAGGACGCCGATTTCAACCGGCGCGATCTGTGGGAGTCGATCGAAGCCGGGAACTTCCCTGAGTTCGAGCTCGGCGTGCAGTTGTTCGACGACGCGCAGGCCGACGCGTTCGACTTCGACGTCCTCGATCCGACCAAGCTCATCCCTGAAGAGCTCGTTCCGGTGCAACTGGTCGGCAAGATGGTGCTCGACCGCAATCCCGACAACTTCTTCGCCGAGACCGAGCAGGTCGCGTTCTGCGTCTCGCACGTCGTCCCCGGCGTCGACTTCAGCAACGATCCCCTGCTGCAAGGGCGCATCTTCTCGTATCTCGACACCCAGCTCTCGCGGCTGGGTGGCCCGAACTTCCACCAGATCCCGATCAACCGCCCGGTCTGCCCGTTCCGCAACGGCCAGCAAGACGGTTTCCATCAGATGGAGATCCGCGTCGGCAAGACGGCGTACGATCCGAACTCGGTCGACGGCGGCTTGCCCAAGGAAAAGCCGGTCGAAGACGGCGGCTTCGCCAGCTACCTCGAGCAGTTGCGCGGCGATAAGCGCCGCGTCCGCGCCGGCTCGTTCAAGGACCATTTCTCGCAGGCGACGCTGTTCTGGAACAGCCAGACCGACGTGGAGAAAGAGCACATCGCCTCGGCGTTCGGCTTCGAGCTGGCCAAGGTCGAGCGCGTCGAGATCCGCGAGCGCGTGCTCGGACGCCTTGCCAACGTCGACGCCGACCTCACAGCACGGGTAGCGGCGCAGATCGGGCTCGCGGCGCCGAAAGCCTCGAAGGTCGACGGCCCGCTGCGCCGCCGGAACGGGAAGCCGGCGCAGCGGATCGAGTCTTCGCCCGCGCTGAGCATCATCGCCAATGCCGGCGAGGGGAGCGCGAAGGGCCGCAAGGTCGCGATCCTCGTCGCGGACGGCGTCGACGGCCCAGCGGTCGCGGCCATGAAGGCGGCGCTGAAGAAGGCCGGCGTCACCGGACTCGTGCTGGCCGACCATCTCGGGACGGTCGCTTCCACCGATGGTGAACCGGTCGCGGTCGACCATACGATCGTGACGATGCCCTCGATCGCGTTCGACGCCGTCTACGTTCCCGGCGGCGTGGACAGCGCCCGCGCGCTCGCCGCCTCGGGCGACGCCGTGCACTACGTCGCCGAGGCGTACAAGCACGTCAAGCCCATCGCCGCGGCCGCCGACGGTGCCGACCTGCTACGCCAAGCGGGGATCGTCCGCGCCGGCCAGACCGGCAGCGACGCCGGCAACGGCGTCTTCGTCGGCACCCCCGCCAAGATCGGCGCCGCCTTCACCCGCGCCCTGGCCGCCCACCGGGTCTGGACCCGCACCGACCAGATCGCCGTTCCCGCCTAAACGTCGCTGCATAGACCCCCTCGCGAAAACGCCCGGTCCCGTGGATGGGTCCCGTGCTCCGCCTTGACGGCGAGCGCGGGGCCTAGTACACTATCCCGGTTGTGGTCCGCGTCGCGCCCTGCCTATGGCATGCGCGGCGGAAGACGTAGCAGATACGCCAGGATCCGTGGATATCCGTAAGGGATCGATCAACGTGAAGAACATCATCGGCCGCAAGGTCGGGATGACCAGCGTGTTCACGGAGGACGGCCGGAGCGTTCCGGTCACCGTGATCCAAGCTGGTCCGTGCACCGTGGTACAGAAGAAGACGAAAGAAACCGACGGCTACGAGGCCGTCGCGCTTGCGTTCGGCGACGTGAAACCGTCGCGGCTCAGCAAAGCACTGCAAGGTCACTACAAGCGGGCCGGACTCGCGCCCAAGCGCGACATCCGAGAGTTCCGCGTTGGGATCGAAGGCATCGAGCTCGGCGCGACGATCACGGTCGACGGCTTCGCGCAGGGCGATCGCGTCGACGTGCAAGGGATCTCGAAGGGCCACGGCTTCGCCGGCGGCATCAAGCGCTGGAACTTCTCCGGCGGCGGCGCGAGCCACGGCTCGATGATCCATCGCCAGCCGGCCTCCAACGGCGACACGAACGCCGGTCACACGCCGCGCGGCAGCCACCGTCCGGGGCACTACGGCGTCGACCGCGTCACGCATCAGAACCTCGAAGTCGTCCGGGCCGACGCGGAGCGCAACCTGTTGCTCGTCCGCGGTCCGGTCCCCGGGCCGAAGAACGGTTTGGTCATCGTGCAGTCGTCGGTGAAGAGCAAGGTGACCGCGTAATGGCGCAGGTGATCGACGCGAAGGGCAAAGTCGTTCGCGAACAGGAGACGCCGGCGGCGTTCAGCGGCCCGACCGACGGAAAGGCGAACGCGATCTATCGCGCCGTCTTCCGCGAGCTCGCGAACCCGCGCGCCGGAACGGCGTCGACCAAGAAGCGCGACGAAGTGCGCGGCGGCGGTCGCAAGCCGTGGCGCCAAAAGGGGACCGGTCGTGCCCGTCAGGGCTCGATCCGTTCGCCGCAGTGGGCGCACGGCGGCGTCGTCTTCGGACCGCAGCCGCGCTCGTACGTCTCGAGCCTCAACAAGAAGGAACGCCGCGCCGCGATGCGCGCCGCGCTGTCCGACAAGTTCCAGACCGGCGGCATCGTCGTGCTCGACACGACGTCGCTCGACCTGACCAAGACCAAGGCGCTCGCCACGCTGCTGTTCGGCTCGCCGAAGGCCGCCAAGACGGGGACGCGCACGCTGGTCGTGTTCGCAACCGAAGAGCTGGCCTCGGTCGGGACCTCGCTGCGCCGCACCGGAGCGAACCTCCCGCGGGTCGCGGTCACGCACACCGGCGAGCTCGACGTCAAAGACGTCGTCGGCATCGCGCGGCTCGTCCTCACCACGGCTGCCCACGACGCGCTCGTCGGCAAGTACACGCAGGAGTCGAAGTAGTGGAAGCCCGGGACGTCATCATCGCTCCGCTCATCACCGAAAAGTCGATGGCCGGGACCTCGGCGCAGCAGTACACCTTCGAGGTGAGCTCGCGCGCGACCAAGACCGACATCAAGGCCGCGGTCGCCGAGATCTTCGGCGTGACCGTGGTGAAGATCAACACCGTCAACGTCGGCGGCAAGAGCAAGAACTTCGCCCGTCGCGGCCGCCGCTCCAGCGGACAGCAGTCCGACTGGAAGAAGGCCATCGTCACCCTCGCGCCCGGGCAGAAAATTGCACTCGGCGGCGTCAACTACTTCGAGCAATGATTCGCATGCGCCTCATCGTCAATCACTTCGTTGCTCCTCGCTCACGTGCTAATGCACGCTTCGCTCGTCGCGCCTCGCGCTTGACGACGATGCGCACGCGAATCACAGCGGAAGTCTAATATGGCTGTCAAGAAATACAAACCGACCAGCGCGGCGCGGCGCTTCATCACCACCGCCGACTTCAGCGGGATCACGAAAAAAGAGCCGGAGCGGTCGCTGCTGGAGGTGCGCAAGAAGCACTCGGGCCGCAACAACAACGGTCACATCACGACGCGCCACAAGGGCGGCGGGTACCGCAAGCAATACCGCATCGTCGATTTCAAGCGCACTAAGGACGGGATCCCGGCCAAGGTCGCGGCGATCGAGTACGATCCCAACCGCACCGCGCGGCTGGCGCTGCTGCATTACCGCGACGGCGAGAAGCGCTACATCCTCGCGCCCGCCTTGCTGAACGTGGGCGACGTGGTCGAGTCAGGTCCGGCCGCCGACATCAAGACCGGCAACGCCCTCCCGCTCACCAACATCCCGCTCGGCACGGTCATCCACAACATCGAGTTGCAGCCCGGTCAGGGCGGCAAGCTCGTGCGTTCCGCCGGCGGCGCGGCGCAGCTGATGGCCAAGGAAGGCGACTACGCGCAAGTGCGGATGCCGTCCGGTGAAGTGCGGCGCATCCTTATCGTGTGTCGCGCGACGATCGGTCAGCTCGGCAATCTCGATCACGAGAACGAGATCATCGGCAAGGCCGGCCGCCAGCGCCACCTCGGGAAGCGTCCGTCGGTTCGCGGCATCGCGATGAACCCCGTCGACCATCCGCACGGCGGCGGTGAAGCGCGCTCGACCTCGGGACGTCCGCCCACGACGCCTTGGGGCCAGATGACGATGGGCAAGAAGACGCGCCGCAACAAGCGCACGACCAAGATGATCGTTCGGAAACGGAAGAGCAAGTAATGGGGCGTTCACTCAAGAAAGGTCCGTTCGTCGCGGACCATCTGCTCACCAAAGTCGAGAAGATGAACTCGACGCGCGAGAAGCGGGTCATCAAGACCTGGTCCCGTTCGTCGACGGTCGTCCCGGCGATGGTCGGTCACACGATCTCGGTCCACAACGGCCGCGCGCACATCCCCGTGTTCGTCACCGAGAACATGGTCGGGCACAAGCTCGGCGAGTTCTCGCCGACCCGCACCTTCAAGGGTCACGCGGGCGACAAGGCCAAAGTCTCATGAGCGCGGTCGCAATCGAACGCGCCGAGGCGGTGGCGCACCTGAAGTTCGCGCGCGTCGGTCCGCGCAAGCTGCGCCGCGTCGCCGACGCGATTCGCGGCAAGAGCGTGCGGGAAGCGCTCGTGCTGCTCAAGTTCGCCGGGGTCTTCGCCTCCGAGCCGATCGAGAAACTGCTGCGCTCGGCCGTCGCCAACGCCGAGAACAACCACGACATGAGCTCGGACGGTCTCTTCATCACGCGCATCACGGTCGACGGCGGGCCGGGCGGCGGGATGACCAAGCGCCTCGATCCGCGCGCGCAAGGCCGCGCCGCGTTCAAGCGCAAGCGCCTCTCGCACGTGACGATCGCCGTCGGCCCGGAGCGTCCGAAGCGTCAACCAAAACAGCGCTCGGGCGCCGCGATCAGCCTGAAGACGCGGACTCAGCGCCAAGCGCAGGCCGCCTCGTCGAAACCGGCCACGACGCGCCGCAAGAAAAAGACCGCCACCGCCGCCGCCGCAGGCACCGGAGCGTAAGGAAACATGGGACAGAAAATCCATCCGGTCGGGCTGCGGCTGGGGATCACGCGCACTTGGGACAGCCGCTGGTTCGAGAAGAAGAACTACGTGGCGTGGCTCCATGAAGACGTCGCGATTCGCAAGTATTTCGGGCGCATGACGCGCGCGGCCGCGATCTCGCGCGTCGAGATCGAACGGCGCGCGAACCAAGCCCGCATTATCATCAACACCGGCAAGCCCGGCATCATCATCGGCAAGCGCGGGGTGGGGATCGACGAGATCCGCCGCAACCTCGAGCACCTCACCGGTAAACAGGTGCAGGTCAACGTCGTCGAGATCAAGACGATCGAGCTGGACGCGCGTTTGGTCGGTCAGAACATCGTCGATCAGCTCGAGAAGCGGATCGCGTTTCGGCGCGCCATGAAGCAGGCGATCATGCGCACCATGAAGGCCGGCGCGCGCGGCGTCAAGGTTCAGGTTTCGGGTCGCCTTGGCGGCGCCGAGATCGCGCGCACCGAGCGCAACCACGACGGCAAGGTGCCGCTGCACACGCTGCGGGCCGACATCGACTACGCGCACGTCGAGGCGTTCACGACCTTCGGCCGCATCGGCGTGAAGGTGTGGATCTACAAGGGCGAGGTGCTCCCCGATCAGCCGCGCGGCGAGCGCGAGGGTCAGCGCGTCCAAGGCGGCGGCGAAGGCGCGCGCTTCCGCGACAACCGCCGCGGAACGCGCGGCGGGCGCGGGCGTGGCGGCGAAGGCCGTCCCGCCGGCGAGCGCGCCCCGCGCGCGACGACCGATGCCGATGCAGCCGCGACGCCGGCGATCGACACGGCCGACGCAATGCATGCCGCGCAGACCGAGGGTGCGTCGCTCGATTCGGTCATCGACGGAGGGTCGACGGCCGAGCACCATCACACCTCGGAGCACTCCGGCGCGGCGACACACGACGTCCCGGCCGAGCACGGTGCGGGCGTGACGAGCGAGACCTCGCAGGTCGACCTCGCGTCGCAAGGCACCGTCGACGCCGCCGAGCGTCCTGGTGCGGAGTCGAGCGCGCCGACCGCCGACCACACCGAATCCGCGCCGGGCGGTGGCACGCACGACCGTCCCGAGCTCGACACCACCAACGAGGGCCAGTAGACCATGCTCACTCCGAAGAGAGTCAAATGGCGCCGCCAGCACCGCGGCCGCATGCGCGGCAAGGCGCAGGTCGGGAACACGCTCACGTTCGGCGAGTTCGGCCTGCAGGCGCTCGAGCCGGTGTGGATGACCAACCGTCAGATCGAGGCGGCACGTGTCGCGATGACGCGGCACATCAAGCGCGGCGGCAAGGTCTGGATCAAGGTCTTCCCCGACAAGTCGGTGACGAAGAAGCCGGCCGAGGTTCGCATGGGCTCCGGTAAGGGCAACCCCGAGGGCTGGGTGGCGGTCGTCCGTCCGGGCCGCGTTCTGTTCGAGCTCGCCGGCGTCGACGAGAAGACGGCGCGTGAAGCGCTCCGCCTGGCCGCGCAAAAGCTGCCGATCTCGACCAAGATCATCACCCGCGCCGACCAGGAAGCGGAGGTCGCGTCATAATGAAGCGCAACGACCTGCGCGCCCTGCGCGAGCTCACCATGGCGGATCTCGAGCAACGCGCGCGCGAGACGAAAGAGGAGCTCTTCAACCTGCGCTTCGCGCTGCGCACGGGACATCTGAGCGATTTCTCGCGCGTCAAGCTCGTCCGCCGTACCTACGCCCAGATTCAGACCGCGATCTCCGAGAAGCGGATCGCCGTCCTTCGACAAGCTCAGGATAACCGTCATGGAGCAGCCTAAGACCGTGGAACGCGAGAACCGGCGCCGCATCAAGCAGGGCCGCGTCAAGAGCGACAAGATGAACAAGACCATCGTCGTCGTGACCGAGACGCGCGTCCCGCACCCCGTCTACAAGAAGGTCGTCCGGCAGTCGACGCGCTTCAAGGCGCACGACGAGCTCAACGACGCGAAGACGGGCGACTTGGTGCGCATCCAAGAGTGCCGGCCGATGTCGCGCGACAAGCGCTGGCGCCTGGTCGAGATCGTCGAGCGAGCGAAATGATCCAGCAAGAGACACGCCTCAAAGTGGCCGACAACTCGGGAGCTCGCGAGCTGCTGTGCATCCACGTCACCGGTGGTTCGCGGCATCCCTACGCGCACGTCGGCGACGTGATCGTCGGCACGGTCAAGAGCGCCATCCCGGGCGCCGCGGTCAAGAAGGGCCAAGTCGTCAAAGCGGTCATCGTCCGGACGTCCGCCCCGATGCGCCGCCCCGACGGCTCCGTGATCAAGTTCGACGAGAACGCCTGCGTGATCATCAAGGGCGAAAAGGACAACCTCGACCCGCGCGGCACGCGCGTGTTCGGGCCGGTCTGCCGCGAGCTGCGCGACCGCGGCTTCCTCAAGATCGCGTCCTTGGCGCCGGAGGTGCTCTAGCATGGGCGTCGCGGCGAAGCCGAAGATCGTCAAGGGCGACACCGTCGTTCTGCGGCGCGGCAAAGAGAAAGGCAAGCGCGGGATCGTCAAGCACGTGTTCCCGAAGGACGGGTTCGCGACGGTCGAGGGTCTCAACGTCGTGAAGCGCCACACGAAGCCCGGTCAGACCGGCGTGAAGAGCGGCGGCATCCTCGAGAAAGAGGCGCCGATCCCGTTGTCCGCGCTGATGGTCGTCGATCCGAAGACCGACCGTCCGACGCGCGTGCGCCGCATGCGGCAGGCCGACGGCTCGTCGGTCCGCGTTTCGGTGAAATCCGGCGAGCAGTTGCTCGTTCCGAGTAAGGCTCAATAGACATGGCAGAACGTCTCAAAGAGAAGTATCAACAGCAGGTCCGGCCGGCGCTGCAAGAGCGGTTCAACTACGCGAACCCGATGCAGGTGCCCAAGCTCGAGAAGGTCGTGATCAACATGTCGGTCACCGACGCGATCCAGACCTCGAAGGCGCTGGACGCGGCGGTCGCCGAGCTGACCACGATCAGCGGTCAGAAGCCGATCATCACCAAGGCGCGCAAATCGATCGCGGCGTTCAAGCTCCGCGAGGGGATGAACATCGGCGCCAAGGTGACGCTGCGCGGCGACCGGATGTACACCTTCCTCGACAAGCTGTTCAACATCGTGCTACCGCGCATCCGTGACTTCCGCGGGCTCAACCGCAAGTCGTTCGACGGGCGCGGCAACTACAACCTCGGCTTGCGCGAGCAGCTCGTGTTCCCCGAGATCAACTTCGACAAGGTCGACAAGGCGCGCGGAATGGACATCGTCATCGTGACGACCGCCAAGAACGACGAAGAAGCGACCGAGTTCCTCACCCAGATGGGGCTGCCGCTGCAGAAGCCGCAGCAGTCCACAAGCGGAGCCGCCCGATAATGGCCAAGACCTCGCTTATCGAGAAATCGAAGCGCACCCCGAAGTTCAGCGTTCGCGCGCACAACCGCTGCAAAGTCTGCGGTCGCCCGCGCGCGTACTACCGCAAGTTCGGCATGTGCCGCATCTGTTTCCGCGAGAACGCGCATCGCGGCTTCATCCCCGGCATCACGAAGGCTAGCTGGTAATGGGCGTCATCACCGATCCGATCGCGGACCTGCTCACACGCATCCGCAACGCGAACACCGCGAACCATCCGACTGTGGACATTCCAGCTTCGCGGATGAAGAAAGCCGTCGTGCAGATTCTGCTCGACGAAGGCTTCATCACCGGGCTCGAGGAGATCAAGGAAGGCCCGCAAGGCCGGCTCCGGATCACCCTCAAGTACGGTCCCGAGAAGGAAAAGGTCATCACGGGGCTGCGCCGGATCAGCCGGCCCGGTCTGCGCGTCTACACCTCGAAGACGGAGATCCCGCGCGTCCTGGGCGGGCTGGGTCTCGTCATCATGTCGACCTCGAAGGGCATCATGTCGGGCAAGCGCGCTAAGCGCGAAGGCTTCGGCGGTGAAGTCCTCGCGTACGTCTGGTAGAAGATCATGTCACGAATTGGAAAACTTCCGGTCGCGGTTCCGTCCGGCGTCGACGTGACGCTCAACGATTCGATCGTGTCCGTCAAAGGCCCCAAAGGGCAGTTGCAGCAGCACATCCTGCCGGTCGTCACAGTGACGATCGACGGCGGGCAGGTCGTCGTCGCGCGCAACAGCGACGACAAGCCGGGCCGCTCGGCGCACGGCCTCACCCGCACGCTCGTCGCGAACATGATCGACGGCGTCACCAANNCGACCTCAACTTCTCGCTGGGCTACTCGCACCCGGTGACCTACGCCGCGCCGCAAGGGATCGCGTTCACGGTCGAAGGCACGAACCGCGTGCACGTCGACGGGATCGACAAACAGCGCGTCGGCCAGGTCGCGGCCGAGATCCGCAACTTGCGCCCGCCCGAGCCGTACAAGGGCAAGGGGATCCGCTATGCCGGTGAGACCGTGCGTAAGAAGCTCGGTAAAGCCGGCAAGGCTGGGAAGAAATAATGCCGATCTCGCGTAACGACCAACGTCGCAAGCGCCACTCGAGGCTTCGCAAGAAGGTCGTGGGGACGCAAGCGCGCCCGCGGCTGCAGATCTTCCGCAGCCTGCACCACACGTACGCCTTCGTCGTCGACGATACGAAGGGCCACACCCTGGTCGCCGCTTCGACGCGCGAAGGCGCGGTCGCCGACGGTCTGGGTTCGCGCACGAACGTCGAGGCGGCTCAAAAGGTCGGCTCGGCGATCGCCGAGCGCGCCAAGGCCGCCGGGATCGATGCGGTCGTGTTCGACACCTCGGGCCACAAGTATCACGGTCGCGTCGCGGCGCTCGCGAAAGCGGCGCGCGAAGCAGGATTGGAATTCTGATGTACAACAGAGGCGGTCGCGACCGCGACAACCAGGGCTTCGAAGAGACCGTCGTGCGGATCAACCGCGTGGCGAAGGTCGTCAAGGGCGGCAAGCGCTTCAGCTTCTCCGCACTGGTCGTGGTCGGAGACAAGAAGGGCCGGGTCGGGTTCGCGATCGGCAAGGCCGGCGAGGTCCCCGAGGCGATTCGCAAGGGCGTCGAGCAGGCGCGCAAAGCGCTGATCACCGTCCCGATGGTCGAGAAGACGATCCCGCATCAGGTCAACGTGCAGATCGGTTCCGGTCACGTGATGCTCAAGCCGGCTGCGCCGGGTACCGGCGTCATCGCCGGCGGCGCGATGCGCGCCGTGCTCGAGCTGGCCGGGATCCACGACATCGTCACCAAGTCGCTCGGCACCAACAATCCGATCAACGTCGTGCTCGCCACGTTCAAGGCGCTCGGTTCGCTCAAGACGGCCGAGAAGGTCGCGCAGCTGCGCGGCAAGACGATCCAGGAGCTCTTCGCATAATGGCAGCGACATCGAAGAAGTCCAGCGCGCCGAAGTCGACCGCGTCGAAGGCGGCCGCGCCCAAGGCGACCGCGACGAAGCGTTCGTCGAAGAAGACGTCCGAGGTTGCCGCGACCGGCACGCCGACGTTCTCGCTCGCGACGCTCAAGCCGAACCTGCACTCGCGACCGAAGCGCACGCGCGTCGGGCGCGGCCACGGCTCGGGCATGGTCAAGACCGGCGGCGAAGGCGGCAAGGGTCAGACCGTCCGTTCCGGCGGCGGCAAAGGCCCCGCGTTCGAAGGCGGCCAGACGCCGTGGAACAGGCGCCTCCCGCAGAAGCGCGGCTACTCGCAGAAGTCGCGCGACATCGGGCATTTCCGCACCACCCACGCGGTGATCAACATCGGCGATCTCTCCGGTTGGGACGCTTCGATCGAGGTCAGCCCGCAGTCGCTGCGCGAGCGAGGCGTCATCAAGAGCCTCAAGGACGGCGTCAAAGTCCTGGGCGGCTCGACGAAGTCGAAGGCCAAGGGCGGCACGCTGCCGGCCGGCTTGAAGTTTCGCGACATGCTCTTTTCCGCGTCGGCGCGTGAAGCGCTCGGCGCCGTCGGTGCCGACTTCGGCGACGCCGGCGGCCCGGCTCCCGAATAGGCGTTCGTGCTCAACACGCTTCGCAACGCGCTGACCGTCCCGGACATCCGCAAGCGGATCCTGTTCGTGTTCGGCGCGTTCGCCGTCTTCGTGTTCATGATCCACGTCCAGCTCCCCAACGTGAACCAGGCGAAGTGGAACCAGCTCATCCAATCGGGCGCGTTCTACCAGTTCCTGGGCTTCCTGTCGGGCGGCGCGCTGCAAAAGCTGTCGATCATCGCGATGGGGATCACGCCGTACATCAACGCGTCGATCATCATGCAGCTGATGACGGTCGTCATTCCGCAGCTCGAGGAGATGGCGAAGAAGGGCGGCGAGGAAGGCCGCAAGAGGATCAGCCAGTACACCCGCTGGCTCACGATCGTGCTGGGAACGATCCAGGCGACGTCGATGGCGATCGCGATGAGCCGCGGCGGCGTCTTCTACGATCAGTCCTGGATGTTCGTCGTCTACGCGGTGATCGCGTTCGTCTCGGGGACGCTGTTCCTGATGTGGCTGGGCGAGCAGATCACCGACAAGGGGATCGGCAACGGCGTCTCGCTGATCATCTTCGTCGGCATCGTGCTGCGCTTCCCGGTCCAGGTCAGCCAGACGTTCTCGCTGGCCAACAAGGGCAACATCAACTGGTTCGGCTTGATTCTCTTTCTGGCCATCGCGCTGGTGACGATCGTCTCGATCGTGTTCATGTACCAGGGGCAGCGCCGCATCCCGGTGCAACAGGCGCGCCGGGTGATCGGCCGCAAGATGTACGCCGGCCGCTCGAGCTACATCCCGCTGCGCCTGAACAACGCCGGCGTCATCTCGATCATCTTTGCGATCTCGATCCTGCTGCTACCGCAGCAGGCGCTCTCGTGGTTCGGCGGCGGCGCTCAGAACACGCATAGCGTCGCGGGGACGGTTTCGTTCTACATCCAGACCTACTTCGGGCCCAGCTCGTTCCTGTACAACCTGGTCTACTTCTTGCTGGTCGTCGTCTTCACGTTCTTCTACTCGGCGATCGTGGTGAACACCAAAGACATCGCCGACAACCTCAAGAAGTCGGGCTCGTTCATCCCTGGGATCCGGCCTGGCCAGCCGACGGTCGACTACATCAACAAGATCCTGGTGCGCATCACGACCGCGGCCGCGCTCTACCTGGGCGTGCTGGCGGTGCTGCCTTCGCTGCAGCGTGACGTCGGCGTCACCTCGTTGTACATCGGCTCGACCTCGCTGCTGATCGTGGTCGGTGTCGCGCTCGACTCGATCACCCAGATCGAGGCGCGTCTGGCGATGCGCGACTACCGAGGCTTCATCAACCGATGAACCTCATCTTCTTGGGGCCTCCGGGTGCCGGTAAAGGCACGCAAGCCAAGGTCCTCGAGGAGCACTGCGGTTATCGCCAGATCTCGACGGGCGACATCCTGCGCCGTCACGTCGCCGAAGGAACGCCGCTCGGCGTCGAGGCAAAGTCGTTCATGGATCGCGGTGATCTCGTTCCCGACGATCTGATCATCCGCATGATGGAGCACGAGCTCGTGAATCCCGCCGAGGTGATCCTCGACGGCTTCCCGCGCACCGTGCCGCAGGCCCGCGCGCTGGACGCGCTGCTCGTGAGCCACAAGCGCGGCGCCGTCGCGGTGCTGTTCGACGTCGATTTCGACGTGCTCACCGAGCGGCTCACCGGCCGCTGGACGCATCCGGCGTCGGGCCGCACCTATCACGCCGTGTTCAACCCGCCGCAGATTCCGGGGATCGACGACGTGACCGGAGAGCCCCTGATCCAACGGCCCGACGATCGGCCTGAGACGATTCGCAAACGGCTCGCCGAATATCAGGAGAAGACCGCGCCGCTGATCGGCTACTACGATGATCCGGGCGATCCGCGCCTCGTGCGCGTCGACGCGCTGGCGCCGATCGCCGACGTGACGCGACAGCTGGGCGTGCTCGTCAACTGCGCGGCACTCTTGCCGGTGGCAAGCGCATGATCAACATCAAGTCCGCGCGTGAGATCGAGATCATGCGCCGCAGCGGGAAGATCACCGCGGCGACGCTGGTGCGCCTCATGGCGGCGGCGAAGCCCGGGGTCACCACCGGCGAGCTCGATCGCATCGCCGACGAGTCGATCCGGTCGCTGGGCGGCGTGCCGACCTTCATCGGCTATCACGGCTACCCGTCGGCGATCTGCGCTTCGGTCAACGAAGAGGTCGTGCACGGGATGCCCGGCGAGCGCGTGCTGCGCGACGGCGACCTGTTGTCGCTCGACATCGGCACGACGCTGGAAGGCTACGTCTCCGACTCCGCCGTCACGGTCGCGATCGGGTCGGTGAGCGAGGCGGCACAGCGCTTGATGCGGGTCACCCAGGAGTGCCTCATGCTCGGGATCGCCCAGATGCAGATCGGCAACCGACTCGGCGACATCGGGCACGCGGTTCAGGAGCACGCCGAGTCCAACGGGTACGGCGTCGTTCGCGCCTTGGTCGGCCACGGGGTCGGCCGCAAGATGCACGAAGACCCGCAGGTCCCCAATTACGGCAACGCCGGCGAAGGGACGATCCTGCGCAAGGGCCTCGTTCTGGCGATCGAGCCGATGATCACCGCCGGGACCTGGGAGGTCGAAACCCTCGAGGACGGCTGGACGGTCGTTACGCAGGATGGTAAACTAGCGGCGCACTTCGAGCACACGATCGCGATCACGGACCAAGGTCCGAAGATCCTGACCCTGCGGAATGTCGCCGAGCACGAAGACGCGGACCGGTACCGACCGGCCGAAGAGGTCGCGGCCTGACCATGGCACGCACGGCCGCACCACCCAGCCCCCAAGTAAGAGCAGCATCATGAAAGTTCGTCCGAGCGTCAAGCGCATCTGCGACGCCTGTAAGATCATCCGCCGTGAAGGCAAAGTCCGCGTGATCTGCAGCGTCAATCCGAAGCACAAGCAGGTTCAAGGGTAATGGCTCGAATCTCCGGCATCGATCTCCCGCGTGACAAGCGCATCGAGATCGGTCTCACCTACATCTTCGGGATCGGTCTCCCGACGGCGAAGCGCATCCTGGCGCAGACCGGGGTCAACCCCGACACGCGCGTCAAGGAGTTGTCGACTGAAGACGAGCAGCGTCTGCGCGAAGTCGTCGACACGCTCAAGGTCGAGGGCGACCTCCGCCGCGACATCGCGTCGAACATCAAGCGCCTGACGGACATCGGCTGCTATCGCGGCCTGCGCCATCGTCGCGGACTGCCGGTTCGCGGGCAGCGCACCAAGACGAACGCACGTACCCGTAAGGGGCCGAAGCGCACCGTCGCCGGTAAGAAGAAGACGGCTACGAAGAAGTAGCTCGGGTGGTTGGTCGCGGGGGCGACGCACTACCTCGACGGACACGCGGCCCCGCACATCCTGTGCGGGGCCGCTCTGTCTTCGCATCGTTTCCTAGCCTGTCCTGAGCTTGTCGAAGGGCTCGCTCACACGGTCCGTCGAGGCAGTGCATCGCCCCCACGACCCAGCACGATTCCCGACGTTATTCCGAGCACGGTTATGTCATTCTGAGCCACGTCGAAGAATGAACAGCGTCGCCCCGAAACCAACGAGAGCGTGCGACATCGCACCGTCGCCGTGATCGTGTCCCGCGGAGTGGTGT
>PMOS01000004.1:0-69581 GCA_003161435.1 Vulcanimicrobiota bacterium
TTCTCGATCTCGTCGAAGAGCACGACGGAGTACGGCCGCCGGCGCACGGGCTCGGTCAACTGGCCCGGTTCGTCGTGACCCTGATAGCCGGGCGGCGCGCCGAGCAGCCGCGATACCGTGTGCGACTCGGTGTACTCGGACAGGTCGAGACGAACCAGCGCGTCGTCGGTTCCGAATAGAGCGTACGCGAGCGCGCGTGCCAACTCGGTCTTGCCGACTCCGCTGGGGCCGACGAACAGGAAGCCGCCGACGGGCTTGCGCGGGTCCTTGAGGCCGGCGCGCGCGCGGCGAATCGCCTCGCTCACGGAACGCACCGCCGCCGTTTGGCCGACGACGCGCTCGGCGAGGCGCGTTTCGAGCGAGAGAAGTCCGGCCCGCTGTGCATCGGTGATCGTGCCTTGCGGGATCCCCGTCCAGCGCGAAACGATCGCGGCGACGCGCTCGACGTCGACCCGCGCGTCCCCGCGCATCGCCGCCGTCGCCGCCGCCTCGTCGATGACGTCGATCGCCTTGTCGGGAAGATACCGGTCGGCGATGTAGCGGGCAGCCAGCGCCGCCGCGGCTTCGAGCGCGTCATCGTCGATCTGCACGCCGTGATGCGCCGCGTATTTCGGCCGCAGACCGCGCAGGATCGCGACCGTCTGCTCGATCGACGGTTCGTCGACTTGGACCGGCTGGAAGCGGCGTTCGAGTGCGGCGTCGGATTCGATGTACTTCCGGAACTCGTCGAACGTCGTCGCGCCGATGCACTGCAGCTCGCCGCGCGCGAGCTCGGGTTTGATCATCGAGCTCAGGTCGAGCGAACCTTCCGCGGCGCCGGCGCCGACGAGCGTGTGCAGCTCGTCGATGAACAGGATGATGTCGCGGCCGGCGCGCTTGATCTCGTCGAGTATCTTCTTGACGCGGCCTTCGAACTCACCGCGATATTTCGTTCCCGCCACCAGCGGTCCGAGCGAGAGCGCGAGCACGCGCTTGTCGCGCAGCGCGGGCGGCACGTCGCCGAGTGCAATCCGCTGGGCGAGCCCCTCGACGATCGCCGTCTTGCCGACCCCTGGCTCGCCGATGAGGACCGGATTGTTCTTGCTCCGCCGCGCCAGGATCGAGACGACGCGCTCCACCTCGTCGCCGCGCCCGATCACCGGATCGAGCTCACCGCGCTTGGCGGCCTCGGTGAGGTCGCGCGAGTACTGGCCCAGCGTCGAGCTACCGCGGAAGACGCGCCCGAGATCGGTCAGCGGCTGCGCCGCCTGGGGCGACTCTCCGCCGGAGTTGTTGCGGCGGCCCACCGCGTCGATCGCCAGCGCGGCGCCCCCGAACAGCGCTGCGGCGCCGACCGCGATCCCCAGGATCGTCAGCGGCGCCCGACGGCGCTTTTTCGCGCAGTCGTCGCAGACTTCGGCCTGGACCCAGCGCCCCGATCGCAGCGCGAAGTCGCGCACGCTGGCGGGCTTCGCCTGACAGACCTCGCAGGTTGCGGTCATCACCCCTCACCTACCCGCGCCGAAGAGGCCCGGTTTCGGCCTACCCGCGCCAGGCCGAACGGCGGATCGGCCGCAGGCCGAACGCGAGTGCGGCTCGGCCCGGAAGGGCCGAACGCACACCACCGCTATGGGGCGATCTCGTAGCTCACGCTCACCGAGGCGGTCACGGTGAGGTCGCTCGGCTGTACGTCGGTCGGGACGGGCGGCGGCGCCGCCGCGGCCCGGACCGCAAACGTGTCCATCGGGCGTATCGGCCCCGGCGAACCTCCCGTACCGATCGTCAGGACGCGGACGATGCGAACGTGGGCCGCCGCGGCGATCGTCCGGGCTTGGGCGTCGGCGTCCGCGACCGCGGCTGCTAGCGCCGTACGGTACGCTGCACGGCTGTCGTGGAGGCCGAAGGCGATGTTGTTGACGTTGGTCACGCCGGCAGCGATCCCGGCATCGACGATCGTGCCGACCTGGTCGGTCTTGGCGCTGGTTACGGCGACGACCCGGCTGACGACGAAGCCGTACCGCTGCTGGAACTGTGGGTTGGGCTGTGGCGGGCGCGCGTTGTAGTTCACGCTGTACGAGGTGGTCTTGATCGCCGCCGGGTCGAGTCCGAGCGCGCGCAGGCCCGCCACCAGCGCATTGTAGGTGGTGTTCGCGGCCGAGGTCGCCTTCGCCGCGTTGTCGTCGTTGGTGACGATCGAGAACGAGACGACGACCTGATCGGGCATGCGGTCGACGCTGCCTTGGCCGCTGACGTCAATGTGCGCCACGGGACGCGCCGCGCTGACCTGGGCGCCGGCGGGTGAGACGACGCCGAACAGCGCGACGGCCGCGAGCGCCGGGATGATGCTCTTCATGGGATCTCGTTCAACGTACGCTAGAGCTCGGACTGCGCCGTTTCGGTGAAAACCTTCGCGGGAAGGTATCGGGAGCAAACGGCGGCGGCGCCCGCCTACTCCACGGGGCAGAGGGAAAGGGACAAGCCAGACATGGGACTTTTGAGCTTCTTGATCGTGGGCCTCATCGCGGGGTTCCTGGCGAAATATGTCGTGCCTGGTGAAGGGCCGGGCGGCATCCTGGGTGACCTCATCGTCGGCATCGTCGGTGCCTTCATCGGCGGTTGGGTGTTCAACGCGTTCGGGCATACCGGGACGACCGGCCTGAACCTATGGAGCATCGTCGTCGCGTTCGTCGGTGCCGTGATCCTCCTGTTCATCCTCCGCGCGGTCACGGGCCGTCGGGCAACGTACTGACGCTCCGTACCAACGGAACCGAAACGCCCGCTCTTACCGGCGGGCGTTTCCGGCTTTTGTCGGTAGGAGCGGCCCGACCGCCCGCGCAACCCTCCCTTCGCCATGGCGTACATCATCACCGAACCATGCATCGGCACGAAAGACAAGTCGTGCGTTGACGTGTGTCCGGTCGACTGCATCCACGGGAACGACGACGACACGATGCTGTTCATCGATCCCGAGGTCTGCATCGACTGCGGCGCTTGCGTCTCGGCGTGTCCGGTGGAGGCGATCTACGCGGACTCCGACATCCCCGAAAAGTGGAAGAACTATATCGAGATCAACGCGGAGTGGTACAAGAAATAGGCTAGGCCTCGCGTGCGGCGCTCGATCGCTCGCGAGTTGATGGACGGGCCCGTCGACGACGTCGACGAGCTCGAGGCGAACCTGCGCGACATCGCCTTCGCGAACGCGCGGCTCGGCGGCACGGCCCCGGTGGTGCGCGCACTGCAGCGCATCGACGCCCGCCGGCTCGAAGTGCTCGACGTCGGCAGCGGCGCGGCCGACATCCCACTCGCGCTGGTGCGCGATGCGTCGCGCCGCGGCGTCGAGCTGAGCGTGACGTGTCTGGATCGCAGCGAGCAGATGCTCGCGCTTGCGCGGCGCGCAACCGGGGACGATCCGGCGCTGTCCTTCGTGCAAGCCGACGGTGGCGCACTCCCGTACGCCGACGGTGCGTTCGACGTCGTCATTTGCACGCTTGCGCTCCACCATTTCGACCCCGGCGTCGCGCAGCCGCTGCTGCGCGAGCTGCGCCGCGTCTCACGCGTGACGCCCGTGGTGTGCGATCTGCGGCGTTCCGAGCTCGCCTTCGTCGCGACCTGGCTCTGGTCGCGGACCTCCCGCAACCGTCTCACCCGCCACGACGCTCCGCTCTCGGTGCGCCGCGCGTACACTCCGGACGAGGCTGTCGCGCTGGCGCGTGATGCGGGTTGGCGCATGCCGCGGGTGCAGCGCGAACCGTTCTTTCGCATGACGCTCACCGACGGGGCGAGCCGATGAGTGACGACGTCGTCATCGTCGGCGGCGGCCCGGCCGGCAGCGCCACCGCGTTGTGCTTGGCGCGCGCCGGCGTCGCCGTGCGCGTGATCGAACGCTCGCCGTTTCCGCGGCGCAAGGTGTGCGGCGAGTATCTCAGCGGCGGCGCGGTGGACACGCTGGACCGGCTCGGTGTGCTCGACCAGGTTCGCGCTCGCGCGGTGCCGCTGCGCGGTGTGCGGCTCATCCCGGCGGGCGCGCCGCCGGTGGCCCTGAGCTTCGCGCGGCTCGCCTTGTCTTGCGCCCGCGAGGTGCTCGACGCGCTGCTGCTCGACGCGGCGGTCGGCGCCGGCGCGGTCGTCGAGCGGGGCCGAGTCGACGAGCTGCTCCTCGAGGACGGCCGGTGCACCGGCGTGCGCGTCCGAACGACCGAGGGGACGCTCGAGACGCGGCGTGCCCGCGTGGTGGCCGGCGCCGACGGGATCGGTTCGGTGGTCGCGCGCAAGCTGGGCCTGACCAAACCGGCGCACGGGCGCGGCCGTTACGCGGTCGGTGGGCACTATACGGGCTTCGGGACACTCGACGCGCAGGTCGAGATGTACGTCGGCGGGGGCGCTTACTTCGCGCTCAACCCGCTTTCAGAACTCCATGCCAACGTGATGGTGGTGGTACCGAAGCAACGGCTTGCGCAGTGGTCGCGCGACGTCGACGCGGGCGTCGGGGACGCTGCGAGCGCGCTGGCGAGCGGCGTTCGCTCGTTCGAGGGGGCGTCGCGACTGGGCGCGCGCGTTTCGGTCGGTCCGCTCGCGCACGACGTTCGGCGCGCGACCGCGGCGGGCGCGATCCTGATCGGCGACGCGGCGGGCTTCGTCGATCCGTTCACCGGCCAGGGCGTCTTTCTCGCGTTGACCGGCGCCGAGCGCGCGGCCGACGCAATCCTCGTCGCGCTGGGCCGGCCGGAGCGCACCGCGGAGGCATTCGCCACATATGCGCGTTGGCGAGCGGACGACGTGGCATGGCGGCGGCGTCTGTGCGCGACGGTCACGTTGCTGATCGACGTACCCCCGCTGGCTCGCCGTGCGGCGTTGCGTTTGGCGCGCTTCCCGGACGCCGCGACGAAGCTGATGGAGGCACTCGGCGGCGCAATCCCGCCGCAGCGCGCGTTCCGGCCCGGCGTCTTGGGTCGTCTGCTCGTATGACGGTCACGCGCAACTCGGTCGACGTTGCCGCCCCGGCCGGCACCGTGTACGCGCTCGGTTCGGCGACCGAACGCTGGCCCGAGATCCTGCCGCACTATCGTTACGTCCGCGTGCTGCAGGAGCACGAGCGAACGCGGATCGTCGCGATGGGTGCCTGGCAAGACGTCTTTCCGATCCGCTGGATCGCCGAGCAGACGAACGATCCGGTGACACCGCACATCCGCTTTCGCCATCTGCGCGGCTGGACGCGCGGGATGGACGTCGAGTGGACCTTCGAACCGATCGCCGGTGGAACGCGGGTGACGATCGAGCACCGCTTGCAGTTCGCGTTTCCGCTGGCGGCGGAGTGGTTGGGCCGGAATCTGGTTTCCGCCTATTTCGTCCACGGCGTCGCCGCCAAGACACTCGCGCGCATGAAGGCGATCGCCGAGGCCCGCGCGTGAACGGCGTCGCGGCGCGCCACCGCGTCGCGGTGACCGGGATCGGCGTGGTGACGCCGTTGGCGACCGGGATCGCGCCGTTCTGGGACGCGGTGCTGTCGGAACGCGTCGCGGTGGGTCCGATCACGCGCTTCGACGCGGGGAGCTACCGTTCGCGAATCGCCGCTCAGATCGATGATTTCGAGCCGCGCGACTTCGTCGCCGGCAAACGGCTGCACTGGACCGACCGTTTCTCGCAGCTCTCGATCGCCGCCGCGCGCCTCGCAATGGAGGACGCGAACTATCATCCCAACGGCGCCTCGCGCGACGTCGGCGTGTATTTGGGTTCGGCGTTGGGCGGCCTCGCGTTCGCCGACAGCCAGCACGACGTCTTCCGCGAGCAAGGGATCGACGCGGTGAAGCCGCTGCTGGCGCTGTCGGTGTTCGGCGGCGCGGCGACGTGCAACGTCGCGATCGAGTTCGACTTGCGCGGGCCGACGGTCGCGAACGCCAACTCGTGCGCGTCGGGCGCGGTCGCGATCGGCGAGGCGTATCGCGCGATCGCGCGCGGCGACGTGCGCGCCGTCCTCGCCGGCGGCGTCGAGGCGCCGCTCTCACCGCTGGTCTACGGCGCGTTCACGGTCATCAAGGCGATGTCGACGCGCAACGACGACCCCGAACGCGCGAGCCGCCCGTTCGACCGCGAACGCGACGGCTTCGTGATGGCCGAGGGAGCGGGGGTGCTGCTGCTCGAGCGGCTCGAGGACGCGCTGGCGCGCGGCGCACGGATCTACGGCGAGATCGCCGGCTACGGCCTGACCAACGACGCCTACCACATGTCGGCGCCGCGGCCCGATGCGACGATGAACGCCGCGGCGATGGAACGGGCCCTCGGCGAGGCGCACGTGACATCGGGCGAGATCGACGCGGTGAACGCGCACGGCAGCGGCACGCCGTTGGGCGACCGCGCTGAGGCGCTCGCGATGCAACACGTCTTCGGCGACCGCGCGGCGTCGATCCCCGTCTCGGCGACGAAGGGACAGCACGGGCACGCGCTGGGCGCAACCGGTGCGTGGGAGGCGGCGCTTTCCCTGTTGAGCATCGAGCGCGGCATCGTCCCGCGCAGCGTCAACAGCGACGACGCCGATTGCGCGCTCGCCGTCACGCGCGAGCGGTTGGAACGACCGATACGGACGGTGCTGTCGAACTCGGCCGGCTTCGGCGGAATCAACGCCGCGCTGGTCTTTCGCGCCGTTGACTGAAACCGCGTCCGTTTCGACGTCGCTCGCGATGCAGCCGGTCGTGCTCCGCGAGGTCGACAAAGTCTACGGCGAGGGTGATGACGCCGTGCGCGCGCTGACCGGCGTGTCGCTCGAGGTCGCGCGCGGCGAGATGGTTGCGCTGGTCGGGCCCAGCGGCTGCGGCAAGTCCACCCTGCTCAACCTGGTGGGCTGCGTCGATTTGCCGAGTAGCGGGACGGTATTCGTCGACGGTTGCGCGACCGCCGGCCTGCGCGACGACGCGCTGACGCGGTTGCGCCGCGAACGGGTCGGCACCGTCTTCCAGTTCTTCAACCTCTTGCCGGCGTTGCGCGTCGCGGACAACGTCGCGCTTCCGCTCGTGTTGCAGCGCGTCGATCGCGCGGAGGTCGATGCGCGGGTCGCCGGCGTGTTGGCGGCGGTCGGCATCGCGGAGAAGGCGCGCGCCTACCCGGCCCAGCTCTCCGGCGGCCAGTTGCAGCGCGTCGCGATCGCGCGCGCGATCGTGCACCGGCCGGCGATCGTGCTGGCCGATGAACCGACCGGAAACCTCGACTCGCAGAGCGGTGCCGTTGTGTTGGGGCTGTTGCGCAAGCTCGCCGACGACGGGCAGGCGATCCTCATGGCGACCCACAGCGCCGACGCAGCCGCGCGCTGCGACCGCGTCGTGAAGATGCGCGACGGCCGCGTCGTGTGAGGCTGCCGCCGCTCTTCTCGGCCTTGGTCCTCGGGCCGTTGCGGTCGGGCGCGCTGCGCTCGCTGGTGACGCTGCTCGCCGTCGCGCTGGGCGTCGCGATCGGGCTCGCCATCGACCTGGCCAACGCGACCGCGGTCGCGTCCTTCGCGTCGAGCGTCAACATCGTCTCGAGCAAAGTGAACCTCCAAGTGCTCGGCGTCGGCGGCGGATTCGACGAGCGCACCATCCTGCGCGTGCAGCGCCTTCCAGGAATCAGTTATGCGAGCCCCACCATCGAAGACGAGGTTACCGTCGGTGCGAAGGCGGGCCGGCCGTTCTCCGGCGAGATCCTGCGCGTGCTGGGCGTCGACATGCTGCGCCCGCTCCCCGGCGCCGCCGCAGCGGCGGCGGTGTCGCCGGGTGCGACCGCGCCGGACAGCGGGGATACGTGGACGTTGGTGAACGGACACGGCGCGTTCGTCAGCGCCACCACGGCGCAGCGGCTCGGCTGGCGTCGCGGCGAGGTCGTGCACGCGGTCTCCGGCGACCGCGACGTGGCGCTGCGCGTCGCCGGCATCATTCCCGCGGGTACCGTCGGGGTCGACTCGAGCGTCGTGTTCGTCGACATCGCGACCGCGCAGGAGATCTTCGGCAAGATCGGCTCGCTGGACCGGATCGACCTCGTGGTCGATCCGGTCCAGCTGGCTGCGGTCGAACGCGCAGTGGCGGCGGTAATCCCGCCGGGCGCGCGCGCGATCCGGCCCAAGACGCGCACCGACGAGATCGCGCGGATGCTGCAGAGCTTTCGCCTCAACCTCGCGGCGCTCGCCTACGTCGCGTTACTGGTCGGGATGTACCTCATCTACAACACCGTCGCGATCTCCGTCGTCCAGCGGCGGCCAGAGATCGGCACCGTGCGCGCGCTCGGTGCCACGCGCGGTGCGGTGTTCCGCACGTTCGTCGCTGAGGGCGCGCTGATCGGCGTGCTCGGTTCGGCCGGTGGGCTCGTGCTGGGAGCGGTGCTGGCCACGCTGTCGGTTGCCGCCGTCTCGAGCACCGTCGACATCCTGTACGTTGCGTCGCACGCCGATCGCGTCGCCTACGATCCGGTGCTGTTCGCCAAGGCGTTCGTGCTCGGCGTGCTGGCGTCGATCGTCGCAGCCGCGTTTCCGGCGCTCGACGCCGCGTCGACCCTGCCGGCGATCACGCTGCGCGCCCGCGGCTTCGAGCGCCGCCGTCCACGGTTTGCCGTGCGGACGGCGGTCGCCGGCGGCGCGCTGCTGGCGCTCGCCGTACCGTGCACGCGCATCCCCGCGATCGACGGGATACCGGTATTCGGCTACGTCGCAGGGTTGCTGATCATCTTCGGCGGTTCGTTGTGCGCGCCGCTCGCCGTCGGCGCGCTGGCGCGGCTGGGAACGACGCTGGCGGCGCGCCGGCCGGCGCTCGGCCTCGCGGCAGCGAATTTCGCCGGCGCGCCGCTGCGCACGTCGGTCGCGGTCGCCGCGGTGATGATCGCGATCGGCATGACGGTCGCGGTCGCCGTCTTGGTCGCGTCGTTCCGGATCACCATCATCGCTTGGGCCGACGAGACGCTGCGCGCGGACCTGTTCGTACGACCGGTCGGGCTGGCCGATGCGTCGGACGATGCGCGCTTCTCGCGAGGCGTCGCCGAGCGGGTCGCCGCGGTGCCGGGCGTCGCGCAGGTAGCAACGCTGCGCGAGATCGCAATGCCCTACCATGGCCGGCTCACGAACCTGGGCGCGACCGACCTCTCGTCGATCGCCGAACACCGGCCGTTGCGGCTGCTCGGCGGCGCGGATGCGACCGCGCTTGCGCGCTCGCTGCCCGGCACGACGGGGGTGCTGATCTCTGAGCCGTTCGCGACCAAATTCGACGCGGGCCCCGGCGATCGCATCGTGCTGCCGACGCCGTCGGGACCGACGACGTTCACGGTTGCCGCAGTCTACAACGACTACTCTTCAGATGCCGGCGTCGTGCTGCTCGACAGCCGTACGTATCGCCGGCTGTTTCACGACGACTCGGTCAACTCGGTCGCCGTGTACGCACGGCCCGGGACCGACTTGGATCGCTTGCGCAGCGCGATCCTGCGCGCGCTGGCACCGCTGCGGGTCGACGTGGCGACGAACCGCGAGCTGCGCGATCTCGTCGTACACGTCTTCGACCGGACGTTCGCGATCACGTACGCGCTCGACGTCATCGCGATCGTGATCGCCGTCATGGGCGTCGTTTCGACGCTGTTCGCGCTCGTGCTCGAACGGCGCATGGAGTTCGGGCTGCTCCGCTACCTCGGGGTCACCATCGGCGGCGTGCGCAGCATCGTGCTGACCGAAGCGGCGGGAATCGGGCTGCTCGGCGGCCTGCTGGGCGTCGGCGTCGGCATGCTGCTCGCGCTGGACCTGATCTTCGTGATCAACCGGCAAGCCTTCGGGTGGCTCATCGAGCTCCACGTGCCCTGGCCGTTCTTGTTCGAGACGATCGTCGTGGTGATCGTAGCGGCCGTCGTCGCTGGGATCTATCCTGCCGCCGTCGCGGCACGCATTCGAACTGCCGATGCGGTGCGCAGCGAATGAAGATCATTCGCTGGGCGAGTACCGGGTTTGCTCTCGCCATCCTGGCTACGCTCACCGTCGTCGTGCCGCCGAACGGAGTACGCGCCGCCACGCCCGGCGCCATTTCTGCACGGACGGCTTCGGGGTTTGCGAATGCGCGGTTACCGTGGCAATTCGTGTTTCCGCGCGATCACGCTGCGCATTTCGGGTTTGCGAGCGAGTGGTGGTATTATACGGGGCATCTCGTCGCGGCGGACGGGCGGCGGTTCGGTTACGAGCTGACGTTCTTTCGGTACGGGTTGCGGCCGGGCGATCCGCGGCCCGGCCCGGGTGAATCGAAGTGGCGCGGAAACCAGGTGTATCCGGCGCACCTCGCGCTGACCGACGAGCGTGGCCGGCGGTTCGTGTACGACGAACGGTTCGCGCGCGAGGCCCTCGGTATGGGGCGCGCCTCCGATCGCGCGCTCGATGTCGCGGCGGACGACTGGACGCTGCACGAAACTGGGCAACGCGGGACGCCGACGTTTCGCATGCATGCCGCGAGCGATGCGGTGGGGCTCGATCTCATTCAGGTCGCTGAGAAGCCGCCGGCCGTGCACGGACACGACGGCATCTCGCTCAAGGGCGCATGCGCGTCGTGCGCGTCACACTACTATTCGATGACACGGCTGCGCACGTCGGGCCGGCTGCGCTACGGCGGTCGGTGGTTTCGCGTCACGGGCACGTCGTGGATGGACCACGAGTTCGGATCGGACGAATTGCAGCCGGATCAGGCGGGGTGGGACTGGTTCTCGATCCAGCTCGACGACCGCCGCGAGATCATGGACTATCGTCTGCGTGAAAAGACCGGGGCGCTGACACCGGAATCGAGCGGCTCGCTCGTGGACCAGCGCGGTGCGGTTCGCTACCTTGCGCGCGAAGACGTCCTGGTCGACGCGACGGGAGCATGGAAGAGCCCGCACACCGGCGGCACGTATCCCAGCGGCTGGCACGTTCGCATCCCGTCGGCGCACCTCGATCTCGTTCTCACGCCCGTGCTGGTCGATCAAGAGCTCGCGAACACCACTGCCGGCACGTCGTATTGGGAGGGCGCCGTCGACGCCAACGACGCGGCAACCGGCAAACATCTCGGCGTCGGCTACGTCGAGCTCACCGGCTACGCCGGCGCGATCTCTCTCTAGCGCCGCCTCGACGACGTCCGACCCCGTCCGGCTCGGCAAGGAATCCAAAATCGTCTGACGGTCTCTTGAGCTATAACCCTAGCAAGGCTGGTGGCAGGTAGGCCAGCTGCCCCTGTAAGTTTAGACGGCAGGGGTGAATCCCGCATAATTCCCGGGATCGGTCGGGCGCGCCAGCAGGGCTTGAAGTATACCGAACGGAATAGTACAGTATACCGAGAGGAGTAGTTAAGTATGCCGCTCGGTGCACCATCCTATAACGACGACGAACAATGGGAGCTCCCAGCTCCAGCGCTCTTCGGAACGAAGATGCGCACGGCGCTCCTCATGGTCGTTGCAGTGCTCGAGGAAACCTACCCGGCCGAGCTCGCCAGGTATCTTGGATCAAGCATCTCGTCGGTGCAGCGAACGCTCGACAAGATCGAGGACGATGGGCTCATCGCTACGCGCCCGCTCGTTGTGCGAGCCGTGACGCTCAATCCGCTCTTTCCGGCAGTTAAAGAGCTTCGCGCGCTCCTTCTGCGCCTCGCGGAAGGATATCCGGAGTACCAGCGGCTCAAAGAGTCGCGCCGGCTGCGCCCGCGGCGGCGGAACAAGCGCTTATGATCTCCGCAGAATCGACGCTCGCCGACGTTTGCTTTGCCGTCTCGGCCGCCCTCGAGGCGCACGGCATGTCGGGCGTCCTCACCGGCGGGAGCGCTGCCGCTCTCTATGCTCCGCAGGCCTACATGTCTGACGATGCAGATTTCATCCTGGACGCCGACGACCCACTCGCCGAAGTCAAAGTTGCACTGGAGCCGATAGGGTTTCAGCGAGACGGTAGATCTCGCATCTTCGTACATCTAAACTCAAAGTTCACCGTCGACTTCCCCAAAGGCCCGCTATCCGTCGGCGGAGAGTACATTCACGAAACGCACATACTTGAGCGGGGAGATATGCGCCTTCGAATTCTCACGCGCACCGACTGTATCCGCGATCGTTTGGCCCACTTCTACTTCTGGAGCGACTACACGGCGCTCAACGCCGCCGTAGGGGTTGCCGCGCAGAACTTCGACGAAGTCGAAATTGATCTCTTGCGCGCATGGACGGAACGCGAGTCGCCGGCGCTGCTCGAGAAATTTGCCGAGTTCGAACAGAGGTTGCACCAAGCATTACATCGCTAGAACCGTAACACCCAAATCGCTGTCTCTGACGAGCGACGCTAGACTTGTTCGACGGTGTGGATCTCGGGGACGTCCTCGCGGACGACGGCTTCGATGCCGCCTTTGAGCGTCGCGTTGGAGGCGGGGCAGCCGCCGCAGGCGCCGATCATCTGCACGTATGCGACGTCGCCCTCGACCTTGATGAGCCAGACGTCGCCGCCGTCGCGGCGAATCGCCGGTCGGACGCGGTCGAGCGCGGCGTCGATCCGGCTTTCGAGCGTCGCGTGCGGCGCGTCGCTCGCCGCCGTCGGGTCGGGGCGATCGACGGTGCTGCGGTCGAGCGTGCTGCGCTCGAGGGTGCTTCGGCGCGGGTCGAACGGAGAGATTATTGGCCGAACTCCTTCATGAGGTCGTGCATGCGGGCGGCCATGGCGGTGGCGTCGTCCCATTTGCGCTGCCACATGTTGCGCCCGAAGATGAGCCCGACGCAGCCCGCCTCCATCGCGAGCCGTGCTTTGTGGATCATGTCGTCGTCGCTGAGCTTCGAGCCGCCGGAGACGAGGACGAGCGTGCGTCCCGCCGACTTCACGACCTTGCGCAGGCCGTCGAGCTCGGACATCGTCAGCGTGTTGTACGGTTTCGGTGCCGCAGCGGCGACTTCTTCGGAGTTCGGCACGTTGAGCTTCACCACGTCGGCGCCGATCTCGCAGGCGACGCGCGCCGCGTAGTCGACGGCGTAGAGCGAGTCCTGACCGCCCTTGGCCTTGATTGCGGCGCCGCGCGGATACGCCCACACGACCAGCGGCATTCCGTAGCGCTCGCAATCGCGGCGAACTTCGTTGGCCTGCGCGATGTCGACGTCTTGCGCCGGCGAGCCGACGTACAGCGTGTACCCGACCGCACTCGCGCCGAGCCGCACCGCGTCTTCGACGCTCGAAGTCAGCGATGAGAACGAGTCGTCGTCGGACGGCACGTTGGTCTTCCCGTTGACCTTGAGCAGCAGCGGAACGCGACCGGCATATTGCTTGTGGTACTTCTCGGCGAGCCCGATGTGATAGGCGATCCCGGAAAAGTTGCCCTCGACCGCGAGCCGCAGCACCCAATCCGTGTCGAGCGCATCGGGGTTGTCGAAGAAATCGATCGGGCCGTGCTCGAGACCTTGGTCGATCGGCAACATCATCAGCGTCCCGTTGGCCGGGCCGTGCTGGTACAAGATCGAGAAGAGCCGAGCGCGCTTCCCGGTCGAGAGGTTGAGGTCTTCGAACGTCGGGCGGCGGATCGAAGCAAGCATCCTGTCGGTTCCCCTTTGCGAGTGGTGGGTTCGCGGTTCGTGCGACGCCCAGCAGGACCATTTTGCGCCGCCGGGGCGCCGTTCGCAACGACGCCGGTCGCTCAGCGCGAGGCGACGGCGAGGCCGTAGGCCGCGGCGAGCCCGCCGGTGATGGTGGCGTAGAGGGCGACGCCCCAGAACGCCATCGACGCCGGTCGCGGGTCGCGCAAGCTGAGCCACAAGAGCGCGACCGTTGCGACGGCCGCCGGCAGTAGGGCCAGCGCACCTGCGCCCGCGTGCAACTTCAGCGCTCCGGTAACCGCGCTGGCCCCCGCCACCGCGGCCGCAATCGTGACCATCCGCCACGTGCGGGCCGGCCCCCAGCGCACGACCAAGGTGCGCTTTCCCGCCGCCACGTCGGCGCCTGCATCGGGCAGCTCGACGCAGAGCATCATCGCGAGCATCGCGGCAGCCGGCGCGACGAGGGCGTTTTCGAGCAGCGCATCGAGGCGCCCGGCGAAGGCGGCATAGCCCGCGGCCGGGACGAGGACCGCGACGACCAATACCGTGGTGAGCTCGCCGAACCCGCGGGCCGCCAAGCGCAGCGGCGGCGCCGAATACGACCACGCCAGCGCAAACATGCCCAGGCCGATCCAACCCACCGTCGCGTTAGCGCCGAACCAGAAGCGTGCCGTCGCCGCGAGCCCGAGCGCGGCGCACACCACCGCGGCGAGCAGCGCGACGCGCGGGTGCAGCGCTCCCGACGTCAGCACGCCGCTGCCGCCCGACCACGCCGTCCTTTGCGCGAACACGTCGCCCGCGCGGTCGAAGTAGTCGTTCGCATAGTGCACCATCAGCTGAAACGCGCTGACCAATGCCTGGATCCACAGGTAGGTGACGCCGTCGAGCCGGTGTCCCGACCATGCGGCGACCGCTGCGCCCAGCGCGACGCCGACGACGCCGCCCAACAAGAACAGGGGTCGCGTCAGCCGGACGAACGCGAGCAGCGTGGTCACCCCGGCTGATTCACCCGCAGGCCGTCACGTCCCGCGCGCCGTACGCGAGCGCACCGTATGGCAACCAAGGTCGGAATGATCGGCGTCGGCACGATGGGAGAGCCGATGGCGGCGTCGCTGCTGCGCGCCGGCTTCGCGGTGACCGTCTGCGCGCACGCGAATCGCGAACCGGTCGAGCGGCTCGTCGCGCAAGGTGCGCACGACGGCGGCGATCCGGCCGGCGTCGCGAGTGCGGTCGACGTCGTCGTCACGTGCGTGCCCGATGCGCCGCAGGTCGAAGAGGTGCTGTTCGGCGAGCACGGCGCGGCGGTTGGCGCGCGGCCGGGCACGCTCTTCATCGACATGTCGACGATCTCACCGGTCGCGACGCGCGCCTTCGACGCGCGGTTGCGCGCGGCGGGATTCCGGTTCCTCGATGCGCCGGTTTCGGGCGGTCCGGCACGGGCGAAAACCGGAACGCTCACCATCATGGTCGGCGCGTCGGACGACGATCTCGCCGAAGCGCGCCCGGTGCTCGAGGCGATGGGGAGGCCGAATCACGTCGGCGCCGTCGGGATGGGCGAGGTCGTGAAGCTCGTCAACCAGATCATCATCTCGAACGTGATGCTGGCGAACGTCGAAGCGCTGACGTTTGCGGCGAAAGCCGGTGCCGACATCGATGCGGTGCTCGACGTGATCGCCAGCGCGACCGGCTCGAACTACCTGCTCGCGAACTGGGTGCAGCAGAGCTGGCTGGCCGGCTCGCACAAGCCGGGTTTCGCACTCGACCTGCTGCGCAAGGACCTCGCGGCGGCGCTCGACTCGGCGCGCGCGATGGGCGTCGCGATGCCGGCCAGCGCGCTCGCGTATCAGCTCTACACCGCGACCTCCGGCGAAGGACACGGGAAAGACGATTACACCTCGGTCGCGACGTTCTACGAGCGCGCCGCGGGCGTGACGGTTCGCAAGAAGCCGGGCTAGACGAGCGTGCTGTTCGGCGCGATCGATGTCGGGACCAACTCGATCCATTTGATCGTCGTCGAACTGGACTCGGCGTTCGACACGTCGCGCGTCGTGTACAAGGCCCGCGAGATGGTGCGGCTAGGCAGCGATGACGCGCTCGAGCGCGGGCGGCTCTCGCGCAAAGCGATGGACCGCGGCGTCGAAGCGATCGCGCGCTTCAACGACGCGGCGCGGGAGCGCGGCGCCCAGCGCATTCGCGCGGTCGCGACGTCGGCGGTTCGCGAAACCGAGAACGGCGGCGAGTTTCGCGGCCTCGTCGAAGCGCGCACCGGTCTGCGCCTCGAGATCCTCGACGGGTACGAAGAAGCGCGGCTGATCCACCTCGGCGTCGCCAACGGGTATCCGCTCTACGATCGGGTGGCCTGTATCATCGACATCGGCGGCGGCTCGACCGAGTTCATCGTCGCCGACGGCGAGCGGCCGTACTTGGTCGATTCGGTGAAGCTCGGCAGCCTGCGGCTGTACGACGCCTATTTGCGCGACAAGCCCGATCAGCTGCGCGCCGCGCGCAAGCTCGATGCGCACGTCGCCGGCGTGCTCGGCCCGCTGATCGAGCGGATCCGCCACTATCGACTCGACCTCGCGATCGGTACGTCGGGGACGATCATGGGACTCGCCTGGCTCGACGCGGCGCAACGCGGGTTGGCCGTCAAGGGCGTTCACGGTTACACGCTCTCGCGCGTTCGGCTCGAGGCGCTGCAGCGTCACATGCTGGTGGCGGGTGAGACGGAGCGGCGCCGCATGCCCGGGATGAACCCGCGCCGGGCCGACATCATCGTAGCCGGCAACGCCGTCTTGATCGGCGCGCTCGCGCTGCTCGGACGCGACGAGTTGGTCGTTTGCGAGCGCGCGCTGCGCGACGGCGTGGTCGTCGACCTCGCGCACCGCGACCGCGAGCTAGCCCAGCGGCTCGGTGACGAGCGGGCCCAACGCATCGAGGCGGTCGAAGCGGTTGCCCGCCGCTACGAGCACCTGGGCGGGCACCAGCGCCACGTCGCACGGCTCGCGCTGGTCTTGTTCGAACGCCTCGCACCGCTGCACGGGTTGGCGCCGGCCGACCGCGACCTGCTCTGGGCCGCCGCCGTCCTGCACGGAATCGGGCGCTTCGTCGGCCAGAGCGGCCACCACAAACACGCCGCCTACCTGATCCGCAACACGCGGCTGGAGGGCTGGCGGGACGACGAGCGCGAGCTGATCGCGCAGACCGCCCGCTACTATCGCAAGGCGATGCCCAAGGCGTCGCATCTCGAGTACGCGGCGCTCGCGCCCGGCGACCGGCACCGCGTCGACGTGCTGGCCGCCTTGCTGCGAATCGCCGACGGGCTCGATATCCTGCACTTGGGTACGGTGACCGACGTCTCGGCCGTCCCCGAAGACGGCCTGGTGGTGATCGCCGCGCAGGCCGACGGCGACGCTTCAGGCGAAGTCGATGCCGCGATGGAGAAAGCCGACCTGTTCGAGCGCACTTTCGGAATGCGGCTCGTGTTCGAGGTCATGGTGCCCGGCGCATGACCACCGCGGTCGCGACGAAGAAGAAGATCCTGCTCGTCGACGACGAGGCGGCGATCGTCCATTCGTTGCGCTACAACCTCGAGAAGAACGGTTATGCCGTGGCGACGGCGGGCGACGGGCGCACCGCGGTGATGCTCGCCCAGAGCGAGCGCCCCGACCTGGTCGTGCTGGACATCATGCTGCCGCTGCTGGACGGGATCGAAGCGTGCAAGGAGATCCGCAAGACGTCGAGCGTCCCGATCATCATGCTCACCGCGAAGGACCAGGAGTTCGATAAAGTCCTCGCCCTCGAGCTCGGCGCCGACGACTACGTCACCAAGCCGTTTTCGCTGGGCGAGATCATGGCGCGCATCAAGGCGCGTTTGCGGCGTGCCGAGGTCGACGCCGACGAACGTGACGAGTCGATCACCGCCGGCGAGATCACCATCGATCCGTCGCGCCAGCGACTGGTAGTGCGCGGTCGCGACGTCGCGCTCGCCCCCAAAGAGTTCCGGCTGCTGCACGTGCTCATGGAGAACCGCGGGCGGATCGTCACCCGCCAGATGCTGCTCGAGAAAGTCTGGGGCTACGACTTCGAGGGCGAGCACCAGACGATCAGCGTCCACGTTCGCTGGCTGCGTGAAAAGATCGAGGTCGACCCCAACAACCCGCGCAACATCGTGACCGTGCGCAGCCGCGGTTACATGTTCCGCGAGTGAAGACGGGAACAGCCGACGGCTGACTTCGTCGCCGCATCACTCGGCGCGCTGGCCGGAATCGCCGGCACCTATGCCGTTTTGCGCGCGGCGAGCGCCGAGCGCGCATCGACGCAGCGGGACCTGCCGGCGCCGGTCGCGGCCGAGCAAGACCGCGTCGAGCGGTTAGTCGAGGCGTTGCCGTTCGCGGCGTTTACCGTCGACGGCCGCGGACGAGTTCGCGTTTTTAATGCGGCCGCCGGCGAGCTGTTCGGGATCGACCGCCGGCGCGCGCTCGGCCGCGCGCTGATCGAAGTCATCCCGTCGGTCGAGCTGGAACGCATGGTGCAGCTCGCGCTTGCGGGTGAGACTCGCTCGCGCGACGTCGAGCTCGGCAGCGGCGCGCGCGACCGTTATGTCGGCGTCACCGCGCAGCCCTATGAGAGCGGCGCGATCGCGATCGCCACCGATCGAACTGCGTACCGCGCCGCCGAACGGATGCGCCGCGACTTCATCGGCAACGTGTCACACGAGCTGCGCACGCCGCTTTCGGCGATGAAGCTGATGCTCGAGACGGTGCTCGTCTCCGACGACGACGCGGAGGCCCGAACGCTCTTCCTTCCGCAGATCGGCGACGAAGTCGAGCGGATGATCCGCCTGGTGGAGGATCTGCTCGAGCTCGCGCGCTCGGAGTCCGGAACGGTCGCGCCGCGCCGCGAGCGTTTCGACCTGGGCGACATCGCCGCATCGGTGGTGAACACGTTCGCGCAGCGCGCCGACGCGGCCGGCGTCGAGCTTGAGCTCGAAGCGCCCGAAGAGGTCGAGGTCAACGCCGATCGCGGCGGGCTCACCCAGGTCGTGGTCAACTTGCTCGACAACGCGCTGCGCCACACTCCCACCGGAGGCAGCGTCATGGTCGACGTGCGCCGCGATGGCGGCGACGCAGTGCTGGCCGTACGGGATAGCGGAGTCGGCATCCCGTTCGCGGATCTGCCGCGGATCTTCGAGCGCTTCTACGTCGTCGATCGCTCGCGCTCGCGCGAGCACACCGGAACGGGCCTCGGGCTGGCGATCGCCAAGCACCTCGTCGAAGGCCATGGTGGGACGCTGATCGCTGAATCGGTCTATGGCAAAGGCGCGACCTTCACGGTGCGCATCCCGGGACGGAATGAGCACGAGATTAAGACTCCTTAAGGTAGATTTAAACTTGGCTTAGGGCTGATCTGGGACTATTGCAAGGGCCCGAGCGTGTCGCGAATGGCGCCGCAAATGCCATTCGACCAGCGGCTCGCGCAGGGCCGGCGCAACGCGCGACGCGGCGGCTAGGGAGCCGGGCGTGCTTTCTCGCGGCGCTTCCACCCACTGAGTCTTTCGAAAGGGAACATGAGCACACGTATGACCCGCCGCACGTCCGCGGCTCTGATCGCCGGATTTGTCGGCTCGCTCGGTCTTGCGACGCTGCCCGTCCTCGCGGCGACGCAGTTGACCGGCGCAGGCTCGACGTTCGTCTACCCTTTCTTCTCCAAAGCGTTCTACACGTACAGCCAGCAACACCCTGACATTACGGTGAACTATCAGTCGATCGGAAGCGGTGGCGGCATCCAGCAGTTCATCGCGAAAACCGTCGACTTCGGCGCCTCCGACGTCCCCATGAACGACGACGAGCTCAAGCATGCGGGCGGAGCGGTCGTTCAGGTCCCGGTCGCACTCGGCGGGGAAGCGATCACGTACAACCTCCCCGTTTCGACGGCCGGCGGCTTGCGCTTGACGCGCGAAACGATCGCGGACATCTACCTCGGAAAGATCACGCGCTGGAACGACCCTGCGCTCGTGAAGCTCAATCCGCACGTCTCGCTTCCGGACCTGCCGATCGTCACCGTCCATCGATCCGACGGCTCCGGAACGACCTACATCTTCACCGACTTCTTGAGTAGCGTCTCGAAGGAGTGGAAGGACAAGGTCGGGACGGGCAAGAGCGTGCAATGGCCGGGCGCCAGCACGGTCGGCGGCAAAGGGAACGAGGGGGTCGCGGGCCAGGTACGGCAAACGCCGGGCACGATCGGTTACGTCGAGCTTGCCTACGCCATCGAGAACAAGATGAGCACCGCCGAGGTTCAGAACAAGGCGGGTAAGTGGCTCTCGTGCACCGAGTCGACCGTCCGTGCGGCTGCCGCGACGAAAGCCAATGTCTCCGCGACCGACTTCTCGATCGTCGACCGGCCCGGCAATGACGCTTATCCGATTGCCGGCTATACCTGGGCCTTCGTGTACCAGAATCCGTCCGACAAGGTGCGGGCGAAGCTCGTGAAGGACGTTCTGAGTTGGGTAACGGGCAATGACGCACAGAAAATTGCAGGTAGCCTCAACTACGTACCGCTGCCGGAGACTGTCCAGGAAACCGCCAAGAAGGCCATCGCCGAAGTCAAGGTCTAACCCACCCATCGGTTTGACGGGGGTCGCCCGTCTCCGACCGATGCCCCTCGCGCGCCGCACTGGCGCGCGAGGATGCTCGCGATAAAACGCCTTGGTGCATTCGTTCGTACATGAGTATTGAGCTCGACTCGCCTCGATCCGTCGCGACCGCGAGTGGGCGCCTTTCTCAACGTGCTCTTACGACGCGTCAAGCGATCGCGGACCGCCTGTTCCGGATCTCTCTCGTCGCGGCGACGCTGGTGTTCGTCGCGATCATCGGAGGGTTGTTCGTCGAGCTGGTCCAGGGGTCGTGGGACTCGATCGTCGCGTTCGGCCCGGCATTCCTGTGGAGCTCGGAATGGAATCCCGTCACGAACCATTTCGGCGCTCTACCGTTCATCTTCGGGACGGTGGTCAGCTCGGCGATCGCAATCGCCGTCGCCGGTGTCGTAGGGATCTCCGCCGCCGTCTTTCTGGCCGAGTTTGCGCCGCGCGCTGTGGCGCGGCCGATCAGCTTCCTGATCGAGCTTCTCGCGGCGGTCCCGAGCGTGGTCTTCGGCCTGTGGGGCCTGTTCGTTCTGGCCCCGATCCTCGGCCACGTCGCTGATCCGTTCCTTCAGCGCTATTTCGGCTTCTTGCCGATTTTTTCCGGGACGATCTACGGTATCGGGCTGCTGACCGCAGGATTGCTTCTCGCCTTGATGATCGTGCCGACGGTGGCCGCGATCGCACGCGACTTGATTTTGGCCGTCCCCAACGAACTCCGCGAGGCGTCGATCTCGCTCGGTGCGACGCGCTGGGAAACCGCAACACGCGTTGTGCTCCCGTCGGCTCGTGCCGGCATCCTGGGCGCGTGTGTCCTCGCTCTAGGCCGGGCGCTCGGCGAGACGATTGCCGTAACGATGGTCATCGGAAACCGTCCGGCGATCTCGGCGTCGCTGTTCGCGCCAGCATACACCCTCTCGAGCGTGATCGCGAACGAGTTCACGGAAGCGACGTCGTCACTTTATTTGAGCGCCCTACTAGAGCTAGGCTTGATCCTGTTCATCATTAGCGTCGCCGTGAACGGCATCGCTCGGTTGATGATGTGGTCGATGCTTCGCGCGCAAGGACGCCGACCGTGATCGCAGGAGACCGCCTGGGGTCGTCGCGCCGTGTCGCGGGACTCGCCGGTGTCGTCCTGACCGGCTTTTGCTCGGCTCTTGCGGCCGGCTTGTTGATCTTGCTCCTGGGCTACGTCGTGGTCCAGGGCTGGAGCGCGATCAACCCATCGTTCATAACGCAATTGCCGCATCCCGTCGGGGTTTCGGGCGGCGGCGTCGCAAACGGGATCGTGGGCACCGTCATCGTCGTCGGGCTTGCCACCCTGATCTCCGTCCCGATCGGCGTACTCACGGGTCTGTATCTCGCAGTCTACGGCCGCGGGATCGCCGCCGAGTTGGTGCGCTTCTTGGCCGAGGTGCTATCGGGCGTTCCCAGCATCGCGATCGGCCTGTTCGCCTATACGATCCTGGTCAAGCCGTTTGCCCACTTCTCCGCCCTGTCGGCCGCCTTCGCCTTCGCGGTGTTGATGCTTCCGCTGATGATTCGCACGTCGGAGGAAGCTGTGCGCGGTGTGCCGACATCGATCCGGGAGGGTGCGCTCGCGCTGGGGCTTCCGGATTACGGCGGCGTGATGCACGTCGTCCTGCCTGCTGCCAGACCGCTCATCGTCACTGGTTTGCTGCTCTCGATTGCGCGCGTTACCGGCGAGACCGCACCGCTGCTGTTCACGGCGTTCGGGAGTCAGTTCTGGGAGGTGAACCCGACGAATCCGATGGCCGTCTTAGCGCTGCAAATCTTCACCTACGCCATCTCGCCGTATGACGATTGGCATCGTCAAGCGTGGGGCGGCGCCCTGCTGCTCATCCTTGCGGTCCTGGTGCTCAACATCGGCGCTCGCATTGCGCTCGCCGGTCGGACGAAGAAGTTCTGAATCGTGCAGACCACGATCGTCACCGCAAAGACGGTATCCACCTCGACCGACATTGCCTTGAGCGCACGGTCGGTCAGCGCGTGGTACGGCGCGAAACAAGCCATCCGCGGCGTCAGCCTCGACTTCATCAAGAATTCGATTACCGCGATCATGGGACCGTCGGGCTGCGGCAAGACGACGTTCCTGAGGTGCCTCAATCGCATTCACGAGTCGGCGCTGACGGCGCGAACGTCGGGCGAGGTCTTGCTCGACGGCGTGAACATTTATGACCCGGAGGTAAATCCGGTCGTCACCCGGCGCCGCATCGGGATGGTTTTCCAACGCCCCAACCCGTTCCCGACGATGTCGATCCTCGAAAACGTGATCGCGGGACCGCGCTACACTGGGATGACGAAGGATCCGCGCGAGCTCAGAGAGATCGCGGAAGATGCGCTCCGCCGGGCAGCCGTGTATGATGAAGTCGCGGACAAGCTCAACAGTCCCGCCTTGGCCCTGTCGGGTGGCCAGCAGCAACGACTGTGCATTGCTCGCGCGCTCGCGCTGCAGCCCGACGTCCTGCTCATGGACGAGCCGACCTCTGCTTTGGACCCGCTGTCGACGCTGAAGATCGAAGAGTTGATGGAACGACTCGCTGCCGACGTCACCGTCATCATCGTGACGCACAACCTACAGCAGGCGGCTCGCATCTCGCACTATACCGGATTCATGCTCGGGGACGAGAACCGGGTGGGCAGCGTGGTGGAGTTCGGTCCGACCGAACGGATATTCACGCACCCGAAGGACTCGCGAACCGAGGACTATATCACCGGGCGCTTCGGGTAATGGTTTCCTCGATGGACCGCACGCTCGGCGTATCCGCGACCCAACCCGAGGTCAAAGTTCGGGTTCGCAACCTGAACGTCTACTATGGCCAAAATCATGCGATAAGAGACGCGTCGCTGGACGTCGAGAAACATCGGGTCACGGCGCTGATCGGCCCGTCGGGCTGCGGCAAGACGACGTTCTTACGGGCGATCAACCGGATGCACGATCTCACGCCGTCGGCGAAAGTCACCGGCTGCATCGAGATCGACGGCGTCGACGTGTACTCACGGGACGTCGACCCCATCGTGATGCGGCGCCACGTCGGGATGGTCTTCCAGCGACCGAACCCGTTTCCGATGTCGATCTTCGAGAATGTGGCGTATGGGCTGCGCGTCAACGGCGAACGGAGCCGCGACCGAATCGCCGACGTCGCTGAGAACAGTCTCCGGCGCGCCGTCCTGTGGGACGAGGTGAAAGACCGTCTTTTCGAGTCGGGGGCAGCGCTCTCCGGAGGACAGCAGCAACGTTTGTGCGTCGCGCGCGTCCTCGCCCTGCGGCCTGATGTCATCTTGATGGACGAACCGGCCTCGGCCCTCGATCCGATCGCGACCGTAAAGATCGAAGAGCTCATCGCCCAGCTCCGTGAAGACTATACCGTCGTGATCGTGACGCACTCGATGGCACAAGCCGGCCGCGTTTCCGACCGGACGGCATTTTTTCTGGACGGCATGATCGTCGAGGTCGGTCCCACGAACCAGATCTTCACCCGGCCGAAGGACAAGCGGACCGAGGATTATATCACCGGCCGTTTCGGGTGACCGGCGGCTGAAGGATTCGGCTTTCGCTCCCGGGTAAGCCGCCGCAGAGGATCGACGGCTGTCGATACTATCGAAGCCGGTCGATCCAATAGCGAGGTGCGATATGGCTGTTTCTCGCCTGCGGTTCTTGTCGGCTTCCGGCGCGGCGACGGCGTCCTTGGTCGCCGGGGCCGCTCAGACCCCAACGATCGCCGAGGGGGCGACCGCGCTCCCCAGGGTCGCGGTCGGCAAGGCCAAGGCCTTCCAGGTCGGAAAGCCGGTCGCGTTCCACTACCCGGATGCGCAGGCGCCCGCTCTCGCCGTCAAGATCGGACACAAGGTCGACGGCGGCGTCGGGCCCGAGGGCGACATTGTCGCCTACAGCCAGCTTTGCGTGCACCGCGGTTGCCCGGTTTCGTACAACGCCGGTGCACGGACCTTCGTCTGTCCGTGTCACTACAGCGTCTACGACCCCGAACGCAGCGGGCAGCTCGTGATCGGCCACGCGACGACGAATCTGCCGCGAATCACGCTCGCCTATGACCCGGGCTCCGACGAGATCAGGGCAACGGGAGTCCAAGGACTCATCTTCGGACGCTTCGACAACGGAAAGCTGAGCTGATCCATGGCTGATACGACGAAGGTTTCCGTTCCGATCCCGCCGGCCGACGCGCAGAAGTTCCACACCGGCTGCAAATACTGCATCGTCGGTTGCGGCTACAACGTCTACAAGTGGCCCCTCGGCAAGGACGGTGGGCGAGCTGCGAATCGCAATGCTCTCGGCGCCGACCTCACCAAGCCGAACACGCAGAGCTGGATCTCACCCTCGATGCACGGTGTCGTCAAAGACGCCGACGGCAGCTCGTACAATGTCGCGATCGTCCCGGACAACGACTGCGTCGTCAACAGCGGCCTTCACTCGGTGCGTGGCGGGACGATGGGTCTGAGCGTGTATCGTGAGGACGCGCCGACGCGCGACCGGCTCAAGCACCCGACGATCGTGCATCATGGCAGCCAGGAGGCGACCTGGGACGATGCCGTGGCGCTGGTCGGCGGTGTCACAAAGGCGCTGCTCGACAAGCACGGGCCGGACTCGATCGGCGTGAAGTTCGCCGATCACGGCGGGCAGGGCGGCGGCTACGAGTTCACCTGGGCGACCGGAAAGTTCTTCTACGCCAGCGTCCGCACGACGATGGCGACGGTGCACAACCGCCCGACCGTGTTCGGCGAGCCGATGGCGTCCCGCGACATGGGGATCCCCGAGCTCAACATCGCCTACGAGGATGCCGAGATCGCCGACACGATCGTGATCTTCGGTGCGAACCCGTATGCCGACCAAACGAATTACTTCTTCAACCACATGATCCCCAACTTGCAGGGAAGCACCGCCGACAAGAAACGCGCGGCGTATCCGGGCAAGACGCCGCTCGCGCAGGGACGAATGATCGTCGTCGATCCCCGCCGGACGATCACCGTAGCGGCGGCACGCACTGCAGCGGGGAACGAGAACGTACTGTTCCTGCAGGTCACGCCCGGTACCGACGTGACGTTGTGGAACGCGGTCGCCCGCGTCGTGCTCGAGCACCACTGGGACGATGCATCGTTCGTGCGCGACCACGTCGAGGAGTCCAGCGTCGGATCGTACCACGACAGCGTCGGCCTGAACCGCGCTGCTGGCAGTGTCCTCGCGGATGCCGAGCGCGTGACGGGAGTGCCGCGCGCCGACATCGTCCGTGCCGCCGAATGGATCGCGAAGCCGATGAGCGGCGGGCACAAACCCGCTACCCTGTTCCACTACGAGAAAGGCGCGATCTGGAGCATTCAAAACTACGACGTCATCGCGTCGTACGTCAACCTCGCCGTGCTCACCGGTAACCTGGGCAAGCCGGGAACGGGCTGCGCACGGCTCGGCGGACACCAAGAGGGATATGTCCGGCCGGACTACCCCGGCAAGCGTCCCGGCGTCTACGTCGAGAAACTCCTGGCCGAGGGCAAAGGACCGATGTTGTGGTGGGTGCTTGCGTGCAACCCGATACAAACGGCACCGGCGGCGCGCACCGTCCTCGACGTCATCCAGCAGCGCGGCAAGAAAGTCAGCGACGCGCTCGACCAGGGCGGTTCGATCGACGATCGCGTCAAACGCGTCGTCGCATCGGTCGAGGACGGCGGCTTGTTCGTCGTCGCCGAAGACATCTATCCGACGCAGGTGGTCCAGCACGCCCACGTCGTGTTCCCGGCCGCAACCCAATTCGAGTTGAACATGACCTCAATCAACGGCGAACGGCGGATGCGCCTTTATCAGAAGTTCATGGACCCGCCCGGTACCGCGAAACCGGATTGGCAGATCATGGCCCTGGTCGCGAACTTCATCCGCGACGCCTACGTGCGCGAAGGAAACCATGAAATGGCCGAGCGGTTCGCCGGCTACGACTGGAAGAGCGACGCGGACGTGTTCTTGGACGCATCGCGCGTGAGCGCGCAAGCGCGCAGCACCAACCCGGCCACCGAGCAGGCGAAGGCACCGAATGCCATCACCACCACCGGGCCTGCGGGCGGGACTTCGCCCGTTTCTTCGCTGCCGCCGACCTCGAAGCCGACGTTCGATCCTGAGGACATCTCGTTCCTCGACCACGAGTACCTGCGGGGGCTGGGCAACAACGGTATTCAAGTCCCGGTCAACGTCTCGAACGGAAAGCGCAGCGGAACGGTGCGCTTCTTCACCGACGGCAAGTTCAATCGGCCCAACGGCAAGGCGACGTTCATCCCAGCGCACCAGCCGGAGCTCCCGGCCGAGATCGCGGCGCAAAAGCGCAAGTACAAGTACTTGATCAACAATGGCCGCTTCAACATGATGTGGCAAACGGGATACGAGAGTTGGCGCAAGCCCATCGTCGCGGACCGCTGGGGCGACCGTGAGGACACGTTCCTCGAGCTGAACCCAAGCGACGCGAAGACGCTCGGCGTGCAGAGCGGCGACGTCCTGCGCGTTCACAACGACTATGCGAGCACGCAGGCGATCGCCTACGTCACGGACGCGGTGAAGCCCGGTCAACCGTTCATGCTGTTCGCACAGCCGAAGAAGGGAACGGCCGGGTTCCTCGTGACGCCGCACGTCGACCCGAAGACGAACATACCGAGCTACAAGCTGACCTATGCGAACATCGAGCGGGTCGCCGGAAAACCATCGAGCTTTGCGCATGTCACCTTCAAGGATCTCGAAAACCTCGGCTGACGTGCGCGTCATCGTGGTGGGCGGCAGCGCCTCGAAGGTTGGGAAGACCATTCTTGCGTGCACCCTCGTCCGCCGCGAGCCGGGGCGGTGCGTCGCGATGAAGGTGAGCGTGACCGAGCGTGATGTGCCGACACGCGTGTCTGTCGAACGGGGGGCCGAGAACGGACGGCACGGCGACACGGGACGGTTGCTCGACGCGGGCGCGAGCGCCGTCGTTTGGGTGACCGTTTCGCGGCGGCGTGTTCGCGACGGACTGGCCCTGGGTCTGGTGCACGCGCGAGCGCTTCGCCCGCAGGTCCTGATCGTCGAATCCACATCCGCCGGCATACACCTCCAGCGCTTCGAATCGTCCTGGTTCGTCGCGGGGCCGGGTGAGTGGAAGCCGTGGGCAGCCGAGCACCGCGACCGAGCGACGCGCGTCGTCGCGAGCACGTCGCTGATCACCGCAGCATCGTGATCGCATCACGGCCGGCGTTGGTCTCTTTTCCCGACGCGTTGCACGCGGTACTGGAGGCCGTGCCGCAGGCCGCGGTCGTAGAGGTTGCGTTACGTGCGGCACGCGATCGGGTACTCGCGCAGCCCGCGTTCGCCTCGGACGATATTGTACCGTTCGCGCGTGCCGCGATGGACGGCTTTGCGGTATATTCGTCCGACGGCCACGGTCCGCTCACCGTCGCGGCTCCGGCGTTCGCCGGCTCCGGCGATGCTGCTCACGCGCGCGGCACGGCCACGCCGATCGCGACCGGCGCAGCGCTGCCCGACGGCGCCGACGCGGTCGTCTGCGACGAAGACTCCGTCGTGAACGGGAGCGTGGTTTCGTTTGTGGTCAGTCCCGGGGCGGGTGATCACATCTTCCCGACGGGCGAAGATGCGCGTAGTGGCGATCTTCTGCTCGCGCCATGCCGCGTTCTCTCGGCAGGCGACCTCGCGCTGCTGGCCGCCGCCGGGTTCGTGCGGGTATCGGTGTTTCGGCGCCCCCGTGTGGCCGTTCTGTGCACCGGCGACGAACTCGTCGACATCGCGACAGCGCCCGGTCGCGGACAGGTCCGCGACAGCAACGGCGTGATGCTGAGCGCAGCCGCGGAGGAGTGCGGAGCAGAGGTCGTCTGCGAACAGGTCGTCGCAGACGATCTGGCGTCGATCGAGGACGCGCTGCGCGCCGCATTCTCAACGTGCGACGTGATCCTGACGACCGGAGGCGCGTCACGCGGGCCGCGGGATCTGGTGAAGGAAGCGTGCGAACGTATCGGCGTTCGATTCGCCTTCACAGGGGTTGCGATGAAGCCGGCCCGACCGACGGCGTTCGGGGTCCTCGGCAACAAGGGGGTCTTCGTCCTGCCCGGTAATCCGGCCGCGGCCTTCGTCGCGTGGCACGCGTTGGCACGTCCGTATGTCACCGCCGCCGCGATGCGGAAACCCGTCCGCGGTCGCCGCGGCACGCTCGCTGCGGCAGTCCGCGGAAAGACGGGCCGGTGTGTTTTCGTGCTGTGCGAGCTGCGGACGGCGACGCCCGGGTCTCTCGTCGCGGTCCCGCTCCAGAACCAGTGCTCGTCACTGGTACGCAACGCGTCTCGGGCCCGCGCGCTGATCGCGGTACCGCTTGGCACCAAGGAGCTTCCGGCGGGAGCCCCGGTCGACATCGAGGTCCTTGACGGCTCGGATGCGTAACATGGAGGCGATGCCCACCTCCCGCTGTGTCCCTGCCACCCGAGTTCGCGTTCGAAACTACTCTGCCGAGGCCGACCTCCTCAAAGCGCTCGGTGATCCGCACCGGCTGAACATCGTAGCCGTGCTCGCGTCGACGCCGCATGCGGTCTGCGTCTGCGATTTAGTCGACGGCTTGCCGATCGGGCAGTCGTCCGTATCGCATCATCTTGCCATTCTGCGGGATGCGGGTATCGTCAAGAGCGAGCGCCGCGGTAATTGGGCTTACTATACGCTCGTGCCCGGTCTGCGTCTCCGCTTGCGCACGGCGTTCAGCGAGATACTTCCGACTGCGAAGCGTTTGGCGCGAGCGTCCTAGAAGGTTGCCGGCGGCCTCCTGGTCCGTAGTCGCACTCGCTGCGCTCGGCATCTTTGCCGGCGCGAATCTCGCATTTCAGGCTCTCGTCAACACGCAGCTCAGAGCGTTCGTGGCGACGCCGTTGCGTTCGAGCTTCGTGAGCTACGTCGGCGGAACGATCTGCTGTCTGATCCTGCTCGCCGCGACGCGCCAATCGGCCAACGTTTTCGATCCGGCGATGCGCACGAATTGGTGGCTTTGGACCGGTGGCATTTACGGCCTCGTCTACCTCGCGATCGTTATTTGGCTGATCCCGAAGCTCGGTGCGGCCCCTGTGCTGGCCCTCGTGATCGCGGGACAGATGGTCGCATCGCTCTGCTTCGATCACGTGGGTCTCTTCGGAATCCTGCCACGGTCGATCGACCTCGCGAAGATCGTCGGTGTCGGATGCCTGGTGGTCGGCGTCTTCCTGATCCGCCGGTAGGACGCCAACCCTGATCCGGTTCCTTGTTCCTGAAACCGCTTCATCAGCTTGTAACGGTCGCGTAAAGAGGCTGACGAATCGCAACGTAGGGCGACAATCCACCTCAAGCTCCGCACGCTTTGGGCGATAACAGGTACACGCCGCCCTGCGCGGTGCTTCGAGGGAGTGCCCGTTATGAAAGTGTTTGCTGTGCCGCGGCCCGCGGCGATCGAGCGCACTTCGCGGCTCGGTGAATTCGTGCGGCAGACCATCGGCCGTATCGCCGAAGTCGGTGCTCGCATCGACGAGCAACGCGCAGCGCGCGATCGTGTGAACCAGGGAAACGAGACGGTCGACAGCGCCTTTTGGATTTATCTGCGCTAGCATCTGTCTAACGGCCAGACCACGCTGATTCTCGGCAAGATACGCTATATTGACAGATGTTGATATAGCCGCTAATATCGACCTATGTCGATGCAGCATTGCTGCCCGCCCGACGGCCGCGAAGTCGACCGCGCCGGCGAGGCCGTCCTCTTCAAAGCCCTTTCCGATCCGCACCGTCTGGCGATCGTGGCGATGCTGAGCGCCGCCGCCGACGAGATCTGCGTCTGCAATTTCACCTCAGAGCTCCCGCTCAATCAACCCACCGTGTCTCACCACTTGCGGATATTGAGGGAGGCGGCCCTCGTAACGTGCGAGAGACGCGGGACCTGGGTGTACTACCGCCTGTCGAGCGACGCGGGCGCTCGTATCGCGTCCGCCGTCAGCTCCATCCTTTCGGAGGCCATTGCCGCATGAAGATGCATCTCAACCTCGCCACCTGCGACCTCGAGCGCAGCGTCGCGTTCTATTCCACGCTGCTTGGCGCAACACCGACAAAACGACTCGCCGACTATGCCCTCTTCGTAACAGACGAACCGGGCCTTGAACTTGCGCTCGATCTCGACGCGGATGCGCAAGCCGGTCGCGGCCAACACTTCGGAATCGTGGTCGACAGCGCTCAGGCAGTGGACGCACAAATCGCGCGGCTCGAGAACGCCGGTTATGAGGTAGACATCGAGCGCGAAGAGACGTGTTGCTATGCGAATCAGACCAAGGTCTGGGCGAGCGATCCCGAGGGCCGGCGGTGGGAAACCTACGTCGTGCACGAGGACACGGAGAACCGCGACGATGCTGATACGACGTGCTGCCGCACCGAAACGGCCGTCGCTGCCGGCGCAACCTGCTGCACGTAAAATGAATCGCCTCGTCCTCCGGTTGCGAATGCTTTTGGGCTACGTGCCAAACATGGAGTGGCTGCGTGCCCAACTGACTCGCGCGGTCGTGCTCGACCGGGCGCGCGCGCATGCCGCCATCGCGGAGATGGAACGCTGCTTGGCGCTTCGAGAGCGTGGCGGGAGCTGCGGGCGCCTTCATGTGCTCCGATGAGCCTGCGGCCTGCGGCGGCGGAGTTCATCGGAACCGCGTTCCTACTGCTGGCCGTGGTCGGTTCCGGTATCATGGCTCAGCGCTTGTTCGGCAACAACCTCGGTTTGGCGCTCCTGGCGAATGCCATCGCCACGGGCGGCGCGTTAGTCGCGCTCATCCTGGCATTTGGGCCGATCTCCGGCGCGCATTTCAATCCGGCGGTCACCCTCGCGGACGCGTGGCAGGGCGGGGTTCCCTGGGCCTCCGTAGCGCCCTACATCGGGGCGCAAGTAGTCGGGGCGCTTTGCGGTACGGCGCTCGCCAATGGCATGTTCGGCTTGCCGCTCTTCTTTCCGTCGCATCACGCCCGCGGCGGCGCGCCGCTTCTCGTTAGCGAGTTCGTCGCGACATTCGGGCTGCTCGCCACGATTTGGGGCTGCGTTCGCACTCGGCTCGGTGTTACACCGTTCGCCGTAGCGGCGTATATTGTCGGCGCCTACTGGTTTACGCCGTCCACGTCGTTCGCAAATCCCGCCGTTACGATCGCGCGATCACTGAGCGATACCTTCGCCGGAATTCGGCCGGTGGACGTTCCACTCTTTATCGTCGCGCAACTGCTCGGAGCGTTTGCCGCGACCGCAGTTTTCGCTTGGCTTTCCCCAATCGGTCCTACGACGGCGCGAGAGGTCGTCGTCGCGCATCCGGAGGTTCGTCATGAGCTCGTCAGTCCGTAACGCGAAACCTTCGGTCCTCTTCGTTTGCCGCCATAACACCGGCCGCTCCCAGATGGCCGAAGCATATCTTCGCCGGCTCGCCGGCGATCGTGTGACCGTCGCCTCCGCCGGCACGATCGCGGCCGACGCACCCGACCCCGGTGTCGTCGCGGTCATGGCCGAGGACGGCATCGACATCAGTATGGCCCGGCCGAAGCTGCTCGATGCGGAGAACGTCCGCCAAGCCGATCGCATCATCACGATGGGATGCGACGTCGAGGGCGTGCCGCGCATCGACGACGACTGGGGTCTTCCGGACCCGAAGGGACAGGCACTCGAACGCGTTCGCGAGATCCGCGACATGGTCAAGGCGAAGGTTCAGACGCTCGTTACCGGCTTGGAGTTCGCCTGACGAGCGCTCTCTTCAGAGCAGCTTCTCCATCGCCATGACGTCGACGAAGCGTCCGTCGAGCCGCCCTTGGTTGCGAAAGACGCCGACCTCGCGAAAGCCGGTCTTGCGGTACAGTGCCTGCCCGTTCGCGTTGACCGGGAGCGTGAAAAGCACGATCTTGTAGAAGCCGTTTTGGCGAGCGAGCCGCTCGGCCGCGACGAGCAGCGCGAAGCCGACGCCGGTTCCGCGCGCTTCCCGCGCCACGTACACCGACAAGTCGACGACGCCGTCGTACGCGCAACGATGCGAGTATCGGTTGAGCGAGCACCAGCCGACCGTGACGCCGTCGCGCTCCGCCACGACCACCGCGTAGCGGCCGCCATGATCGGCCCACCACGCGGCGATGTCGCCGGCGCTTTTCGGATCCTCGTCGAGCGTCGCGACGCGATCGGCGATGCCTTCGTTGTAGATCGCTCGAATCGCGGCGACGTCTCCATTGGCGGCGTTGCGCACGGCGACGGCGCGTGATACCGGCGTCATGGCGATATGCTAACCGGACGGCGAGGATTGTCAATCTCGCCGGCCCCGAGGAAAAGCGTCCGAGGTTCGGAAACCCCTGGCTCACATACGTGAGGAGGTCTTCGTGAGGAAGATCGGTCGTCGTCGTTTTCTGGCCGGCTCGGTCGCCGCGCTCGGCGCCTCAGCGCTCCCGGCGCGCGCGCTCGCCGATTCGGTTCAGCTCCCGTTCGCGAACGGCGAACGTCCGCTGCTGGCGTTTCCGCAGAAACGGCCGCTCCTCGTGCTGTCGCCGAGGCCGCCACAGCTCGAGACGCCGTTCGCCGTGTTCGATCAGGGCGTGTATACGCCCAACGACGCGTTCTTCGTCCGCTGGCATCTGAGCAACATCCCGCAGCACGTCGACGCGAGCGCGCACCGCATCGCGGTCACCGGCGAGGTGAACACTCCGCTCTCGCTTTCGCTCGCCGACCTCGCGGCGTTGCCGCAAGTCGAGATCACGGCGGTGAACCAATGCTCGGGGAACGGTCGCGGGCTGTCGGCGCCACGCGTCGCGGGCGGACAGTGGGACAACGGCGCGATGGGCAACGCGCTCTGGACGGGGGTTCGCTTGCGCGACGTCCTCGACCGCGCCGGTCTCAAAGCGACCGCGAAGCAGGTCCAGTTCGACGGGCTCGAAGGCCCGGTGTTGCCGACGACGCCGGATTTTCGCAAGTCACTCGACGTCGACAAGGCGCGCGGGGACGATATTCTGATTGCCTATGCGATGAACGGCGTTCCGCTGCCGTTGCTCAACGGTTTTCCGGTACGGCTCATCGTGCCCGGCTGGTATTCGACCTACTGGGTGAAGATGCTCTCGGCGATCACCGTCCTCGATCACGTCGACGACAACTTTTGGATGAAGACGGCCTATCGTATCCCCGACACGCCGGACAATAGCGTGATGCCCGGGGCCACCGGTTTCCCCACCGTTCCGATCAACCGCATGCGCGTTCGGTCGTTCGCGACCAATGTCGTCGACGGTGCGAAGATCGACGTGAAACTGCAAGAGCTGCGCGGGATTGCGTTCGACGGGGGCAGCGGGATCAAGCGCGTCGAGGTCAGCCTCGACGGAGGCACGACCTGGCGCGATGCAGCACTCGGTCCGGACGTCGGCAAGTACAGCTTCCGGCGGTGGTCAGCCTCGTTGCAGACTCGCGCCGGCCAGACGTATACGATCGCCGTGCGTGCTACCGCGAACGACGGCGCGACGCAGCCGGCAACGCAAGGCTGGAATCCGTCGGGCTACCTGCGCAACGTGGTCGAGATGTACAAGGTGGCCGTCGGATGAAACGCGTCGCGATCGCCGTCGCCGCTGTGCTGCTGTTGGGCGCGGGCGTCGCCGCAGCGGCCACGGTCGCTCCGCCGAAAGGTCCGGTTTCGATCTCGCTCCCCGGCGACGCCGGGATGGCCTTCAAGCCCGGCCCCGGCGTCGGTGCGGCGCAGGCGAGCTGCTTGACGTGCCACTCGTCGGCGTACGTGTCCACCCAGCCGGTGCTCAGCCGCGCGCAGTGGACCGCCGAAGTCGTCAAGATGCGGACGGCCTACGGTGCGCCGATCACCGACGCGCAGGTGCCGCCGATCGTCGACTATCTCACCGCGCAGTACGGCAAGCCCTAAGCCGAGTCTCTTTGGCTTCCCTTTCCGGCAAAGGGCCGGCTCATCGGACGTGCGTTCGGAGAAGCGATGCCGGGCGGCGCGCTGCCGACCGTGCAGCGCAGCGAAGAATGGTCCGCACCCGGACCAGGCGGCGTCGTCACGGTGCTGCGCTATCACATCGCCGCAGGCGTGCGCTACGTCGATGTGGCGGGATTCCCCGGACACACCGTCGGGCTTCAATAGCCCCGCGGGGCCGGCTCGCGCGGCTCACGAAGACCGCGACCGATGACCTCGACCATGCCCCACCGGCCGGTCACCGCGCCGGCGATCCCCGACACCATGCGGGCGCTGCGCAAGATGAGCGCGGCGCCCGGTTTCACGCTCGAGCGCATCCCCGTTCCGTCGATCGGCCCGAGCGATGTGTTGATTCGGGTGAAGACCGTCGGCTTGTGCGGGACCGATCAGCACATCTACGGCTGGGATCACTGGGCGCAGCGACGCGTGAAGCCGCCGCTCACGATCGGGCACGAGTTCATGGGGTACGTCGCGGCAGTCGGCAGCGCGGTCAAGGCGGTGCAGGTCGGCGACCGCGTGTCGGCCGAGGGCCACATCGCGTGCGGAGTGTGTGCGCTGTGCCGGACGGGGCAGGCACACATCTGCGAACACGTCGAGATCATCGGCGTCGACACGAACGGCGCGTTCGCGGACTACATCCGAATGCCGGAGTCGAACGTCTGGAAGCTCGACCCGTCGATCCCCGATAGCTGGGCGGCGGTGTTCGATCCGCTCGGCAACGCGGTGCACACCGTCATGGCCGCCGACGTCTCGGTGAAGTCGGTCGTGATCACGGGCGTCGGCTCGATCGGCTTGATGGCGATCCCGGTCGCGCGCGCCGCCGGCGCCGCGAAAGTCTTCGCGATCGACGTCAACCCGCAGAAGCTCGAGCTTGCCAAACGCGTCGGCGCCGATGCGACGTTCTCGGCGCTTCAGCCTGACCTCGTCGATGAGATCATCACCCGCACCGGCGGTGACGGCGCCGACGTTCTGCTCGAGATGTCCGGCTCGGGTCAAGCGATCAACAATGGTTTGGCGATGGTGCGGAACGGTGGCGTCGCGGCGCTGCTCGGGATCCCGTCGGACGAAGTCGAGATCAACCTCGCCGAGCGCATCATCTTCAAAGGCCTCACCGTGCTGGGGATCAACGGGCGCAAGATGTTCGAAACCTGGTACCAGACGCAAGCGCTCGTCACGAGCGGCCGCGTCGACCTCACCCCGATCATCACGCACGAGATGCGGTTCGAAGACTTCGAGGCGGCCTTCGCTCTGATGAAGTCCGGCGAAGCCGCCAAAATCGTTCTGCACGTCGACGAATAGCCTACGGAGAGCCATGAATACCGCGTTCGAAGCCCGTCTCACCGCCGATCTCGATGCTCTCCGCGCCGCCGGAACGTACAAGAGCCTGCGGCACATCACCGGCCCGATGGCGCCCGAGGTGCACATGGAGGAGGCCGGCGACGTGATCGTGCTTTCGTCCAACAACTACCTCGGCTTAGCGGACCACCCCGACGTCGTCGAAGCCGGGATCGAAGGGCTCAGAAAATACGGCGCGGGCACGGCGTCGGTGCGCTTCATCTGCGGCACGTTCGACATCCACCGCGAGCTCGAGGAGAAGATCGCGTCGGTCTTCGGCTTCGATGCGTCCCTGTCGTACGTGTCGTGCTGGACCGCGAACGAAGGCGTGATCCCGACGATCGCGACGGCCGGCAACACGATCATCTCGGACGAGCTCAACCACGCGTCGATCATCGACGGCTGCCGGCTCGCTGCCGCAAAGCGCGCACGGTACAAACACGGCGACATGTCCGACCTCGAGGCCAAGCTGCGCGAGGCGGAGGGGACGCCGTTCGTCATCACCGACGGGGTCTTCTCGATGGAAGGTTCGCTCGCCAAGCTGCCGCAGATCGTCGAGCTCGCGGAGCGGTACAACGCCGTGACGATCGTCGACGACTCGCACGGCACCGGCGTCATGGGCAAGACGGGACGCGGCACGATCGAGCATTTCGGTCTGGAAGGCAAGATCGACATCCTGACCGGGACGCTCGGCAAAGCCCTGGGCGGCGCGGCCGGCGGATTCGTCGCGGGCTCACGGGCGCTCGTCGACACGTTGGTGCAACGTTCGCGAACGCAGTTGTTCTCCAACGCGCTGCCGGCAACCGTCGCAGCGAGCGCGCTCAAAGCGATCGAGCTGCTCGAAACGCAACCGCAACTGGTGGAGAAGCAGCGCGACAACACGCGCTACTTCCGCGAACGCCTCACAGGCTTGGGGTTCGCGCCGCTCGACGGCCCCAGTGCGATCGTCCCGATCATCGTCGGCGACACCGCGTTCGCCATCGCGATGAGCAACCGGCTTCTCCAGGAAGGCGTGTTCGTGACGGGGTTCGGTTTCCCGGTCGTCCCGGAGGGCACCGCGCGCATCCGCGTGCAGATTTCGAGTGCGTTGACGCGCGAAGAGCTCGACCGCGCGCTGGCAGCGTTCGAGAAGGTCGGTCGCGAACTGGGCCTGATCGGCGAGGCAGCGCACGCCTAGCGGCTTGGGGGACCCGATCCGACGACTGTCGTATGCGGCGCGAACCCGGCTCACCGTTCGTCGGCTGAGCTGACGGCCTTTGACGTCTACCCTAGGGGAACGATGCCAACTGCACTCATTCGCACCGCCGGCGCCCTGGTCGCCCTCATCGCCTGCTTCCCGTTAGCCGCGACTGCTGCGGCGAGGCCGTTCACCGGCCCGGCCGGCTGGGACCACGCCGTCGCGGTCGCACCAACGGCACAATCGCCTCGCGCTCAAGAGACGTGGCGCAAGAGCGACGGAGAACTGCTGACGTTCATGTCGGACGAAGGGCTCTCGTACGACGACAGCCTCGCCATGATCCGCAAGAACGTCGCGGACAACAGCTTGAAGCCGAGCGTCGACAAAGACCGTACCTGCGGCGGCCGCCGCGCGCACGAGATCGAGATGACGTTTGGCACGACGATCGTCCATCAGATCCTCGTCGACGACGCCCCCGGCCTCACGAAACTCACCTACACCCATCCCCAAGGCACGCCAACCGGCCCCGACGTCACCGCCGCCATAACAGTATACTGCGGCGCCTGACAGGCGCGCGCGCCGTCCGAACAGAGCGTCGCGACGCGATCGCGCCGTCATGCTGAGCCTGTCGAAGCGGAATGCGCGCTTCCTTTTGAATGCGCGCTTCCGCCCGGCGCGGAATTCAGGGATTCCGCTCGAGGCGTAGTTCGTACAGCAACTCGTCGTCGTCGGTCCCGTCCGGCCACGTCGTCCGAGCCGTGCCGGTCATGACGAACCCGAATCGTTCATTGGCGCGCTTGGACGGCTCATTGGAACGCCGATGAGACACGACCACGCGTTCGAATCGCTCCTGCTCCACAATCCAACGAAGCCGCGCCTCATAGAAGAGCCGCGACAACCCACGGCCGCGATATTCTGGAAGCAAATACGACATCGCTAGGACGGCTGTCTTCCCGGTGGGATCATCGCGCGACGGAACAACGGCCGTTATCCCGACCAGAGCGTCGGCGGCGAATACTCCGAAGACTTGACGATCCGGCCCACTCAAAAGATCTTGCCACGCGGCGTCCTCGAGAGCTGACTCTTGTGCGAAGGACCGTGCAAACAATCCCGGTTCCGTCCGTGCTCGAAAGGCGTCGGTGGCATATTCGCGAAATCTCTTGAATATGCCCCGTCTCTCAGCAGCCGACCGCAAGCGGAGCTTCAAGCAGGACGTCTACGGGGCGGTCGCCCGCATCCCGGCGGCGCTTGCAAACCGCCATCGGCTCGAACTGCTCGACCTCGTCTCGCAGCGGCCGCGCACGGTCCAGGATCTCGCCGCCGAGGCAGGCGTCACGGTGGCCAACGCTTCTCAGCACCTGCGTGTGCTCGCGACGTGCGGGCTGGTTTCGGTCGAACGTCGAGGCACGTTCGCGTTCTACCGCGCGGCCGACCCGGCGGTGTACCGCCTGCTGGTCGAGTTGCGCGCCGTCGCCGAATCCGTCGACGGCAAGATCGCGTCCGCGGAACGCCGCTACTTCGGCGCGCGCGAGCCGGGGATACCGACCTACGATGCCGCTCGGGACGTGATCGCGGACCGGCGGACCGCGCTGCTCGACGCCCGCCCACGTGAGGAGTTCGAGGCTGCCCACCTGCCGGGCGCGGTCAGCGCGCCGCTCGATGCGCTTCGCGCCGGCAAGGTCAAGTTGCCGCGCTCGAAACGGTACGTCGTCTACTGCCGCGGGCCGTACTGCGTTTTCGCCGACGAAGTCGTCGCGTTGCTGCGCGAACGCGGACTCGAGGCGACGCGTCTCGCGCTCGGACCCGCCGAGTGGGTCGCGGCGGGCGGCGACGTCACCAGTGTCGGCTGAGGCCGCGGGTCGCATCCGCCTCGGACTCGCGGCGAACGCGACACAGTTCTGGCTGCTCGTCGCGGTCAACGCCTTCGTCGGCTCCATGGTCGGCATCGAGCGCGACGTGTTGCCGCTCGTAGGCATGCGCGTTTTCGGGCTGGCTTCAGAGACCGCGGTCCTGTCGTTCATCGTCACGTTCGGGTTCAGCAAGGCGCTCGCGAACCTGTACGCGGGGCGCACGGCCGACCGCCTCGGGCGCAAACCGCTGCTCGTCGCCGGATGGCTGTTCGCGATTCCGGTCCCCCTTTTGTTGATGTACGCGCCGGCGTGGGGATGGATCGTCTTTGCCAACGTCCTGCTCGGCATCAACCAAGGTTTGTGCTGGTCGATGACCGTCGTGATGAAGATCGACCTCGTCGGGCCGAAGCAGCGAGGTTTCGCGATGGGGCTCAACGAGTTCGCCGGCTATCTCGCCGTCGGCGTAGCGGCGTACCTTTCGGGCGCCATTGCCGTCGCATACGGTCTGCGGCCGTGGCCGTTTGCGCTCGGCATCGTGTCGGTCGGCGTCGCGCTCGCGTTATCCGTGTTCTTCGTGCGCGAGACGCATGGCCACGCGCGCTTCGAGTCGGCCGGCGGCGGGCTGCCCGCCGCCGCGGTTCCATTCGGCGCGCTCTTCGCGCGCGTCTCATGGAAGGACCGGACGCTCTCGTCGATCAGCCAAGCCGGGCTCGTCAACAACCTCAACGATGGGCTGGCGTGGGGACTGCTACCGCTGCACTTCGCCGCGGCGGGCTTGGCGATCGAACGCATCGCCGTTCTCGCGGCCATCTACCCCGCGACGTGGGGCATTTGCCAGCTATGGACCGGTGCGCTGTCCGATCGCGTCGGCCGTAAGTGGATGATTGCGGGCGGCATGACCACTCAAGCGGCCGCTATCGCGCTGTTTCTCGTTCCGGCGAACTTCGCCGTCTGGCTCGCGGGCGCGGCACTGCTCGGTTTCGGGACGGCGATGGTCTATCCGACTCTGCTCGCCGCGATCGGTGACGTCGTCGATCCGCTCGTGCGCGCCTCGTCGGTCGGCGTGTACCGCTTGTGGCGCGACTCCGGCTACGCGTTTGGCGCGCTCCTCTCGGGCGCCGTAGCGCACGCGCTCGGACAGGACACCGCAATCGCGGTCGTGGCGACGCTCACCCTTGCTTCCGGTGCCGTCGTCGCGGTCCGAATGCGCGAAACGCATCCCCGCGTATCGACCCAGAAAGGAGCAACCTCATGATCTTCCGGCAGATTCTGCGCGCCGAAACCGGCTGCGCGTCGTACGTCTTCGGTTGAGGCGGCCAAGGCCGCGCCGCGGTCGTCGATCCTCAGTTCGAGGTCGCCCAATACGTCGAAATAGCCCGGGACCGCGGAATGCGGATCGAGGCTATTCTGAGCACGCACGTCCACGCCGATCATCACTCCGGCGACCGCGCGCTCGCCGAGGCGACCGGTGCGCCGATCTACTATCACCGCAGCGCTGAACTCGATTTCCCGTTCACGGCTCTCGACGATGGCGCCGAAGTGTCGCTCGGGAACGTCATCATCCGCGCAATGCACACGCCCGGACACACCCCGGAGAGCACATCGTACCTCGTCACCGACCGCACCCGCAGTGAAGACCCGTGGATGGTGTTCACCGGCGACACCTTGTTCGTGGGCGACATTGGGCGCCCCGACTTCGGTGGCCCGACAGCCGCAAAGGATCTCTTCCGGTCGCTGCATGACCGGCTTCTCGCTCTTCCGGATTACGTTGAAGTCTACCCGGCGCACATTTCCGGCAGCCCATGTGGCCGCGCCATGAGCGGCAAGCCCTCGTCGACGATCGGATTCGAGCGCCGGCACAATGCTGCGCTGCTTGAGGCCGATCGCGACGTCTTCGCTGAAGCGATCGCCGGATTTCTACCACCCATGCCGGCGGAATTCGTCGCGACGATCACGACAAACCGTCGAGGTGGTTGAGGTGAAACCCATGATGCGCCGCCCGGCGTTCATCACCGCCGTCATCGCGGTCCTCACGGGTTGCACGGGACGACCTCGCTCTGCGTCTGGTTCTAGCGGTATGCGAATGATGAACGGTAGCTCAGGCCAGCACGTGCCGAGCATGTACCGGCACGTCGATGAAGGGAACGAAGTGCGCTGCATGAGCGATAGCTTGCCGACGATGTTCCGCAACGCGTCTCGATACAATCGGCACTCGGAGTTGACCAAGGCCGGCGTCGCCGTCACGGAAACGTCTGAAGACCCGGTAGTCCTGGCCGCCATACGCCGGCATGCGCGCGAAGTGACCGGTTTCGTGCGCGATGGAATGCCGGCGATGATGCACGGCATGATGGAGTGACCGCGCGGAGAAAGCCGGTCTGATGGTTGACCGTCGCGTATTCCTCGAACTCGCCGGTGCGGCCGCTGCGACGGCGGCAGGCGGACCCGCGCTCGCCGGCCAGGTGAACTCCACGGTTGGGAAAGCCGACTACACGATTCGCATCGCCGAAACCGCGGTCGAACTCGCGCCCGGCCGCGTCGTCCGAACCACCACCTACAACGGCGGTTTCCCGGGTCCGCTGCTGCGCCTGCGCGCGGGTCGGAAAACCACGGTCGAATTCGTCAACGAGACGGCGACGCCGGAGCAGTTCCATTGGCACGGGCAATTCGTGCCGTCGCACGTCGACGGCGCCGCGGAAGAACGGACGCCCTACATTCCGGCGAACGGCCGCAAACGCATCTCGTTCACGCCGGGTCCGGCAGGCTTCCGGTTCTACCACACGCACCTGCGAGCGGGATCCGATCTGAGCGCCGGACAGTACACCGGCGAAGTCGGCCCCGTGTTCGTCGAGCCGCAGCACGACCCCGGACGGTACGACCGCGAGGTGTTCCTCGTGCTCAAGGAGTTCGAGCCGTCGCTGAGCCGCGGCGGCGACATGGCGCAGGATTTTCTGGCCGGAGCCGAGGTCGACGACCTCAAGTCTCGCGGCGAGACGGCGATGCGCCGTTCCCTTGCCTCGGGGATGCCGAAGGGATACGAAGTCGGTTACCGGACGTTCTCGATCAACGGCCGGATGCTCGGCCACGGCGAGCCGATCCGGGTTCGGCGCGGCGAGCGCGTGCTGTTCCACGTTCTGAACGGCAGCGCTACCGAGATTCGAAGCCTCGCATTGCCCGGACACAACTTCACCGTCGTCGCGCTGGACGGTAATGTCGTCCCGAAACCCACCACGGTCCCGGTACTGTGGATCGGCACGGCGGAACGCGTCGACGCGATGGTCGAGATGAACGAGCCGGGCGTCTGGATTCTCGGCGACAGAAGCGACGACGATCGCGGCAACGGCATGGGGCTCGTCATCGAGTACGCCGGACACGCCGGAGCGCCGCGCTGGGTGAAAGCGCCGGAAACGCATTGGAACTATGCGGACTTCGGGCACCACGGCGGGGTTGCGGCCGTCCCCGACGAGACGATCGAAATGACGTTCGCAAAACAGAACGCGGCGTTCCACGGCTTCAACGTGTGGACCATCAACGGCGTGCCGTACGCCGGCGGCGCATCGCTGGAGATGCCGGGGTCGATGGACGTCATGAAGCCGATGTTTCACCTGCACGAAGGCGGACGCTACCGCATACACATGCGCAACGCCAGCGACGACATCCATCCGATCCACCTCCATCGCCACACGTTCGAGCTGATGCGCGTAGCCGGCCGACCGACATCCGGCGTGATGAAAGACGTCGTCATGCTCGCGGGCTATCAAGAGATGGAGATCGACTTCGTCGCGGACGACCCTGGCCTCACGTTGTTCCACTGCCACCAGCAGTTGCACATGGACTTCGGCTTCATGGCGCTGTTCGACTATATCTGAAGCTCGACCGTGAAGCGCTCTAGCGTTTCGGCACTGCGCTTCGTGGTGCTGATGGGAGTCGTCAATCTCTTCGCCGACATGACGTACGAGGGATCCCGGGGCGTGGTCGGCGCCTATCTCGGCCACCTCGGCGCAAGCGGTGCCACGATCGGCGCGGTCGCGGGCGGGGGCGAGCTCGCGGGTTATGCGATCCGCACCGTTTCCGGGACCATCGCGGACCGCACCGGATGGTACTGGATCGACGTGTGGATCGGCTACGCGCTCAACATGTTGTGCGTTCCGGCGCTCGCGCTGACCGGGAGTTGGCCTGCCGCGGCCGGCTTGGTCATCGGCGAGCGCCTCGGCCGCGGAATCCGTCGGCCGGTTGTCGCCGCGATGCTCTCGCAAGTCGGAGAGCAGATCGGTGCCGGACGCGTGTTCGGACTCAACGAGGCGCTCGACCAAATCGGGGCGACGATCGGCCCGCTCATCGTCGCCTTCGCGATCGCACGCGGGGGCGGCTTTACCGTCGGTTTCGGCGTCTTGATCGTACCGGCGCTGCTGACGCTCGCGTTTCTCGCGGCGGCGAACGCCGCGGGCCGGGCCATCATCCCGCGCGAGGCGGGCCCGCCGGGGCCTGCGATACGCGACCGGCCGGCATTCCGCCGGTACGTCATTGGAGGCGCGCTCGTGGCGGCCGGATACGTCGACTTCGCGTTGATCGCGTTCAGATTCCAGCGCGACCACATCATCGGAGCGGCCGCCATATCGGTCTGGTTCGCGGTCGCGATGGCGGTCGCGGCCGTCGCCGCCCCTATCCTCGGCCGGCTCTTCGACCGAATCGGCAGGCCGGTGGTCGCAATCGCACTGGTGCTGACCGCAGCCGCGACACCCATGGCGTTCTTGGGCCATGGCGCGGTCGCGCAGGCCGGTGTCGCGCTTTGGGGCGTTGGGACCGCCGTGCAGGACGCGTTGCTCCTGGCGCTCGTGTCCACGGTCATCGCGAGTCGGCGCAAAGCGACAAGCTTCGGACTCTACGATCTCGTGTTCGGGGTCGCGTGGTTCGCCGGCAGCATCGCCTGCGGCGCCCTCCTCGACCGTTCGATCGGCGGGCTCGTCGCGTTCTCGGTCGCCGCGCAGCTTCTGGCCGTGCCGTTCTTCGTTTTCGGGGGACGAGTGAGGCGTGCGACCTGACGTTCACGAATGAGCTCGGCGTGTCTCGCGAAAATCCCCTTTCTCGACGGAGGATCACGATGTTCTTTGCCGCCCGCACCTTTTTGGCGACGAGCGCCGCCGTATCGCTGCTCCTTGCGACGCTCGCCGCTCCGACGGGCGCAGCGGCTCCCCTGTCGGATGCACAACGCTTGGCCCTCGTGCAGCGCTCGGTGAAATACGTCTTCGTGATCTATCAGGAAAACCGCTCGTTCGATTCGTACTTCGGCACGTTTCCGAACGCCGACGGTCTCTATTCGCACATACCAGCGCGCCTTGCCGGTTTCGAGCAACCGCTTATCAACACGGACGGTACGACGACGACCATCAAACCGTTCCGGATCGGACCCGAACAGTTCGCCGCCGATCTCGACGACATCGACCATTCCCATACGGGCACCGTGAAGAAGATTCACATCGCGAACGGCGTTCCGCAGATGGACGCGTTCGCGACCACCGAGGAGCGCAAGTACTCGCCGGCCGGGAATCCGTCATTGCAGGCCAAGCAGATGGGCGAGCTCGCGATAGCGCATGAAGATTGCGATACGATTCCGTTCCTGTGGAACTATGCCAATCGGTTCGTCCTGTTCGACCACATCTTCGAGGAGATGACCGGACCGTCGACGCCGGGAAATCTTTCCATCATCGCGGCGCAGACCGGCATCACCCAGATGCTTCTCCACCCGGATGCCAAAGTCACCGGCAACGGCGACAGCGGCCCCGGCGTCCCGGTCCTGAACGACGCGGCGCCGTTCTGGGGATCCGGTTCGGACACGACGACGGCGGCGGAAAAGATTCCGGTGAACCCGATCACCCAAGCGCGCTATCAAATCCAGCGCAACTTGACGTTCGCGAGCCTGCCGCTCACGCTCGAAGGCCGCAACATCGGCAACGTCGCGCGCACGGACCGCGACCCGCAGGGCGATCTCCCCGACGTGCTCGCGGACATCGCGGACATCACGAAGACCGGAGGCGTGACACCCGTTCCGTGGGGCTGGTACGAGGAAGGCTTCGATCGCGAACCGACCGACGATACGTCAGGCCCCACCGACGCGGCCGGCCGCCATGCGTCCTACGTTACGCACCATAACAGCCCGGCGTACTTCGGCTACGTCGCGAACAACCCGCAGATGCGTACCCATCTGCACGGGCTCGACGACTTCGAGAAGGCGCTCGACATGCGGACGCTGCCGAAGGGCGGCGGACTGTACTACATCAAGGGTGGTTACAAGAATCTCCGCGGGCTCAAGCCTGCGAATCCGGATCCGAAGGTGCAGAAGGCCTTCGTAGGAGACGACGACCACCCCGGATATTCAGACGCGCAGATCAGCGAAGGTATGGTGGCCGACACGATCAATCGCATCGCGCGCAGCCCGTATTGGGCGCAGAGCGTCATCATCGTGACGTGGGACGATTCGGAAGGCGACTACGATCACGTTCCGCCGAACGTCCGGCAGGTGATTCCCGGCGAAGACGCCATCAGCGACGGGCCGCGTGTCCCGCTCATCCTGATCTCGCCGTTCGCCAAAGAACATGCGATCGTGAACGCGTCAGGCGACCAGGCGTCGGTCGTGCGGTTTGCGGACGAGGTGTTCGGGCTCAAACCCTTGGGGCTGTTGCCCGACGAGTTGCGCGCGAACGACATCGGACAGCGGCTATTCGGAAGCGCGCAGTTCTTCGGACCGCTGGACGGACCGCAGAGCGGCGTCACGGACCTGATCGGCGCGTTCGACGACGAACGACTTCGTGGAACTCGTCCCCCCGTGACGATCGACAAAGTCATCGTGCCCGATGCGATCCTCGACGCGTTGCCGCAGCAGAGCGGATACGGATGCAAGGCCATCGGCATCGTCCCGACCGACGTGCAACTGAAGATACCGAACGTCATCCCGGCGGACTTCAACCCCCGGCCCCGGACAAATCCTTCGCCGTAGAATCATCAATCAATCATCTGATTGACATTGATCGGCGGTGCTGCTACCATGCGAGAAAGCCAGGGCCGCCGGGGGACCGCCACTTGGAAACGACGCAGATCCTTGCGATCGCCGCCACTGCATTCATCGGGCCGGGCGCAGGCATGAGTCTCGACCAATCGATCAAGCAATTGCCTGCCCGCCACCAAATCGGCGTTGCCGCGTATTCCGCCTACAGCCGCGCAGGCGATCAGAGAAACGGCATACTTTTGTACGCTCCGATGGGCATAGGGTCGGCCGTCCTCGTGATCGCGGCGGCCGCCAGCGGGCACGTCGCCGGAGTCCCCGTCTCCGCTCAAGTGCCTCTCGACATCTCGGGTACTTTAGGGATTCTGCATTCGCTCGCGACGGCAATTGCAGCGCCGATCAACCTCAGCCAACGTCGTTACGCGTTGACTGACGGAGCGAACGTCACCCGTGTCCTCGATCGCTTCGAGCGCTGGAACAGCGTTCGCACCACGCTCCAGGTCCTAAATTTTGCGGCAGCATTGTGGGCCGTCGTGACGCTGCTCGAAACTTGTCCGTGACGGTACCCCAAAGCGCGAGAGGACCGGCGGGTCGACGTGCGCGCGGCGAAAACGCGCCGGCGACGCGAATGCGGATCCTTGACGCGGCAACGTCGCTTTTCGAACGTCAAGGCGCGCATGGAACGACGATTCGCCAGATCGCCGACGCTGCACGAGTCAACAGCCAGCTCATCTATTATTACTTCGGGGACAAGGCCGGTCTTTTTCGCGCGATGCTTCAACGGGCGGCAGAGCGAGTTGGAGCGCTGCTTGCTAACATGCAGCGTGCAGAGGGAACACCTCGAGAGCGGCTGTTTTCGTTCGTGTCCGACTGGGTTCGGGTAACGCTGGCCGAAGCGTCGACGATTCGAATACTACATCGTGCGTTGCTGGAAGGCGACGAGAATTTCGGTGCCGAGGTCAAAGCATACTCCGTTACCCACGCGGCGGCGATCAGCGCGCTGATCGAGGAGGGGATCGAAAGTGGCGACTTTCGCGCTGACCTCGATCCACGCCGAGCGGTGGCAAGCCTCGTTGGGATGGTGCAGTACCTCGCGCTCGCAGAGCCGATCCTCATCGCGCCGAAAAGCGTTCGTCCCAGCGAGACTGAGGAGATGGCCAAGCACACGGCAGAGTTGTTTGTGCGGGGGTTGATCGCCGCGCGTTGACCTCGGCGAGCACGCTCGACGTCATGGCTGCCACCAACCTTGAATCAAGGGGACGCGATAAATGCTACAGTCGTTGGGCGAGTCGCTTTGGGCTCATCAGCAACGTATCCGATTCGGCGGGCTGCCGCTTTGGCATCGCATGAGTGTTATCACGCTCGCAGGGGGCGGCGTGGTCCTCCACTCACCGACGCGCTTGGATGCCGAGCTCAAAGAGCAGATATCGCATCTCGGTAAGGTCGTGGCCGTAATCGCGCCGAGCTGGTGGCACGACCTCTATCTACGGGAGACTGTTCAGGCGTTTCCGGACGCGGCGCTCTATGGTGCGCCGACGCTCGTCCGATGGAGCCGCCGGTTACCGTTCACGGATATTCTGAGCGATTCGCCGCCGGTCTTGTGGAAAGGCGACATGGACCAACATCATGTCGAAGGCATCGGCCTTTTTCTCGACGAGGTCGTGTTCTATCATCGGCCGAGCCGATCGGTCGTCCTGGCGGACCTGCTTTTCAACATCAGCCAAAGCGATGCTTGGCTCACGAGAACTCTTGCCCGAGTCGTCATCGGCCCGTATCCAGGCTGCCGATTTGCGCGTTTGTACCGCCCTTTTGTCGTCGATCGTCGACGGTTCCGAGCATCAATCGAACGGATTCTCGAGTGGGACTTCGATCAGATCGTCGTCGGGCATGGCGCCGTCGTGCAGAATGGCGGCAAGGCCGTGTTTCGCAAGGCGTTTGACTGGCTCTTGAAGCGATGACGGTGTGACGTCGCCGGTGGCGTGGTGGACGGCAGCAATCGCGACGTCATAGCGAGCGGTGCTGCGGACGACGGTCTCGCGTGCGTGGCGTAACAAATAACGCGTCGAGCACCTCGACTTCGATCGCTTTGCCCGCGGTTTCCCGGAGCGTGACCAGTCGCAGCTGTTCTTGAGCGTCAGCCTGAACGGCGGTCGCCGTCTTCAGGTTGCGCGTCGCGGCTTCGTATTCGCGCCACGCGCTCGCGACATCGCGCAGAACGTCGGCTCGGACCTGATCTCGTGCAGCGACGGCACGATCGGCCTCGGCTTGCGCTTTGGCGACGGGCGCCTCGCGCGAGTAAGCTTGCGGAGGAGGCAAGCCTTGGGATAGAGGCCCGCTAAGTACCCTGTGCCTAGGGATTGTACCAGTCCGCGCTTTCCAAACGCTTACGGAGCGCCCGTCCAGGACCCAAATGTGATCGAGCCCCGCTCGCGCGTTGACGCCTTCCGAAGGGCCGACGGTCACGGTCACGGACTAGCGTCGAAGTCGCTCGAGTCGATGTCCATGTGGCCATGAAGAATTCGCTCGACGATGACGCGCTTGTCAACACCTGACGAGCCATTTCGAAGGCTTCGAAAAACCGCGCAAAGCCGGCCGGATGGCGATCGGTGTACCAGTCTACGACCCGGTCGAGGTCCGCCTCCGCCGGCGCGCTAACCTCGACTCTGTAGCTGGCCTTGCTCAGGTTGGCCGTCGACGGTTCTTGGCGCGTTCTCGACCGCGTTCGGCGACGTCGCGAAGCAATGCGGTCGTTAGCGGCTTGGTACGCCCCGCGGCAGCGGCGGCTCGGCCTTCTTCGAGCAGGCGCATCAGGACGACACGCTTTTGCTTCTGCTCCCGGAGCAGCCGCAGTCCATCGCGCACGACATCACTTTGGTTTCCATAGCCGCCGTCGGCCGTCTCACCCTTCACGAATTCGACGAGGTCATCCGGCAGACTGACGTTCATTGTCGCCATGCCCGGGATTCTATCACCGTTGGCAACAATTGCCAGCCTACACGGTAGAACTTCCCACGCTGTACTGATTCAAGAAGTCGGTGATTACGGCGGGTTCTGTTGTAAAAACCAGGTGTTGCGGAAACGAGTGCGTGCGCACCAGCAACTTCCAGTCTTCGCCTTGAAGAACAACGCCGCAAATCACCGTTGTGAATTTCACGCCGGGCGGGCATGAGCCGACTTTCCCATCGAAAAGCATTCGCGGGTTTTCACCGTAGGACTCGATGCTGTGGTCAACGGGACCCAACCACTCATCCGATTGAATCAGGTCTGCCTTTACGACTGTGCCGACCAGGTCGGTTCGCTCATCGTGAGTAGTCGCGGCGTCGAAATGCTCGAGTGTGAGCGAATAGTGGTCTTGCGTCCAGCCGCCGGCCGTGTGCTCTCCGTCGATCTCCTCGGTGGCAAAACGGTAGACGCGCCCACTGTCTGTCACGACGTCAAGGTTCATCACACCGACGGAGGCATTGTATGTGGCGTGCGATATGGCGAGAGCTGTCTCGCCGACAAGCACCTCCAACTCGCGCGGGCTCAGCACACCAAACCCGGCTTGGTTTTCACGCGACACGAATACGCCGGGCTTGGGAATTGCTCCGCTGCTGCGGTCGTCTGGATCAGAAGGGCCGCTCCGGAAAAGCAGCAGGTCCGTCGACCTACGATCGACGGACCTAGGAGGGCGCATCGGTGGCGAGGGCCGCGGCGGCGACGGTTGCGCAGAGCTTAGGCGCTGCATCTAAACTGCAGCGGCCGCCGCGAAGCGGTTGCGATCGCCACCGCCGCCGGCTGGGTGAGCGTCTAGGTTGGGGTAGGCGTTTAGGCCCCAGGTTGCTTCGGCACCCATAGCAAAGAACGAAGGCTCGCCCTCTTTCTCACGGGGAGACGCCATGCGATATCGGTCCGCTGCAATTCTGCTGTGCTGGGCCGCTAGCGCGCCCGCGGTCATCGGATGTGCTGACGGCGGTTCGAGCGTCACGCATTCGGCGGGAGCCGTTCCCTCGTCCGTGCAGCAAAGTACGGTTGCCGCCGAGCAAGCATCCCTCGGCCGCCAAGCGCACTCGAGTATTCGGCGGACGCTGTCGGTGCCGACGTGCTCGGGATTGGGCACAGACGCGTTCGTCGGCGGCGCCGGCTCGAACGTGGCATCGGGCAATTATTCGTTCGTCGGCGCGGGCCAGAACAACCAGGCGTGCGACGGATGGTCGGCCATCGCCGGTGGTTACCAAAATGCGATTTCGAAATCCATGGCCCCTTCCGTCGGAGACGGTTTCATCGGCGGAGGTGAGTTCAACGTCCTGACCGGTGTCGAGTCGAATTCCGCCATCGTCGCCGGCAATACCAATGAGGTGTCGAACGACAACTCGGCGGTCGTCGGCGGCACCGCCAATTCGGTCGCCGCGGCAAAGTCGCTGGTCGGCGGGGGGGACACGAATAAGATCGCCGCCGCCGGAACCGATGCAGCGATCGTAAGCGGCTACCAGAACAATCTTTCGGGAGAGTACGGCTTCATCGGTGCCGGAACGAACAATAACGTCTCGGGCGAAGGCGGATACATCGCGGCCGGTGGCTACAACACGGTCAGCGGCTTGGGCGCGGTGATCGACGGCGGCTTCAACAGCACCGCGGCCGGAACGTTCGCGACTATCCCCGGCGGCTACGTGAACTCGGCCGCCGGGACGTACAGCTTCGCCGCCGGCGCGCGGGCAAGTGCCGCGCAGAACGGAACGTTCGTGTGGAGCGACGGCTCCGATGGCGACACGATCCTCACCTCGACGGCCGCGTATCAATTCCTCGCCCGGGCGTCGGGCGGATTCACGCTCTACACCAATGCCGCGAGTACCGTGGGTGCCCGGCTCGCCGCCGGTTCGGGAACGTGGGCTTCGCTGAGCGACCGCAACGTGAAGACGAACATTTCGCCGCTGGATGATGCGACGGTGTTGGCGAAGGTCGCGCAGCTCCCGATCAGCCGCTGGAGCTACAAGACGGAGCACGGCGTTCGTCACGTCGGTCCGATGGCGCAGGACTTCTACGCCGCGTTCAAAGTCGGTGAGGACGACCGCCACATCACCTCGATCGACGAGGACGGCGTGGCGCTCGCCGCGATCAAGGCGCTGCACGCGGAGAACGCGCTGCTGCGTCGCCAAGGCAGCGCCGCGATCAACGCGCTGCATCTCGAGAACGCATCATTGCGCGGGCAGCTTGCCGCTCTGAAGGCGTCTCAGGCGCGGCACGATCTCCTTGTTGATCGCGAGCTCCAGCGCCTAAGCGCCGTGTCGGCGTTGCGCGAGCGCTGACCTAGGGCGCGGTACCCGAACGCGGGCTACGGCTACGCGCCCCCGGCGGGTCGCCGACCGACTGAAGAGCGTTCAGGGCGCAAGGGCGTGCCGCCTGACGGACGAATCGATGCGCGTTGGCGAAGGTTCTCATTTCATACCGGCGGTCAGACTCGGCCGGTATCGTCGGGCGCATTTACGATCGCCTAACCGCGCGCTACGGCCCCGAGGGCGTGTTTCTGGACGTCGACAAGATCCCGTTCGGCGTCGACTTCCGCGAGCACGTCCGCGAGCGGCTCGCCGGCGCGGACGTGGTCGTAGCGATCGTCGGTGCGCATTGGCTGGGCGCGAACAACGGCCACGCGCGCATCCACGACGACGACGATCCGGTGCGCATGGAGATCGAGGCGGCGCTGGCGGCGGGCACGCCGCTGTGCCCGGTGCTCCTCGACGGCGCGCGGATGCCCAGCGAGCGCGAGCTACCGCCGACGCTAGGCCCTTTTGCGTACGTCAACGCTGCCCCGCTCGACGCGGGCCGGGATTTCGAGCACGACGTGAGTCGCCTCATCGCGTCGCTCGACGCGCTATTAGGCCCCAAGGCACCGCCGCTGCCAGCGCCAGCCGATGCGCGCGAAGCGCCGTCGAGCAACCTGCCGCGCCAGCTCACCTCGTTTGTCGGACGCGCCGACGACGTAGCCGAAATCGCAGCGCTCATCGAGAGGTCCGCTTTGGTGACGCTGGTGGGCGCGGGCGGTGCGGGCAAGACGCGCTGCGCGGTTCAGGTCGGCGCGGCGTTGCTCGACGGTTTGGGGGACGGGGTCTGGTTCGTGGACCTTGCGCCGCTGTCCGATCCAACGCTGGTCACCGGAGCAACGGCGCTGGCGTTAGGTGTGCCCGAATCACCCAATCGCTCCCCGCTCGACACGGTGCTGGCGTATCTCAAGCGCAAGCGGCTGCTGCTGGTCCTGGACAACTGCGAGCACGTGATCGCCGAGGTGCGTACGGTGGCCAGCGCGATCCTGCGCGGTTGCCCTGACGTCCGCATCCTGGCGACCAGCCGCGAGGCGCTGGGCATCGCCGGTGAAGAGGTGTATCGGCTGCCGTCACTGGCCGTCCCGCCGCCTAACGCGGTCACCGCGGCGGAGATCGCACGCTGCGGCGCCGTCGAGCTATTCGTGGATCGGGCGCGCTCGGCCGAGAAGCGGTTCACGTTGACTGACGAGAACGCGCCGTCCGTCGCGGAGATCTGTCGGCGACTCGACGGCATTCCGCTGGCGCTCGAGCTGGCCGCTGCGCGGATCAAGATGCTCTCCCCGCAACAGCTGGCGCAGCGGCTCGACGAGCGCTTCCGCGTACTCACCGGCGGAGATCGCTCGGCGCTGCCGCGCCAGCAGACCATGCGCGCGCTCATCGACTGGAGCTACGACCTGTTGACGGAGGCCGAGAAGGCGATCTTTCGGCGGCTGTCGATCTTCGCGGGCGGCTTCACGCTCGAAACGGCGAGCGCGGTGTGCGCAGATGACGCCCTCGACGAATTGGCGGTGCTCGATCTGCTCACCTCATTGGCGGACAAGTCGCTGGTCCAATCGGAGCTTCGCGACACCGGAACGCGGTATCGGCTGTTGGAATCGACCCGGCAATACGCGAGCGAGAAGCTGATGGCCGCCGGCGAGCACGAGGCCGTCGCGCGAGCTCACGCGAGCGCCTGTCTCGCGCTCGCTGAGAGACTCGATCGTAGTTGGGAGGTGACGCCGAACTACGAGTGGCTCGCGCAGGCCCAGCCGGAGCTGGAGAACTGGCGAGCTGCGCTCGAGTGGGCATTGGGGTCAGGCGGCGATGTGCATCTTGGCCAGCAGTTGGCGAGCGTCTTGCACTGGGGCAGACGCGGCTTGGCACCCGACGGGCGTCGTTGGGTCAGGCTGGCGCAAGCGTCTGTCGATGCCCAGACCGATCCTGCGATCGCCACTGCGCTGGACATGGCGCAAGGGGCGCTCGATCTCAGCCTCAATCTACACACCGACGCCTATGCGATCGCTCAACGGGCACTAGACCGTCATCGCGAGCTCGACGATCCGCTGGGCAACGCCCAGGCGAAGCGCCTCGCGGGCGCGGCGCTCGCCTCACTTGGACGCTGCTCCGAAGGTGAGCTCCTCTTGGAGGAGGCTCTCGCTGCGTTCCGTCGCCTGGGCGCCCGCAAGAGCGCTGCGGGAACGCTTGAGTCGCTCGGCATCGCGCGCAGTCTTGTCGATGACGTCGCTGGAGCGCGCACGCGCTATGCCGAAGCGCGGGCGGCGGCAGTGCAGATCGGAGCCGATGGTCTGATGGCCAGTGTCACGCTGAACCTTGCGGAGCTCGAGTTTCGTAATGGTGATGCGTTCGCGGCCATCAGGTTTGCCGGTGAAGCGGTCGCCGGGTTTCGTGCCGGCAACAATGCTCTCGCGGTCGCAGTAGTCCTATGTAACATGGCGATGTATCTGGTCGCGCTCGGACGTTATGACGAGGCCCGCTCGAGCGCACGTGAAGCACTTCCCACGTTGCGCGATGCACAGGACGGTGTCCAGGTCAGCCTTGTGCTGCAGCACCTCGCCGCGATCGCGGCCCTCCGCCCGATCGGCGATCCCGAAGCTCCACAACAGGCCCGTTTACGGGCGGCGCGTCTGGTTGGTTACGTCGACGCGCGTATGGCGTCTCTCGGGGCGCGACGCTACGATACCGATCAGCGAGAGCAAGATCGGGTTCTTTCTGCGCTGCGCGACGCGCTCGGGGAAGTTCGCCTACCAGAACTGATGGCCGCGGGCCGAAACTGGACGGAGGATCAGGCCGTCGCCCAAGCCTTGCTCGTGTAATCGCACGCGCAAGGCGGCGGTTCTAGCGGTCGTTCCCATGAGTGCAAAGGCCGTGTTCGCCGTCTGCCGTTGCGGAACGAAGCTGCTTACGCCGACGCCGTGTCGGGGGCTCTGCTACGCTGGCCGCATGCCATACCGAGGTCCGTACACGCTCGAAGACATCGAGCGGGTCGCCCGGCGACTTCACGCAAGTCCTCATGCGTCCGGTGACGACCGTTCTGTGTAGCAACGACGAGATGCAGCTCACGACGATCGGCCTCCGCTGGCCGTGCGATTGCGAGACGCGCGGCACCGGAAGTCCGGCACACTTGCCGGCATGCGTCTGGGCCGCATGTAGTAACCACAGGCGCGCGCTTGAAGAGCAACCGGAGCGCCCACCCGCCATCGGATTCGAAGATCCCGAGCCGATTATCGTGCCACGCGAGCGGGCTACCGGGCTACTCGATCATTCCACGCCGACGGTAACGCTGTCGATCTACAGTCACGTCGTCGAAGGCAACGAAAGCGCGGCGATGGACGTGCTCGGCGACCGTCTCGAGCAGATGCGCAACCGCATCGCGGATGCGCTCGAGAATGCTGATGGCTACCGAATGGCTACCGTGGCCGATTCGGCAAAGAAGAAAGCCCGCCGTAGCGGGCTTCCAATGGTTGCGGGGACAGGATTTGAACCTGTGACCTTCGGGTTATGAGCCCGACGAGCTACCGGACTGCTCCACCCCGCGACGGGCGACGGTTACTATAGCATCGGTGTCGAACGAACGTCAAGGATATGGACGGCCTCGGTAGTGGTCCCTTTTGGGATCGGCCGAGGTTCGGTCATGCTCGGCTCTAGTGTACTCCACCTAGGGAGCCAAAGCGACCGGCCGACGCGAAAGGCTGGAGCGTGGCGCAGACTAAGCGCGCAGCGTGGGCTGGATTCTCGGCTGGGGTGGGCTGGGAGGCCCTTCGTTACGTTCTCGAAGCCGTGATTCATCCGGTGAAGCTCGCGGAGGCCGTTCTCGCCTCGCCCTGGACCGTCGTGGGGGTCATACTCGTCGCGGGGTTCGTTGCGGCGTATTGGACCGAGATTCTTGACGCCGCGTACTGGTGCTCCGGGCTCTTTCTGCCGCGAACGTACAAAGGGTATCTCTCGCGGCTAATCCGCCGCATTCGTGCCCTTGTTTTGCGGGCCAAGGCCCCGACTGACGTAAGAGAGGTCACGAACATATTGACGGCCCCGAAAGCCGTTCTGGTTGTCGCAGAAGCACACGAGGCGAAGATGCAACTGCTCAGCCTGTTTCAGAACGACCCGAAGACCGCGCGCGAGCTATCCGACCTTGCGCTTTGGCCTGACGATATGCTCGCACACATGGCGGACACGTTCGCGCGCCTTCTCTCGCGAATTGACGATGCCGTTCCCGCGCCCCCGCGACCGCCGCGCCGTGGGCCGCCTCCGCGAAAGCGACCGACAGCGCCAAGCGATTAAGCGGCGGAGCTATCCGTGAGCACGTCGGGGAGTTTCGCGAGGTCGTGCAGCGTCCAGAGCCGATCCGTCAGGCCCGCTTTGATCGCGGGCGTCGTCTTGAGCGTCTGGTGCCGCCGGCAAAAGTTGTAGTACATGAAATTGAGCGCGCAGGCGCGTTGTAGGTTCTCGGCCTTCTTGGAGAAGCCGTTCGTTAGCCGCGTATAGCGGCGCATCGACATACGCATCGTGAGATTGTTGCGCTCGACGTAGGCGGTCGAAATATGCTTCGGATCGGGGTCGCCCCAAATCGGCGTCCGCACGACCGTTTTGACGACCATCGGGCTATACTTGCGTTCCGGCGTGTCGTCGTCCAGGATGCCGTAGTCTTTCACCTCAGAGCCGTGATCGGCGCGGTACTCGAAGAACCGTTGGATCGGCTCAGCATAGCCTGGGAAGCCGTCGGTGGAGATTTGGACCCGCTGCGACACAACGCGCTCTGCAAGGTCGCGAACGAATAGCGAAGCATCTCCGCGCGTCCGCTTCCCGATCCGCCACGACACGATCAATTTCGTGTCAGCGTCGATAGCCGTCCACGTCCACAAATCGCCGACGCCCTCGGCTCCGCGCTTTTCGAGCGGGAGATTGCGCTCCTTGGCATGGCAGAAGGACCAAATCTCATCGAGCTGGAGCCGTTCGGATTTGAGGCCGCGGATCGCCTGGTCCAAGTAGAGGTCGCAGGCGTCCCCCACGTCGGCCAACAGGCGCAGGACGCTCTTCTTGTCGACGCCCACGATCCGGGCGCTTCCCCGAACGCTGTTGCCTTCGACCAAGGCGGCGAGGATGCGGACCCGTTCTTCCAACGGCAGGCGGTTCATAATCCCATTATGCTTACCGGCAAGCAGAAAGTCAAGCCCTGTGATCCTAATGGGCGGCTAGGCTTCGGCCTCACGGCGCCCGAGCAAATACTCCCACAGGATATGCTGAATCAGGTTGCTTCGCGTCCGGTGCTGTGCTGTGGCCAAGGCATCAAGCGCGTTCAGAAGTGGGACGCTCAACCTGAGCGATGTCGCAGCGGTCAACCTTGGGATTCTCTGAAGCACTTCGGCCTCGCCGATGCGCTCGACATGCGAGGCCGAAAGAAGCTCTGCAACCGCCTCGGGCGTGCTAGCTGACTTTACTGCCATTACTTACCCTTCGTTCGGTACCTCCGCTTCTCGTCGTCCGCCATATCGCGGGCGGCAAACGGGCGTAGGATACCGTCTTCTAGTGGTTCTCCAACAACGAGGAGCAATCGGCCGCTGCCTGTTTGGCCGTAGAAAACGTAGTTGGCACCATCCCGGATGACGAGGGTGGGTGGCGTACCCTCGTCGTCGATCCCGAAGATAATCTCGTCAATATCGTCCGGCGTGATGTCACGCTCGCTAAGGTGTTTAAGGCTCGCATCGGTCCAGTAGAGCTCTCGGATTCGGGACACCGACCACTCCTTGTATTACATTGCATCACGAAGGAAGATATTGGAAGGGTTATGACCCTGAAGCCTCCGCGGCTTCTGCCTGACACCATTCGGTGCGGCGTCGTGTCGGCCTTCCGGCGTGGGGGCTCTTGAGGCCCTTGACGCTAGCTCTTGCCCAATGATAGGGTGGGTGGGCATGATAGCGCAAATAGAGGGGAGGCGGTCTAGTATCGACGCGGCGCAGTTAGAGGCGATCCTCAGCGGCGTGCAGGCAGAGCTCCAGGAACTCTTTGCCGAGCGGTCACGCCTGGAAAATCAGCGGACCGAGCTAGAGTCGCGGATTGCTAAGAGAGAGCACTACGCCCACGCGACCGAGGAGCTGCTCAGCGAGGAGCGGCCGACGGTCGCTCATGGGCCGATAAAACCGCCTCTCACGATCCTTGCTACCACGGAGCAACTTCGGCCCGTAAAGCCGTTGCCACCGAACACAGAGGCCGCCTTGATCGGCTATCCTCGGAGCGGCTATGGTGCCGTTACTAAGGCTGTCGAGCGGCTTCTTGCGGTCCGCACCCAAGGCTGGACGGCCCGAACAATGGCGGAGATTCTCGCGCGCACCGGGTTTGTCGTAGCGGACTCCCATGAAGCCGCTGTGCGTAGTGCCCTTAAGAACATGCGTAAGCAGCGCAAGGTGACGCACAACATTGAGACGCGGCGCTACCACCTGAATAGCAAAGCCCAGGCCTGAACGCCTGGGCTTTGCCTACGTGGAGAGGTGGCCGAGTGGCTTAAGGCAGTCGACCTAGGTTCGACCGGGGTCAGGTAAGAGCGGCCCCCGGGGGTTCGAATCCCTCTCTCTCCGCCTCTATTCTTCGGCCGCAGGGCGCTTCCATCGCGCCGCTGCGGCCTTTTCGCTTATCCGCTTGCGCTCGTCCTCGGATAGCGCCGCCTTCCGCGCTTCGCCGCCCTTGCGGCCTAACTCGACCGCTGCGCCGTTCTTTTCGACCGGCTGGACCTTCGGCTTCTCACCGGTGATTTGGTCCAGGATCGACCGAGCGGCTTCGTTCGGATCGGAGGGCGGCTTCGACTTGGGCACCTCCCAAGCGTGGCCGTCATGCGCTACTCTGTCAAGGTGCCCGCAGATTCAAAAGGGACCACTACCGACGGCCTCGATCTCGTCGCGCTCCCGAAAGTTCAGCTCCACTGTCACCTTGAAGGAACCGTGCGCGCCCAGACCTTTCGCGCGTTGGCTGCCAAGTACGGTGTCGAGCTAGGCGAGCGGGCTGATCCGGCCCGAACGTACGCGTTCGCGACGTTCGGCGAGTTCTTGCTTCTGTTCGCCAAGGTGAGCGAGACGCTGCGGCGGCCCGAAGACTTCGCCATGATCGCGCGCGACTACGCCGCCGACGCCGCCGCGCAAGGCGTCCTCTACGCGGAAATCTTCATCTCGCCGTCGGTCTGGACGTTCTTCCACGACGAGCTCGACATCCGAGCGACCGTCGAGGCGATCCGCGCCGCGCTCGACGAGGCGGGCGGACCGCTGGGGATCGAGATCGCGTTGATCGCCGACCTGACCCGCAACTTCGGGCCCGAGCGCGCCGAGCTGATCGCGCGCGAGGCGGTTGGCCTGCGTGACCTCGGAGTAATCGGCGTCGGCCTGGGCGGCGACGAGTCGCGCTTTCCACCGGAGCTCTACGAGCGCGCCTACGCCATCGCGCGCGACGGCGGGCTGCACGGCGTCGCCCATGCCGGCGAGGCGGCCGGGGCGGCTAGCGTGCGGGCCGCGGTCGAGGTGCTCGGCGCCGAACGGATCGGGCACGGCGTCCGGGCTATCGAGGATCCGGCGGTCGTCGAGTTGCTCGCCGAGCGTCGCGTCCCGCTCGAGATCTGCCCAACCTCGAACCGGCTGACCGGTGCGGCGCCGGCCGGGGCCGTGCACCCGCTCGGAGCCCTGGATGCCGCCGGCTGCATCGTGACGATCGACGCCGACGACCCGGCACTGTTCGGTACCACGCTGGTGGACGAGTATCGCTACGTCGCCGAGACGTTCGGGGCGGACGCCGTCCTGCGTTTTGCCCGCAACGCGATCGACGCGTCGTTCGCCTCGCCCGCCCTCAAGGCACGCCTGCGCGAGCAGTTCGAGCAATCCCGGAACTCCGAGCCGGCGGGTCGAAGTACCTAGCGATGCCCGGGCACACCCATTTCGACGAGTCGACCGAGGAGTATCTCGAAGCGGTCTACCGCCTCGAGCGCGAGGGTCCCGGCGTGAGCACGTCCGGGCTCGCGGCCGATCTCGGCGTCGCGCCGGGCTCCGTCTCGGGGATGCTCAAGAAGCTCGCCACCGACGGCTACCTCACGCACGAGGCACGCGGGCAAGCGAAGCTCACCGAAAAGGGGCTGAAGGTCGCCGTTCGCGTCATCCGCCGCAACCGGCTGGCCGAGGTCTTTCTCCAAGACATCCTGGGCATGCCGTGGGACGAAGTCCACGACGAAGCGTGCCGGCTCGAGCACGCGATCTCCGACCGGGTCGAAGCGCGGCTCGTCGCGGTGCTGGGCGATCCGAAGGTCTGCCCGCACGGGCTGCCGATTCCACCGGCCGATCTGAGCGCGCCGCCGCGCGTCGGCGGGCGTCTCTCGGACGCCGAAGCCGGCACGACGGTTCGCATCGTCGAGGTGGTCGAGGACGTTCCCGAGACGCTGCGTTATCTCGACCGGATCGGGTTGCGGCCCGGCGCGCGAGTCGACGTGGTCGAACGCGGACCGCTGGGCGGGCCGATCACGGTCGAAGGGGCGAGCGGCCGGACCGCCATCTCGATCGAGTTGGCGCGGTTGATCGCGATCTCCACGGAGGCGAGCCCGGCGCTGAGCGCGTGACCGTCACAAACTTCCTGATCCTGATCAACGTCCTCGCCTACGTCTGGGAAATCTCGACGGGCGGTCCCGACTCCGACCACGGTCAGCTCGTCGGCGTCGCCGTGATGCAGTACGGTCAGTGGTGGCGGATCTTCACCGGCGCGTTCTTGCACGCCAACTTGTTGCACATCGGGCTCAACATGTTCGCGCTCTTTCAAGTCGGCAGCGTCGTCGAGGCGCTGTACGGCAAGGTGCGCTTCACGCTACTGTACGTCGTGGCGATCGTCGGCTCGGGACTTGCCGTCGTCGCGTTCAACTACGACATTCCGACGCTCGGCGCGAGCGGCGCGATCTTCGGCTTGTTCGGTGCGCTCGTCGCCGTCGGACTGCGCCTCGGCAAGCGCGGGCGTTCGCTGATCGGTCAAGTTCTGCCGATCATTCTGATCAATCTCGTGTTCACGGTGAGCGTGCCCGGGATCTCGATCGCGGCCCACGTCGGCGGTTTGGTGACGGGTTTCCTGGCCGGCTTGGTGTTGTTCATGATGCCGGCTTCCCGTCCGACGCCGGCCTACGCCTACGCCGCCGCTCACGAGACGTCCGTACCGTCGCGCGCGGTCGAGACGATCGAGCAGCCGCCTGAGGCGGCGCCGCACGAGGCCGAAGACGCTGCGCCGCTCGAGGAGCGGGACCCGCGGGAATGAAGCTCGTCGACGACGCGTTCGCGACCGACGGCCCGATCGCGCGCGCGCTGCCGGGCTTCGAGTTGCGCGAAGGCCAGCTGCGGATGGCGCGCCTGATCGAGCGCGGTTTCCTCGAGAACGTGCACACCGTCGTCGAAGCGGGGACCGGCGTCGGCAAGTCGCTGGCCTATCTCGTTCCGGCACTGCGCGCCGGTGCGCGCGTCGTGATCTCGACCGGGACGATCGCGCTGCAAGAGCAACTCGTGCGCAAGGACATCCCGCTCGTCACCAAGGCACTCGGAATCGATGCCCGGGTCGTGTTGCTCAAAGGGCGCAACCACTATCTCTGCAAGGCGAAGTTCGAGAAGGAGAGCGGCGCGCGGCTGATCGCACCGTCGGTCGCGCTCGAACGGTTGTGGGCCTGGGCCGAGCGCACCGAAACCGGCGATCGCGCCGAGTTGGAGTTCACCCCGCGGTCCGACGACTGGGAGACGCTCGACGCCGATGCCGACGACTGCATCGGCGAGTACTGTCATCGCTTCGCCGACTGTCACTTTTTCGCCAAGCGCGACGCCGCGCGCTTCGCCGACGTCGTGGTGGTGAACCACGCGCTGTTCTTCCTCGACCTGGCCAGCGGCGGCGCGCTGCTGCCCGCCTACGACTTCGTCATCCTCGACGAAGCGCACCAGGCGGAGAAGTACGCGACGGCCGCCTTGACCGCGACGCTCTCGCCCAGCTCGGTGCATCGGATGATGCGCAAGCTGCATCGCACCTACGCCATCCCCGGCGCGCACGATGCGGAGCTGGACGAGTCGATGCGGCGCTTGCAGCAGACGCTCGCGCAGGTTCCCGGCGACAAGTACCCGGTGGCCGCGAACGAAGGCGTCGGCGAAGTCTTGCCGTTGCTGCGCGAGTCGTTCTACCGGCTCGAGAACTGGCTGCACGCGAACTGGAAGGACGGCCTGCGAAAGCCGACCGACAACGAATCCGAAGCCGAACGGCGGCGCGATCTCGCACTGCGCTCGGTCGCCGCGCACGTGGCAACCGTCGACCGCATCGAGAGCGCCGCACAGCAGGCTTCGAACGGTGCTGTGCCGGCCAACGAGATCGACGCCGTGGCATGGGTCGAACGCGGTGACGGCGGCGAGCGCTACGAGGTGAACGCGGCGCCGTTCAGCGTCGCGGAGTTTCTGCGCGCGACGCTCTTCGGCCGCACACGCAGCGTCGTGCTGACCAGCGCTACGATCTCCGCCGGCGGCTCGTTTACGTTTCTCATGTCGTCGCTGGGCGTCGACGATGCGCAGCAGCTGGTCGCGCCGTCGCCTTTCGATTACGCGAAACAGGCGCGGCTCTACGTGGCCTCGCCCAACCTCAACCCCAAAGCCGCCGACTTTGCGCGGCGCGCCGCGCCGTTGATCGAGGAGATCCTCGATCGCACCGCCGGCCGTGCCTTCGTCCTGTTCACGTCGTACGCGCGGATGCGCGAAGTGCACGGTCTGCTGCGCGAGCGGTTGGCGTTCCCGACGAAGGTCCAGGGCGACTTGCCGCGCTCGGCGCTGTTGGACTGGTTCCGGTCCACGCGTCACGCCGTGCTGTTCGCGACAGCGACGTTCTGGGAAGGGATCGACGTCGTCGGCGACGCCCTCTCGTGTGTGGTGATCGATCGGCTGCCGTTTCCGTCGCCCTCCGACCCGCTGGTCGCCGCGCGGATCGCGGCCCTCGAGGCACAGGGGCGCTCGGGGTTCGAGCACTACATGATCCCCAGCGCGATCGTGCGCCTCAAACAGGGCTTCGGACGGCTGATCCGTTCGACGACCGATCGCGGCGTGGTGGCGCTGCTCGACGGCCGTGCGACCTCGATGCGCTACGGCGCGACCATCGTTGACGCGCTGCCCCCGGCGACCCGCATCGACGACCTCGCGCTGCTCGACGACCTCTTTCGCCGCTGAACGCCGGGCGGGCGCCAGGTGTGATCCACATTGCTCGCGGCCACGCGCCCAAATGCCGTTATCACTTGTATGGAGCGCGTCGAGCTTCGTTTGGATCCGCCGGCTGCTCGTGACGCGCGCTGTTGGCATTGCCGGCGGGCGGTGGCGGGACGCGTCGTCGCACGCTATCTGTATCCGGGCGAGCGGCCGCGAACCGCGGTCGTCGAGGACTGGTATGCCTGCGCATGCGGCGCATACCAGAACGTGCGGCGCCCGAGCGAGATTCGCATCTCGGCCGTTCACGCGGCCTGACCCGAGCTGGCGGGCGGGACCGCGCGCCGCACGCGCGAAGCCGCGCGGCATGTGCCCGCGTTCGATCCCCGCGCTGTTCTGTGCCGTGCTCTGCGTCATGCCCCTGCCTGCCGGCGCCTGGGGCGCGCAGGGCCATCGCATCGTCAACGGAGCCGCGATCCGCGAGCTACCCGAAAGCGTCCCGGCGTTCGTGCGCAGCAGCGCGGCGCACGATGAGATCGCGTTGCTCGGCCCCGAGGCCGATCGCATCAAGGGCGCCGGCGCGCCGCTCGACGACGACGACGATCCCGGCCACTACTTGGATGCGATGGACGACGACACGGTCGCCGGTGTCGTGAAGCTGAACGCGCTGCCGAAGGATCGGGCGGCCTACGACCGCGCGCTGCGCGCCGCCTCAACCGACGAGTTCGGCCAAGGATATCTGCCGTACTCGATCGCGGACGGTTGGGAGCGCGTCGTCCGCGACTTCGCCTACTGGCGCGTCGACGTGGTCGGAGCGACGAAGGCAGCCACCTCCGACGAGCGCGCGTTCTTCGCGTTCGACCGCAGCGTTCGCGAGGCCGTCACATTGCGCGACATCGGGTACTGGGGCCATTTCGTCGCCGACGCGTCGCAGCCGCTGCACGTGAGCGTGCACTTCAACGGCTGGAACGGGCAGAAGTACGGTAACCCGAACAACTTCTCGGAATCCCGCACGGTGCACACGCGCTTCGAGACGGCGCTGGTGCGGGCGGTCGCGAGCGAGGATCTCGTCGCGGCGCGCGTCCCCGCCCTCGTCGTGTCGCGCGATCCGATCCTCACCCAGGTCGGTGCATACTTGGCGGTGAGTCAGAGCAGAGTCCCCGACGTCTACCGGGTCGAAGCGGCCGGTGGGATCGACGCCCATAGTCCGGCGGCAACCGCGCTCGTTCTCGAACGTCTGGCGGCCGGCGCCGCAGAGATGCGTGATCTGATCGTCGACGCGTGGCAGATGAGCGACGACGTGAAAATCGGTTACCCTGGGATCGCGGTCCGCGACGTCGAGTCCGGTGCCGTGATGCCGACGCGCGCGAACGTAGGTCTGGGCGACTAGTGAGCCCAGGCTCGTCCGCCTAGCGAACGAGCGAGTTTTGACTCGGCGGCCCTCGGAGAAACCGGGCGGTGTACTCGACAGGAGCTTGGCCGTGAAGCAAACCAACATCGTCCGCGCGCTCGCTAGCGTCGTCGCTATCGCGGGGCTCGCCGTCGCACCCTTCGCGGCAGGGGCGCAGACGCCGCGCCCGGGCGGCCCGCCGATGGGCGGGATGGGCCGTCAGCCGATGCCGACGAACGACGCTGAGTTCGTGCGTGCGCTCGACGCCGCCAACTCGGCCGAGCTCGAGATGGCGAAGTACGTCGTCAACCGCACCCAGGACACGGCGGTGCACCAGTTCGCGCAGCACATGATCGACGATCACAGCACCGCCGCGGTCAAACTGGAAGCCGCGACGCGCGGCACCAACCTGGTTCCCGTGCCGCGCGAGGACACGAATCGGATGGGCATGCGGGGAATCACGATCCTGCAGGGCGAGGACGGAACACAACGCGACAACGACTACATGCGCATGCAGGTGCCCGCACATCGCCAAGCGCTCGCGCTGCTCAATTGGGAATCCGAAAACGGGACGAACGCCGGCCTCAAGACGCTCGCGACGAACCTCGCGCCGACCGTCCAGCAGCACCTCCAACTCGCGCAGACGTACCTCGCCGCGAACAACCTCACGCCCTACGCACCACCCACGACGAACGGTGGATCGACGTCGGGGCAGAACAATGGGACGGCACCCAGCCCGATGCCGATGGCCTCGGCCTCGCCGCACCCCTAGACGGCGGCGGCGGGCGATCGGCCGACAGGAGCCCACCCGTGACGCACGCCAACGCCGCCCGCGCGATCGCGATCATCGCCGGCGTTGCCGGCTTCCTGGCCACGTCGTCTGCAGCAAGCGCGCAGTCCGTTTCCTGTAAGGCCCCCTGGGTTGTGGGCGGTCCGCGCGATCGCGTGCCCGACTCAGAGCGGGACTTCGTAGCCCGGCTCGACGTCTCGGACGTGTTGGAGCTCGACATGGCGAGGTACATCGTCGACCACACCGGCGATCCAGAGGTGCAGGCGTTCGCGCAGCGCTCGATCGACGATCATAGCTTGGCCACCGTCGAACTCGCGGCCGCGACCCGCGGTACTGGCTTCCGCCCAGGGATCATGGGCGTTTCGTCGCCGGATTTCGACATGCTGAAGGTTGGGCACGGAACGGACCGCGACAACGACTACATGTGCCTGGAGGTGCGCGTGCGCCGGCGGATGCTTCGCGATCTGTACTGGGAATCCGACCACGGTCATATGCCCGCGGTCCAGGCGCTGGCGACGAGTCTCACTGCGCGCCTCGAGCAGCAGATGCAGGTCGCGCTCGCGTATCTCGCCGCGCACAATCTCACGCCCCTCCCGCCGCCCAGCGGATGGGTGCCTCACTAGGCTATCGCGACGTGCTGCTCGCCCTCGCTATCGTTCTGTTCGTGCATCCCGGCACGTCCCCACCGGTCGTTCCGCCGGCTGCGGCCGGCCACTGGGAGGGCATGGTGCACCGCGGCGCTTCGCAACTCGCGATTCGGCTCGACCTCGCCGGCGGCACACCGAATCGGAACGTCTTTTCCGCGCCCGATGTGGGAGCGATCGACATCCCGCTCTCGCACGTGCGGCTCGGAACAACACTGCACGCCGAGCTTGTGGGTGACGTTACGACGACGGTCATCGACGGCACGGTCGATGGAAACGTGATGACGGGAACGTTTCGGGAAACGCATGCGCGGGACGGCACGCTGCGCCTCCATCGCATCGCCGCTTCGGTCGCGCAACCGTACGTCACGCAGCCGGTCACGTTCGTGAACGGCGACGTGCATTTGGCGGGCACCGTCTACGCTCCACGCGCGAGCGGAAAACATCCCGCGGTCGTGCTCGTGCAGGGTTCGGGCCCGGAAGGCCGCTGGGCGACGGCGTACATCGCCGACGCGCTCGCGCGTCACGGCGTCGTCGCGCTTTCGTACGACAAGCGCGGCGTCGGCGCATCCGGCGGCGACTGGCGCACGGCGACCTTCGACGATCTCGCCGCCGACGCGCGCGCCGGCGTGCATTTATTGGCGCAGCGCGCCGACGTCGATCCGTCGCGCCTCGGCGTGTACGGTCACAGCCAAGGAGGCTTGCTCGCGCCGGTGATCGCTGAGAACGATCCGGAGGTAACGTGGATCGGCGATGCCGACGGCAGCGTCGGACCGCAGTACCTGCAAGATCTGTTCCGCGTGAACACGGCGCTGGCGAAGCGCTATTCCGGCCAGACGCTCGCGGACGCCGAGAAGCTCTATGCGGAGTTCGTCGACACCGCGCGCAACGGTACGCCGCACGCGCGTTTGCGCACCGATATGGCCGAGGCCGGCGATCCTGACTGGCTCGACTTGCTGGCGATCCCGGATGACGATAGTTGGATCTGGCCTTGGTACGCCAAGACCGGCAACTACGACAACTCGCGCGCCTGGGGGATAGTGCGTGTCCCGGTGCTCATCCTGTTCGGAGCGAACGACGAGGTCGTGGCGCCGCGCGAGTCGATCGCGCAGACCGTCAGCATCCTCAAAGCGCACGGCAACGCGAACGTGACCGTGCACGTATTCCCGGGCGCCGACCACACGCTGCGCATTCCACCCGCCGGCCGCGACGGCTGGCCCCACAACGCCGCCGGTTTTCCGGACATGTTGGTAACCTTCGCGCTACATCCGGGAACGGGCTCGCGCTGACGGGGTGACAACCGTCATGCCGACGGGTTGACGCCCGCCTCTGTCGTGGTTCTGCGGCAACGTGCGACGATGCCGGCGGAGGCACTATGCACGACGACGACATCCCCGCCCGGCTGACGCAGGCCGGCAAACACTACGGCATCGTTACGGCCTTGGACGCGGTCGACTTAGAATTGCGGCGCGGCGAGACGCTCGCGTTGCTCGGCCCCAATGGCGCCGGCAAGACGACCGCGATTCGCATCCTGCTCGGGATCATCGCCCCCGACGCCGGCACGGCGGCGTTGTTCGGGCGTAATCCTCGCGTCGCGGCGAACCGCAACCGGTTCGGTGCGATGCTGCAAGTCGGCGGCGTGCCCGCGACGCTCACCGTGGTTGAGCACATCAGCTTGTTCTCGTCGTACTATCCGCGACCGCTGCCGCTCGATCAGACCATCGCGCTCGCCGGCTTGCGCGGGCTCGAGAAGCGGCTCTACGGTAAGCTGTCGGGCGGCCAGAAGCAGCGCGTCGCGTTCGCACTCGCGCTGTGCGGCGATCCGGAGGCACTGATCCTGGACGAACCGACGTCGGCGCTCGACATCGAATCGCGGTTCGCGCTGTGGGAGTGCATTCGCGGTTACGTCGCGCGCGGGCGCAGCGTGCTCTTGACGACCCACGACCTCGTTGAAGCGGAAGCGCTCGCCGACCGCATTGCGGTGATCTCAGCCGGCCGCATCGTCGCCGAAGGGACAACCGCTGAAGTCAAGGCACGCGCCGGCGCCACGCTGGTCGATTCTTACCTCGCGCTGACCCGGACCGCCGCGTCCGAGATGAGCCTGTCATGATGGCAAGTATCACCGCCGCCGAGACGCGCGCCGAGTTCACCAAGCTCATCCGGCTGCCGGCTTACGTCATCCCGACATTGGCCTTTCCGCTCGCGTTCTATGCGTTCTTTGGCCTCGCGTTCGGCGCCCAGCACGCGATCGCCGGAACCACGATGGCCACCTACCTGCTGGCGACCTACGGTGCGTTCGGCGTGGTCGGCTGCGCGCTGTTCGGCTTCGGCGTCAGCGTTGCGGTCGAGCGCGGGCAGGGTTGGCTGCTGGTGAAGCGGGCCAGCCCGATGCCGCCCGCGGCGTATGTCCTGGCGAAGCTGTTCACCAGCATGGCGTTCGCCGCGGTCGTCGTCCTGATGCTCTTCGCGGTGGGCGCGGAGTTCGGCGGGGTCCGTCTGGCGCCCCAGACGTGGATCACGCTCTTCGCGGTCTTGGTGGTCGGCTCGATCCCGTTCGCCGCGATCGGTTTGGCGATCGGCTCGATCGCCGGCCCGAATTCTGCGCCCGCGATCGTCAACCTCATCTTCCTCCCGATGTCGTTCGCCGCCGGTCTGTGGATCCCGATCGAAGCGTTGCCGCCGGTCGTCGCCAACATCGCGCCCTACCTGCCCACGTATCATCTCGGACAGCTCGCCTTGGGCACGCTCGGCGCCGGCCACGGTTCCGCGGCGCTCCACGTTCTGGCGTTGCTCGCTTGGGCGCTGGCGGGTGCGGGCTTGGCAGCGTACGGATTGCGGCGCGACGAAGGCCGCACGTATGGCTGACGCCTGGCGCCGGCTTCCGATCAGCGAGTGCGGCACGCTGCCGTTTCTCTGGCTCATCTATGCCGTCGCGGTGCCGCTGTCCCTGTGGAACGCCGGCCCCGGCGTTCCGGCCGGGATCGTCGTGCTCCAACTCGTCGTGCTGGCCGTCTTCCTGGTGCTCTACGTCGGCGGATACGGCCGTGGCGGGCGGATCAGCCTGGCCGTTGCCGCCGCGATGGCGGTGCTCGGCGCGATCGCCTCACCGAGCGACGCCGTCTCCGGGACCTACTTCATCTATGCCGCGACGTTCTTGCCCTGGGGTCTCTCCGCGCGCAGCGCGTATCGCGTGCTGGCCTGCTACGTGCCGCTGGTCGCGCTCTATGTCTGGCTCATGCACGTGAACGTGTACGGCGCGATTCCGGCCGTCATCTTCTCGCTGGTCATCGGGATCGCGTGCATCAGCGCCGCGGAGGAGAAACGCGCGCACGCACGTCTGCAGCAGGCCCACGATCAGATCGAACGGCTCACCAAGATCGCGGAACGCGAACGCATCGCACGTGACCTGCACGACGTGCTCGGGCATACGCTCTCGCTGATCGCGCTCAAGTCGCAGCTGGCCTCGAAGCTGGCCGACCGCGATCCGCAGCGTGCGATCGACGAGATCCGCGCCGTCGAACAGATCGCGCGGACGTCGCTCGACGAGCTGCGTGAGGCGGTGGCAGGCTATCGCGGCAGCGGCATCACGGACGAGCTCGCGCACGCGCGCGACGTGCTGACGTCGGCCGGGCTGCGCGTGGAGTTCGATGCCGACGACGTGCGGCTCACGCCGGTCGATGAGAGCGTTCTGACGCTGGCGATCCGCGAAGCGGTGACCAACGTCGTGCGTCACGCGCATGCGAGCGTCGTGCGCCTGCGGCTCGCGCGCAGCAGCGAAACCTGCCGCTTCGAAATCCACGACGACGGCGTCGGCGGCTCGCCCGTCGAAGGGTTCGGGCTGGCCGGGATGCGCGAGCGTGTCGAATTGCAGGGTGGTTCGCTCGAGCGGACCTCCGACCACGGAACGCGATTGATCGTGACGCTGCCGCTTGCGCCGGGAGGCGTTCACTGATCCGCGTGCTGATCGCCGAGGATCAGCAGCTCGTAGCGGGCGCGATCGCCGCGTTGCTCGATCTCGAGCCGGACATTGAAGTGGTCGGCAACGCGCACGACGGACCCGCGGCGCTACGCCGCGTCGAAGAGCTCTCGCCGGACGTGCTGCTCGCCGACATCGAGATGCCGCTGCTCACCGGGCTCGAAGTCGCGGCCGAACTGCACCGCCGCGCGAGCCCGACGCGCGTCATCATCGTGACCACCTTTGCGCGCCCCGGCTATCTCCGCCGCGCGATGGACGCCGGCGTCGCGGGTTACCTGCTCAAGGACCGCCCGGTCGAAGAGCTCGTCGCGGCGGTGCGGACCGTCTGCAGCGGTGGCCGGGCGATCGATGCGACCCTAGCAGTGCACGCCTGGAGCGATCCCGATCCGCTCAGCGACCGCGAGCGCGCTGTGCTCCGGCTCGCCGGCGACGGCCAGTCGACCGCCGCGATCGGCGCCCATCTCGGGCTGACCGAAGGTACCGTCCGCAACTACCTCAGCGAAGCGATCGGCAAGGTCGGCGCGGAAAACCGCACCGAGGCGGCCCGCATCGCCCGCGACCGCGGCTGGTTGTAAGTCGCAGGCGCGAAGGGGCCCTCTAGTCTTCCTTGGATGCCTCGTCATGGGCGCGCTTTTGGAGCTCGGCGACGACGGTCGAGTCGGCGAGGGTAGTGGTGTCGCCGAGCATGCGCCCTTCGGCGATGTCGCGCAGGAGGCGGCGCATGATCTTCCCCGAGCGCGTCTTGGGAAGCTCTTGCGTGAACGTGAGGTATTTGGGCCGGCAGAACTTGCCGAGCTTTTCGCCGACGTGGTCGCGTAACTCGTCGGCCAGCGCCGGCGAGCCGTTGGCGTGGCTCTTGAGCGTCACGAACGC
>PMOS01000004.1:69610-128765 GCA_003161435.1 Vulcanimicrobiota bacterium
GTTCATCACGTCGTCGATGCGGCCCATGAACCAGTAGTCACCGTCCTCGTCGCGCTTGCAGCCGTCGCCGGCGAGGTACTTGTGCGGGAACTTCGACCAGTACGTGTCGACATAGCGCTGGTCGTCGCCATAGATGCCGCGCAGCATCGAAGGCCATGGGCGCGTCAGCACGATGTATCCGCCGCCGCCGAGCGGCACGGATTCGCCTTTGTCGTTGACGAGATCGGCGGCGACGCCCGGGAACGGCTTGATCGCCGAGCCCGGTTTGAGCGTCGAGATCCCCGGCAGCGGCGTGATCATGATGGCGCCGGTTTCGGTCTGCCACCAGGTGTCCACGACCGGGCAGCGACCGCCGCCGATGTGCTCGTAATACCACATCCACGCTTCGGGATTGATCGGTTCGCCGACGCTTCCCAGCACGCGCAGCGACGACATGTCATGCTTCTCGGGATACTGCGTGCCCCACTTCATGAACGTCCGAATCGCCGTCGGCGCGGTGTATAGGATCGTGACCTTATAGCGCTCGACGATCTCCCACAGACGGTCCTTGTCGGGGAAGTCGGGCGTGCCTTCGTAGATCACGCTGGTCGCGCCGTTGCACAACGGTCCGTAGACGATGTACGAATGGCCGGTGACCCAACCGATGTCGGCGGCACACCAGTACACGTCGGTTTCTTCCTTGAGGTCGAACACCAGCTTGTGCGTCGCGGTGACGCCGGTCAGGTAACCGCCGGTGGTGTGCTTGATCCCCTTGGGTTTCGCGGTCGTCCCCGACGTGTACAGGAGGTAGAGCAAATCTTCGGCGTTCATCCGCTCGGGCTCGCAGCTCGACGGCTGATCGCGTACGACGTCGTCCCACCAGACGTCGCGCCCTGCGCCCATCTGGACCGGATCGCCGACGCGCTTCGCGACGATCACGTGTTGCAGCGACGGCATCCCCTTGGCTATCGCATCGTCGACGTTGGCCTTGAGCGGTACCTTGTTGCCGCGCCGCCATCCCTGATCGGCAGTGATGATCGCGACGCACTCCGAGTCGTTGACGCGGTCGACGATCGAGTCCGGCGAGAAGCCGCCGAAGATCACCGAGTGCGCCGCGCCGATGCGCGCGCACGCCAGCATCGCGATCGGCAGCTCGACGATCATCGGCATGTAGATCGCGACGCGATCGCCCTTCTTGATCCCGAGCTTGCGCAGTCCGTTGGCGAAGCGGCACACCTCGTCGAGCAGCTGTCCGTAGGTGACCGTCCAACGGTCCCCCGGCTCGCCTTCATAGTAGAACGCGATCTTCGCGGCTTTGCCGGCGCGCACGTGACGGTCGAGCGCGTTGACCGACGCGTTGAGCTCGCCGTCGGCGAACCATTTCGCGAACGGCTCGTTCCACTCGAGGATCTTCGTCGGCGGCGTCATCCATTCGAGCTTGTCGGCCCACGACTTCCACCACGCTTGGTAGTCGTGCTCCGCTTGCTCGTAGATTCCGGGCTGCGCGTTGGCCTGAGCGGCGAACGCGGGCGGCGGCGGGAAGCGCCGTACCTCGCTGAAGAGCGCCTCGATGGCTTCGTGTTGCGTCGGCGTCGTCATGGCGCCGGGATTCTCTCGCGCGGGGCGACGCCCCCCCGGCGACGAATGTCGCGGCTGCGATATATGGTCCGCTGGATCGACGGCTTCTACGGCGGGCTCATCGCGGGTGTGACGAGCGCGCTGTTCTTCTTGATCGTGACCGTGGCGTGGCTGCACGACACCACGCCGGGCGGTTTCTTCGCGCAGATCGCGCAGGCGTTGCCGCCGTTCCACACGGCACCGCCGCTCGCGCCGTTGGTTGTCCTGGGGGTAGCGCTGTACTTTCTGGTCGCGACGGGGTTCGGGATCGTCTACGCCGCGCTGGCCCGGCGGTTGTCCTCGATGTGGCGTGCGCCGACCTCGGTGATGTGGGGCCTGTGCTACGGGTTGCTCGTCTGGTGGATCCTCAACGATGTCGTCGTGCCGGCGACCGGGGCGGTCGTCGACCGCCCGCTCTGGGAGGGTCTCGTAGGGACAGTCGTCTTTTACGGGGTTGTCCTGTCGGAGCTGATGACGGTTGCTCACCGCCGCGGGGCAGGCGCCTCGCCTTGACCCTCTCCATGCGGGGGTGGTACGCTAGCGTGAAGCTTGGCACTCCCTTGTGTCGACTGCTAGCAATGCTGCACCGGTGAACGAGAAGCTCGAACTCGACAAACGAAAGGCCTTTATCCTCGCCACGGTCGTGTACGAGTATATTGCCACGGCCGAACCGGTCGGCTCGCTGACGCTCACCCAGAAGTACAACCTGGGCGTCTCGTCGGCCACGATCCGCAACGAGATGGCCGAGCTGGAAGCGAGCGGCTACCTGGTGCAGCCGCATACGTCGGCCGGCCGGATTCCGTCCGACGCCGGCTACCGCACGTACGTCGACCGCCTCATGCAGCCCGAGTCGCTCACCAAAGACGACTCACGCCGCATCCGAGACGAATTTCGCGAAGCCTCCCGCGAGCTCGCCGACGTCATCGAGCAGACGACGCGTCTCTTGTCGGGGCTGTCGGGCAACCTCGCGATCGCGATCGCGCCTTCGCGCGACATGCATGCGTTCAAGCACGTTCAACTGATCTGGCTGTCGGCTCGCACGGGTTTGATCGTGGTGGTGACCTCGGGCGGCGTCGCAGCGCAGCGCGTCATCGAGTGGACGGCCGACGTCGTCGCCGATGATCTGACGCGCCTCTCCAACGCGCTCAACTCGCGGTTCGGTGGCCGCGTGATGGAAGAGATCGGGCCCGGCGACGTCGACGCGGTGTGCGCGGAACTCGGCGCGAGCACGGAGATCCGCGACGCGGTGCGGCTGGCCTTCGCCGCCGCGCGCCAACCCGACGAGCCCGAGATCGCGGCGTCGGGAGCGCAGAACCTGCTCGATCAGCCCGAGTTCCACGACTTGCGCAAGCTGCGCGCGATCCTGCGCATCGTCGAGGAGCAGCGCACGTTGTACGACTTGATCGCCGATGAGCTCAACGTCGAAGCTGCGGCGGAGGCCGCACCGCACGTGCGTATCGGGCACGAGCTGCGCGCCGACGAGCTCAGCGAGTGCAGCGTCGTCACGGTGCCGTATCGTTTCGGCGATCGGGGCCTCGGCGTGCTGGCGATCCTCGGTCCGCGGCGCATGCCGTACGGCCGGCTCATCGCGCTGGCTTCCGGGACGGCCCGGTCGTTGGGCGAACACCTCAACGACGTCGAGATCAGGTAATGCCCGCGGACTACTACGAAGTTCTCGGTGTCGCACGCGACGCTGATGAGAGCACGATCAAGCGCGCCTATCGCCAGCTAGCGCGCAAATACCATCCCGACGTCGCAACTGACAAGAACGCCGCTGAGAGCCACTTCAAGGAGATCAACGAGGCGTACGAGGTGCTCTCGGATGCGCAGAAGCGGGCCAACTATGACCGCTTCGGCCACGCGGGGGTCAACGGCGCGGGCGACGGCGGCTTCGGCCCGTTCGGCGGTGAGGGTTTCGGCGACATCTTCGACATGTTCTTCGGTGCGGCGCGCGGTGGTGGCGCGCAGCAGCGCCGCAACGGCCCGGCGCGCGGCAGCGATCTGCGGTACGACGTCGAGATCTCGCTCGAAGAGGCGTACGCCGGAACCACGCGCGAGATCACGTTCCGCCACATGGCCGGCTGCCCAACGTGCCGCGGCAGCGGCGCCGAACCGGGAACGCTGGTCGTGCCGTGCGACCGCTGCGGCGCCACCGGGATTCAACGCCAGGTGCGACAGACGCCGCTGGGCCAGTTCGTCACCCAGACGACGTGCAGCAAGTGCGCGGGCGAAGGTCAGATCGTGCAGACGCCGTGTTCGACGTGCCGCGGCCGCGGGCGGAACGAGCAGGAGAAGACGCTGCAAGTCCGCATCCCGCCCGGCGTCGACGACGGCTCGCGCATTCGCATCACCGGCAGCGGCGAAGCCGGCGTGCGCGGCGGGCCCGATGGCGACCTCTACGTCTACCTGAGCATCGCGCAGCACAACGCGTTTCGGCGCGACGGCATGGACCTGATGGTCGACGTTCCGATCTCGTTTCCGCAAGCCGCGCTCGGCGGCGAGATTCGCGTACCGTCGCTCGACGGATACATCCCGCTCACCCTGAATCCCGGGACGCAGAGCGGTTCACAGTACCGTCTGCGCGGGCGCGGCATGCCCAGCGTGCGCGGCTCCGGCAAAGGCGACGAGATCGTCACGGTCCACGTCGTCGTCCCCTCCAAGCTCGCCAAGCGCGAGCGCGAGCTGCTCGAAGAGTACGCGAAAGCCGGCGGCGATCAAATCGAAGAAAAGTCGTTCTTCGACCGAGTAAAAGACGCGTTCCGCGCTGACTAGTCTGCTACGCCTGGGGCCGAGAGCGCGCCTGAATCGAGGACGAGGCGATTCTTCTCCAAATCTGCTCTCCTGCCGCTTGCTCCTCCGGCGAGATCGGGAATTCGCGGTCCATTTCGTCAAAAAATTCCAGCAAGCGAATGCGTTGGACGCGCATTCGCAGTGCCTCGTCGACGATATCGGCCAGACTCACGTCTTCGTGGACGAGCCGTGCTCGTTCGTCCAACGTGGCGTCGTCTAAAGGTGCCGAGACTCGTTTCACTCGTGTCGTCACGTCCAACCTAGCCGCGATCCCCTTTTCGATGCTCCGTACATCTCAGGAGTCGATGCGTCCCTACGCCGGCCGGCCGGGACTGGCCGGCCAAGCCTCACGGAGACTCCAATGGGGACGCTGTCGACCGCCGGCTGCGGGGCCGTGTGTCCCGGTATAACAGCATTCTTTAGGGCATCGCGCGAATGGCGATACCACGCACCGCTATTCCTTGACGGCGGTGGCCAGCAGGCTCGTTCGCTGGTTCCACTGGAACTGGCTTTGAACCAGTTGAAGGGCGACCAGCGCGTTGGCGCCGAGCGCCGCGGCCTGTTCTTCAAGTTCGTGAAGGCACTCGTCGTAGGAATGCTCGTTCACGCCTTCGACGCTCGCATAGACGGCGCCGAGGTCGACTGCTCCGTCTCGAATTTGCGGTAATGTGCTGACGCGCATTTAGTTACCCCGGTCGACGGAATCGAAGACGCTGAGCGAATGATCGAACGACTCCGACGACAATGCGAGCGGACCGGAGAAAGGCGCATTGAGCAGCAACGTGATGAGGAGAAAGGTTCCGATCAAGGCAGCCATCAAGCCGGATCCCAGAACGTGCGGCCACCTCACGTCCATATAGAGCAAGAAGCTCATGCCGACGACGAGCGCCCCGCCCAACAGAAGCCCGAACCAGAGGACGCCAGGGAGCCTTTCGGAGGCCTGCAGGGTGCGCCGATTGCGGTCGGAGGCAACCGTCCGCAACGTCTGCAAGAACTCGACGCTGATCGAGGACGACGCATCCTCGCGCGGCATCGCGCCGAAGGCGCGATAGATGTCGCCTATCGCCTTACGCGCTTGCGGACTCGCGCCGCCGGTCGCCGCCTGGATCTGCCATTCACCGCCTGCAACCGCCTCGTCGTATTCGCGCAGCAACCCGCGCATCTCGCGCCGCTCCGATGAGGGCATGCCGTTGGTCTGCCGGTAGAGCGTCGCCAGCGTCGATGCTTCTTCAGCCGCATTGCTCTTGGCACCCTCGTAGCTCTCCCAGACCGCGATAACGAGGAAGCCGAGCAGCACGGCGTAGAGCGTTCCCGCCGTCAAAAAGAGCGGGACCAACACGTCGTTATGGCCTTCGCGGACGTGCCCGTGCATGAACCTTCGAACCAACGCGACGCCTACCAGCGCATACAGAGCACTCAACCCGATCGCGCCGATGCCAAGAGTAACTAAGCCCGGATTCCCCATACCAGCCTCCCATTCGAGTCGAAGCCGGATGATTCCAGCAGTTTTCGCGCATCCGCCTGCTGGGCACCAAAAAGCTGCTGCATGGTCATAAGGGACGCAACTCCTCGAGTTGGTGACAATGAAGCCGACACGCGGAAACAACTCTCCGAGATGCCACTCCACTTTGGCGAAAACCCGTCGCGGACGGGACCAACTCGCCGCCTTGTAGTGAGCCTAGAAGTGTTGCGCGATGAGCTCGATGGCGATCCTACCATGGTGGGATCTGCGGGGCCATACCTTAGTGCCGGGCTTCGGCGGGCACAGTACTATTGGCGCGCGCGAGCTCGGCGTCTAGGGTGCCGGTGAGCATCCCCCAGCACATGCGGTAGTCGCCCGCGAGCGAGCGGAACGGAGCGCTGAACGTCTCCGGTTTGTTGCGCTCGATGACGGCGTGCGCGTACCAGGCCGGACCGTAGCCGCAGACGAGCGCGAACGCGAAGAGCTTGGGATCGCGGCGTGCGATCGCCATGCTGCCGACGAGCGTGGCGAGCGTCGTTCCGCCGGCGTGCAGAAGGCGCGTGCGCGGGTCGGCGTGGGCGCGCAGGTAGCGCAGCCAGAAGGCGTCGTCCATCTGCGGGCCTTCCGCGAGAGCGGGGCGAACGGCCTGCCCCGATGCGCGACCGGTTCTTCGTCGAGGGCGTCCACGCGATCGGCGACCGGGTCGCGTTGGCGCCCGACGACGCGCGCAAGGTGGCGACCGTTCTGCGCAAGCGCAGCGGCGACCGCGTCCAGGTGATCGACTCGGGCGGCACCGCGTACGCTGCAACCCTCGAGGTCGGCGATCGTGAAGCACATGCGATGCTCGACGAGCGGCTCGATCGAGGCGATGTCGAGACGGCGCTGCGCGTTACGATCGCGCAAGCCGTGCCCAAAGGGCAGAAGATGGACCTCGTCGTCGAGAAGGCGACGGAGCTCGGCGCGTTCGCGATCGTGCCGGTTCGCAGTGCGCGCGTCATCGGGCACGACACGAGCCCAGCGAAGGTCGAGCGTTGGCGCCGCATCGCGAGGTCCGCCTCACAGCAGTCGGGCCGCGTGCGCGTCCCCGAGGTCGCGGATGTCGTCGACTGGGATGCACTGCTGGTCACGTTCGCGCGGTACGACCGCGTCTATGTTCCCTGGGAGCTGGCTGCGCCGTCGCCGCTCCGTGACGTCTTCGAGCGCGAGCTCGGCGATGCGCGCAACGTGCTCGTCGTCATCGGGCCGGAAGGCGGGTTCTCTGCCGGCGAAGTGGAGCGCGCGCAGCGCGCCGGCGCGGTCGCGATCTCGCTTGGACGGCGCATTCTCCGTACCGAAACCGCGGCGCTCGTCGTACTCAGCGCGATGCTGTACGCGCGCGGCGAACTCTAAGAGTCACTCGTCGCGCGGCACGGCGCTCGGACCTTCATCGCGGACGTCGACGACCAATCGGTCGACATGGAGCTCGCGTATTCGCAGCTCTGCGATCACGACGCGGCGGATCGCCAGCCTGCCGATCGCCAACGCGCCGATCGCCAACGCGCCGACCGCCGCGGCGCCGGTGGCGCTCGCGCCGAGCGCGAGAGCTTTTTTCATGCTCATGCTCGTCAGGAGAGCATCCGTCTGGGTGCGGTTGCGGTTCCTGGACGATGTGAACGCCGTCGTCGTCGATCGTGCCGCAGCGAGCGGCCTCATGCTGAGCGCCGTCCCCGCGCCGGTACCGCTCCCATCTGAAGCCCTGATTCGGGTCGCCGCGATCAGCTTGAACCTGGGCGAGGTTCGGCGATCCAAGAGCAATCCCGATGGTTGGCGTCCAGGTTGGGACTTCGCCGGAACCGTCGAGCGGGCAGCGCAGGACGGAAGCGGACCGTCCGCCGGGACGCGTGTCGTCGGCGTACTCGGCGAGGGCGCTTGGGCCGAGCAGATCGCCGCGCCGACCGAGCACATCGCCGCGTTGCCCGACGGCGTCTCGTTCGAGCGCGCCGCGACCCTTCCGGTTGCCGGTCTTACCGCGCTGTACGCGCTGGGCAAGCGCGGCTCGCTGCTCGGACGACGCGTGCTCGTCACCGGCGCTTCGGGCGGCGTGGGAATCTTTGCGCTGCAGCTCGCGCGGCTCGCAGGTGCGCAAGCCACCGCGCTCGTCCATCGGCCGGAGAAGCGCGCGGCGGTCGAAGCGTACGCGGACAACGTCTTCGTCGGCGATCCGTCGGCAGCACGCGATGCGGGGCCGTACGACGTGATCCTGGAATCGGTCGGCGGCTCAGTTTTCGCCGGCGCGCTGCAGCTCCTCGACGAAGAAGGTCTGTTGGTGACGTTCGGAACATCGGCCGAGCGCACCAGCACGATCGAGGTCGCACCCTTCTATGTTCGCGGCGGCCTCTCGATCTACGGCTTCTATCTTTTCCACGAGCTCCAGCACCAGCCGGCCGGCAAGGGGCTGTCGCGCCTCGCGGCGCTGCTCGATGCGGGCAAGCTCGACGTCCACATCGACGATGTGCTGCCGTTCGCGAAGATCGGCGAGGCGGTGGACCGTTTGTGGAACCGGGGCGTCACGGGAAAGATCGTCGTCACGCTCTGACCATTCCGGCAGCCCGCGCGCGCTCCGCGTGATAGCGTGACCACGTGAACCGCTCGGTGCTGATCGTCGGCTTCGTGCTCTTCGTGGCGATGATGGGCAGCAATATCCCCGCGCCGCTCTACGAGCTGTACCGCGTGCACTTCGCGTCGACGACCTTCGTGATGACGGCCGTGTTCGCGGTCTATCCGATCGCGCTCGTCGTGATGCTGATCGTGTTCGCGCGGCTTCCCGACCGGATCGGACGGCGTCCCGTTCTCGCCCTGGGTATCGCTGCTGCGGCGCTCGGATCGATCGCGTTCGTGGTTGCCCAGTCGATCGCGCTGCTCTACGCCGGGCGTGTCTTGGCCGCCGTTGCGATCGGGGCCGTCGGCGCCGCCGGGCCGCCCGCACTCGTCGAGCTCGACAACAAGCACGATCGGCGACGGGCCGCGCTGGTCGCGACGTTCGCGTTTTCGCTAGCGTGCGGCGTCGCGCCGTTCCTGAGCGGCGTGCTCGCGGTCGTGAGCGCGTACCCGCTCATCGCACCGTATGTCGTCCAGCTCGTGCTTTGCGCGCTGGCGTTCGCGTCACTCGCGCTCGTCCCCGAGACACGACTGCCGCGCCCGCACGAGGACGCGCCCGTTCCGCAACTCGTCCCTTCGGCACGCCGTGCGTTCCTCGCAGCTGCGCTGACGAGCGGGATCGTCTGGTGGCTCGCCTCGCTGTTCATCTCGATCCTGCCGGCGTTCGTCGCGACGTTGCTCGGCGTGCGCAGCCCGGCACTTCAAGGCGCGCTCGCGCTGATCGTGTTCGCCGTCTCACCGCTGGCGCAGGTCGTCGGGCGACGAACGTCCGACCGGTTCGCCGCACGGGCCGGCCTGATCGGGACCGTGCTCGCGCTGGCCGCGATATTGGGCGCCGTCCCCGCGCATTCGCTGGCACTGTTCGCGCTTGGGAGCTTCGTCGCGGGCGTCGCGCACGGGCTCGGATTCTTGGGTGCGCAGAGCACGATCAATCACATCGCGCCTCCAGCTGCCCGGGCACGTTTGTCGGCGCGCTTCTACGCGATCACCTACCTGTGCATCGGCGTTACAGTGCTGGGTGTGGGCGCGCTGACTGCGCGGATCGGCTTGTATCCTGCGCTCACCGCGGTCGCAGCCGTAGTGGCGGTCGCCGCGCTGGCGCTGGCCGTCGTCATACCCGCCACGGGACGCGCCGAAGCCTGAGGCGCGAAACCGTCGCGCTCGGCGGCGCGTATCAGCGAGCATGAGCCTTCACACATGGCTCGCGTTCGCGGTCGTTGCGTTCGCGCGGCACCTCAGTTCGTGCTGCTCGGTGCGACCTTCATCGTCACCGATGCGCTCGTGTTCGCCGGCTACGGCTTGGCCGCGCACCGCGCCCGCACGTTCTTGCGCAGTCCGCGCGCGGCACGCATGACCTCGCGCGTCACCGGCGTAGCGATGCTGGGCGCAGCCGCGCGCCTCGCCACCGAACGCTGACACCTAGGCCAGCCGGGCGACGAGCTTGGCCAGCGACGGGCCGGCGGCGATCACCACGAAAACCCGCAACGCCTGCACTGCGAGAACGAGCGGGACGTTCGCACCGCTGCCCAGCGCGATGACCGTTACGGAGTCCAAGCCGCCGGGTGTCGTCGCCAGGTACGCCGTCAGCGGGTCGAGGTTCAGCGCCAGGGCCAGCAGCGCCGCCGAACCGGCGCACAGCGCGATCAGCACGAGCGTCGATGCGAGCAGTTGCGGCAAGATGCGCAGCGCGTAGCGCACCGTGGCAGGCGTATAGAGAAGGCCGATGGTCAACCCGATCGCGAGGTAGGCCGCGTCGAGCAGCGCGGCCGGAACCGCGATGCGAACCAAGCCCGTTCCGTGCAGCACGGCCCCGAGCACCATCGGGCCGAGCAGCGCGCCGGCCGGGATCCGCAGCCGCAGTGCAACGAGCGCTCCGGCCGAGCCGACGACCAGAGCCCCGAGCAACCCGATCGAATCGAACCGCATCGCGGCGACCGCCGGCGCATGCGCGCCGCCCGGCAGCAGCACGCGCGACACGACCGACGCCGAGAGCACGACGAGCGTCACCCGCAGATACTGCATGAACGCGACGATCCGCGGATCGGCGCCGTAGTCGGCGCTCATCGCCGTCATCGCCGAAGCACCGCCCGGGGACGAACCCCACGCCGCCGTCGGCGCCGGAACCGAGCCGAAGCGCGCGAGGATCCAGCCGGCGATCGCGGCCGCTACGATCGTGCTCGCGACGACCAGGATCATGACGAACCACGAGTGCGCGATCGAAACGACCACCGGCGGGGTGAACGTCTGTGCGATCAGGGTCCCGATCGTCGCCTGGGCGGCGACGAAGAGCGGTCGGGGGACGTGCGACGCGACCAGTCCGGTCACGGCGGCGACGATTGCGACCACCAGCGGCGCGATCAGCCAGGGGGCCGGAACGCCGAGTTGACGCAGGACGATCGCCCCGGCCGCGCTCGCGGCGATCAACGCGCTCCATGCAACGGCATCCCGAAAGTTCACCCCCGGTAGGACCCTGGCGGCGGATCGTCAGGTGCGCTTGCATCGTTGATATCACTATGATATTATGGTCCGACCATGCGTGCCTTTCCGGCGCGCCTGGACGACCTTGTGTACGATGAGCTGAGACGACGGTCGGAGACCGAACGCAAGAGCATGAACGCGGTGCTGAACGAATCGCTGGAACGGCACTTCCGCGGCCACTCCGACGCGAAGGCCGCTTTGCTGCGCGCGCTCGCCGCGCTTGACGAAAGCGAGCGGAGCGAGACGTGACCGCGGCGTACAACTCTGGTTCGACCATGGCACGCTTCCTGGAATCACTCGAGCCCGGTACCCCCGTCTTCGCCGGTGAGACGCGCGTGGGCGATGTTCGCGCAGTCTTTGGCGAAGGCGACGCGCGATCGGCCGAGTTGCTCGTCGTGCATTGGGATGCGACCGGCGGCGACGTCGTTGTACCGGCCACCGAAGTCCAGGACGTCAGCGAGCGCGGCGTGGAGCTCATGCGGCGCGAAGCGGATCAGTATGCCGATCTGGCTCCGTTCGAAGCCGAACGCTTCCCGACCATGAAGCGTATCAAGTGACCAGCGGGCCCTCCAGTCGAGCCGAGGCGCCGGTGCCCGCGGTTCCGCCGACGAGCACGGCAATGAAGTTCTCCGTCGTCGTCCCGACCTACAACGAAGCCGCCGGGATCGAGAAGCTGGTCACGACCCTCGACGGCGTGTTCAAGCAGCACGGCCTCGACGGCGAGATCGTCGTCGTCGACGACAACTCGCCCGACGGCACCGGCGCGATCGTCGACCGGCTCGAGGGCGACGGCTATCCCGTGCGCTGCCTCCATCGGCCCGGCAAGATGGGCCTCTCATCGGGCGTCATCGACGGCTGGAAGTTCGCCCGCGCCGACTCGGTCGCGCTGGGTGCGATGGACGCGGACTTCTCACACGACGCGACGATCCTGCCGCGCATGGTCGACGCGATCGCGAACGGCGGGTACGGCCTGGCGATCGGATCGCGTTACGTGCCGGGCGGCGGCATCGAGAACTGGCCGAAGCGCCGCATCATCACCTCGCGCGTCGCGATCGCGCTCGCGCAGCCGCTCACCCGGGTCCGCGACATCACGTCCGGCTACTTCCTGGTCCGGCGCGACGCGCTCGAAGGGGTGGAGCTCGATCCGATCGGATTCAAGATCGGCCTCGAAGTGATCGCCAAGGCGCACTACGGGCGCGTACTCGAGGTGCCGTACGTGTTCCACGACCGCGTCTTCGGAACGTCGAAGCTCAACCAGGGCGAGATCTTCAACTACCTCAAGCAACTCGGGCGCATCTACGGCGCGCGGCTGCGGGGAGCGCGCTGAACGATGCCGATGCCGGAGTGGCTGCGGCTGCGCCGCGCGGAAGCCGTCCCGGCCGACCAGGCCGCGCAGTGGACGAAGTGTCCCAAATGCGGCTCGATGATCTACCGGCCCGATCTGGCCGCCAACGCCTGGGTCTGTCCGAACTGCAGCCATCACTTCCGGATGCACGCCTTCGATCGCATCTCGATGCTGGTCGACTCCGACTTCGTCGAGATCGGCGGCGAGCTGCTACCCGGCGATCCGCTTGGTTGGACTGACAAAGTTCCGTATCCGCAGAAGCTACAGCGCGATCGTGAAAAATCCAAGCTCACCGAAGGCGTCGTGTGCGGCTTCGCGTCGATCGGCGGCACGCCGGTCGCGCTCGGCGTCATGGACTTCAACTTCCGCGGCGGCACGATGGGGACGGTCGTCGGCGAGCGGATCACGCAACTCTTCGAGTCGGCCCGCGAACGGCATCTGCCATGCATCGTGTTCACCGCCAGCGGCGGGGCGCGCATGGAAGAGGGGATGCTCGCGCTGATGCAGATGGCGAAGACGACGCTGGCAGTGCGGCGCTTCCACGACGACGGCGGCTACTACGTGAGCGTCCTGACCGACCCCACCACGGGCGGCGTCTCGGCTTCGTTCGCTTTTCAAGCCGATGTCATACTGGCGGAGGCACGCGCGGCGATCGGCTTCGCAGGACGGCGCGTGATCGAGCAAACCATCCGACAGAAGCTGCCCGAGAACTTCCAAACCGCGGAGTTCCTGCTCGAGAAGGGCGCCATCGACATGGTCGTCGAGCGCAGCGAGCTCAAGGGCAAGCTGATGCGCTTGCTCGATTACGGCATCGGCGCGCAGCGCCCGGCGAACGGACGCGCCGCGCTGCTCAGGGCGATCGGTGCGCCTCCCGAGTCGGCGGAGAGCCGCGCGTGAACGCCATCGTCGAGCGCGAGAAGGGGCTCATCGAGCTCGAGCAGCGCATCGCGGCGCTCAAGACGCATGCCGCGCAGCAGCCGGTCGACATGACGGCCGAGATTCGCGCGCTCGAGACGAAGTACGCCGAGATCCAGCGCGAGGTCTTCGGCACGATGACGCCGTGGCAGCGCGTGAACATGGCGCGGCATCCCAAGCGCCCGCTGGGCAGCGACTACATCGCAGCGCTCGATCAATTCGACGAGCTGCACGGCGATCGGCACTTCCGCGATGACCGGGCGATCGTCGGCGGTTTCGCGAAATTGCGCGGCCGCCGGGTGATCGCGATCGCGCAAGACAAGGGACGCGACACCAAAGAAAAGGTGCTGCGCAACTTCGGGATGCCGTCGCCCGAAGGGTATCGCAAAGTGATTCGGCTGGTGCAGCTGGCCGACCACCTCGGCTTGCCGGTGGTGACGTTCGTCGACACGAGCGGAGCCGATCCCGGCATCGGTTCGGAAGAGCGCGCTCAGGCCGAGGCCATCGCTCAGTCGCTCTACGAGCTCGCCGACGCCAGCGTGCCGATCGTCGCAACGGTCATCGGCGAAGGCGGGTCGGGCGGCGCCTTGGCGCTCGCGTTGGCCGATCGCGTGCTGATGCTCGAGCACGCCGTGTACTCCGTCGCCTCCCCGGAAGGCGCGGCGGCAATCCTGTGGGGTGATGCGGGCCGCGCGGAAGAAGCCGCGACGCGGTTGAAGTTGACCTCCGATGATCTGCTGCAGTTCGGGATCGTCGACGAAGTGATCCCCGAGCCGCTCGGCGGCGCGCACCGCGACCCGGTCGGCGTGGTCGCGAGCGTGCTCGCTGCCGTCGACAACGCGCTCAGCGCCCTGACCGTGGTCGCGCCGGAAGAGTTGCGCGACCGGCGCTACCGGAAATTCCGCCGCATCGGGGCTCCCGCCACGTGACGTGCCGCTGCCGGATACGGGTGCCGGTCGCGTGACGTGGTCGACGGTCGTGCGGCTGCTGGGGCGCTTGGGCGCAGCCTGCATGGTGTTCGTCGTCTTGGCGCTGGTCGGCGTGCAGTACGCGCACGTGATCGGGCGAAACCTCGCGCTCGCGCGCGAGCTGCACTCCGTCGAACGCGATGTCGTGAGCTTGCGGGCGCGCGAGATCCAGCAGAAGCAGCAGATTCGCCGGCTGTCCGATCCGCGCGGAGCGATCCCCGAGATCCACGACCACCTGCATTTGGTGCGCGACAAAGAAGCGATCATCTACCTCGAGCACGGACGATGAGCGATCGCGTCCGAGGTAGTGTCATCAACGTGCACAACCTGGGCGCGATCGTGCGTCTCGAAGACGGCCGGCTCGTCGCCGCGCCGATCGGCGACGTGAACAAGAACCGCGCCGCGTACACGCGCGCGCTCGAGCACAAGGACGTCACGCTGCCGTTCGACCTCGTCGGCAAGATGGTCGTTTTGGCACAGACGCGCATCGACGAGGTCGCGCCGACGACCGAGGTTCCGGCGCTGACGGATCCGTCGTTCGAAGCGCAGATCGCCGCCTATCTCAAGTCGACCGAGGAGTGGGCCCCACCCGATCGCCCCCAACCGTTCGAGCGCCATCTAGTGAGAAAGAGGCATCGGGCCAAACAATTCGACACGTGACAGCGCCTCCGCTTCGCTACGGCGCGAAGGTGTGTTGAAGCCTTTTGTCGCCCTTCGGGCGAGTCTCCGCGCGATACCCAATCGCGCGGAGACGAACGTCAACGCGCTCCGCTGCGCTATGGCGTGAAGGTGTTGAAGCCTTTTGTCGCCCTTCGACGAACGAGCGGCACGCACGTGCCTATGGCCTTTGTCCCTTTGGACTGCTCCGTCGCTCCAGCGCGTCTCCGCGCGATTGGGTATCGCGCGGAGACTCGCCCGAAGGGCGAAAAAGGCTTCAACAACACCTTCACGCCGTAGCGCAGCGGAGGCGTTAATGCCAGGCACGCTGGCGCTGGGTGCCGAATCATGCCCGCTATGGCGGTGAAAGACGCACGGGTCGATCCGGTCAAGGTGCCGGGCTCGTTTGTGCGATTGCAGGGCGCGTACTCGGGCTTGCGCGCCGCCGAGCAGCGCGTCGCCGACTTCATCCTCAAACATCCCGACGAGCTGATCTACCTGACCGTCACCGAGCTGGCGGAGCGGACGAACACGAGTGAGTCGACCGTGGTGCGCCTTTGCCAAAAAATCGGATACAAAGGCTATCAGGAGTTCAAGATCGTTCTCGCGCGCGATCTGGTGGGGCCGGCCACCGAGATCTACGCGGCGATCGAGCCCACCGACGACCTTGGGACCGTGAAGGCCAAAGTCTTCCAGGCGAACGCTCAAGCTCTGCGCGACACGCTCGAGGTGCTCGACGACGTCCAGCTCCAAAGCGCGGTCGACGCGATCGCGGCGGCGGAGCGCCTCGAGATCTACGGTGTGGGCGGTAGCGCGCCGCTCGCGCAAGATGCGTACCACAAGTTCCTCAAACTCGGTCTTCATGCGGTCGCGTTGTCCGACGGGGACCTCATGGCGATGTCGTCGGCGCTGCTCGGGCCGTCCGACGTCGCGCTCGGCATCTCGCACACCGGGGCCAGCCGCGACGTGACCGATGCGCTCTCGCGCGCGCGATCCCACGGCGCCACGACGATCTGCATCACGCACCGGCCGTCGTCGCCGATCACCAAGGTTTCGGACATCGTGCTCGTGACAGCAGCCCAGCAGACCGCGTTTCGGAGCGAGGCCAGCTCGAGCCGTATCGCCCAGCTCACGATCATCGACACGATCTACGTGGGCGTGGGGAACAAGAACCACGAGCGGTCGCTGCGGATGATCGAGCGCACGCGCGAGGCGACCGCGTCGAAGCGCTACTGACCGGATTCGCCGGTCTGCGCCGCTGACGCCGATTCGCGTGTCGGGACGCCGGGCCGGACAGCGCTTCGATGCGGAGCACGGCGTGACGACCGAAGCGCTCGTCTTCCTCGGGGAGCTCGATCCCGAGGCGATCGGCGACTCGCTCGAGCACGCGACGCACTATGAACCGACGCCGGTCGCGCAGGCTGAGGCGTTGATCTACGCGTCGCCGCTGGCACCGTCGACGACGACCTTCGTCGACCTCGGCGCCGGGATGGGCCGTGTCGTCCTGCTCGCCGCGCGCCGGCCGTTTCGCGCGGTGATCGGGGTCGAGATCTCGCCGGCACTCGTCGAGATCGCGCGCGAGAACCTCGCGACGGCGAACGATCCGCGGCGCGTCGCGCGCGACGTGAAGATCGTGCGCGCGGACGCGGCGGAGTACACGTTTCCGCGCGGCGACCTCGCGGTCTACCTGTACAATCCGTTCCGCGGGCCGGTGCTCGAAGCGGTACTCGCTCGGCTGCGCGAAGCCGGTGACCGCGGCGAGGTCGTCATGCTCTACCACACCGCCGTCGAGCATGCGACGGTTGAGGAAACTCAGGCGTTCGAGCGCGTCGCCGATCTCGGGTTCGGTCTCATCTATCGCTTTCGGAAAAGCTAGGGAGGCTCCCTAGCAGGGCGTTCCGACCATCGACGCCATAATTGGAAGGCGATGGTGAGTCATGACGAACGTCCGCGGCACTTCCCGCCCCACGGCCTGTTCGCGATCGAGGCGCACTTCGACGGACCGCTGCCGAGCGAGGCCTCTCTTACCGCGTCGCTGGCCGGACCGCAGGGGCTCGACGGCGGGCCGACGACCGAGCTGCACAGCGACAGTGCGACGCTGTCGGACGATCGGCGTTCGGTTCGCCTGACGGGCAAGATTCCGTACGACGCGCCGCCGGGGCCGTACAAGGTGACCAGCTTGGTGATACGCTGGAACGAAGCACCTCCGACGTGGACGCCGATCGCCGTGTCGTTTCATCACATCAAAGATGCCGGCGTGATCGTCATCGATCCCGAGCGGATGACGCCGCGGCCCGACGTACCGCAACTCGTCGCTTTCGACTAGCCTTCCGGGTCGCGGATCCCGACCTCGTCGAGATGTGCGAGCAGATCGGCCGGATCGTCGTAGACGCGGTAGGCGCCCGCACTCTGCAACTCGTCGAATCCGTAACCGCCGGAGAGCAGGCCGACGCCCAGCGCGCCGGCGCGCCGCGCCGCTAACAGATCCCACACCGAGTCGCCGACGACGATGCTCTGATCGATTCGCGCGCCCAGGCGCTCAGCGGCCCGCAGAAAGAGGTCGGGATCGGGCTTCGCGTGCTCGACCTCGTCGCGCGTGACGACGGGGACGTGCGCCGGAATGTCGAGCAACGCCAGCGTTCGATCGGCGACGTCACGGCTGCCGCTGGTCGCAATCGCCCATGGTGCCCCGAGCTGGGTGAGCATCGCGAGCAACTCGCGCGTGCCCGGCAACGGTACGACCTCGTGGAAGCGTGCAGCGTACGCGGTCGCGTGCCGGCGGCGAAGCTCGATCGCCGTCGAAGGGTCGAGCTCGCGTCCCAGCTCGCGCATCAGGCCGCGCACGAAAAGGCCGCCGCTCATGCCGACTTTGCGGTGAATCCGCCAGACCGAAAGCGGAACGTTCATCGAGGTCAACGCGTCGTGCCACGCGCCGACGTGCTGGTAGACGGAATCGACCAGCGTCCCGTCCAGGTCGAACAGCATCGCGGGGACCGAGCGGGCCATGCGGGGCGGTTCGCCTTGCCACGCGAACCGCCCGCCGTGGTCCGCGCGCTCTTCTCGATCGGCACGAACTCGACTCGCCTGCTCGCCCTCGACGGGACCACGCGGGTCGCGGCGGAATCCCGTGGCACGCGGATCGGGACCGGGATCGGAACGAGCGGCACGATCGACGCCGCCGCGCGCGAACGAACGCTCGGCGCGCTCGACGAGTACGTCGCGATCGTGCGCGAAAACGGCACGGCCGTGGTCGATGCGATCGCGACCAGTGCCTTACGGCGTGCGCGAGACGGGTCGTCGTTCGCCGCCGAAGTCGCCGCGCGCGTCGGCGTCGAGCCGCGCGTGTTGAGCGGCGCGGAGGAAGCGACGTATTCGTTCCTCGGCGCGACGGCGTCGCACCACGGTCCCGGCGCCGTCGCGGTGCTCGATGTCGGCGGCGGCAGCACGGAGCTTGCCGTCGACGTCCCGATACGTGCGCGAGGGACGGCGTCGGTGGAGCGGACGCTCTCGCTCGAGATCGGTGCCGTGCGGCTATCCGAACGCCATCCCGCGTTGCTCGGCGGCCGCGCGCTGGCGGTCGGAGAACGGCGCGCGCTCGAAACCGAGGCGCGTGCCGACGCGTCCGCGGTGCTCCAACCGTTCGCCGCGGAACGCGGCATCGACGAGCTGATCGTGGTCGGCGGTACCGTCTTCACGGCCGCCGGAATGCTGGCGAAGGGCGTCAGCGACGGGACGACGGTGACTCACGCTGACCTCACGCGCATGATCGACGAGCTCCTCGCGCTCGATCTCGACGCCCGCAAGGCGATCCCGCACATCCGTCCGCAGCGGGCCGACATCTTGCCGGCCGGGCTCATCGTCGTCGACGAAGCCTGCCGCCTCCTCGACATTGACGCGTTCACCGTGAGCGAAGCCGACCTGCTCCTCGGCTACCTGACGTCCGGCGCGTTCCGCGCCGTCCCGCTCCCACCGAAGCGGTAGCCCGGCACCACGCGGCGAACGCCGCCGCGGGATGATGGTGGAATAGGTAGACACAGCAGACTTACCACGTGAGCCGGCCGGAGGGAAACACCGGTCGGGATGCGCTCAAAGTCGGTGAACTCGTCGCGGTACGCCGCACGACAATGCCGAGCCAAGCGGGAACCTCCGCACCGGGAGATGCGGCGCGACCCGAAGGTGTAGAGACTGGACGGGCGCGGCCTACACTCATTCGGATATCGCAGTGAAAAATCCGAACGGGCATGGTCAAGGCACAGTCCGGACCACGAACGGAACCGTTCCGGCGGCGAAAGCCGAAGTGGTGCGAAAATCTGCAGTCCGCAAGGGCGTCCGGGTTCGAGTCCCGGTCATCCCATTAGCGAAAGCCCGTAAAACTACGGATGCGCTCCAGGGTCATAAGCAGCCATACTCACAGCATGCGAACGTGCCGATCACGTACCAGCTGGATATCCGTTAGCGTCGGGATCGTGCTGCTCAGCCTGCCCTTGAGAGGATGCGCATCACCCCACTACTACGTGATGCCTCCATTCAAGGACATCGTTGGAGTGGGGGTGAGCGACGGTCTTTCGAAATACGCGAAGATTAAGGATCCGAAACGCGTCGCATCGATCGTCAACTACCTGAATATGCGGCGCGATAAGTGGGAGGATCTGTATGGCCGGACGTTCGCACTGTCCGGCGGCATGGCGCTCATCGACTCTCATCAGCGAGTAGTTGCCTGGGTTTCCATTGGCCCCGGAGGCATGGTCCAGCATCGTCCCGACCTTACGTACGAAGAAGGTGGTCAACGTAGTGAACTACAGCTCGCTCGATTTCCGTCAAGCGACGACGCAAAGAAGGACCAGCTAGCGCTGTGCGAGCTTCTGGGCGCGAAGAGTTCTCAGATACTTTGCCCATCAAGATGATGCGACAGTGATCGGCGATTCGCAACCGCCCGAGGGGACGGCGGTTGCGGCGCGAAATGCGTCGAATGGCTTCTCGCAAGGTCTTCGTGGCGGCGGCTGCGTCGACGTTCGCCTCGATTGGGATACTTCGATATCCGGCCGAAGCGGCGCAGTTCAACTTGAAGTACGCGAGCGCTCAGCAGACCGACAACCCGGTCACGGTTGCAATGAACGCGGCTGCGGAGAAGATCAAAACCGAATCGAACGGGCGCGTGCAGATCGGGGTCTTCCCCAATAGCATCCTCGGTGGGGATGCCGCGATGCTCTCGCAGTTGCGGTCGGGCGCGATCGACTTTCTGACGTTTCTCGACGGCGGGCTGGCGACGATCGTGCCGGTTTCGGCGATCAGCAACGTCGGCTTTGCGTTCAAGGACTACGACGCCGTCTTCGCCGCGATGGATGGCCCGCTCGGCGCGCTCGTGCGGGCCGAGATCGCTCGAGCCGGCTTGCACGTCTTCGACCACATTTGGGACAACGGGTTCCGCCAGATAACGACGAGCAACAAGCCGATCGTCGTGCCGGCCGATCTCACCGGGCTCAAGATTCGCGTGCCGGTATCACCGATCGAGGTCGCATTGTTTCGCGCGTTCGGCGCCGCGCCGACGGCGCTCGCCTTCAGCGAAGTCTACACGGCCTTACAGACGCACGTCGTGGATGGTCAGGAGAATCCCCTCACCATCATCGAGAACGGGCGCGTGTTCGAAGTGCAGAAATATCTGTCGATGACGGGCCACATCTGGACCGGTTTCTGGTTTCTGGCCAACGACGAGCGCTGGCGCGGCCTGCCCAAAGACGTCGCGGAGATCATCGCACGCAACATCGAAGCAGCGGCGGTCACCCAGCGCAAGCAATCGGAACTTGCCAACACCGCGCTGCTTGCGAAGCTCAAATCGCAAGGAATGGTCGTCAACGCGCCGGCCCAGCAGCCGTTTAAGGACGCGCTCAAGTCCGCCGGGTTCTACAAAGACTGGCGCGCCAAGTTCGGGCCCAAGGCTTGGGACCTACTGGAAAAGACAACCGGTTCTTTAGGTTAGATTACCCTCCGAAGCCCGGCGAGAAAATCTCAGTAGAACTACCGATGCGACGACGTCCCGGCGCCGTCATACTCGTCGCATGTGGACTGGCCGGCTCTTGGTAGGAATGGCTGCGTGCGTCGGAGCGCTGCTCGTATGGGGCTCGGTACATGGATGGACGACACGTCGTCACTATCTGATATCCCCGCTCGACGGGGTCGCCGAGGTCGACCTACGCGACAACATGGATTTCGTGGCAGTTCGAGTTGTCGATAAGAAACAGGTCGCTGCGCTTGTTGCATTCATGAATGCTCGACGCGACAACTGGTACGACCCCGAAGGACAGATGTTCGGAATGGACGGCGACTTGGAATTCCTGGACGCGCACAAGCAGCGGCGCGCGTCGGTCTCCTTTGGACCGGGTGGGATGATGCTGACCCGCCCGGATATGACGTATCGCGACTCCGTCAAAGTACAGGAGTTTCTCGTCTTTCGGACCCACGGCGACACGGAGCACGATGCGGTGACGTTGTGCGCGCTACTCAGCAGCGCGCTTCATCGAGCGGCGTGCGACCGTCCCGGGGAGCTCATCCAGGACATGGGGCCACGCGCACACGAGCCTGACGACTGTGACGAGCCATCATCACGTCGGCCGCCGCCTCGGCACATTGCGTTACCGCCGCGTTCGGACGTTTAGCCGCCCTCTTTGGTCGCGTTTTGCAGCGTGCGGATGCGATCGGCGTCGAGGGCGCTCCGACAGGTGCTGTACTGCATCGGCGCCATCGAGCCGCCGGCGAAGCGTGCCGTCGTGGCTTTGCATTCCGCGTCGCGGTACGCGCTCCAGCTGTGTTCGGCGGTCTGCACCAAAGGCTTGTCGGCCGGTGGTACGTGCCCGAGCAACGCCGTGTACGCACGCTGCTCGCGCGCGTCGTCGGCCTTTGCGGCCTGGGCCGTACACGCGTTCATGGCGACCTGCGTTTGGGCTTTCGCGCAAGCGACGGCTGTGGCGAGGACGATGGACGTGAGCATGGGCGATGCTTCGCGCGCGTCGCGGACTGCCCTCGGCTGTGCTCGATGCCGCCGGGCGGAACTCCGTGCGTCCCGGCTGCCTTTTGAGCCGTCGGACCGGTTTCGGGGGCGAAGGAGCTTCCTTTCGGCGACATAGCCAAGCGGTAAGGCTGGGGCCTGCAAAGCTCCGATCGCGGCGTTCGACTCCCGCTGTCGCCTCCAGTATTCCTGAATTTCGCCCCGCGGGGACCTCTGCCGAAACTTCCCGGGGCCTCCGGTGCGTTCAGATTGCGTCGAGTGGGCAGGCCTCCCGGGTTACCGTGGAGGACGAGGCCGAGGAAGCCGCGGTGACCCGGACGTCGAAGACGGACCGGTCGCAACCGGCGTACGTGGAGCGAGCGGACCGGAAACCGTTCACCACGGTCCTCAACGACCTCGCCGACGCGTTCGACGCCAAGCCCGTCGCCGCCGCGCCGCCGAGCGGTCCTACAGCATCGTCGGGGTGGTTCCCACCGCCGAATCCTCTCCTCGTCATAGAGGTGCGTCCGCCAGCGTTCCGGATCCGGCGAAGCACTTCCGCGACGCGAAAGCCGTACACGCAGAGAATGATCCGTCGCCTTCTACCCGCCGTCCTGATTTCGGCCGCCGCGTTCGTCGTGGCCGTTGCGTCGCATCCGGCTAGTGTCGCCGCCGCCGCCAAGCGTCCGGCTGTCGCGGCGACCCCGTCGCCGACGCCCAGCCCGGCGCCGAGCGCTTCGCCGGAGCCCCTCGACAAGGCGATCCCGCGCCTCGAGGCGCGCCTCAAGGCCGATCCGACCGATAAGGAAGCCGCCGGCTCGCTCGCCGGCGACTACCTGCAGATCAGCCGGCCCGATCTCGCGCTCCAGCTCACCCAGAAGCTGCTCGCGGCCGGATCGAAGTCGGCGCAGACCTACTATTTCGACGGTCTCGCCCAGTCCGGCATGAGCCATCAGAAAGAGGCGCTTGCCGACTTCGAGCAAGCCGCGAACTTGGAGCCGACGAACCCCGGCGTGCTCGGCACGCTGACGAGCATGTACCTGCAAGAGAAACGGCCGCAGGACGCTGAGCGTATTGCCAAGCGTGCGGTGACGTTCAACAAGAACGACAAGAACGCGTATCTCGCCTACGGCCAGGTGCTGGCCGCCGAAGGGAAGTTCGACGAGGCGCGCCAGCAGCTCGAGAACGCGGTCAAGATCGACCCCAAAGACGTGCGACCGATTCTGATCGAGGCGCAAACCTACCAGCAGCAGAACGCGATGGCACTGGCCGCGGGCCTCTACGAGCGCGCGCTCACCATCGATCCGAACAGCGTCGAAGCGCTCGTCGGCAAGGGCCGTCTCGCAGCCGCCGATCACAACGTCAAAGATGCGATCGCGACCTACGAGCGGCTGTACGTGCTGCAGACCGATCCCAACGACAAGGCGGCCGTGATCGATCAGGAAGCGATCGTCTACGCGAACGAAAAGATGGACACCGAAGCGACAGCAGCCTACCAGCGCGGCATCGCCCAGTTCCCGAACGTCCTGAGCGCGCATACGTCGTTCGGCGACTATCTGCTCAGCAAGAACGACAAGGCCGGAGCCGAGCGGGAGTTCATCTCCGGCGCAGGCCCCAACCGCGATCAACTCGATGCGCTCGCCAGGCTGGGCCAGCTCTATGCCGGCGAGAACCAGCTGTCGAAGGCGATCGACCAATTCAAGCGCGTGAGCCAGCTCGCACCGAACGATCCGCGCTCGCACCTCTTGTTGGCCGCGTCGTACTCGGCGAACAAGCAGTTCGGCCAGGCCGTCACCGAGTTCAAAGCGTCGTATCAGCTTCAGCACACGCCCGACGCGCTCATGGGCCTCGGTCAGGCTGACCTGCAGACCCGCAACTACAACGAGTGCGCGCAGGTCTACGACGCGCTCGACAAGGGCGCACCCGACCTCTCGCGCCAGAATCCGACGATCCTGTTCGGGCTCGGCCAGTGCTATCAAGGCGCGAAGCAACCCGATAAGGCGAAGGCCGCATACGTGAAACTGCTCGGTTACGTGAAGCCCGGATCGCAAGCGGCGAACGAAGTGAAGTCGCTCATCGCGGCGATCGACCGGCAGCAGAAGCCTGCTCCCAAGAAGCCGACGACGCCCGCCAAGAACTAGCGGGAGCAGCTACATGCTCGTCGCCTACGACGACAGCTTGACCGCGCACTTGCGCGGCTTTCCGCACCCGGAGCGCCCGGATCGCGTACGCGTGGTCGCCGAGGAGTTGCGCCGGCGCGGGATGTTCGGCGAGCGGGTCGACACCCGCGTCGCGCGGCCCGACGAGCTCGCGCGCGTCCACCCGGCAGCGTACATCGAGCTCGTGCGCCGCACGTGCGACGCGCTCGAGCGCGGTGAGGCCACCGATCTCATCACCGGTGACACGACGGTGGACGCCGGTTCCTACGAAGGCGCGGCGCGCGCCGCCGGCGCGACCCTGGTAGCGCTCGAGGCGGCGGTCGACGGGCGGCGCGGTGCGTTCGCGTTGGTGCGGCCACCGGGGCACCACGCGGAACCAGCCCGCGGAATGGGCTTTTGCGTGTTCAACAACGCTGCCATCGCCGCGCGGACGTACGCCCAGAACGAGGGCAAGCGCGTGCTGATCCTCGACTTCGATTATCACCACGGAAACGGCACCCAAGCCTGCGTCGGCGGCGGGGTTTCGTACATGGGCTCGCATGCCGATCCGGCCTATCCCGGGACCGGTGACCCGCGCGACAACCGCGTCGCACCCGGCGGTGCGCTGGTGAACGTCCCGATCGATGCGCGCGGCATCCTCACCGAAGGGTTCATCGGCATCCACACGCGGACGCTGCGTGCATTGGCCGAGCGAGTCCGCCCACAGCTGATCGTGGTCAGCGCCGGATACGACGTCGTCGCCGGCGACCCGGTCGGCGATCTCGGCGTCGATCCGGCGTTCGCGCGCCAAATGGGCCGCCTGGTGCGTGAGATCGCCGACGAATACTGCGACGGCCGCGCGCTCTTCGTGCTCGAAGGCGGATACGATCCCGCAACCGTGGCGACATGCGTCGCCGAGACGATCGAGGGATTCGAGGAGCGCGTCGAGGTCGAGCGTACCGACGTTCAGGCGATCCCCGCGGCGCAGCGGGCACTGGTGCGCGAGGTCGAGGGAGCCGCATCCAGCGGCATGCTGCGGTGACGCCGAAGGTCGTGAACTGGCTCGTCCTGCTGTTGCGCCTCGTGCTGGGCGCGATCTTCATCGTCGCGGGCGTCTCGAAGATCGGCCACGCAATCGAGTTCGCTCAGCAGATCGCGGCGTTCCGGCTCTTGCCGCAGCCGGTGATCGCGCCGATGGCACTCGCGCTGCCGTTTCTCGAAGTGCTGTTGGGCAGCTACCTCGTCCTCGGCTTGTTCACCCGCATCTCGGCCTGGGTCGCTGCCCTCTTGCTGCTCGCCTTCGACGGCGCGATCGCGTCGGCCGTCGTGCGCGGCTTGAGTCTGTCGTGCGGCTGCTTCGGCCCGAACGATAAGTCCGTCACCACCTGGGGCGAGGTCGGTCGCGATGTGATCTTCGTCCTGCTTGCCGTCATCGTCGCGCTGCGCCCTCCGGGGATGCTGGCGCTCGACCGGAGAATCGGAAACGCATCATGAGCCGCGCCGCCTCCAGCAAATCGACCTCGCGCGATCGGCGCAAGCTGATCGGCATCGCGACGCTCGTCGTGATCGTCGTCGGGCTGTTCGTCGTGGTGGGTCTGCTGTCGCGCCCCAACAACATCGTGCCGGAGTCGGCGACCAAGGCGGTCGGCTCATCGAAGATCAAGGTCGGCGACGTCGCGCCCGAGTTCACCGCCCAGACCAACGCCGGACCTTTCGATCTGGCGAGCGTTTCGACGCCGGTGCTGCTCGAAGTGTTCGCGACGTGGTGCCCGCACTGCCAGCGCGAGACGGTCGCGCTCAATGACATCGCGACGAAATATCAAGGGAAGATCGCCATGGTCGCAGTCAGCGGCAGCGCGACGGATTCCACCTCTGCCAATCCCGAGTCGCAGCCCGACGTCAACAGCTTCGGCGCGACGTACAAGGTGCGTTATCCGATCGCATTCGATCCCGAGCTCAAGGTCGCGGCGCTGTACCTCAAGAGCGGGTTTCCCACGCTCGTCCTGATCGGCGCGAACAAGAAGATCGTCTGGATGCAGGACGGTGAGGTTTCCGAACCCACCCTCGACAAGGCGATCCGCAGCGTGATCTAACGCGGCTTTCACGACGTCCCGGCGGCCGCTTGCGTAGAGTGGTTACGAATATCACGTACGCGTCGCTTTCGGACGCAGAAGAGGTCATCTTGTTCAGCACTCGTCTCCTTGCCGCGGCTACGCTCGCGGCTGGGCTCGCCATCCCCGTTGCCGCGTTCGCGCAGACGCCGGTCGCGCCCGTACCTCCGCCGGCCGGCGCGCCGGCCGCGCATCACCATCATCGCGGCGGCGCCATGCGTGCCGCGTTGGGCAAACTCAACTTGAGCGCCGCCCAGCACGCGCAGATCGCCGCAGTCTTCGCGCAGGCGAAGCAACAGCGCCAGGCCAACCGCACCGCCGATCCGGCGACGCGTAAAGCCAACGCCCAGCAGTTCCGCTCGCGGATCGACGGCATCCTCACGCCGGCACAGCGCACGCAGTTCCATACCGCGATGCAGCAGGCACGAGCCCATCGCCACAACCAGCGCCGCGCCCTGACGTCACCCGCTCCGGGAACAGTTCCCCACTAAGCCGCCGGCGCGGCTCGCGACGTCTCGCTCGAGCGCCGATCGAACGGCGTTTACGAGCGAGACGTCGTGCGTGATCACACCCCATTCGATCTGTTTGGCGTCGCGACCCCAAGCCCCGGTCGCGTTGCCGGACCCGATCCACGCCGCGTTTCCGACGAGCGCGAGCTTCTCGTTGGTCCCACCCTCGCGTACGACGACACCGTCGCGAGCGAGACTTCGTAGCGCGCTGCGCTCGGCGCGCGAATGGTGCTTCGTCCGGCCGACCACCAGCGTGGTCGGAGCTCCGGCGCGTGCGTGACGGCGCAGCGCCTCGGTCAGCGGTGAGCTGCGCACGCGTTCGGTCTCGACGGTGACCGGCTCGTCGCCGGCCGCCTCGATGAGTTGCACCTCGCGGCGCAGCGCCTCGTCTTTGCGCGTGGCGAGCGTGGCGTCGCCGCCGGCTCGCGCGTTGCGCACGGCGTCCTGCACGATCGCGACGTCGGATGGATCGTCGTCGGCAACGACCATCTCCGGCCCGCGCGCGGTCCAGTTGCGGTCGTCGAGATAGGCGATGCCGTCGCACACCGCCGCTTTGAGATGGAAGGGAACGCGCGAGCTGCGCAGCAGCGTCACCTCGGCACCGGCCGCCGACAGCAGCCGCGCAGCCTCGCGGTTGTCGCGCTTTCCGTCGGGATTGCGATACGGATCTGCCTGCAGCGTCACCGCGACGTGCGCACCGCGTTCCGCTGCCCGGATGAGCGCCTCGCGCATCGGACCGTGCGGCAAAAAGTACGAGCCGAACGCTACGTCGCGCGCGTCACCGATCCGCGCGATGACGTCGGGAACCGACGAAAGTGAGAGCGCCACACACGTCGATCACGCGCGGCACCCGAGAATCAAGGGACGACGGAGATGGCGATGCGTACGAGCTCTTTGAGATCCAGGTCGCCGACGAGGGTGAACGACAGCCCTTCCTCGCGCCAGGCCAGCAGCGTGGTCGGGCCGTCGCGGACGTACTTCGCATCGTGATTGTCGAAGTACGTCGTCTGGGGCGCGAGGTTGCCGAAGTCCGCCACTCGGTTCGTGGCGTTCTCGAAGAGCGAGAGCGTGCGCACGCCGTCGGAATAGATGAGGTGCAGGTTGCGCACGTCTTTGACCGCCGAGACATCCGAGCCGACCAGCGAGAATCCGTCGGGCAGGTACTTGGGCGTGATGGGCTTGAAGCCGGCGTCCGGAATCGCGCTCGGCAACGCCTGCGGCTCCTTGTACGAGCGTCCGCGTACGGTCGCGAAGCCCGCCGGAACCGCGCCGGCGAAGATCGCTTCGGGGATGCCGTTGGTGTAGCGGATATCGTCGAATCGCGTGCGCCAGGCCAGCGAACCGTCGCTGTGATACGCCTCCTTCGCCAGCACGACGTGGGTTTGCGCGTCGAGCCAAAGGCGCATCGCGCGTTCGCCGGTGTAGCGGCTCACCAGATCGACGACGTCGGCCTTGCGGTTCGCGACGTCGTCGGACGCGCTGCGCACCGCGCGATAGTTGCTGTCGAGCAACGCGATGTCGTCGACGACGGCGACGGGATCGACCGCAGCGCGGTTCTCGCTGACGACCACGCGCTTGTGCGCCGGGTCGATGTTCCAGGACATCGCGCCTCGGCTGATGACGAATTGCCCGTAAAGAACTTGTGGCGCGAGATACGTGCGGCGCGTTTCGTCCGGCGCGCGGTGCTCGATCTTCGAGACGACCGCCAGAGCGCGCGTCGTGCCGCTGCGAATCGACGACATTTGGCCGACGAACGAGACGTGCTTGGGAGCGGCGGCGGCCGCGACGATCAACGGGCGTGCGTCCGAACCCGCCGTCGGCGCCGGCGGTGCGGCGTGCCGGGGCGCCGGCGTCGAGGCAGCTCGAACGCCGGGCGCGCTGAGCGCGAAGAGAACGAAAGCGGCGACCGCTAGGCTAACGAATCGCAGCGTCGGCGTCGTCGAGGGTGGCGGCGTCGGCGGCATCGATGTACGAGTCGGCGGAGGACGTGCCGCGGTCCTGCGAGTCGGTCGAGTAGGTGGCTGGAGCCAAACCTGGGCCGAACGGGTTCTGCTGCACTTGCGCGTTGTGCTCGTCGAGGAAGTACGACGCCGCGACGCCTGGGGTAGCTTGCTGGTCGTGGATGATCGGCGGCAACCCCAGATAGCCGGCCAAGATGACGACGGCCGCGACCGGGACGGCGACGCGCGGCGCCCAGCCGGTGCGCAGCAAGTCGATCCACGACGGCTTCTCGCGCCGGACGGCTTCCCAGACGCGCGCCTTGATCATCGACGGGAACTCGAGTTCCTCTGCTCGAGCCGCGAAGCGCAGGGCTTCGCCGAGCGCCGCTTCTTCGTCATACGTCGCGTTGCAGTCCGCGCACGACCGCAGGTGGGCGAATACGCCGGCGTCAGCCTCCGGCGCGAGCGCGCCGTGCAGATAGTCGATGAGAGTGTCGCGGTCGAAGTGGGTGTTCATCGTTGTTCCTGTTGCGCCCGGGTTATCAACCGACGAAGAAGAGCTCGCGCTCGGTGAAGTCGCGAGCGGACCGTTCCGATCGAACATCCCATGATGTCGGCGATTTCTTGGTAGCTATACTCTTCGATGTCGGCGAGAACCACGACTTGACGCTGTTCCGCAGAGAGCTGGGCTAGCGCTTTCGCCAGCGGCTCCCCGAGTTGTCCGGCCACGTAGTCTTCGATCGGGTCGACGGCCAGCGGCCGCTGCCCGCCGAACTCCTGCGGAGCGTTGTCTTCGGGTATCTCTTCCTGGAAACGTCCTTTTCGGCGTCTTAGTTCATCCCGGTACAGGTTCGTGACGATCCGATAGACCCAGGACAGGAACGAGGTCCCCGGCTGAAACGACCGCCAGGCCCGATACACGCGGATGAAGGCGTCCTGGGTCAGATCGCGGGCGTCCGCCTCGTTCCCCGTCAAGCGATAGGCAAAGTTATAGGTTGCTTTACCGTACTGGGTCATCGCCATTTCGAGAAAGGCCGACGCTTCCGCCGTCGGCGAGTCGGTCGGCTTCCGCGGGACCCCCACCGGGATCAGGGCCCTACTTGCAGCTGTTCGCCGCCGGGATGATGACTCTTGACGCCGCGTCCTCGTATCGGTTGGTCATCGCCGTGACCTCGCCAAGATCGTGGTCGAGCAAGTGGCCGTCGTGCAGGCCGTTGGGCGCATGATGCCTCAGGTCGAACTGGTCTTGGCTGTCCCGCAAGAACGCTCCCATCGGGGCCGGCGTGATCAGCCCGCCGCCGGGGTTGGTGATGTTCGGGTTGTTGGCCCGCTGCAGGTTCTGCTCGGACTCGCTGAGCTGTCCGAAACGCCGCATCTGCTCGGTTTCGACGAAGCCGCTCATCACGTTCAACTGCGTCTTCTCCGCGGCCAGGATCCCAGCCAGGCCGGCGCGCAGGTTTCGCAGCGTCTTTCCATCTTCGGGTTTGGCCGTCGACGGCACGTCGAGCGCGGAGGATTTGATCGCGTCTTCGAGCGCCTGAACGTCCTTGACCATCGTGTCGACCGTGCGGTCCATCTGCATCAGGTGCATGTCCCGAGCCTCGTCCGAGTCCCGGACGACGTAGTCGAAGACCGTCTTGCGCAACGTGCCGAAGGTCTGGTCGTTCTTCATCGCGGCCGCGACGGCCGGTGCCACCGCCCGCCGTATCGCGGTGCAGACCGGCTTGCTCCGGGTCGTGCCGATCACGGGCAGCATCGACGGCGGTGGGATCGGGATCAGGTTGAACGGGTTGGTGGGCGTCGGAGCCGGCGCTGGGGTAGCCAGCGCCAGCACGAGGACGCCAACGGCGAAAGCGAGCACGTCCCCGGCTTCGACGCGCCGCTCGCCGTTCCGGCTGGCTCAGCACGTTGTCTAATGAGCAGCAAATCCGGACCCTCACCTGCCGGCGCGCTACTTCGTGTTGAAGCGCAGCCCGATGTCGAACGTGCGCGGCGGTGCCCAGTGGTTACCTTGCGCGTTCAAGAAGGTTACGAGGTACCGGTCGTTGAGCACGTTGCGCACGCGGAACGTCAGCGCCATCCCGCTGCCGACCGCGAAGCCCTTTTCCGCGTCGAACGTGAGGTGCGGCGTTCGCTTGCACGGGCCACCCTCGCTTCCGTCCGCGCCGCCGCAGGTGATCCCGCCGTCGGGATTGAGCGACGACGAGAGCCCGCTGCCGTACTCCGCGTCGACGCCGAGCCAACCGCCTCGGCGGTCGTTCGCGATGAGTCCCGATGTCACGTCGACTCGTTGGTCGTGATCGGCGGGCGTCCAATCGTCGGGCTGCCCGAAGCACGGCGCGAGCAACTGCGTCTCGCATCCCTTGTTGACCGAGTACGTGTGGGTGACCGCCGCGTAGAACCGGCCCGCGCGCGCGAGGCCGAGCTGGTAGTATGCGGTCTGCGTCGCGATGCGGCCCTGCGCGTAGTTGATGTCCTGGTGCAGGTTCGTCACGCCGACTTGTGTGTCGTCGATCAGGTCGGTCGCATTTTTCTGCATGATCCGCACGCCCAAGTCGCCGCGTCCCACGCCGAAGTGGCCGCCGACCTCGTACGCCGAATCTCGCTCAGGCTTGAGGTCGAACTGCGCGATCGACGTCTGCAGCGGCAGGTTGAGGGTGTAGGCGGCCAGCGGTGAGACGTTTTCGAGTGAGAACGGCGTGAAGAAGCGGCCGTAATAGACGTAGACGCTGTCGCGCGCTCCGAAGAACCGCGAGAGCTTGATCCGCGGACTGACCTGGCCGTAGCCCACGTCGAACTGGGTCGACGAGACGAGGAACGAATCGCCGCGCAGACCGTAGTCGAGCTGCCACGCGGGCCCCATCTTCCAGGAGTCCTGGAGATACACGGCAGTTAGATGGCCGATGTTCGGTGTCGCGTCGAGCACGGTGAACGGCGCGTCCGGCGTCCCCGGCGTGAAGATCGGGGACAGGAAGTTGTCGGGTTGCAGCGTGACCGCGTACGTCTTGGCGACGTGCGTCGCGTCGACGATGCCGCCGAAGGCGACGTCGTGCTTGGCGCTGCGGTTCTCGTAGTCCAGATTTCCGCCGACGTCGATCGCCGTTCGGTCGCCTGCCAGGGAGAAGCCGCAGGTGCCGTTGGTGTAGTTGACGCTGCCGTTGGGCACCGGGTTGGTGACGACGCCGTTGACGACGGGGCCGCTCGAGCTGATCGCGTTCGCGCAGTCGGTCGCCGACCCGCCGTTCGTCTGGTTCAGCGCCGCGCCGAACGCGAAGTCGTTGTTCGGGTCGCCGAAATCGCGGATGCGCGAGCGTTTGTACGACGGGCCGAACGAAAGGGAGCCGTGGTCGCCGATCGGGTGGCGGAACTGCAGCGACGTGAAGAAGTCTTCCTGGGTTTCGTTGTCGTCGGTGTTCGCAGGCTGGCCGCTGTTGACGTCGTTCGGGATCTGATACGTCTGGTACGACCGGCTCGCGGTGAGGTTGAGAAAGTTCGGGCCGGTCGGCAACGTGAAGCGCAGGAACTGGTTCGCGTCGCTGAACGAGTTGTGCGGCGAGCTGAAGTTGGGCGGATCGAGTCCCCGATCGCTCTGCTGGTTTCGCAACGCGACCACCAGCGAGCCCTTTCCGATGTTCGTGTGGTAGCCCAGCGTCGAGTCGACGTCCGCGTACGAGCCGAGATCGAGATCGCCGATCAGGCCGGGCGGCCCCGCTCCGTTGCGCGTGTTGATGTTGATGACCGATGCGAACCGCTCGCCGTACTGCGCGGGGTACGCACCCTGCAGGGTTTCGACGAAGGCGATGTCGTTGGGATCGAACTCGCTGCCGACCACGCGATTGAGCTCCTGCGGGATCGCGACGCCGTCGACGATGTAATTGATGTCGCCGTGATCGCCGTTGATGTGAACGACGCCGTTCGCGCCGCGAGCCGCTCCGGGCAGCTGGATCAGCAAGTTGGGAAGGCTGCCGGCCGCCGGCGACCGGGTGAGCGCTTCCGAGTTGAGGTTCAGATCGGTGCCCGATCCGCGAACCGGCGGGCGTGCCGTCACCGACGTGTGGCCGATCTCCTTGAGCTGCGCGAGCGAGACGGTGACGTTCGCGCCGGCGCCCGGGACGTCGACGCGCAGCGCCGCGCTGCCTTCGGGCGCGGTCACCGAAACCTCGTACGTGCCGACCGGCACCGCGACCGTGAAGATGCCGCGCGGGTCGGTTTTTGCGTGCAAGGTGAGGTTGGAGCCGGCCACGGTTACGACCGCACCTGCGACCGGATGGTCGCCGGCGGTCACGCGGCCCGACAAGGTGGCAGTGGTTTGGGCCAACGCGGCCGGCGCACTCACCGCGCAAATGACGAGAATGAGGGCGAGCGCACGGAGCGGCCCGCCGAAAAGACGACGAAACATGATTCCCTTCGCTTACTGTGACGTTACAATGACCGCGCTAGTGCGCGCGGCGGTCGATCAGTGAGCGAAGGCCGGTGGTGGCCGGGTCGGGACGAACAGGCGGTAAGTGATGGTCGCGGCTGCGCGTCGCGGCGCACGGCGGCGCAGCGTCGCCCGCGGAGATGCCGGCGCGACGCTTTCGATCAGGCGCGTCAGCAGCTCGATCACGCGATCGCGGGTCGCGCGGAACAAGAAGCCCGAGCAGAGCAGCGCGACGAACCCGCACAGCAGCGTGACGACGAGCCGGTCGGGCTCGATCGTAGCCCCTTCGGCGGCCAGCAGCGCCACGGCCAGACCCGCCTGGACCGCGAGGCCGAAGACGATGAGCGCAGGCCGCATCGGACCCAGGCCGGCGCGAACGAGCGCCATGCGCCGGCGGCGCTCGCGTGCCCTTCCGACCAGCCCGAGCGGAAGCGCGACGCCCGCGAGCATCGCGAGGGCCGCGACGAGCATGACGACGTGGGCCGGAGAATCCCACACGAAGGTGTGGTCCCCGACCGCATGGATCACGCCGTGGACGACCACGGCGCAGGAGAACGTCAACGCGGCCCACAGGCCGAACGCCGCTTGACGCTGCGAGCGCATGTACGCATTGTTCCGGACCGCAGGAGCCCCCCCTCTCAGCGGATTCTCAGTCTTGACCCTGCCGATGCGGCCATTGGGGGCATACTTGCCGTGCCGGCCCGGTCGCCCAGAGGGGGATTGGGCCGAGCCGACAGGTCCCGCCGGACGGCAGGTCCGAAGGATCGTCCCCCCACCCGCGCCCCCCGCCCGAGAGAGTCATGCACACCCCGCGCTTGCCTGCCTTTGAGTCCGCCGACACCGTGAATCGGGTCGTCGCGCTGCTGGTCCGTTTCCCGGAGCTCCACAGCGTTCGCTCGAACCCGGCGGACGCGACGCTGACGCTCTCGTTCGCCGTGCGCGAGCGGCTCGACCGGAGCAAAACGAGGTTGCTCGCCGAGCGCGTCGGCGATCACGTGCGAGCGTTCCTCGATCTGCGCGGCGACGAACCTTCGAAGATCGCGCTGGCCTGTGACCGCGACGCCGCGGTCAGCTTCGTCCACGTCACGCGCGACGCCAGCTCGTTCGCGCGCGAGGAGCTCGAGCTGCTCGTCGCGCTGTTCGTCGACCAGTTCGGCGACCGCCTCGTCCGTGACGGAGCGGCGCTGCCGGCCGACGACGATGCGATCGGCCGCGACGAGCTGGTTGAGGTTGCGCTCGACGCCCTGCGCGACCCGACTCAGCGACAGCGGCTGGTCGGGTTCCGCGAAGAGCAGCGGGTGCTCGTCTATTTCGTCCATGCTCGCAAACGTGCGAAAGCCAGGGCCAGATCGTAACACCGACCAGCGTCACCATCCTCGCGGTCGGCGACGTCATGGGCGCGCCGGGCCGGGACGTTCTCAAGAAGCACCTCGAGTTTGCCCGCGAGCAACACCACGTCGATATGGTGATCGCGAACGGAGAGAACGCGGCGGGCGGCTTCGGTTTGACGACGCAGACCGCCGAGGAGATGTTCGGCGCGGGCGTCGACTTCATCACGTCGGGCAATCACATCTGGGACAAGCGCGAGTTCCGCAGTGCGCTCGACGAAACCGACCGCATTCTGCGCCCCGCGAACTATCCGCCCAACTTGCCCGGTCGCGGCACCGGGACGTTCAGCGCGAACGGCGTGACGGTCGGCGTCGTCAACCTGATGGGCCGCGTCTTCATGCCGCCGGTCGACGATCCGTTCCGGGTCGGCCGGGAGCTCGTCGACGACCTGCGCGCGGTCACGAAGGTGATCGTCGTCGACGTGCACGCCGAGGCGACCTCGGAGAAGATGGCGCTCGGGCGCTTCCTCGACGGCTCCATCTCGCTGTTGTACGGGACGCATACGCACGTTCAGACCTCCGACGAGCAGATCTTCGCCGGCGGCACGGCCTACCTGACCGACGTCGGGATGACCGGCCCGTCGGACGGCGTGATCGGGATGGAATCCGCCGCGGTTCTGGAGCGTTTCACCAATGCGGTATCCGAGCGCTTCGCGGTGCAGAAAACGGGTACACGTCAATTTTGCGCGGTGGTTGCGACGATCGACGTCACCACCGGACGTGCGCTCGACGTCAAACGTATCAATCTTCGAGGCCTAGCATGATCGAGCCACAGAGGACGCCCTCGGCAGGTGTCCTCAAAGTGTCTGCTCATTCCAACCCGAATTCCGTCGCCGGCGCCCTGGCCGGGGTTATGCGCGAACAGCCGAATGCCGAGCTCCAAGCGATCGGGGCCGGTGCGATCAACCAGGCCGTGAAAGCGATTGCGATCGCCCGGTCGTATCTGCGCGACGGTGGGATCGATCTGATCTGCGTCCCCGAGTTCACCGACGTCGAGATCGACGGCAACGTCCGGACGGCAATCCGGCTGCTGGTCGAACGGCGTGGAGCCGCGTCATAACCGTCGACTTCCATTCCCATACGTTGCACAGCGATGGGACGCTGAGCCCGGCCGAGCTGATCGCCAAGATGCGTGCGCGCGGTGTGTCGTGGCTATCGATCACCGACCACGACACGACGCGCGCCTATGACGAGATCGAGGCGGCGGGTCTGCGTTTGGTGGCCGGGATCGAGATCAACACGACCTGGAACGGCAGCGACGTCCATATTTTGGGTTATCGCATCCCGACCGGATCGTCGCCGCTCGCGGCAGCGACCGAGCGCAACCGCGAGCACCGGCGCTCGCGCGTCGACACCATGGTAGCGGGGCTCAACCGCGCCGGCGTCCCGGTAACGGTCGACCAGGTGCTGGCGGAAGCGGTCGGAGCGCATGCGCTGGGCCGCCCTCACGTCGCCAAGGCGCTGGTTCGCAATGGCATGATCCGCGACGTGCAGAGCGCCTTCGACCAGTTGCTCTCGCGCGGCAAGCCGGGCTACGCCCCGTCGCATCACATGACGCCGATCGAAGCGATCGAGCTGGTCCGCGCGAGCGGCGGCGTCGCGGTGCTGGCGCATCCCGGACGGCTCAAGGACGAAGCGATCATCGACGACCTCGCCGCTGAGGGTCTCGCCGGACTCGAGGTGTTCTACCCCACGCATTCGACGCAGCAGGTCGCGCACTACCGGCACCTCGCCGGACGGTTGGGTCTCGTGATGACGGCGGGGTCAGACTTTCACGATGCCCGGTGGAACGCGCGCGGCGTCGGGATGGACGTCGACGAATCCGACCTGCGCCCGTTCTTGGATCTGGTCGCTTAACGCAGTCATACCGGCGCGATCGGGCGCCCGAGGGCGGAGAGTACGACGGCGTTGCGCAGCTCGGCGAGCGCTGCGCCGGGTAGCGAGATCTTCGAACGGCGCAAGCCGCTGCCGACGATCACGCGCTCCGCTGCTGCGACCGCGTCGTCGATGAGGATCGGCCAATCCGGCGGCAGACCGATCGGCGTGATGCCGCCGAACTCCATCGCGCTGGCGGCCGTCGCGTCATCCATCGGCGCAAACGAGATCTTGCTCGCGCCGAGGCGGCGCTTGGCCAAACCGTTGACGTCGACGCGCGTCGTAGCAAGCACGACGCAGGCGGCGTACCAGCTGCGTCCTTCGCGCCGTGCCGCGAGGAGCACGCAGTTCGCCGAGCGGTCGAGCCGGACGTCGTAGCGCTCGCAAAATGCGGCCGTGTCGGCCAGACCGGGATCGATCTCGGCGACGATGCACTCGGCGACAGGCGTTCGCCCGTTCCAGGTTTCGAACGCGGCGGCGACCGGTGGGGCCAGCAGATCGGGCCGCGCCGCGACCGGCTCGGCGACCAGGTTTCCGATGTTCATCGCGCTGGATTGTTCCGCGCCGGCCGGCGACGATCTTCAACGCCGTAGGGTGGCATGGGTACAACGACTCCCCGACGGGCCCGACGAGGACGGTTTCGGTCCGGCTGTGAACCTTTGCCGGCCGCGGGTCCACTCCGGCCTCCCCTCACCACGACATCCCAAGGAGCTGCGCACATCATGACCGACGACGAAGTCCAGCCTTATGTCGGCAAGCCCGTCAGACTCACGCTCGACGACGGTCGCGTCCTGGCGGGAACGCTGCACGCGGAGGCGGGGCATGGCCACGGCCACAGCCATTACGCCGTGGTTTCCGATCCGGTCCGCGAGGGCGGCCAGCCGGTTCGAGCGGTGATCCACGGCGCTGAGCGGATCACCGTGATCGAAGACGCCGCGGACGATCCGGCGGCCGTCGAGTGATCGACGATCTGGGCCTGCTCGTCTCGCGCGCCGCGCTCGGGCTGTCGCTCGCTTCGCACGGCGCGCAAAAGGCGTTCGGCTGGTTCGGTGGACCGGGTCCCGAAAAGGCGGCCGGCTTCATGTCGAGCTTGGGGCTCAAGCCCGGCGACCGATTCGCGACCGCGGCAGCGTACAACGAGATCGGCTCCGGCCTGTTGATCGCGCTCGGTTTGGGTGGCCCACTCGGACCGGCGGGTTTGTTGTCGACGATGTTCGTCGCTGCGGAGACCGTGCACAAGAAGAACGGCTTCTACGCGGGTCAGGGCGGCGTCGAGGTCAACCTGATCTACAGCGTCGGAGCGCTTGCGCTGGCGTCGTCGGGCTACGGCGCGTTCTCGCTCGACCGTGTCTTGGGGTTGCAGCCGACGCTGCGTCACCCGGTCATCACGACGCTCGCGCTCGCGGGCGGCATCCTGTCGGCCTTCGCGGTGCTCGGGCAACGCGATACGTCGCCGCCGGACGGAACGCTCGCGACGCCGACGATCAAGGGAGCCGAACGCAACGGATCGCCGAGCGGCACGCAGCCGTCGCCCGCGGCGAGCTGAACGCCGGCCGGCTGCGCTAGAGCAGCCGGTCGAGCGTTTCGTGCGCGATCGAGACGATCGCGACGAGCCGTTCGTCCTGGCGGTGCACGACCTCCGCATCTTTGATGAAGCGATGGTTGATGCGCACGTTCGCGACGCTCGCCGAGAGCGCCGCCCGAAAGAAATGCAGCGCGCACTCGACGTCACTCGCGAGATGCGTGTTGCCGAGCGCCTCCGCGCGCTGCGCAAGCTCGATCCCCTCGGCACACATCCCGGCGACGACGAGCGGGGCCTCCGCGGCGCGGATCAGCGCGTGCTGCAGCGCCGCGGTGCGCGCTTGCTGCGCCGCGGCGCCGTCTTTCGGCAACGCGCTCGCCTGAACGACCCCACCGTACGCAGCCTCGTCGATCGGCCGCGCGGCCGCGAAGCGTTCGCGCAGCGCGTCGGCGGCTGCCACGACGGCTTCGGCGTCGGCGCGCACCGCCGCCAGGCGCGGGTTCGCGCTCGTGATGCGGGCCACCATCGCGCATAGCGCGGCGCCCATCGCTCCGACCAAAGTCGCGGCGCTGCCGCCGCCGGGGGTCGGATCGGCCGACGCGAGGCGGTCCAAGTATGCATCGATTCCGGTCACGCGGGGGTCTACCAGGCAAGACCCTCGGACGCCTCGCGGCGAAGAGGGTCGGGTCGCGCCGTTCAAGCTGGTTTCAACAAGCACGGTCGCCGTCGAAATTCACCATCTGAAACCAGGAGACGACCTTGCAAACTCTCGAGAAGACGCGCGGGGACGTGAAGGATCTGGCGCTCGCCGATGCCGGGAAATCGCGCATCGAGTGGGCCGCTACCTTCATGCCGGTCCTCGCCCAGATTCGCGACCGCTTCGCGAAGACCAAGCCGCTCGCCGGCGTGCGCATCGGCGCATGCCTGCACGTCACCACCGAAACCGCGAACCTGATGCTCGCGCTCAAGGCGGGCGGCGCCGACATCGCGCTGTGCGCATCGAACCCGCTCTCGACGCAGGACGACGTCGCGGCGGCGCTGTGCGCGCACTACGAGATCCCGACGTACGCCATCAAGGGTGAGAACGAAGGGACGTACTACAGCCACATCGAGTCCGTCATCGCGTCCAAACCGCAGATGTCGATGGACGACGGTTGCGACCTCGTCACGACGATCTACACCAAGCACAACGCCATGCTCAAGGAGATGATCGGCGGCTGCGAGGAGACGACGACCGGCGTGATCCGCCTCCACGCGATGGAGAAGGACGGCGTTCTGCCATACCCGGTGATCGCCGTCAACGACGCGCTCACCAAGCACATGTTCGACAACCGTTACGGCACGGGCCAGTCGACCATCGACGGCGTGATCCGCGCGACCAACGTGCTGATCGCCGGCTCGACGGTCGTCGTGGTCGGCTACGGCTGGTGCGGGCGCGGCGTCGCGTCGCGTGCCAAGGGGCTCGGCGCGCACGTCATCGTGACCGAGATCGATCCGCGCAAGGCGCTCGAAGCCAAGATGGACGGCTTCGAGGTGATGCCCATGGCCCAGGCCGCCAAGCTCGGCCACATCTTCATCACGGTGACCGGCAACTTCCACGTGATCGCTAAGGAGCACTTCGAGGCGATGCGCGACGGCGCGATCGTCTGCAACTCCGGGCACTTCAACGACGAGCTCGACCTCGACGCGCTCGAGGCGCTTTCGACCGGCAAGACGACGCCGCGCGAGTTCGTCGAGTCCTACGCGATGCAGGACGGCCGCACGGTCCGCGTGCTCGGGCAGGGCCGCTTGATCAATCTCGCGGCCGGCGAAGGCCATCCGGCGGCCGTGATGGACATGTCGTTCGCGAACCAGGCGATGGCCGCAGCCTACCTGGCGCAAAACTACAAGACCCTCGACAAAAAAGTATATTCGGTCCCGGATCACATCGATGAAGAAGTAGCGGAGCTGAAACTTGCCGCGTTCGGGATCAGCATCGATACGCCGACGGCGGAACAGGTGAAATATATGTCGTCTTGGAGCGAGGGCACCTGATGGGCTTCGCTCGACAGATCGCCTCCGCTTCGCTACGGCGAGAAGGTGTTGTCCAATTTTTTGTCGCCCTTCGGGCGAGTCTCCGCGTGAAATTCCGGATGGAATTTCGCGCGGAGACACGCCGTAGCGAAGCGGAGGCGTTGCAGCGCCGCCGCGAAGCGGAGGCGATGCAGGCTTTCTTTCTACCTTCTCGCCGTAGCGCAGCGGAGGCGATGTAATGGCGTACCGCAGGCTGTTTACGTCGGAATCGGTGACCGAGGGGCATCCCGATAAGCTCGCCGATCAGATCTCCGATGCGGTGCTCGATGCGATTTTGGCGAAGGACCCGCAGGGGCGTGTGGCGTGCGAGACGTTTGCGATCACCGGGCAGATCCACATCGCGGGCGAGATTACGACGAGCACCTACGTCGACATTCCGAAGATCGTGCGCGACACGATCAAGGAAGTGGGCTACGACCGCTCCGCGATCGGCTTCGACTACGAGACGTGCGGCGTCTCGGTTTCGGTCGATGAGCAGTCGGCGGATATCGCGATGGGGGTCGACAAGTCGTTCGAAGTCAAGGAAACCGGCGAGCGCGACCCGTTCGAGCTCATCGGAGCCGGCGACCAAGGGATGATGTTCGGGTTCGCGTGCCGCGAAACCGCGCAGCTCATGCCGCTGCCGATCACGCTCGCGCACGATCTCACCCGCGTGCTGGCGGCGAAACGCAAGAACGGCTCGATCAAGTATCTGCGACCCGACGGCAAGTCGCAGGTCACCGTCGAGTACGACGGGCACAAGCCCGTGCGCATCGAGGCGGTCGTCATCTCGACCCAGCACGACGATGATATCCCGCTCGAGCTCATCCGGCGTGAGGTGACCGAGCAGATCATCAACGAAGTGCTGCCGCGAGGGCTGTGCGACGCGAACCTCAAGATCTTCGTCAACCCGACCGGCCGGTTTGTGATCGGCGGCCCGAAAGGCGATGCCGGTTTGACCGGGCGCAAGATCATCGCCGATACGTACGGCGGCATGGCGCGTCACGGCGGTGGCGCGTTCTCGGGCAAGGATCCCACCAAGGTCGATCGCTCGGCGGCGTACGCGGCGCGCTACGTCGCCAAGAACGTCGTCGCGGCGGGACTCGCCGAGCGCTGCGAGATTCAGGTCGCGTATGCGATCGGCGTCGCGCATCCGGTCAGCGTGCTGGTCGAGACGTTCGGCACCGGCAAGATCGCCGAAGAGAAGATCGCCGAGCTGGTCAAGGCGCACTTCGATCTGCGGCCGGCGGCGATCATCCACAACCTCGATCTGCGCCGTCCCATCTACAAGCAGACCGCGTCGTACGGCCACTTCGGCCGGCCCGAGCTCGATCTGCCGTGGGAGAAGATCGACAAAGCTCAGGCGCTGCGCGCCGACTCCGGACTCCGCGGCGAAGTCGATCGCGAGCTCGCCCCGCTGACCGCCTAGGAGAGCGACCCACCGCCGGCCTTTGAGGGCGGCGAGGCTCGGAAAAGAGAGAGGCGCCGGTCACTACCGGCGCCTCTCTGCTTTCCTTAAGGGAACGCCCGCGGGGCGGAGCGCGTTACTCCAGCGACTCCCCCCATGAGGTATTCGATGTTCCGTAAATCTCTTCTCGCGCTCGCCATAACCGCGTTCGCTGCGCTTCCCCTGGCAGCCGCTGCGCAGCAATACAACGGCGGCGGCGACACCCTGCTACCCTCGCAAACGGTGATCACCGGGACGCTCGAGCAGACGATCAACAGCAAGACCGCGCAGGTCGGTGACCCGTTCGTCCTCGACGTCACCCAGCCGTATCCGGGCGACGACCAGCGCTTCGGAGGCGCGAAGGTCTACGGCCACGTGGCGAACGTTCAACGCGCCGTCGGGACGAAGCACGGACAGGTCAACCTGGCCTTCGACCGGCTGACGCTGATGGACGGCACGACCGCGTCGCTGACCGGTCAGCTCCTCTCGCTCGATGCCAAGCAGGGCGGTAACACTGCCGGTCGCAGCATCGTCGGTGCGGTCGTCGGTCAGATCATCGGCAACTACATCGGCAAGCACATCGGCACCGATATCGGCGGCGCGGTCGGCGCTATCGGCGGCGGGATCTATGCCGGTAACCTCGGCACGAACGTCACCGTCGGCCAGGGCACGACCGTCGCGCTCAAGACGACGACCCCGGCGATGATCCTGTCGCGCCGTCAGGCCGGCTACCCCAACGGCAACGGCAACGGCTACAACTACGGCCCGAACAACGGAAACCAAGGCGCTCCCACACCGTACCCCACGCCGTACCACTAGTGTGTGTTCGGCCCTTCGGGCCGAGCCTCACTCGCGTTCGGCCTTCGGCCGATCCGCAGCAAAGAGACACCGCTCCGGCGGTGTCTCTTTCTTATTAAATGCCGACCTCGCGCGCGCCGAGCCAGGCCGCCATGGCGTGCAGTTCTTCGCGCAACGCCGGGCTGACGTCACGCTTGCGCACGCCGGGTTCGATGTGCGTGGCGATCGCGCGCAGGACGCCGGCTTGGCGATCGTGCTTGAGGTCGACGCGCGCGACGAGCCGGTCGCCCAGCAGAAACGGCAGCACGTAGTAGCCGTGAACGCGCTTGTGCTGCGGGGTGTAGATCTCGAGCCGAAAATCGAAGCCGAACAGCTCGCTCGCCCGGGTTCGCTCCCAGATCAGCGAGTCGAATGGCGAGAGCAGCGCTCGCGCGTCGATCGAACGCGGCAGCCGCGCGCCGCGCGCGAGGTACCGGTCGCCGCGCAAACCTTCGACGTGCACGCGCTCGAGCTCGCCGGCGTCGGTGAGCTCGGCCACCCGCGCTCGAGCGTCGGCGAGGTCGAGCCGGAAGTAGTCGCGGAGTTCGCGCTCTGAGGCGATCCCCGATGCGCGCGCCGCGATGCGGACGAGCTCACGCTGCGCGTCAGGCTCCGACGGCGTCGGCGCATCGAGAATCGCGCGCGGGAAGACCCGTTCTGGGAGATCGTAGACGCGCTCGAACCCCCGCCGGTACGCCGTGGTGATCTCGCCGCTCCAGAACAGCGCTTCGAGGCCGATCTTCACGTCGCTCCAGCCCCACCACGAACCCTTGCCCCGCGCGCCCTCGAAATCGCTCGCCGCCATCGCCCCGCGCTCGGCGATCGTGTCGCGCAACCCGGCGAGCACGCGCGGCTGCTCGGCGATGACCCGTTCGATACGCGGCCAGCCGGCGTTGCCGTTTCGCGCGCGGTCCATGCGCCAGCGGAGCAGCGGCTGAAGCTCGAGCGGTAGTAGTGACGCCTCGTGGCCCCAGTACTCGAACAGGATGCGGTCGCGGCCGTAGACGGCCTGCTCGAGCAGCGCCGGATCGTAGTCTCCCAGCCGCGAGAAGATCGGCAGGTAGTGCGAACGGACCAGCACGTTGACGCTGTCGATCTGGATGAGCCCGACCCGCGCGAACACGCGCCGCAGCAGCCGGCGGTCGACGTTGCCGCGCGGCGCGGGGTCGGCGAAACCTTGCGCGGCGAGCGCGATGCGCCGCGCCTCGTCGAGTGAGAGTTTGGAGCGTCGGTTCGTGACGGGAACCAGTTACTTCAAGCTGCGCAAGAACTGGACGGCGCGCGTGGTAAAGCCGGGGCGTGGCCCGCGATTGGGACCCCGTTGGGCGACCACGTGGTATGCCTGCAGCGAGTCGTCGTGGAAGCCGTAGCTTCCCGTCCACAAGTACAGCCGCCAGATGCGATAGATCTCGTCGCCCCATTTGGCGACGACCGCTTCGCGATTCGCGTCGAACCGCTCGGCCCAGTTGCGCATGGTGAGATCGTAGTCATGGGTTTCGTTCTTCGTCTCGACGACGTCGAGGCCGTGGTACAGCAACTCCCCAACCAGGTCTTGCAGGCACAAGAACGAGTGCGCGCCGGGCCAGATGTAGCGCCGCGTGAAATCGCTCGCGTCGTACTTCTCGATGCTCGCGGACGCGTCGAGGTAAAGCCGTCCGCCCGGCTTGAGGCAGTCCCACAGACGCGCGCAGAAGCGGCGGTAATACGGGATGTGCTCGATGACGCCGTAGATCACGACGCCGTCGTACGGCTCGGAGGGAACGTGCTCGAGGAAGTCCTCGAGCCGGACCGTGCAGCGGTCGAGGCCCAGCCGCCGATCGAGGTCGGTGATGAAATTGTACGAGTCTTGGGCGAGCGTGAGCGATGTGACGTCGACGCCGCGCGGACCACAGTACTCGTGCACGCCGCCCCAACCGCCGCCGATATCGAGTAGTCGCATTCCGGGCTTGAGTTGCAAGCCGTTCCACATCGACTCGAGCTTGTGCTCCGCGGCCTGCTCGAGCGTTTCGTCGTCGGTGTGAAAAAGGCACTGCGAGTAAAACCGGTACTTCTGGTCCATGAAGGGCAGGTAGAAGTCGTCGCCGAGCATGTAATGCTGCTCGATCGCCTTGCGGTTGATCCACGTCGCCGGCATCGCGACGAGTTGCCACATCCAGGATAAAAAGATCGCGGCGTGGGCGCGGGCGCTCAGCAGCTTGCGCACTTCCTGCATCGCGAAGAAGTCGCCCTCGATGTCGAACTGGCCCTCGACGTACGCCTTCCCCAGCGCGTACTCGGTCATCGGGCCGAGCAGCGGCTTGTCGGTGTGGAAGATGATTCGAAACTGCGGCTCGCCGGGGCCGAAGCGCAGCACGTCGCCCGACGCCAGCTGCACCGCGCACGAGATCCCGCTCTCCGCCACGGCGCGCTCGACCAGCGCGGCGATCTTACGTGCCGCCAACGAGCGGAGGCCGCCCGCGGCCGGCGCGGACATCCCGCCCGCGTGCGCATCATCGGTCCTCTGCACGTATCTCGCGGGCTCCTTTCCGTTCGGGACGGCAAATGCGAACCCGCCCATGAGGGCGGCCGGAAAGCTTCTACGCCGTGTCGCGGGCCTTTGCCTACGAACGGTGCGACCGATAGCGACGGCAGGACGCGCGCGGCCCGCGGCGGCAGTCTCGGCCATGGCGGCAGCGGCCCGCGATCCGGTGGCGGAACGTACCCTTGCGCTGATGCGCGGTCTGTTCGGCGAACGACTCGGGCGGGACGTCGGCGTCCGGTTGTGGGACGGCACCGCGCTGGTTCCGCCGAACGCTTCGTTCACGTTGAGCGTCAATACGCCGTACGCGCTGCGTGCCGCGCTGACGCCGCCGCTCGATCGCAACCCCGCCCGGGCATTCGTCGAGGGCTGGTTCGACATCGAAGGGCGGCTCGAGGAGGCGCTCGAGGCCTTCGAGCGAGCCGTCGACACGTTGCCGCGCCTCGCGCTGGCGCGTTTGGCGCCGCTGGTTGCGCGGCTGCCTTCGCCGCCGCGCGAAGAGCACGACCGCGGGGCGCACCTCGGCGGCCGCCGCCATTCGAAAGCCCGCGACGCGGCGGCCGTCGGCTTTCACTACGATCAGCCGGTCGAGTTCTACCGCGCGTTCTTGGGTGACGATCTCGTGTACTCGTGCGCGTACTGGGACGACGGCGTCGCGACGCTCGACGAAGCGCAGCGCGCCAAGCTCGACTACGTGCTCGACAAGGTTCGGCTGCGTCCCGGTCAGTCGTTTCTCGACATCGGTTGCGGTTGGGGTTCGCTGGTCATTCGCGCGGCCGAGCGCGGCGCGAATGCGCTGGGCATCACGCTCTCGCGACGTCAATACGAGGAAGCGCAGCGGCGTATCGCGGAGCGCGGGTTGGGCGACCGGGCGCGCGTCGAGCTGCGCGACTATCGCGACCTCGGCGAGCGCCGCTTCGACGCGATCGCGTCGGTCGGGATGGTCGAGCACGTCGGTCAGAAGCGTCTGGTCGAATATTTCGCGTGCGCGCATCGAGCGCTGCGCGACGGCGGTCTGTTCCTCAACCACGGCATCAGCAAGCAAGGCCGTGACGGCAAACCGTGGCGCGCCGGTGCGGACTTCATCGGCCGTTACGTCTTTCCGGACGGCGAGTTGCTCCCGCTGGACATCACGACGCGCGCGGCCGAGCGCGCCGGCTTCGAAGTGCGCGATGTCGAGAACTTGCGCGAGCACTACGCGCGCACGCTGCGGGCATGGATCGAGAACCTGGCTCACCACTATCAAGCGGCGGTCGATGCGAGCGATTGGCGAACCGAGCGCGTTTGGCGCATCTACATGGCGGGCAGCGCGCGCAACTTTGCGCTCGGCCGCATGGGATTGCTGCAAACGCTGCTCGCGAAAACGCGCCCCGACGGCGCCAGCGACGTACCGCCTACTCGCCGCGATCTCTACGCGGTCCGATAGCAATCACGCCCGCGCGGGTACAAGGAGCGCATGCGCACGTTCAAAGTCATCACAGCCGCGGCGGCGATCGCGGCCCTCGCAGGCGGGACGGCGGCCGCCCAGCAGACGCCGACCGACGACGGGACCAACGCCAACGGGCCGATCACCATCTTCAAGAACATGCAGGTCGAGCCGGCCGGCATGCGCGTCGCCATCGACGGCCACGAGGTCGACCATCTGCGCACTGCGTCGTACGACGACATCACGTCGGTCGTCCACTCCGGCACGAACACGATGACCGTGACCTGGAGCGGTCCGGTGCAGAAGCTGAACTTCAAGGTCGCGTATGCGCCGACGCGCAACAACTTCAAGAACGTCGCGGTCGTGCAAGCCGATTCGTCGAGCGATGCGACGCTGCGCCAGGCCGGCTCGCGCACGGTCACGTTCACGATTCCCGGCTGAGTGTGTTGGCGCAAAATGCGCCAACACTCGCGTTCGGCCTTCGGCCGATCCGCCGATCGTTGGTCGGATACCGTCCGACCAACGACTCAGGGTTTCACGAACAGCGCGATCGACGTGACGACGAGCAAGCCGCAGAATAGCAGCTGCAGGATGCGCTCGGGCAAGCGATGGGCGAGCCCGACGCCGAAATGCACGCAGGCCGTTCCGCCGATCGCGAGCGGGATCCCGATCGACCAGTCGACGTCGCCCGAGAACGCGTAGGTCGCGATACCGACCAGCGAGCCCGGTGCGACGAGGGCGAGCGAGAGGCCCTGCGCCTCGATCTGGGTGTACCCGAACAGCATGGAGAGAATCGGCACGGCGAACACCGCTCCGCCGACCGAGAACAGCCCCGACAGAACGCCGCCCAGCGCTCCGACGACCGCCGTCCACCCCCACGCGAGACGCGGCGCGCCGGCGCTGGCCGCGGTAGCCTGCAGGGCGCGGTACCCGAACACGAGCGCGATGGCGGCGACGAAGCCGGCGAACCCGTAGCGCAGCCCCGGACCGGCGACGTGCGTCGCGTACAGCGCGCCGACGAACGTGAACGAGACGGCGCACACGCCCAGTACGATCGCTACCCGGCGGTCGACGCTGCCGCGCCGCGCATAGTCCCACAAGCCGACCAGCACATTGGGCACGACCATCACCAGCGCCGTCCCCTGCGCGTGCTGTTGGTTCAGCCCGAAGAACAGCGCCAGCACCGGGATCGCGATCAACCCGCCGCCGATACCGAAGAGCCCGCCGAGCGCGCCGAGCACACCGCCCAATGCCAGGTAGACCACGAGGTCGATCGGACTAGGCACGAGCGCTCCTCTCTAGCCGCCCGCGCGTTTCACGTGGCGTTGGGCCTTTTCGAAGTACGCGACGACCTTGTCGCGGTGATCGCCCTGCAGCTCGACCACGCCGTTCTTCGCGGTCCCTCCCGTGCCGCACAGACCACGCAGCTCTTTACCGACCGCGTCGAGCTCGGCCGTTGCCAGACCGTGGACCAGCGTCACGGCGCTGTTGCGCCTCCGTTCGCGAGCGACCCGCACGACGCCGTCGTTCGGGAGCGCGCCGCGGCCCGCCGGCGGGCGCCGAGCCGGGGCCGGCTTGGGAAGCGGGAGGCTGCCGTCGGTCGAATAGACGAGTACGCGCTCGTCGCGCACGTGCCGGTCGTCCTTCACGCACCTTGCAACCTCGTCGCGATCCCGGCGGGTTCGGCGTTGGGTGACATCGGTGTTGCCGGCCGCGCCGCCGGATGTGGTCGAGGAGATCGCGGCGTTCGGGCGCTTCGCGGCGTCGCGCGGGTGGATCCCGGCGACCTCGGGTAACTTCTCGCGCCGGATCGACGCGGGCCACGCCGCCGTGACCCGCAGCGGGATCGACAAGGGTGCGATCGCGCACGGCGACGTCTCGGTGCTCGCGCTCGACGAGCCCGTACCTGTGGGGATGTCCGCCGAGACGCCGATCCACCTCGGCCTGTACCGGGACGATCCGGCGATCGGCGCGATCTTCCACATTCACACCGTCGCCGCGACCGTGCTCTCGCGGCGCGACGAGCAAAACGGGCGGGTCCGCACCGAGGGTTACGAGATGCACAAGGCGATCGGACTGACGACGCACGAAAGCGTCGTCGAGATCCCGATCCTGTCCAACGATCAGGACACGGGCGCGCTCGCCGCGCAGGTATCGCATCGGATCGGGCCCGGAGCTGCCGTCCCCGGCTTCCTGCTCGCCGGTCACGGGCTCTATGCTTGGGGCGCGACGGCAGCCGATGCGCGGCGCCATGTCGAAGCCCTGGAGTTCCTCCTCGCTTGCCACCTCGAAGAACGGAGATTGCGATGAACGCAACGCTCACCTCGACGCTCCGCGTCTACGACGAAACCGACGGGCACAAGCCGCTCGTCGACACGACCGACCGTGCGGAGATCGCGCGAATTCTGGGCGACCAGGGGATCATCTTCGAGCGCTGGGAAGCGAGCGCGCCGCTCGACGCGAGCTCCGACCAGGACTCGATCATTGCGGCATACGCCGACGACATCGAACGCCTCAAGAGCGCGTACGGGTATACCACGGTCGACGTGATTCGCGTCGGTCCGGCAACGCCCAACCTGCCGGTGTTACGCGAGAAGTTTCTCAACGAGCACACGCACAGCGAGGACGAGGTGCGGTTCTTCGTCGAGGGCAGCGCATCGTTCTACCTGCGGCTGAACGGCAACGTGCACCAGATGATCTGCACGCGCGGCGACCTGCTCAGCGTGCCGGCGAACACGACGCACTGGTTCGACATGGGACCGAGCCCTGAGTTCGCGGCGATCCGGCTCTTCGTCAACCCCGAAGGCTGGGTGGCGAACTTCACCGGCGACGACATCGCGACGCGCTTCCCGAAGTACGAGTGAACCTTCCCGGTGCCCGGCTGACGGCGCACGTCGCCGCGCAGGCCGTTCTGGTCGATATCGAAGGGACGATCAGCACGATCGCATTCGTGCACGACGTCTTGTTCCCGTACGCCGATGCGCACCTGGACGCGTACGTAACAGCGCATCGCACCGACCCCGAGGTCGCGCATGCGGTGCGCGAGGCGGCCCGGTTGGCCGGTGAGCCCGACGACGTGGACGACGCGACCGTGCTCGCGCAGCTGCACGCCTGGATCGCCGAAGACCGCAAGGCCACGCCGCTCAAGACGCTGCAGGGGCTGATCTGGGCCGAAGGCTACGCGGCCGGCGACCTGCGCGCGCACGTCTATCCCGATGCCGCGGCCGGCTTGCGCCGCTGGCACGAGGCAGGGCTAGAGCTGTACGTCTACTCGTCCGGCTCGATCGCGGCGCAAAAAGTGTTGTTCGCCAACAACAGCCAGGGCGACCTGACGCCGCTGTTCACCGAGTATTTCGATACGACGATCGGACACAAGCGCGAGGCGCGTTCCTATACCGCGATCTCGCGAGCGATGCGAACGCCGCCCGAGGACATCGTGTTTCTGAGCGATGTCGACGCCGAGTTGGACGCCGCGCGCGAGACCGGGATGCAGACGGTGCGGCTGCTGCGCGCCGCCGATACGCCGCCCGGCGCGACCACGAAACACCCCGCCGCCGCGACCTTCGACGACATCGAGATCATGCTTCCTTAGCGTCGCTCCATCCGCACGGTGCGCGAGAACACCAGGATGCTGGTGAACGCGAAGTAGCCGACCGCCGAGATCAACATCGTCATCCGCACGCCGAGATGATCGCCGAACCACCCGCCGAGCACGGAGCCGGGCAGAATGCCGACTAGCACGACGAGCCGGACGACGCCGAACACGCGGCCGACGAGTTCCTCGGGGATCACGCGCAGGCGCCACGAAACGATCGTCGTGATGACGTAGCCGGAGGCCAGGCTTGAGAACGCGACGCCGCCGATCGCGATCGGCAACGAATGCGTCCACGGCAGCGGCAGCCAGCCGACGCCGTCGAGCAGATACGCGACGATGACCGCCGGGCCGAACGCCCAATGCGTACGTCCCGCGATGAAAGCGCCGAGCGCAGCGCCTGCCGCGAAGCAGCCGAACGCGAGTCCGACGACGTGATCGCCGGCGCCGAACGCGCGCTTGAAGTAGGGGATCAGGGCGACGAACCCGACCGAGCCGATGAAGTTGAAGCAGCAGCTCGCGAACGAGAGGCGCAGCATCGCCTTGTCCGCGCACAAAAAGCGCCAACCGGCCGCGACGTCGCCGACGATCTCGCGCACCGACGGGAGCGCGCCCGGCACGTCCGGGCCGAACGTTCGGACCGAGGCGATCGCGACTTGCGAGATGAGATACGTGATCGCGTTGATGATGAGCGCCGGCAACGGTCCGACCAGGGCGAACAGCACGCCGCCGATCGGCGGCGCGACGAGGTTCACGCTCTGCTCGGTCGCGGACAGCGCGGCGACCGCGCCCTGCACGCGGTCCTTACCGAGCATGAACGGGATCGACGGCGTCTGTGCGCCCAAGAAGAACGCGCCGCCGATCGCGAGCATCAACACGCCGGTGTAGATCATCCAGAGGGTGAGATGGCCGGTCGCGAAGAGCACGGCGAAGAGCGCTATCACGATGAAGCGCAACGCGTCGCAGGTGATCATCAGCCTGCGGCGATCGACCCGGTCGCCCAGCGAGCCCGCGATCAGGCTGACGAACGCGTACGGCAACAGCTCGAGGCCCCACGTCCAGCCAAGTGCCGTTGCCGATCCCGTGAGCCGAAAGACGAGCAGCGGGATCGCCAGCGTGCGCAGGCCGTCGCCCAGATAGCTGAACGCTTGACCCGCGTAAAAGCGGCTGAATGCGGATGAACGAAAGACGCTCGCCGGACGAGCGGTGACGGTAGCCATACGAGATTCCCAAAGCGTGCGGTAGAGGAGAAGAGTCTGCACGAACCGCGCCGGCGGCGGCGCGGGGGGAATCTGCTACAGCATGGTATCGAAGTTTTGGACACATGGCCGGGCGATTCCTCGCGCTCGCGCGAGCTCGATGTAAACGCTGAAATCCCGGCGAATGGCATCCGGCATGGACGAATCGAGGCCCGTGCGCGCGCTGATCTTGAGCGGCGGCGGCGCGCGCGGCGCATACGAGGCCGGTGTTGCCGCCGCGCTCGCCGAGCGGATACACTTCGACATCGTCTGCGGCACGTCGATCGGGGCGATCAACGGTTTCGCGGTCGCGCAAGGTATGGCAGATAAGCTCGAAGCGATCTGGCGCGAAGCGGCCGAGCTCAACGTGGCGCAGTATCGTCCCGAGGTCGGGGCGCTGGTCCGTCTATGGGGAGAATTACATTCGGTGCTCGCGCACGGGTCGGTGCCCTCGCACCTGCGCGACCTGCTCGCCTTGTGTGAGGGCCTGCCGGGTTTACGCAACCTGCCGCAGCTCGAAAAGGTGCTCGGTCTCTTAGACAGCGCGCACATGCGCGCGGTGGTAACCGGCTACGCACGGCGCGAAAACCTGCGCAGCGCGCTGCTGCTGGCGGTGACGAACCTTACGAATGTTTGTGGAACGGTCTTCGCGCAGTTTCCGAGCGATTATCCCGATCCGGCGCGAGCCGCCGAGGTCATGGCGCGCAAGAACTTCGAGCCGATCACCGACGAGAACTATGTCGATGCGATCTGTGCATCGGCAGCAATTCCAGGCGCGTTCGATCCGGTTCGTGCGCTCTGCAAGGACGGCCGCCGGCGCACGTTCGTCGATGGCGCGTTCACGAACAACACGCCGCTGCGCCCGGCACTCGAGGCCGGCGCAACCGAGATCATCGCCATTTCCGTGGACCCGCTCGTTTCGCCCGACGTCGAGCACGAGGTGCGTGATATCCGCGACGTCGTCACCCTCGCGCTGGAGGCGGCGGTCAGCAAGATGGTGCAGGTCGACCTCGAGTTGCTCGAGCTCGCCAACGCCGAGATCGACCGCGGGAACCTGCCCGGAAAGCGTCGTGTCACCCTGCGCGAAGTCCGTCCTGATGGGGCCCTGCCGATCGATCCGCTCGATTTCACCGAGCCTGGGGTGATCGCCGCGCTCGTCGCGGAAGGCCGGCGCGACGCCGAGCGAATGCTCGACGCCGCCCCGGTCGCGTAGACCGGGCTACTTGCCGATCTGCGCGTTCATCACGCCGATGTCGAAGCTCCCCAGGCCGGTCGTGTAGTCGTAGCCCGGTAGCGCGGTGTACGTGACGTTCGAGCCGGTGAGAATGTCGTGGAACCCGCCCATCGGCTCGGTCGGCGGCGGTCCGGTCAGCGGCGCGCCGGCGGTGGGATGCGCGACGTAGTTGTTGTAGAGCAGCGGCGCGGCGAAGCCCAGCGAGTTGCCGTGCGCGCTTTGCATCCGAGCGTAGGCGCCTGCCGCGAGCGGGGATGCAAGGCTCGTACCGCCCGTGACGCACGGCGTGCACGAGCCGTTCGTGGCCGCCCCGCCCCACAATTCGGCACCGGTCTCGAGCGAGGCGTCCATGGCGATGTCCGGTAGCCCCCGGAAGCTCTCGCCTTGTCCGCTCACCGGCTGTTCGCTGGCTTCCCAGGACGGAGAGTATTCGAACTGGCTCAGGCCGCCGCCGCCCGATTCCCACGCGTTCTCGCCTTTGTAGGTGCCGTCGCTGTTCGAGAACAGATCCGTTCCGCCGACTGCGACGACGTACGGTGACGCGGCGGGGTATTCGACGAACGGCGCGCCGGCCGGAGCACCGTTGGGGACGCCGACGCCGCAGAAGCCGCCGGAGTCGCCGGTCGAGACGAACATCGTCTGGCCCTGTGCGGCGCCCTGCAACAGGATCTCGTCGTCGACCAGCATCGAACCGTCGAGGTACGGCCCGTACTCGCAGCCGCCGAAAGACGAGTTGCCGATCTTGGTGAGGTGCTGCGTCACCCACTTGTTGTATTCGAGCGCGATGTCGGAGTCGGTCAGGGACGTCGTGTCGTAGAGATAGATCGCCTTGAGCGTGCCGGCCATGCCGCTCGAGTACGTCATGTCGAGCGTCCACTCGGTCACCCCGCTGGTGTCGGTGCTGGACAAACCGACTTTGACGACGTTGACCGGAACGTGCGGTAGGTTGAAGTTCTGCTCGTTCAGTCGCAGGTAGCTGATGGCTTGCGACACGTCGCCTTCGGCCATGATCGCGACGGCGGTATTTTTTCCGGTGGGGACATTGGCCGCATCGTAGGTGAGCTCGAACGTCGCCGGATCGTAGAAGCGCAGGCACGCCTGATCGGGGCTGCTGACGCCGAAGACTTGGCACGCCGTCGGCTGCAACTTGGGCGTCGGCTTCATGGTCTGCGCGTTGTTGAGGCCGAGCACGGCGATGACGATCCCGGACAACGACGTGGGCACATAGGCGGGCGTCGTGTTCGCGTAGACCGTCAGGCCATTCTGCAAGAAGGAGTGCATCGTCGTGTCGAACGCCGCCGCGACTTGCGTGGCGGTTCCGGTCGCGCTGATCAATACGTTGTTGGGCTCGACCGTCACGTTGCTGAAGCCGCGGCTCGACAGATAGCTCGTCACGGCCGATACGTGCGCCTGTGACGGCGCGTACGTTCCGTTGAACGACCCCGGATCGATCTGCTGCCCGGCGGCGACCAGGCTCTTGAGCTGGCTCGTATTCTGCAGCGCCAGGCCGACGCGGATCGTCAGCGTCTGGTTGCTTGCCAAGACGCCCTTGTCCACCGCGCCCGCGAGGTTGAACGCGCGCGTCCCGGTGGTGGCCCAGCCGGGCGGCGCCGCCGCCACCGCAGTGGCGCTCGTGCCGCGCGAGGCCGCTGATGAAGACAGACTCCCGCCGCCCGCGGCCGGAATGCTGGAGCCAAGACCGTGGCCCGCGGAGCACGAGGCGGTGGCCAAGCCGGCCACGAGGGCAAGAAGTCCGAGCGGTTTCATCGATGCATCCTCCTGAGCGTACGCTAGAGGTGCGTGATGGCCGCCGACATACCGAAAACCGGGTAGGCTCCGCCGCCGAAAGGGCGGCCACGACCCGGAGCCTTGGTCCAGCCGCATGGCTCTTCCGGGAGAGCTCAGGTGGGAGAGCAGGCCCCGGCCGCCCCGAGGGACGGGGCTGGGTATTCAGGCCCAAGGACGGGCCGCCCCGGCCGTTAGACTCAAGGAACGAGGCAGCCGTCCAGGAAGCGGTTATGGCGGGTCATTTGCGCGCCTCTTTGATTTCATCAAGGGAGTCTTATGGTCAAGACTTTTTACCGGCTACTAGCAGTCGTTGGTTTCTGCTCGTTGGCAGCGTGTAGCGGAGGGTCGGGGAATTCTTCGGTTCCGGCCTCGCAATCGCTCGGGACGCAGTCGTTGCCGGCAACCACGCTGTCGTCGCCGACGCGCAGCACCTCATCCCACGATCGCTCGTCACGTATGCAAAAGGATGGCTCGGGCGAACGCGGCGACGAGAACTACGACAGCGGCGACGACGGCAACGGCGTCGTCGTGTACAGCAGCATACCGAAACCGCTCAAGGCGGTATCGAGCGTCGGGTTCGAGGCCACCTCGGCGCAGGAGCTCGGCGACGGCGTCAACCTGACGCGCCGTGGCAACCTCCAGCGGGTGCGCTACGTGTTGAGCTCGTGGGGCTGTCAGAGCGGCAACTGGTATTCGGACAACTGCGTGACGCCGCGGGGCGCGACGTTCCCCGTTCCGATCACGATCAACGTATACGCCATCGACAGCACGAACACGACGCGCGTCGGCGCTCTCCTCGCGACGCAGACGCAAACGTTCAACATTCCGTATCGCCCGTCCGCCGACAACGTCCGGTGCACCGGAGCCTCCTTGGGCGAGTTTTACAGCGCCGTCGACGCGAGTTGCGTCAACGGGCTCGCGAACGTGATCGTGTTCGACTTCACGCCGCCGCGAGTGAACCTGCCCGTGCAGAGCATCTTCAGCTTGGTGTACAACACCACGCACTACGGCCCGCACCCGATCGGTCAGGCCGCGCCATGCTACACGTCGTCGGGCGGCTGCGGTTACGACTCGCTCAACGTCAGCACCGACGGTCCCGGGGGCCTGGTCGGCAGTGTCTACGACCCGAACGGAATATTCTGGAATACGTCCTATGCGCCGTACCTTTGCAGCGGAACGGCCGGTGTTTTCGGACTAGACACCGGTCCGAGTTGCTGGACCGGCTATCATCCCCAATTCGAAGTCCGCGCCGGGGGCGGCGGCGACGGTCAAGGCCACGGTCAAGGCCACGATCAAGGCCACGATCAAGACAACTGACCGCTCGACCGGATGAATTGACGCCGGAATCGGGATCGGGGCGGCCGCGAGGCCGCCCCGCTGATTCCGGCCGTGTGAGATGGCAACTCCGCCGGTCAAGGGCACCGAATGGTCCATCGCGCAGGCGCTCGATCGCGCGAGAGCGTCCTCCAAGGGGCGCACCCGGGTCCGTAGAACCCACCTGCTCGGTCCGCGGTCCGTGGGCCAAACGAGCATTCCCGGATAGCTCAGTTGGTAGAGCAGCTGACTGTTAATCAGCGGGTCGTTGGTTCGAGTCCAACTCCGGGAGCCATGAAAAAGCCCGTCAGAACAACGTTCCGGCGGGCTTCATGTTTCCTCTGTCCACCCTTAGGGGGTGACGTTGGGGGTTTCCAGCGCGGCCCCCGATGGCCTCTACCGCTTGCTGCTGCATTCCTGGCATGAGGTGCGAATACGTGTCCATCGTGAGCCGAATGGAGGCATGACCGAGGCGCTCTTGCACGACCTTTGGGTGCACCCCAGCCGCGCACAGGAGCGAGGCGTGCTCGTGCCGGAGGTCATAAATCCAGATCCCGGGTAGGCCAAGGTCGGAAGGACGCGGGCGCCCTCTTCGAGTTTCACTCGCACGACGATGTAGCCGTCCTGAGCATCGCACCATCGGAGACCGAGGAGCTCGCTTTCTCGGAGGCCCGTCGCCATTGCGAGCATGTAGAATGCTCCGAATGGATGATCTTTGATTTCCCGCAGCAGCCGTCCGCGCTCGTCACGACGATTCGTCCGACGATCATTATTTCAGATGGGCGGTTTGTAACCATGTGCTTCTGATGCGCGCATGAGCTCATGCGGTGGAGGGTGTTGAGCGGGAATAACACCATGGCCGCTGCCGAAGGCATCGCTAATTGCGTCATTTTGACGACGGCGGGCATAGGCCGCGAAGGGAAGTAAGGAGATGGGAGAAGTAGCTCAAAGAAAAAAGTTAGTGCATAGCAACAGAGGACCTAATAACCTGTCGCCGACGGCAGCACATGGACTGACAAGACAGCGAGCCGAACCGACTGAACTAGAAAGTACCGTCGGAGGCCTCAGCTCGAAAACAAACGGCCGGCCAATGACCGATATTAAGGTGCGAATCATCCTCGGCGACTACGGACAATGAAGCCCGTTATTGTGAGCACGTTTATAACGAGCTTCACGAAGCCGTTGTCGCGAATCTTTGCGAGAGCGTCCCCGCTCTTCTGCGTGCCGAACACGCCAGGAGCTGCCTAGACCTAACAATCGACTTCGCCAAGCTCGGTGAGGGCGTCCTCGTCATCGTCGACGATCAAATGGACTTCAGCGCTGAGGAGTACATCGAAACGGTACTTATAGAGGACGCCTGTAGAAAGGGGCTCGCGGGAATCAACGACACGGCTTGTAGCGAATGCTGTGAGGAAGACAAGGAAGTTCCAGAAACCGACGAAGACCTCGCGTTCGCGACCTACGAGTACGACTTAATTGACGGCGTTTACGTAATTACCCTAAAAAAGAGTAACCCCCGCGAAAAGCACCGGCCAAGCTATCTTTATCGTGCTGCTCGCCGCAGCGGGCGAGAACGTCAGACCCCTCGGTATCGACGATTCGGGAACATCGTTCGCCCTGGTAGGACACGATGAGCGGCAATATCGTCCACGGACGCTTTAGCCGCCGCCCACACAGACGGCGCGCGCCCGAGCAACCGCGCCTACGGGTCAGGAACGGCCTCCTTCCCCTCCCTTCGCCGACCTCGTAACTTGCCAAACCTGGCACGCGAGAGCACGACCCGCAAGCGAGTTCGTACGACCTAGCCAAGCCCCCAGAAGACAGCGCGAAGGTTTGGATACGGCGGTCTATCCGGTTGTGGGGCGCGTGCTCGATGTCGCCGCCGCGATGGTGCATCGCGAGGGCTGAGACGATTGAGGCCGCCGGCACGATGGGCAGGCAGCTCCTACTTTGGCTCGCGTGCCTGCCGATGTGTTTCTTTGCTGGTCAGGGTGCTCGAACCGTTTGCTTTCCGTCGCTAGGGCGTCAGCCGATTGCGGCCTCGTGGATGCTTTGCACCCATGCAACGGGCTCTCTCCCGAGCGTAAGCCGACCATCGAAAACGTCGGCGCACAGCGCCAGGAGATACCCCCGTGAACACCATCGTCCTCGTCGCCAACCTCACCAGGAACCCCGAACTTCGCCACACCACCGCACACGCGACGGTGTCGCATCTCACGATCGCCAGCGACCGCAGTCGCAAAGCTGACGCCAAAACCGATTTCTTCTCGTGCGAAGCCTGGGCCCTTTTGGCCGAACAGGTCAACGAGAACTTCGCCAAAGGTGACTTCGTGCGCGTCACCGGTTACGTCAAGCTCGATGCATCGGGAAGGCTCGTGCCCGGAGGCGCAGATTTTACTAGGGACCGAATTGTCGATGAAGGGAGGGATGGTTTCCCCCTCCCCCTTAGCCGTCTCCACGGCATGTCGATAAGGAGGCATTCATCGCGACTTGTCGCGCATACCATGCTATAATGTAAAGGGAAGTACGGATGCATGGAACGCAATTCACAGGAAGAGAAGACAGGAATGAAGGACGTCGCGAAAAACCGACGCGTGAAGGAAACCCAAAATAGCACGGAAGCTGTTCGGCGCGCACGGGCCTCAGCGAGAAAGCGAAACCTCTGCACAGGCTGCGTCTCACGACGCCCAATGAGAGGACTGACGAAGTGCAGACGTTGCGACGACGCATCGCGCGCATCGTCGACGGCTCTCCGCGCAACGGCTGAGGCTAGGGGCGTTTGCGTTGAATGCCTCTCTCGCCCGGTCGCGAAGCGAATCGCTAGTCGGGGCCCGGGAGCTGGCCGGCCGGTGAAACGCTGCGAGGTTTGCCTCGAACGGAATGCCTTACGAGTTCGCAACAAGACGGCCAGCGGGTAATCGCGACGGGAGTGCATCCGGGAAGCGATCGCCCCTCGACCTTCTTTAGGCTAAAGCGAAGCAGGTGCGTGAAGACCCCTGCGGAACCCGTCGCCGCAGGCACGCTTGCTCGCATTGCTCCTGATCGGCGACTTCCGTGACGGGATACGATCGATGATGAAGTTACTCGTCGCAGGCGGTGCTCTGCTTGCTGCGGTCACCGTTTCGCTCGCCGCATGCAGCGGCCCGGGCGGGACCGCGTCGGTCGCGACCCTGACTCCGACACCGTCTCCGACGCCCATTACCAGCGGGTCGCCGGTCGCCACGGCGACGCCGACGAGTAGTCCCACCGCGACGCCGACGCCCATCACGAGCGGCGCGCCCACTGCTACGCCGACTCCGACGACCCGGCCCACTGCTACGCCGACTCCGACGACCCGGCCCACTGCCACGCCGACGCCGACGAGCGCGCCCACCGCGACGCCGACACCGACGAGCGTGCCCACCGCGACGCCGACACCGACGAGCGTGCCCACCGCGACGCCGACACCAACGCCCACTCCGACACCGACACCCGGAAGCGTGACGTTGTCGATCAATTCGATCTCGTTCGCCGGAACGGGCGCCGCGAACGCGCAGACCGTGACCGCGAGCCAATCGAACTACGGCGGAGCGTTCACGGCCACGACGCCGGCTGCCGGGCAGCCGAATTCGTGCAGCGGCATCGCGACCATCTCGCCGACGACGAGTTCTTCGAGCTTCACGATCACACCGGTCGCCATCGGGCATTGCACCTTCACGATCACCGGCGGAAACGGCCAGACGACGACCTTGACGATCGACGTTACGACGACGACGGTCGGCGGCCAGAGCAAACGGAGAACGCCATGATCTCGCGCGCATCGAGTACCCGTGCGACACTCCTTGCTCTGATCGCTGCGCTCGCCGCAGGTTGCGGCGGGGGTGGTACCACGACGCCGGTGACGGCTCAGTCGCCGTCGAAACAAACTGCGCTCGTCCAGTTCCAGATCATCGTTCGATCGCCGTCGAGTACCGCGCGGCGCCCGGCGTATATCTCG
>PMOS01000011.1 GCA_003161435.1 Vulcanimicrobiota bacterium
AGGCTTTGGCCGACAACTTCCATGGGTTCGCTTACGTTACTGAGATAGGTCGATTTTCATCCACGAGGTTCACCCCCACAAATGTCAACCACCCCAGAACGCAAACCCGGAAGCGGGATGTCAGTCCGCGAGGCCGGTCAAAAAGGCGGCGAAACCGTCAAGAAAAAGTACGGCCCCGAATTCTACGAGATGATCGGGCGCAAGGGCGGTCAGGCGACCAAGAAAGCCCACGGCCACGCCTTCTATGAAGCCATCGGTAAGAAGGGCGGCAAGAAGGGCGGCGAGGCGACGCGCGACCGCTACGGCCCGGAGTTCTACGAGACGATCGGCCAAAAGGGCGGCCAGAAGGTCAAAGCCTTGATCGAACAAGGCAAGAAGGCCGCTGCTGAGGCTGCCGAGGCGCAAAAGAAAGCTAGCTAGGAGGATGCCCGGCTTTCGCCGGACGGCCGTCCTCGTGACGGCGTTCCTCCTCCTGAGCGTTGCTTGGGCGACCGCCGAGTCCCCGCTGGCGCACGTGCTGCCGGCGGGCACGGCGGTCGTCTTTGTGACCGATGCTCCGCTGGACGCCGGGCGCCGTGAAGGCACCGTCGTCAACGTGCACCTGCGCGATCCGCTGGTGCTCGACGGCTCGACGCTGGCGGTGGCCGGCACGCGAGCCGAGTTGCTCGTGGGTGGGATCACCGCCCCCGACGGACATCGCCGGCCGACCGTGTCGCTCGACCGCTTCAAGATCAGTGCGGGCTTGCTGCCCGTCAAAGCGATCCACCCGATCGTACCGCCGTTCCCAGCCGGCACCGTGATCGATGCGACCACGCTGGCCGACGTCGATCACATCGGTGAGCGCTATTCGATTCGCGTCCCGTTCCCGTTCGGTCTCTCGGGGGACCAGCCGGCCTCGGCGTACACTCCGACGCCCGCGCGCACGGCGCCCGCACGAGCGCTCATGCGGCCGGGAGCCAAGGTGACCAGCCTGCCGACCCCCACGGTCGCGCCGACGGTCTTGCCGACCCCCGAAACGACCACCCTGCCGACCCCGGCACCCTCGACACTGCCGACGACCGCGCCCTCCCGCTAACGAAGAAACGGCGCGGCGGCCACGAACGGCCTCGCCATGATGCGTCGTCCTTCGAATCTCCTTTTCGTGCTCGCGCTGGGGTGCGCTGCGTTCGCCGCACGCCCGGTCGCCGCGCAGATGAACATGGCGAGTCCGGCGCCCGCACCGACGGCGGCACCGGCGCCGAGCGCGGCCGAGGCGGCGTTCCTCGCCAAGATCATGCGCGATCTGCCGAAGCGCTATCCGAGCACGCAGAGCGCGGTACGCGCCGGCTACGTGCGGTTCACCAACGAGGACAAGACGGGCGCGATCAGCTACGTCAACATCAAGGCCTGGAACACGACCGATCCCGACGTGCCCGCGCAGCTCTGGTACGACGTCAACGGACGTTTGATCGGCGCGGACTTCAGCGTTCGCCGCGATCCCGCCGCCTCGCCGGCGCCGCCGTCGCTGTTCGGGATCGACCCGAAGCGCTTCTACACGGTCGGCGCGCACATCCATTACGTCACGTGCAACAAGACGAGCGGGAAGTGCGTCTACGGCAAAGCCGTCGGTGCCGCGAAGTACGCCGCGATCGGCGACGTCGAGCACCCGACGGCCGACGGCCTGGTCAAAGCGGGAGCGGTGACCGATCCCGCCAGCGTGAGCGCCGTCTTTCTCTATCCGGCGATTTACGACGTCTCGGTTTGGGTCGTCCCCAACCCGCTGGGACAGTTCGCCGACATGAACCCCAACGTCACGCCGAGCGCGCACGCGGGCCGTGGCGAAGACGACCCGATGTAACGCTGCGATGAGGTTGCACACGACGGCCTGCGCCACGCTGGCGGCGCTCGGCATGCTGACGGCACAGGCCCCGGCACCGTCGCAAACGTCGTTGCCGGAGATCGGGCACACGCGCGCCAAAGGATTCTGCACGACCGTGCGCGACAACGTCGCGCCGTCGCTGCTCGGCTTGATGAAGACCGACGATCTCATCGGCGCGAGCCACCGCGCGCTGCTCAAGGCCGCGCACGACCAAACGGCCGGTTCGCCCGAGTCGATGGAGCTGGACCAGCTCTACCTCCATAAGGTCGTCGCTGCAATGGCGCACAACCTCGGCGTGGTCAAGAAGATTCTCGCCGACGAGAAACGCTTTCCGAAGACTCCGTCGAGCGACGACGATCGCTTCGCGCTGCTGCTCAAGGCGCAGCTTCAGGCCGCCGCGGATCGCCAGAACGATGCTCTCAACCATCTCAACGGGATACTCGAAACCGAGGCGATGGGTTCGATGCGCAAAGACATCCCGTCCGCGATGCAAGACTCGCTGGCCCAGGCGGGCGGCCCCGCTCCGGCCGGCGCGCCCGGTGGCTTTTTCGATTCGTCATCGGTCCCCGGCGCGAAGCCGCTGCCGCTCGGCGCGAGCGGTGCGATCGCGCCGTCGCACACGATCGGGCACACGGTATGGGACCGGCTCGCCGCCGACGTCGAAGTGCAGCAAACCCGCATCGCTCAGGCCGAGCAAATCCTCACGCCGACCGTCATTGCCGCCGCAACCGGCTGCCGCGACGACGTGCCATCACCCCCACCGGCGGCGTCGCCCTAAACCTCGCGTGGAGTTTCCACCGATTCCGGTCGGGACGGTCTTCGTCGTGCCGATCGGCTCCGCGCGGATCCTCGGCGCGGTTCACGCGGCCGGCGGCGATCGTATCTTTTGCACGATGCTCGGCCCGCCGATGGCCGCCGGGTGGGAACCGGAATACGAGATCCGCGGCGTGGTCGAGGACCTGGCGCTGCGCGACGGGTCGTGGGAGATCCGCGAGACACAGGCCGATTTCGAGCCCGCGCCACTGCCGCGGTTCGCGACGCGCGATGAGAACGATCGACAGATGCTGGCAACGCTCGACCCTGCGTTGCTGCAGGTCGCCGAGATCGCCGTCGCCGAGACGGACGACGAGCGCGCAGAGTGGGAACGTTCGCCGCGTTGGGTCGGCACGGAGATCGTCACCTTCGAACGCTCGCTCGCCATCACGATGAACGTCGCCGCGCCGGAGCTCGAGCAGCAGACGCACGATGCGGCCGATCACGACAGCCGGCTCGTGGTCGCGATGACGCGCGCGCGGGCGAAGGACCTCAGCCGTCAAGTGCCGGTGACGCACCTGTTGATCTTCAACGACCGCCGCGCCGCGCGGCGGGCCGCCGACGAAGCGCGCCGGCTCGGCCTCGCGCCGTCGCTCGACGCTCCGTGGTACCGCCCCCAAGCGAGGCTGGAGGTCAACACCGATTCGCTCGCGGCGTACCCGAACGTGCGCGAGCAGATCCGCCGCATCCATGCGTTCGCCGAACGGTTCGGCGCCGAATACGACGGCTTCGAGATGCCCGTCCCGTGAGCTGTGTGGAGGATGCTGCATCAACGCGCCCCCCCAGACCGCTGACCGCCCCCCGGGTGTGGGCGCGCGTTGCGCGCGCGGGGGCAGCCAGCGGCCAAGCGTCTCACGCTCGGGCTCGCCGTCGGCGTGCTGAGAGGCTGAGCTTCGCAGTCGCTCGACGGCGCACCGTATGAGCGCGGACGTTCGCGCCGGTGCCCGAGGAGCGGAATTGGCGCGCCTGTCCACTCTGCCCGAAGCCCGGCTTGGAGAGGATCATGGCGTGACATTCGTACGGCGGCTAGAGGGCCGTTTGACCTTATCTAAAGGCGACGCCGCGTGCGACGGCGATCGCCGACAAGTCGCCGCGCGTCCTTGCATCGAGGATGCGCAGCAACTCCCGAACGGTGTTGCGAGCCGTGAAGAACGAGACGCCGCACACCGACGCGATCTCCTTATTGGTCTTCCCTTCGCTCACGAGCCGTAGCACCGTCGTCTGACGATCGCTCAGACGCATCGCCAAGCGGCTGCGTGCAATATTTTGCTTCACCCAGTACGCGTCGTCGGCATCGTGCAGCGTACTCGACACGAGGTCGAAGTAGCGTTCGTCGCCGGTAAGGGCGGCCAGCCGATACGCGACAATCGCGGCACGGCGATGAAACCCGTGTCCCTGGAACCGCGCCAACGCCTGCTTGTAGTTCGCTTCCGCGTGCGCACGCTCTCCACGCGACTCCTCGAGCTGCCCCTGCACCAGAAGCCGCGTCGTTTCCAGCCTTGCTTCATCCGGATTTCCCAGGCGCCCCGGTACCACGGTTTGGGCGTAGTACGTCAAGAGCGCGGCCGCGTCTTCGGGATTTCCGCCGTGGACGAACTCCTCGGCAAGTGTCAGCGACAGCGAAGGCTCATCGAGCAGCCGCCCGTCTCGGGCCAGACGATCGTAGGCGGCGCGCGCGCGGGTCAGAAAGTACGCGTGCGCACCGCTTTCCCCGTAGCGCCCAAGCCGCGCCGCCAGCCGGCACCACGCGATAATGCGACACGACTCCGACGGCGACACGTCTTCGGCGAGGGTGGCCCACTGCACGGACGCAGCGAGCTCACCGCGCATCTCCGTCGCAAATGATGCTTCGAGCGCAAACCAGTAGCGCCATACGGCGACGCCGCTGACTGTCCAATCGAATCGCAACGCGCGTTCTCGGATCTCCGGCCAAAGATCGAGCCGCGGGAGCTCACCGCAGAGGAACGCGAGGCCGTACAGTGCCTTGGATTCAACGAACCGATCGTATCGCCGACAGCGGTCGATACAGCGCAGCGCCGCGCGAAATCGCTCGACGGCCACCGGAAACTCTTCTCGCGCGAGCGCGATCCAGCCGGAGTACTCCAACGCTCGTGCGTAGATGATGTCCGCCGTCGACGGAACTTCATCGAGCAACCGCTGCGCCTCGTCGAGGCGCTTCAACCGGTAAAGCGCTTGCGCATGGAAGACGCGGAGTTCCGCCTGCACGGTCGGATGAGCGTCCGCCGCGGCCACTTGCGCACGAGCGAGGATATCTAATCCCGGTTTGATCTGACCGAGCGCAACGTAGGCGGCTCCAAGCAACAGTTGCGCCGTCAGATACTCGTCAAGCGGACGATCCGAAAGACGAAGGTTCCGCACCGTCTCGAGCGCCTGGTCCTGCCGGTTGAGCGCGAGCAGCGAGCGCGCGCGCAGGAACGTAACCTCGGTGGCATCCTCGGCGGACCGTGCTCGAAACTCTTCCGCAAGAGCGATGCAGGCCTCAAACTCGCCGTTAAAATACGCATCCCGCACCCCGGAGAGTGTGACGCGCTGACCGGTTTCCCTAACGATTCGCACCCTGCGCCTCACACCGAAGACGATCGCGTAAAGGGCGTTGATACGTCCTTTACGCGATCCTTCTTCGGCGCGCCGGGCGCGCCTGCGTTAGAGGCCGGTGGGCGGAATCGCGTCCATCGGCGCGACACTTCTCGGAGGACTCTTGGATGCGGCGCCTGTGGCCGCCGTGTTCTTGGATGCGGATCCTACGCCGAGGAGCCCGATGGCGACGGCGATGGCTATTGCGATGATATGAGACATTTGGACACACCCTCTCGTGGCGAGCTGCAGTGACCCGGGTCGATGGCCCGGGTCACGATGGCCCCGATCGCCAAGATCGGCCGCCTGCCCCAAGGAACGGCCCGGTCCATGCTTCTTGGGCGCGGCGCGCCCGCGTCCTCGCCAAGGCGCGCCAACGGCGCGGAGCGGAGGCCCGACGGCTTCAAAGCGGCTGAACGAAAGCGGCCCGCACTTGGCGGGCCGCTCGTTCACTCGTTGGACCAGTAGTCCTTGAGGGCTTTGCCGCGGCTTGGGTGGCGCAGTTTGCGCAGCGCCTTGGCTTCGATCTGGCGGATGCGCTCGCGCGTGACGCCGAACTCCTGACCGACTTCCTCGAGCGTCCGCTGGTGACCGTCTTCGAGGCCGAAGCGCAGCACCAGCACCTTGCGCTCGCGCTCGGTGAGGTTCTTGAGGACGTCCTGCATCTTCTCTTTGAGCAGCATGACGGAGGCCGCCTCGGCGGGCGCAACCGCTTCCTGATCTTCGATGAAGTCGCCCAAGTGCGAGTCTTCTTCTTCGCCGATCGGCGTCTCGAGCGAGATCGGTTCCTGCGAGATCTTGATGACCTCGCGAACCTTCTCGGGCGTGAGGCCCATCTCGTTGGCGATCTCTTCGACCGTCGGGTCGCGACCCAGCTCTTGCAACAGCTGACGGCTGATCTTGATGAGACGGTTGATCGTCTCGACCATGTGCACCGGGATGCGGATCGTGCGTGCCTGATCGGCCAGCGCGCGCGTAATCGCCTGCCGGATCCACCACGTGGCGTAGGTCGAGAACTTGTAGCCCTTGCGGTAGTCGAACTTCTCGACGGCGCGGATCAGCCCGAGGTTGCCCTCTTGGATCAGGTCGAGGAACAGCATGCCGCGGCCGACGTACTTCTTCGCGATCGACACGACGAGCCGCAGGTTCGCTTCGGTCAGCTTGCGCTTCGCGTCTTCGCCGTGGAACATGACGGCGTTGTCGGCAGTGCCGTTCTTGAGGGCTTCTTTCTCACCGGCTTCAATCGCCATCGCCAGACGGCGCTCGTCGTCCATCGAAAGGAGCGGGACGCGCCCGATCTCCTTGAGGTACATCCGGACCGGGTCGTCGAGGGCGAGGCCCGGCGGGATCGCGGGCTCTTCGGTTTCCTCGCGGTCGGCGGGCTTCTCGTCCTTCGCCTGCTCCTCGACGATCTCGATCCCCAGTGACGCGATCTCTTCGAGCAGATCGTCCATGCGTTCGGGCGCGACGTCTTCGACGTTGTCGAAGACAGCGTTGATCTCTTCGTAGGTGAGCGTGCCGCGCTTCTTGCCGGCGGCGAGCAGCTTCTTGATCTGCTCGTCGAGCGAGAGTTGCGGGGCCTCGGCGGTCGCCGCGGCGGTCTTCTTGGTGCGGGCCATGCTGTTGTTCACCCCCTTTCCGGCGGGTCTATCCTTTCAATTCGGCGGCAAGTGCCGCATGTTCTGCGCGGAGGTCGCTCGGGACCGGCTGACTGGCCTCGATGAGGCGGGTCATCTCCCGATCGAGCTCGCGATAGCGGTGCTCGGCGTCGTCACGCGCGAAGCGCTCGACGACGCGATCGAGCTTTGCTCGGCGCTCTTCGGTATCGGCGAAAACCACCACTCCCGATACCGAAGCGAGCGTGGCAGTCGCGTCTTCATCTCCTGCAAACACGGCCCGGACATCCGACGGTTGCACCAGCGAGCGAGCGTGCGAACGCAGCGTCTCCCAGACGTGCCGGAGACGGAGGTTGTCGAAACGCTCGGGCGGGATGCGGTCGGCGTATTCGGCCAGGAGCGAGGGTTCGTCGAGGACGATCGACACGACCTCGCGCTCGAACGACGGCCGTTCCATGGCGCCGGGCACGAAGTGCCGCGACGCGTTGCGCTCGGCGCCGCGCGGCGCGAAGTGCAGCGGGTTGAGCATCATCCGCGCCCGCCGGAGATCGTCGGGCGAAAGGTCGAGGCGCTGAGCGACGTAGACGCGCCACCGATCCCACTCTTGTTGCGGCGCCAGCCGGCGGATCGTCTCCTCGGCCCAGCCGGCGAATGCGCCCGGCGCGATGCGACCGCTCTGCCGGTCGATCTCGGCATCGATCTTGACCTGGGTCGCCGAGATGGGATCGGCCAGCAGCGCGCGGAACGCGTCGGCACCGTTGCGGCGCACGAAGTCATCGGGATCTTTGCCGTCGGGGATCCGCAGAGCCCAGGCCGCGACCCCTTCGGCGGTGAGCGTCTCGATCGACTTGAGCGCTGCGTCGACGCCCGCGGTATCGGCGTCGAAGCACAGGATCGCGCGCGAGGCGGCCTTGCGCAGCTCCCTGGCTTGATCGGGCGTGAACGCGGTTCCGAGCGCCGCGACCGCGTTGGTGAAACCGGCTTGGTGCAGCGCGATGCAGTCGAGGTAGCCCTCGACGACGATGACGCTGTCCTCTTTCGCCGCTGCCCGCCGCGCGACGTTGAGCGCGTACAGATACCGCCCCTTGGTGTACACCGGCGTCGTCGACGTGTTGAGGTACTTCGGCTCTTGATCGCCGAGCGCGCGGCCGCCGAACGCTATCGTCTCGCCGGTCGTCGCGAAGGTCGGAATCATCAGGCGCTCGCGGTAGAAGCTGCGATAGCCGCCACGGTCGTTGGGCCGGATCAGCCCGGCCTTGACCGCGATCTCCGCCGCGACGTCGTTGCGGTACAGCTCGTCGACCAGCGCGTCCCAACTCGGCGGCGCGTAACCCAGCGCGAACGCTGCGATCGTCGCGTCGGTAATGCCGCGGTTCGCGCAATACTCCTTGGCCGCGGCGCCCTCGCGCGGATCGAGCAGCGTGCGGTGGAAGAACGCGCGGGCGACGTCGTTGGCGTGGTAGATCGACTCTTTCTCGCTGCGCACCCGCGCCGCGCGCGGATCTTCGTCCTCGAGCTCGACGCCGTAGCGTTTTCCCAGCATGCGCAGCGCGTCGGTGAAGCCGATGTTCTCTTGCTTCTGCACGAAGGTGAGCACGTCGCCGCCCACCCCGCAACCGAAGCACTTGAAAAAGCCCTGATCGGGATGCACGTGGAACGACGGCGACTTCTCGCCGTGGAACGGGCACAGACCGACCAAGTCGTTCCCGCGCTTGCGCAGCTGAACGTACGTTCCGATCACCTCGCCGATATCGGCGCGCGCGAGAATCTCTCGCTTCACACCATCGTCGATCCGCACCCGGCACCGTTCGACAGACCCGCTCGTCGCTCCGCCGTAACGCTGTCATGCCGAGCCCGTCGAAGCATGGCCGAAGCGCGAGGCGCGATTTCGGTACGGGCGTCGCCCTTCGACGGGCTCAGGGTGACGTGGAGAGTTGGCTCCAGAAGAACGTGTAGCGTTCGCTGGTTGCGTCGACGACTTGCTGGAAGGAGTTGCCGATGCCGTGGCCCTCGCCGCTCTTCTGCAGCAGCAAGATCGGAGAGGATGACGACGAGTCGGCTTGCAGCACGGCGATCATCTTGCGCGAGTTGTAGGGATCGACGCGCGGATCGTTCTCGCCGGTCGTCATCAGCACGGCGGGATAAGCGACGCCTTTGCGCACCTGGTGATACGGAGACTGCGCGAGCATCCACGGGAACTGCGCCGGATCGGTGACCGTGCCGAGCTCCGGCGTGTTGAACGCGCCGTTGGGCGTGAGCTCGAATCGCAAGAGGTCGTAGATCCCGACGCTGCTCGCGACCGCGCGGTACAGGGCGGGATTCCGGGTGAGCGCGAGGCCCATCAGAAAACCGCCGGCGCTTCCGCCCGCAATCCCCAGGTGCTTGGCGTCGCCGTAGCCGTTCGCACCCAGCCAATGCGCGCACGCGGCGAGATCGTCGGCGCCGAGCACCTTGGTCGCGCCGCGCGCCGCTTGGTGCCAGTCCTCGCCGTACTCGCCGCCGCCGCGGATCATCGCTTGCGCGACCGCCCCGCCGCGTTCGAGCCACGCCAACGACGTCGCAGAGAAGCGTGGCCGGGTGATAGAGCCGTACGCGCCGTACGCGCTCAGGATCGTCGGGGTGCGTGCACCGTGCGCACCTGGTCCGCTGACGATCTCCAACGGGATCTGCACCTTGCCGTCGAGCGACGGTACGAGCACGCGTTGCACGCGCACGCGCGAGAATCCACCCGGCGCCATCTCGCCGATCCCGGTCGGGACGAGCGCGTTCTTGGCGATGTCGTAGTAGTACCAGCGCTGCGGCGCGACGTAGTTCTCGTAGCCGACGATCACGTGGCCGCCGGCCGGATCGGCGGCCAGCTCGTCGATCGTCGACACGTCCGGGATCGGCACCGTCGCACGGAACGTCCCGTCGGGCGCGAACACGCGCATCCCGGAATCGCCGCCGGCAATGTCGAGCGTGGCGAAGCCGCCGGGTATCGCGACGATGTCGTCGATCACCGGATCAGCGGCCGGAACCAGGAGCTTGCCGGTGTCGACCGTTTGTCCGGGCCCGATCCCGATCACCGCACCGCGCGGCGCGCGTCCCTTCGCCACCACCGCGAGCACGTTGCCGACGAACGCCGCATCGGGGCTGCTGCTGCTCCCGATCCCCGCGGCCGGCGTCGCGAGTTGCGCGAACGCCGTCTCTTTGCCGCGGCGCACGTAGATCGACGCCGGCACGCCGTCGCCGTCGGTGACGATTGCCGCCAGCGCGCCGTCGCGCGCGCCAAGCAGATGATACTCCGCCTTGCGCGACAGACCACGTCCGAACACGTAGGTGTCGCTCGCCGGGTCGGCGCCGAGCAGGTGGTGAACGAGCACGATTCCGTCGCGCGCGTAGCTGCCGTCCGGATTGCGGGGCAGCGCGGTGTGGGTGAAGCCGTTGCCGTCGGCGTCCCAGGCGAGAGCGACCGGCGTCGTCCCGCCGCCGACGTGCGGCAACGTGTCGGCGAGCATCGAGCCCGACGCGACGTCGACGACGTGCAACGTTTCCTCCTCGCTGCCGCCCTGCTGCGTGGTGAAGGCGACGTTTCGGCCGTCCGGCGCGAGAAAGAGCGATTCGATCGCCGGGGCGCTTCCCGTCGCCGAAGCCGTGGGATCGAACAGCACGCGCTCCGCACCGCCGGCGCCATCACGTGCGATCAGCACCGCTTGCGGAGCCGGCGGCGTCCGCCGCAGATAGACCCAATGGCGGCCGGCGACCTGCAGGGCCGTGCGCGTCGGCGAGCCCTCCGCGAGCGTCGCGACCCGCGCGCGGATCGCCGCATACGCCGGCCGGCCGTGGATGTAGCGCCGCGCCAGATCAGACTCCGCCGCGGCCCAGCCGCGCGTCTCGGCGGAAGCCGGATCCTCGAGCCAGCGGTACGGATCTTCGACTGTCGTTCCGAAGTAGGTGTCGGTGACCGGATGCACCGGCGCCGGAGGGTAGCTGAGCCGCTGCGGTGCAGACGCACCGAGCAACACCGACGCCGACAGCAAAGCGAGGAACCTACGAGGGATCGACATGCGGCGTGACTACGACGTGCCGCGCGACAACCATGCGCCGCGGGCGAAGCGCATCTACGACCCGATCCATCGCTTCATCGAGCTGGACGCGGGAGAGGTCGCGTTGCTCTCGGCGCCGCCCGTGCAGCGCCTGCGGCGGTTGCGCCAACTCGGCTTGGCGTATCTGGCGTTTCCGTCGGCCGAGCACTCGCGGTTCTCGCACGCGCTGGGCGCGTTGGCCATCGGGACGCGCGCGTTCGATGCGCTGCGCGTGCACTCGCCCGAAGCGTTCGACTCCGAGCGCGCGTTTCGCGAGAAGCGCACGCTGCTGCGGGCGAGCCTGCTGCTCCACGATCTCGGCCACGGTCCGTTCTCGCACGCCTGCGAGGCGGTGCTGGGCGTCCGTCACGAGCAGCGCACCCAAGCGATCCTCGCGCTGCCCGAATTGCGCGACGCGCTGGCGGCAATCGACGTGGACCCCGACGACGTCCTGCGTCTGGTCACCGGCTCGAGCGAGGCCGATCCGGTGCTGCGCGAGCTGGTAAGCGGCCCTAACCTGGACGCCGATCGCATGGACTATCTGTTGCGCGACGCCTATTTCACCGGCGTGGCCGGCGGGACGTACGACGGCGAACAGCTGATCGAATCGCTTCGCGTGCTCGACGTCGACGGGCGGCCGCAGCTCGGCGTCGACGGGCGCGGCGTCGTCGCACTCGAGTCATTCGTGCTGGCGCGCTACATGATGTTCGCCACGGTGTACTTCCATCACACCACGCGCGCGTTCGAACGCGTGCTCAACGACGTGCTCGAGGTGCTGTGGCCGAACCCGCGCGCGCTCGACGACATCCGCGAGTTCCTCGACTGGGACGACTTCCGCGTCATCGACGCGATCCGGCCGCTCGAAGGTGAGGGCGTGCGCGCACTGCGCGAACGGCGCACCGTGTACGGGCTGGCGGCGGAGTTCAACGCCGAGCGCGATCTCCACGCGTACGAGCTGTGCGAGCGGGCGCTGCGCGACCGCTGGGGCGACGGCGTCTGGAGCGACTCGCAGGAGCAACTGCTGCACCGTCTGCCGCTCGGCACCGCCGGGAGCGCGCCGACGGTCCGCGTTCAGCTGGTCGGGCGCGTGGTCGATGCGCGAGCCGCGTCCGACTTGATCGCCAAGCTGACGGGCAAAGCGTACTGGCGCAAGCTGTTCGTCCGCACCGACGTCGCGTCGGTCGACGAGGCGCGCGCGATTTGCGCCGAGTTGATCGCCAGCGGCGGCCAACCGCGACTCTGGTAGCCCGTCAGCTCAAACCACGCTCCGGGGTTCCGCGGGCGGCGCGATTTTGCGCGCACGTGTCATGACCGCAGTTACACGGCCCGTTCGGTGATGCCGTTTCGCGTTCGACGTCGGCCGCTTCCACGGTATTGGCCGCGCACCACTCGCTGCACGTCCCTGCGCTGACCAGGTCGTTGCAGCCGCACAGCACGTTGAGGCACTGATGTCGCGGAGCGGGCGGCGGCTCGATCGAGGCACTCATGCCTCGCAGTGTACCCGCGCAACGCCGATCGAACGGTTGCGGACGCAGTCGCTGCAGCGGGCTTCGCGAGATACCCGCCTCGATTTGCCTTCAAACGCGCGCAATCCACGGCTTTTCTCCACACCGTCCACCGCTCGGAGCAGCCGAGCTCCCCGGCGGTCGGGCGTCAAACGCTACGGTCAGGCGTGCGACTTGAGCAGGGCGGGAAAACGCGACTGCAGAGCTTTGAGCTTGGGCATATCGTTGTAGACGATATATGGCTCGTCGGGATGCTGCACGAGGTAGTGCTGGTGATACGCCTCGGCGGGATAGAAGGCGACGAACGGGACGACCGTCGTGACGATCGGTGCGCTGTACGTGTGTGCGGTGGTCAGCTCGCGGATCGTCGCTTCGGCGACCTGCTTCTGCGCCTCGGTGGTGTAGAAGATCGACCCGCGGTACTGGGTGCCGTGGTCCGGACCCTGGTAGTTCAACTCGGTCGGATCGGTGGCAACGCTGAAGTACACTTGGAGCAGCTGGCGATATGAGATCTGCGAAGGGTCGTAGGTGATCTCGACCGACTCCGCGTGACCGGTCGTGCCGGTGCTCACGATGTCGTAGTGCGCGGTCGCCTTGGAGCCGCCCGAGAAGCCCGAGACGACATTGCTCACGCCCTTGAGCGACTCGAAGACGGCCTCCACCCCCCAGAAGCAGCCGCCGGCGAGGACGGCCGTCTCCTGCTTTGGCGCCGCCTGCGCCGGAGCGCTCAGCGCACCGGCGAGCAAGGCCAGCGCCACGGGAAGACCCTTCCACATACGATTCACGCTCATAACAACGGCGATCGTACCAGGACGGTTTCCGCCCCGCCGCAAGCCGCCTTACATCGCGAGCCTCGCTTGCTTGCTTTGATCAGCAGAGGCCCGGAGGCGTCTCCTCGGCGCTGCCGTCTATAGGACGCACCTTCCGAACACGCTCGCAAGGAAGAACGTCTTGCGGGCAATCCCCTTCCTCGTCGTTGCGTATCTGGCGGGCTTCTCGATTGGATGTGTTATCTCGAGAAACGGCCCACCAATAACGACTTGAACTTACCCAAGTGCGGGGCCGAGAACCTACAGCGCTCCATCGCGCTGTACTTCATGCACCGCGGGCGGACTAGAAAACTAACGCTGTGTCAGCGCAGGTGAGACGACTAGAGCCGCACGGTGCCGAAGGTCTCGCCGTCAGCCATCGCTATTTCCCGTAGGGGCGTAGACGTGGTCTACGCAAAGCGGCTCCTTGATGCGCGACGTTGACGAGACCAGGTCTCGTCACATTAAGTCCTCTGCGAGACACAATCATACGTAAAAAAGTCCAGTTACGACTACCAATCAGTTGAGGTTCGCTATGTCTCTTGATCTCTGGAATACCGTCGGGACCTATGGCACGTTCTTCGTCATCGCGGCAACGGCACTCGCCGCCCTCGTGCAGTTACGCCACATGCGCAGCAGCAACCAGATCGCCGCACTGAGTGACCTTTCCAAAAGAGAAGGCACGCCGGAGTTTGCATCGGCGCTGCAATTTGTGTTCAACCGATTGCACGAAAAGATGGAGGATCCGGCATTTCGCTATCAAGTGGTACATGCGGCGGCACGTACTGAAGAGAACGCTGTGTTGATAGCCAAGATTATGGCGGTAGGCAGTTATTACGAGGAAATGGGGTTGCTCGTGAAGAGCGGCTTAATTGACCGCGAACTATTATTCGATATGCAAAGTCCGTCCATCGTAACTACGTGGGATGCACTCCGTGAGGTTACCGCGATTAGGCGCGAGCGCTACGCGCCCTCATACGAAAATTCCGAGTACTTGACCGTCCTTGCGCAGGACTGGCTTGCGAAGCACCCATCCGGCACGTATCCGGCGAACGTTCGCCGGCTCGACGTGCCGAACGTTTGGCGTAGCGCCGACGAGCAGTATGCCGCAGCCTTGGCGACGGCCGTCTAGGAAAACCGTCGGTAGCCATGAGATTGGCGCTTTGCCTTGGTCGGCCCGAGTCAGCCGCGAAATCCGACCCCTTTTGATCCTTCCCAGCACCGGCTTATCCTACTAGCTTACGACGATGACGGCGCGCCGCCGGACCAGGGCGGACATTTCAGCTTGGACGGGGGGCGGACATCTTGGCTTGGGGCCGACAGACGACGTCGCGGATTTGACGGCGCCCGCCTGCTCGTGGTAAGACCGTCGGACATGACCGTCTCGGGTTGGTACTACGGCTATTTTTACGCCTCGTGCGATGCGCACCGGCGCGAATGGCCTTTGCCGTAACCGAGTCCGAACGGACCGAACTGCAGGAGCCCCTCGCCGGAGGGGCTCTTCTTCTTTCTCGGAGAGCACGATGATCAGCGCCCAGCCTGCGACCGGCGAGCCGACCGTTCCCGCCCTCACGATGACCGCGGCCTTCGAGGGGATCGAGGGCTCGTATTCGCACGCCGTGCTCGAGGCGTATGCGGGGCGGCGCGGCGTGACGTTCGTGCCGGTGGGGTGCTCGTCGTACCGGGCGGTCGCGCACGCCGTGCTGTCGGGGCGGGCCGACCTCGGCTTGCTGCCGATCGACAACGCGATCGCCGGCACCATTCGCGAAGGCTACGATGTCCTGGCCGAGTACGAGCTCGACCTGCTTGCCGAGATCACCTGGCGGATGGACCATCGCCTGCTCGGCGTGCCGGGCGCGACCTTGGCGGGGCTGCGCGAGATCGACTCCCATCCCGTCGTGCTGGCGGAATGCGGCCGCTTCCTGGGCGGCCTGACCGACGTGCGGCGCGTCCCCGTACCCGATACCGGGATCGCGGCCCGCGACGTCGCTGCCGAGGGCAGTCCGGCGCGCGGTGCGATCGCTTCGGCCGATGCCGCCCAGCGCTACGGTTTGATCGAGCTCGCGAACACGATTGCCGACCATCCCGACAACTTCACCCGCTTCATCCTGTTCCGCGCGCCGGCCGCGCTCGGACCCGCCTCGGAGTTCGAACCGGCCGAAGACTTCGGCGTTCGTAAGACGTCGCTCGTGTTCGCGGTCGCCGACACACCCGGCGCGCTGGGCCGCTGTCTCTCGGTGCTCGGCGCGCACGGGCTGAACGTCTCGAAGCTCGATTCGAAGACGCGGCTCGGCTCGGCCGGCCAGTCGTCGTTCTACGTCGACGTCGACGGCGACGTGCGCGAAGAGCGATTCGCCGACGCGTTGCGCGAACTCAGCGAGGTGACGGTCGCGCTGCACGTGATCGGCACATACGACGCGTCGGCCGCGCCGCCGCGGACCCGGCGCGCGCCCGTTGTGGTGGTCGACAACGCGCCGGCGGTCACGCCGAAGCCCGCCAAGAACGCGTTCCCGAAGGTGACGCGCGCCGACGAGCACGCGCGTGCGCGCGTCGCGATCGGCGACATTGTCGTCGGCGACGGCCACTTCGTCGTCGTCGGCGGCCCGTGCAGCGTCGAGTCGCGCGAGCAGATCCTCGCGACGGCGGAGGCGGTCGCGGCGCACGGCGCCGTGATGTTGCGCGGCGGCGCGTTCAAGCCGCGAACCTCGCCGTATGCGTTCCAGGGTTTGGGCTGGGAGGGCGTGTCGCTGCTGGCGGAAGCGGGGCGCGCGAGCGGTTTACCGATCGTGAGCGAGGTGATGAGCGTCGAACAGGTGGAGCGCATGGCGGCCAGCGTCGACGTGCTCCAGATCGGCGCGCGCAACATGCAGAACTTCGACTTGCTCAAAGCGGTCGGCAAGACCGAACGGCCGATCCTGCTCAAGCGCGGGATGGCGGCGTCGATCGACGAGTTGCTGTCGGCGGCGGAGTACATTCTCGCCGAAGGCAACCCCAACGTCATCTTGTGCGAGCGGGGCATTCGCACGTTCGAAACCGCGACGCGCAATACGCTCGATCTGTCGGCGATCCCGGTGCTGCGCGAGCGAACCCATTTACCGGTCATGGTCGATCCGTCGCACGGTGTCGGCGTGCGCCGGTGGATCGGGCCGCTCTGCCTGGCGGCGAAAGCCGTCGGCGCGCACGGATTGCTCATCGAGGTGCATCCCAACCCCAGCGAGGCCAAGAGCGACGCCGATCAAGCGCTCACCTTCGGCGACTTCGAGCGCGTCATGGAAGCGCTCGCGCAGGTGCCGCAACTGGCCTGACGAGCGGGTCAGAACGCGGGGGACCGCGGCGCCCGGAACGAACAAGCAGGTTCGCCCGATCAGGAGACCCGCCGATGACCGCAACCGCCGCTGCTCCGAGCACGACCGAATCAGTCCCCATGCGAGCGCGCGTCAGCGCCGAGGAGTGGCAGGCCCGCGTCGACCTCGCCGCCGCGTACCGCCTGGTCGCGCACTACGGTTGGGACGACCTCATCTTCACCCACATCTCGGCGCGCGTCCCGGGCCCCGAGCATCATTTTTTGATCAACCCGTACGGGATGCTCTTCCACGAGATCACGGCGTCGAGCTTGCTCAAGGTCGACCTCGACGGCAACCTCATCGAGCCGACGGAATATCACTTCAATCCGGCCGGGTTCACGATCCATAGCGCCGTGCACGCGGCGCGCGAGGACGCGAAGTGCGTGCTGCATCTGCACAGCGTCGCCGGCGTCGCCGTGTCGTGTCAGGAAGGCGGGTTGCTCCCGATCAACCAGACCGCCATGCTGCTCAACGGCCAGATCGCGCACCACGAGTACGAGGGCGTCGCGCTCGAGCTCGACGAGCGCCCGCGCCTGGTCGCCGACCTGGGCACGAAGAACGTGATGCTGCTGCGCAACCACGGGACGCTGACCTGCGGCGAGAGCGTTGCCGAAGCGTTTCTCGTCATGTACTTCTTCGAGCGCGCCTGCGCGACGCAGGTCGCCGCGCAAGCCGGCGGGGCGCAATTGCACTACCCGTCGCCCGAAGTGCAAGAAGTCGTGCGGCGCCAAGCACAGTTTGGTATCGCCGGCGTCGCAAAGCTCGCCTGGGGCGCGCAACTGCGAATGCTCGACGCGAAGGACCCGAGCTACAAAACCTAACCCACGGGCGATGAGCGTCAAAGCGCAGTTCCCGGATGAGTCGGTCGCGGGCCGCTTCGTGCGGCAGGGCGACGCGTTTCGCGATTGGGTCCGCGCCGACGGCAGCTCGCCCTACGCGGTCGAGTCGGGGCGGTATCATCTGTACGTCTCGTTGGCCTGTCCGTGGGCGCATCGCACGATCATCGTGCGCGCGCTCAAGGGCCTCGAGGATGCGATCGGGATGACCGTCGTCGATCCGATCCGCGACGATCTGGGCTGGGCGTTCCGCGACGGTGACGGCGACACGACCGACCCCGTCAACGGCTTCGCATACCTGGCCGAAGCGTATCGTGCGACCGACCCCGCCTACCATGGCCGGGTGACGGTTCCCGTCCTGTGGGACACGCAGACCAAACGCATCGTGAGCAACTCCGACGACGACATCATGCGCATGTTCGAGACGGAGTTCGATCGCCTCGCGCGCCATGACGTCGACCTTTATCCGCGCGAGCACCACGCCGAGATCGAGCAACTCAACGAGCTGATCTACCAAACGGTCAACGACGGCGTCTACCAGGCCGGCTTCGCAGCGACGCAGGCTGCCTACGAGCCGCCCGCGTACCGCGTGTTCGAAACACTCGATCTGCTCGACGCGCGCCTCGCCGAGCGCCGCTATCTCTTCGGCCGCGTTCCGCTCGAAACCGATTGGCGGCTGTTCGTGACGCTGGTGCGCTTCGATGCGGTGTACTTCGGCCATTTCAAGTGCAACCTGCGCCGCATCGCCGATTATCCGAACTTATCGGGTTATCTGCGCGACCTCTACCAAGTGCGCGGCGTCGCGGACACGGTCAACTTCGATCACATCAAGCGCCACTACTACGGGACGCACGATGAGATCAACCCGACCCGCATCGTGCCGATCGGCCCGCTGCAGAATCTCGCCGCACCGCACCACCGTAACGCCCTCTAAGGCGCTCTACCGCACTCGCCTCGCGCGCTGCCTTACCTGGCACCGTAGGCGGACGGCGGAGTCGGAGCCGGTCCAGTCCACCGAGTCGCGTTGGCCATCGCCGTAATGGCGAAACGCTCTTTTTATAGACGCATTACCTTTCCGCATCGATCCGGAACAAATCGGTATGAGTCTCGGGACGGCGCCGTGCTATCCAGGTCGGGAGCGCGACCACGGGACTTTCGGAACCGGTTGCAAACGTACGGCGCAGCCGGCGTTCCAAGGAAGCGCGGTAGCGACCTGTGAAAACGTTCGACTGGTAATGAGCGGCATCGTCGTCAGGAACATCGAGCGGTCGGCACTCGACCGCCTCGCCCCGCTGGGGGAAGCGGGGGTTGCTACCGTCCATGAGGCACTCGGCCGCATCGGACTGATGGCGTCGTACCTGCGCCCGATCTATCCCGGAGCATCGATCGTCGGGAACGCCGTCACCGTTACGGTCGCCCCGGGCGACAATACGACGATCCACGTCGCCGTGGAGCTGTGCCAGGAGGGCGACGTCATCGTCATCGCCCCGACGTCGCCGTGCGAAGACGGATACTTCGGCGATCTGTTCGGCGGCGCGCTCAACGCGCGCGGCGTGCGCGGTGTGATCCTCGAAGCGGGTTGTCGCGACGTGCGGAGCCTCAAGGAGATGGGCTTCCCGGTCTGGTCGAAGGCCGTTTTCGCGCAAGGGACCGTCAAGGAGACGATGGGTGACGTCAACCTTCCGCTGGTCTGCGCGGGCCAGCGCGTCGAGCCCGGCGATGCGATCGTTGCCGACGACGACGGCGTGCTGGTCGTACCGCGCGCGCGAATCGACGAAGCGCGCGACGCCGCGGCGGCGCGGATCGAGAAGGAAGAACGCAATCGCCTGCGCTTCGCGTCCGGCGAGGTCGGCTTGGACGTATACGGAATGCGCGAGCGGCTCATCGCGAAGGGTTTGACGTATTACGACGACGCAGGCGCGTACGCGAACCGGAAGCGCACATGAACCCGACGCCGATTCCGTGCACGCTGATGCGTGGCGGCACGTCGAAGGGCCCGTTCTTCTTGGCGTCCGATTTGCCGGCCGATCGCGCCTTGCGCGATCGGGTGTTGCTCGCGGTAATGGGTTCGCCGGACGCGCGCCAGATCGACGGGATTGGCGGTGCGGATACGCTGACCAGCAAAGTTGCGGTGATCGGTCCGTCCACCCGCCCTGATGCCGACGTCGACTACCTCTTCTTGCAGGTCGTCGTCGACGAACCGCGCGTCGATGAGTCGCAGAACTGCGGGAACATGCTGGCCGGGGTCGGCCCGTTCGCGATCGAGCACGGTCTCGTTCCGGCCGCCGCCGGCGTCACGGCGGTGCGGATCCACATGGTCAATACGGCGAGCGTCGCCGTAGCCCACGTGCAGACGCCGGGAGGCCGCGTGCAGTACGACGGCGACGCGCGCATCGACGGCGTCCCCGGCACCGCGGCGCCGATCGTGATCGACTTCCTCGACATCGCCGGGGGCAGCACCGGCGGCGCGCTGCTGCCGACCGGCCACGCGCGCGACGTCGTCGAGGGTATTGAAGCCACCTTGATCGACAACGGTATGCCGGTCGTCGTGATGCGCGCGGCGGACTTCGGCAAGACCGGGCACGAGTCGCCCGATGAGCTCGAGGCCGACGCGGCGCTCAAGGCGCGCGTCGAGGCGGTTCGGCTCGCCGCCGGGCGTCTGATGAACCTCGGCGACGTCGCCAAGAAGACCGTGCCGAAGATGTGTCTGGTCGCGGCGCCGTCCAACGGCGGCGCGGTTTCCACCCGCAACTTCATCCCGCACAAGGTGCACAAGGCGATCGGCGTGTTCGGTGCGGTCAGCGTCGCAACGGCGTGCGCCTACCCCGGAACGATCGCGGCCGAGATCGCCGGGGACGGTGCGCAGCTCGGCGCGCGCAGCCTGGAGATCGAGCATCCGACCGGGTTCTTCACCGTCGAGATGACGCTGGTGGACGACGGCGGCAAACCGCGCGTCGAACGGTCGGCGCTGCTGCGCACCGCGCGCGTCCTGATGGCCGGTGACGTCTTCGTACCGGGCGACGTATGGGACGGAGCCGCATGATCATCGACTGCCACGGCCACTACACCACGGCCCCGCCGGCGCTGCAGGCATTTCGCGACGCTCAGATCGCGGCGCTGGAAGGTTCGTCTGAACCGCCGTCGCTCGAAAGTATCCGCATCAGCGACGACGAGATCCGTCAAAGCCTGGAAGGCGCGCAGCTCAAGCTTCAGCGTGAGCGCGGTACCGATCTCACGATCTTCTCGCCGCGCGCGTCGGCGATGGGGCACCATATCGGCGACGAGCAGACGAGCGCGCAGTGGACGCGGGCGTGCAACGATCTCATCGCGCGCGTGTGCGGGCTCTATCCGGAGAATTTCGTCGGCGTCTGCCAATTGCCCCAATCGCCGGGCGTGCCGCCCGCCAACAGCGTGCGCGAGCTGGAACGCTGCGTCGACGAGCTGGGCTTCATCGGCTGCAACCTCAATCCCGATCCGTCCGGCGGGCGCTGGGACGGGCCGCCGTTGACCGACCGCGCATGGTATCCGCTCTACGAGAAGATGGTCGAGCTCGACGTCCCGGCGATGGTCCACGTCAGCGCGTCGTGCAACCCGAACTTCCACACCACCGGCGCACATTACATCAACGGCGACACGACCGCGTTCATGCAGTTCCTGACGTCGGATCTGTTCCGCGACTTCCCGGCGCTGCGCTTCGTGATCCCGCACGGCGGCGGCGCGGTGCCGTATCATTGGGGCCGCTACCGCGGGATCGCGCAAGACCTCAAGCGGCCGCCGCTCGCCGAGCTGTTGCTGGAGAACGTCTTCTTCGACAGCTGCGTGTACCATCAGCCCGGGATCGATCTGCTGCTGCGCGTCATCCCGGCCGAAAACATCCTGTTCGGCTCCGAGCTGCTGGGCGCGGTGCGTGGCGTCGATCCCGAGTCGGGGCACTACTTCGACGATACGAAGCGCTACTTCGACGCGCTCGAATTGAGCGCGGAGACGCGCAGCCAGATCTTCGAAGCCAACGCGTACCGCGTCTACCCGCGGCTGCGCGCCAAGCTCGCCGCACGGTAACCCGCTGCATGGATGCCGACTACCGGCCGTTTGACCCCAACCCGTCCAAACCGCGCTTCACACCGCCGCCGGGCGCCGTCGATGCGCACTGCCACGTCTTCGGGCCGGCGGACACGTTCCCGTACGCGCCCGAACGCAAGTACACGCCGTGTGACGCGCCCAAGGAGAAGCTGTTCGAGCTCCGCGACTTCCTGGGCCTGAGCCGCAACGTCATCGTTCAGGCGAGCTGCCACGGCCGCGACAACACGGCGATGGTCGACGCGTTGCAGGCCGCCGGCGGCAGAGCGACCGGGATCGCCGTCGTCGGGCCGGACGTGACCGCCGAGGAGCTCGCGGCGCTCGACGCGGCGGGCGTGCGCGGCGTGCGCTTCAACTTCGTCAAGCGTCTCGTCGACGCGACGCCGCGCGAGAACTACCTGCGCATCGCCGACAAGATCACGCGGCTGGGCTGGCACATCGTCGTCTACTTCGAAGCGCCCGAGCTCGAGTCGCTCACGCCGTTCCTCACCTCGCTCCCCGCGACGCTCGTCGTCGACCACATGGGCCGGCCCGACGTCGCCAAGGGCGTCGATCATCCGGACTTCCAGCGTTTCGTGCGGTTGCTGGCCGACCACGATAACATCTGGACGAAGGTGACCTGTCCCGAACGCCTGACGGTCGCCGGTCCGCCGTACGACGACGTCGTCCCCTTCGCGCGCACGCTGGTCGAGCGGTTTCCGGACCGCGTGCTGTGGGGAACCGATTGGCCGCATCCGAACATGACCTGGATCGTGCCCGACGACGGCGAGCTCATCGACATGATCCCGCGCATCGCGACGACGGCGGCACAGCAGCGGGCCCTGCTGGTCGACAACCCCAACCGCCTCTACTGGCCCACGGAACGACAATGAGCGACGACGGTTTCGACGACATCCCCGGTACGATCTTGTTCGACGCGGAGCGCTCGCGCCAGGGGTATCATCTCAACATGTTCTGCATGTCGCTGATGAGCGCCGACAACCGCGCGACCTTCCGGGCCGACGAGCGCGCGTACTTGGCGCAGTTTCCGATGACACCCGAGCAGGCCGATACGGTCCTGCGCCGCGATTGGAACGGCATGCTCGAGCTCGGCGGCAACATCTATTACACCTCCAAGCTGGCGGCGTGCGACGGGCTCTCGTTCCAGAACATCGCGGCGCTGATGACCGGCTCGACGCAGGAAGAATACGCTGCAATGATGCTCGCGGGCGGCCGCTCGCCCGAGGGGAATCGCAGCAAGGCGGAGTGGCGCCGTGGCTGAGATCATCGCCGGAGTGGCAACGTCGCACGTGCCGGCGATCGGCGCGGCGATCGATCTCGGCAAGACCGGCGAGCCGTATTGGCAGCCGTTGTTCCGCGGCTTCGAGCCGTCGAAGAAATGGATCGCCGACCTCGCACCCGACGTCGTGATCCTGGTCTATAACGATCACGCGTCGGCGTTCTCGCTCGAAGTGATCCCGACGTTCGCGCTGGGCTGCGCATCAGAGTTTGCGCCGGCTGACGAGGGCTGGGGCGCCCGGCCCGTGCCGTTCGTTCAGGGCCATCCCGAGCTCGCCTGGCATATGGCGCAATCGCTGATCCTTGACGAGTTCGACATGACGATCGTCAACAAGATGGAGGTCGACCACGGGTTGACCGTGCCGTTGTCGCTGATGTTCGGTCAGCCGGAGGCGTGGCCGGTCAAGGTGATCCCGCTGTGCGTCAACGTCGTGCAGTACCCGCCGCCGACCGGTCACCGCTGCTACATGCTGGGCAAGGCGATCCGCAAAGCGGTCGAGTCGTTCGACCGTCCGCTGCGCGTCGTGATCTTCGGTACCGGCGGGATGTCGCACCAGCTGCAAGGCCCGCGCGCCGGGCTGATCAACCGCGACTTCGACGTCAACTTCATGGACAGGTTCACCGGCGACCCGGAGAGCCTGGTGCGGCTGCCGCACGTCGACTACGTGCGCGAAGCCGGCTCCGAGGGGATCGAGATGGTCATGTGGCTGATCATGCGCGGCGCGCTGGAAGACCGCGCGAAGGAGGTCTACCGCTACTATCACGTGCCTGCGTCGAACACCGCCGTCGGGCATCTCATCCTCGAGAATCCGTCGCTGCCGCAGCAACGGATCGCGGAGACGCGGATCGAGTTCGGGATGCCGCAGCTCGACCGGCAGCCCGAGGACGTCGCCGACGAAGTGATCGTGTAAATGAAGATCGCCCTCGCCGGGCAAGGCGCTTTTGGGGTCAAGCACCTCGAGGCGCTCGCCAACATCGACGGCGTCGACGTCATCTCGCTCGCCGGCGGTAGCGCTGCGAGTACCGCGGAAGTCGCGAAGACGTGGAACATCCCGCACTGGACAACCGAGCTCGCCGAGACGCTCGCGATCCCGGAGGTCGAAGCGGTAATTCTCGCGACCCCGACGCAGCTGCACGCTTCACAGGCCGAGCAGGTCATGCGCGCGGGGAAGCACGTCGAGATCGAGATCCCGATCGCGGACGACCTCTCCGACGCCGAGCGGCTCGTTCACGTGCAGCGCGAAACCGGGGTGATTGCAATGGGCGGTCACACTCGGCGCTTCAACCCGAGCCACCAGTGGATCCACAACCGCATCGTGGCCGGCGAGCTGAAGATCCAGCAGATGGACGTGCAGACGTACTTCTTCCGCCGCACGAACACCAACGCGCTGGGCAAGCCGCGCAGCTGGACAGATCATCTGCTGTGGCACCACGCGTGCCACACCGTCGATCTGTTCCAATATCAAACGGGCGAGACGGCTTCGCGCGCAGTCGGCGTTAAGGGACCTATCCATCCCCAGCTCGGAATCGCGATGGACATGGGGATCGTGATGAAGGTCCCAGCCGGCGCGATCTGCACGCTCTCGCTCTCGTTCAACAATGAAGGTCCGTTCGGGACGTTCTTCCGGTACATCTGCGACAACGGCACCTACCTGGCGCGCTACGACGATCTGTTCGACGGCAACAACAACGCGATCGACCTCAGCGGCGTCGCGATATCGATGAACGGCATCGAGCTGCAGGACCGCGAGTTCATCGCGGCGATCCGCGAAAACCGCGAGCCCAACGCGAGCGTCGCTCAATGCCTGACGGCGATGCAAACCCTCGATCGAATCGAGCGCGATCTGGAGCGTGTCTGCGATGTTGCGTAACGGCGAGTCGGTCACCGTCGCGGTACTGGGCCTGGGTGAGGCCGGCTCGTTGATCGCGCGCGATCTCGTGCGCGGCGGTTGCGCAGTACGCGGTTGGGATCCCGATCTCCACGGTGATCTGAGCGAGATCCCGGTCGCGGCCAGCTTCGCGGCCGCCGTCGACGGCGCGCAGATCGTGCTCTCCGTCAACTGGGCGATCGTCGCGCTCGACGTCGCGCGCGACGCGCTGCCGCTCCTGCGTCCCGGATGCATCTACGCCGACCTCAACACCGCCGGGCCCGCGCTCAAGCGTGAGCTGGCGGCGATCGTTGCGCCGAGCGGCGCGCGCTTCGTCGACGTAGCGATGATGTCGCCGGTGCCCCCGCTGGGCATTCGCGTGCCGATGTTTCTCGCCGGCGACGGGGCGGCCGAGCTGGCGGAGTTCCTGCGGCCGCTCGGGACGCCGCTCGAGATCGTCGGGACGCTACCGGGCGAAGCGGCGGCACGCAAGCTGACCCGTTCGGTCTTCTTCAAGGGGATGTCGGGCGCGGTGTGCGAGGCGCTCGAAGCGGCGCGCGCCGCCGGCGTCGAGGACTGGCTGCGCAGCGACATCACCAAGACCTTCGTCGGCGCCGACGAGACGCTGCTCGACCGCATCGTCGAAGGAACGCACAAGCACGCCAAGCGGCGGGCGCACGAGATGCGCGACGCGGGCGACTTGCTCGACACGCTCGGCGTTCCGGCGACGATAACGCGCGCGACGACCCAGTCGCTCGAGCGCATCGTCGAAGAGCAGCAGACCAGCGGCTAGCGTCCCGCCAGCAACCCCGCTAGATCACGATCGTACGGCTGCGCTCACCGGTGGGAAGAGCCAGTGCGTCGCCGCGTTGCGGACGTGTTCGCGCGCCGCGCGTTCGGCGGCGTCTCCGTCACCCGAGCGGATGGCGTCGAGCAACGCGCGATGTTCGTCGGCCGAGAGGCTCAGGCGCGGCTCTTGATGCTGCAGGTGCGCGTACACGACTTTCGACGACACGCGCACCAGCGGGACGAACTGCTGCAGCCGGGCGTGCCCGGTCGCCTCGACGATCGTGGCGTGGAAGTCCGCGTTGGCGACCAGGTAGCGGTGTTTGTCACGGTCGGCGACGTCACACATCTCGTCGGCGAGCGCCGTCAAGGCGCGATCGATCTCGGGTGTCATCCCGCGCTGCGCGAGCAGACGCGCCGCCAAACCATCGACCATCTCGCGCACGTCCATGATCTCGCGCGCGTCCACCATGTCGAGCGAAGCCACCGTCGCGGCACCGGTCGGCGAGAACACGATGAAGCCTTCGTGCTCGAGCGCCAGCAGTGCCTCGCGCAGCGGCGTGCGACTGACCTGGAGCTGGCGCGCCAGATGCTCTTGGCGCAGCACCGTGCCGGGCACGAGCGTCCCTTCGAAGATCGCGCGGCGCAGTTGGTCGACGATCCCGTCGAGCATGCGCGGATGGCGAGCGACCTCGAGCGGCGTCACGTCGGCGACGGGCGGGACGGTGCGTCTGATCACCCTCTCGGCTTCCTCCTTTGGATCCAGGGATCCAGGGATACCGCCAATTCTGCCGGCCGAGTCAGCTTCCTCTGAATTCAAACGGTGTCACCACCGAGATAGATTGCCTTCACGCGTTCGTCCGCTCGTAGCTCGGCAGCGCTACCGCTCAGCGCGACCGTCCCGCCCTCGAGGACGTAGGCACGATCGGCGTGGCGCAGGGTCAGATACGCGTTCTGCTCGACAAGCAGTACGGCTGTCCCGCTGCGCGTCAACTCCGCGACGATGGCGAAGATTCGCTCGACGATCTGCGGAGCGAGCCCGGTCGACGGTTCGTCGAGCATTAGGAGCTTCGGTTTGGCCATCAGCGCGCGACCGATCGCGAGCATCTGCTGCTCGCCACCCGAGAGCGTGAACGCGACTTGGCGCTTGCGCGCCGCCAGCGACGGAAACCGGTCGTAGACGCCGGCGAGTCCGTCGGCCAGGCGCGTGCGATCGGTCGAAAACGCACCCAATCGCAAATTGTCGTCGACGCCCAGCTCGCTGAACAGCTGCCGTCCCTCGGGAACCTGCAGGCAACCGAGTCGAACGGTGCGCTCGGTTGTGACGCGGGTGAGATCGTGGCCGTCGAACGTGATCGCGCCGGAGCGCAGCGTACTGTCGTAGCGCGAGATCGTGCGCAGCAGGGTCGACTTTCCCGCGCCGTTCGGTCCGAGCACGGCGACCAACTCGCCGGCGTGCACCTCGAGATCGACCCCACGCAGCACGTCGAGCGCACCGTAGCCGGCATGCAGATCGCGTACGTCGAGCAAGATCGGCGCGGCGTTCGTCACGAGGCGGTACCCAAGTACGCGGCGATCACCGCGGGGTCGTTGCGCACGGACGAGGCGTCGCCGTCGGCGATCGTGCGCCCGAACTCGAGCACCATCACGCGGTCGGAGATCGCCATTACGAGCCGCATGTCGTGCTCGATCAACAGCAGCGTCGTCCCCGCGTCGCGCAGCCGCAACAAGTCTTCGTGCAGCGTCGTCCGCTCCGCGGCGTTGAGGCCGGCGGCCGGCTCGTCGACGAGCAAGAGCCACGGGTCGGCGGCGATCGCACGCGCGAGCTCGACGCGGCGGCGATCGCCGAACGGAAGATCCTTGGCGTAGGTCGCCGCGACGTGCTCCAGACCAAGCCGCGCGAGCGTCGCCCGAGCACGGTCGTTGGCCTCACGGCGCTCGCGGCGCGAGCGCGGCAACGCGAAGAGATCGCTGGCCGGATCGCTGCGCTCGGTGCGAAACGCGCCGGCGACGACGTTCTCGAGCACCGTCATCTCACCGAACAGGCGCGCGTTTTGGAACGTGCGGCCTACACCGAGCGCAGCGATTCGATGCGGTTGCCAGCCGCTGACGTCGACGCCGCCGATCGCGACGCGGCCGGCGCTCAGACGGCCGATCCCGCACACCGCATTGAACAGCGTCGTCTTTCCGGCACCGTTGGGACCGATGAGCGAGGTCAGCGTAGCCGGCTGCAAGCGAAACGAGACGCCGTCGAGCGCGACCAACCCGCCGAAGCGCTTCGTCACCCCGTCGACCGCCAGCGGCAGCGACGCGGCCGGCGCCTGCACGCGTGTCGCCGGGACGACGGAAACCGGACCACGCTCCGCGCGCGGCGGACTCGTCGCGCGCCGGCGCAACAGACCCGCCAGGCCGCCCGGCGCGACGACCACGACCAGCACGACCAGCACGCCGTATGCGACCTCTCGCCAGTTCTCGAACTGATGTCCGGCGATGTCGAGAAAACCGATCAGCGCGGCGCCGAGCAGTGCCCCCGACACGCCGCCGCTGCCGCCGAGCACGACCATCAGCAGCAGATCGATCGACAGCGCGACCGACACCGCTTCGGAGACGACGATGCCGAGGTACGCCGCGTAGATCGCACCCGACAACCCGGCCAGCGCGCCCGCATAGGCGAAGGCGAAGATCTTGTAGCGGCGCGTCGGCACACCGACGACCTCCGCGGCAAGCTCGTCGTTACGGATGGTCTCGAACGCGCGGCCCGTTCGCCCGTGCAACAAGTTGAGCGAGAGCGCCGCGACCAGCAACGCGACGGCCCAAGCGAACCAGTACGCCGCTTCGCCGGAGAGCGAAACCGGCCCGAGCCGTGCGAACGGTATGTCGCCGATCCCCATCGCGCCGCCGAGGGCCTTCGTCTCGTGGAAGCAGCCGACGGCGATCAGCCCGAACGCGAGCGTCGCCATCGCGAGATAGTGCCCGCGAAAGCGCAGCGCGACGAACCCCAAGACGAGCCCGACGAGCGCCGCCACGACGACGCCTAGCAGCGCGGCCGGCCAGAACGGCCAGTTCTGCACGGCCGTGCAGTAGGCGACGCTGTAGGCGCCGATGCCGAAGAAGCCGGCCTGTCCGACGGAGATTTGGTTGACGTTGCCGAGCAGGATCGAGAGTCCGACCGCCGCGATCGCGTAGATCGCGGCGTAGGTCCCTGCCTGCGCGAACGTCGCGTTGCCGGTCAGATGCGCGTACGCTCCGAATGCGACGACGATCGCGCCGAGGACCGGCAGGAGCCGTGCGTCGGCGCGCAGCCGGGCAATCAATCGCGGATCGCTCCACGCGCGGCGAAGAGCCCTTGCGGCCGCAACAGCAGGCCGAGCAGCAGCAACGAGTACACGATCGGATCGGCGACGCCGTACGAAAACACGCCTTGCAGCAGCTTCTCCACCACGCCGACGAGCAGACCGCCGGCGACGCAGCCGACCGGCGACTCGAGGCCGCCGACGATCGCTCCGACGAAGCCCTTGATCGTGATCGCGACGCCGCCGGCGCCGCCGACCAGCGCGATCGGTCCGATGATCGTTCCACCGTAGGCGGCCAGCGCGATCGCCAGACCGACGCTGATCGCGCCGGTCGTTCGCACGTCGATTCCGACCAGCCGCGCCCCCAGCGGGTTGTTCGACGCCGCGCGGATCGCTTTACCGTAGTACGTGCGCTCGAAGAACAGGTACAGCGCGCCGAGCGCGACCAGCAGTAACGCGAACGCCCAGAGCGACTGCACGCCGACCGCGACACCGCCGGCCGTAATGACGTCCGACGCTTCACCGCTGAACGCCGGCAGCGGCTGCGGCAGCGAGCCCCAGCCGGGGACGAGCGCGTGCCCGTAGAGCAAGATGAACACGGTGCCGATCGTTGCGATCGTCAGGCCGATCTCGCCCGACCGCGCGGCCGGGCGCAGCACGAGCCGCTCGAACGCGAGGCCGAGCACGAACCCGCACAGGGTCGCGCCGATGAGCGCGAACCAGCTGTTCGCGTGCAGCACCTGAACGAACGTCAGCGCGAACAGCCCGCCGACCACGGAGAACTCGCCCTGCGCGAAGTTCACGATGCGGGTCGCGCGCAGGATGATGTGGATGCCGAGCGCGACGAGCGCGTAGCCGCTACCGACCGTCAGACCTGCGACGAGCAGCTGTATCATGATACCAAAACGCCCGAGAGCCGAAGCTCCCGGGCGCCGTGTCGATCAGACCGAATCGATCAGATCAGTGGAACCAGGAGTTGGTATCGACGTGGAACGTCCCGATGACATCCCACGATCCGACGTGAATCGCGTTGGGCAGCGGCAGCGCCATGCCCGGAATCGCGTGGTAGTCGGAGTGCCGCAGCGAGAGCGTGAAGCCCGGGCTGAAGCGCTTGTTGAGCTGATAGGTAAGCGCGCTGTTCCAGCGATACGGGACGCCGATGCCACCGAAGAGTGCGGCGTTCTCGTAGAAGTTCAGGGCGCCCCAGCGCTCGTTGAGCAGGAACGACGTGCCGTGCTTGGGATCGACCGGCACGATCATCGACACGCCCTGAGTCGTCTCGTAATAGACCGACTGATGGGGATTCTCGTCGAAGTAGCCGACCTGCGCAGCGGTCGCCGTGCCGCAACTCGCTAGCAGCCCGGGGTCCACTGCCTTGTTTCCGGCGCTGCACAGGGCAGCGACGTGGTGGTCGACGTTCTGCGCGTCCCCGGTGATCGAGAACACGAACGTGCTGTGCAGCAGTTCGGCGATCGGCCGGGTCGTGTAGCTGAGGCCGGCGTACCCGTAGTGGTGCTCGGTCGAGCTCACCGTGTAGGGGAACGGAACATTGCTCACGCCCGATGCGCCGCTGTTGAACTCCCGATGGCGGAACGAGTCGCCGACGTCGAGGCTCCAGTTGCGGTCGAACACATACGTGCCGTGATACTGCAGGATGACGTCGCGGCTGTCGTTCGGGCAGCTGCGCTCGCCTTTGAGCGCCAGCACGCGAATGCAGTCGAGCGGCTGATTCAGCGTGCCTTCAGTCAACCGATCGAAATAGAGGCTGAACTTGCGGGTGATCGGGAAACGCACCGTTCCACCGAGATCGGCCGGATCGTAGTTCTTGATGTTGGCGTTCGAACCGTAGTACGCCGGCTGGGTGAACGTCGCGACGAAGTCGATGATCGGCATGTGGCCGAGCGGCGGCGCCATGCGCGGAGTCGAGTTCTGGCCGCCGGCCGGATTCGGATTGCCGGGGTTCGAGCCGGGGCCCGGCATCGTTTGACCGGCCGGGCTTGGGGCCGGTGCCGGCGAGGCTTGCGCCGATGCGACAGCTGCGGCGCCGGCGAAGAGCGCGATGGCCGCGCAAAGGGCGGTGGCGACGCGAATCAGCGCCGAACCGAATGACGCGACCGAGCGCGGCTGATTGGGACCATCCATACCGTGGATGCCTCCTAAGACGTGAACTTGCGAAAGAATGGTACCCTCGCAAAGTGGCAGAGTCGGCGAGAAGTGCATTCGAGGACGGCGATCTTCAAACGTCCCGTCATCGTCCGCACGCCGTCGCGCGCTTGGTACCCGGTTGCATGGCATCCGAGTTCTGAATCCAAGGATCCAGGATGGTGCCGAGTTTCACGCGCAGGAGGCACCCTCCTCTCCTTCAACGGTCGAATTTGGCCATTTGTCGGCAGGCCCAGCGGGGGAACCACGGCATCGCCGGGTATCCGTTTGGGGATGAGACGCGTGCTGGGCGTTGCGACGGCGATCAGTTCGGCAGTATTCGCGGTAGCCGCGTTCGCCCAGACCGGGGGCCTCGGGGCCTGGTCGACCGGAGCGCAATTGCCGGTCCCGCGCAGCGAAGTGGCGGTGGCAGCCGTCGGCAGCACGATCTACGTCATCGGGGGCTACGCCGCCGCGGGTCCGCATCCGGCCGCACTCGACAGTACCGGGGCCGTCGATGTCGATCAGCCCCTGGTGCAGGGGTTCAACCTCGCGACGGGACGGTGGTCCGACCGCGCGCCCTTGCCGCGCGGCCTCAACCACATCGGCGTGACCGTGCTGGGCGGGAAGATCTACGCCTTCGGCGGGTTCGACCAGCAGAATCGCGATCCGGTCGCCGACGCGTCGGTCTACGATCCCGACAGCGACAGCTGGGCCGCGCTGCCGCAGGTACCGAAGGCCCGCGGTTCGATCGCGGTAGCCGTCCTGGGTGGGAAGATTCATCTGGTCGGCGGGCGCGACGTGCACAGCGTCGGAACGCACGACGTGTTCGACCCGGTTACGAACCGCTACTCGACCGCGGCACCGCTTCCGGTCGCGCGCGATCACATGGGGCTGGTCGCGTTCGGCGGGAAGCTCTACGCGATCGCCGGCCGGGTCGACGACTTCGACCACAACACGTCGTACGTCGACGCGTACGACCCGGTGACGAACCGCTGGTCCTCGCGCGCGCCGATGCCCTCGCAGCGCAGCGGAATGGCCGTCGTGCTGTTCCACGACCGAATCTTGGCGATCGGCGGCGAGCGCGGCGGCGGCACCTTCACCAACAACGAAGCGTACGATCCGCAGACGAACTCGTGGAGCGTGCTGGCACCGCTCCCGGAGGGCCGGCACGGCACGGGCGCGGTCGTCATCGGCGACACGCTCTACCTCCCGGCGGGCGGACCGGTGAACGGCGGCAGCCGCCAATCCGACACGCTCTTCATGTTCAAATAGTGTCGGAAACGACGTCCTGAGCCGGCGCGTCTGGGCCGCGATCGCGGTCGTTCTCGGGCTGTTTGTGCTGTGGGCGGCGACGAGTTACTCGGTGTACCGGCATACGCTCCCGCACGATCTGCTCCAACGAATCTTCGGTGAGGATCCGGCCGAGACGTGGTTCACGCCGCGTTTCTATTTGCGCAAGTCGTACAGCATCGTCGCTTTCGCGCTGATGGGCGCGGTCACGCAGCTCGCGTTACCGCCGGTGCACCGACCTGCGCTGCGCGGCGCCCTGATCATCGGCGCGTTCTCGGCGCTGATCGAAGTCCTGCAGAAGTTGCACGGCGCTCCCGAAGGCTTGGGTTGGAGCGCGTTCGACGTCGGCTGCGGCGCGGTCGGCGGGTGGCTGGGTGTCAGCGCGGTGACATTCGTAGCGCGCCGTCGAGCCGGATCGTCTCGCCGTTGAGGTAGCCGTTGCGGCAGATCGTCAGCACCAGGTCGGCGTAGTCGGCCGGCGATCCCAGTCGTCGCGGGAACGGGATCGAAGATGCGAGCGACTCTTTGACGTCGTCCGGCAGCTCACCGAGCAGCGGGGTTTCGAACACGCCCGGCGCGATCGTCATGACGCGGACGCCGAACTGCGCGAGCTCGCGCGCGAGCGGCAGCGTCAGCGCAACGATCCCGCCTTTCGACGCTGCGTATGCGGCTTGGCCGATTTGTCCGTCGAACGCCGCGATCGAGGCGGTGAAGACCACGACGCCGCGCTCGCCGGCGTCGAGCGGCTCAAGCCCGGTCATCGCCGCGGTCGCGAGCCGCGTGACGTTGAACGTGCCGATCAAGTTGACGCGCACGATGCGCTCGAACGCGTCGAGCGGCATCGGACCGTCGCGCCCGAGCATCCGTCGCGGCGTCCCGATCCCCGCGCAGTTCACCAAGATGCGCGCAGGGCCGTGTCGCCGCGCGGCCGCCTCCAGCGCAGCCGCGACGCCGTCGGGATCGGTGACGTCGCAGCGCGCGAAGAAGCCATCGATCTCGCGCGCTACCTCGGCCGCGCGCTCGCCGTCGCGATCGAGCAACGTCACGTGTGCGCCCTGCTCCCGCAGCGCCCGCGCCGTCTGCGCTCCCAATCCCGACGCTCCGCCGGTCACGATCGCCGCTTGCCCCCTGATGTCCACCAAGCGGGTGTTCGTCAGGGAACGAGAAAATCCGGGAAACGGGGACGTCGCAGTGCGTATATTGTTCACGTTTGCAGGCGGAGCAGGTCACTTCATTCCGCTCACACCGATCGCTAGCGCAGCTGCAAGCGCCGGCCACGCCGTGGCCTTCGCTGGACAGATGCCGATGATGACGATGGTCGCCGCGGCGGGGTTCGACGCATTCGCGACCGGAGGGACGACCTTCGCGGAAAATGCGGGCCGGACGGCACTGACACCCGTCGACATGGAACGCGAGTATCGTGTCGTCCGCGACAGCTACGCTGGCCCCATCGCGAGGGCTCGTGCTGCGGCGCTGGCCGCTCTTTGCAATGAATGGCGCCCGGACGTCTTGGTGCGGGACGAACTCGACTTCGGCGCAGCCGTCGTCTGCGAGCGGGCGGGCCTCCCTTACGCCACGGTTCTGGTCATAGCTACGGGGGCGCTGGTGCGGCCTGAGCTGATCACCGAGTCGCTGAACGCTCTGCGTGCAGACAATGGTTTGGATCGCGATCGAGGTCTTGCTATGCTTACACGCGACCTCGTCTTGTCACCGTTTCCGCCAAGCCTGCGCGACCCTAGGTTCCCATTGCCTGAAACGGGGCATTCGATACGTCCGTCCGCGATCGCTGCGACAAGCGCAGCCGCACCCGCATGGCTAAGCAGCCTGCCGGAGCGCCGCACGATCTATGTCACTCTCGGCACCGTGTTCAACGTCGAATGTGGCGATCTCTACGAACGCGTGATCGCCGGGTTACGTGATCTGCGGTTTAATGTCGTCGTCACCGTTGGAGAACAGATCGATCCGCGCGACCTGGGACCCCAACCCGCTAACGTACGCATCGAGCGGTATATCGACCACCCTTCTCTTCTGCGTCATTGCGACGCCGTCGTTTGTCACGCCGGATCGGGAACCGTGGTCGGAGCTTTGGCGCACGCGCTGCCCATGGTCTTGCTTCCCATGGGCGCTGATCAGCCGCTCAACGCGCGACGGTGTGAGGGGCTGGGCGTGGGGCGAGTGCTCGACTCCGCGAAGGCCACCCCGGCGTCGGTACGAGCTGGAATTTGCGCTGTTTTGACAGAACCTGCGTATCGGCAGGCAGCCGAGCGCGTCAGGGATGAGATCATCGCCCTACCGGACGCCCGACATGCCGTGTCGCTAATTGAACGCCTGACCGCGGAGTGAACCGGCGGGTTGCGGCGGAGACACTACCTGGCGGAGCTCGATTCGAGCACGACGACGTGTTTGGGCGGGACGATGCGATGCGCGTCTTCGACGATCGCGGCGCGGCGGGCTAAGACCGCACGCTGGTTCAACGAGCCCTTGTCGGTGATCTCGCCGGCGTCGAGGGAGGGCGGTTCTTCGAGCAGCACCGCGCGTTCGATGCGCGTCGCGCTGCCGGTGCTCGCATGCGAAAGCTCGGCGAGCATCGCGCCGAGCCGCGCCTGCACGGTACCGTTGCGCACGATGGTCGTGAACGCGGCGTCGCGCTCGAGGCCGGCCAGCGCGCGCAGGCGCTCGACGTCGGGGAACAGCAGCAGCGCGATTTGATCGCGGTTCTCGCCTGAGACGACGACGTCGGTTACCAGCGGCGCGAACGCGGCGAGCGCGCGCAGACGCAGCGTTCCGACACTCACCCACGTACCGGTCGCGAGCTTGAAATCCTCGGAGATGCGTCCGTCGAAGACGAAGCCGCGCGAGGGATCGTCCTCATCGGCGAAGCGCACCGCGTCGCCGATCGCGTAGTAGCCCTCCTCGTCGAACGCCGCGCGCGTGAGCGTTTCGTTCTGCCAGTAGGCCGGCATGATGTTCGGCCCGCGCAGCCGCAGCTCCAGTTTTTCGCCGGCGCGCACGAGCTTCACCTCGACCCCGGGCATCGGGATGCCGATCGAACCCGGCCCTTCTGCTTGCCACGAGGCGGCGAGCGCCGCCGGCGCGGTTTCGGTCGATCCGAGGCTCGTCGTGGTGAACACGCCGGCTCCGGTCGCCTCGACGGCGAGTTGCTGCAAGCCGTCCCATACCTGCGGCGCGATGCCGGCCCCGGCGTAGAACAGCATCTGGAGCCGGCTGAAAAAGCGTTCGCGCAGCGCGGGCTCGGTACGCAGCGCCGCGAGCAGCATCTCGAAACCGCGCGGCACGTCGAAATGGATCGTCGGCGCGATTTCGCGCAGGTTGGCCAACGTCGGCTCGAACACCGCCGGCGACGCCGGCTTGCCCGCGTTGACGTACAGCGTCCCGCCGTTGTACAGCACGATCCCGACGTTGTGGTTGCCGCCGAACGTGTGGTTCCACGGCAACCAGTCGACGATGACCGGCGGCTCGTCGACGATGAATGGAAACGTCTGGCGGATCATCTGCTGGTTGCTGCACAGCATGCGCTGGGTGTTGACGACGCCTTTCGGCGAGCCGGTCGAGCCTGAGGTGAACAGGATTTTCGCGATCGTGTCGGGGCCGACGCGCGCGCGTGCCGCGTCGACATCCGCACGTTCGCTGGTCGTGGCGAGTTCGGCGAACGCCGTCGCGGCTCGCTGCGGCGGCGGCGCCCCGGAGGTCACGACCTCGACGCTCGGCGGGACGACCGCCTCGAGCGCGCGCGCATACCGTGCGCCATCCGACACGTAGACCAGCGCCGGCGTCACCTGCGCGACGACGTCCCGCAGCTTGGCAAAGTCGGTCGAGACGAGCGAGTACGCCGTCGAGACCGGCGCGTACGGGATTCCGGCGTACTGCGCCGCGAGGCCGAGCAGCGCGTGATCGACCGCGTTTTCCGACAGGATCACCAACTGCCGGTCGACCGACAAGCCGCGATCGAGCAGGGCTTGTGCGAGCGCGCGGACCGTCCGCAGCGCGCCCGCATAGCTGACCTCACGCCACGCGCCGCCCGTAACGCGCTCGGCGAGAAACGCGCGATCCGGCGCATGGCGCGCCCAGTGTTCCAGCGGTTCGACCAACGCGTCGGGGTACGGACCGAGCGGATCGCGATTGCGCACGCGCACGCCGTCGGGACCAGCCGTAACCTCGACCGCCGCCGGAGCGAGCCGCAGCGCGGGCATCACGTGCGGATTTTCGCGGCGCGCTTCTGCAAGAAGTCTTGCACGCGTGCCTTTGCTTCCGGATCGCCTTGCGCGATCGCCGAAACTAGCGCTTCGGTCAGGTAGCCGACCTCGGGAGCCGCATCGGCGATGCGCGGCAGCGCGTGCATCACGGCGAAGTTCGAGAGCGGCGCGTTTGCGGCGATACGATGGGCGAGGTCGGTCGCCATGGTCCGCGCGCCGCCGGCCTCGCACACGTACTGCGAGACTCCGATCGCCGCACCCGCCTGTGCGTCGTAAACGCGGCCGGTCAGGATCATGTCCATCACGCGCGCAGTTCCGATCAAGCGCGGCAGCCGCACCGCTCCACCGCCGCCGATGAAGATCCCGCGCTGTCCCTCCGGCAGCGCATAGAACGCCGACGGATCAGCGACCCGAACGTGACACGCCGCGGCGAGCTCCAGTCCGCCGCCGATCACCGCGCCGTGCAGCGCTGCGACGACGGGGAGCGTCCCGAACTCGAGCGCCTCGAACGCGCGGTGCCACAGCATCGAGTGCATGACGCCTTCGAACGTGCCGCGCTCGGAGATCTCCGAGAGGTCCAGGCCGGCCGAGAAATGGTCGCCGGCGCCACACAACACGACGGCGCGAATCCCCGCCGGCGGTGCCGTGAAGAACGCATGCAGGCTCGCGATCGTGGCGTCGTCGAGGGCGTTGCGCTTCTCGGGACGCGACAGCTCGAGGATCCCGACGTCGCCGTCGGCACGAAAGGTCAGCCCGGGGAGCGCGTTCATAGTGTTATGGTGTATAACTGTTAGAGCGGGCGGGGTCAACCCCGCCGAAAGCAGGTGCGGTGCCCAGAACGACCCGGAAGACCGACCGCCCCGACGACGCGGCGTCGCTGGAAGCCGCGACCAACGCCGGCGCGCTGGGTCCGTTGCACGCCTACGTGGGATACGCCTTGCGGCGCGCGCAGCTGGCGATCTTCCAAGATTTTATCCGCACGCTGGCCGAGGTCGATCTGCGGCCGGCGCAGTTCTCGGTGCTCACGCTGATCGACGCGCACCCGGGGATCCTGCAGTCGCGCGCCGCGGCAGCGCTCGGGATTCAAAAGGCCAACTTCGTTCCGCTGATCGGCGAGCTCGAGCGGCGCGAGCTCACCCGGCGCGTCCCGGTCGACGGGCGTTCGAACGGGATGCACATGACGCCCAAGGGACGCGCGCTGCTCAAACGTGCGCGCGCGCTGCACGATCGGCATCATGCGCGCGTCACCGCGTCGCTGGGCGACGCCGAGCTGCGCCGGCTGATCGACGTCCTCGAACGGCTCGCCGCGGTCGACGGCGCGCCGGCACACTAGTCGATGGCCAAGACCTGCGGGTCGAGCGGGTCGGCGAGTAGGCGCGCGACCTCGAGCGGACGATTCGCCAGCGCCCGCCGCTGGTTGACCGAGCCTTTGTCGGTGATCTCGCCGGCGGCGGCGTCGGGCGGCGCCGATAATATCAGCGCACGGGCGATGCGCGTCGAATTGCGCGCGTTGCGGCGATTGTGCTCGGTCAGCGCGTCGCGCAGCCGTTCGCGAAACGCGGGATCGCCGGATGCAGCCGCGCGCGCGAACACGAGGACGCCCAACTCGTCGCGGTCGGCGCCGACCAGCAGCACGTCGTCGACCAGCTCGTTCGCCGCTTCGAGCAGGGCGAGCCGCAGCGCGCCCACGTTCACCCACGTCCCTGATGCGAGCTTGAAATTCTCGCCGATGCGCCCGCCGAACAGGATTCCGCGCGACGGGTCGGCCGCGTCGAGCAACTCGGCCGCGTCGCCGGTCTTGTAGTAGCCCTCGTCGTCGAAGGCGGCAGCCGTCGCGGCGGGGTCGCGCCAGTAACCCGGCGTGACGGTGACCGCGCGGACGCGCAGTTCGTGAAGGTCGTCGACCGGGGCGAGCTTGATCTCGACCCCGGGGACCGGCGTCCCGACCGTCTCGGGCTCGGCCGGATATTCGCCCCACACCGCCGTCGCCATCGGTGCGGTCTCGGTGGCACCCCACGCCGACACGACCGGAACGGTCCGACCCGCGTAGCGCGTCGCGAACTCGGCAAGCCGGCGCCGCAGTGCTTCGGGGATGCTCGCGCCGGCGTTGAGCAGCACGCGCACGCGCGAGAAGAACGTCGCGGCCAGCGCGGGATCGCGTTCGAACTCGTCGGCGAGCAGCGCCCAACCGCGCGGCACGTTGAAGTAGAACGTCGGCGCGATCTCCCGCAGGTTGCGCAGCGTCGCCGCGAACGCGCCTGGGGCCGGCTTGCCCTCGTCGACGTAGAACGTCCCGCCGTGCCGCAACGCGATCCCGAAGATCTTGTTGCCGGCCGCGGTGTGGCTCCAGGGCGCCCAGTCGACGAGAACCGGGTCGGCGACCGCCGCCGGCCAGATCTGCGCGAGCATCGTCTGATTCGCGGACAGCATGCGATGCGTCGTGATGACGCCCTTCGGCGTCCCGGTCGAACCGGAGGTGAACAAGATCTTCGCGATGCTGTCGGCGCCGACCGCGGTCTGCGCGCGATCGGCGTCGAGCGGATCGCCATGCAGCGCATCTACGTCACGCAACAGCGGCAACGCGGGATCGGCCTCGGCGACGACCGCGGCGTGCGACGGATCGGGGACGAACATGGCGAACGGTGTCAAGACGTCGAGCAGTGCGCGCAGTCGGGCCGGGTCGGATCCCGGCTGCGCGTAGCCGGTCGAGATCGGCGAGACGGGGACGCCCGCATACATCGCGGCGAGCACGACGACGGCGTGGTCGATGCCGTTCGGCGCGATGACGGCGAGCGGCGCGTCCGGCGAACCGCCGCGCGCGAGCAACGCCGCGGCGACCGTGCGCACGCGCTGCAGCATCGCGTCGAAGGCGATCGTCCGCCAGCCGTCACCGTCGCGCTCGGCCAGAAACGTCGCGCCCGGCCGCTCGTGGGCCCAGCGCACGAGATCGTCGGTGACGCGCTCGGGATACGCCCCCAGCGGAACCTCGGCGCGCAGCACGCGGACCTCTTCGCGCACGTCCATGTCCTCGACCGTACCGGGCCGTGCGCCGCGGCTCCTGTCCGGCCAAAGGTTATTTGACACAACCATCGCCGAGTGCTACCTTCGCGGCACCACCCCGGACCACATCGCCAGGGAGATAGCGTCATGCGCACGATCGGTTCTGCTCTCGCCGCCGCGCTCGTCGGCTCGTTGCTCGTCCCCGCGACCGTCTTCGCCGCGACACCGACCGGCGAGCCGATCCGGGTCGGCGCGATCCTGTCGTACACCGGTCCGTCCGCGCCGTTGGGGCTCCCGCAGGTCAACGCGCTCAAGCTGGCCGAGGAGGACATCAACGCGCACGGCGGCATCAACGGACGCCCGATCCACTTCGACATCGTCGATGACGGCGCGAAACCCGACGTCGCCGCGCAGCTTGCCACGCAGATGGTCGGCAGCGGCGTCGCGGCGATCATCTGCGGCACCCGCGTCGCGACGACCGACGCCGCCGCGCGCGTCACGTCGCAGGCCGGCGTGCTGCAGATCTATTTGACGCCGGGCGCCGAGGCGTGGCACACGCGCGACGGCAGCGTGGTGAAGAACGTGTTCGAGGCGGCCGCGCGCGATCAGCTCGAGGCGCAGGCACTGCTCAACTACGCGCGCGGCAAGCTGCACGCCAAGTCGATCGCGATCCTCCACGACGAGAACCTCTACGGAACCAACGGTGCCGCGATCGTGACCGACCAAGCCAAGGCCGACGGCCTGCAAGTGCTCGGCAACGAGGCGTACCCGGGCACCGCGACCGACTTCACGCCGCAGATCGTCAAGCTGCGCGACGCGCACCCCGACGTGCTGGTCATCTGGGGCGCGACGCAAACGCCGGCGCTCGCAACGCGGGCTGCTCGGACGCTGGGGATCAAGACCGCGATCCTCGGTTCGTCCGGCATCTTGTCGGAAGGCTTCCTCAAAGTCGCCGGCTCGGCCGCTGACGACGTATACTCAGCCGCCAACCTCAACTTCCACGATCCCAACGCGCAGCAGAAAGCGCTCTACGACGCCTACCAAAACGCGTACAAAGACCGCATCGTCGCGTTCGCCGCGCAGGCTTGGGACGGCGCGCACATCGTCGCCGACGTGCTGACGCAGGCGCACGGGAAAACCGACGGCGCAACGCTCGAAGCGATCCTCGAACGCGGCCAGCCGATCCGCGGCGTGCAAGGCACCTTCCGCTTCTCGCCCACCGACCACAACGGCCTCACCGCCGACGACGTCCACATCGTCGTCGCCAAAGCCGGAGCCTGGACCAGCCCTTAGCTTGTCGGCGGCGTTAGCTGCAACAACCGGATTGCGTTTTCTTTGAGGATGAGGGGGCGTACTTCTTCGCGGATCGGGAGGGCGGCGAAGTCGCGCAGCCAGCGGTCCGGGGTGATCAGCGGGTAGTCCGAGCCGAAGAGCAGCTTCTCGCGCAGCAGCGTGTTCGCGTATTGGACGAGCGTCGGCGAGAAGTACTTCGGCGACCAGCCCGAGAGGTCGATGTAGACCTGCGGTTTGTGGAGGCAGATCGAGATCGCTTCGTCCTGCCACGGGAAGGACGGGTGCGCCATGATGATCGGCATGTCGGGAAAATCAACCGCGACGTCGTCGATCAACATCGGCGCACCGTACTTCAAGCGGATCCCGCCGCCGCCGCGCACGCCCGTGCCGATCCCGCTGTGGCCGGTGTGGAAGATCACCGGTAGCCGCGATTCCTGGACCGCTTCGTAGAACGGGTAGACGCGACGGTCGTTCGGCGCGAACTCTTGCAGCGGCGGATGGAGCTTGAACCCGCGCACCTCGCCGCCGGCGATCAACTCGCGCGCCTGCTCGACGGCATCAGGGCGCAACGGGTTGATGCTGGCGAACGGGATCACGACGTCGGGATGTGCGCGCGCCGCCGCGAGCACGGCCTCGTTCGGGATGACGCGGCGTCCCGAAAGCTGCTCGTCGACGCTGAACACGACGCACGCCATGCGGCGCTCGCGATAGTACTGCGCGAGGTCGTCGAGCGCCAGCGGCGCGTCGCCGGCGCCGAAGTACCGGCGCACCGCTTCGTCGACCGCGTTGTCGCGCTCGGCGCTCTCGGCGTGGACGTGTACGTCGACCGCGACCAGATTCTGGACGTCCATCGCTCGGGATCCGTTCATGCGGTGCGTTTCTCAGCGGACGCGGCGTTTTCCGGCCCGCGTCTGCGGCCGGCAGGCCATGACGGGACACCAGGCCGACCCACCGAAGCGCGGTCGCATGCGCAAAGTCAACACGAACGCGATTGCGGAGTTCACCTGGTCGTCGCCGAAAGGAAAGTTCGGCGGTGCCGGGATCCAGGTGTCCGAGGCGCTGGGCCGCAAGCCGGAATCGACCGATCTGCTCGAGCGGCATCCGTTCGACGTCGAGATCATGCGAGTCGCGCCGGGAAGACTCCCGTACCCCTACCACGCGCACGCCGCGCAATGGGAGTTCTACCACGTCATCAGCGGCACGGGGACGGTGCGCCACGCCGAGGGGACGACGCCGATCGAAGCGGGTGACGCGTTCATCTTCTTGCCCGGCGAGCCGCACCAGATCGTCAACGACGGATCGGTGGATCTCGTCGTCTACGTCGTCGCCGACAACCCGCTCAACGAGGCGCGCTACTTCCCGGACAGCGACAAGTGTTCGGTACCGCTCCCGGAACGCCGGATGATCCGCGCGACGCCGAAGCTCGAGTACACCGACGGCGAGGAATAGGTCCCGCGGCGACGATCAGATCGCGACCGGCGTCGGGAGCGGCTTGCCGTCGATGAACGCGATGAGGTTTTCGGCGGCGAGCATCGCCATCCGGGTGCGGGTTTCGTCGGTCGCGCTGCCGACGTGCGGCACGATCACCACGTCGTCGCGCGCGAACAGCGGGTGATCGGGCGGCAGCGGCTCGGGATCGGTGACGTCGAGCGCGGCGCCGCCGATCTTTCCCGACTCGAGCGCGCGCAGCAGTGCGCCGGTGTCGCACACCGCACCGCGCGCGGCGTTGACGAACGTCGCGGTCGGCTTCATCTGCGCGAAGGCGGCGTCGTCGAACATTCCGCGCGTCTGCGGGGTGAGCGGGACGAGGGTGACGACGCAGTCCGCTTCGCGCAGCAGCTGCTCGAAGGTGCGGTACGCGCCGCCGGTCGTCGCATCGTCGTCGCGCGGCGTGCGCGTGTGGTAGACGACGCGCATCCCGCTCGCCTGCGCGCGCCGCGCGACGGCGGTGCCGATCGCACCGAAGCCGATCAAACCCAGCGTTGCGCCTGCGAGATCGTGGCCGTACGGCGCATCGGCCTGCATCCAACGGCCCGAGCGCGCCCACGCCATCGCAAGGCCGAGCCGTCGCACCGCCAGGATCACCAGGGCATAGGTCAGATCGGCGACCGCCTCGACCAACGACCCGCGCGAGTTCGTGAGCACGATCCCGCGTGCGCGTAACCCCGGGACGTCGACGTTGTCGTAGCCGACCGATTGCATCGCGACGATGCGCAGCGCCGGCCCTTCGGCGAGGAAGGCCGCGTCGACCGGCGCGTTCGAGCTCGACAGCACGCCGATCGCGTCGGCCAGCGCAGCACCCCACGCGTCGCGCGGCAGCTCCGAGACGTCGGTGACCCGCGCGTGCTCGCGCAGCCGGTCGAGCACGACCGGAGCGACGCGCGTCAAGACGACGAGATGAGGACGATCCATCGGCCGAGCGCGTCTCCTATACGGCTGCGGCGATCGCTTTGCCGACATCCTCGGTGCTGGCCGTTCCGCCGATGTCGCGCGTGCGCGGACCGTCGGTCAACACAGTTTCGATCGCGTGCACCACCGCTTGCGCGGCCTCGGGGTGACCGAGATGATCGAGCATCATCGCCCCCGACCAGATCTGCCCGATCGGGTTCGCGATCCCACGGCCCGCAATGTCGGGCGCCGAGCCGTGGACGGGTTCGAACAGCGACGGAAATTCGCGCTCGGGGTTGAGGTTGGCGGACGGCGCGATCCCGATGGTGCCGGTGACGGCCGGACCGAGGTCCGACAGGATGTCGCCGAACAGATTCGAGCCCACGACCACGTCGAACCAGTCGGGATGCTGCACGAAGTGCGCGGTGAGGATGTCGATGTGGTACTGATCGACGCGCACGTCGTGAAAGTCCGCGCCGACCGCTTTCACCCGCTCGTCCCAGTACGGCATCGTGATGGCGATCCCGTTGGACTTCGTCGCCGAGGTGAGGTGCTGCTTGGGGCGGCTGCGCGCGAGCTCGAACGCGTAGCGCAAGATCCGGTCGACGCCCCGGCGCGTGAACAGCGACTCTTGGATCACCAGCTCGTTGTCCGTCCCTTCGAACATCCTGCCGCCGACCGACGAGTACTCGCCCTCGGTGTTCTCGCGCACGATCCAGAAGTCGATGTCGCCGGTCTTGCGCCCCGCCAGCGGTGAGGTGATCCCCGGCATGAGCCGCACCGGCCGCAGGTTGACGTACTGCTGAAAGCCGCGCCGCATCGGGATGAGCAGGCCCCACAACGAGACGTGATCGGGCACGTTCGGAAAACCGACCGCTCCGAAGAAGATCGCATCGTGGTGTTTGATCGTGTCGAGTCCGTCGGCCGGCATCATTGCGCCGGTCTGCGCGTACCGTTCGCAGCTCCAGTCGAAGTGCTGCCACTCCCAGCCGATGCCGTGTTTCTTCCCGACCGCGTCGAGCACGCGAATCCCTTCGGGGACGACCTCCTGCCCGATCCCGTCGCCCGGGATCGTTGCGATACGATACGTCTTCATCTTATTGCAGCATTGCCTTGGGCAAGAAGCCCAACGAGATCCACGGCACGAACGCGATGATCAGCAAGCCGACGATCAGCGCGAGCATGTACGGCACCATCGGCTTCACGACGCGCTCGGGGTTCGACTTGCCGATCGCGCTGGCGGCGAAGAACCCGATCCCGACCGGCGGCGCGAACAACCCGACGCCCATCGCGAGCACCGCGACGATCGCGTAGTGGACCTCGTTGATCCCCGCCGCCTTCGCGACCGGAAACAGCAGCGGGCCGAACAGTACCATCGCGGGGATCCCTTCGAGAACGGACCCGAGCACGATGAACATCACGATCGAGAGCAGCATGATCCCGACTTTGCCGCCGGGAGCGTGACCCAGAATGTCTGCCAACTGCTGCGCGAAGCCCGACTGCGTGAGCGCCCAGCCCATCGCGGTCGCCGTCGCGATGATCAGGAGGATCGCGCCGCCGAGCGACACCGTATCGAGCAGCGTCGGATAGAACGAGCTCCACTTGTACTCGCGGTAGACGAAGACGCCGATCAGCAGGGTGTAGATGATCCCGACGACGCTGACCTCGGTCGCCGTGGCGATCCCTTCGACGACGAAGTACCGAATCAGCAGCGGCAGCGCCAAGCCGGGGATCGCGACCAGGATCGTGCGGCCGACCACCGGCCACCCGGCGAACTTCTCGAGCGTCGCGTTCTCCCGCTTCGCACTCCACAGCGCGACCAGGATCAGCAAGATCGAGCACACCAGCGCCGGCAGCAAACCGGCGGTGAACATGGCGGCGATCGACACGCCGGTCACCGAGCCGATGATGATCAGCACCAAACTGGGCGGGATCGTCTCGGCCATCGCCCCCGACGTCGCGAGGAGCGCGATCATCGAGGGTCGCTTCTGGCCGCGCCGCACCATGTCGGGGAAGAGCACTGGCGCGACCGCCGCCATGTCGGCGATCTTGGAGCCCGAGATCCCCGAGACGAGGTACATCGCGGCGACGAGCACGATGCTCAGGCCGCCGCGCAAGTGACCCACCATGCTGGCCAGCGCCTCGACGAGCCGCCGCGCGATGCCGGCCGTCTCCATCAGCAAGCCCAAGAAGATGAACAACGGAACGGCGAGCAGGACGACGTTCGAGACACCTTCCTGCATGCGGCCGACGACCGTGCTCAGCGGCACGGTCGTCACGATCGCCAGATAACTCAGCGTCCCGAGGCCAAAAGAAAACGCGATCGGAATGCCGATCGTCACGCACGCGCCGACCAGGACGACGAAGAACAAGACCAAGTTGAGGTTGCCGAGCCCGGCGAACGCACCGCGCCCGAACCACGCCGCGGCGCTGACCACGACCGCGCAAGCGACCACCCCGGCGACGATCTTCGGATCGGCCTCGGAGAGCCGCAGTAGCGCCAAGATCAGGATCAAGGCGAGGCCGACGATGATCGCGAGCACGACGTACGACTGCGGTATGCTCATCGCGGGCGTGACGTCGATCTCTTCTTGCACGAAGAACCTGAAGGTCGCCGGTATCAGCTCGATCACGAAGATCGCCGTGACGACCGACGCGATGCTCTCGAGGATCGCTCGGACGCGTGGCGACGATTGCCGCACCACCACGGAAAGCCGGATGTGCTCGCCGCGCCGGTAGGCGACGACCGAGCCGAGCATCGCCAGCCACAGGAACAGGATCGTCGCCAGCTCGTCGGTCCATACCAGCGGCGAGCGCAGCACGTAGCGCGTGAAGACGCCGCTGGCTAAGATGATGACCTCGGCGACGACGAGCACGGCCGCCAGTGGCTCGACTACCGCCCCGATGACGCGGTCGACGGCCGCTGCCCACGGCCGACGATAGACGAATCGGGTTTGTTCGACCGCGCTCTCGGAGATCGCCATCAGCTAGGCGAGCTTGTTCGCGTATTTTTCGAGTGCCGCCCAGGCGGTCGGTCCGAACTCCGCCTTCCAGCGCTGATAGTAGTTGGCCGCGACCAGCTTCGCCTTGAAGCTGTTCTTGTCGACGTCGTTGAACAGCATCCCGCGCCGCGTCAGCTTGTCGCGCACCGACTTGTTCAGGTTCACGTTGTCGTTGCGCGCCGCGAGCGCGGCGGCACCCATCTCACGCGAGATGATGTCCTGGTTCGTCTTGCCGAGCTTCTTCCACACGTCGGAGTTGAACAGCGTCCAGTACCCGGACCAGATGTGCTCGGACATCGAGACGTACTTCTGCACTTCGTAGAACTTCTGCTGGTCGATGAGCAGCAGCGGGTTCTCCTGGGCGTCGATCACGTGGGTCTGCAGCGCGGTGTAGAGCTCGCTCAGCGGGATCGGCGTCGGCGCCGCGCCGAGCGACTGAAACGTGTCGACCCGGATCTTCCCGGGCGAAACGCGGATCTTCAAGCCGGCCAGGTCGGCGACGGTCTTGATCGGCTTGGTCGAAGTGGTGATGTTGCGGAAGCCGTTCTCCCAGATCTTGTCGAGTACGACCATCCCGCCTTTGGCCTGAATGTCGTCGCGGATGACTTTGCCCAGGTCCCCGTCCATCGCGCGAAAGACGACGTCGCGGCTCGGATACGCGTAGGCCAGGTTCTCGATCGAGGCCAGCGGCGCGATCGCGTTGAGGAAAGCACCCGGCATCGCGAGCGACTCGACCGCGCCGCTGCGCAGCTGCGAGATCATCGCAGGATCGCTGCCCAGCTGGCTGGTCGGGAACGACTTGATCTCGACTTGCCCGTTGGTCGCCTTCTTGATCCGCGCGAAGGCCTCGACCGAGCGCACGTTGATCGGGTGCTCGGCCGGCAGATCGTGCCCGTACTTGAGCTCGAACTGAGCCGCTCGCGCCGGCGTGATCATGCCGATCGTTGCGAACGCTGCCGCGCCGCTGATGACGAAGCCTTGTCGGGTGACGGGCATAGGGGACTCCTTTTGGCGCGAATGCGGCGGGGAACGGGTGCCGGGCCTTGCTTACGGCCTCGAACCCTCGTGGTCCCTGTAGCGCGGGTCAGCGATTGCTCCGGCCGCCGACAAGCTCCTCAGCTCGTCGTCCGTAAGCGCCAGATCGCGCGCCAGGACATCGGCTGTGTCGGCGCCGACTTGGCTGCGACCGGGTTCGAGCCGGGGTGACCCGGCGCGCGCGAAGCGCGGGAACGCATTGTTGATGACGATGCTGCCGAGCTCCGGATCGGCCAGCACGGCAAGCGAGCCGCGAGCGATCACCTGCGGGTTGTCGAAGACCGAGGCGATCGATTCGAGTGGGCCCACCGCACAGCCGGCCGCAGCCAGCTCGTCGATCGCTTCATCGCGCGTTCGCGTCGCGCAGTATGCATCGATCAGTTCGTCGAGCGCCTCTCCATTGGCGACACGCTCGGCGTTGGTGCGAAAGCGCGGATCGGCGGCGAGATCCGGTCCGCCGATCGTCCGCAACACACGCTCGGCGACCTCCTGCGTGCTCCCGGACAACGCGACGTAGGCGCCGTCGCCGCAGCGGTACGCGCCGCGCGGCGCCGTATCTTCCATGCGGTTCCCGAGCCGACGGTGGAGCGTCCCGTTTGCGGCGTACTCGGTGATCTGCGACTCGACGAGCTTCATCACCGCTTCGTAGATCGCGAAATCGATGACCTCGCCGTCGCCGGTCCGTAGCCGGCGCGCATATGCCGCACACACTGCTGCGGTGGCGGCTTGTCCCGACATGATGTCCGCCAGCGGGAACGCCGGCAACAACGGAGGGCGGTCGTCGTAACCCGACACCGCGGCGACGCCCGTCATCGCTTCGGCCAGCGTGCCGAACCCGGCCCGATCGCGATACGGCCCGTCCTGCCCGAACGCCGTCACGCGCAGCACGACCAGATGCGGCGCGACGGCGAGCAGCCGGTCCGGCCCAAGGTTCCAGCGCTCGAGCGTCCCGGGCCGAAAGTTCTCGATAAAGATATCGAACTGGGGCAGCCAGCGCAGCAGCAGCTCCTGCGCTGCCGGCGCGTGCAGGTCGAGCGCGACGCTCTTCTTGTTGCGCCCGAGCGCCTTCCAATAGAGCCCGATCCCGTTCTTGCGCGCGCCGTAGCGCCGCGAGTGGTCACCGCTGCCGGGCTTCTCGAGCTTGACGACATCCGCACCGAAGTCGGCCAGCATTGCGGCCGTGCCCGGCGCGGCGATCATCGTCGCGCAGTCGAGCACGCGTACGCCGGCCAACGGCCCCTTCGACTCCATCGTCCTGCGTAAGTCGGCTCGAAGCCGGTATGGCCCTCTCGCGGCCATGGCCGCGTGCGGCGGGGCCGTTTCGGCCCGCGACGAACGATGCACGACATGCGCCGTGCAACGATGCTCGCTTCGCTTGCCGCGGCGGCGACCGCGCCGGCGGTTGCCGCGAGTCGCCGTGGCGACGCCGACCTCATCGTCACCGCGACAACGATCCACACCGCGGATCCGCGGACGCCGCGTGCGCACGCGTTCGCCGTGCGCGACGGGCGCTTCGTCTACGTCGGCTCGCGCGACGGGGTGCGCGCGTATCGCGGCGCGCGCACCAAGAGTCTCGACCTCGGCGACGTGACGGTGCTGCCCGGGCTGATCGACGCGCACCTGCACTTCATGCACGTGGGGCTGGCGCTGCACGAAGTCGACCTCATGCATGCTGCGTCGTACGGCGAGGTCGTCCGGCGCACGGCCGCCTTCGTCGCGACCTCGCCCGACGCGTGGATCATCGGCGACGGCTGGGATCAGAACCTTTGGCCCGACAAGGCCTTTCCGACGCACGGACTTCTGAGCGCCGCGCTCCCGGATCGTCCGGTCGTGCTGAACCGCGTCGACGGTCACGCGCTGCTGGCCAACGCGAAAGCGATGGCGCTGGCGGGTATCGGCCCGACGACCGCCGATCCGAGCGGCGGACGCGTGCTGCGCGACGAGCACGGCGCGCCGACAGGCGTGTTCGTCGACAACGCGATGGCGCTGATCCGGCGCGCGATCCCAACCCCGACACACGAGCAACTCGTCCGCGCGTCGGTCGCATCGCTCGCCGAATGCCACCGCTGGGGGCTGACCGCGATCGGCGACCCCGGCGTCGATCAAGCGCAGCTCGACGCGTACCTCGAGCTGGTCCGCGCCGGCCGGTACACGCTGCGCAACCACGCGATGCTCGCCGGCAGCGACGATGCGTTGACCGCGCGATACTTGCAGCGCGGCCCGCGGCCGCTGGCCGGTGACGGTCGTCTCGCGATCCGCGCCATCAAGCTGTACGCCGACGGCGCCCTGGGCTCGCGCGGCGCCGCGCTGCTCGCGCCGTACGATGACGATCCCGGTAATACCGGGCTGCTGCTCACGCCGCAAGCCAAGATCCAGGACGTCGCGACGCGCGCGCTGCGCGCCGGCTTTCAGGTATGCACGCACGCGATCGGCGACCGCGGCAACCGCATCGTGCTCGACGCGTACGAAGCCGCACTCGGCGTGATGCCCGCGAACGATCACCGCTTCCGCATCGAGCACGCGCAGGTGCTCTCGCCCGAGGACATCCCGCGCTTCGCGCGGCTCGGCGTCGTGCCTTCTATGCAGACCACGCATCAGATCAGCGACATGGGTTGGGCCGGCGCGAGGTTGGGGCCGCAGCGCGTCCTCGGCGCCTACGCATGGGATTCGCTCCTCGATACGGGCGTTACGATCGCCAACGGCACGGATGCGCCGATCGAGCCGGTCGACACGCGACGGACGTTCCACGCCGCGATCGCGCGCCAGAACGAGGCAAACCTGCCGCCGGGCGGATGGTATCCAAGCCAGCGCATGACGCGCGCCGAGGCGCTCGCGTCGATGACGGTCTGGGCCGCGCGCGCGAACTTCATGGAACACGCCGCGGGATCGATCACGGTCGGCAAGTACGCGGATTTCGCGGTGCTCGATCGCGACTGGATGCGCATCCCTTCCGACGAGGTCATGGCGACGCGCTTCTTGGCGACCTATTCGTCGGGCCGCCAGGTCTACACGGCGCCGCTTTCGACCGCGGCGGTGCCTTCTCTGCGCCCGCGCCGGCGCGGAAGCTGCTGCGGCGCGAACGGATAGTCGCCGGGGTTCAGACCGTTCTCAGCCGGGCGCGCGAACCTACCCAGGACACGTCGGCTACATAGGGTAACCCCTTTGGCCCTTTAGAACAACCCGTTGCGCGTAGGGAGAAGCTCATGTTCCCTGCCCCGTTCGACTACCATCGGCCCGGCTCGCTCGACGAGACGCTCGTGCTGCTCGCGCAGTACGGCGGCGACGCGCGCGTCCTAGCCGGCGGCCAGAGTCTGATCCCGGCGATGCGCTTTCGCCTCGCTCGTCCGGCGGTGCTCGTCGACATCAACCAGCTCGACGAGCTCGCCTACGTGCGCGAAGCCGACGGGATGCTGGCGATCGGCGCGCTCGCGCGTGACGCCGCGCTCGAACGCTCGTCGCTGATCGAGTCGTCGTATCCGTTGCTGTTCGATACGTCGGCGGTGGTCGCCGATCCGGTCGTGCGCCAGATGGGGACGGTCGTCGGCAGCCTGTGCCACAACGATCCGTCCGGCGACTGGAGCGTCACGGCGCTCGCGTCGCGCGCGCAGATCGTCGTTCGCGGCAGCACCGGAACGCGCGTCGTGCCGATCGACGAGTTCCTCGTCGATTCGTTCAGTACCGCGGTCGCGGAGGGTGAGATCGCGCTCGAGGTTCGGTTCCCGTCGCCGCCGCCGCGCACGTCGGGCTCGTATCAGAAGATCGAACGGAAGGTGGGCGACTTCGCCACCTCTGCTGCCGCGGCCCAGATCACGCTCGGTGACGACGGGACCGTCGCGCAGATCGGCATCGCGATCGGGGCGGCCGGTCCGACGGCGACCCGCGTCGCCGACGCCGAGAGCGCGCTGCGCGGCATCAAGCCGACCAAGGATGCGATCCGCGCCGCCGCCGACGCGGCCCGCAAGATCGCCGATCCGGTCGCCGACCCGCGCGGCTCGGTCGAGTTCAAGAAAGACATGGCCGGCGTGCTGGTGGGACGCGCGCTGCTGGCCGCATTCGAACGTCTGGGCGTGGGAGGACTGCGATGAAGATCTCGGTGACCGTCAACGGTAAGCGCTACGAGCGCGACGTCGAGCCGCGCACGCTGCTCGCGTATTTTCTGCGCGAGTCGCTCGGTCTGACGGGGACGCACGTCGGTTGTGACACGTCGAGCTGCGGCGTCTGCGTCGTCGTGCTCGACGGCGAAAAAGCGGTGAAGTCGTGCACGATGCTCGCGGTCATGGCCGACGGTCACGAGATCATGACCATCGAAGGGCTCGTCCAAGGCGGCGTGTTGCACCCGCTGCAGCAAGGCTTCTGGGACCAGCACGGCCTGCAATGCGGCTATTGCACGCCGGGGATGATGATGACGTCGTGGGTGCTGCTCAAGCAGAACCCCAACCCCAGCGAGGCCGAGATCCGCGAGGGCCTGTCCGGAAACCTCTGCCGCTGCACCGGCTATCAAAACATCGTGAAAGCGGTCGAACAGGCCGCCGCCGCGATGCAGTCCCAACCCGTCGAGACCGTGGCGTAGAAAGCGAACGATGAGCACGACGATCGAACCGACCCCGACGCCCGAGCGCCACGCGATGGGCAAGAGCATGAAGCGCAAGGAAGACCCGCGCTTCATCCGTGGCCACGGCCGTTACCTCGACGACTTCACCCTGCCCGGCATGCTGTGGATGTCGCTCGTGCACAGCCCGTATCCGCATGCGCGCATCGTGAAGATCGACAAGACCGCGGCGCTGGCGGTTCCGGGCGTGGTCGCGGTGCTGACCGGCGAGGATCTCGCCGCGCACAACTTGGCGTGGATCCCGACCTTCCACGGCTACGACAAGCAGATGGTGCTCGCGGTCGGCAAGGTGCTCTACCAGTATCAAGAGGTCGCCGGCGTCATCGCATCGTCGCGCGAGATCGCGCAGGACGCTGCCGAGCTGGTCGACGTCGAGTACGAACCGCTCGACCCGGTCGTGAACCCGTTCCAGTCGCGCGACGACAAAATCATCCTGCGTGACGACCGCGAGAACAAGACCAATCACATCTACCACTGGGAAGTCGGCAAGCGCGAGGAGACGGACGCGGCGATCGCCGCGTCGGACGTCAGCATCAAGGAACGCATCGTCTTCCAGCGCTGCCACCCCGCGCCGCTGGAGCCGTGCGGCATCCTGGCCGACATGAACCCGGCGACGGGCCGGCTGACGCTGTACCTCACCTCGCAGGCGCCGCACGCGCATCGCACCGTCGTCTCGCTGGTGACCGGGATCCCCGAGGACAAGATCCACGTCATCTCACCCGACCTCGGCGGCGGGTTCGGCAACAAGGTACCGGTCTATCCCGGCTACGTCGTTTCGGCCGCAGCGTCGGTGGTGCTCGGCGTCCCGGTCAAGTGGATCGAGACGCGCACCGAGAACCTGACCACGACCGGGTTCGCGCGCGACTACCACATGGACGTGGAGATCGGCGCCTCGAAAGACGGGCGCGTCACCGCGCTCAAGGTGGCGACCGTCGCCGACCACGGCGCATTCGACGCCGCAGCCGACCCCACCAAATATCCGGCCGGGTTGTTCGGGATCGTGACCGGCTCGTACGACTTTCCGACCGCGTTCACCGAGCTCGACGCGTACTTCACCAACAAGGCTCCGGGCGGGGTCGCGTATCGCTGCTCGTTCCGCGTGACCGAAGCGTCGTTCGCGATCGAGCGCGGCATGGAGCTGCTGGCGCGTAAGCTCAACATGGATCCGTCCGAGTTGCGCCTGCTCAACTTCGTGAAGAAAGAACAGTTCCCGTATCCGTCACCGCTGGGCTTCGTCTACGACAGCGGCGACTATCACATGACGCTGCGCAAGGCGCTCGACATGATCGGCTACGAGGACCTGCGCAAAGAGCAGGCCGAGAAGCGCGAGCGCGGCGAGCTGATGGGGATCGGTATCTCGACCTTCACCGAAGCCGTCGGCGCCGGCCCCAGCAAGCACTTCGACATCATGGGCATCAAGATGTTCGACAGCGCCGAGATCCGCGTCCATCCGACCGGTTCGGCGATCCTGCGCGCCGGAACGAAGTCGCAGGGCCAAGGACACGAGACGACCTGGGCGCAGATCGCGGCCGAAGAACTCGGTCTCGATCCGCAGAACATCATGGTCGAAGAAGGCGACACCGACACCGCACCGTACGGCTTGGGAACGTACGCGAGCCGAAGTACGCCGGTCGCCGGCGCGGCGATCGCGATGGCGTCGCGGAAGATCCGCGAGAAGGCTCGCAAGATCGCCGCGCACCTGCTCGAAGCGGCCGTCGACGACGTCGAGTGGACCAACTACAAGTTCCAGGTCAAGGGCCAGCCGGACCATGCATTGACGATGCAAGAGATCGCGTTCGCGGCATACACCAACCCCGCGCCCGACAGCGAGCCCGGCCTCGAGGCGACCTACTACTACGATCCGCCGAACCTCACGTTCCCGTACGGCGCGTACATCGCGGTCGTCGACGTCGATCGCGAAACCGGCGCGGTGAAGGTGCGCCGCTTCTTGGCCATCGACGACTGCGGCACGGTCATCAACCCGATGGTCGTCGAAGGGCAGATCCACGGCGGCCTCACCGAGGGGTTCGCGATCGCGTTCATGCAGGAGATCGTCTACGACGAGAGCGGGAACAACCTCAACACCAACTTCACCGAGTACCTGGTGCCGACGTCGCTCGAAACGCCGCACTGGGAGACGTCGAGCACGTGCACGCCCAGCCCGCACCATCCGATCGGCGCGAAGGGTGTCGGCGAGAGCCCGAACGTCGGCTCGCCGGCGGCGTTCGTCAACGCGGTGATGGACGCGCTCGCGCCGCTGGGCGTGCAGCACATCGACATGCCGCTCACCCGCGAGAAGGTCTGGCACGCCTGCCGGCAAGCCGCCACCGCATGAACCTCGAGTACAGCGGTAAGGAGAGCATCCCGGCGAGCAAGGACGCCGTCTGGGCGTTCATCACCGACCCCGCCAACATCGCGTCGTGCATGCCCGACGTGACCGACTCGACGGTGATCGATCCGCGCACGTTCGACGCGGTCGTGGGGGTCGCGGTCGGGCCGGTGCGCGGGAAGTTCAAGTTCCACGTCGTGCTCGACCCACAGCCTGGCGGCGACCGGCTCAACCTGAAGATCAGCGGCGGCGGCTTCGGCAGCGTCGTCGATCTCACTGCCGGCGCCGACATCAGTGCCGAAACCGACGGCAGCACGACGCTCGACTGGAAAGGATCCGCGTCGATGCGCGGTCCCGTCGCGACGGTCGGCGGTCGCGTCATCGACGCTCAGGCCAAACGCGTCATCAGCACGACCTTCGCGAACGTCAAGTCGCGGTTGAGCCCGGCGACGGTGGCGGAGCCGGCCTGATCCGATGTCGATCTTCGCCCGGTTGGCAGAGCTCGAGCGCGAGCACACGATCTTCGCGCTGGCGACGGTCGTGGCGCGGCGCGCGCCGGTAAGCTCGCATCTGGGCGATCGCGCGTTGATCTTCGCCGACGGACGCATGGAAGGGTTCGTCGGCGGCTCGTGCTCGCGCGACATCGTGCGGCGCGAGGCGCTGCGCGCGATTCGCAGCGGCCTGCCGCGGCTGGTGCAGATCCGTCCCGGCGGCGTGGATGGCGAATCAGGATCCCACGACGAGGACTGCGTCGTCGTCGCGATGGGCTGCGCATCCGAGGGCGCGGTCGACGTCTATCTCGATCCGCACGTTCCGCGCCGCCGATTGCTGATCGTCGGCGACACGCCGGTCGCCGCATCGCTCGCTCGGATCGCCGCCCAGATTCCGTACGACGTCGTGCGGGTCGTGCTCGAGGCCGAGTTGGCGACGCTCGAGAGCATTCCGTCGGTGCGCACGATCGCGCTCGAATCGCTGCAAAGCCACCTCGGCGACTGCGGTACCGACGAGCGCTCACACCTCGTCGCGGTCGTCGCGTCGCAGGGGCACTACGACGAAGAGGCGCTGGCGCCGCTGCTCACCGCGCAGGTGGCGTTCGTCGGTCTGCTGGCGAGCCGGCGCCGTGCGGCGTCCATCGGGACGGTGATCGCCGCCCAAGGTGTTTCGCCCGAGCAGCTGGCGACGCTGCACGTTCCGGTGGGTCTCGACATCGGAGCGCGCGCACCCGGAGAGGTCGCGATCTCGATCGTCGCGGAGATCATCGCCGGCGCGCCGCCGCTGCCCGCAGATCCCGACGAGCTCGCGCAGCCCGCGACCGCCACCGATCCCGTGTGCGGGATGGACGTCGAGATCGCGAACTCGCGGCATCGCTTCGATCACGACGATCACACGCACTACTTCTGCTCCGCCGGCTGCCGCGCGTCGTTCGTCGCCGACCTCGAGCGCGTGTGACCCTCGACGACATCGGCGCGCGCTTCGCGCGCTGCGGATACGTCGTCAGCGACGACTTCGCAACCGGCCTCGAACTGATGCTCGCGCTCGAGAAGCCGTTGCTGCTCGAAGGCCCGGCCGGCGTCGGAAAGACCGAGAGCGCGAAGGTGCTCGCGCAGGTGCTCGACACGCGGCTGATCCGGCTGCAGTGCTACGAAGGGCTCGATGCGGCCAGCGCGCTCTACGAGTGGAACTACCCGAAGCAGCTGTTGCGCATTAGGCTTACCGAACATGACGGCGGCTCGACCGAGGCGCGCGAAACCGAGATCTTCAGCGAGCCGTTTCTCCTCAAACGCCCGCTGCTGGAAGCGATCACCCAGGACCGCGCGCCGGTGCTGCTGATCGACGAGGTCGATCGCGCCGACGAAGCCTTCGAGGCGTTCTTGCTCGAGCTGCTCGGCGAGTTCCAGGTGACGATCCCGGAATTGGGGACGATCCGCGCGCGCGAGCGTCCGGCGGTAATCGTCACGTCGAACCGTACGCGCGAGCTGTCGGATGCGCTGCGCCGGCGGTGCCTCTATCTGTGGCTCGACTATCCGACGCGCGAGCAAGAGCTCGCGATCCTGCACGCGCGCTTGCCGGGCCTCGACGCGCGGCTCGCCGAGCAGATCGCAGCGTTCATGGAGTTCCTGCGCAGCCAGCCGTTCCAGAAGGTGCCGGGCGTCGCCGAGAGCCTGGACTGGGCGCTCGCGCTGATCCGCTTGCACCGCGACGCGATCGACGAACGCACGCTCGAGCAAACCTCGGCCTGCATCTTGAAAGTGCGCGAGGATTGGGAGCTGCTGCGCTCGCAGCGCGCCCGCTACGCGCCGCTCCTCTCGGACGCCCCCGCCGCAACGGACGCCGCTCCCGAGTTGACCTCGGACTACGGGATCGGGACGGTCCGCGCGCACCGCGGCTAGCGTTTCGGCCGTGCATCTCACCGGCAGCATCGCGGACTTCACCACGGAGTTGCGCGCGCAGTACGGCTTCGGTTCCGGTCACGCTGCGACGCGGGATGCGCTGCGCGCCGCCGACATCGTCGGGATCACCGACCCAACGCGGCTGCGTAGCGCTTTGCGTGCGATCTACTGTGCGACGCCGGAGGAGGTCGCGCAGTTCGACCGGGCGTTCGACGCGTTCTTCCGCAACCCGCACGGGGTCGTGCAGGCCGATCTGCGCTCGCGCAACACGCGGCCGGACAAACGCGCCGCACCGCCGGACGCCGAAGCAGCGCAACAGTCCGGAACGCGCCCGGCGCAAGACGACACCGAGGACGAGGCGGAGGACGAGCACGCGCCGCGGCGCCTGCGCGAAGCCGGTCTGAACGACGCGGCGATGGCCTGGCAGACGCTGCGCGCTCGGTACAGCCGTGGTGCAGGAAGGACGCCGGCGCCGCGCATCGATCCGCGCGGGATCGACATCATGCTCGCCGCTGCGACGCGGTTGATCGCGTCGCTGCGCATCGCGCGCTCGCGCCGGCGTCGCGTCCAGCGCGGCGGCGATCGCATCGATCTGCGGCGCACGCTGCGCGCGAGCGTCGAAACTGCCGGCGAACCGATCGTGCTGCACCGCTCGACGCGCGTGCGCCGCTCTGCGCGCTTCGTCGTGCTCATCGACGGGAGCCGTTCGATGGCCGAGCACGCCGCGCCGATGCTGCAGTTCGCCTACGCGCTGTGCCGGCGCTCGCGCCGTGCGAACGCCTTCGTGTTCAGCACGGGGCTGCGCGAGATCACCGCGACCCTGCGCGAAAAGAACCTGCCCGGACGCACGCTACCCGATCTCGGCAACGCCTGGGGCGGCGGGACACGCATCGGCGAAAACCTGCAAGCGTTCGTGCGCGAGCACGGCCCACGGCTGCTCTCCCCCGAGACGCTCGTGTTCGTCTTCAGCGACGGCCTCGACGTCGGCGACCTCGATCGCCTCGACCGCGCGCTGCGCGAGCTGCGCCGGCGCTCCGCCGGAATCGTGTGGCTGAACCCACACGCAGGCTCACCGAACTTTGCGCCCACCGCCGGCGGGATGCGCGTCGCTCTCCCGTACCTCACCGCGCTCCGGCCCGCCCGCGACGAACAAGACTTCGCCGAGCTCGCCCGAACCTTGGCCGGCACCGGATGACGAACGTAGGCTTCGATGCCTCCTGAACCCGTGTCCATGCAGGCTGTGATCGGCTTGATCGTCGCCGCGGTCCTCGGCGCGGCCGTCGGCTTTCAGCGGCAGTACACGCAGAAGCCGGCCGGGATTCGCACGCATGGACTCGTGGCACTGGGTTCGTGCGCGTTCGCAACGTACTCGGCGCTGCTGGGCGACACGCGAATCGTCGCGGGCGTGATCACCGGCATCGGCTTCCTGGGTGCAGGCGCGATCGTGCGCAGCGGTATGACCACGCGGGGCCTGACGACGGCGGCATCGATCTGGACCGCGTCGGCGATCGGCATGGGCGTGGGACTGGCGCGCCCGGGATGGGTCGCTATTTTCCTAGCGCTCACCGTATTGACCGTCATTCTGCTGATCGTCCCCGACAATGCCATCATGCGCGCGATGCCGCGCAGGAACACGATCGCGATCACCGTCGACGCCGACGTTGATGTCATCTCTGTCGACGGCGTCACCGCGCTGATCGCCCGCTACGTCGAGCGGGTTCGGTTCGCCGACGCCCTAACGATCGATCGTACAGCGCAGGGCCGTCACGCCGCGATCGGTTACATCCTGCAGCTCGACGTCCGCGAGAACCTCACCGACGTAATGGAAACCCTGATGAGCGTCGACGGCATCCTCCGAGTAGCCATCCGCGACGAACCCATCACCACGTCATCCTGAGCTCGTCGAAGGATAGCCGTGCCTCGCGTTTGACGAGGTCAGGATGATGCGAGGGCGCTTTGCGCGGCGGCTAGGCGCGCGATCGGGACGCGGTACGGCGAGCAGCTGACGTAATCCAGACCGAGCTCGTCGCAGAATGCGACGCTGCTCGGTTCGCCGCCGTGCTCCCCGCAGATGCCGATCTTGAGGTCGGGGCGCGCGATGCGGCCGCGCTCGACGCCCATGCGCATCAGCTCGCCAACGCCGACGCGGTCGAGCACCTGGAACGGATCGTCCTTGAGGATCTTCTTCTCCAAGTAGCGCGGGATGAAGCTCGCCTCGGCGTCGTCGCGCGAGTAGCCGTAGACGGTCTGGGTCAGATCGTTGGTGCCGAAGCTGAAGAACTGCGCGATCTCCGCGAGCTCGCCGGCGACGACGCACGCGCGCGGCAGCTCGACCATCGTGCCGATGCGGTACTTCACCGAGCAGCCGTGTGCGGCGATCACCTCGTCGGCGACCGCTTTGGTCGCGTCGTAGGTGACCTGCATCTCCTCGACCGTTCCGACGCCGGGGATCATGACGTCCGGCTGCGCGTCTACGCCGCGGCCGGTCAACTCGCACGCAGCTTCGAAGATCGCGCGCACCTGCATCGCGTAGATCTCGGGATAGACGATTCCGAGGCGGCAGACGCGCAGACCGAGCATCGGGTTCTGCTCGTGCAACGCGCGCACGCGGGCGAGGATTCGCATCTTGTCGACGTACGTCGGATCGCTCTCGCCTTTGGTGAGGCGCAACTCGGTCGTCTCGACCAACAGCTGCTCGAGCGACGGCAAGAACTCGTGCAGCGGCGGATCCAGCAGCCGGATCGTCACCGGGTAACCGGCCATCGCCTCGAGGATCCCGGCGAAGTCTTTCTTTTGGAACGGCAACAGCTGCGCGAGCGCCTCGGCGCGCGCTTCGGGCGTGTCGCTGATGATCATGCGCTGCACGACCGGAAGCCGGTCCTGCTGCATGAACATGTGCTCGGTGCGACATAGGCCGATCCCGGTCGCGCCGAGCTCGCGCGCGCGCCGCGCGTCGTCGGGCGTGTCGGCGTTCGCCCACACCTCGAGCCGCATCGCGTCGTCGGCCCACCCCAGAAATTCGGCCAGCCACTCCGGCAGCTCCGACGGCGGCGGGATGAGCGCGAGCTTGCCGACCACGACGTTGCCCGTCGTGCCGTCGATGGTGATCCAGTCGCCCTCTTTGAGGACCTGTCCGTCGATCGTCGCGGTGCGATGGCGCCGGTCGATCACCATTGCGTCGAAGCCCGCGACGCACGGACGTCCCATGCCGCGCGCGACGACCGCCGCGTGCGAGGTCGCACCGCCGCGCGCCGTGAGGATGCCCTTTGCGGCGATCATCCCGTGCACGTCGTCCGGCGCGGTTTCGACGCGGACGAGGATCACGTCTTCGCCGGCGTTGCCTCGTTCCGCGGCCTTGTCGGCGTCGAACACGATCTGGCCGGTGGCGGCACCCGGCGACGCGTTGAGGCCCTTGCCGGCGACCTTGTACTTCTCGTTCGGATCGATGCGCGCGTGGAAGAGTTGGTCGAGCGACGCGGCGTCGACGCGCCGGAGCGCTTCGGCTTGGGTGATGATCCCTTCGCGCACGAAGTCGATCGCGACCCGCACGGCGGCCTCGGCGCTGCGCTTCGCGCTGCGCGTCTGCAGCATCCAGAGCTTGCCGCGCTCGACGGTGAACTCGAGATCCTGCATGTCGCGGTAGTGCGTCTCGAGCTGGTGGGCGATCGCGACGAACTGCGCGTACACATCCGGCTGTGAGGACTGCAGGTCCGAGATCTTCATCGGCGTGCGGATACCGGCGACGACGTCCTCGCCCTGCGCGTTGCGCAGGTACTCGCCGAACAGCACCTTCTCGCCGGTGTTCGGATCGCGGGTGAACGCAACGCCGGTCCCCGAGTCGTCGCCGAGGTTGCCGAAGACCATCGAGCACACGCTGCACGCGGTGCCCCACTCGTCGGAGATCTTGTTGAATGCCCGGTAGTCGGCGGCGCGCTTGGAGTGCCACGAGTCGAACACCGCCGCGATCGCCAAGTCGAGCTGCTCGAAGACGTCTTGCGGGAACGGCTTGCCGGTGTGAACGCGCACGATCTCGCGGTACTGCGCGATGACTTCCTTCCAGCGGTCGGCGGTCAGCTCGGGATCGGTCGCGACGCCGGCTTTCTGTTTGGCCTCGTCGACGACGTGGTCGAACTCATCCTTGGGGATCCCCAGCACGATGTTGCCGAACATTGCCATGAAGCGCCGGTAGGCGTCGTACGCGAAGCGCGGGTTCGCGGTCAGCTTCGCCAAACCGGCGACCGTCTCGTCGTTGAGCCCGAGGTTGAGAATCGTGTCCATCATCCCGGGCATCGAGACGCGGGCGCCGCTGCGCACCGAAACCAGCAGCGGGTCGTGGGCCTGGCCGAAGCCCTTCCCCGTGCGCCGTTCGAGTTCGGCCATCGAGGTGCGGAGCTGGTCGGGGATCCCGTCGGGCAGTTTGCGGCCCGCCTCGTAAAAGGCGAGGCACACCTCGGTCGTCAGGGTGAATCCCGGCGGGACCGGCAACCCGGCCCGGGTCATCTCGGCGAGCCCGGCACCCTTGCCGCCGAGCAGGTCCTTCATGTCGCCGGAGCCGTCCTCGAAGAACCAGATGCTCTTTTTTCCGTCGCCGCTTGTCTGCTTAACAGCCGATCGTGGAAAATCGTTATAGAGTCTCGTTGTAGAGACGGAAACTTTCTCCATCTGGTCCATGCCCAAACCATTCCCACCAAGCGCCCGTTTCAAGCGTGCACCGGACCTCGGCAGCTATCGCTCGATGTGGTCGGGGCGGAGCTGCGGGATATCGCCGCCGTGATGCTGCGGTGCCCGGCGCGCGCGCCGGCTCGGACGACCGCGACGGAACCCTAGTCGGCGACGGGGGTCCGTCCCTGTTTCAGCCGTCCCGGATAGCGGGCGCGGAACGCGCTCGCGAGCCGCCGCTGCGCGGCGCGCACGGCGATCGCCAGCGTCCCGAACGGCGAGTTCGAGATGTTGTACGACACGGCCAGACCGTGCCGGCTGGTCCACTCTTTTTTGTACTCGTGCTCGCCGACGCGCAGGTCGAACGCGAGCCCGCGTTCGAACGCCCACTCGACCGTATCGATGCGCAGCAGCTGACCGGGGCTGTACGCACGGTACTCGTCGTCGTGCACCGACACGAATTGCTCGACTCGGACGTTGTCGACCCGCGCGACGAGGGCGGCGATGACGGCGCCGTCGAGCGTCAGCGCGAAGACGGCCAGCCGTTCGTCCGCGGCGGCGGCGACGAGAAATCGGCGGTACAGATCCAGGCTGCGCCAGATCGGCTCGCCGCCGGTGCGCACGATCCATTCCTCCTTGCGCGGCAGCAGCCACTCGATCAGCTGGGCGCGGCGCTGCGGATCAGCGACGCGCTCGTGGACGAGCGTGCCCCGCTCGGCGAGTTGGCGCCGCCGCCGACGCAGCGGTTTGCTCCCCCGCACCCGCTCGAACACCGCGCGGCCCGCGGCATCGCAGCCCAAGCCCGAGATTGGCGTCTCCTCGATAATCATGAGGCGGCGCAGGCCCGTCAGCAAACCGTGCAGCAGCGAGCCGGCCGGGACGTACGGAAACAGGATCATGTCGCTGCGGATCGTGCGGCATAGCAGCTTCCAGGCCGCGCCAAGACGGTCCGCGGCCCGCGCGTCGCGTTCGACCAGCACCGTGCTGTACTCCGCGACTTCGGGGCCGAGCGGGCGCGCTCGCGTCCACGCGCCGACGCGATGCACGGTGAACGGCCAGACCAGCACCAGCTCGCCGGCGTGCCGTGCGACGACGCAGTGCAGCCGTCGCCCCAGCGTTTCGCCGACCGTGCACCAGGCCGCCCAGCACCACGCGAAGCTCTGCGTTACGTACTCGTCGCGGGCGCGCAGCCACAGATCGTTCCACTCCGGCTCGAGCGCGCGCAGGGCTTGGGGATCGGTGAGGATCTCCCACGTGTCGGCGGCCGCGGAAGACACCGCGATCAACACATCGAGAGCGTGCCGTCGACGCCGTCGAGCGTCATGCGGCCGCGGTCGGCCACGGTCAGGGTCGAGAGCAGTTTCACCAGGGTCGACTTCCCGGCACCGTTGGGGCCGAGGAGGCCGAAAAGCTTGCCGCGCGCCACGCGCAGGTTGACGTCGAAGAGCACCTGGCGTCGCGGCATGGTCTGCCAGGAGCGCGAACGAAACATGGCCCCCAGCCCGTGAGAAACCGGGAACGATTTGTCCACGGGCTCCACCGTGAGCATGGCGTCCGTCATCTACGCTCGGAAGTGTCCCCCTAATGGCGCGGCCGTAACGAACGAGCGCCGGTCTGCATGAAGATCTTTTGGGCGGCCTTGTGGCGATCACGTCGACCTCATCGGCCCCGAGGTCGGGCCGGCGGCCCGGCACGACGACTTCCGCGCCCTCGAGACGTTCAGCGCGCGTCGTGGAAGATGAGCCCGAGCGTCAGCCGCTCGCCCGCGCGCACCTCGCCGACCCCGTGCCGAAACGTCGTGCGCACGGGGCCTCGGGCGCCCGGCGCCGGGCGGACCCCGTTCGGAAAAACGACCGCGTCGCCACGCTCGAGCGGGACGACGTGGGCGAGGCTCTGCCGGCGCGGCCGCTGCTCGACCAAGACGAACTCGCCCCCGGCGAAGGCCGCAACGGGTTCGCTCAGCAGCACGGTCACCTGAAGCGGGAAGGCCAGGTCGCCGTAGACGTCCTGGTGGAGCGCGTTGTGGTCGCCGATCCGGTAGCGCAGCAGCAGCGGCGTCGGGCGCGTCTGACCCTGGGCGTGGCAACGCGCGAGAAACTCCTCGAGTTCGGCCGGGTACCGCTGCTCCTGGCCGAGCGCCTCCATCCAGCCGTTCGCGATGGGCGCGAGCCGCCCGTAGAGCTCGCGCCGGAGCCGCCCGACCGGCTCCGGCAGCGGGTAGGCGAAATAACGGTAGACGCCGCGGCCGTAGCCGTGGCGCTCCATGACGATCGTACTGCGGAACGCGTCGTCTTCATCAAAGAGGGTACGCAGGTCGGCAGCATCGCGATCGCCGATCAACGACGGGATCACGGCGTAGCCGCGCGTACGGAGCTCTTCCACGGGGACACCTCCAGACGGATTTCTCAGACTCGATGTCCATACTAACCCGGTGTGCCCTGGCGGCGGCCGACCGAGCCGCCGCTTTCCCATCGAAGGAAACCTGACCCGATGAAGCTCCTATCGCTCCGCCTCTCCGTCCTGGCGGCTGCCCTGGTCGCCACCGCTTCGCTCAACGGCTTGGTCGCCGTCGCGGGAACCGCCTCGGGCTCGACCCCGGCAGCGCTCGCTCAGGACGGTCCGCCGCCCGGCGGTGCCGCCGGCATGCGGCGGCATTTCGCCGAGATGCTCGCCAAGCTGGGGCTCAACGACGCGCAGAAAGCCCAGATCAAAGGGTTCATGCAAATCGCGAAAGACAAGAACGCGAACGTGACCGATCGTGACCAGCGCACGGCCAACATGCAGGCGGCCTTCGCCAAGATTGACGGCGTGCTCACGCCCGCCCAGCGCGCGAAGTTCAAGCAGCTGCGCGACCAAGCGCGTCGCGACCGGCAGTCGCACTGACCTCGTGACGCATCCGCGAACCCTCGGGCTGCTGGTCGCGGTCGCAGCCCTTGTGCTCGCCGGTTGCGGGCAGCACGGCAACCGGCGCGGCGCGCGGGTCGGCGCCTCGCCGAACCCCGTGCCGACCGCCGCGGCGCGGCAGACGACCGTGCGCGCCGCGACGACGATCTCCGGCGTGATCGCGCCGCTGCAGAACGTCGCCATCACCAGCCAGCTCGCCGAACCGACCGATGCGGTGAACGTGAACGAGGGTGACCAGGTCCACGCCGGCGAGGTGATCGCCGTGCTCGACACGGCCGACCTGCGAGCGCAGCTCGCCCAAGCGCAAGCGACGATCGAAACCGATCAGCGCACGGCGGAATCGGACGACGCGAAAGTCGTCCAAGCGCAGTACACGCAGAAGCTGAACATCGGGCAGAGTTCCGACCAGGTGCGCTCCGCTCAGGCCGCGGTCGTCGCCGCGCGGTCGACCCTGGCCAACGACCAGCTCACCCTCTCGCGTGATGCGCAACTGCTCGCCAACGGCTACATCGCGCAGTCGCAGTACGATCAGCAGAAGACGCAGGTGCAAACCGACAGCTCGAACCTGCGCACCGCGGAGGCGAACCTGGCGTCGACGATCACGAACCAGCAGGTGAACGGCACGACGACGACCGGGCTCCAAGCGGCGAACGTCGCCTCCGTCGCGGCCGACGCTCGCGCGGCACGGGCCCTGATCCAGCAGGCGGTCGCGCAGGTCCAGCAATTCCAGGCCTCGATCTCCAAGGCGACGATCGTCTCGCCGGTCAACGGCGTCGTCGTCAACCGCAACCTCAATCCCGGCGAGTACCCCGGCGCGCGCACGATCTTCACCATCCAGCAGCTCGCCAACGTGTACGCCGAACTCAACGCCTCGAGCTCCGACACGTTCGCGATCCCGGTCGGTGCGCCGGTTTCGATCTCGGTTTCCGGCAACGACACGCGCACCTACACCGGCAAGGTCGTCGCGGTGCTCGGCCAAGTCACGCCGGGCTCGACGAACTTCACCGTGAAGGTGTTGGTCCAAAACGCCGACGGCAAGCTGCAATCCGGCTTGCCCGTTACGGCGAGCGCGTCGTTGCCGCCGGTCAGCGGGATCGGGATCCCGACCACCGCGTTCCTGGACGACACGCACACCACCGTCATGGTCGCCGACGACGAGGTCGTCGACACGGTAGCCAAGCTCGTGCATGTTCACGAGCTCGGCTCCGACGGCAAGACGTCGATCGTGAGCGGCCTCAAAGCCGGGCAAGTCGTGGTCAGCAACGGTCAGCTCGGCGTCACCGACGGGCAATCGCTCGCGCAAGACTGATCGATGCGCCTGACGCAGCTTTTCGTCAACCGGCCCACGCTGGTGTTCGTCGCCGTCGCGCTGGTCGTGCTGGTCGGCGTCTTCTCGCTCGCCACGCTGGTGCAGCAGCAGTTCCCGAACATCGACTTTCCGACGGTGAACGTCAGCGCATCATACCCCGGTGCGTCGCCATCGGAGCTGCGCGACGCCGTGGTGCGGCCGCTCGAGGACGCGATCGCCGGCGCGCCCGACCTCGATCACATCAACACGACGATCCAGCAGAACCAGGCGTCGATCTCGGCGACCTTCACCCTCGACTCGAACCAGACCACCGATCTCACCGAAGTGCAGGACCGCATCCAGACCGCGCGCGCCGCGTTGCCGGCCGACCTCCCGGCGCCGTCGGTGCGGACGTTCGATCCCGCCCAGGCGACGATCGTCACCCTATCGGCCACCTCCTCGTCGATGAACCTGGCACAGTTGTCGGCCGTCGTCACCAACAGCATCGTCCCGGCGATCGAACAGGTTCCCGGCGTCTCCAACGTCGGCGCCAACGGAACGGTGACGCCGGCACTGGAGGTGACGGTCGACCCGTACAAGCTCGCGAGCGCGGGCTTCACCGCGAACGACGTCGTCAGCGCGATCCAAGCGAACAATGTTCGCGCGCCCGGCGGGATCGCGTATCTCGGGAATCACGAGACGTCGATCGACGTGCGCGGCGACGTCACGACGCCGGACTCGATCGCGCAGCTTCTTCTCACCGGCTCAACCGCCGTCTTGACCGGTGCGACGTCGCCGTCGGGGACGATCGCCCAAAAGTACACCGGCGGCGCGGGAACGACGAATCAAGCCCTCGCGCTGAGCGGCTCGGCCTCGTCGGGCGCCGGCGCCGCAGCTACGAACCCGTTCTCCACCTCGGCGCGCCTCCCGCACGTGGGCGACGTCGCGACGGTGACCGACGGCTACGAACCGAAGCGCGTCTTCTCGTACGTCGACGCGCATCCGTCGATCTCGCTGAGCGTCCAGAAGGGTACGGGCGCGAGCGAAGTCCAAGCCGCTCGCGCCGTGCTCGCCGCGCTGCCCGCGATCGAGCGCCAGTTCCCCGACGTCGGCTTCAAGATCCTCAACGTGCAGGCCGACTTCACCGAACAGCAGCTGGTCGGCGTGCTGCAAACGCTGGTCGAAGGGATCGTCTTCACCGGCGTCACGATGCTGTTCTTCCTGCGCTCGTGGCGCAACGCGGTCGTGGTGATGATCGCGATCCCGACCTCGCTGTTCGTCACGTTCTTCGTGATGAAGCTGGTCGGTTACACGATCGACACCGTCTCGCTGCTCGCGATGACGCTGATCATCGGGATTCTGGTCGACGACTCGATCGTCGTGCTCGAGAACGTCGAGCGACACTACGAGGACGGCGAGGCGCCGCGAACCGCGGCGATCCTGGGTCGCAGCGAGATCGGCACGGCCGCCGTGATCATCACGCTGGTCGACGTCGTCGTCTTCCTGCCGATCGCGTTCTTGCCCGGCCAGACCGGCCGGTTCCTCAGCGAGTTCGGGGTGGTCGTCGTGATCGCGACGTTGACCTCGCTGGCGGTTTCGTTCACGGTCACGCCGTCGCTGGCCGGGAACTGGTCGCTGTTCTCGACCTGGCGGATCCCAAAGATCATTCAGGCGTTCGCCCGCGGCTTCGACCGCACGCGCACATTCTACAGCGACCGCATTCTGGGCTGGGCGCTCGGCCACAAGATCATCATCGCGGCAGTGTCAGGCCTGCTGACAATCGGCGCCGTCGCGCTGATCCCGCTAGGATTCGTCGGCTTCGAGTTCATCCCGGCAGTCGACCGCGGGCAGATCTTCGTGCAGGTCCAATTCCCTACCGGAACGCCGCTCGCCACGACCGATGCGGCGGTGCGAAAGCTCTCCGCGGCGTTCATGAACCTGCCCGACGTGCTGACGATCACGTCGACGTCGGGGACGATGCAAGCCGGTTTCGGCGGCGGCGTCAACCTGGGCTCGAACGGACAGCTGAGCGTCTTCCTCAAGGACGACCGCAAGCGTTCGACCACCGACGACGCGCGGATCATGTCGATGCAAGGGCACAAGCTCGTCCCCGACGCGCGCGTCATCGCGATTCCGGCAACCGGGACGCGCGGCGGGAACGCGCAGCCGATCGATCTCACCGTGACCTCGACCCGCGGTGAGCCCGACGCCTACGCGCAGCAAGTGCTGGCGACCCTCGAGGAGACGCCGGGAACCGCGAACGTCAACAGCTCGGCGCTGCAGCTCTCGCCGCAGATCAACATCGCGTTCAACCGCGATCGCGCCCGTGCGCTCGACCTCGACATCGGCTCCGCCGCCGAGGCCGTGCGCGCCGCGTTCGGCGGGACGCTCGCGACGCAATTCGACACCGACAACGGGTCCAAGTACGTCCAGGTGCTGTATCCGATCGCGGATCAGACCAGTCTGGCCATCCTGCGGCAGATCACGCTGCGCACGCGCGCGAGCCAGATCGTCCACCTGGGCGACGTTGCGATCCTTCAGAACAGCCCGGCCGAGGCGCTGATCACGCGGGTCAACCGGCAAACGGTCATCCACATCTCCGCGAACGTCCAGCCTGGAGCGTCGCAGTCGAACGTCGTCAAGGACTTCATGAAGCGGCTGGCCGCGTTGCATCTTCCCAACACGGTGATCGTGAGCGCCGCGGCGGGCGGCAACCAGCAGAACTTGGTCCAGACCGTGAACGGGCTCGGAACGGCGCTGCTGCTCTCGTTCGGGCTGGTGTACCTGCTGATGATCGCGCTCTACAACGCGTACCGCGTGCCGCTGGTGATCTTGTTCGCGGTCCCCGTCGCAGCAGTCGGCGCCTTCGGGTCGCTCGCGATCACGCAACAGAGCCTCAATCTGTTCTCGCTGATCGGGGTGATCATGCTCATCGGCCTGGTCAGCAAGAACGGAATCCTGCTGGTGGACTTCGCGATCCTCAAAGTCGAGGCCGGCATCGACAAGGTCACCGCGATCCGGCAGGCAGCCCGCGAACGCTTTCGGCCGATCGTGATGACGACGGTGTCGATGATCGCGGGGATGATGCCGCTGGCACTCGCGCTCGACCCCGGCTCGGCCGCGAAACGGTCGTTGGGCACCGTCGTGATCGGTGGGCTGACCAGCTCGCTGCTGCTGACCTTGGTGCTAGTGCCGTGCGTGTACATCTGGCTCGCGCCGGGACCGCCGGAGAAAATCTCGCTCAAGCGCCTTGCCCACGACGGCCCGCCGTCGCCGCTTCCGATCGAGACGCGCTGATGTCGCTGACGCGCCTGTTCGTCGAGCGGCCGACGCTGGTGACCGTGTTTCTCGCGCTGGTGCTGCTGGCCGGATCGATCGCCGGGTTGTCGCTCGTGCAGCAGCAATTCCCGAACACCGACGTCCCTTCGATCCAGGTGCTGGTGAGCTACCCCGGCGCTTCGACGACCGAGATGCGCGACGCGATCGTGCGGCCGCTCGAAGACCAGCTGGCGGGCTCGCCCAATCTCGATCACCTCGAAACCGCGATCCAACCGGGGCAGGCATCCGTCATTGCGGTCTTCCAGTTGAGCTCGGACCAGAACGACGACTTGGTCCAAGTGCAAGGCCGCGTCCAGAACGCGCAGCACTCGCTCCCCAACGACGTGACGACGCCGCAGATCTCGCTCTACAGCCCGTCCGAAGCGGTGGTGGTTTCGCTCGCGCTGCGTTCGAGCGCGCTCGGCCCCGGCGACTTGTCCTCGCTGACGATCAACAAGATCGTGCCGCAGCTCGAACAAGTCCCGGGCGTCTCGTACGTTCAGGAGAACGGCACCGTCACGCCGTCGATCCAGGTCGCGGTCGACCCCGGCAAGCTGTCGTCATCGGGCTTCACGCTCACCGACGTCGTCACCGCCATCACCAATAACAACGTGCGCGCGCCGGGCGGTATCCTCTACTCGCCCAACCGCGAGACGAACCTCGACGTGCGCGGCGACATCCAGGACGTGCCGACCGTGGCCGGCCTGCTGTTGGGCTCTTCGGGCGGCACGAGCGCCGCCTCCGGCACCGACCCGTGGGCTACCAGCGCGCACTTGATGCGGTTGGGCGACGTCGCCAACATCACCGACACGTTCGAGACGCAGCGGGTGTTCGCGTACGCCGGCGGCATACCGTCGGTGACGCTCGACGTGCAAAAGAACGCCGGAACCAGCGAGGTGGAGACGTCCAAGCGCGTGCTGGCGGCACTGCCGGCGCTGCGCAGCACGTATCCCGACGTCCAGTTCTCGATCCTCGACGTGCAGTCGACCTACACCGAGCAGCAGCTGACCGGGGTGATGCGCACGCTGATCGAAGCGATCGTGTTCACCGGGATCGTGATGCTGCTCTTCCTGCGCTCGTGGCGCAACGCGATCGTCGTCATGATCGCGATCCCGTCTTCGCTGCTGGTCACGCTGGGCGCGATGAAGCTCGCGCACTTCACGCTCGACACCGTTTCGCTGCTGGCGATGACGCTGATCATCGGGATCCTCGTCGACGACTCGATCGTCGTGCTCGAGAACGTCGAGCGCCACTTTCAGAACGGCGAAGCGCCGGCCGAGGCTGCCATCACCGGGCGCAGCGAGATCGGCGTCGCCGCGATCGTGATCACGCTCGTCGACGTCGTCGTGTTCTTGCCGATCTCGTTCCTGCCCGGTTCGGTCGGTCTGTTCTTGCGCGAGTTCGGGTTGGTCGTCACCGTCGCGACGCTGACGTCCCTGTTCGTGTCGTTCACCGTCACGCCGACGCTTGCGGGCCGCTGGGCGCTGTTGTCGACCTGGCGTCCGTGGAAGGTCATTGACGCCTTCACCGACCGCTTCGAACGGTCGCGCTCGTGGTATGTCGATCGCGCCTTGACCTGGGGCCTGAACCGGCCGCGCCTGGTCGCCGGTATCTCGGCGCTTTCGCTCGTGCTCGCGCTGCTGTTGATCCCGCTCGGGCTGGTCGGTTTCGAGTACATCCCACCGGTCGACCGAGGCGAGCTGTACGTCACGATCACCTACCCGCCCGGCACGCCGCTGGCGACCACGCGCACCGGGTTGCTGCAAATCGAACGCGTCGTCGACAACATCCCCGACCTGCGGGCGGAATCGGCGATGGCCGGCGCGTACCTCGGCCAGCTCTCGGGCTACATCAACAACGCGGCGATCGCGCAGATCGATGTGTATCTCAAGGACGGCCGCGCGCACAACACCGCGTACTGGGCGCAGCAGTTACAGCAGCAGGCAACGCAGCTCGTGCCGCAGGCCCAGGTCGTCGCCGTTCCCGCGACCGACATCGCCGGCGGCAACTCACAACCGATCGACGAGGTTATCGGCAGCCTCGACGGCACGCCCGAAAAGTACGCGCCGCAAGTCGCGAAGGTCCTGGCTCAGACGCCGGGCGCGATCGACGTCACGTCGTCCGCGTCGGGTGACGCGCCGCAGCTCGCCGTCGAGTTCAATCGGGACCGTGCGCGTTCGCTCGACGCCAGTGTCGGCACCGCGTCGACCGCGATCCGCGCGGCGTTCGGCGGCGATCTGGCGACGCAGTTCACCGGCGAGGACGGGCTCAAGGACGTCCTGGTGACGTACCCGCTCGCCGCCCAGACCTCGCTCGCGGCGATCGAAGCGATACCGGTTCGCGCCGGCAACGGCTCGACGATCCACGTCGGCGACATTGCGTCGCTGGTGGAGTCGCCCGCACCGCCCATGATCACCCGGATCAACCGGCAGAACGTCGTCTACGTCGGCGCCAACCTCGCGCCCGGCGCGACCTTGTCCAACGTTCAGCGCGACTTCGGCAACCGGCTCGCCGGCCTGAACCTTCCGTCGGGCGTGACGGTCGCGCCGGCGGCCGGCGGCAACGAGCAGGCGGTGAGCTCGACCGTCGACGGAATGACGATCGCGTTGCTGCTCTCGATCGTGCTGGTGTACCTACTGATGGTCGCCCTGTACGACAGCTATCGCACGCCGTTCATCATCATGTTCGCCGTCCCGGTCGCCGCCGTCGGCGCGATCGGTTCGCTGGCGATCACCCACCAGACGCTCAACCTCTTCTCCTTGATCGGCACGGTACTGTTGATCGGGCTGGTTACGAAGAACGGAATCCTGTTGGTCGACTTCGCCAACCGCGAGCGCGCCAAGGGACTCGGCCGGGTCGCCGCGATCCGCGAAGCCGCGCGCGAACGGTTCCGGCCGATCATGATGACGACGATCGCGATGATCGCCGGCATGCTGCCGCTCGCGCTCGCGCTCGACGCCGGTGCCCAAGCCGCGCGCTCGCTCGGAACCGTCGTCATCGGCGGCCTCGCCAGCTCGTTGCTCCTGACGTTGCTCCTCGTCCCGGTCGTCTACGTCGCGCTTGCCGCCGAACCGCGCAAACTTCGCCGTGACGTCCGCCGCGACGGCCTCGGCGCCCCCGCCGCGGAGCCCTCGCTCTTCGACGCCCCTGTGCGTTAGCGACGTCGGCAGCAACGCGCAATGCCAGCCATGTGGCACCGCCGTTCCCTAAGCTGGCTGCATGTATGAGCCGCCTGAGATCATTCTGGAGCTTTTCGACGAGTACCGGCGCGCCGCCAGGCTTCCAATGATTTCACGCGCCGATCTAGTGCGCTTATTTGCGTCGCTAGACGTTCCGCCAGAGCCAGCGAACGATCCGGCGAAGGTGATCCCGTTTCCGGCGGAGCGTCGCGCCCCGTCGCGAGATACGCCGGCGTGACGCCCAGGACGTGCGCCAATTTCAGCCCGACCAGGAAGCTGGGCGTCTTGGTCTGTCCCGACTCCATCTGCCGGATCGCGCCCTCCGTCACGCCGACCGCGTGAGCGAGCTCGCTCGGTGTCAGCCGCATCCGCGTGCGCAGCGTACGCAGACGCTCGCTGAAAGTCTGGGCCACGCCCGCAGTATACGAGCGCGCGGTCGGAGTGTGGTATTGCGCGCGCCGCGCCTGTATGCTACGGATTGGTTCGATGCAATTCTCCGTGTGTCCCGAGTGCCGGCATCTCGAATCTCTTCACGACGACGAGACGGGATGCGTGCATTGGGAACCGGGGACGCGCGTCACTCGTCCGCGCATGTGCGGCTGCAAACACAGCCTGCACTGATGGCGGCGGGCACGCCGTCGATCGTCCCTGCGAAACCGCGCGAGCGGGATTCGCCTACACCCCGGGGCCGGTCGGCGGCGGCCGATCATCTCGCCCATCACAGGAGGTGACGGGAGCCCAGCGAGCCATCGCGTACGAAGGCCTTCGATGCCGATGCCACGCACGCTCCGCCTGCTCGCGGCGCTAGCCGTCTTCTTCGCTGCGCTCGGTACTGCGGTCGCAGCACAGGAGACGGAACGATCGCGGCCCGAGACGTCGCCCGCACCGAGCCCGGCGCCCAGCGCACCTGCCGCGACTGCGTCGGCCGCCCCGCAACTGCGTTGGCGGAGCATCGGGCCCGCCGTTTCGGGGGGCCGCGTGGCGACCGTCGCCGGCACGGATCTCGACCCCGCGCTGTTGTACGCAGGCGCGGCCGGCGGCGGCGTGTGGAAATCGACGAACGGCGGTGGTGATTGGACGCCGGTCTTCGACGCGGCCGGCTCGCAGTCGATCGGTGCGATCGCGATTTCGCCGCACGACGTCAACGACGTCTGGGTCGGCACGGGCGAAGCATGGCCGCGCAACGACGTGATCCCAGGCGACGGGCTCTACCACTCGACCGACGGCGGGAAGACCTGGGCGCGGGTCGGGCTTCACGACACCTCGCAGATCGCGCGCGTCATTCTCGATCCGCGCGATCCGAAGCGCATCCTGGTCGCCGCGCTCGGCGATCCATTTCGCGACACGACCGAACGCGGCGTCTTTCGCAGCACCGACGGCGGCAAGACGTGGACGAAGACGCTCTACGCCGGCCCGTCGGTCGGCGCGAGCGATCTCGCGATCGATCCGCACAATCCCGACGTGCTCTACGCGGGGCTCTGGCGCTTCCGCCGCACCTCGTGGTCGCTGACCAGCGGCGGGGACGATGACGGGCTCTACAAGTCGACCGACGGCGGCGTGAGCTGGCACAAGCTCAGCGGCGCCGGGTTGCCGGCCGGCCTGGTCGGGCGGATCGCGGTTGCGTTCGCGCCGAACGACTCCAAGCGCATCTATGCGATCGTCGAATCGAAGCAGGGCCTCCTGTGGCGTTCCGACGACGCCGGCGCGACGTGGAAGCTGACCTCGAGCAATACGCTGATCGACGAACGCCCGTTCTACTATTCGCGCATCGTCGTCGATCCGCACGACGAAGACCACCTGTTCTCCGTCTCGGTACTACTTGCCGAGAGCACGAACGGCGGCAAGACGTGGCACGTGAGCGGGCGGCGTTTACACGGCGACCACCACGATCTGTGGATCGCGGCGAACGGTCGCACGATCCTCGAGGGGAACGACGGCGGGATCGGACTCTCGCGCGACGGCGGCTCGACGTGGTTGTGGCGCAACGTCCTGCCGGTCGCGCAGTTCTATCACGTCGCGTTCGATCTGCAGAACCCGTATCACGTGTGCGGCGGACTGCAGGACAACGGCGCGTGGTGCGCCCCGGCGCGCACCGGCGACTCGCGCGGAATTCTCGGCCGTGACTGGTTTCGGGTCGGCGGCGGCGACGGGACGTGGGTGCTGCCGAATCCGCGCAACCCGAATCAGATCTGGTCGTCATCCGGCGGCGGCGACAACGGCGGCGAGCTCGGCCTGTTCGACATCCGGACGGAGAACGGAATCGACGTCTCACCATACCTGCGCGATCAGAACGTCGTCGCACCAAGCGCGCTGAAGTACCGGTTCAACTGGGAGACGCCGATCGCGTTCGACCCGCACGACCGTCGCGCGGTCTACGTCGGCGCCAACGTGCTGTTCCGCTCGCTCGACGACGGCGCGCACTGGCAGTCGATAAGCCCGGATCTCACCCGTAACATCAAAGCCCGCCAGGCTCTGTCAGGCGGCCCGCTCACGCTCGACGTCACCGGCGCCGAGACGTTCGACACGATCCTGTCGATCGCGGTATCACCGGTGCTCGCCAAGACGATCTGGGTCTCGACGGACGACGGTGTCGTGCAGCTGACCCGCGACGGCGGCGCGCACTGGACGAACGTGTCGATCCCGGGGCTCGACGCCGACGCGCGCATTCCGGTGATCGAGCCGTCACATCATGCGGCCGGGACGGCCTATGCCGCGGTCGATCGGCACTACGTCGGTGATCGGGCCCCCTACGTGTACGCGACGACCGACTTCGGGCGAACCTGGCGCGCGATCGCGCACGGGTTGCCGTCGAGCGAAGTTCACGTCGTGCGCGAGGATCCGCGTAACGGCGCCGTACTATACGCGGGAACCGGCAAGGGCGTGTGGTGGAGTCACGACGCCGGCGCATCGTGGGAGCCGTTTCCCGTGACGCTGCCGGCGGTCGAGGTGCGCGATCTCGCGGTGCAGCCGCAAGCCGGCGATCTGATCGCGGCGACGCACGGTCGCGGCATGTACGTGTTCGACGACCTGACGGCGCTGCGCGATCGAAACCCGGCGCGCGACACCGTCCGTCTCTTCCCTCCGCGCGCTGCCCTGCCGCTCCAACGTTATCCGCCCACGGCGAACGCCGGAGCCGGTGGTCCGGACCCGTCGCCGGCCGCGTTCACGTTCTGGCAACCAACGCCGGCCAAAGCACAGCCGTCGTTCGAGATCGTCGACGTCCACGGCAAGGTCGTGCGGCGCATCGCGGGTTCGCACGACGAGGACGGCGAGGCCGTCCCCAACGTGCCCAACGTGGTGGGCTACAATCGGATCGCCTGGGCGCTCGACAGGGACCCGCCGACGCCATGGCACCGGATCGCGGAGTGGGATCGCGGCCCCGACTCCGGCGTGCCCGTGCTGAGCGGCCGATACACGGTTCGCCTGATTCGCGACGGGCGCACGTATCAGCAACCGATCGTGGTTCTGCGCGATCGCCGCGTCGCATCGGCGCGAGACGAGTTGCGCGGCGATCGCTTCCAAACCGCGATGTACGCCGAGCTCTCCGCGCTCGACGACGCGCTCAACGTGCTCGACAACGTGCGCCTGCAACTGCCCGACCGCATCGCGTCGATTACCGATCCGGCGCTCGGTGAGCGCGCTCGCGGCGTGCTCGCGCAGGCGCAACGCATCGAAGCGGCGATCAGCTCCCAGCCCGTCAACGATCAGGACGATGACTTCCTCGAAGATCTGCTGCGCGAGCGGGTCCTCACGTTCTTGAGCGATCTGAGCCCGGGTGCGCCGACGGGAGCGCAAGTCGCCGAAGGGGCCGCGCTACGGCGCGCCGGGGCGACCGCGTTGGCCGGCTATCGAACGTTCATCGATCGCCAGCTGCGCCCGCTCGACGAAGCGTTGCGCGCCGCAGGTGGGAAGCCGCTCGATCTCAAGGCGACGCCGCCGATCGCCAAGCCCGACCCGAATGCCGACGAACACGCGCGGCGCGGCGAGGATCAGGACTAGCTTTTCCTTTGCGCGTCGCGCCACGGCGCGTCGATGATCTGGAACAGCCGATGCATCTCGGTGAGCTCGAGCACGCGGCGCACCGACGGCGTCTCGACGACGAGCGTAATCGTGCAGTCCGGCAAGCGCCGGCGCAGCCGCACGAGCGCGCTCAAGAACGCGCTGTCGAGATATCGGACGGCCGACAGGTCGACGACGGCGGGTACGGTGCCGTCGAAGACCGATAACGTCGCTTCGACGTCGCCTTCCTTCCAAATATCAAGCTCGCCGTTGAACGAAACGACGTGCGGACGTTCCACCCCATCCTCCCTGGCAGACAAGCAAAAACGCGCGGTACGAACGGCGCTCAGAGGTACGTCCTAGGCCCGACGCCCCCGGACCTTCAGAGGACGAGCTCGGTCCCGATACCGCGCAGAGCTGCCTCGATCGCGCCGTACCCCGCGCCCGTGACGACCGCACGACGCGCCCCCGTCCGCACGGCCGAGATCGCGGCCCGCATCTTGGGGATCATGCCGTCGGTGAAGGTACCGTCGTCGAGCATTACTTCGGCTTCGGCGACGGTGAGCCGCGCGATCACGGAATCCGGATCGCCAACGTGGCGCCGGACCCCGGCGACGTTGGTCAGCACGACGTACGCGTCGGCGCTCAGCGCGCCGGCGATCGCGCCGGCGGCGGTGTCGGCGTTGCAGTTCAACGCTCCGCCGCCGTCGACGTCCAGGCCCAGCGGTGCCACCACGACCACGAAACCAGCATCGAGCAAGGCACGCGCCGGCGCCGGATCGACGCCGACGATCTCGCCGACGTAGCCGAGGTCGACCGCGTTGATCGCGCCGGTGCGGCGCGCGCCGAGCAAGTTGCCGTCCTGGCCCGAGATCCCGACGGCGCGGGCGCCCCGCGCCGCCAGCGCCCGCACCAGCGCTTTGTTGACGGTTCCGCACAGCACGTACTCGACGACGTCGCGCGTGCGGGCTCCGGTGACGCGCAGGCCATGGATGCGCACCTCGTCGATCGCTTTGGCGTGCAGCTCGGCATCGATCTGCGGCCCCCCGCCGTGAACGAGCACGACGCGTTGGCCGCGCGTCGCGAGCACCGCGACCTCGTCGAGCACCGGGTCCTCTGCGCCGCCGGCGGCCATTGCGTTCCCGCCGTACTTGAGCACGATCAGCATCGAGAAACGCTCGTTGATCGCGGCGCGCAGGTCCTCCTTGAAAACGGAGAGTTGACGATCCCGACGATTTCCGGTATGACTAGTCCTTCGATGACGATCTACTTCTACCGCAACCGACCGCCTACGAACGCGCCCGTGCGATCCGCACCGGGTCCGCTCGCCATCGGCTGACGGACTCGGGGAGAAGCGGAACACGGGCGCGCCTACACGGCGCGCTTTTTCTTTTGGCGACGAGGACGATGATCGAAGTACGACGAGGCGACATTGCCGATGCGCGGTCGTTGGGACGGCTGCGAGCGGCGAGCATGATCGAAATGGGATATCTGCAGGCGGATGAGGGCGACCGCTTCGCGTTGCGCGCGAGTGCCGACATCCGCGAGCTCTTCGACGCGAACCGCCTGATCGCGTGGGTGCTGTGCGACGCGCGACGCGTCGTCGGCTCCGCGTGTGCGACGTTCTTCGAACGGCTCCCATATCCCGATGGCGCCCTGCATGCCGAAGTGGGTGGCGTGTACGTCGAGCCCGCGTACCGCGGCCACGGCCACGCGTCGCGGCTGATTGAAGCGGTTTTGTCAGAGGTCCGCGCGGCAGGTGTGCGCGGCACGTTCCTTCGGCCGTCCCCTCGCTCGAAGCCGCTCTACGCTCGCCTCGGCTTCACCGAGGACGAACATGGCCTGATGCGCCTCTCCGGCTTCGCAACCCCCTAGGCAACGACACGCTCGGCGGAGGGAGCAACCCGCAACGTCGGCAGCCCCAAACAAGTTATGAGGTTGCTATGACCACGATCATCCGAAAAGCGACGATGGCGACCGCTCTCCTGGCGGCGCTGGCGCTGCCGATCGCGTCGCAGGCGGCTACGACCACCAACGCATCACCGCAACGTTACGTCTTCCAAACGCGCATGACGGAGAGCCTCCGTGCCGGCGAGTACGACGGGACGCTCCGCCTGACGGTCTATCCCAGCGGAATCGTCTCGGGTACTTTTCAGCCCAGTGACGGCGGCGCGCGAACCGTCTCCGGCGGGATGTCCGGGACGCAGATTTGGCTCGACATCGGAATGCGGCGTTCCGTCCGCCTGGAGGGCACGCTGAAGAACGGTGTGCTTCAAGCCACCGCGAACATTCCGGGGCCGGATACCTACACGCTCGTCGGAACGGTCGAACCGAGCCACTGATCGGGTGCTCCGCCGACGAACGCGCCCGTGCGATCCGCACCGGTTCGTTCGCGGCGGACCGGTCAGCCCTTGGGCCCAACACAGTACGCGCGTGGCTCACGAACCAAAGCTGGGCGGCGCAGTACGATGACCCGGAGTTTCTTGCGCGCTACCACCAGCGGTCGAATGTCGAGACGGCGTTCCATATGATAAGTCCAAGCTTCGGACACGCCTTCGTTCGAAGACACAGGTCGCGCAGTAAACGAGCTTCTGTGCAAAATCCTCTGCCACAACCTCTGCTGCCTCGTCCAATCGTTTTATGAGCTTGGCGTAGAGGCGGAGTTTTGGAAGCTGGGCGCCTGACGTTCTGAGCGATAGCGCGGTGGCCTGAAAAATCACGATTGAGGCAGCGCGGGAGGCGCCGGATGGGGCGCGGCAACCGAGCCGCCCGGCGCAGGTGGAGTGCCGTACGCAATCTTCATGCCTGGAAACATGCGCGGCGCTACATCGAGTTGAGCCTTCCACGTGAACTTTATCGGCCATCGTCTGCGTTCGTAATCCTCAACCGAGAGCGTGTACACTTGCCCTGGCTTGCCCAGCGTTATGGGCGCAACGGCGGTCACGTCGAAAATCAAGAGGCCGCGTATGCGCTCCCCCTTGTCCAGCATTCTATTTGCAAGCTTGGCGTGTAGCTCATCCGCGCCGCTGAGCGTAACATTCATATCCGGGATCGTGAATGTTTCGCCACAAGGCAACGGAATCGCGGTGAGTCGCGGTTGGTTTTCAATTTCGACGTTGAGTGTCCATGCCTCTAACGACGTCGCCTCGCCGAGGTTCCTAACGGTCGCGATTATTGCGACGAGCGCCCCCGGCGGGAAGCCGGAGGCTGGTGGCATCTCGCTAATGTGAATCCATTCAATTTCACCCGCGATCTGGGGGCCGCCGCCGCGCGCAAGGCGCCTGAACGCTATGATCGCGGCCAAATAGCTCGCCGGAACGATCAGCCAGAACCACAGTTCCTTGTGCGCGAGCGAAATGTTCAGGAGCCAAAAGACAGCCCGCGTCAGCCCTGCGAACAGAATCGTCCAAAGCACCTTAGAGAGTGCCTTCTCTAGGGTGAACTCTCTCTTCAGAAACTCTAGCATGCCCAGAACTTGGTCGCGCGGGGGGTTCCGCCTATGCATGCGCGGCGACGGCGAGTGCCTGGCTGCCCCCAAAAGGGCGCCGCTGCCCATAAAGTAGCCCTTAGCACGGCTTATTTAGGCAAAGCCCCAAGGCGGTCTTGCATAAATATACGGTTGATGTATAATTATGCAGACTATGATCACTTTGCCGGCGGCGGCGCGGTTGCGCGGCCGGAACGTCCTCTCCGTGACCGACCTGGGCGGCGACGAGCTCACCAGCTTGCTGGCGCTTGCCCAGACCCTCAAGGCGCGCGGCCGGGAGCAAATGACCCTGCTGCGCGGCAAGACGCTCGTCATGCTGTTCGAGAAGCCGTCGCTGCGGACGCGCATCTCGTTCGAAGCCGGGATGACGCAGCTGGGCGGCCACGCCATCGCGGTCAGCGGCAGCGACGTCGGGATCGGTACCCGCGAGTCGCCCGAGGACGCGGCCCGCGCCCTTTCCCGCTACGGCGACGCGATCGTCTACCGCACGCACGCGCACGAGCCGCTGGTGCGCTTCGCCGGCGCCGCGACCGTACCGACGATCAACGCGCTCTCCGAAGCGGCCCATCCGTGCCAAGCGTTCGCGGACATGCTCACGATCCGCGAACGGTTCGGGACGCTGCAAGGGCTGCGGTTGGCGTTCGTCGGCGACGCGCGCAACAACGTCGCTGCCTCGGTCGCCGAAGCGGCAGCGCTGTCGGGGATGTCGATAACCTTCGCCGCCCCGCCGACGCATCGTCCATCGGACGCATTTTTGAGCCGGCTGGTGAAGCTCGGCGCGCCGCACGGCGTGACCGCGCGAGCGTTCACGTCGCCGATTCGCGCCGTGCGCGACGTCGACGTCGTCTACACCGACGTGTGGACCTCGATGGGCGACGAGCAGTTCAGCGAACGCAACGTCGCGGCGCTGCGCCCATACCAGGTCGACGCGACGCTGATGGACGCGGCCGCCAAGCACGCGCTCTTCATGCACTGTCTCCCCGCGCATCGCGGCGAAGAGGTGACGGGCGAGGTCATCGACGGTCCGCGCAGCGTCGTCTTCGATCAAGCCGAGAACCGTTTGCACGCGCAAAAAGCGCTGCTCCTCGCCCTCTGCACCGACCTCCGCGGTATCACGGAATGACCCTTCGACACGCTCAGAGCAGGTTCGACTGATGGAAGCGCTTGCCCAACCCAAGACCAAACGCCAGCGCGCGATCCTCTCGCTGATCGCGGCGCGTCCGATCCACTCGCAGGACGAGCTGGCGCTGCTGCTCGAGCAGCAGGGCTACGAGGTCACCCAGGCAACCGTCTCGCGCGACATCAAGGAGCTCGGGCTGCTGAAGGTCGCGCTCAAAGGCGGAAACGGCGGAACGTTCAAGTACGTCGAGCCGACCGTCGGTCCGGCGTTCGCCTCGCGGCTGCACCGGGTCGTTTCCGAGGTCGTCATCCAAGCGCGCTCGAGCCTCAACCAGATCGTGCTGCGCACGCATCCGGGGACGGCGATGATGCTCGCCGCCGCAATCGACAACGCCGGTTGGCCCGAAGTGCTCGGCACGATCGGCGGCGACGACACGGTGCTGGTGATCTGCGAGAAGCCCGAGACCACGCCGATGATAAAACAACGTTTCGAAGACATGCGGGGAGAACAGTAGTTCCGTGAAGATCGTCTTGGCGTATTCCGGCGGACTCGACACGTCGGTGCTCCTCAAACAGTTCGTGCAGGCCGGGCATCAGGTCGTCGCGATGACGGCGAATCTGGGCGAGTCGGATCTCGTCGCCGGCGATGGATCGCAGGACGCGCTCGACGCCGTGCGCCGCAAAGCGCTCGCGCTCGGCGCAGTCGAAGCGGTGATGATCGACGCGCGCGAGCGCTTCATCGACGACTACGCGTACAAGGCGCTCGCCGCCAACGCGCTGTACGAGGGCGTCTATCCGCTCAGTGCGGCACTGTCGCGGCCGCTCATCGCCGATTTGCTGGTCGAAACCGCCGCCGAGTACGCCGCGGATACCGTCGCCCACGGCTGCACCGGCAAAGGGAACGATCAAGTGCGGATCGAGGTCGGCGTGCGCGCCAAGGCGCCGCACCTGCGCACCCTCGCGCCGCTGCGCGAGAAGCCGCTCTCGCGCCCCGACGCGATCGCGTACGCGCAAGCCAACGGCGTCCCGATCTCGCATACCGCGGCGAAGCCGTACTCGGTCGATGCGAACCTGTGGGGCCGCTCGATCGAAGCGGGCGTGCTCGAGGATCCCTGGAACGCGCCGCCCGAGGACGCCTATGCGTGGACCGTCGCGCCGGCGACGGCCCCGATCGCGGGCGACGAGGTCGTCATCGCGTTCCGGCACGGCATCCCGTCGATCGGCGGCACGCACGGCGCGCAGATGGTCTTCGAGCTGAACAAGGTCGCCGGTGCCAACGGCGTCGGGCGAATCGACCTGATCGAAGACCGGGTCGTCGGGCTCAAATCGCGCGAGGTCTACGAGTGCCCGGGCAGCGTCACGCTGATCGAAGCGCACAAGGCGCTCGAGCGGCTCGTGCTCACGCGCGACGAGTTGCGGCTCAAGGCGGCGCTCGACCAGAAGTATGCCGAGCTGATCTACGACGCGCAGTGGCCGGCGCCACTGCGCAACGCGCTCGACGCGTTCAACGCGAAGATCGCCGAGCGTCTCACGGGTGACGTGCGCGTGCAGCTGCTGCGCGGTCGCGCGGTCGTCACCGGTTCGCGCTCGCCGTTCGCGCTCTACGACGAATCGCTGGCGACCTATGGTGCGGGCGACCGCTTCCGTCACGACGCCGCCGGCGGTTTCATCGAGATCCACGGGCTGCCGGTCGCTGCAGGTGCCGCCAAAGCCGCCGCTGCTGCCGAGGCAGCGACCCCGCAACCGGTCTGACACCGTGAGCTCGCTGCAGTGGGGCGGGCGCTTCGCATCCGCTCCGGATGCAGCGCTCCTCGCGTTCGGTTCCAGCCTGGCGGACGACCTCGTGCTCGCGCCGTTCGACGTGCGCTGCTCGCGCGCGCACGTCGCTGCACTTTCCGGCGTGCTCGCGCCGGCCGACGCGGGCGCGCTGCTCGCCGCGCTCGATCGCGTCGCCGCCGAGATCGACGACGGGGCGTTCGCTGCGTGGGCGACGACGCACGCCTTCGAGGACGTGCACGGCGCGATCGACGCGCGCGTGCGCGAGCTCGCCGGTCCGGCCGGTGAACGGCTGCACGCCGGTCGATCGCGCAACGATCAGGTCGCGACGACCCTGTTGCTGTACGCGCGCGACCGCGCGGCGCGCGGAGCGCGCGGCGCGGTCGACGTCGCCGCGCTGCTCGAGGACCGCGCCGAAAGCGCGCTCGAACGCGGGACGCTGCTCGCCGCGACGACGCATTGGCAGCCGGCGCAGCCGGTATTGCTGGCTTTCTGGCTCGACGCCGCGGCGCAAGGCTTCGTGCGTGCGGCCGAGCGGTTCGCGCGCGTCGCCGCCGATGCGGCGCGCTTCTGCCCGCTCGGCAGCGCGGCGCTGGCCGGCTCTTCGCTGCCGCTCGACCGCGCCGCGGCGGCACGCGAGCTAGGCTTCGGCGCGCCGTCGCGCAACGCACTCGACAGCGTCGGCGACCGCGACGTCGCGCTCGACCTGCTGCACGCCGCGGTGCGCGCGGTGGTCGCGGCGTCCCGTCCGAGCGAAGAGCTGGTGATCTGGGCGACGCCGGCGTTCGGCTACGTCCGGCTCGACGACGCCGCCTCGACGGGCTCGAGCCTGATGCCGCAGAAGCGCAACCCCGACCCGTTCGAGCTCGTTCGCGCCGCCGGCGCGCGCGCGATCGGCGTCTACGCCGGGGCGCTCGCGACGACCAACGGCGTCGCGCTCTCGTATCATCGGGACCTGCAGCAAACCAAGGCCCAGGTCATCGACGGGACCGAGGCGGGGCTGGCGGCGCTCGACGCCTTCCGCCGCGCGTTCGCGCACGTCCACTTCAACGACGCGCAGACCGCGGCGCGCGCGGGCGACGGTTACACGGTGGCGACCGATCTCGCCGACGCGCTGATCCTGGCCGGCGCGACCGCTCGCGAGGCGCATCACGCCGTCGGCGAACGCGTCGTCCTCGCCGAGGAGGAGGGGCGTCCGCTGGATGGCCGCGACGCCGCCGCCCTCGGCGTCGCTGACGCCCCGGTCGATCCGCGCGCCTCGGTTTGGGGCAAGCGCAGCGCCGGTTCGACCGGGCCGGGGATGGTGGCGACGTCGATCGCCGCAACGCGCGACGCGATCGCCGCGTTATCGGAGTCGTTCCTATGATCACCGCCCACGTCGTCGGCGCGAGCGGCTACGCCGCCGCGGAGCTCATCCGGCTCATCGACCGTCACCCGTCGGTTGCACTGGGCGTGCTCGAAAGCCGCTCGCAGCCCGGCATACCGGTCGCCGACGTGTTCCCCTGGCTGCCGCACGTGCACGTCGAGCTCGAAGAGCGTGGGACCGCGCTCGCGCGCGTCCGCTCTGACGACGTCGTCTTTCTTGCCGGCGGACACGAGCTCGCCCGCGAACAAGCGCCGGCGCTGCTCGCCAAGGGCGCGCGCGTGATCGATCTGTCCGACGCGTTTCGGCTCGAAGTGAACGCGGGCGAGGCGGTCTACGGTTTCCCGGAACGTTATCGCGCGCAGATCGCCGGCGCCCGGCTGATCGCGAACCCCGGCTGTTACGTCACCGCCGCGCTGCTCGCCCTCGTCCCGCTCGAGCCGCTCGCCGATCGCATCGCGCAGGTCGTGATCGATGCGAAGAGCGGGATCACCGGCGCCGGCCGCACGCCGGCCGTGACGTCAATGTTCGCCGAGGTCGACGGTGACGTGCGCGCGTACGGTTTGGCCGGCCACCGCCACGGTGCGGAGATCGTCCAAGAGTCGCGCGCCGCGGGAATCAACGCGCCGATCGTCTTCTCGCCGCACGTCGTTCCGCTCAAGAGCGGGCTCTTGGCCGACGTGTACCTGATCCCGCGCAGCCCGCTCTCGCGCGGCGACGTCCTCGCGTTGTACGAACGCTTTTACGCTGCCAATCCGTTCGTCACGGTGTTTCGCAACCTGCGAGCGCCGCACTTGCCGGCCTTGGTGGGAACGAACGACGCGCACCTGGCGGTCGCCGAACGCGACGGCGTCGTCCACGTCCTGTCCGCGATCGACAACCTGGGCAAAGGTGCCGCGGGTCAGGCGATCCAGAACATGAACCTCGTGCTCGGCCTCCCGGAGGAACAGGGTTTCGATGCTCGCACAACCGTCGGCTGAACGCTCGGCCAAACCGGCGAACAACGGAGAGCCGGTCCGCCTAATCCAGGTCCGTGGTGGGCTTGGCGCCGTCCCCGGCCTGCGCATGACCGGCGTTCACGCCGGGATCAAGAAGCGCAAGACCGACCTCGCGCTGATCGCGCTGCCCGGGCCGCACGTGTGCGCGCAGGTGATCACGACGAACGAGATCAAAGCGGCGCCGCTGCTCGCGACGACGGCGCACTTGGACGCCGAAGGCGACGCGATCGGCGCGATCGTGTGCAACTCGGGCTGCGCGAATGCGTGCACCGGTGAGCGCGGCTTGCGCGACGCGGAGAACACCGCGCGCCATACCGCGACGCTGCTCGGTCTGCGCTCGACGCAGGTCGTCGTCGCATCGACCGGGGTCATCGGCGTGACGTTGCCGATGGACCGTCTCTCAAAGGGTTTGGACCGCGCCTTCAAGGCGCTCTCCGAAGGCCCGGAGGCGGCGTATGACGCGGCCGAAGCGATCATGACGACCGATCACGTCCCCAAGCTCGCCGCGTACGCGTGGCACGAGAACGGAGAGCGCCGCGTCATCGGCGGAATCGCCAAAGGCTCGGGGATGATCGCTCCCAACATGGCGACGATGCTCGCGTTCCTGGTGACCGACGCCACGGTTTCGCGCGCGTCGCTCACCGAAGCGCTGCGCGAAGCATCGGACGGAACGTTCAACATGATCTCGGTCGACGGCGACATGTCGACCAACGATGCCGTGTATTGTTGCGCCAAGCCGGGCAACGGTGAGGCGACCCCCGGCCTGCGCGCGGCGTTGTCGGCGGTGTGCCGCGATCTCGCCGTCGGAATGGTCAAAGACGGCGAGGGCGCGACCAAGACGCTGACGTTCACCGTGACCGGCGCGCGCGACGAGCAGCAGGCGCGCAAGGTCGCACGCGCGGTGATCAACTCGAGCCTGGTGAAGACCGCGCTCTACGGCGAGGATCCGAACTGGGGGCGCATCGTCGCGGCGGCCGGCTCGGTCGGCGCGGGGATGGATCCCGAAACGTGGTCGCTGTATCTCGGTGGCCACACGTGGGTCGAACGCGGCGCGATCGAAGCGATGAGCGAAGCCGAGGCGCACCACTTCCTCGAAGAGCAAACCGTCGAAGCAACGCTGGATCTGGGGCTCGGCGAAGCGACCGCCACGGCCTGGGGTTGCGACCTCACCGGCGACTACGTCCGCATCAACGCGCATTACCGGACATGAGTTGGCTACGCCAACTCAAGTCCTGTGGGTTCGCCGCGGCGAACCCTTCGCGGTCCTCGCTACGCTGCGGTCCGCACAAAGGAAAGTTGAAAGAAGCTCGGTGAGTTGGGGGAGATGAAATGATTCCGGTTGTGGCGCGTGGGGCGCGCTTGGTTACGACGCATCCGCACGTGATGGCGAACTATGGGCGGCTCGAGATCAACATCGTGCGCGGCGAAGGTTGCTGGCTGTACGACGAGTCAGGAAACGCGTATCTCGATCTCGTCGCCGGGATCGCGGTCTGCGCGCTGGGTCACGCGCATCCGCGGATCGCGCGTGCTGTCGCCGAGCAGGCCGCTACGCTCGTACACGTCAGTAATCTCGTGCACCACGAGCCGGCCGGCATGCTGGCGGACCGGCTTGCCGAGCTGTCCGGGTTCGACACTGTCTTCTTCTGCAACAGCGGCGCCGAAGCGAACGAGGCGGCGATCAAGCTCGCCCGCAAGCACGCCTGGCGCCGCGGAGAAAAGAACCGCAACGTCATCCTCGCGGCGCACGGTTCGTTTCACGGGCGCACCCTCGGCGCGTTGGCCGCGACCGACAATCCGGCGTATCACGAAGGCTTCGAACCGTTGCCGCTCGGGTTCGCGCACGTCCCGTTCAACGACGTCGCCGCACTCGACGCAGCGATCGGCGAAACGACGGCCTGCTTTCTGGTCGAGCCCGTGCAGGGCGAGAGCGGGATCGTGCCGGCCACGCGCGAGTACCTACGGGCTGCGCGTCGCATTTGTGACGAGCGCGGCGCGCTGCTGATCTTCGACGAAGTGCAGTGCGGGATGGGTCGGCTCGGCCGCCTGTTCGCGCATCAGCTCTACGACGTGACACCCGACGCGTTCACGCTGGCCAAGTCGCTCGCAAACGGTTTGCCGATCGGTGCGCTCATCGTTCGCGGCGCGGCGGCTACATCGCTTCAGCCGGGCGACCATGGGACGACTTTTGGCGGATCGCCCGTCCCGGCCGCGGCAGCGCTTGAACATCTCGCGATTCGCGACGTCGTCGACATCGACGCGCAGGTGACGACCGCCGGGCAACTGCTAACCGACGAGCTCGCCGCAATCGCGCGCGACCACGGCGATGTCTTCGAAGCGCCGCGAGGAATCGGCTTGATGCTCGGCCTCCCGGTCCGCGAGGGTCGCGAAGCGAAGACGTTCGTCACCCGCGGACTCGATCACGGCGTCTTCCTCAACGCGGCCGGACGCAATACGCTGCGTTTCGTCCCACCCCTGATCATCTCCAACGACGAAATCCGGGAAGCCGCCGTCCGCCTCCGCGCCACCATCGACGCAACCCTCCGCAGCTAGGAGCTCGCGACCACGACGCTTAGCCGGTTGAGCGGGAAGCCGGCAGCACGTTACTTGACTTTGAGCGCCTGTAATGCGGCCAGGGTGTTTTGCACGTGCAGCGTCGGGTCGAGGCTGGTGTAGCTGTAGACGATCGTGCCGTTGGGCGCGATCACATACGAGGTGCGGTTCGCGTATTGCGGCGCCTGGAGTACCGCATCGTAGGACTTGGCGATGGTCAAACCGGGGTCGCTGGCGACCAGGAATGCCGAACGGCACTCTTGGGTCGAAAACTTCTTCTGCGTATCGATGTCGTCGGCGCTGACGCCGATCACGGTCGCGCCGAGCTTCTGGTAGTCGGCGATATGATCGGAGAACAAGTGCGCTTCGACGGTGCAGCCCTGGGTGAACGACTTCGGAAAGAAGTACAGCACCACGGGGCCCTTGGCGAGCGCGACTTTGAGATCGACCGTCCGCACGTCGCCGCCTTGCGCGGCCTGCGCGGTGAACTCCGGCGCCGGGCTACCGGTCGTGAGCGCGGCCGAAGCCCGGCCGGGCGAACCCACGGCGAGCGCCAGCGACGCGACCGCGGCCAGAACGGAAAGAACGAGTGGGCGCGGCATCGAGAGCCTCCGGCCAAGTGCGAACGTGTGGGACATACGTAACTCCCCTGTACAGAAAACGGATGAGGACTTTCTGAGACGCGGCGCGAGGGGGCCAGGGCGGACGACGGCGGGCGGCATAAGGCAAGCTACGCGGCTCGCCGAATCGTCCCCCCTAAGCAATGCGGAGGTGTCGATTTCGGGGCGCCCCGTTCGTCTCTGCAGCGGATGCCGCCAGAGCATCCGCACCGGTGAAGGGACGACCAATGAAATACATGCTGCTGATCTACGGCCCCAAGCGCGACCGCGAGCCGACCCCTGAAGAGTGGGCCGCATCGATGCCCGCCTGGGAGGCGTTCGGCAACGAGCTGCGCAGCCACAACGCCTACGTCGACGCCGCCCCGCTCGCCGGGACCGACAGCGCGACGACCGTCCGCGTGCGCGACGGCAACCGCGTCGTGACCGACGGGCCGTTCGCCGAGACGAAGGAATGGCTGGGCGGCTACTACATCATCGAGGCGCCGTCGCTCGACGGAGCGATCGAAGCGGCGGCGATGTGCCCCGGCGCGAAGGACGGCTCGGTGGAGATTCGGCCGATTGTCGACCTCGGGGGCTGACGCCGCAGCGCAGGTCGCACGGTGCTTCCGCGACGACGCGGGACGCACCGTGGCGGCTCTGGCGCGCGCGCTGGGCGACATCGCGCTCGCCGAAGACGCGCTGCAAGAGGCCTACGTCGCCGCGCTCGAACGATGGCCGCGCGACGGTTTTCCGGCGCGCCCGTCGGCTTGGATATTCGCGACGGCGCGCAATCGCGCGCTCGACCGGCTGCGGCGCGAACGCGCCGGGCGCGAGAAGCTGCAGCGGCTCACGGCGCTCGAACGGGTCGAGCGTCCCGCGGTCGCAGACGAAAGCGATGCGATGAACGCGATCCCCGACGACCGGCTCGGCTTGATTTTCGCCTGCTGCCACCCCGCGCTCGGCATCGAGGCGCGCATCGCGCTCACCTTGCGCACGTTGGCCGGATTGACGGTCGAAGAGATCGCCGACGCGTTTCTGGTCCCGCATACGACGATGGCGCAGCGACTCGTGCGCGTCAAGCGCAAGATTCGCGAGTCCGGCATCCCATTCGATGTGCCGCCGGCTGAACGGCTACCCGAACGTCTCGACGATGTTTGCGCGGTGTTGTACCTGATCTTCAATGAAGGCTACGCGTCGAGCGCGGGAGATCGGCTCGTGCGGCGCGAGTTGTGCGACGAAGCGATCCGGCTTGGTCGTGTGCTCAACGTGCTCATGCCGCAGGAACCCGAGGTCATGGGGCTCCTCGCGCTGATGCTCTACCATGACTCGCGCCGCGACGCGCGAACCGCTGCGGATGGATCGATGATCACGCTCGGCGACCAAGACCGCGCGACCTGGGACCGCGCGAAGATCGCGGAAGCCAACGCGCTGTTGGCCGGCGCGTCGCTGCATCGCGCGCCCGGAGCGTATCAAGTGCAGGCGGCCATCGCATTCGCGCACGTGCGCGCCCCATCGGCAAGCGACGTCGACTGGAATGCGATCGCCGAGCTGTACGGCCACCTCGAGGAGCTCGCGCCCTCGCCGATCGTCGCGCTCAACCGCGCCGTTGCGATCGGCTTCGCGCGCGGGCCGCAGGCCGGGCTCGGCGCACTCGACGCCCTCCCGGCGGAAGCGCTGGCGTCCTATCACCCCTACCACGTCGCGCGTGCCGACGCGCTGTCGCGCCTCGGCCGCAGGGCGGAGGCGCGCGCCGCGTATCGCGCGGCGATCGAGCGCACGCAGAATGCCGCCGAGGCGGCGCATCTGCGCGCGAAGCTGGCCGGGATCGGCGGCCGCTGAGGGGAGATTAGCGTTCGCGCGCGCATAAGGACGCGTGCCCGACCCCGAAGCGCCGACGGCGTTCTACGAGCGAATCGACGACGAAACGTATGCGCCGACCACCGCAACGAGCAGTCCGTGGGATCCGCGTCTGCAACATGGCGGTCCGCCGACCGCTCTGCTCGCGCACGCGGTCGCGGCGCGGCATCCGCGTGAAGACGTGCGCATCGCGCGGATCGCCTCGGAGTTCCTCGGACCGATCCCGCGCGCGCCGATGATCGTGCGCACGCGCGTCGTGCGCCCCGGACGGCGCATCGAGCTGGTCGAAGCGACCGCCGAGAGCGGCGGACGCGAGGTGCTCGCGGCGCGCATATGGCGCATCGCCGTTCAACCCGACGGGAGCGTCCCGGCCGGCGTCACGCCGCCCGAGCCGCCCCCGCCGCTGCCCGACGCCGAGGCGCCGCCGCGTTGGCTCAAGGATTTCGGCTACGGCCGGGCGATCGAGTGGCGCTATCTCTACGGTGCGACCGCACCGGGCCCGGCAGCAGTGTGGTCGCGGCTGCGCATCCCGCTGGTCGCCGGCGAGCCGTTCGGCGCGCTCGACCGCGCCGTGATCGTCGCCGACTCGGCAAACGGCATCAGCGGCGAGCTCCCGATGGATGATTGGCTGTTCGTCCCGCCGTCGCTCTCCCTAGCCTTCGAGCGCTACCCGCGCGGCGAGTGGGTGTTGCTCGAAGCACGCACCGCGCTCAGCTCCGACGGCATCGGTCTGACGAGTTCGCGCCTGGCAGATCGCGATGGTTATCTGGGCATCGGCAGCCAGCCGTTGTACATCGAACGGCGTGCGACCGCACCGCAGGTCACGACGTGAACGCACGCGCGGCGTTCGCCGCCGGCGTAATCGCATGCTCGGCCTGCTGCGCCGCAGCTGCTCCGGCGCGCGCGGCGACGACCTGCGTCCCGACGACGATCTCGTCGGCATCGACGCCCGAGACGCTGGTCAAGGTTCACATCAACGGAATGGGGCCGTACACGTTCTTCGTCGACACCGGTGCGACGGTGAGCATCGTGAGCTCGACCCTCGCACGCAAGCTTCACCTTCCGCCGTCGGCGGCCGTCGTGCACGGCGTCGGTGCCGGCGGGCTGTTCAGCACGCGTGCGGCGAAGGTTTCGATCACCGTCGGGACGCTCTCGCAGGACAACGTGCTCGTCTCGGTCTTCGACGTCTCGCAAATCGAGGCAGCGCTCGGGCCGGTCGACGGCGCACTCGGGTACAACTTTCTCAAAGCGTACCGCGTGACGATCGACTTCCCGGACAACCGTCTATGCCTAGAGGACCCGTAGTGGTAAAGTCCGCCTCACGTATCGGCAGCTGCGTCTACGACTTGCGACGCCCGGTTGAGCCGGCGGGTGCGTAGATCGGGTCCGTTGTTGGGGAAACGTGGCCGGTGCGGTCCGCGTTCTTGGTGCCGCATGAGAACTACGCCACGCGCGTTCCGGCGGTTTCGCCGAGAGGCCGGCCGGGCGTGACCGAACGGATCGTTTGGACCGTCGTCGGCTTCATCATCGGGATCGCCCTGGCCGCGGCGGTTGGCCAGTCGCTGATCGAAGAGCACGGCCGCCAGCGCGTGCTCCCGTTCGTCCTGTTCAGCGCGATCGTGCTCGGCGCGATCCTCGCCTGGGCCCTCAACGCGTGGATCAGCTACGTCCACCTCTCCCAAGGCGGATCAATATAATGTGTTGGTGCGACCCGCCCGTCGCTTGACGAGGGTGGCTCCTCGTGATAGAGTCGCCGGACCGTGACAAGCGCGACTCGCTGTCTCATTTCGATGTGCATGTGCTGCTCCCAGCTCGGGGGTTGGCCGGCCTCGGCATGAGCTAGCGCGCACGCGCAGCCATCGCAGAGCCCCCGCCGACTTCCGGCGGGGGCTCTTTCTTTATCACCGCTTTCCCTTCTCACCAGGAGGCGCTCCCGATGACCAGCCTGACCCGATCTCGCTTCCTCGCCGCCGCCGGCGCCGCCGGTTTCGCGGCGACGTTGCCGCGCTTTGCGCGCGCCGCCGAACCCGACCGCATCGGCGTCGACTGGGCGTACTACAACCCGCCGAGTCTGGTGCTCAAGAACAAAGGCTGGCTCGAAGAGGCGCTCGCGAAGCGCGGCACCGCCGTCGACTGGGTGCTCTCGCTGGGTTCGAACAAGGCGAACGGTTTTCTCGCCGCCGGCGCCGTGCAGTTCGGCTCGACTGCCGGCAGCGCCGCGTTGCTCGCGCGAGCCAACGGCACGCCGATCAAGACGGTGTTCTTGTACTCGCGACCGGAGTGGACAGCCTTGGTGGTCGGCAAGGATTCACCGCTGCGCACGGTGCGCGATCTGCGTGGGAAGAAAATCGCAGCGACGCGCGGCACCGATCCGTGGTTCTTTCTGCTGCGCTCGCTGCAGGGCGCGGGTTTGCAGCCGACCGACGTCGAGCTCGTCGACCTCCAGCATCCCGACGGACGCGTCGCGCTCGAGCGCGGTCAAGTCGACGCGTGGGCCGGCCTCGACCCGCACATGGCCGCCTCGCAGCTCGACGCCGGATCACGGCTGCTGTACCGCAACGTCGCCTTCAACACGTGGGGCGCGCTCAACGCTCGCGAGGACTTCCTTGCCCAGCATCCGGACGTGGCGCAGATCGTGCTGCGCGCCTACGACCGCGCGCGCCGCTATGCCGCATCGCACGTCGACGAGACCGCGGCATTGCTGGCCGACGCTTCGCACGTGGAACGGCGCGTCGCCGACCTCCAGTTGCGCGAACGCACGACGTATCCGGGCGATGGGACGCCCGGTAACGACTATCGCGAAGCGATCGCCGCTGTCGTGCCCCTGATCCGCAGCGACAAGCTGGCGAAGCCCGACGCGGACCTCGACGTCGCGCTCGGTTCGTTGATCGACACCCGGCCGGCGACGACCGCGCTGCGTGGGTAGGTTCGTCGTTCCGCTGGCGTTGTTCGCCGCGTGGTGGGCGGCGACGGCGAGCGGCGCCATCAAGTCCTATCAGCTCGCCTCGCCGCGCGACGTCGTGCGCGAGCTGTTCGATCTCGCGCAAACGGGCTTGCTGTGGCGCGATCTCGGCGCGAGCATCGAACGCGTCGCGCTCGGGTTCACGATCGCGCTGACCCTTGCCCTGATCGTCGGCTCGCTCGTCGGCGGATCGCGTCTCGCCGAACGCGCGCTCGATCCGACGCTGCAGGCGATCCGCGCCGTTCCGTCGCTGGCGTGGGTGCCGCTGATCCTGCTGTGGCTGGGGATCGGCGAGACGGCGAAGATCACGCTGGTCGCGATCGGCGCGTTCTTTCCGATCTACGTCGCGCTGGTCAGCGGAATCCGCGGCGTCGATCGCAAGCTGGTCGAAGTCGGCACCATCTTCGGCTTGTCACGAATCGCGCTGATCACGCGCGTGCTCGTTCCGGCGACGCTGCCGCAACTGCTCGTCGGCGCGCGCATCGGCCTCACGCAAGCATGGCTGTTCCTCGTCGCGGCGGAGCTGCTCGCGGCCACGAACGGGCTGGGCTTCCTGCTCACCGACGGCCAGCAGACCTCACGCACCGACGAGATCCTCGTCGCGATCCTGCTGTTCGCTGCGTGCGGCAAGCTTTCCGAGACCGGGATGCGTTGGCTCGAGAAGCGGCTCGTCGGCTGGACCGACACGGTACCGGTCTGATGTCGGTCCGCCGCCGCACGTCCGGAACCGAGAGCCCCGCGGCACGGATCCGCGGGCTGCGCAAGGCGTTCGGCGAGCGCCTCGTCTTCGACGGACTCGATCTCGACGTCGCGCGCGGCGAGCGCGTGGCCGTGCTCGGCGCGAGCGGTTGCGGCAAGTCGACGCTGCTGCGCTGCATCGCGGGGCTCGAGCGCAGCGACGCGGGAACGATCGCCACCGCCGGCGAGATCGGCGTGATGTTTCAGGAGCCGCGGCTGTTTCCGTGGCTCGACGTCGCGTGCAACGTCGGCTTTCCCGCGCGTGACGATGCCGAGCGCGCGCGCGTACCCAGCGTCCTGGCTCTCGTCGGGCTGGCGCACGCGGCCCGGCGGCTGCCCAAAGAGCTCTCCGGCGGGATGGCGCAACGCGCGGCGCTGGCGCGCGCGCTCGTGCGCGATCCGCACCTGCTGTTGCTCGACGAGCCGTTCGCCGCACTCGACGCCCTGCGCCGCATCGAGCTGCGCGCGGCCGTGCACGAGATCCTGACCCTGACGCGCGCTTCAGCGATCCTGGTCACCCACGACGTCGACGACGCGCTGGCGATCGCCGATCGCGTCATCGTGCTGGCCGGTTCGCCCGCCGAGGTCGCGTTCACCGGCAACGTCGGCGAGACGGCGACGCGTAGCGCGATCCTCGACGCGCTGGGCGTGATCGAAAACGGCGGCCACGCACGCGTCAGGGGCCGAACCTGACCGAGAGGATGTAGCCTCCCGGCCCGCTGGGCGGGGGTCGAGCGCTCGGACCCGAAGGGCTCGGGCCCAGCGAACATCCAGGAGGCACACCATGAACGTCACCGGCATCGATGCGAACTACTACGTCGTCAAGGATCTCGACGCCACGACGAAGTTCTACACCCAGCTGTTTGGCGAAGAGCCCGCGATGCGGCAAGGTCCCGTGAGCGAGTGGAACTTCGCCGACGGCTCGAGCTTCGGGTTGTACACGACGGAGCAAGCCGAGACAGGTACGAGCGGAAGCGCGCTGTTTGCCGTCCCCGACGTCGCGGCGGCGGTCGCCAAAGCCAAAGCTGACGGTGTAAAGTTCGGTGGGGATGGTGGGATCACCGACACGCCGGTCTGCTACATGGCGTTCGGCGAAGACAACGAAGGCAATCAGTTCATCCTGCACAAGCGCAAGAGCGGGTAGCCGCGCGGGATGAGCGACCGGAGGTTCGGTTTCCGGACGCGGGCGCTGCACGCGGGGACGCCGCCGGACGGTGAGACAGGGGCGCGCGCGCTCCCGCTTCACCTGTCGACGGCGTTCGTCTTCGACTCGACCGAGCACGCCGCCGAGCTGTTCGCGCTGCGCACGTACGGCAACATCTACACGCGCATCGGGAACCCTACGGTCGCGGCGTTCGAGGAAAAGCTCGCCAGCCTCGAAGGCGGGCTGGGCGCGCTGGCGACGGCGAGCGGCTTGGCCGCGCAGCTCATCACGATCCTGAGCGTCGCGCAGCAGGGCGATCATCTCGTCGCATCGGCAAACCTCTACGGCGGCACCGTCACCCAGTTCTCGGTGACGCTGCAGCGAATGGGAATCGAGACGACGTTCGTCGCGCCCGGCGATCTCGACGCGGTACGAGCAGCGTTGCGCGAGAACACGCGCGCGCTGTTCGTCGAGACGATCGGCAACCCGAACGGGAACGTCGCCGACATCGCGGCGCTGGCGGCGCTCGCGCATGAAGCGGGTGTGCCGCTGGTCGTCGACAACACGTTCGCGACGCCGTACCTGTGCCGTCCGATCGAGCACGGCGCCGATATCGTGGTCCACTCGGCGACGAAGTTCATCGGCGGCCACGGAACGGTCATGGGCGGTGCGATCGTCGAGTCCGGTTTGTTTCCGTGGGGCGCCGGGCGGCATCCGCTGTTGAGCACGCCGAGCCCCGGCTATCACGGGCTGAACTTCGCCGAGACGTTCGGCGAGTACGCGTTCCTGCAGCGCGCGCGCGTCGAGGTGCTGCGCGACGTCGGCGCGTCGATCTCGCCGATGAACGCGTGGCTGCTCGTGCAAGGGCTCGAAACGCTCGCGATGCGCATGCCGCAACACGTCGAGAACGCGCGCGCCGTCGCCGCGTTCCTGCGCGGGCGCAGCGAAGTCGCGTGGGTGTCATACGCGGACTTGCCGGACAGCCCCGACCACTCACTCGCCGAGCGCTATCTTCCGCTGGGGGCCGGTGCGGTGTTCACCTTCGGGCTGCACGGCGGGCGCGACGCAGGGCGCGCGTTCATCGAGGCGCTCGAGCTGTGGAGCCACCTCGCGAACGTCGGCGACGCGAAGAGTCTCGTCATTCACCCCGCTTCGACGACGCACCAGCAACTGACCGACGAGCAGCTGCGCGCAGGCGGCGTGCTGCCCGAGATGGTGCGGCTCTCGGTCGGGCTCGAAGACGTTGACGACCTCATCTGGGATCTCGAGCGCGGCCTCGCCGCCGCGGTCGCGGTCGCACCGGCGCTCTCGGACGCGAGAGCATGATCCTCGAAACGGCGGCGCAACGGCGAGCGCTGCTCGACCGCTCGCGCACCGTCGCGATGGTCGGCGCGTCGGCGAATCCCAGCCGGCCGAGCTACTTCGTCTTCTCGTACCTGCGCACGCGCGCGAAGTTCGACCTCACGCCGATCAATCCGACCATCGCCGAGATCGACGGCGTGCGCGCGTATCCGTCGCTGGCGGCCTACGCCGCGGAGCGCGGCGCGCCCGACATCGTCGACGTCTTCCGCCGGCCCGACGAAGCGCCGCAGGTCACCCGCGAAGCGATCGCGGCCGGCGCTAAAGCGATTTGGTTCCAGTACGGCGTGATCAACCAAGCAGCGATCCAACTCGCCGACGACGCGGGACTCGACGTCGTCGTCGACCGCTGCATCAAAGTCGAGTCCGCCCGTTTCGACGGCGGCCTCGCGCTCGGCGGCATGAACACCGGCCTGCTGACCGCCAAGCGCCGAATTCGCTGACTACGGCTGAACCACGACGCATTCGAGATTGCCCGCCGTGGCAGCGGCTTCCATCGCTCGGGCAACGCCGCGAGCGCGTACTCAGCGAGCGTGCCGTCCGGCCAGTCCGCCAGTACGGATTCCGTAGCGTCGCTCGTACTCGGCCTATCCGGACAATTCCTACTTATGGTAGGATAGTAATGTGGCCAGCAAAACAAAGGTCTCCCTCAGCCTCGATAGTGACCTCGTCGCCGAGGTCCGACGGCGCGTCGGCAAGCGGGAGCTCTCGTCATTTCTCAACGAAGCTCTCGAGCGCCGATTGCAGATCGATGCGATCACGCAATACTTGCGCGACATCGAGAAGAAAGCGAGACCCGTTCCGGCCCGCGTCGCCGCGGCGGTCGACGCTGCGTACGCGCGACGCTTTGCACGCGCACGGACTGCGAAGCGCGCTTGAGCGAGCTCTTCATCTTCGACAGCGGCGCTCTCGGTGGGCTCGCCGACAACGACGTCCGGATGCGCCGGCTTCTGTGGAACATCGCGCGCGACGGGGGTACCGTGCGAGTTCCGTCGGTCGTCCTCGCCGAATGCTACGGTGATGCGCGCCACAATGCTCGCTACGACCGCGCGGTGAATGCGCTCGGTGGCACCGAACGCGCCGTGATCGATGTCTCAGCCGCGATCGCAAAGGTGGCCGGCCGTATCTTGCGAGCCGCACGATCCAGCGCAACGATCGATGCGCTCGTCGTCGCGACGGCGGTCGTGCTCAGCCCGTTGGCCACGGTCGTTACGGCCGATCAACGCCACGTCGAGCGGCTCGCCGAATCTGCTCCCGGGCGGGTCGCCGTCATTCAACTCAATCGGCTCCCGGCCTCATGATCGGTCGTCCCGTTGGGTGCGAATCGGCTCGACGTCGCGGTCGGCGCGCCGTCCGCCGGGCTGTACAACGTGGTGGCACAAGGGATCGATCTGCCGAGCATCTAGGTTGCGCGCGTACGCCGCCCGGGAAAGCAGCATCGCAACACGGTCAAACGCGGACGCGACCGCAACGAGCTTCGTCGGTGAAGAGCTCGCGGTCTTCGACACTGCAACGACACTGGTCGCACGCGGAGAGCGGTTACCGTTCGCGCAGTGGTATCCGGTCGAGGTGTCGTAGGCGCGGCGATCAACCGTGAAGCGGTTCGCCGCCGTCGGCGTCTTGCTCGCCGTCGAGGTCTTCGTCGGATTCCAGACCGGGATCGTCGGCGTCGCCGAATTGTCCGGTCTCCTCATCGGGGATGGGGTCGCCCGGCTTCGGACGTCCGCCACCGGTCGAGTACTCGTCTGAAGACATTATCGACTCCCGTCGGGGAAGGGTGAGAAGCGTGACGCGCGCACGTCAGCAGACCATGACGTTCGGAACGACTTGCACTGTGTACGTCGTCGTTTGCGCCGGTACGGATTTGCCGGGGCCGAACAGTTGAAACGTCAGCTTCGTGGTTCCGGGCGCCATTGCGGTGAACATGAATACCTCGGTCGCTTGACCGCCGACCATCGGCGCCGAACCCGGCGCGCGGCCGAGGTTGGTGAACGCGACGTCCCAGAGGCTCGATTCGCCGTCGTAGCGCACCGGCGCGGCAGTGACCGGCACGGCTTGCAGCCGCCATCGATAGCCGCCGTCCTCGGTCGCTCGAAGCGCGATCCCGAACTCCTGTATCGTGGCCGCGGTAACCGTCGTCGCGGGATCGACCGCAATCGTCGCAAAGCGGGGTTGCGGCGACGGACACGGCCCCATCGGAGCGACCGCGGCGAGCGCGAATACGGCATACAGCGGGATCATCGCGCGGGCTTCGGCGCAGGAGTTGCGCCGCCCGCTCGCCGACGAAGCGCCATGACCGAAGGCGAGTTGCTCTGGACGCCTGATCCGGCGGAGGCCGCGGAATCGACCGTCGCGCGGTTCATGCGCTGGCTCGCCGCCGAACGCGGCAGGCCGTTCGGCACGTACGAAGAGTTGCGGCGCTGGTCGGTGACCGACCTCGACGGTTTTTGGGCAGCGGTGTGGGACTTCTTCGAAGTCGCATCGACGCAGCCGTACGAACAGGTGCTGAGCGCGCGCGTGATGCCGGGGGCGGTCTGGTTTCGCGGTTCGCGAGTGAACTACGCCGAGCACCTGTTGCGGCACGAAGCTGTCGCGCAGCCCGATGAGGCGGCGCTGATCCATAGCTCCGAGTTGCGTCCGCTGGCGCGCATGACGTGGCACGAGCTCGGCGACGCCGTGCGCATTCTCGCCACAGAGTTGCGTGCGCTCGGTGTCGCGCCGGGCGATCGCGTCGTCGCCTACTTGCCGAACATCCCCGAAACGGTCATCGCGATGCTGGCGACCACCGCGATCGGTGCGGTCTGGGCGTCGGCCGCACCCGAGTTCGGCGCGCGAACCGTGATCGACCGCTTTGCGCAGATCGCCCCGAAGATCGTGTTCGTCGCCGACGGCTACCGTTTCGGCGGCAAAGACTACGACCGCGCGGCCGAGATCCGTACGATCTTGGCCGAGCTGCCGACGGTGGAGCGCATCGTGTGGCTGCCGTATCTGAAGCCCGCCGCGTCAAGCCCGATCGCCGGCGCGATTCCCTGGCAGACGCTGGTCGATCATCCGCGTGTCGACGCTTCCTCGTTCACCTACGAGCACGTCGCCGAAGATCATCCACTGTGGGTGCTGTTCTCATCAGGCACGACCGGGCTCCCCAAGCCGATCGTGCACGGCCACGTCGGAACGCTCGTCGAGCATCTCAAGAGCACCGGACTCGGGCAGAACCTCGGCCCGGAGTCGCGGATGTTCTTCTACACGACGACGGGCTGGATGATGTTCAACGCGCTCGTCTCCGCGCTGCTGCAGGGCGCGTCGATCGTGCTGTACGACGGGCATCCCGCGCATCCGACGCCGGCGTTGCTGTGGCAGCTCGCCGCGGATGCCGAGGCGACGTGCTTCGGCGCGAGCCCGGCGTTCGTGCAGATCATGCAGAAGGTCGGAATCGTACCGCGCGAGCGCTTCGATCTCTCGCATTTGCGCAGCGTCCTGTTGACCGGCTCGCCGGTCACGCCCGAGTCGACCGCCTGGTTCTACGAGAACGTCAAGGCCGATCTGTGGGTCACCTCGCCGTCGGGCGGGACCGAGTTGTGCGCGGGGCTCGTCGGCGGGTCGCCGCTGCTGCCCGTCTACGCCGGCGAGATCCAAACGCGACTGCTCGCCATGGACGTGCACGCGTGGAATGACGAAGGTCAGGACGTCGTCGACGAGGTCGGCGAACTCGTCGTCACCAGTCCCATGCCGTCGATGCCGCTGCGCTTCATGAACGATCCCGGCGACGTGCGCTATCGCGAGACGTACTTCGAACGCTTCCCCGGCGTGTGGCGCCACGGCGACTTCATCAAGATCATTGCGCGCGGCGGGTGCTACATCTACGGGCGTTCGGACTCGACGCTCAACCGCCACGGCGTGCGCATCGGCTCGTCCGAGGTCTACCGCGCCGTCGAGCAGCTCGACGACGTCGCAGACAGCCTCGTCGTGTGCCTGGAGCTGGCCGGCGGCGGCTTCTACATGCCGCTCTTCGTGCGGGTCACCGACGGCGTGGTGTTCGACGAAGCCTTGCGTGACAAGATCGTAGCGAAGCTGCGGGCGGACTGCAGCCCCCGCCACGTCCCCGACGAGATCCATCAGGTGCGCTTGGTCCCGTACACGTTGACCGGCAAGAAGATGGAGATCCCGGTACGACGCATCTTGGCCGGCACGCCACCCGAAAAGGCGGCCAGCCGCGAAGCGATGATGGACCCCGCCGCGCTCGATTGGTTCGTCGAGTTCGCACGGCAACGCGCGCTCGAGCCCGCGCGCCGTTAGCCCACCAGCGGCGGACGCCGGAGGCCGGTTTGCGTGCGCTGTTCGAACGCGCGCGCGAACTGCAGCAGGCCGCGTTCGTCGCGGTAACGGCCGACGATCTGCACGCCGACGGGCAGGCCGCCGGCGGTGAAACCACACGGAACCGAGATCGCCGGGTGTCCGGTCACCGTGATCGCCGAACACGAGCGCATCCAGTCGAGGTACGTCTCCATCGCGACGCCTTCGATCTCGGTCGGGTACGGCTGCTCGACCGAAAACGGCACGACCTGATTGACCGGCGCGATCAAGAACTCGTAGCGTTCCATGAACGCGTGCATGCGCGCGAAGATCTGCGATCGCAAACCGACGGCCCGCCCGAGCTCCGCGCCCGACAGCGCGCGCCCGAAGCGCGTGTTCCACACGATCGTGTCCTTGAGCAACGCGGGATCGCGATCGAGCAAGTCGCCGAACGCGTTGGCGAACGAGACGCCGCGCAGTGTTTGAAAGACCTCGTCGGCACCGCTCAGATTCGGCGACGCCTCCTCGACGGCGCAGCCCATGTCGTCGAAGACGCCGCGCCGCGACGCGAGCACCGCCGACACCGCACGCTCGACCGGCAAGCCGCCGAGGTCGGTGCCCCAGGCGACGCGCGTCCCGGCGAAGTCTCGCTCGGCGATCGTCGCGAACCCCGCGCCCGCTTCGTCGAGCGCGATCGGATCGCGCGCGTCGGGGCCGGCCAGGACGCTCAGGAACAGCGCGACGTCTTCGACCGTGCGCGCCATCGGCCCGGCGACGGCGAGCGTGTTCCACGCGTCTTGACCAGGCCACTGAGCCACCCGGCCGATCGACGGGCGCAGACCGACGACGTTGCAGAAGTTGGCCGGGTTGCGCAACGATCCGCCCAGGTCGCTGCCGTCGGCGAGCGCCACCATCCCGCACGCCAGCGCGACCGCCGCTCCCCCGCTGCTTCCGCCGCAGGTCTTCGACGGATCGTACGGATTGCGCGTCGCTCCGAAAACCTCGTTGAAGGTCTGCGAGCCCGCACCGAACTCCGGCATGTTGGTCTTGCCGATGGTGATAGCGCCGGCGGCGCGCTGCCGCTCGACGATGATGCTGTCGTGGTCGGGGACGAAATCCCGGAAGACCGGCGAGCCGAACGTCGTGCGCATCCCGCGGGTGAAAAAGTGGTCCTTGTGCGCGACCGGCAACCCGTGCAGCGGCCCGAGCGGTTCGCCGCGAGCTTGGGCTTCATCGGCTGCGCGCGCGGCGGCGAGCGCACCCTCGGGATCGAGCGTTACGATTGCATTGACCGCCGGGTTGACCCGCTCGACTTGACTCAGGTGCGCAAGGAGGGCTTCGGTCGCCGAGAGCGCGCCGCGCCGGATCCGCCGAGCCAATTCGGAAGCCGTGAGGAAGCACACATCGACGTCCAAGGCCATAGAGCGTATGGTTTGCACAGGGGAACCCCAGCGTCATCTCGAGGCGTTGGATGAGTCATACGTCCTAAAACTGGATCACTTACCAGCCGAGGACGGTAACAAGCCCATAATGCTGCACTCCGAGCCTTCGCGAAACCCGACTGGCGAATCCGAACGGCCGCGCTTGCTGGACGCCCTCGATGAGGGCGTCATCGTGACCGCGGGGGATGCCGTGCGGGACTGCAATGCTGCCGCGCTCTCCTTGCTGGGGATAACGGCCGAGCAATTGCGCGGACACGAGCGCCTGGGTGCAGGTTGGCTCGCGTTCTGGGACCACGGTACGCCGCTCGACGACGCGGGACGCGCCTTGCGGCTAGCCTTTCGGCACGCCCGCGAGCGCGGGACGATCACCATCGGGATCCACCGCCAGGACGGATCGCGCGGCTGGATGGCGCTCTCGTGCCGGCCAGCGCGGGACGACCAAGACAGCGCGCAAGAACTGTTCGTTTACACGCTTCGCGACCTGACGGCGCAGCGCGAGCTCGAGCAAGAGAACGCGCACTACCGCGAAATCGTCGACACGCTTCACGCGTCGTACAGCATCCTCGAGCAGAGCCCGATCGCGATGTGCAGCATCGCCGTCGACGGCCAGGTCGTGCGCGGCAACATGGCCTTCCTCACGCTCGCCGGCGCCGAGACGACGTCGATCCTATCGCTCGTCCCCGACGAAGAGCGCGACGGGCTGCGCGACGCATTCGCCAAGCTCGGCGACGGCGCGGCCCCGCCTTTGCGGCTCGAAACGCGGATTCACCGGCCGAACGGCTCCTCGACGTGGTGCGAGTTCACCGCGGTCGCGATGCACGAAGGATTGCCCGACGCTGCGATCCTGTTGCTCATCAACGACGTCACCGAACGCCGCCGGCGTGAAACGCGACTGCGTCAGCTGGCGGAACGTGACCCGCTGACCGGCGTGCACAATCGGCGCAGCTTTTTGCAAGTGCTGCGCGAGCGTCTGACGTCACTCGATCGGCCCGGCCGGCGCGCCGATGCCGAGTGGAGTTTGATGCTGATTGATCTGGACGGGTTCAAGGACGTCAACGACACGTGCGGTCACGCCGGCGGGGACGCCGTGCTGATCGCGGTTGCGGCGGGCATTCGCGAACGGATGCGGCTGGACGACGTGGTCGCGCGGTTGGGCGGTGACGAGTTCGCCGTCCTCATGCAGTCACGGACGCCCTACGACGCGGTCGCGGTGGGCAACCAGGTCATCGCGCGCATCACCGAAGCGGCGCGGAGCTTCGCCGGTGCGCCCCCGGTCACCGCGAGCATCGGGATCGTCCGGCTGCGCGCAGGACGCGGTGCCGACGCGACCTTGGCCGCCGCCGACGCCGCGATGTACGACGCCAAGCGCGCCGGCAAAGCGCGATGCGTCGAGGCCGGGGCGAAGAGGCGCCCATAGTCCGCCGCAGGCGACCGTCCGCCGGGACGACGGTCGGCGGCTCGGGAAGGTTGGCGGCGATGAGATCTGTCTTCCGGCCGCTCGGCGTCGGGTTCGTCGCGGTCCTCTTGGCTGCTGCCGGCACCGTCCCGCTCGGCGCCGAAACGTCAGGCGACAACCGGCCGGCGTGCGTCCACGGGCTGATCGCGGTAGACGAGACGATCGACTCGTCGCACGCGCGCTCGGGCGACGTCTTTCACTACGTGCTCGTCGACGGCGTCACCGCACCCGACGGCACGCCGATCCCGGCCGGCACGACCGGCTACGGCGTCGTCGCGAACGCCTCGCACGCCGAGCGCGGCGGTCGTGGCGGATACCTCGCGCTCGAGACACGATTCGTCGTGATGCCCAACGGCAAGCACATCCAGGTCATCATCGACCGCTTCAACGACGAGCTCTCGACGGCGGTGGGCAGCTCGGCCAACGCTCCCGGCGTCCTCGGGCTTCTGCCGATCGTCGGCTACGCGGTCGGCGGTTACGATTCGCTCCACCACGGCAAGGACGCGACGATACCGCGCGGCACGCGCATCGGGATCTTCGTCGGCGACGACGCCGCACTGGGCGTCTGCCGCGGCACGCGCCCCGGCGAATCGCCGCCCCCGGCCGTCTCGCCCAGCTCACCCGCCCCTTCCCCGTCTTCCTGAGCTCGTCGAAGGAACGACAAGCGGGAGCCTAGTTCAGTACGCCCCTGATCCGATGCGCGTGTTCGACACGCCGAAGCCGAGCGATGAACCTCGAGCCGGAACCCGGCCGAGATGAGCCGCGACGCCGCGATCGTCAGCGAGCGCGAGAAGTTTCCGCTGGTGTCGTTGACGCCGTCGTACCGCAGAATCAGGAACGTCGCACGCGGCAGGTGATACCGCAGCTGCAAGAAGCCGCCGCTCGTGAGCGCGATCGCGAGCGCTGCGGTCCGTGAGGCGCGAAAACAAAGCGACGTCATGAAGCCCTTCCTTGGGACGTTCGGTCGCTACGAAACTACGTGGAAAGTATGAGGAATTGCTGAATAGAGGTCATTCCTGGCCCGCTACGCAACCTTGCATGGTATGAGCCTAAAGTCCACCACACGCGCAGCCGAAAATGCCGCGGAAAAACTACGCAAAGAGAAACAAGCCGTCGAGAATCAAGCCGCCGCGGTCAGCGAGGCGACCCGCATCCGCGAGATGTTCGCCGAAGATCGCAAGCGCCTCGAAAAGCGTTACGGATTCGTTTCGCTGAGCGGCCGATCGGTCGAGTGACGCGCGAGCGTCCTCAGTCGGCCTCGCGATAGAAACAGCTGCCGCAGAGCTGAACGTATCGCGTCTCGCCTTCGATGGCGATCTGCTCGCCCGACGTGATGCGGTTTCCGTCCTCGTCGATGCGGACGTTCATCGTTGCCTTCCGGCCGCACGGACAGATCGTCTTGATCTCCTCGATGCTGTCCGCCAACGTGAGCAGCGTCGCGGCGCCCGGAAACGGGTCGCCGCGAAAATCGCTGCGGATCCCGTAGCAGATCACCGGGATATCGCCGACGTGGGCGATCCGGTGGAGTTGACGCACTTGATCGGGCGTCAGGAACTGCGCTTCGTCGACCAGCACGCACGACACGTTGCCCGCGTCCGACAGATGCCGAGAGAAGTCCACGTCGGCGTCGTAGGTCAGCGACTTTCGCTGCGGCCCTAGCCGCGAGGTGACGAAGCCGACCCCGTGGCGCACGTCGAGCTCGGCGGTGAACATGACGACGCGGCGTCCGTGCTCTTCGTAGTTGTGCGCGACTTGCAAGAGCGCGGTCGATTTCCCGGCGTTCATCGCCGAGTACCGGAAGTACAGTTTGGCCATCGTCGCGGGCGAGCTTCGCTGCCCGACGCCCGGTTCGCTCTTGGCGCCCGAAACCGCTCGCTACAGCAGGAGGTGGACGTCGCCGAACTCGTGCCAGAGATAGCCCTCGGCGAGAGCGTGGGTGTAGGCCGAATCCAGCAGCGCGTCGCCGGCGAACGCGCGCAGCAGGTCGAGATGGCTGGCCTGCGGCTCGTGAAACCCGGTCAGCAGCGCGTCGACGACGCTCGCCCCGCGTTCCCGCGTGACGATCAGGTCGGTCCAACCGTTGGCGGCAACGGCCTCGCCTCCGGCGGCGGCGCTCTCGAGCGCGCGAACGACCGTCGTGCCGACCGCGATCACGCGGCCGCCGCGGCGCCGGGCGGCGTTCACCGCGGCCGCGGCGGATGCCGAGACGTCGAACCATTCACGGTACGGCCGTTCGTGCCGCTCCGCGCTCGAGACGCCCGTGTGCAGGGTGATCGGGACCAGCTCGACACCGGCGGCGCGCACGTCTTCAACCGCGCGCGTCGTGAAGGGTCGCCCAGCCGACGGCATCTCGGCCGAACCCGGGACGCGCGCGAAGATCGTTTGATACGCCGCGAGCGGCAGCGCGTCGGTGACGTAGCGGTAGCGAATCGGCGCACCATTGCGCGCGAGAAACGTGTCGACGGAGCACGGCAGATCGAGCAGCACGTACCAGAGCCGCGGATGCTCTGCATCGACCGGCGCCAGAAACGTCACGCCGCCGTCTTCGTCGAGCCAGGCGCGCTCGCCGGGAGCGACCGTGTTTTCGCGCGGCTCGGCGAGCCAGAGCTCGGCCGAGATGCGCGACGACAGGTGCAATGCGAACGATGCGCCGTCGCCGCGGCGTGCGACGAGCGCGGCCGGGATCGTAGCGGAGTCGTTCACCACCAAGAGATCGCCGCGGCGCAGGTATGCCGCCAGATCGCGAAACGCGGTATCGTGCTGCGCACCGCTCGCGCGATCGGTGACCAGGAGCCGAACGCCGTCGCGCTCGAGCCCGCGGCGTTCCGGCGCAGTCGTGGCTTCGTTCGCCGCCGGCAGCGCGAAAGAGAACGCAACGCTCACGCGACGACGGCGACCCCGCTCTGAAGCGCGACCCGCGCGAACGACCCGCGCGGCGCTGCAATGGCGCGCAGCAATGACGGCGCAACCGAGCTCGGATCGGCGAGTGACGAGGTTTCGGCGTCGGGCGCCGCGAGCCGGTGGAGCTCGGTATCCATGTCGCCCGGGTCGGCAACGATGACGCTGATCCCGCTGCCGTCGATCTCGGTCGCCAAGATGCGCGACATGTGTTCGAGCGCGGCCTTCGCCGAACCGTATCCGCCCCATCCGGCGTAGGCTTCCACCGCAGCGTCCGAGCTGACGTTGACGATCGTTCCGCCGTGACGGCGCATGATCGGCAACGCGTGCTGGATGAGGTGCAGCGGCGCGAATACGTTGGTGCTGAAGATGCGATCGAACGTCGCGGGCGAGAGCTGGTCGAGCGCCGGCAGCGGTGATCGTCCGATCGTCGAGGCGTTGTTGATCACCAGGTCGATCCGCCCGAAACGCTGCTCGGCGGCTTCGACCAGCCGGTGGATGTGCGCGAGGTCGGCGACGTCGCCCGGCACGGCGACGACCGGCACGAACTCCGCCAGCTCGCGTTCGGCCTCGCCGAGCGTCTCGGCGCCGCGCGCATCGATCACCAGCGAGATCCCGACCCGCGCCAACTCGCGCGCCACCGCGCGGCCCAGGCCCTTGGAGGCGCCCGTGACGATGGCCACGTGCCCGCGTTCGAACCAGCTATCGTAATCGTTCATGCACGAAGCGTAGCGTCTCCGACCGCACCGGCGCGACGCTCGAACGGCAGGCCCAACCGCTGTCCTTTCGTACAGGCCTAGACGATGCCGCGGGCCTTGGCGATCGCTACGGCCTGGGCGCGGTTGGTGGCGCCGAGGCGTGCGAGGATCTCGCCGACGTGAAATTTTACCGTGCGCTCGCTGATGCCGAGGCGTTCGCCGGCAGCGCGATTCGAGAGGCCCTCCGCGAGCAGCGCGAGGATCTCGCGTTCGCGGGCGGTGAGGCGGTCGCGGCGCGGTTGACGAACGGCGCGCGCCAGTTGTGCTGCGATCTCGGCGGGGATCATCGTGCCGCCTGCGGCGACCGTGCGCACGATCGCAACCAGCTCGTCACTCGACGTCCCTTTGAGCACGTACGAGTCGGCGCCGCGCTCGAAGGCGGTCGCGACGCGTTCTTCGCCGGCATATGCGCTGAACACGACGATGCGCGTGCGCGGTGACACGGCCTTGCACTCCGGGATCGCGTCGAGCCCGCCGCGTCCGCCGAGCTCGAGATCGAGGATCAGCACGTCGGGCGCGTACGTCGCGGCGATGTTCACGGCGTCGCCGGCGCTCGCGCCGGTCGCCACGACGTCGATCTCCGGCACCGCGCTCAGGTTCGCGACCAAACCGTCGGTGACGATCGGATGATCGTCGACGATCGCCACGCGGATCACGCGAGCGCCTTCGGCACGATCGCCTCGATCAACGTCCCGCGCGTGCGATCCGACTCGACGCGCAACCTCCCGCCGGCGAGTCGCGCGCGCTCCTCCATCCCGCGCAAGCCGTACCGCTCGTCGCCGCGCGACGCCGGATCGAAGCCGGCGCCGTCGTCGCGGATGCGCAGCGCAACGGCGTCGCCCTCTTCGGAGAGCTCGATCTCGATCCGCGACGCGGCGGCGTGCAGCCGCGCGTTGGCGAGCGCTTCGGACGCGATGCGAAACAACTCGCCTTCGGCCTCGCTCGGGAGCGCCGTCGCACCTCGCTGGTGCAACGTCACGCGCATCCCGGTTTCCGAGGAGAGCCGCCGCGCGAGCGCGGCCAGCGCGGTCGCAAGCGCGCGCCCGGCCAGCGGATCGGAGCGCAAGCTCAGCACGGAAGCGCGCGCCTGCGTCATCGAACCGCGCGCGACGCCGAGCGCCGTCATGACCCGCTGCGCCGCCGGCGAATCAGCTGGCAAACTGCGCAGCGCGCTCTCGAGCTGCAGCACGATCGCAGCGAGATCCTGCGCTAGTGTGTCGTGAATCTCGCGCGCGAGCCGCGTGCGTTCCGCCGAGCGCGCGGCGCCGGCTTCTTCTTCCGCCAACCGGCCGCGTTCGACGGCCAAGCCGATCTGCGCGCCGGCCACCGACAGCAACCGCAGGTCGCTCTCCGAGAGTTTGCGCGGAACCGGCGGACACACGTTCATGATCCCCAGGCGCCGTTCGCCGAATCGCAGCGCGATCGACGCGTGCGACTGCAGCCCAAGGGTGAGCGCATCGCCGCCTTCACGCGCACCACGGCGCAACCGCGAGCATGCGATGATATCGACGTTCTTCGAATCGAAGTCGCCGTCGACGAACGACTCCATGCACCAGCACGGGTCGCCGGTCATCTGCACCGGTTCGCGGAGATACGGCGGCAGCTCGTGCGCGGCGGCCAGATAGAACCGTCCGGTCTGCGGATCGACGATCCAGATCCAACCGGCCGCGAGGTCGAGCGCCCGGACGATCTCGCGCAACGCAGCCTCGAGCGCGCGCTCGAGGTCGGACGCCGTCAGCGCGCTCGCGATCGCATCGAACAGCGCGACGTCACGTTCGTGCACAGTCCGGAGAGTTCGCGAAGTCACGCGCCACGGACCCGCCGCGGGTGCGGCCGGCCTGGGATCCAAGGCCGGCGGCGCCGGGCGCCATGAAGAAATGCCCGGTTTCGGCAGGTTTTGAGCAAGCGGGCACCTGGAAATAGGCCGCCTATGGATACCCACGGGCTCGAGTACGCGTTCGTTCGTTCGACGGAGGCCGCGGCCATCGCCGCCGGCCGGCTCGTCGGACTGGGCGACAAGAACGCGGTCGACGGGGCCGCCGTCGAAGCGATGCGAACGGCCCTCAGCGACGCCGCCCTGGCCGGCGTCGTCGTCATCGGCGAAGGCGAAAAAGACGAAGCCCCGATGCTCTATCACGGCGAGGAGATCGGAAACGGCGCCGGCCCCTCGCTCGACGTGGCGGTCGACCCGATCGACGGCACGACGCTGGCGTCGCGCGGCGGCCCCGGCGCCATCTCGGTGATCGCCGCCGCCCCACGCGGCACGCTCTTTCGCACCCGCGTCCCATACATGGACAAGCTCGTCACCGGTCCGGCCGGTCGCGGCATCGTCTCGATCGATGTCCCGCTCGAAGAGAACTTGCGCGCGCTCGCGCGCGCGAAGGGTCGCGAGGTCTCCGACCTCACCGTCGCGCTGCTCGACCGCCCGCGCAACGAACACCTCATGCGCCACGTCCGCGCCGCCGGTGCGCGGGTGCGCGTGTTCGGCGACGGCGACGTGGCAAACTCCGTCTATGCCGTGCTCGAAGAACGCGCCAACGTCGACGTCCTCGCCGGCATCGGCGGTTCACCAGAGGGCGTCATCGCCGCCTGCGCCGTCCGCGCCCTCGGCGGCGAGATGCAAGGCCGCCTCTGGCCGCGCGACGAGGCCGACGAGGCGATCGCCGCCGGCGAAGGTCACGACATCCACAAAACGCTAACCCTCGACGACCTCTGCGCCAGCGAGAACGCGCTCTTCGCCGCGACCGGCGTAACCGACGGCGAGTTCCTCGACGGCGTCCGCTACCGCCGCGGCTCCGCGTTCACGCAATCGATCGTCATCTCCACCTACACCCGATCCGTCCGCACGATCGACGCCTGGCACGAGCTCCGCCCCCGCGACCTCCACGTGGACCCCATCGAACCAACCCGCTCAACGACGAGCTAACGCCTCCCGGAGAAAGCACGCAACGCACCGCGCGCAGCGTCACACCACGGCGCCGCCCCCGCAGTCGTCAGTGCACGACCACGAGCGAGCCGGCGCTGCGTCCGAACTCGTCGGGCCGGTCGGCCAAGTGCGCGGTCGCTCCGGGCCAGGCGAACGTTCCCGGCGTCACGCTGCGCGCGAGATAGTGCAGCCGGTAGATGCCGGCAGACAGATGGTCGGCGTATGCCTCGATGCGGTCGGTGCGGATCTGCTGGTCGCCGATCGCCCACGAGGTCGAAGGGACTTGGAGCGCCTGTGAGGTCGTCGCGAACGACGTATCGACGGCTTGCAGACCGGCGGGGAGCGGATCGGCGATCAGCACGCGATCGACGTCGTGATCGGTGACGATCTGCAGCTCGACGTCGTAGACGTGCGCCGCGACGAGCGTCAAGGGCGTGCCCGGCGTCGCAAGGCCCATCGTCGCGAGCACATCCTTCGCGTTCGCTTCGCGCACGACACGCGTGATCCGCAAGCCGCTCAAGGTTCCCGGCGACGCGCTCGGAAGGCGATACGTGTACGTTACCGCGTAATGCAGCGTCCCGGTGCCGGTCTTGTCGAGCTCGACCACACTGTGGCCGCTCGGCAGCGCGTTCATCTTCACGCTCGTATGGCGCTCCGGCGCGCGCGCTCCGTTGAAGCGCTCGGTCGCGATCGTCCTCCCGCCGACCGACGCCGTCGCCGTAAAGTTCGCGGCTTGCTCTTGGGCGGCGACGTCGACCAAGGCATCGAGAGCGGCCGCGTTTTCGCAGGCGCAGCCGAACGAACCGTTGCGCTGCATGTCCAGTAGCGACCGGGTGAGCCGATCGAGCGTCTCACCGTCGGCTTTGCGCACGAGCTCGAGCCGCAGCGCTTCGGCTTGCGCGACGACCGGATCGTCGAACCAGCGATACCGGCCCGGCAGCGTTACGACGGCGCCGCGCGCGGTCGTGTAGAGATGATCGGCGATCGTCTTGGCGAGCGCGTCGGCGCGAACGCCGTAACCAGGTGCCAGCGTGAGCAGCCGCGCGAGGCGGGCTTGATCCCCGAAAGCGAGACTGTCGCGCTGCGCGTCGATGTCGTCCAAGAAGGTCGTGCGCCGATCGCCGGCCGCGGCGAGTGCGACGAGCGCGTGCAGCCGTAACTCGGCCTTGCACTGCGCGCTGGTGCACCACTTCTCGTGAGCCGTCGGATCGGCGAGGATCGCGGCGGCGTACGCGTGCGCGCCGGAGAACAGCGTATCGGCGACCGGGATTCCGGCAGCACGCGCCCGCGCGATTCCCTCGAGTGCGAAGAGCGAATCCCAGGGATCCGATCCTTGCGCGCTCCAGTACGCCGCAAAACCGCCGTCGGCGCGGGCGAGGCTGCGCAGCGTCGCGACCTCGGCGACGCCGCGTGCGCGCGCCGTGGATTCATCGCTGCCGCTGCGTTTGCCCAACAGCATGAGATCGCCGGCGACATCTAAGCGGCTCGCTGCCGAGAGCGTCAACCGGTCGTCGCCGAGCAGCGCGTTCTGCGCGGCGGCAGAGAGCTCGGGCAGCAGCGAAGATGCAAGATCGAGATCGAGACCGCCGGCGTCGCGCGGAGTCTCCGGCGTGACCGCGATCGGGATGCTCGCGCGCGTCGTCGTCGTGCCGGTCTGGGCGACGCTTTCGGTGACGTCGGTGTCACGCACGGGGACCGGGATCGCGAACGCGTCACCGGTCCCGGCGCCGCGCACGCGCACGGTCGCCGTCGCGGTCCCCGTGCCCTGTGCGATCATCGAGAAGCGATACGCCTTGGTGATGCTGTCGAGCGGCGTATCGAGCGACGTCGAAGGGACGGGTTTGTCGTTCACCAGGAACGCGAGCGGCCCGGCGAGCGTCGCGTCGATGTGCAGCATCCCCGCCGCGCCCGTTCCGTTGGTCACGGCGACGCCCGCGTCGAACCGGTCGCCGGGTCGCGCGAACTGTGGGATGACCGGGTTCGCGACCAGCGGTTTGGTCGTCCTGAACGTCGACTCGGCGTTGCCGAAGCGACCGTCGGCGCTCGTCGCAACGACCATCGCTCGCCAGGTAGTGAGATCGTCGGGGAGCGTGAACGTCGCGGTGGCGACGCCGTTGGCGTCGGTGCGCAGCGCGCCGGCGAAATACGCCAGCGGCGAGAATGCATGGCGGACGCGCGGATCGGCATCGTCGCCCGACAAGCCGCCGCCGAAGCCCCAGCCCTTCTCCGCCGGCTTCGTCAACGTGCTCAGGACGAGCGCGGCGCGGTTGTCGGAGAAACGCGTCGAGATCGGCTGATCCGCGTACACGGTCTTCACCAGATCCGGCGGCCGATAACCGGTCAACTGCAGCACGGCGTCGTTCGCGACGATCAACGTCACCTCGCCGGCGACCGGCCGGTGCGTCCCATCGCGCACGCGCACGGTGACCGTCTGCTGCCCACCGGGTGCGAGCACGCCGGCTTTCGGCGAGACGGTCGCGCTGAGATACTTCGCCCCGAGCGTCACCTCGAAGCCGCTCATGCCGGCGCGCGCTAGCGCGTTGCCGCCGTCGGCCGGCGGCTGCAACGGCGGCGGGCCGCGCCGCACCACGAACGCCTCGACGGCGGCGTTGGGCAGCATCTGCAGCGTCACGCGGAAACGCACGGTCGGCGCGGCACTCGTCGTGGTCTGCGTCGTCTCCCAAAGGACGCCGTGACGCACGACGGCTAGGTGCAGCTCGGCGTTCGCGAACGGCGACTGCACCAGCGCGGTCGCCGTCTCACCCGGCTTGTACGACGTCTTGTCGAGCTTCACGGTGAGCGTATTGGCATCGCTTCCGTACCACCGCGTGTCGCCGCTCCCGCCGACGTATACCTCGAGGTCGCTCTCGGTGGCGTCGCCGGCGGCCCCGGTGAGCGTCGCGCGCACGCGGTACGTCCCCGGTTTGGGCGGCGTCAACGAAACGCTCACCGCCGCGCCCGCGCTGGTTGCATCGGCACTTCCGACGGTGGCGTACGAAACCGACTGCACCGATTGCTCGGCGCCTTCGACGATCTGCGTCGCGGTCGCGTACGTCGCGCTCTGCAGCTCGACGTGTACGCGCGTCCCCGATTGCGCTTTCCCGGCCGGATCGGTGACGATCACGTTGGTCACCAGCGGCGTACCGGCGGTCCCGACGTCATCGCTGCGCAGGCCGATCAACGTGTCCGACGGCAGTGCCGTGAACAGCTTGCTGTCGGCGACGGCAATGTTCGAGGCGTCGGTCGTCTCGGCATCGACGGCGTACGCCATTGGATATGGCAGATCGTTCGCGACCGGGACGGTGACCGAGCTCTTGCCCGACGCATCATCGGTCAGCGTCGTTTCGAGGACGTCGGTCGTCGCGTCGGGCTGTTGCTCGGGCCAGAACCACTTGCGGCCGAAGGAGAACGCTTCGCGGCCTGGCGGCGCGAAATCGACCGGGCTGCGCGTGACGGTGTACTTCGTCGACGCGCCGGCCAGCGGTGCGCCGAACAGGTACGCGCTGGTCGCAGCGGCCGCCACCGTAGCACCGCGCTGCGCGACGAGGCGATCCAGCCCCAGATCGACCTTGAAGTTGGGCGGCTTGAACTCCGCCACCCGGAAGCTGCCGTCGATCTCTTCGCCGTTGCCGGCGGTCGCGCGCACCGTGTAGTAGCCCAGCGGCGCTGCGGCGTCGAGCGCGATGGGAAGCGAGAACGTGCCGAACGCGTCGAGCGCGCGGCGACCGAGGTCGCGCTTGTCGCCGTTGGGCAGCTGCAGCGTAATCTCGTACGACGGCGCCACGCCGCGGCGTAGCACGCCGTCGACCAGGAACCAGCCGGCTGCGACGAGCTGCGCGGTTTCACCGGGCTGGTAGAGCTCGCGGTCCGAGAAGATCGTCCCGTACGAGATCGGCGTCGCCGATGACCAGCCGTTGTAGAGGTCGCCCACCCACGCGCCGCTGTACGGGTCGGTGCGCACGTAGGTCCAATCGGCACCGCGCCGGACGATCGTGACGAACGACGGCGCATCGTTTTGCCCCTTGTCGTTCTGCGCGCAGCGGGCGAACGCTGCGCCGCCGAATGTTGCAACGCCGTTCGGGCCGGTCGCCGCGGTCGCGCACGCGACCGGTGTCACTTTCGTCTGCGCGTCCGCCTGCGACGGGTAGATCTCGACCTGCGCGCCGGCGACCGGAGTGCCGTCGGTGATCCGATGGACCCGCACCGAGCCGCCGTCGGGGAAGAACTGCGCGAACGCACCGAGGTCGGTGAGCAGCACGACACCGCCGGCGATGTGCGGTTGGGAATCCCGCGGCAGCTTCGCCTGGACGCCGTAGGCCAGCGCGCCGGCCGGGCCACCCAAATACGTGCGCAGCGGCACCGCGATCGTGCGCTCGACGTTGCGCGCGGCGTGCACGTCGAAGATCGGCCAGCTATCCGCCACGCCGAGCACGCCGCTGCCGTCGTCCTCGCCGGCCGGATCGGCGTTTTGAACGACGTCGAACGGACGCAGCGCGCGGAACTTCGCGCGCGTTTGCGGCGCGTTGACCGCGATGACGTTCAAACGCACGTCGCGCGAGGCCGGGAAGAGGTTCGTGCCGCTGGGCGCCCACACGTCGGGCGAGAGGTCCCCGGTGCGAAACGTCGCGTGCTGCGCGGTCGCGAGGCGCTGACCGAACGTGTCGCGCAGATCGGGTCCGATGGCGACCGTGTACGCGGTGTCCGGCGCGAGCAGCGCGGTGTTGACCGACACCTCGTTGTCGACGGCGGCGAACGCGGTCGACCCCGGTGGCGGCGCCGGCGAGAGCGTGAGCGAACCCAGCGACTTCGGGTCGATCGGCGTGGTGAACGCGAGCATCGGGTCGCCGCTCGCGAAGCGCTGCGCGTGCGATAGGTCGACGCGCTGGAAACGCAGTGCGTCATACGTCTTGAACGAGCCCGCGAAGTATTGGTCGCTGGCAAGGTTGCCGTCGCGCGGCATCACCCCGGGTGCGATGTCGACGTCGTACTGCGTCCCGCGGGCGAGTTCGCCGGCGGGAACGAGTACGTAATTCCAGACGTTCGCCGAGGGATCGTACTCGGTGTCCGGCGCGGCGGTCGCGCCGGGGGAGGGTGTCGCGGTGTCGGGCGGGACGACCAGCGGCATCTCGCTGGGGACCGGGCCGGGTACGCGCAGCCGCGCGTGCGCTTGGAGCGACGCGCGGTCGAGCGCGACGTTCGAGGTGAACGTGATCTTCGGACGGAGGTCGCGCGGCTCGGTGTCGCCGGGCTTCCCCGGAAGCTGATCCAGCGCGATCGCACCGGTCTGGAACGTCCACGCCAGATCGTCGTCGAGGCTGTGGCCGTGCAGATCGCGCAGTCCCTTGGCGATCGTGACGCGCACGCGCGTCGCGACCGGCCACGCGCGGTCGGCTTCGAAGCCGATCATGCGCGGCGTCAGGAAATGGAATTGACCCGGCAGCGCTGGGACGATCGAGAAATGGGCCAGGATCGCCGTCTCATCGGGTGATTCGAGCCGTTCGAGCGGGATCAGGTCGTCGCTGAACACGATGCGGATCTGCGCCTGCGTGTCGACGGTGCCGACCGGCGCGACCGAGAGAACCGGCGGTCGCGGCGACGGCGACGGCAGCGGCGAGATCGCCGCCAAAGGTTCTTCGCGCGCCGGGCTCGGGGCATGCCGAGTGCAGCCGTTCGTGAAAAGCGCGACGGCCGAGATGAGGAGGAAGAAAGCTCGATAGGAGCGCGTGAGCACGTCGAGAACGCACTTCGTCCGCGCGGGGGTCCTACCTGTCGTGCACCGCGCAGAGGAACACTCTTTGCAGCGCATAACCGCATTCGTCGTCGCGGCCGGTCTGGGGATCTTGGCGATCGCCGGTCGGCCGATCGGACCGCACGCCTTCGGCGGCGGTGCGAACGCGGTCGAGTTCGAAGATCGCACCGGCGTGCCGCTCGGAACCGTCCTCGCGCGGGATACCGAACACGCGGTTCGCGTCCCTCTGGCGCGCGTCTCGCCACGCTTCCTGGCGGCGATCATCGCGGCCGAAGATGCCCGCTTCGCGCAGCACGACGGCATCGATCCGGTCGCGCTCGCCCGCGCCGCTTGGCAGCTGGTGCGCACGCGCAGCATCGTCTCGGGTGGCTCGACGATCACGATGCAGCTCGCCCGGCTGCGCTTCGATCTCCCCCGAACACCGCTCGGCAAGCTCGAGGAGCTGGTCATGGCGCTTCGCATCGAAGCCGGGACGAGCAAAGACGCGATCGCCGAGGCCTACGTCAACCGCGTGCCGATGGGCAGCGATCTCGTCGGTGTCGAGGCGGGCGCACGAACCTACTTCGGCACGCCCGCGGCCGACCTCGATCTCGGGCATGCGGCGTTTCTCGCAGCCCTGCCGAACGATCCCGTCCAGCTCGATCCCTACGCGCATGCCGCGGCGCTCGAGCAACGCCGCCGCTGGGTGCTGGCGCGCATGGTCGCGACCGGTGCCGCGTCGGCCGCCGACGCCGCGGATGCGGCGGCCGAACGCATCGACGTGCTGCCGCGCGGCGGCGGGATCGCAGCGGCACCCCACCTGCTCTTCCGGCTCGCGGGGAGCGTACCGCGCGACGCGACGCGCGTGCGCACGACCCTCGACCGCGACCTGCAAGCCTTCGCGGAGAACGCGACGCAGCAGGTCGTCGGCGATTTGAACGAGCGGAACGTGCGCGACGGCGCGGCGATCGTGATCGACAACCGCGACGGTGCGATCCTGGCCTACGTCGGTTCGGCCGACTATTTCGCGCGAGCCGGTGCCGGAAAGAACGACGGCGTCGTCGCGTTGCGCCAGCCCGGCTCGACGCTCAAGCCGTTTCTGTACGAGCTCGCGTTCGAACGCCGCGTCGTGCGGCCGACGTCGATTCTGGCCGACGTCCCGACGACGTACGCGATCCCGGGGCTGCGGTCGTACACCCCGGGGGACTACAGCCAGCGCTTCGCCGGCCCGGTTCGCGCACGCATCGCGCTCGCCGACTCCCTCAACGTTCCGGCGGTGCGCGTGCTGAGCGACGTGGGCGTATCCTCGTTCTTGGAGCGATTGCGCGCATTGGGATTTCGTCACTTGACGGCCGATGCCGGCCACTACGGCCTCGGCCTGGCGCTGGGCGACGGCGAGGTGACGCTCGAGGAGCTGGCCGGTGCGTACGCGACGATCGCGAACGGCGGCCATCCCGTCCACGTCCACGCCCTCGCCGAAACCGCCGTCGCCGCATCCGGGACGACGGTCGGCGCCGGCGCACCTGCGACGACGGTCGGCGCGGGCTCCGAATGGTCGCTCGTTACCGACATGCTGGCGGACGCGCACGCGCGAGCACGCGCGTTCGGCGTCGCATCGCTGCTGCGCACGTCGTTCCCCAGCGCGGTCAAGACCGGAACGTCGTCGGATTTTCGCGACACGTGGACGGTCGGCTTCACCCGCGACTACACCGTCGCGACCTGGGTCGGCAACTTCGACGGTGCGCCGATGCAGCGCGTGAGCGGCGTGACGGGCGCCGCGCCGTTGTGGAACCGGATCATTCGCCACCTCGCCGAACGTGAGCCGCCGCCGGCGTTCGCGCCGCCGCGCGGGTACGTGCGCCGGCCGATGTGCGCCGTGACCGGCGTGCGGCCGGGCCGCGATTGCACGAGCGTCGTCGGCGAATGGCTCGACGCGCGCGATCTCGTCGCCTGGAACGCGCCGCCGCGGCCGCTCGACCGCACCTTCGACGGATGGTTGGCGAGCCAGCCGGTGCGACGGGGCGAGGCGTTACGTATCGTCGAGCCGCACGACGGCGACGTGTTCGTCGCGGCGCCCGGCGCCCGGATCGCCGTCGTCGCGCGCGGCACCATCCGACCGGCCTGGGATTTGAACGGCAAGGCGCTCGCGGCGGGCGAGGCACGCTGGACGCTCGCCCTCGCGCGCGGGCGCTGGACGCTCCGCGCGCGCGACGGCGGGCGCGCCGATACCGTCACGTTTACCGTCGGTGACCGTCTACCGCGCTCGCACCGCGCGGGCTTCACCATACGCTAACCCGCCGGGCCGTGAAAGTCCGGCGCGGTCGTGCCGATACTAGGGGCATGGAGCCCGTTGTGAAGCTCCCGCGGGAGCTGAGCAAACCGTTCGATGCGCGTCGCTGCGATGCAGCGGACCGCCTCGCGATGTGGAACCGCTGGGAGCTCACCCAGTGGGTCGAGGCGACGCGTTCGCGCGGGCTGCCCTTCCTGTGCCTCGACGCCGACGTGCAGCGCCGCCTGATCGCCGCGATCGACGACCGCGTCGCCATAGCATCGTAGCAGCCTCCTAGAGGCGTTCTCCCAAGTAGGTCGCCAGCGCGTCCTGCGCGATGCGGTCCTGTTTCATCGTGTCGCGGTCGCGCACGGTGACCGCCGCATCGTTGAGCGTCTCGAAGTCGATCATGATGCACAGCGGCGTGCCGATCTCGTCCTGACGGCGGTAGAGCTGACCGACGTTGCCTTCATCGTACTGGGTGCGGAACAGCGGTCGCAGCCCGCGCTCGATCGTGCGCGCCCGTTCGACCAGCTCGGGTTTGTTGCGCGCCAACGGAAAGACGCCGACCTGCACCGGCGCGATCTTCGGATGGAAGCGTAGCACGGTACGCTCCGTCTGCTTGTCGCCTTCGATGACGGCCTCGCGGTCGTAGGCGTCGACCAGCATGGTGAGGGTCGTGCGGTCCATCCCCGCCGACGACTCGATCAGGATCGGCGTGTATTTCTGCTTGGACGCCTCGTCGAAGAACTGCAGGTCTTTCCCCGAGTACTCGATGTGCCGGTCGAGATCGTACGTGCCGCGGTGCGCGATCGACTCGAGCTCGCCCCAGCCCCAGGGAAAGAGATACTCCACGTCGATCCCGGCCTTCGCGTAGAACGGCCGTTCTTCGGGGGTCAGCGTGTAGAAGCGAAGCCGGTCCTCCCGCACGCCGTAGTCGCTGTACCATTTCTTGCGCGCGTTGACCCACTGCTCGAACCACGCCATGTCCGCGCCGTCCTGCGGGACGAAGAACTCCAGCTCGGCCTGCTCGAACTCGCGCACGCGAAAAGTGAAGTTGCCCGGCGTGATCTCGTTGCGGAACGACTTACCGATCTGCGCGATCCCGAACGGCGGCTTCTTGCGCGCGCTCTGATAGATGTTCTTGAAGTTGACGAAGATGCCCTGAGCCGTCTCGGGCCGCAAGTACGCCTGCGAGGACGTGTCCTCCATCGGCCCGATCGCCGTCTTCATCATCAAGTTGAAGTTACGCGGCTCGGTCAGCGTCCCGGCCATCCCGCAGTCGGGGCACTTGTCGAGCGACGGCAGGTGGTCGGCGCGAAACCGGTGTTTGCAGTTGCGGCAGTCGACCAGCTTATCGTGAAACGCCGCGACGTGACCCGACGCTTCCCAGGTGCGCGGGTGCATGATGATCGAGCTGTCGAACGCGACGACGTCATCGCGCAGCTCGACCATCTCGCGCCACCAGGCATCCTTGACGTTGCGTTTGAGCACCGCCCCGAGCGGACCGTAGTCGAAGAAGCCGCCGATCCCGCCGTAGATCTCGGAGGATTGGAAGATGAACCCGCGTCGCTTGGCAAGCGCGGTAATTTCTTCCATCGATACGCGGGGCTTGTCGTCGATCGTACTCACGGAACGCGACTGGTTCCGCACGCCGCGCCCCGGCTCCTCACCAGCCGCGACGGTTCGGTCGGCGACCTGCGAGTCGCTCGATCGGTCACGATCAGGCGGACTTCAGAACCTTGACAGTTCCGACACCGCCGTTCTCGCGTTGGTGAATTCTGATTTCGACATCCATCCCAAGTTGACGCAGCGCGTACTGCATGCGTTCCTGAGAGAAGCCATCCGTCTTCATGCGCCCGATCCGGGAGATGTCCGACTGGGTCAGTCCTGTGCGCGCGGCGGCTTCTGCCTGGGTCCACTTTCGAGCACGGATTTCGCTGTTGATGGCGTGCGCGAGGTCGGCCTTTACGAGCAGCTCGTCTGCGTTCTCGAGGCCAAGGTCGGCGAAGACGTTTCCGCTGCCGCGCTCCAGGGTCACGCTATCGGCGACCGGCTGCTTCTTCTTCCGCATGTATCTCACGTGCTTTCTTGAGTCGAAGGCGGATTCGGTCGAGTACATCCTTAGGAGTAGCGCGTCCCAACTTGCTCTTCTTCTGGAAGAAATCGAGGACGAAAACATACGCTCCAACCTTGGTCGTATACATGAGGCGATAGGTCCCTGCTTCGTCGTCATCGCGGACTTCCATAACGTCGCGAAGGTCGCCGCGCATCGGTCTGGCGAGGTCTGAGGTTCCTCCTCGCTGCCGCTGCGTATAGCACCACCCATCGTCTTCCGGACAGACGCGGGAGCGTCAATGAGGTCCCGTCTCGCGGACCCTATCCAAATGAGCCCCTTCACCGGTCCCATTCGGAGTATATCACTTCTAGCATAACTTGAGAAGATCCCCTCCGACGGCGCGAGCGACGCTTGTCTCGAAGCTCGGACAACGGCGGTTCGCCCCAACGAGAGGCCCGCAGCCGCCTTCAGCGTATCGCCCGACTGCCTTTAACGACGGAGGCGCGCTTCGTCAAGGGAGGAACGGCGCGCGTTCATTCAGCGGGCGATGGCACTGCACGTCAGCGAATCAAACGCCACTCGTGTGGTGCGCGAGCGACGAAATTCCGGTGGATGTCGCCCAGCACGCGGCGCTGCGCGTCGAACTCCAGCAACTCGGCCGCCTCGGCGAAAGTGACCCAGCGGTGCGCGTCGTGCACGTCGTCCTCGAGCTTGATCTCGCCCCGCTCGAGATAGGCCACGAAGAATGGTACGTGCACGATCCGGTCGCGCACCGGATCGTAGAACGCGTCGAGCGCGCCCGCGGTGAAGAGCGACGCTGCCGCCACACCGATCTCTTCGACGAGCTCCCGCCGGACGGTCTCGGTCGCGCGCTCGCCCTCTTCGACCCCGCCCATCACGAACGTCCACGCTCCCGCAAACGCCCCCGACGACCGCCGCACGAGCAGTACGCGCGCACCCTCGGCCCGTCCGCGCAACACGACGACGGCGACAGCATCGGGCCGGCTCTTCCCCTTCATCTTCGCTGGAGTTAGGTCAAGGCGTAATCGTGAATGTCCTTGCGTCGAGGGACGATCAGAAAAGGCCGGCGAGGTTGACGGTCATGCTGATCGCCGAGACGCGGGCCTCGTCGACCGCTACCGTGACGAGCTCCGGCAACTGCACCAAAGGATGACCCGTCGTTACCGCGTGCCCGGACGTGGTCGCCTTGTACCCGAGCACGCAGCGTCGTGCGCACGCCGCCGTCGCCGCCTTGCCGTAGGCTGCAACGACGTCGGCGACGGTGCTACCGATGCGGAGACGAAACCGGTGCGGTACTGCGACAGGTCGGCAGTCGGCACGGTGAACGGCTTCGAGGCACGAAGAGCGCCGAGCTGCACTGATCGGTGGTGGCGCTCGCCAACGCGATGTGATGGACCGGGTCGTACTTCACCATCTGCCAGAATTCGGCGAACATGATCGGGTGCGCCGGCACACGGCCCTCGCCCGAGCGCGACGATATCGCCTATCGGCGTACGGTCGCCGTCCGCTGCGCAACCGATGCCTTCGGCTGCGTCTCGGCGCGGAGCTGGCCGCAGGCGGCCGCAATGTCGCGACCCATCGCGGTCCCATGGTCACCGCGACGCCGTGCTCTTCGAGGATCTTCGCGAACGCCCAGATGCTCAAACCCTGGACCATGGCCGGCGCGAACGAGATGATGCAACCGCCGTCGGGTCGGCTCGGACCCCTTCATCACGGTTCTGGAAACATGGAAATTGCCGCGGCTAATTCTCGCGTCAGAGCCCGGTAAGCCTCGAGAAACTCGGCTCGACGCGGGTCATCTCCAAGTGCCGCAGCGAATAACTCGCGCCCGCGCGAACCCGCGGTGAACACGTCACGCACTGCCGCAATGCTGCGACTAAGCGGCTGCTGAATTTCACCGTTCGACGATAATGCGGCGAATCGACTTTCGAGCTCTTCGCCTTCATACGATTGTAGTAGAAGAAAGACATCACTTGCATCCTTTGCTTTGAGTCGATCGTCGCCGCGATCCGCTATCTTCTGTGCCTTCGCGACGATCAGAGCAGCTGGCCCGGCAACGAATGCCTCAAGGAGACCCTGCGTTGCGTCGACTTGCGCTATAGCCATCAGGTCTTTGTCGTATAGAGCCGCTTCAAGTCCCGCTACGCGCCTCGCCGCGCGCATGTTGTCGCCCGGAATCCCTGCATCGCGCCTACCACTTCCGGCGGCGAATTCCTCGGGCACTAAAATATCGACCTGCGCACCGTCGAATGGCTGATCATCGCTACTTCCGGGCGCCCAGTAGAGTCCTGGATCACCGCGGCGGTGTTGATAGCCGGCGTCGGCCAGCGTCTGACGGATCGGCGGGACCGTTTCCAAGATTCGAGGATCGATCGCGAGGTCCGAGTCAAGAGTAAACGGCTGAAAGGGACCCTCGGTGACCTCGCGACTTCGCAGGTAAACGGCCTGGGCGCCGACGACGACTACTGCATCGCGCCGATAGCTGCCCAGGGTGGTTAATACCTGAATCAAATTCTCCCGTGCGAGGACGTAGCCATTACGATCGCCAATCACGTTCTCTTACCTTCATCCATCGGATGAGCTCCTCGGCTTGCGACAATTCGCGCCCGCGGCCGACCAAGAGATCGATGGCCACCTGAGCGGGTGCCGCAACGAGGAGTCCGTCCCGAATCTGCGTGCGCGCGTAAACGACCTCGTCGAATGGAAGTGCAAGCGAGACGTTTGCGCCACCCTCACTTCGCTGCAAGCCGAACCTTGCGGCAAAGGCAACGACATCGTCACAGTAGCAGAGCGCCATCGCGTCGACCGTGTAGGGCGCGTAACGCATTGCCGCGGCAACTCCGGAGAGGACGTAGTGATCGGTCGTCACTCGCAGCTTACGCAGGAAGTGATCCTGTCCTCGAGGGTCTTGGTACCTTCGCGCAGTCGGGTGCCTATAGTCGTCGCTCCAACGTCGCAGCACGCCCTCCCAGTCAACGGAAATAACTGCGCCTCGCGCCCCTCGTTCAATTAGTCCATCTTTACTTAGGAGAGCCAGATAGCGAGATACGTTCCCTGCATCGATCGCAAGGGTGGTCGCGAGTTCCCCAACACCAAATGGCGGTTTCATTTCGCACAAGTACCGGATTAGCCGACCGGCCTTCTTACCGCCCAGTCGGCGTCCGCGGGGTGGTTGTGCCGGGGCGTCGTCGGTGCTGAGCGAAATGAAGAGAGCTGGAGAATCGAGCCGCCAGAACGCGTTGCCCGTTAGATCCAGGTACCCAATTTCGCGGTCGCGCAGAAATTTCTGGGTTCGGTCAGAAATTCGCGGCGCGATGAGCAGGCCGGGGCTCCCCGTCGTACGCAGTGCCCGCCAGGCTGACTCGGCGGTTGCCGGCGAAAGTTCTGTCTTGAACTCGATCAGAACGGTGCTCGAAGTGCCGTCAGGTGCGGACAGTTTTAGGGTCGCATCGACGCCTGGCCGCCCCGCAACGTCACGCAATACGGTATTCCAGCTGCGGGGGAGCAAGCGAGCGATCTGCTCCTCAACGTCGAGGCGATATTTGCCCCAGTAGATTGAATTGCCCAATACAGGCAAAGTACCATAATTTGGCAATCTCCGTCAAGTCGCTCGGCGCTTCGAGGCGACGTACTTCTTTCACCATCTGCCCGACATTCGGCGCACATGATTGCGCGAGCCCTTGCCATCAGCTCGGGCCCAGCATTGTATTCCAGCTGGTACCGCCCAAGAAATCGGCCTTGGCCCTCGATATAATCTACGTCGCGGCCCTGTCGCACGCGCGTCGCTTCGCAGACGCAAACTCGTCATATCGGGCGGCGCCGCGCGCCGCGGGCCCCAGCATGAGCGCGAGCACCGGACGCGTACGGGACGCGTGTTTAGGTCAACTTTAGGACCACGTTCTCAACGAGGTCCTTGATGCAGTCTTCGGCGGTAACCTGATGCACGACAATGTTCGACGGATGCGCGACGGCGTTGCGCCGGTCCAGCTTTTCTTGCATGACCTTGTGTAAGCTGGGACTAATGAGATTCGCGCTCTTTGCGACCGTTAAGACTTGATGCTCCTTTAAAAACGAGAAGTCATCAATCAGATTGATAACGCCGATGTCTGCTTTCTTGTAGCTCCGAGGTAACTGATTATTGAACGATGCTAAGCGGGCCGCGTCGTTGTAGATCCATCGAATGAAGTGATCGTAGGCGAGATTCCAAGCCATCACGATAGCAGCGCGAAACGCCTTATGCCTGAAGCACGTCAACGCCTCATTCAAAAAGTCGCGCTCCTCAATGCCGGGCACCTTGCCGGGTAATTCAGAGAGCATCTTATGAACGGCGATTGTGGCTTCACGCTCGCCATACTCGCCGTCGAGTTTTTCCTTTGCCCGACGTTCGAGGGAATAGCCCTTTGTCGACTTCAAGAATTGCGGAGGCTTCGTTTCGGTTAGGGCTTGACATGACCGCGGCAGATTAGACGGCTGCTCCAGCCCTAGCTCAGTGAAGCATCCGCGGATATCGGCCGGCTGAAAGTGCGACATGCCCTTATTTGTTTGTATATACCAGCCGAAAAGGCGAACCTTGTCGGCAAAGCTCCACTTGTGAAAGTCGGGAATCTGCTGTATCAATTCTTCTGGCGTCACGCTTTCTTATGCCACTTGAGCACTTCTTGCTCGCCATATCCGTTAATCGCGTACTCGCCACCCTTTGCTCCACCGGCCATCCACTTATACTTTTGCTGGTGCTTCAAATCTTGAAGCGGGCCAACAGCGAATTTCGGAAAGTCCGTCCATCCCAGTGCCTTGTACGCGCTGAAGACGTGATCGACCGTGATCGCAGGCGTGCTGCGATACTCTTTGAGACCAATAAGCAATCGCCGTGTACTTCCGCATATTGCTATCGAGATCGAGGCCGCTAATAAAATCCTTAATCGAGGGTGCGGGACTGTTCCAATCGATGCCGGCTACGGGCTTCAGCGGGCGCTGCTTTCGAGGCGCAGCCGCCCGGCGAGGCGCAGGGGGCGCTTCATGCTCGATGGTTTCGGTGTTGTCGTCAACATCGACATCATCCTCGATCTCAACCCTAGCGCCCAGCGCGGCCGCTCCATTGCCGTTGGCAGCGGCTCGCACGACCTTCATCGGCTGCGCACCGTTGCCCCGGCCAATCGCAGCGGCGAGGTTCTTGATGCCCTCGATGAGGGTGGGATTGGCGCCCTCGAGTTCAAACTCAATGACGCGGAACTTGACCCGACCCTGGTCGGGTCCGGGAACATTCTTAGGCAATGTCATACACCCGCGACAAGCGTCAACGCTTCCGGTCAGTAATCCGGCGTCGCGGCTCCTTTAGCCTCGGATTATAGCACTCTCGGCGAAGGACTGCCAGTGGCGACTTGGGACGAGCTCCAGTAGAAGAAGAACTTGCCGGACGTGGGGCCTGGGGCTAGGATGCGCGCGTAGCCGCCGCAGCCGCGTGCTTCGCGGCTATCGAGTTCCGTTCGACTTGTGCTCGAAGCTGGCCGCAGGCGGCGGCAATGTCGCGGCCCATCGGCGTGCGCACCGTCACGGCGACGCCGTGCTGCTCGAGGATCTTCGCGAAGGCCCAGATGCGTTGCTCGTCGCTGCCGCGCAGCGCGGCGTCGGGCGTGCTGTTGTAGGGGATCACGTTGACGTGATAGAGCGGGCCCTTCATGAGGCGCGCGAGATCGCGGGCGTGCTCGTCGCTGTCGTTCACGCCGGCCAGCATGACGTACTCGAAGAAGACCTTGCGGTTCGTCTTGCGGATGTAGCGCTCGACGGCGGCCATGAGGTCGGCGGTCGACCATTTGCGATTGACCGGCATGATTTTCGAACGCGTCGCGTCGGTCGGCGCGTGCAGCGAGATCGCCAGGTTCACTTGCGTCTGCGCTTGCGCGAACAGGTCGATCTTGTCGACCAGGCCGACGGTCGAGATCGTAATGTGACGATGCCCCAGACCGAACCCGTGCGGGTCGTTCAACAGGGCGACCGACGCCATCACGTTGTCCATGTTGGCCAGCGGTTCGCCCATCCCCATGTACACGACGTTGGTGATCTTGCGCCCGTCGCGCGCGAGCTGTTTGGCGAAGTAGCGCGCTTGGTCGAAGATCTCGACCGCGCTCAGGTTTCGCGTGAACCCGGCTTGGCCGGTCGAGCAGAACGTGCACGCGTACGCGCAACCGGCCTGCGACGAGATGCAGACCGTGTTGCGGCCGCCGTGGTGCTCCATGAGCACGGCCTCGACCTCGTTGCCGTCGTGCAGCCGGAACAGCCCCTTCGTCGTCTGCCCGTCGTTCGAGCGCTGGATCACGACCGGGTCGACGGAATCGAACCTGAATTTTTCGGCGGCCAGCGCGCTGCGCAATTCCTTGGGCAGCGTCGTGACGCCGTCGAGATCGTCGACCAGCTCCCGGGTCGCGGCGCGATACAGCTGCTCGATGCGATAGGGCTTGAGCTGATGGGCAGACGCCAGCGCCTCGCCGCTCTCGTAGCCGGCGCAGCGCGCTTTCTCGTCGATCCAAACCTCTCTGGCGCCGGACATGACGCGCTATTCTACCACGTCATGCCCGGCCCAAAGACCGCTAAGGCAGCAGGGCCTCACTCGAACAGCGAGTGCTGCTGCGGCGCCGGTTCGGGCTGCGGCGGTTCGTCGATGCGCGTGCGAACCGCCTTGAGGTCGTTCCAGACCAGCTTCTTCACCTCGGCCATCGCGCCGCCGGTCATGCGTAGGATGTAGGCGGGATGAAAGGTCGCCATGATCGGCGTCCCGCCGGGGCCGTCGAACCACTGGCCGCGCTGCTTGGAGATCGCGAACCGTTCGCCCATGAACGATTTGGCGGCCGGTGCGCCGAGCGCCAGGATCACGCGCGGCCGGATGATCTCGATCTGCTGGTCGAGATACGGCCGGCAGTTGCTCATCTCGTCGGGGGTCGGCGGCCGGTTTGCCAGCCGGTTCCCGAGGTCGAGCGTCGGGCGACATTTCACCGTGTTACAGATGAATACGTCCTCGCGCGGCAGGCCGATGGCGAGGAGCATGCGATCGAGCAACTCGCCGGCCCGCCCGACGAACGGCCGGCCCAGCTTGTCCTCGGTTTCGCCGGGACCTTCGCCGACGACCATCAGGGTCGCGCACGGATCGCCTTCGCCGTAGACGCTGTTCCGGCGCGTCGAGCCGATCCCGCACTTGCGGCAGCGCTCGACGATCGCCGTGGCATCGTCGAGCTCGCGCTGGCGCTGGACGCGCTGCTGCAGGCTCATAGCCCGCCCTGCGCCGGTCGAAGCGGCGAACCCGGGTCGGCCGGAGCGGGCTCGAGCAACACCGCTTCCCCGAAGGCGAGCACTCGGGTGGCGCCGTCGGGACCTTCGGAGGCTTGGAACTGCAGGCCCATCACGCCGTTCGCACCCATCGCCTCGGCCTTGCGCAACAGCGCTTCGAGCGACTCGGTACGCGCGCGCTCGGCGTCGGTCAGGTACTCGACCGGCGCCAGCCCGATCAGCGCACCGATGCTCCGAAACGTCTGCTTGAGGACGTTGCGCGGGCGGCTCGCCTGACCGTACACGTAGCCGAACGATCGCAGCACGCGGTACCCTTCGACGCGATCGAACGTGGTGACGACCTCCGGTGCAAGGGCCATCTTCTCAGCGCAGGAACCGGCGACCCAGGACGATCGCGCCGGCGACGATCCCCAGGTAGAGCGCGTAGCGCCCGGCCAGCGCACCGACCAAGCTGTAGTACCATGCGCGGCCGTGATGCTTCATCCAGTACTTGCGACGCGATGTCTGCTTGCGCTTCTCGACGTTGTACTGGCCGCGAGCGCTGCCCATGCCTTCGTGCACGGCCTCGCTCGCCGGCACGAACCACGTCTCCCAGCCGGCACCGGCGGCCCGCTTCGCGTAGTCGACCTCTTCATGGTAGAGAAAGAACCGCTCGTCGAACGGACCGATCGCGTCGATCATCGCGCGCCGGATCGCGAGCGCCGCGCCGATCGCCAGGTCGACGCGCCCAGGCCGATCCGGATCGAAGTCGCGCAAACCCGCGCCGTTTGCATAGCGGCGCAGCAGCGGCCACTCACCCCACGCGCTCGAGCGCAAGAATGCGCCGGCCCAGGTATCGAACTCGCCGACCGACTGCTGTACGCTGCCGTCGTAGTTGTAGATGCGCGAACCCGCGATCCCGCACCGCGCGTGCGCATCCATGAACGCCACGACCTCGCGCAGAGCACCGTCCTTGAGCTCGGCGTCCGGGTTGAGCAAGAACACGTACTCCGACGAGGTCGCGGCGAATGCGCGATTGCACGCGGCCGCGAAGCCCAGGTTCGCGCCGTTCTCCACGATCGTGACGCGACCGTCGTAGCGTTCGCCGATGAACTCGCGCGAGCCGTCGCTCGAACCGTTGTCGGAAACCACCACGTTTGCGAAGCTCGGATCGTCGCGGACTTCGCTCAGCGCGAAGACGGAGTCGAGCGCCGTCGCGATCTTCGCGCGGTCGTTCCAACAGACCACGACGACGTCGACCCGGCTCATGCCTCCGCAACCCGCGCGATCATGCGGCGTCGCCCCCGCGCGCCGGCGAGAACGTGTTGCGGTTCTGCAAGTACGGCCAGATGAACCCGTCGAGGTCACCCTCGAGAACCGCTTGCGCGCTGCCCGTCTCGACGTTGGTCCGCACGTCCTTCACCAGCTGGTAGGGGTGCAGCACGTAGTTGCGAATCTGCGACCCCCACTCGTTGGCCATCCGTTCGCCGCGCAGCTCGGTGAGCTTGGCTTCTTGTTCCTCGCGCGCGCGCTGCACGAGCTTCGCCCGCAAGATGTTCAACGCGACGTCGCGGTTCTGCATCTGCGAGCGCTCCTGCTGTGACGCGACGACCAGCCCGGTCGGCAGATGGTAGACGCGAATCGCGGATTCCGTCTTGTTGACGTACTGACCGCCGGCGCCGCTGGCCTTGAACGTCTCGAACTTGAGGTCTTCGGGCTTGAGCTCGACGTCGCCGGTCTCGCCTTCTTCCATCTCCGGCACGACGTCGACCTCGGCGAACGAAGTCTGGCGGCGCCCTTGGTTGTCGAACGGCGAGATGCGCACGAGGCGATGGACGCCGCGTTCGCTCTCGAGCATCCCGTACGCGTTCTTGCCGCGCACGATGAAGGTGATCGAACGCAGCCCGGCTTCGTCGCCGGGCGCCTCTTCGACCACGTGCGTCTCGTAGCCGTGGTTCTCGGCCCAGCGCAGGTACATGCGACCGAGCATCTGCGTCCAGTCGGCGGCGTCGGTTCCTCCCGCCCCGGCACGAATCGTCACGATCGCGCCGTGCGAGTCGTACGGGCGGTCGAAGTTCGCCGCCATCTCGAGCTCGTCGAGCGCCTTGGTCGCGCGCGCGATCATCGTGTCGGCCTCGGCCTCGGCGCCCTCCTCGTCGCCGAGGACGTCAATGATCTCGGCGGCGTCGTTCAGCGCGGCGTCGACGGCGTCGACCGCATCGAGGTCCGCGCGCAGGTCGGCGATGCGCTTCATCACCTGGCGCGCGTTGTCGGGATCGCTCCAGAAATCGTCGGCGTTCGAGCGCGCTTCGAGCTCGGCTATGCTACGGCGTTTGCCTGCATCGTCAAAGCCGCACCTTGAGCGCGGTCAGGCGTTCGCGGGCTCGGTCGATGGCGGTTGTCTGTGCGTCGGACACGGGCTCCGGGGTTCTCCGGTCGGCCGTTTCGCCCTACCGGCCGCGGGTGCCGACGCCCGGGGCCGGAAAATGGACGCGGTGAGCAGCATACTCCTGCGGCCGGCGGCCGTGTTCGACGGCGCGCAGCGTCACGACGGCTGGGCGGTTCTCGTCGACGGCGAGCGCATCGCCGCGGCGGGCCCGAATCTCGCGGCCCCCGACGGCGCGCGCACGATCGAGCTGCCGGGCGCGACCCTGCTGCCGGGGCTGATCGATCTCCACACGCACCTGTTGCTGCACCCATACGAGGAGCGGGCGTGGGTCGATCAAGTGTTGCGCGATCCCGAGTCGCTGCGCGTTGCACGCGCCGTCGTCGCCGCCAAGCGAACGCTCGAGGCCGGCTTCACCACCGTGCGCGACCTCGGAACCGAAGGCGCCGGCGAAGCCGATGTCGGGCTGCGCCGCGCGATCGAGGAGGGCGTGATACCGGGTCCGCGGCTCGTGTGCGTCACGCGCGCGATCGTGGCACGCGGCACGTATGGGCCGATGGATTTTCACTCCGGCTGCTGCGTCCCGCAAGGCGCCGAGGAGGTCGACGGTCCCGAGTCGATCTTGCGGGTCACGCGGATGCAGATCGCGCGCGGCGCCGACTGGATCAAGGTGTACGCCGACTACCGCTTCGGCCCGGCGAACGACGCGCGCCCGACGTTCTCCGCTGACGAACTCGCGCTGATCGTACGCGTCGCGTCCGACGCCGGCGTCCCGGTGGCCGCGCACGCGACGACCGACGTGGGGATGCGCCGCGCCGCGCTCGCCGGCGTCGCCACGATCGAGCACGGCAACGCCGGGACGCGCGAGGTCTTCGACTTGATGGCCGAGCGCGGGGTCGTGTACGTTCCAACGCTCGCCGCGTATGAGGCGCTCGAACGCATCCGCAACCAATCCAAAGACCACCCGCTGGTCGTCGCCAAGCGCGATGCCTTCGCCGCGGCGCGCGCGAGCGGCGTCACGATCGCCAACGGCAGCGACATCGGCGTCTTCCCCCACGGCGAAAACGCCCGCGAGCTCGAGCTCCTCGTCGAACACGGCCTTAGCCCGATCGAAGCCCTGTGCGCCGCGACCTCGACGGCAGCCCGCGTGTTACGGTGCGACGATCTTGGAGTCATCCGCGCAGAAGCCCGTGCCGATCTCGTTGTAGTAGAGGGCGATCCAACGACAGATATCAGCGCCATAAATGCGACGCGGCTCGTGATTCGAGCTGGCGAGAGGACCCGCGACTGCTGAGCTTATCGTCCCATAATCGAATCGAGACGATCACGAAAACGGCAGTAAGCTTGAACCTTGTGAGCGCCCCAGAAGATGATATTCGCGCCGCGGCGCTCAGTTGCGGCATTGATTCTTCCCGTTGCCACATCATCCGGGACTTCGCAAGATGAGGGCGAGGTGCAACTAAATGAGATGTATCTTAGTGGGTGTTCCTTCGAAGACTCTTCGCAGGAGACCGGCGATCCCCAGCCGATAAGCGCGCATCGTTAGAATCGGCGCACCCAGGTCGCTTAGCGGCCGTCAGCGAAGCCCTGCAACATGGTGGACCTAGCGCTTGACACTGTCGCGCCGAAGGCCGGGGGCGTTTACGCGGTGACATCACGAGCGCTTTGACGCACTGGCGCGAATGACTTACCGGCGAGTCTTAAGGGTCTTTCTCGCGTCTCCCAGCGACCTCGGTGACGAACGCAGCGCTACGGCGGACGTGTTGGATGAGCTAGCAACGCTTGCGCGTGAACTCAACGTCACGCTGGAGCTCCTCGGATGGGAGGATACGCCCCCAGCGGCCCGGCGTCCTCAAGAAGTCATTAATAACGATTTGCTCCAATCCGATCTGTTTATTGGCTTACTTTGGCGTCGGTGGGGACAGCCTACAGGGAATCCGCAGTTCTCATCTGGCTTTGAGGAAGAATATTACCTCGCTCGAGATCTCAACAACCGAGTAAATAAGCCGGATCTCTGGCTCTTCTTCAAAGAGATCGAGGCTGCGCAGCGTCAGGACCCCGGCGACCAGCTTAACCGAGTCCTCCTCTTCAGAGCGAAGTGTGAAGATGAAAAGCAAGTCTTGTTCAAGGAGTTCAAGACCACTGCCGATTGGACCAGACTTCTCCGGACACTACTTTCCCAGCACCTCGCGCGCCTAGGTAGAAATACGGCGACCGAACCCGCGGGCGAGGGCTTGCAACTCATCAGCAACGCACATCTCAAACCTATGGCAGTCGGATCCAACTCTGATGTCGCAGCCTCATTGCGACCGCTCGCCCACACGTTGGAGACGCTTGCAAAGGGTGGCGATCCCGAAGAATATGCGAGGCGCGATCGCGGATTCAACGCGGTCCGACTGTATCTCGTAGGCCTTTCGTTGCTCGCACGATCGGAAACATCATCAGGTCTCGTGAATACGCACGAGATCAACACTCTCTATCGCTGCCGCAACGATTTTGAACCCCTAGACATTGAAAGCACATTGCTACAGCGCACCGTCTTGGCCGACCGGTCGAGCGTTAAGCCTGGTTGGTATTGGTTTCCCCAGGATGCGGCCTCTCAGATTGACATCTTAGTCTCGTTTGCCCTCACGGATCGCGAACCCGAGGTCCGCAGAGGTGTATTCGACTTCTTGACTAGGACACGCACACGCTCCGATAAATGGACCCATCACCTATTTAGTCGAGAGGCAGCAGAAGCGCAGCCACTTGAGGTCAGAAACGCCTTCTGGACATACCTCGACGCGATCGTAACGACGGAGGATCGCAAGCTCATTGAGGGCATGCAGCCCTCGACCGCCGACGGAGACCGAATCGCGTCGCTTCTACTAGTCGCTCGTAGCGAAGCAGCACCTGACTCAGTGCTTGCAGAAGCCGCGGTCTCGCCTCAACCGCCGAGCCATCGATTGGTTAATGAAATGTCCGCGCGGCTCCAAATTGTCGATGACGCGGTCTTGATCGCGGCGTTTTCATCTCGTCATCAGACCCTTCGCGACGCAATTGCAACGGAGCTGGAACGTCGACACCTCTTCGGGGACATTCGAACGGCAGCGCAGGACGATACGTCAGAAGCCATACGGATCCTCGAATATCGCGACAGGTTACGTACAGCTAATCTTGCCGGCACCGATCCTCCGGAATTGCCTGACAATCTCTCATACGATGCGCACGAATCTCTAGCCGTCGAACGACTTCGACCCCTTGCGTATGAGCAGCTGGTTCGACGCATTGATTGGTACCCTGTGGAGGGCCGATATGCCTATCGAGTGCTTGCGACAGATCATTGGGGCGCTTTCGCGGGGCAAGTGCGAAGCGATACCGCGGATCAATTCGTCAACTTTCGCAATGAGTCGATCGAGCGCCTAGCTCGGCGCTTCATTCCGAATATTACGGAGCAACGACGCATCCCCGAGTCCGAAGCTCGTGAGGAGGCGATTCGCGAAGTCACAACTCAATTGAGCGACCTGGAGGGATTCATCGGTCAAGGGTTTGCTGCAGCAGCTCTGGCCGGAATCGAGCGGAACGGGGATGCGCGAGATGCACCTTTCGTACGGTCGCTTCCGGAGTCGACCCGTACGAGAGCCGCTGCAATTCGGGCACTCGCGCGCGTTGGTGATGCATCTGACGTCCCGTCTCTTATACGAATAGCTGAAGAGGCCTACGGCGAGGCTAAAGGCGCTGCGGCCAATGCGGCGTTGCGTCTTAGCGGCGACTCCGCGGCTGTGATTCGAGCGTTCGTTCGATCAAGTGACTCCGCACTGGTGGAGATTGCCCTCTCAAAGATGAGCGAACTCGGCGACGAATCCCTAAAATCGATAGCAGTCGAACTTTTAAGGAGTGAGACCGCGTCAGTAAGAATACTTGCGGCTCAGTTTCTTACGAAACTCCTCAATGCTGCGGAGTTGCTAGTAGTTCTGAAAGACTACATCGGCCAGGGGGAGTATTATTACTACAACGTGGTAGTTGATATTGATCGATCGCTGCATTGCCTTCTGACAGAGTGAGGTTCCCAGAGTCGCGAGCCGTCTTCCGGGAGCGGCGACAGATGGGCTCCATTGCGACGAGACCTCCGTCAAGTCTCGACTCGTCCGTAGGCGCTTGATCGGCGGCCTGATTAGGGCGAGACGATACGGGCGATCTTGCCGGCGCTGCGCTCGGTGAACGAAAGGGTGCCGTCGGGGCCGGCGACAATCGCTCCCGACGCATTGGTCCTCGCGTCGGGAGCGCCGAAGGCGATGACGGAAGCTGCCGTCGTGGCGTGTCCGATGAGATGACGCCCGACGAACCAAAGCGCGCCGTCGGGGCCGTTCGCGATGGCGTCGGGATAACTCCTCGCCGGCGCGGCATACTCGGCGAATGCGCCGGCCGTCGTCGCACGCCCGATCTGGCTTCCAATATTCTCCGCGAACCACACCGCGCCGTCCGCGCCGGCGACAATTGAAGCGTGAAAGCAGCTCGGCGTCGGAGTCGGACATCGGCGTCTTTCCCGCACGGCGGAAACGCGCGCGAGCTCGAGTTGCTCGTCGAACACGGCCTTAGTTCGATCAAAGCCCTGTGCGCCGCGACCTCGATGGCGATGCGGGTGCTGCGCTTCCACGACCTCGGAATCATCCGGAAAGGCGCCCGCGTCGACCTCGTCGCCTTCGCTGGTGATCCAACCGCCACGATCGGCGCGCTGCGCGAGGTCCGCTACGTTATGCGCGAAGGCATCTGAGGTCTTGTTTCAAGCACGTGATCTCGGATTCTCGAGATGGACCTTCGACCTCTGTCCTTGATTGACGCGAGGCGCGCGGTCTTAGCCCACTTTGTCAATACGGGAAAGCTACGTGCGACCGAGGTTTAGAAAGAGTCAAAGGTTCACGGAAGAGTCGCTTAGACGGATCGTGTCCCGCGGAGTGGT